>CAYMYN010000001.1:0-217560 GCA_964394665.1 uncultured Planctomycetaceae bacterium
TCTTCAACCACGAGAGCCCGCGCCGCGGCGAGAACTTCGTCACGCGCAAGATCACGCGCGCCGCGACGCGCATCAAGCTGGGCCTGCAGCACAAGCTCCAGCTCGGCAACCTGGACGCCAAGCGCGATTGGGGCTTCGCGGGCGACTACGTCGAGGCCATGTGGCGCATGCTCCAGCAGGACGAGCCCGGCGACTACGTGGTCGCGACCGGCACCAGCATCAGCATCCGCGAGTTCCTGGAGCTCGTGTTCGCCCAGCTCGACCTCGACTGGAAGCAACACGTCGAGATCGACCCGCGCTACTTCCGCCCCGCCGAGGTCGACCACCTCGAGGGCGACGCCTCGAAGGCCCGCACGCGCCTGGGTTGGAAGCCCGAACACGACGTGCATTCCTTGGCGCGCATGATGGTCGAGGCCGACCTGCGCCTGGCGGAGCGCGAGATGGTGCTGCGCGCGGCCGGTCACGCCGAGCCCGAGCGCAGCGGGTATCGCTAACGCTGCGCGGCGCAGAGCGCCACCATGCGCTCCAGCTCGGCCTTGGCGCGCGGCGGCAGGGGCGCTGCCAGCGCGCGCTCGAGCTCGGCTTCGGCGCGGCGGTACTGACCGCTCTCCAGCGCCTCCTTGGCGCGGCGGGCGTGGACCAACGCGCCCTCGCCGACGGTCTCGGCGGTGGGCCGCACGGCCAGCACCTCGCACCAGGGGCGGCCGGCGAAGACCTCGCGCACGGCGAGCGTGAACTCGTAGCGCAGGTGCGGCCGTGCGCCCTCGAGCGCCCACTCTGGCGCGCTCCCGCGGCGCACGAAGAGCAAGAGCGGCGCCTCGGGCACCCGCGCGCCCTCCCACAGGAACTGCTCGTCGGTCCAGGCCTCGAGGGCGCGGAACTCCCCCGGTCCGAAACGCGTGAGGAACGGATTCCAACCCCCGCTCCAGGCCGCGAAGGTCCCGTGGACGCGGCGCACCAGGCCCACGTGCTGGCCGGGGCGCGCGAGCAGGTCCTCGGCCGTCACCTCGAAGGCGTCGGCCCGCTCCTGCGCCGGCGGCGCGGCGCCGCGCGAGCCGCGGACGACGAGCGATCCCACCGCGTTCGGGCTCAGGAGCAGCGCCAGGGCGAGCAGGGGCGCCAGGGGGAAGGGGCGGCGGGAATCGGAGCGGCCGCGAAGAAGACCCATGGGAACACCTCCGGTGGAGTCCGGAGCCTGGATCGACGCGCCCCGCCGCGGCGCTCCAGCCCGTTCGCCGCCCGTTCCCAGGGGTGGGCCGCCCCCTCCCCGCTGGGAATCACCGCGCCCTGGATCAGTTCGGCGCGTCGTGCCAGTGCCCGTGTTCCTCGGACCAGACCTTCCCCGGCCCACCACCCGGGGGGACCGCGGTCTGACCGGGCAGCTCCTGGCCGTCGAGCGTGTGCCAGTGCCCGTGCTCGGGGGACCACACGCGGCCCGGGCCGCCGCCCTCGGCGGGCTCGGGGTGCAGGACCGGCGGCGCCACGCCCGGCTTGGCCGGATCGAGGAACAGGCCGTAGCCCAACCCGGCCACGACCAGCAGCACGACCGCGCCCAGCGTGAACTTGGAGCGACCCGCCGGGGCGCCGGGGCTCGCGGGGGTCTCGGGGGTGAGGGCCGCGCTCGGCGCGCCCTTGGGCGCACAGCAGCGCTTGTACTTCTGGCCGCTGCCGCAGGGGCAGGGAGCGTTGCGTCCGGTCTGCATAGAGCGAAGCGTACCGCGGGGAAGGCTCCCTGGGTCGGGGACGCTTCGAGAGCATCGTTCTCGACCCGGGCCCCGTCTGGCAGGGTGGTTCCGATGGGAGACACGGGCCGATCCCCGGGGGGCGCCGGGCGCCGCCGGCTGCGCGCCGCGGCCCTGCTTCTGGGCGCCGCCGCGCTCGCCCTCCTGTGCGCCGAACTCGCCCTGCGCTGGGTGCTCGAGCCGGGCGCCCACGGGCGGCCCGGCTGGCGCCTGCGGCGCGCGGGGATCTACGCGGACGCCCAGTCCGACGACGACTACTGGAAGCTCGAGCACGGCTTGCGCCGGCCCGGCGAGCGCGACTCCTTCGTGCACCGCGATGCAAAGCTCGGTTGGCTCGACCCGCGCCTCGCGCCGGGGAGCTACGCCCACGTCGGCGAGGGTGACCTGCGCGGTCGCCGGCCCGTGTTGCTCTACGGCGACTCCTTCGCCGCCTGCACGACCGCGGCCGCCGACTGCTGGGAGGGGCTGCTCGAGCGCGACCCAGAACTCGGCGCGACGCACGTCCTGCTCAACCACGGCACGGCGGCCTTCGGCCTCGATCAGATCCTCTTGCTCGTGCGCGCCAGCTTGCCGCGCTGGCGCGGCCGAGACCCGCTGGTCGTGGTCGGCATCTTCGTCGAGGACGCGCTCGACCGCAGCCTGCTCGCCTTCCGCGGCTGCCCCAAGCCACGCTTCGAGCTCGACGCCGACGGTCGCCTGGTCGAGCGGGCGGTCGAGGACGTCCCGATCGAGGAGTACCTCGCGCGCCACCCTCCGCGCATCCCGAGCTACGTCGCGCGGGCCTTCGTGCACGCTTCCCCTTCCCTCGCGCGCCACCTCCCGCCGTGGCTCGCCAAACCCCGGGACGAACACCCCGCGCTCGTGGCCCGGAAACGACGCCTGGGGCGCGCCTTGCTCGAGGAGCTGCGCGGCGTGCTGGAGGGCGAGGGCGTCGACTACTGCGTGTTGCTCTTCCAGGGCGAACGCTCCCTGCGCGAGCAGGACCGTTGGGCTTGGAAGGACGAGTACTTCACGCGGACGCTGGGTGAGCTGGGGATGCCCTACGTGCGCGCCGCGCCGTACCTGGTCGCGGACCCGAACAGCCCCGAGCGCGCAGGAGACGACCTCTTCGCTCGCCAGCACTACTCGGCCGCCGGCAACGCGGCGGTCTACCCCGCCCTCGCGCGCGCCCTGCGGGGCGAGTACGACGTCCCGTAGCGACCGCGCGCCTACGGCTTGGGAGCGGGCCCGCGCGAGCAGCGGCGCAGGTGCTCCACGCGGCCGGCGAAGGTCGGCTCGAAGGTGTGGGCCAGGGCGAACTCGCGCACGGCGCGGGCGCCGGAGGCGATCGCGCCGCGCTCCGCGTCGAGGGCAGCGACGCGTTGGGCCAAGGCACGCACGTCGCGCACGGGCACGGCCCAGCAACCGCCCACGCGGCGCGCCAGGCCATCGAAGGCCTCGTTGCGGAAACCTACGATCGGCACGCCGCAGGCGAAGGTCTCGAGGTAGGTGCAGGAAGGATCGCCCTGCACGTGGGTGCACACGAACAGGTCGATCTCCTCGCGCACGAAGGGCAGCAGCTCGCGCTGGAAGTCGAGCACGCCGCGCAGGTGGACCACGTCCGCAAGCCCCAGGCGCTCGATGTCGCGCGCCATACGCTCGCGGATCGGTCCCCCGCCGCAGATGTCGAGTCGGAACGGCACCCCCAGGTCGCGCAGGCGAGCGGCGAAGGGCGCCAGGTACTGGGTGCCCTTCATCGGATCGAGCCGGCCACTGAAGGCCAGGCGCAGGGGCTCGCCGCGAGCCAGCCGCGCCAGCCGCGCCTCGAGGCGCTCGGGCGCGATCACGTCCTCGGCCCGCGTGCGGGTGTCGAAGAACAGGTGCGCCTCGGGCTGGAGATGGCGGTAGGCATCGAAGGTCGGCGTGCCGTTGCACTGCAGTCCGCTCGCCAAACGGATCGCGCGCCGTTCGCGCCCTTCCTCGCGCACCGCCCACAGCGCACCGCGCACCAGGCGCGGGCCGATGCCGCGCTGGGCGAGCAGGATCTGCAAGCGCGTGCGCAGCGTGTACTCCGTGCCGAGCACGCACGGGATGCCCAGGCTCCGGCACAGCGCCGGCAGGTGCACCTGGCGATAGGACGTGGTTCCGAAGACCAGGGCCGCGCCCGCGAGCCGCGCCGCCAGCTCGGGCGCGGTGTAGTCGACGAGCTCGACCTCGAAGGGCAGCTCCGCCGGGTCCACGGGCAGGTTGTCGAGGTTCTCGGACTCGCCCTGGCGCTCCTCGATCAACAGGCGGATCGGCCCGCGCCAGTGCTCCCGATACAGCAGCACGCCGTCGAGGAACTTGCGCGTCAGCCCGATGCCCCCGTCCGCCAAGCGGGGCGCGGTCAGGGCGGGCATCAGCACCAGGAGCCCGTCTTCTTCGGAGTCGTCAGCCATCGGCGCGCGACCCTACCCGCGGGGTGGGTGCTCAGGCCAGGACCGGCTCCCCCGCAACCCAGACCTGCTCGAGCTCGAGCGTCCCGCGCTCGAGCGCGACGAGGTCCGCGTGGGCGCCCACGGCGAGGACCCCGAGCTCGCGCTCCAGGCCCAGGGCGCGGGCCGGGGCGGCGCCGGCCATCGTCAGGGCGTCGACGAGTGACACCACGCCCCGTCCCACCAGGCGCCGCACCATCTCGAGCTGCGAACACGCCGAGCCCGCCAGGGTCGGCTCGCCCCCCGGCTCGAGGGACGCGTGGAAGAAAGCGCCGTCGCGCGCGAGGTGCTCGCGCCCGCCGGCGTGGAAACGCTCGCAGCCCGTGCCGGCGCCGGCCAGGGCGTCGCTCACCAGGCACAGGCCGAGCGGCCCGCGGGCGCGCAGCGCGAGCTCGAAGGCCTCGGGCCCGACGTGCACCAGGTCGCCGATGATCTCGGCCGCGACGGCGTCGTCGGTCAGCGCCACCCCGAGCAAGCCCGGCGCGCGGTGATGGAAGGCGCACATCGCGTTGAAGAGGTGCGTCACGCCCGTCGCGCCGGCGCGCAGGGCGGCGCGGGCCTCGGGCGCGCTGGCCAGGCTGTGGCCGAGGGACACGCGCAGGCCGCAACGCAGGGCCTCGGCCACGAGCTCCGCCGCGCCGGGGAGCTCGGGCGCCACGGTCAGGGTGCGCACGCCCCGTCCGTCGCCGCTCGCCGGCCCCAGGATCGCGCGCAGGGCGGCCACCGAGGGCGCGGCGAGCTCCGAGCGCGGCAGGGCGCCGGCGGCCCCGGGGTTCACGAAGGGCCCCTCGAGGTGCAGGCCGAGCACCCGCGCGGCGAGCGGGCCCGCCGGAACCGCCGCGCGCCGGCCGAGGGCGCTCCACAGCCGCTCGCACGCCTCCCCCAGGCGCCCGGGCGCGGCGGGGAACAGGGTGGGCTGGAAGGCGGTGGTGCCCGCGCGGGCCAGCGCCCGACCCATGCCGAGCGGATCCTCGAGGGGCCCGTGCCCGCCGTAGCCGTGCACGTGCAGATCGACCAGGCCCGGGGCGAGCACCCTGCGCGCCTCCCGTTCGTCGAGCGCGACGTCGCGCTCGAGGCCCACGATCCGGCCGTTGCCCAGGGTCAGCGCCCCGGGCACGAGCTCGCCATCGAGCAACAACGCTCCGCGCACTCGGGTCACGGCTCGGGCTCCCCTGGGACCTCGGTGGCCTCGAGGTACCACAGCGAGCTCGTGCCGTAGACGCGCTCCTCGGACTCGAATCCGGCCGGGATGTCGCGCGCGCCCAGCACGTGCCGCGGGGCGTGGAGCACCGCCACTCCACCCGGGACGAGCGCCGCCCCGAGGCCCGCGGCGAAGGCCGCGAGCAGCTCGGCGCGGCGGGCACGCAGCAACGGGTAGGGCGGATCGAGGAACACCAGGCCGGCCCAGGGCGACCCCAGGCCCACGGGCGGCCCCCAGACCCGGGGAGCGAGGGCGTCGGCGCGCAGGATCTCGACCCGCTCCCCCAGGCCGAGGGCGTCGACGTTGGCCTCCAGGGCCGCGAGGGCCCGGGGGCCGCGTTCGACCGCGCGCACGGCGAGCGCCCCGCGCGAGAGGGCCTCGAGCCCCAGGCTGCCGCTGCCGGCGAAGAGGTCGAGGACCCGGACCTCCGACACACGCTCTCCGAGGGTGGCGAAGAGCGCCTCGCGCACCCGGTCGAGCATCGGGCGCGTGTCCTCGCCCTGGGGCGCGACCAGGCGCCGTCCGCGATGCTCGCCCGCGATGATCCGCACGGGGGGAGAGCATAACGGGCCGCCAGCCGAGCGGCGCGTTGTGACGCCCCGCGGCGCTGGTTAGCTTGCGCCCACCTTGACCAGCCCCCGGCTCCAGGTGAACGTCGACCACGTGGCCACGCTGCGCCAGGCGCGCCGCGAGGCGTTCCCGGATCCCCTGGCCTGGGCGCGCGCGGCGGAGGAGGCCGGCGCCCTGGGCATCACCTGCCACCTGCGCCTGGATCGTCGCCACATCCAGGACGCCGACGTGCGCCGCCTGCGCGAGGGCATCCGCACGCGCCTGAACCTCGAGCTGTCCCTCGAGCCGGAGATCGTGGCCCTGGCCCTCGAGAGCGGCGCCGATGCCTTCTGCCTGGTGCCCGAGGGCCGCCAGGAGGTCACGACCGAAGGCGGCCTCGACGTGCGCGCCGAACGCGGGCGGTTGCACGCGGCGGTGCCGCGCCTGGTGGCCGCCGGCGGCGAGGTGAGCCTGTTCGTCGACCCCGACCCGGCGCAGCTCGAGGCCGCGGCCGGGACGGGCGCCCAATTCGTCGAGCTGCACACCGGGTGCTACGCCCGGGCGCGGGGCGAGGCCCGCGCGCGCGAGCTCGAGCGTCTGCGGGCGGCCGCCGAGCTCGCCCACGCCCTGGGCCTGCGCGTCAACGCCGGCCACGGCCTCGATTACGACAACGTCGTGCCCGTCGCGCACCTGCCGCGCATGGAGGAGCTGAACATCGGCTTCGCCATCGTGGCGCGCGCGCTCTTCGACGGCGTGCACGCCGCCGTCTCCGCCATGGCGCGCCTCGTCCGCGCGCCCGACGCCTGAACGCGAACGATCCCCTGCCCCACGGAGAGAGCCGCATGGACACCCCGATCGAAGGCAGTTACGTCGCCCTGCCCACGCCCTTCGGCGCGGAGCGCGTGGACCTCGACGCCTTCTCCGACCTCGTCGACGAACACGTCGCGGCCGGGACCGACGGGATCGTCGTGTGCGGCACGACGGGCGAGTCGACCACGCTCAGCGAGTACGAGCGCCGCAGCCTGATCCACGCCGCCGTGGACCTCGCCCGCGGCCGCATCCCGGTCATGGCCGGCGTCGGCACCAACTGCACGCGCAGCACGGTGGAGATGGCGCGTTTCGCGGTCTCCTCCGGCGTCGACTCGTTGCTCGTCGTCACGCCCTACTACAACAAGCCCAGCCCCAAGGGATTGCTCCTGCACTACGGAGCCGTGGCCGAGGCCGTCGACGCGCCCATGGTGCTCTACAACGTGCCCTCGCGCACCGGGATCGACCTCGTCCCGGCGCTCGCCGCCGAGATCGCCGGCCGTTTCCGCAACGTGGTCGCGATCAAGGAAGCGACGACGAAGGTCGAGCGCGTCGCCGAGCTCGCCGCCGCGGGCCTGGCGGTCCTGTGCGGCGAGGACTCGTGCCTGCCGGAGTTCGTCGCGGCCGGCGCCACGGGCGCGGTCAGCGTCGTGGGGAACCTCCTGCCGGCCGAGGTCGCCGAGTTCCTGCGCGTCGCCGGGCCCGGCGGCGACCCGGCCCGCGCCCAGGTGCTCTGGGAGCGCATCGCGCCCCTCTCCCGCGCGCTCTTCGTCGAGACCAATCCGGTGCCCCTCAAGGCGGCCCTGGCGCGCCTGGGTCGGTGCTCGGCCCAGGTGCGCCCGCCCCTGGCACCCCTCGAGCCGCGCTCGCGGGAGCTGCTCGAGACGGCCCTGCGGGCCAGCGGCCTGGTGGGCGCGGCGCTCACCCGCTGAAGGCCCCGGAACCCCGACCCGTCCCCGACCTGGGACGGGGCCTCCTGGCCCGGTCGCGGGCGAGGGACCGGAACCGCTTCCGGCTCAGGGGCCCGCGGCGGACGCCCGATAGCTGCCCGATCCGGGTGCTGTCCATGCGCGTGCCGCGACTGCGAACGATTCTGCTCATCCCGCTGGCCGCCCTGGGCCTGACGGTGCTCCTGCTCGAGACGGGCGGGGTCGAGCGTTCGATCCAGAACCAGATCGTGGGCGAGCTACGGCGCATGAAGCAGCTCGACATGCAGCTCAACGAGGCCGCCCTCAAGCTGCGCCAGGGCATGAGCCAGGGCTTCTTCGACCACGTGCACGCCCGCGACAGCCTGCGCGGCGCGATCGCGGGGCTCAAGACGCAGCTCGCGCACCTGCCGGCGACCAGCCGCTCGGCGACCGAGCACGAGCTGAGCCGCTTCGAGGCTGTCTTCGAGCGCAAGGCCGAGATCCTGCACGACTACCCCAGCCAGACGATCAGCCTCTCCACGTCGCTGCGTTTCTTCCCGCGGCTCACCAGCGAGCTGGCCGAGCGCATGGAGCGCGCGGGCGCCGAAGAATCGCTGCTGCGCGAGCTGCGCTCCCTGCAGCAGATCATCCTGACCTACAGCATCTCGCCCGACGACGACCTCGAGGACCTGGCGCAGGCCCGCAGCGAGGCGATGCTCGGGCGGCTCGAGTCGGTCTCCGACGAACTGCGCGCCGACCTGCGCCTGGTCCTGAGCCACGCCGACAACTTGCTCACCCGCCGCCAGGTCGTCGACGAGCTTCTGAGCGACTTCCTTGCGCTCGCGAGCATCGAGCGGCTCGAAGCGATCGAGTCGGCCTTCAGCCTGGAGCTCGACAAGGCCTCCGCTCGCCGCAACCTCTCGCGCGGGATCCTGTTCGTCTCCAGCATCGCGTTGTTGTTCTACGTGGCGCTCATGCTGTTGCGCCTGCGCAACGCGGCCGAGCTCCTGAATGCGAACAACCGCCAGATCGACAAGGAGCGCGAGTACACCTCGAGCTTGATCCAGTCGATGGCCAACTCACTGGTGGTGCTCGAGCCGGACGGCCGGCTGCGCTCGTTCAACCACGAGACGGCGCGCCTACTGGGGCGCGAAGGCCGCGCCCTGGCGCGCTCGACCTTCATGGATCTCGTGCCCGAGGGCTCGCGCATGCTCGCCCACCGCCTGCTGGCCGAGGCGCTCGAGAAGGGCACGCTGCGCGATCGGCCGTTCCAGTACCTCGGACCTGAAGGCGAGAGCATCCCCGTCTCGATCAGCACGTCGCTGCTGCGCAACGACCAGGGGGCACCCAGCGCGGTGGTCGTCGTGGCGCGCGACATGCGCGAGGTGATCCGCCTGGTGGCCCAGGAGAAACGCCTGGCCGCGGCCGAGGCACGCGCGGTCGCCGACCGCCGCCGCGCCGAGGATCTGCTCGAGGCCAAGGAGGCCGCCGAGGCCGCGAACCGCGCCAAGAGCGAATTCCTGGCCAACATGAGCCACGAGATCCGCACGCCCATGAACGGCATCATGGGCATGACCCAGTTCTTGCTCGAGAGCCCGCTGCCCGAGGAGCAACACGACTACGTCGAGGTGATCAAGAGCTCGGCCGACTCGTTGCTCAGCATCATCAACGACATCCTCGACTTCTCGAAGATCGAGGCCGGAAAACTCGCGATCGAGCCCGTCGAGGTCGATCTGGCGCAGATCGTCGAGGACGTCGCGCGGACGCTGGCCGCGCGGGCCTACGAGAAGGGCATCGAGCTCATGCTGCGCTACGATCCAGCCACGGCGCGCCACTTCCTCGCCGACCCGCTGCGCGTGCGGCAGGTGCTCGTCAACCTGGTCGGCAACGCGGTCAAGTTCACGAGCCAGGGGCACGTCGTGATCGACGTCACCGAGCTGGGGCGCCACGGCGAACGCGCGCGGCTGCGCATCTCGATCGAGGACACCGGCATCGGCGTCTCGGGCGAGCAGATCGACCACATCTTCGACAAGTTCACCCAGGCGGATGCCTCGACCACGCGGCGTTTCGGCGGCACGGGCCTGGGGCTGGCGATCTCGCGCGAGCTCGCGCGCTTGATGGGCGGCAGCGTGGGCGCCTCCAGCGTGCCGGGCGAGGGTTCGACGTTCTGGCTGGAGCTCGAGCTCCCGCTCGCGCCGGGCGCGCTCGAGCGCGAGCGTCGACCGCGGGCCCAGGGCCGGGTGTTGCTCCTCGAGGCCTCCGCACGCCAGTCCGCGATCCTGTGCGAGGAACTCGAGTCCTACGGTCTGGAGGCGCTCCCGTGCAGCCTCGGCTCGGAGGCCCTGGCGTACCTCGCCGCGTCCGATCCCGAGCTGCGGCTGGCCCTGGTCGCGCTCGAGGCACCGGGCGTGGGCGAGGCCCTCGAGCGCCTGGCCGCGCTGGGCGTCCCGGTGATCGCGGTGACGACCCTGGGCGACGCACGGGAGGGCGCTCAGCGCGTCCCGCATCGCGCCGTATTGCTCAAGCCCTTGTGCCCGAGCCGCCTGCGGGAGGCTCTCTTCGCGCTGCTCGAAGGGCGCCGGGAAGCGGGTTCGCCCCGCTCGCTGCCCCACGAGGGCGGTGTGCCGGTCGCCGGGCCGGGTCGGGGCGGACGGCTGCTGCTGGTCGAGGACAACCTCGTCAACCAGAAGGTCGCGCGGCGCATGCTCGAGGGCCTGGGTTTCCAGGTCGACGTGGCGAACAACGGTCGCGACGCCGTCGAGCGGGTGGCCGCGCGCGACTACCTGCTCGTTCTGATGGACTGCCAGATGCCCGAGATGGACGGTTATGCCGCGACGAGCGCCATCCGTCGCCTGGCCCTCGCCCGCCACGTCCCCATCATCGCCATGACCGCCAACGCGATGCAGGGCGACCGCGAACGCTGCTTGGCCGCGGGCATGGACGACTACCTCGCCAAGCCGTTCCGCCGCGAGCAACTGCTCGAGAAGCTCGAGCAGTGGCTGCCGCGGGCGATGGCCGGCTGAACCCCGCCTCCCGCCCACCCGTCAGGGCGCGAAGGTGGCTTCGAGCGCGTCGCTGAAGTTGAAGCCCGCGCCGCCGGCTTGGGGGTCGCGGAACCAGAACTGGAAGCGCCAGGTCGAGCCGGGGTGGATCGTGCCGGCGGCTTCGGTCGGGTTGGCGAGGTCGAGGGCGTACAGGGCTTGGCCCGCGGTGCCCGTGCTCACGGCGTTCATGCGGAAGACGTTGCCGCCGACGCAGCGCAGGCCGTTGCCGAAGGGCACCTGGGAGCGATTGGTGCCGTAGTAGAAGATGCCGAATTGCAGGCGGGGAACCTGGCGCGCGACCAGGCGCAGGTCGGAGGCCGAGACGCTCACCGAGCCGCGGTATCCGATGCGCGCGGCGACCCCGGTGCTGTTGGGGGCGGCGGTGCAGTACGCGACCGGCTCGGCGAGCGCGAAGGACACCGCCTTCGCGGCCCCGGTCAGCGCGCCCTTTCCGCTGTCGCCGTAGGCGCCGACCAGCAGTTCGGAGCGGCCGTCGAGGTCGACGTCCCCCAGGCTCGCGAGGGCGGAGCCCAGACGATCCTCGGGCAGGCCACCGAAGAGGGAGGAGAGCTGCGATCCGTCGGCACCGGAGAAGACGCGTACCGAGCCCGCGTTCGTGCCGCGCTCATCGCTGGCCAGCGCTCCCACCGCGAGGTCGAGGACGCCGTCCTGGTCGATGTCGAGCGCCGCGAGGGCGCCGCCGAAGCCGTCCCCCACCGCGAGCCCATGCAGGCTGCGCACGAGCCCGCCGTCCGCGCCCGAGAAGACGTACACGCTGCCCGAGTTCGCGCCGCCCACGTCCGAGCCCGGAGCGCCCACCGCGAAGTCGCGCACGCCGTCCCCGGTCACGTCGCCCAGGCCGACCAGGGCCGAGCCGAACGCGTCGCCGGCGGCCGCGCCGCGCGCGACGTGCAGGAGGGCACCGCTCGCGCCCGAGTACACATAGGCGCTGCCGGCGCCGTAGCCCGTGAACGCGCTCCAGCGCGCTCCAACCGCAAGGTCCGTCACACCGTCCCCGTCGACGTCCCCGACGTTCGCGAGCGCGAAGCCGAAGTGGTCGTAGGGGGCCTCGCCGGAGAACAGGCGCAGGAGCGAGCCCGTCGCGCCGTCGAGCACACGCACGTGCCCGCTGTTCGTGCCGCCCGAGTCCGCCGTCCAGGCTCCGACCGCGACGTCGGGTACGCCGTCTCCATTGACGTCCCCGAGCCCGACCACCGAGCAGCCCAGGTTGTCGCCCGCGACGCCGCGCACGACCCACAGGACGTTGCCGCGCGCGCCCGAGATCAGGAACGCAGCGCCCGCGTTGTTGCCGCCCATGTCGTCACCCCGCGCACCGATCAGGAGATCCGGCACGCCGTCCCCGTCGACGTCGCCGACGCCCGCGACCGCGCAGCCGAGCGAGTCGCCGGCGAGCGCACCGGCGAAGTTGCGCAGGATCGAGCCGTCGGCGCCCGAGACGAGCAGGGCGCGCCCCGAGGCGGGCCCGCGCGGACTGGCGTTGGGGGCGCCGAGCAACAGGTCGGGAATCCCGTCCCCATCGACATCCCCCGCGGCGGCCACGGCGAGGCCGAGGCGCTCCCCGGCCGACAGCCCCTCCACGTTGAGGATCGGAGCCTGGGCGAACGCCAGGCCGGCGACGAGCGGGACCACGAGAACGGGAGCGAGAGCGCGGGCGCGTTCCATCGAGACGGCCTCCAAGGCGAGGGTTGCGGTGCGCGCCGAGGCCCTTCCCGACCAGGCGCTCCGAACCCTATCCCGCCCCGGAGGACCGCGCCGGATCCCGGGCAAGAAATGCGATCCCGGTCCCTTCGACGGGGAAAATCCTTCCGCTCCGGCCCGCGCTCGATGCGCAGCCCTTTCCCAGCCGGCCCGGGTCCCCGCGGAGGGCCCCGACGGAACGGTCGGTCATCCGACGTGCTCCACCGTGGGCCTCAAGGAACCCAGTGCACCCCCAAGCCCTGGGTGAAGTTGAATCCCATGCCGCAGGGACCGATCGGGTCCCGGTACCAGAACTGGTAGGTGCGTGCCTCCCCGGGGACGACCGAGCCCTGGGCTGCGACCGTGACGCTCGTCGCCGCCCGACCGTCGAGTCCGGCCACGGAGACCTCGAGTCGCGCCTGGGCTCCGCCCGCGCAACGCAATCCGTCGCCGAAGGGCGCTCCCTGGCCGCCGTTCACCCGCGTCGTCCCCTGAAAGAAGAGCCCTGGCCGCAGCGGCGGCACGCCGTGGGCCTCGAGCACGAGGTCGGCGCTCGAGACGCTCGCCGAGCCGACCGCGCCAAGTCGTGCGCCCTGGCCAGCGGAGTTGGCGCAGCCTTCGCCCGCGGCACCGAAGTTCGCGCAAGGGCAGGGGCTCGCCGATCCGTCCCCGTGGCAGAAGGGCACGCCGATGGGGGCGCCGCCGATGCAACCCCAGCGGGCGAGGTAGCTGTCGCCGGAGTCGGGGACCCCGTCGATGCTGCCGCCCACGACCAGGGAAGCCCCCTCGCCCGGAACGAATTCGTGGACCGCCATCGTGTTGGGCCATTGCTGGAGGAAGCTCGAATCCAGCCCCAGACCCCGGCCCAGGGCCGACCAGCTCGATCCGTTCCAGCGCGCGATCCTGTTCGCGGGAATCCCGCCTGCGTGTTGGAAGTCGCCTCCGACGTAGAGAGCGGGTCCGCTCCCGTCGTCGAACACGCACAGGGTGATCCCCCGGCCGTCGAGTCCCGCACCCAGGGCATGCCACGAGCTTCCATCCCAGCGCGCGATGTGGTTCGCGGGCACGCCACCCGCGCTGAAGAAGTCCCCCGTCACGTAGAGCTGTGGACCGCCGCCGTCGTCGAAGACGGCCATCTCGACCTCCTGCGTGAAGACGGTTCCCCCCAGGAGGCCGGAGCCCAGGGGTTGCCAGGCAGTCCCGTCCCAGCGGGCAGTGCGCTGGATGGGCACTCCAGCGATGGCCCAGAAGGAGCCGCCGGCGAATAGCGCGGGACCGCTCCCATCGTCATGGACGAGGAGTTTGGAGACGGTGCCCTCGATCTGGATCCCCGCGCCCAACGCGGTCCAACCCGTGCCGTTCCAGCGCGCGATCTTGCTCGCGGGGTTCCCGCCCGCTTGGGTGAAGTTGCCACCGACGAATAGGGCCGTGCCGCTCCCGTCGTCGTAGACGGCCAGGGTGTTGCCCGGATTGTTGAGCCCCCCCGCCAGCGAGTGCATGGTCACGCCGTCGTAGCGCCCGATGGACTGACCCGCGGTGGCCGGTGGGATTAGGATACCGAACCCGGTGACGAAGACGCTCGGGCCGCTCCCGTCGTCGAAGACCAGCATGTCCCTGGCTTCGACTGCGTGCCCGATCTCCTGCCAGGCGACCCCATTCCAGCGCACGAACCGATGGAGCGGCAGCCCATCGACGAACTTGAAGATCCCGCTCAGATAGAGCTCGGGCCCGCCGCCCAGGTCGCAGCTCCCGACATGCTTGACCAATCCGTCCGGACCTCGGCCCAGACCGGACCATGTTCCGCCTCGAAGCTGGGCCAGGCTCCGCACCGTCACCCAGTCCAAGTGCCAGAAGTCACCACCCATCACGAGCGCCGGTCCGTTCCCGTCGTCGTATGAGAGCAGAGTGTTCGGCAGGCCCGGCAGAATCCCGGTCTGTACGAAGCTCCAGGCGCTCCCGCTCCAGAGCGCGACGCCGGGGAACCAGACACCGGACTGTGTGAAGTTGCCACCCGCGTAGAGTCGCGCCCCGTTCCCGTCGTCGTGGACCGCCAGGGTCCAGACGTGGCCCTGCAGCCCTGCTCCCAGAGCCGACCAAGCCGAGCCGTCCCAGCGCGCCATGCGCGAAGCCGGGAGGCCGCCGGCTTGGGTGAAGTTGCCCCCTGCGTAGAGTTGCGGGCCGCTCCCCGCGTCGAGGACCTCCAGGGCGCGCACATGCCCGGACACGCCGCCTCCGACCGCTGACCAGGTGCCGCTCCGCCAGCGAGCGATGCCTTGGGCCGGGACGCCCCCGGCGCTGAGGAACGTGCCTCCCGCGTACAGGGCCGGACCGTTCCCGTCGTCGTGGGAGATGAGAGCGTGGACCACATTGTCCACGCCCCCGCCCAAGGCCTGCCAGCCCGTGCCATCCCAGCGGGCGACGTTCGAGGCCGGCGCGCCACCGGCATGGCTGAACAACCCGCCCGCGTACAAGGCCGGACCGCCGCCTTCGTCGTGCACCGTCAGAGTCAGGACGACCCCGTTCAGTCCCCCGCCCATGGAGACCCACTCCTGTCCGTCCCAGCGGGCGACGAAGTTCACCGGCTGTCCGCCGGCATGGGTGAACCAGCCGCCGGCATGGAGCGTCGGACCCGTGCCGGGGTCGAACTCGCACAGGGCTTGGACGGACCCATCGAGGGCCCCCATGGCCCTCCAATCGGCGCCGTCCCAGCGCGCGACGTTGGTCGCGAGGCCGCCGCCCGCCTTGGTGAACACGCCTCCCACCGCGAGGGACGGCCCGCTGCCGTCGTCGAAGACGCCCAGGGACTCGACCACACCATCCACACCAGGTCGACCGCCCAAGGCCCGCAGCCAGCCGTGCTCGCAGGGCGGGGGCGAGCCGCTTTGGACCGTCCAGGCAGGCGTGCTCAGGAACATGAGCCCGAGGATGGGCGCGCAGTTCGTGCGGAGTCGGTGCGCGAAGTTGGAAGTGAGCATGGTCAGACCCTCGCGAAGTGTGGATGAGCGCGGCGAGCAAGCCCCCGGGCGCGGACGCCCGCGGTGGGGTCGCGGTGCGGCGGTCTAGCCCCCGCCGGATGCTAGCAGGAAACGCCCAGGGCGACTCTCGAACCCGCGCCGCCCGGGAGCGGGAACGGCCGCGGGCGGCACCCGCTCCCGCCGCCAGCGCTGCTGGCCGAGGTGGACTGGCGCGGTACGCGGGCGCCCTCGGGGGAGCATTGTCGCGCGGCCTGTCGGAGACCGCGCGCACATCCGTCCGCGGAGCGCGCGAACGGTCGCTCCTTCGCGCGACGTATGCTGCGGCGGCCATGGAATCCGCTCCCCGCTCGCCCTTCCTGCTGTCGTTGGTTTGGTCCTTGGTGCTGGGAGCCTGCGGTGTCGACTCGCCGCCGCAGTCGGGGCGCGGGGAGAGCGCCTCGGCGGGCGCGCTCGTGGCCGAACCGCTCGACGCGTCCCAGGCCGTCGGCCTCTATCCACACCTTTCCGGCGGGGCGCTCGGATCGGCCGCGTTGACGTGGACCGAGCGGCGCGACGGGTCCGGCCATCGTTTGCGCGCGAGCTCCATCACGAACGGGAAGGTCGGCGCACCCGTGACGATCGCCGAGGGGGAGGGGTGGTTCGTGAACTGGGCCGACGTGCCGCGCCTCGCGCTGGGCACCGACGGGCGCTGGGCGGCGACGTGGCTCGAGCAGTTGGGCGAGGGCACCTACGCCTATGGCGTTCGATTCGCGCTGTCCGCGGACGGCGGGCGGAGCTGGGGCGCCCCACGCTGGCTGCACTCCGATCGTTCCGCGACCGAGCACGGCTTCGCGTCGCTCGCGCCCCTCCCCGGGGGACGCTTCGCGGCGGTCTGGCTCGACGGGCGCCAGATGGCGAGCGGGCAGCACGGGGATCCCGACCCACACGGCGGCCACGGCGCGGGCGACATGGCGCTCTTCTGCGCCGTGATCGAGGCGGACGGCGAGGTGAGCGGCGAGACGCGCCTCGACGAGCGCGTGTGCGAGTGTTGCCCCACGGCGCTGGTGCGGCTCGACGACGGGACGCTCGTCGTCGCCTACCGCGACCGCGGACCGGACGAGTTGCGCGACATCGCCATCGTCCGCGGACGCGCCGACGGGCCGGCTGCTTGGAGCGCACCCCGGGCCGTGCACGCCGACGGCTGGCGCATGCCCGGTTGTCCGGTGAACGGCCCCGCCCTCGCCGCCCGCGGTCCCGAGGTCGCGTGCCTGTGGTTCACCCTGGGGGCGGACGACACGCCGCGCGTGTTCGTGGCCCGCTCCACCGACGGCGGTCGAAGCTTCGGGCCGCCGCGCCGGATCGACGGGGGGAACCCGATCGGGCGCGTGGCGCTGGCCGCGCTGCCCGCTGGAGGCTGGGTCGCCATCTACCTCGAACAGGACGATGCGGAGTGGGCCGAGTGGCGCGCCCGGGCCCTCGACGCGGATCTCGAGCCCGGCCCCACGACGATCCTCGAGCGGGTCCCGGCCGGGCGCGCGACCGGGTATCCGGCGCTCGCAGCCGGGGCCGGTGGCCTGGTCGCGGCCTGGACCGATCCATCGGGCCCGGGCATCCGGGTTCGGACCCTGCGGACGCCCTGAGCCGTCTCGGCCAAAGTGGCAGCCTGGGCCGCCGTTCTGGCAGCCAACGCGCTTCCCTGCTCCCCCCGGGGCCCCCTGGGACCCCCCAGGGCCCGCCCGGGAGGGGGCACTGCGCTTGCCTGGGACGCCGGTCCCCGGACGGCGTTCGCCGGTCGGGACAGGAGTCCATCCATGGCGGAGCAATACACCACCAAGTCCCAGGAAGCCCTCGGCCAGGCCCAGAGCCTGGCCCAGGCCGGCGGCCATCCCGAGATCACGCCGACGCACCTGGGGCTGGCCTTGCTCGAGGCCGCCGAGGGGGTCACGGCGGCGGTGCTCGGCAAGCTCGACGTCGACGCGGCCGCGCTCGGGGCGGAGTTGCGCGCACGCCTGGCGAAGCTGCCGCGCTCGAGCGGCGGCCAGGTCGGCATGGCGCGCGCCCTCGCCGAAGTGCTGCACGAGGCCGGCACGGCGGCGCGCGCGATGGGCGACGAGTACGTCTCGACCGAGCACCTGCTGCTGGCGCTGGCCAAGAAGGGCGGCCCCGAGGTCGGGGGTCTCTTCGCCGCGCGCAAGCTGACCCCCGAGCGCCTAGAGGCGGCCCTGAAGGAGGTGCGCGGCGGCAAGCGCGTCACCTCGCCCGACCCCGAAGCCACCTTCGACGCCCTGGCGAAGTACGCCCGCGACCTGACCGAGGAAGCGAAGAAGGGCAAGCTCGACCCGGTCATCGGCCGCGACACCGAGATCCGGCGCACGATCCAGGTGCTCTCGCGCCGGCGCAAGAACAACCCGGTACTGATCGGCGACCCCGGGGTCGGCAAGACGGCCATCGTCGAGGGCCTGGCGAACCGCATCGTGGCCGGCGACGTGCCCGAGGGGCTGAAGGGCAAGCGCGTGATGTCGCTCGACATGGGCGCGCTGCTGGCGGGCGCCAAGTACCGCGGCGAGTTCGAGGAGCGTTTGAAGGCGGTGCTGGAGGAGATCGCGACCGCCGCGGGCGAGGTCGTGCTCTTCATCGACGAGTTGCACACCCTGGTCGGCGCCGGCAAGGCCGAGGGCGCGATCGACGCGGCCAACATGCTCAAACCGGCCCTGGCCCGCGGCGAGTTGCACTGCATCGGCGCGACGACGGTCGACGAGTATCGCAAGCACATCGAGAAGGACGCGGCCCTCGAGCGGCGCTTCATGCCGATCCAGGTCGACGAACCCTCGGTCGAGGACACGATCGCGATCCTGCGCGGCATCAAGGAGCGCTACGAGGTGCACCACGGCGTGCGCATCGACGACGCGGCCCTGATCGCCGCGGCACGCCTCTCCGACCGCCACGTGACCGACCGCTTCTTGCCCGACAAGGCCATCGACTGCGTCGACGAGGCGGCCTCGCAGCTACGCACGCTGATCGACTCGCTGCCGCCGGAGCTCGACTCGGTCGAGCGCAAGACGCGCCAGCTCGAGATCGAGAAGACCGCCCTGGCGAAGGCCGAGGATCCGGGCACCAAGCGCCGCGTCGGCGAGATCGACCGCGAGCTGGGCGAGCTACGCGAGGAGACCTCGGCCCTGCGCGCCCGCTGGCAGACCGAGAAGGACCTGATCACGGCCATCCGCGCCGGGAAGGTCCTGATCGAGACCCTGCGCGACGAAGCCGAGCGCAAGGAACGCGAGGGCAACTTCGACCGCGTGGCCAAGATCCGCTACGGCGAGATCCCCGAGGAGCAGAAGAAGCTCGAGGACAACGTCGCGCGCCTGCAGGAAGTGCAGAAGGACGGCGCCCTGCTCGCCGAGGCCGTGGACGAGGAGATGATCGCCCAGGTGGTCAGCCGCTGGACGCACATCCCGGCCAGCCGATTGCTCGAGACCGAGCGCGAGAAGCTGCTGCACATGGAGGAGCGCGTGCACGAACGCGTGGTCGGCCAGGAAGAGGCCGTGCACGCCGTCGCCCAAGCCGTGCGGCGGGCCCGGGCCGGCTTGCAGGAGACCACGCGGCCCCTGGGCTCGTTCCTGCTGCTCGGCCCGACCGGCGTCGGCAAGACGGAGCTGGCGCGGTCCTTGGCCGAGTTCCTCTTCGACGACGAGCGCAACATGGTGCGCGTCGACATGAGCGAGTTCATGGAAAAACATGCCGTGGCGCGCCTGATCGGCGCTCCCCCCGGCTACGTCGGCTACGAGGAAGGCGGCGTCCTGACCGAAGCCGTGCGCCGCAAGCCGCACTCGGTGTTGCTGCTCGACGAGGTCGAGAAGGCCCACCCCGACGTCTTCAACGTGCTCCTGCAATTGCTCGACGACGGCCGCCTGACCGACGGCAAGGGGCGCACGGTGGACTTCACCCAGACGATCGTGCTGATGACCAGCAACCTGCGCGACGCGTCCCAGGTGAAGCAGCACTTCCGTCCGGAGTTCGTGAACCGTCTGGACGAGGTGCTGGTCTTCCACGCCCTCGGCCGCGAGCACCTCTCCGAGATCGTGAAGGTCCAGGTGCAGCGCCTCGCGAAGCAGCTCGCCGAGCAAGAGATCGGCCTCGAGGTCACCCCCGCCGCCCTCGAGCGCTTGGCCGAGGAGGGCTACGACCCCGAGTACGGCGCCCGCCCCCTCAAGCGCGTGATCCAGAAACGCATCCAGAACCTGCTCGCCGACGCGATTCTGGCCGGCAAGGTCGCCCGCGGCACCACCGCCGTCGTCGACGTGACCCAGAGCGGCGAGTTCTGGATCAGCACGCGCGCCCAGCGCCCGAACGAGGAGCTGGTGCACTCCTGATCGCTCGAGCCGGGCTCGATCGCGGTTCGTCCTCGCCCAGGGCGTGAGAGGAGCTCTCACCCTCTGGGCGACCGCCGCCCCTGGCGGCCGCGCCAAGGGGACGTGCCAGGCCGCTGGCTCGATGATCTCTCGGTCGGTCAGAACGACGCGTCGAGGACCACCGGGGTCAGGGGCGTCGCGAGACGCCGGGCATTCGCGAGGTCGCGGAAGAAGGTCTGCAGAAAGAAGCGCTGCCCGTCGACTCCTGGCGGCAGGGTCGGCGCGGTGGCCGGGACGGTGAGGATGCCGCCGGCGGGCACGACGCCTTGGAAGGCGAGCGCCCCGAAGGTCCCCGATCCCAGGTGCAGCACGCCACCCGAGGCGACGAGCAGCCTGAAGTCCGGGACCAGGCTCGCGATCAGGAAGACCCGGTCGCCGGGCTCGCCCTCGAACACGAACTGCATCGGCTGGCCCTCGCGGACCGGGTTCGTGACCCGGGCCCGGCGGGCCGAGCCCGCGAGGATCGTCTGGGTCGCCCCGCCGTCCAGGATGAGCGGCGCTCCGTCCGGCTCCCAGCAGCCGCCGAGCCCGCCGGACAAGGTGCTGCCATGCTGCACGAGTCGGGCTCCACCCGCACCCGACCCCGTGATCTGGACTCCGGCTCCGCCCCATCCGGAGGGTTCGATGCAATCCGCCCCGGGTCCTCCGTCACCGCCGCGGACCGTGGTTCCCGAGAGGTGCAGGACGACGGGCTCGGGCCCCGACTCGATCGCGAACACGCCGCGACCGCCGTTGCCCCCCTCGGCAAATCCGCCGAAGGGGATGGTGGCCTGGCCCCCGCCCCGGCCTCCGCCCACATCGCCGGCGTACAGCGAAACGCGCGAGCCTTCGATCACCATGCCATCGCCGCCGGGATTGTTCCCGGCCGGGTGATCGTTCAAACCCTGGCCACCCTGGATCACGCAGCGCGCGAAGGTGACGTCCGCGGCTCGGGACACGATCGCGGCGCACGCCCCCTCCGGCCAGGGGATCGGACAACTCCAGAATCCCGGAATGCCCGTGGGGCACCAGACCGCATCCGCCCCCTGCACCAGGCAATCCTCGACGCGCACGGCGCCCAGCGTGTCCGCGATCACCAGGGTCGGGAACGGTGCCCCGTTCAACTTCACTCCGCGCAGATCGAGCCCCGCCAGCAGCACGGCCTGGCTCGCGAGGAGGTTCAGCACGCGGGTCTCGCCGGTCACGATCGGCAGCGGCGAGCCGTCGCCGACCAACGAGAGGTCCTTCTGCGTGACGACGAAGGCCGCGTAGCTCCCGGGCTTGATGAGGACCGTATCCCCGTCGACGGCGGCGTCCACGGCGGCCTGGATCGTCGCGTAAGGACTACCGCCCGCGGCGTCGACCACCAGCACGTCCCCCGCACCCGCTGCGGGGAGGGTCAGGCCGAGCAAAGCGCCGCAGTACCGAAGCGCAACCCGAAGCGTGGAGAACTGGTGCATGGCGGATCACCCCCGGATCTCCGCGGACCGACCCGCCGGCCCCCTCGGAGGATCCTCGGGAAAGGTATGCCCAGGGCCCGAACCCCGCAAGCCAAGCGCGGCCCGCGGCGCCACGGGCTCACTGGCGACAGTCCCTCAGGCGGAGAGGCACTGGGCCAGGATGCGCACGTCGTCCTCGAACGAGTCCGGGCCGAGGGGGCCGAAGGAGAAGCGCATCATCGGGCCCAGCGGACCGTCCTCGCCGCGGCGCGCCATGTCGCACAGGCGACCGGGCAGGATGCCGGCCCGGTGGGCGAAGAGGCGCTCGTTGAAGCGGTCCCCGGTCAGGCCGTTCGGCAGGCGCGCCCAGTGGTAGAAGCCGCCCTCGCCGGTGAACAACTCGAGGCCGAGGCCCGCGAGGGCGTCGGCGTAGCGCGCGCGTTGGGAGCCGTAGAAGCGGCTGATCGCGGCGCGCGCCTGGCGCACGCGCTCCGGCTCGAGGAGCTGCGTGACGTAGAGCTGCGAGGCGCGCGACACGCCGCCCATGCCGAACGAGCTGTAGTTGCGCAGGACCTCGACGTGCTCGCGCGCCGCGACGACCCAGCCGACGCGCATGCCGGGGACCTGCAGGCCCTTGGTCGCGGCGCCGACGACGAACAGGTTCGTCCCGTCGATGTCGTCCACGTGGGCCAGGGCGCTCGTCGGCTCGGGGGAGAGGAAGAACTCGTAGGCCTCGTCCAGGAGCGCGCCGCGGCCGGGCCGCGAGTAGTGCTCCACGAGTCGCCGCAGGTCCTCGCCCGTCGTCGCCACCCCCGTCGGATTGCAGGGGTTGCTCTTCACCAAGAAGACGCCGTCCTGCCGCGGGTGATCGGTGAACGTGGGGCGGAAACGGTTGCCCTCGTGGCTGGGGATCAGGACGTGCGGGCGACGCAGGACCTTCAAGAGGTCGTAGTAGGGCGTGTACTCGGTCTCCTCGATCGCGACGGTGACGTCCTCGAGCAAGAAGGCCAGGATGGCGAAGATCGCCGGACGGCCGCCGGCGAACACGGCCACGTTCTCGGGCGAGAGGCGCGCGCCGTAGAACCCGTTGTAGTAGTCCGCGATCGCCTGGCGCAGCGCAGGCTGCCCATCGGCCTTGGGGTACATACGATCGACGGCCGTGATCGCGATCGTGTCGGGCAAGGGCGGACCGCCCGGCACCGGGGTCGTGAGCGGAAAACCCTGCGCCCACGGATGGGTCCCGGGGTCGCCCATGTAGCTCTCGGTGGCCGCGGCGAAGCGGAACAGGGTCTCGTAGACCCCCATGGGAGGAAACTGGCGCAGGATCACGGGCGGGAGGGGAGCGGCCGGATGGGGGGTTCGCGCGGCTCGCGCGGGTCGGCTGCGCCCGCGTCCGCACGCGGCGGCTCGGGGAAGTCCCGCCGCGGATAGACTGGGCGCGGTTCAGAGGTTGCCGCCATGCGAAACTCACTGCTGCTCGTCGCCGTCCTGTCGTTCGTCGCCTGCTCCCAGGAAGCGACGGACCCTGTCCCGCGCCCGGCCGAGGAATTGGGCGTGCTGAACCTCGTGCGCCTCGACGAACACCTGCTCTCCGCGGGACAGCCCACGCCGGAGCAACTGGCGGAGCTGCGCGCGCTCGGGATCGAGCGCTTCATCCACCTGCGGCCGGCGAACGAGGAGGGCACGGGCTGGGAGGAGGCCCGGGCGCGGGAGTTGGGCCTGATCTTCCAACGCATCCCGATCGCGGGGCCCGAGGATCTGACCCTCGACAACGCGCGGACGCTGCACGAGGCGCTCGCCGAGGCTGGCACCGACGACGTCTTCCTCGCCTGCTCGACCGCGAACCGCGTCGGCGGGCTGCTCGCGCTGCGCGCCTTCCACATCCAGGGCACGAGCGCCGAGGAGGCCCTGGCGCTCGGCAAGCGCGCCGGACTCACGCGCGCGGAACCGGCCGTGCGTCAGTCCCTCGGCTTGCCCGAGAAACCCTGAAGCACGCGCCGGCCCTCAGTTCCAGGCCATGAAGGTCGCCGGTGGGATCAAGAGCAGCATCGCGGCCAGGCTCAGGATCAGCACCAAGGGCAGGATGAAGCGGAACCAGCGGCCGTAGGGGATGCGCGCGATGGCGAGCAGCCCCATCAGCAATCCGCTGGTCGGGATGATCATGTTCGTGATGCCGTCGCCGAGCTGGTAGGCCAGCACGGCGGTCTGGCGCGAGATGCCGAGCAGATCGCTCAAGGGCGCCATGATGGGCATCGTCAGCGCCGCCTGGCCCGAGCCCGAGGGCACGAAGAGGTTCAGCCCGCTCTGCGTCAGGAACATGGCCTGCACCGAGAGGTACCCCGGCAGGTCCCCGACCGCCTGCCCCATGGCGTGCAGCATCGTGTCGACGATGCGGCCGTCCTCGGCGACGACCAACAGGCTGCGCGCGAAGCCGATCAGGATCGCGGGGACGAGCATGTCCCGACAACCCTCGTAGAAGGCGTCCACCGTGCCCTGCACCGAGAGGCGATGCACGAGGGCAGCGGCGCAGGCCAGCGCCAGGAAGAGCGCGCTGATCTCGGTGATGTACCAATCCAACCGCGTCGTCCCGATCACGAGCGCCGCGAGCGTCAACCCGATCAACGCCAGGATCACGCTGCGCGGGCCGTCCAGGGGCCATTCGCCGGCGCGGATCGGATCGGCCTCCCCTTCCTGCGCCGCAGCGAGAGCGAGGCCGCGCGCGGGATCCCGTTCGAGCCGCAGCGCATAGAACATCACGAAGCCGATCCCGATCGCTGTGAAGAGCCCCCACACGATCATTCGGTACCCCATGCCGCTGAAGATCGGCAGTTCGGCGATGCCCTGCGCGATGCCCACCGTGAAGGGGTTGGCGAAGGCCCCGGCGAAGCCGACCTGGGTGCCGACGAAGGGGATCGCCAGGCCGACGAGCGGGTCGTAGCCCAGCGATCGCGCCAGCGGGATGGTGATCAGCACGAAGGCCAACGTCTCCTCGGCCATCCCGAAGGTCGCGCCACCGAGCGAGAAGCACACCATCAAGAGCGGGATCAGAGCGTGGCGCGCGCGCGGGTGACGGCCCACCGCGGCCACGGCCGCGCACAGGCCGGCGTGGATCGCGCCGGTCCGGTTCAGCACCGCGAAGGACCCCCCGATGAAGAACACGAAGGCGATGATCTCGGCCGCGGCCACGAAGCCGCGCAGGGGCGCCGTGAACAGGGCCCACGGCATCTGGGGCGCCGCCTCGACCTGGGAGTAGGAACCCGGCCGCACGACCATGCGCCCCGCGAGTTCGTAACGCTCGTAGGCCCCGGCGGGGACCAGCCAGGTCAGCGCCATCACGAGCGCGAGCAGGCACAGCATCACGACCAGCGTGTCGGGCAGTTTGCGCATGGGCATCGGTTCCGGCTGAGGGCACGGGCGCAGGACCATACCCCGGCCACCGGTCGCGCACGAGCCTCGTGCGGTCTCAGCGAGTGCGTTCGAGGTACGGCACGAGGTGCGGCAGGAGCTCGCGCGCGACCAGCTCGTGGCCGTGCGTGTCGAGGTGGTGGTCGGAGCGCCAGTACGCGCGGCGATCGCTCGCCCGCAGGGCGGGGCGCAGGTCCACGACCGCGATCCCCTCCGCGGCCACGGCCTCCATCCAGCGCTCCGCCAAGCGATCGGTCGTGGTCAAGGCTTCGGGGCCGTAGCCCAGGATCGCGAGCAGGGCCTCGATGTCCTCCCGCATGTCCTGGGGTCGGACGTCGTGCATGGGCGGCAGATAGGCGACGAGCAGCGCCACGCCGCTCGCCTGCGCGACGGTTCGCAGCGCGAGGGTCGCCCGCACGGCACCGTCGAACGCCAGCTCGGCGCTGCGCGGCGACTCCACGAAGCGCATGAGCTGTTGGAAACCCTGGGAGACCGCGCCTTGGTTGCGAGAGGCCAGATTGCGCAGGCTCTCGCCCGCCGCACGCCCGGGGAACTCGAGCAACACGCGCTCGAAGTAGGCGTGGATCGGCAGGATGCCGAGGAAGTCGTTCCCGCCGTACACGACGGCCACGAAGACGTCCGGCTCCAGGGCCAGGCTGCGCTCGAGGAAACCCAGGTAGTTGTAGAAGTCGTAGCCCCCCGAGGAGCCGTTCAGCACCTCGACCGACTCCGGCGCGTCGAGGTCCCCGAGCGCGCGTTCGAGCACCGCGCTGGCGGTCTCGCGGTAGGGCACGACGCCCTCGAGGTGCGAGTCGCCGCACAGGATCACCCGCAGGCGCGGCGGCGGGTCGCGCGGCTCGCGCGGATTGCGGAAACTGCCCGTCACGTAGCGCACGTTCCAGACCTTGGCCGGGTGCTCGTCCCAGTGGATCGGGGCGTTGAAGCCCGGCGCGTTGACGAAGAACGCCTGCGGGCAGAACACCTTGCGCGGGTTCTCGCGTCCGCGATCGCGCGCCAGGGCTGGGTAGAAGGTCGCGGCGAGCTCCTCCCCGATCGGCTCGCGCGCCAGCTCTCGCCAGGGTGCGCCATGGGTCGCGGCCGGACGGGGCGGCGCCTGCGCGGCGCGTTCGCTCAGGATGCGCATCAATCGCGCCCGGGTGTCGACGAACTGCACGCTGTGCTGACGTCGCTGGTGCAACCACGCCCCGAAGGCGAGCAGACACAGGGCCGCGCCGACCCCCAACGACGAGGCGATCCGCAGCAGCCGGCGCGGAGCCACGCTCATTGCTCCCGCGCGAGACGCTCGAACAGCGCCCGCGCCGCGACCTCGTGGCCGCGCGTCGCCAGGTGGTGGTCGACGAGCCAGTAGAGCGGGCCCGGAGCGGCGCGCAGCGCGGGTCGCAGGTCGAGGGTTTCGATGCCGCGGCTCTCGAGCGCGGCGAGGAAGCCGTCGGCGAGCCGCTCGGTCGAGGCGATGTCGTCGGGCGTCAGGGCCAGGATCTGCTCGACCAGGTCGAGGCCCTCCTCGACGCGCGCGCGCTCGACGTCCGCGATCGGCGGCAGATACGCGCACAGGAAGCGGATCCCGTGCTCGGCGGCCAGGCGCGCGGTGGCCGCGACGACCTCGACCGAACCCTCGAGCGCCGACTCGAGCGCGCCGCGCGCGCGCGCGAAGTAGCCGACCTGGTGGTAGCCCTGGGAGATCGCTTGGCCGTACATGCGCCGGGCGAGCTCGAGATCGTTCGACCAGCCCTCCCCGGCGCTCGGCAACTCGCGACCCTGGAAGTAGAGGTGCAAGGGCAGGAAGCCGGCGAAGTCGTTGCCGCCGTAGACGATCACCACGTAGACATGGGGCGCGAGGTCGAGGTTGCGCTCGAGCACGCCCAGGTAGTTGTAGAAGTCGTAGCCGCCGCGGGCGGCGTTCAGGACCTCGACCGCGCGGCCGCCGAGGTGCTCGGCGAGCAACGCCTCGAGGCGCGCGGTCAAGGTCTCCTCCACGGGCACGACGCCCTCGACGTGGGAGTCACCTGCGACCAGCACGCGCAGGTCCGGCCGGCGCGCGGCGAGCTCGCCCTCGCGCCGCAACCCACGCGCGTCGGTGCGGATCGGCCATCCGCCGCGGGGATGCTCGCGGAAGGTGCGTTGGGCCTCGAAGTGCGAACTCGAGACGAAGTAGGCCCGCGGGTCGTAGACGTTGCGCGGACCCTCGCCGAGGGCGGGGTAGAAGCGGCGCGCGAGGTCCTCGTCGAGCGGCGGCCGCAGAAGTGGATCCAGTAGCCCCGACGCCCCACCGCCGGATTCGCGGGCGCGTTCGCCGAGCAGTTCGCGCAGATCGCCGCCGGAGTCGACCAAGCGCACGCCCTCGCCGTCCGCGCGGGCGCGCTGCGCCTTGGCGAAGGCCCAGATGCCGACCCCGCCCACGAGCAGGATCAGCGCGCTGACGAGGACCTTGGGGGCCGGCATGCGGAGCGGCAGCATACCGCCCCGAGGCGTAATCAGAGCGTGCGGCCCATGGCGCGCACGACCGGCCGCAGGGCGCCCATCAGGCGCTCGAAGTCCTGGGCGTCGAGGGCTTGCTCCTTGTCCGACAGGGCGACCGAGGGATCGGGATGGACCTCGACGATCAGGCCGTCCGCGCCCGCGGCCGCGGCCGCCAGGGCCAGGGGCTGCACCAGGTGGCGCACACCGGCGGCGTGCGAGGGGTCGACGAGGATCGGCAGGTGGGTGCGCTCGCGCAGCACCGGCACCGCGCTGACGTCGAGCGTGCTGCGCGTCGCCGTCTCGAAGGTGCGGATGCCGCGCTCGCACAGGATCACGCGGTGGTTGCCGCCGGCGAGCACGTACTCGGCCGCGCACAGCAGCTCCTCGATCGTCGCGCTCATGCCGCGCTTGAGGAGCACCGGCCGATCGGTTGTGCCCAGCGCCTTGAGCAAGGCGAAGTTCTGCATGTTGCGCGCGCCGACCTGGAGCATGTGGGCCTGGCGCGCGACGGGCTCGACGTCCTCCGGGCGCAGGACCTCGGTCACGACCGGCAGCTCGTAGGCGCGGCCGGCCTCGACCAGGAGGTCGAGGCCCTCGAAACCCAGACCCTGGAAGGCGTAGGGGTGGGTGCGCGGCTTGAACGCGCCGCCGCGCAGGATGCGCGCTCCGCCGGCGCGCACGATCGCGGCCGCCTCGTGCACCTGGGTGCGCGACTCCACCGAGCAGGGCCCGGCGATCATCACGAACGCCGCGGCGCCGATCTCGACGTCGCCGACGCGCACCGTGGTGCGCCGCCCGTCGGGACGGCGCGCGACGAGCTTCGCCGGCCCGCTGCTCTTGGGCACGGCGCAGACCTTGGGCGCAGGTTCGGCCTGCGCCAGGGGCGCGCCATCGGCACTACCGTTCGTAGCGACCTCCAGCGCGTCGCCGTTGACGGCCCGCACGCCACCGGCGAGGGCCGCCAGGTCGAGCTCGGGCTCGCCGACGCGGCGCGGGTAACAACCCAACACCTTCAGGCGACTGGTGTGGGAACGCAGCGCGTCCAGGGCCTCCTGCACGCGCCCCTCGTCGGTCGAACCCTCGAAGTCGACGTAGAACAGGTACTCCCAGGGCGAGCGCGGCACGGGCCGACTCTCGAGCTTGGTCAGGTTGAGCCCCCGGTCCCCGAGCACCTTCAGGCACTCCAACAGCGCGCCCGGCCGGTGGTTCACGGCGAGCAACAACGAGATCTTGGCCGGCTGGCGCGGATCGAGCCGCTCGGGAGCGCGCGCGAGCAGCACGAAACGCGTCAGGTTCTCGCGTTGGTCGGAGATCTCGCGCCGCAGGACCTCGAGGCCGTAGTGCTGCGCGGCTTCCTCGCTGGCGATGGCGCCGATGTGGCGCGCGGCCTCGACCGGGATCGACTGGGCCGCGCCGGCGGTGTCGTGCCAGCTCTCGGTGCGCACGCCGACCAGGCCCTCGAGGAATCGCTGGCACTGCTGCAGGGCGACCGGGTGCGAGCGCACGAAGCGCAGGTCCTCGAGGCGCGTGCCGGGCAAGCCGAGCAGGCAGTGCTCGACCGGCCAGGCCTCCTCACCGACGATCGAGAGCGAACGTTCGGCGAGCAGGTCGTAGACCTCGTTGATGCTGCCGGCGATCGTGTTCTCGATCGGCAGCAGGGCGTGGGAGAGCTCGCCCGCTTCGAGCGCGTCGACGACGGAGCGGAAGTCGCGGAAACCGACGCGCTCGAGCCCGGTGGACTCGCGCGCGGCGAAGATCTTGGTCAGCGTCAAGTCGCTGTAGCAGGCCGGCACCCCCTGGTACCCCACGCGGAGGCGCGGGCGCAGGGCGGGTTGCTCGGGGCCTTCGAGCTGGCGTTCCTGCTCGCGCCGCGACCAGTTCAAGATCTCGCGCAGCACGCGCCCGGCGAAGTAGGGCGACATGCCCAGGGTCGCGGCCTCGCGCGCCCAGACCTCGAAGAGCTCGCGCTCGCGGCGGTCGTCGCGCAGGGGCGTGGCCCGGTCGTCGCGCTTGAGGCGCCCGATCCCGGCGACCGCCTGCATGCGCTGGGCGAGCTGCACCAGGAGGTCCCGGTCGAGTTGGTCGATGCGTTGGCGCAGACCCGCGAGCGGGTCGGTGGAGAGCGGTTCGCGGTGGTCGGACATGCGGCCTCGTTCGGGACCCGGACCCGGCCCGCGGTGCGCCCGGGAGGGGCGCGGCGACGGCCTGGAAATCGTCCCCAGGGGCAAGGCTATCCCGCCGCCGGGGGCGCGGTCGGAGGGCGGCGGAGCCTGCCTCCTTGGCAGCCGAGCTGCCGCCACAAAGGCAGCCAGAAGGAGGTCGCAATGCTCCGGCCGAGGCCCTGGGAGCCCCAAGACCGGGCCTGGAAGCCCTGCCGTTGGGGTTCCGACGCCCTCGGGCGGACGCGGTTTCCTCGGCATTCCGGTTGCTCCTAGGCTCCCGTCCTCCCCGCCTGGCCCGCCGGCGGCGGCCCGAACCGCGGGGAGCCCAACCCGAGACACCCAGGTGAACCCATGGTCTGGAGCAACTTCCCCATCCTGCTCGGCGCTCCCTCCCGCAGGGTCCAGTGGGACCCCTGGCGCGAGATGGGCCGCCTCCACGATGAATTCACGCGCCTGTTCGGCGACGCCCAACGCCCCCAGCGCGACGCTTCGAGTTTCCCGCCCGTGCGCATCGTGACCGACGAGAACGGCGCGCGCCTGGTGGCCCTGGTCCCGGGCCTGGCCGCGGGCGAGGTCGAGGTGCTGGTCGAGCGCGACACCGTAAAGCTCGAGGGCACGCGCAAGCCGCTCCCGCTGGAAGAGGGCGAGGTCCTCGCGCGCCAGGAACGCCCGACGGGCGCCTTCACGCGCACCTTCCGCCTGCCCTTCGAGATCGATGGCGGAGCGACCCAGGCGCGGCTCGAGAACGGCGTGCTCGAGGTGACCTTGCCGCGCACGCCCGAGCAGCGTCCGCACCGCATCGAGGTCCGCCCGAGCTGATCGTCGAAACCCGAACCGCACAGGAGAATCGAGCCATGACCGAGAAGCAGACCACCCAACAGGTCGAGGTGCACACCGGCAACGGCCAGCTCGCCGGCGCCCCGCGCCGCGTGGTGACCCCGCCGGCGGACGTCCTGCGCCGCAAGGATCGCCTCGTCCTGACCCTCGACATGCCCGGCGTCGAGCCCGCCTCGCTCGAGGTCACCTTCAGCGAGGGCATCCTGAAGGTGCTCGGCAAGACGCGACCGGCCGAGAACGAGGCGAGCGGCGGCGTGACCTACGCCGAGTTCGAGTTCGGCGACTACGAGCGCAGCTTCCGCGTGGACGAGCGCATCGACACGGCCGCGATCGCCGCCGAGCTCGTGGACGGCGCCCTGCGAATCGAGCTCCCGCTGGAGAAACCCGCCCAGACCCGGGTGGCCGTCCGCACGAGCTGAGCCCACGTCGCTGCCCGCCGTCCCGGCCACGGCGCCGGGGGAGCCCGACTCCCCCGGCGCCGCTTCGCATTCCAGGCGCTACCCTGGGGCCATGCTGAAGAAGCTCCTCGCGCGCCTGCGCGGCCCGGCGGGGCCGGCCTTCGTCCTGCCGCGGGACGACGAACTCGAGTCCACGCCCAGCGGCCTACGCTATCGCATCCTCGCGGTCGGCCAGGGGCGTCGGCCGGGACCGACCGAGCGCGTGACCGTGCACTACGCGGGTTGGACGATCGCCGGGCGGCCCTTCGATTCGTCCTGGTCGCGCGGCAAGCCGGCCAGCTTCGGTCTCGATCGGGTGATCGGCGGCTGGACCGAGGGCCTGCAACTCCTGCGCGAGGGTGGCTCGGGCCTGTTCGTCATCCCGCCGGAGCTGGCCTACGGCGCGCGCGGCGCGCCGCCGGCGATCGGCCCCAACGCGACCCTCGTCTTCCACGTCGACCTCCTCTCCGTGGGCTGAACCACATGCGCATCGAGACTGACACGGTCGTGGCCCTCGAGCTCGAGATCGCCGATGCGAGCGGCGCCGAGGTGCTGAACTCCGACCCCGAGCGGCCGATGGTCTATCTGCACGGTCGGGGCACGCTCGCCCCGGGCCTCGAGCGCGCCCTCGAGGGCCTCGCGCCCGGCGCCACGGTCGAGGTGCTGCTGCCGCCGGAGGAGGCCTTTGGCACCGTCGATCCCGAACGCGTGCAATACCTCCATCGCGGCCAGTTCCCCCCCGAAGCCCCGCTCGAGGTCGGCATGCAGTTCGGCGCGCAGGACGCGCAGGGTCGCACCGTCGTGCTGTGGATCACCGCCATCGAAGGCGATCGGATCACGGTCAACGGCAACCACCCGCTCGCCGGCCACGAGCTGCGTTTCCGCGCCAAGGTCGTCGCCACGCGCCCTTCGCGGCCCGAGGAACGGGCGGCCGGACGGCCCCTGCAAACCGGTGGAGGCCCACCGTGAGGGTGCTCGCGGTCGATGTCGGCGCGCAGCGCGTGAAGGCCCTGCTCGAGGGCGAGGAGCTCGACGCCGCGCGCCGCGCCCCCTCCAGCGCCGACCTCGCCCCTGGCGAACTCGTGCGCATCGTCCAAGAGCTGGTCGGCCGCGAGGAATTCGACCGCATCACCCTCGGCCTGCCCGCGGCCGTACGCGCCGGCAAGCTGGTCCAGGAGCCCCCGCGCCTGGGCCCGGGCTGGGTCGCGTTCGACTTCGAGGGTGCCTTCGGCCGCCCGGTGCGCGTGCTCAACGACGCCGCGATGCAGGCCCTCGGCAGCTACCGCGGCGCGCGCATGCTGTTCCTGCGACTGGGCAGTCGACTCGACTCGGCTCTGATCTCGGAGGGCCGGCTACTCCCGCTCGCGCTCGGGGCGCTCCCCTACCGCAAGGAGCACACCTTCGAGGACGAGCTCGGAGCGCTGGGCCTCGAACGCCAGGGCAAGACCAGTTGGCGCCGCGCAGTGATCGACGCGGCCGGGCGCCTGCGCGAGGCCCTGCACGCCGACTACGTCGTGCTCGGCGGCGCGAACGCCAAGAAGCTCGACGAGCTGCCCCACGGGATGCACCGCGGGGACAGCCGCCTCGCCTTCGTGGGCGGCTTCCGCGCCTGGCGCAGCACGCCCTGACCTACTCGAGGCGCCAGGCGTCGGTCAGCACGCGCTTGCCCGCGGGGCCGCCTTCGGTGAGCTCGACCTGCGCCACGAGCGGGCCGTTCGCCAGCAGGGTCGCGTCCAACTCGACCGACAGGAACCCGCAATCGTCGACGGGCGGCAGGTCGAGCGCGACGAACCCCGGCCCGCCCACCAAGGGCTGGCCGCCCTGACGGCTCGGGACGAGGCGCGGCGCGAGCAGCAGCCGCGCGCTCGAGCCGGGCGCGCCATCGCGCAGCCAGAGGGTCACGCGCGAGTCGGGCTCGAACCGGCCGAAGGCCGAGAGCCGCGGGATGCGGCCGGTGGACGGGCTCGCAGTGCCACCGAACCAGAGGCCGAAGCCGGGGCGGCGATCCAGGCTCGCCGCGACGAAGTCCGCGGCCTCCGTCGCCGAAGCGATGGCGATCGACGCGCAGGCGTATGGGTCGACGAAGAGCGTGGGCTCGGTCGCAAAACCGCTGGCGGCGAGCTCAGCCTCGAGCAACAGACCGAACGCGGCCGCGTGGGGGTTGCTCGTGGGCAGAGCGAGGGGATCGCCCTGCCCGCTGCACGGCACGCCGCCCCAGTGCAGGTCGGAGATGGTCCAGTCGCGCTGACCGAGGTAGACGCCGAGCACTCGGGTGGTGCGGATGCGCGAGGCCGCCGCGACCCACGCGCGGGGCGAGGCCTCGTCGCGGCGCGCGAGCACCGAGGGCTCGTCGCGGAAAGTCGTCACGTCGCCCGCGCCGAAGTGCCAGGCGCCCGGGTCGCCGCCCGGGCACAGATCGAAGGACGCGGCGCTGAAGTCCGTCGGCGCGAGCAACGACAGCACGGCGCGCAGGTCCCGTGCGGCGGGGCCGCGCGATCCGAGACCCGCCGAGGGCGGGGCGCTCGCCTCGCGCAGGCCCAGACCCAGCGCCAAGCTGCCGCCCGCGGAGGTGCCGATGGCCGCGACGCGCGTCGGGTCGAGGTTCCACTCGCCGCTGCGGGCGCGCGCGCGCACGAACTCGAGGGCCGCGAACGCGTCCTCGTAGGGCACCGGGAAGGCGTGGGCGGGCTCGTGCTGCGGAGCGCCGCCGCTGAGGATCGGGCGGCAGTCGTCGTCGGTCACCGAGCTGAGTCGGTACCCGATGCTCACGACGCTGATCCCGTGGCGCAGCGCGAGCTCGATCACGCCGTTGCCGCCGCCCCCGTCGAGATAGGAGCCGAACTGACTCTTGGCGCCGGTCCAGAACGCGCCTCCGTGCAGCTCGACCAGGACCGGCGTGGGCGCGTCGGAGTCGACGAGGTAGACGTCGACGCGCTGGCACGGATGGGGCCCGTAGGGAACGTCGAGGCAGAGCTTCTCCAACTGCACGCCGGCGTACAGGAGGGGGCCGGAACACTCGGAGTCCATGGCCCCGGCGAAGAGCGGGACACCGGGAACGAGCGACACCAGCCCCGCGCAGAGGATTCGCTGCAGCATGGGGTCCCTCCTCGATCCTAAGTGCAAGCGCTCTTGATGCGAAGGGCGCGGCGCGAGGCACCAGCGCGCTGCATCAGATCGAGACGACGCCCCGGGCCCGGGGGGCGGGCTCGGCCCGGCGTCCCGGGTGCCGGAGCGCGACCCGCCGTTCGACGTCCCGAGGAGGTGCGGATCCGCGCCCCAGGGTCGGCGCGCGGGATGGGACCGGGGCTCGCGCGCTACCCTCGACGCCCATGGCGGCCGCCCCCGAGCTCCCCTCCCGGCCCACCGCGGATGGCCGCCGGGGCCTGCCGAGCCTGGGCGGCCTGCAGTTCGCGAGCGACGTGTTCTGGTGCGCGGACTGGCGCATCCAGCGCCTCGCGTTCAGCGGCCGGCACCGCCTGCTCGACCCGCACCAGCGCGTCCGGGCCCGGGGCAGCCTCGAGCGCTGCCGGGCGGCCTTCGCGGCGCTGGAGCCCTCCCGGTCCAGCGCGCCCGCGCCGCCCCTCGTGCTCCTGCTGCATGGGCTCGGCCGCACGCGGCGTTCGCTGCGGGTGCTGCGGAGCGCGCTGCTCGCGGCCGGCCTCGAGGTCGCGTCGCTCTCTTGCGCCTCGACCCGCGGCCCCCTCGAACGGCACGTCGCGGACCTGGGCGCCGTGCTCGCCGGCCTCGCGCCGCGGCGCGTCTCGTTCGTCACCCACAGCCTGGGAGCGATCGTCCTGCGCGCGGCCCTGGCGCGCGGCGGCGAGTGGAGCGCGCGCCTCGAGCTCGGCCGCGCCGTGTTGATGGCGGCGCCCAACCAGGGCTCCGCCCTCTCGCGCCGTCTTGCCACCCACCCGCTGGCCCGTCATCCCTTCCGCTGGTTCGCGGGCCCCACCGCGATCGAGCTCGGCCGCGCCGGCCAGCAACTGCCTCCACCCCCCCTGCCCTTCGCCCTGATCACCGGCGCACGCGGCACGCCGAGGGGCTGGAACCCGCTGCTCGCGGGCGACGACGACGGCATCGTGACCGTGGCCGAGACGCGCCTCCCGGGCGCCGCCGACCACCTGGTGGTGCGCGCCCTGCACACCTGGATGATGTCCAAGCCCGCCGTCGTCGAGGCCACGACGCGTTTCCTCCTCGAAGGCCACCTCCGCGCCGGCCCGCGGGTCGTGGATCCCACCTGGATCCCCGACCTTGGCATGCCCCCGCTGGGCCACGATCCGGGGCGGATCCCCGATGGTCCGAACCGCACGTGCTGAGTCACGGTCCCCAGCGGGCGTCCTCGGTGTGTGGAGCCGTGCTCGCCAAGGTTCGTCGGCCGGGGCGGGGGTTGCCGAAGGCCGAGGCGGCGCTGCGTTTCGTCTCTGGCTCGGATCCGTCCGAGGCACGCGCGTCGGTCGATTTCCGCGAACGCTGGCGCGCGCGGCACCTGACCCCGAGCGCCCTGGCCGCCCGGGAACCGGGCAAACCCCGCGGCAGCCGCACGGGACGTTGGACCTACGACTGGGACGACCTGGCCCGAGCCCAGGACCTCGAGCCCGCCGACGTCCTCGGGCGCCTGCGGGCCCTGCGCGGCGAGCGCACTGCGCTGTTCTTCGAGGCGGCCGACTTGCCCGTGTTCCTCGTGCCCAAGACCTACATCGAGGGTCGGTCCCCGGACTGGCAGTGCGACGTCTACTGGACCTCGTATCCCGAAGCGGGCCCGACGGCGGTCTTCGACCACGAGGGCCTCGGCCCGCGCTGGTCGACGCCGAGCCCCACGTGAGGCACCGCGCCGAGCGCGGCGTGGCGGATCAGTTCCAGACGATTCCGAGGCCGTTCGTGAGGTTCCGGCCGGTGCCGCAGGGGCTGGAGACCGGGTCGCGGTACCAGGCCTGGTAGTAGCGCGTGGCGCCGGGCGCGACGCTGCCGACGGTCGAGATCGCGACGCTGGTCGAGGCGATCCCCGTCGGCCCGGCCGCGGCGACCTGGAGTCGGAGGACGCTCCCTCCCGCGCAGCGCAGGCCGTCCCCGAAGGCCAACCCCTGGCCGCCCGCGATGGCGTTCGTGCCCTGCAGGAAGAGGCTCGCTTGACCGGGGATCAGACGCGTGGCGTGCAACTGCAGGGAATCCGCGGCCACGGCGGCGATTCCGACCGCGGTGAGCTGGCCACCCAGGGGAGAGGCCGAGTTCGCGCACCCGTGGCCGGTCGCTCCGTCGTTACCGCAGGGGCAGGGCGCGGCCGATCCGTCCCCGAATCAATAGGGCGTGATCGGGATGCCATCGAAGCGGTCGTGCACGAAGGTGTCCCGCGCGCCGTTGGTGTCGGCGACGACGAGGTTCGGGGCCGTGCTCTCGAAGCCCACCGATCGTCCGTCCGCCGAGATGCCGCCACCCGAGAATCCCAGCTCGCACGGCGCGGCGGCCTCGCTCCCGTCGGTGGCGATGCTGATGCGCGTCGTGATGCCGAGCAGCCGATCGCGCACGAAGACGTCCAGCGTCCCGTTCGTGTCGCCCGCGACGAGATCGGAGGCCGCGCTCTGGAAGATCACGAAGCGGCCGTCGGGGGTGAGCCCGGCGCCCTGGGAAGCGCCATTCCCCGGCGCGCCGCCCCCGGCCACGCTGATCAGCTCGGAAGTCCCGCTGAACCGATCCCGCACGTAGATCTGGGAGTGCCCGTTGCCGCCCCCCGGGGTCAGGGTGCCCGCGACGCTCTGGAACGCGACGTAGCGGCCATCGGCGCTCGGCGCCGAAGGCGAGGAGCTGTTGCCTTGGGCGGGGGATCCGCCGAGATCGAGGCTCAGCACCTCGAGGACCCCCGTCTGCCGGTCGCGCAGGTAGGCCTGGCTGAATCCACCCGTCCCCGGGGCGAGGTTGGTGGCGAGCGTGCTGAAGGTCACGAAGCGACCGTCGGGCGAGACGCGGGGTCGCGAGCAACTGGCGTCGGCGTGTTGGCCGTTCGTGTCGCTCGAGGCGCACTCGAGATCGCCCGTGCTTCGGTCGCGGACGTAGACCTGATCGATCACCCCGCTCGCCACGCCGACTCCGAGGTCGGTCGCGCGGCTCAGGAACGCCACGAAGCGACCGTCGTCCGAGAGCGCGCCGAACACGCTCATGCCGTTGCCCCCGGCTCCCCAGGACGTGGTCGACATGCACTCGGTCGTGCCCAGATGCAGGTCGCGCAGGTACACCTGGTGCTCGAAGGTCGTGACCCCGGGCGCGAGGTTGTTCGCGTGGGTGTGGAACACCACGAAGCGACCCTCGGTCGAGATCGCCGACAGGTAGCTGTGGCGATTGGCGGGAACGCCGCTCGAGGAGAGGTTCACCTGCGAGGTGGACCCGTTCACCCGATCGCGGACGAAGGCGTCGTAGCGGTCGTTGGTGTCGCCGGGCACCAGCAGCGGCGCGCTGCTGCTGAAGCCCACGAAGCGCCCCCCGGCGGAGATCAGCGGGCCGAGGCTCTCGCCGGCGGCCTGCACCCCCTGCGAGTCGAGGTGGATGCGTTCGGTCACCTGCGCACCGGCCGACCCGCAGGTCGCCACGAACACGCACGCCAGGCCCAACAGGCTGCGATTCCACCGCATGACGCCCTCCGCTCGGACGGAAACGAAAAAGAGTACCCCGACTCCCGTGTGATGCTCGGCCTGGGCGCGGGATCCGTCAAGGCGAGGCCTCCCCGGTCCCCGTTGGGCCCGGGCCCCCCTCGGCACGGCCTCGGGGGCCCTCCCCTGGCCGACCCGCACCCCCCAGGGCTCCCCTGGGGCCCTCCGCGCCATATACTTGCGTCTATCATACTCGTCAGTATGATACGGCCATGAACTTCATCGGCCGGGAGCGGGAGCTGGGGGTGCTGGAGGAGCTGTGGGGCTCGGCGGACGCGGAGCTGTTCGTGCTCTATGGGCGCCGCCGGGTCGGCAAGACCGAGCTGCTGCAGCAGTTCTGCCAGGGCCGCAAGGCCGTCTACTTCCAGGCCGCGCAGGTGCGCGAGAAGGACAACCTGCGCGCCTTTCGCGACGCCCTCGCGACCTCGCTCGACGATCCGCTGGCGGCCTCGATCGAGTTCCCCGACTGGGGGGCGGCCCTCGACTTCGCGCTCGAGCGCGCGGGCGGCGAGCGCCTGGGCCTGGTGCTCGACGAGTTCCCCTATCTGTGCGAGGCGACCCGCGGCCTGCCCTCCATCGTCCAGCGCTTCTGGGACTCGAAGGGCAAGAAGAGCCGTCTGCTCCTGGTCCTGTGCGGCAGCCAGGTCTCGTTCATGGAGCGCGAGGTGCTGGCCGAGCGCTCGCCCCTCTTCGGCCGCCGCACCGCGCAGCGGCGCCTCGAGCCCCTGCGTCCGCCCGACGCGCTGCGGTTCTTCCCGCGTTGGGACGTCGAGACGCGCGCCCTGGCCTACGCCGTGCTCGGCGGCATGCCGGCCTACCTGCGACGCTTCGACGACCAGCGCTCCTTGCGCGAGAACCTGCTGCGCGAGATCTTCCGCCCCGAGGGCTACCTCTTCGACGAGGTGCAGTTCCTGCTGCGCAACGAGCTCTCGAGCCCCGCGACCTACAACTCGATCCTCTCGGCCGTCGCGCGCGGCGAGCGGCGCCTGGGCGACATCGCGCTGGCCGTCGGCATCGACTCCACCACGGCCAACAAGTACCTGAGCGTGCTGCGCGAGCTGGGCCTGGTCGAGCGTGAGGTCCCGATCACCGACCCCGATCCCCTGCGCTCGCGGCGCGGCTCCTACCGCGTCGCCGACCGCTTCCTGGCCTTCCACTTCCGCCACCTGCAGCCGCACCTCTCGCTGGTCAACGCCGGCCGCGGCGAACGCGTGCTGAGCGACTTCGTCGAGCCCGACCGCGCCTACCTGCTCGACCAGGCGCGGCTCGACTTCATCCTCGACCACCTGCGCCACGACGCGGCCGAGATCGTGGGCGCCGAGATCGTCGAGCACTCGACGCACCCCGGCCGCTACGTGCGCGCCGCGGCGCGCACCTCGGACGGCCGGGCCGTGGCCGCGATCGTGGTGCCCGACGAAGGGGCGCCGCTGGCGGCCCTGGAGGCGGAGCTGGCGGACCTCGGCCGGGCCCTCGCGACCCCCGAGGGGCCCGTCAAGCTCGTGTACGGGCTGGGGGCCCACCCCGACCGCCCCCTGGAGGTCGAGCGGGTGCCCGAGGGCGAGTTGCTCTGATTCCTCTCGCCGGCCACCCCGAGAACGATCCCCCTCGGGGGTAACCCGCGCGCCCCGGGGCGGTACCCTGGCCCTCGGGGTCGCCCCCCTCCCCATGGAACCCAGCCCGCGCCCGCCGATGACCGCCATCGACCAGAAGTTCCAGGAGTACTTCCAGGCCCTCGATCGCACCGGCGGCGAGGACTGCTGCTACCTCTGCCGCCGCACCCCGGCCGACGTGAAGCGTTTCTTCGGCTTCGACGAGGACGGCGTGCCGCTCGACGGGGGGCGCTTCGCCCTCGAGGACATCGTCCTCGACCAGCTCGACATCATGAGCTACCGCGGCCTGCGCCCGGTGTGCGCCGTGTGCCAGCTCAACCAGGACGCGCTCAACGCCCTGGGCGAACAGACGACGCTGAAGCGCGTGCTCGAGGAGATGGAGCGTCGCCGCGACCACCTCTGGCCCGAACGCTGATCGAGGGAGCGGGCGGCGGGGCGGCCCCGCGGGCGGACCGCTATACTCCCCGCCCCCATGGATCGAGCCGACCCCCTGGAACCCCTGCGCGCCGAGCTCACCGGGCTCGGCTTCCACGAGCTGCGAACCGCGGCCGACGTCGAGCGGGCCCTGGGCGTGGGGGGCAACGGGCTGCTGGTGATCCACTCGGTCTGCCCGCTCTCGGCCGAGGTGCTGCGGCCGGCGTTGGCGCAGTGGCTCGCCGGCGATGGGCCGCGGCCCGAGCACCTGTGGGCCATCCTGGCCGGCGCCGACGGCGAGGCCGCGCTGCGCGCGCGCCAGGCCCTGCGCCCCCACCGCCCGAGCGCGCCCCAGCTCGCTTTCCTCGTCGATGGCCGGCCCACGCAGGTGTTGCAGCGCCCCGACCTGCTGCCCCACGACGCGCCGAGCTTGGCCGCGGCGCTCGCCGCGACGCTGGCCAACGCGACCTGAGGCGAGACGCAGTGAGCGTCAAGATCTAGGCTCGGGGCCCTGGAGGTGAACCCTTGGGTCCGAGCCGTCTCTTCCACCGCCGATTCGCCCCCGCGGGCTCCTCGCCCGGGCACCTCGCGGCACCCGAGGAGTTCGTCGAGCCGCGCCTGCGGCTGATGTCCTACGGCCCGGCCGAGCTCGAGGAGCGCGAGCTCGGCGACGCGAACGAGGCCGCCGCCTGCCGGCGGAGCGGGCGCGTGGCTTGGATCGACGTACAGGGCCTGGGCGACGGCTCGATCGTGCAGCGACTGGGAGAACACTTCGGGATCCACCCGCTGGCGATCTCCGACATCGTCAACCTCGGCCAGCGACCGAAGGCCGACGAGTACGAGACGCACCTGCTCGTCGTGCTGCGCATGGCGAGCCTCGACGAGGACGCCGAGCTGCATTGGGAACAGGTCGCGGTCGTGCTCGGCGAGGACTTCGTGCTCTCCTTCCAGGAGCGCCCCGGCGACTGCCTCGATCCCCTGCGCGAGCGCGTGCGCAAGTCGCGCAAGGTGCTGAGGAACTCCGGGCCGGACTACCTCGCGTGCATGATCCTGGACGCGATCGTCGACGGCTACTTCCCGCTGCTCGAGTACCACGGCAGCCAACTCGAGGAATTCGAGGACGCCATCCTGGGCGATGGGGGCCGCGACGTCCTGGCCGACGTCTACCGCGTCAAGCGCGACCTGATGACCTTCCGCCGCGCGGGTTGGCCCCTGCGCGAGGCGCTGAACCAGCTCCAGCGCCACGAGGACGACGACCCCTGGCTCTCGCCCGCGGTCATGCCGTACCTGCGCGACACGGTCGACCACGTGACCCAGGCGGTCGAGATCAACGAGACCTACCGCGAGCTGGCCGCCAGCCTGGTGGACGTCTACCTCTCGACCCTCGGTCAGCGCACGAACGAGATCATGCGCGTGCTGACGGTGATCGCGACGATCTTCATCCCGCTGACCTTCTTCGCCGGGGTCTACGGCATGAACTTCGACCTCGAGCACCCGACGAACATGCCCGAGCTCACCTGGCGCTACGGCTACCTCGGGTTCTGGATCGTCTCGACCACGGTCGCCGTCGGGTTGCTGGTCCTCTTCCGACGGCTGGGTTGGCTCGGGGGCCGGCGGGCAAAGATGTGAGGCGCGCGCCGCCCCATCGACACGTCAGGCGAGGGCCTCGGCCAGGAATTCGAGCGCCGTGCGCCAGGAGCGGCGCGCCGCGCGGGCGTCGTACAGGAGGCCCTGGTCCGGCTTCTGAGCGCCCTCGAAGGTGAAGGCGTGTTTCGTGCGGCCGTAGGCGACGAGCTCCCAGGTCGCCCCCGCCGCGCTCAGCTCGGTGCCGAGCTCGACCACGTCCGTCGGCGGCGCCAGCGGGTCGTCGTAGCCGTGGAGCACGAGCACTTCGGCCGTGATCGGCTTGCCGGTCGGCTTGGGCGGCGCCTTCAGGATGCCGTGGAAGCTGACGACGGCGCGCACGCCGGGGATCGCCAGGCGCGCCAGGTCGAGCGCGCACAAGCCGCCGAAGCAGTAGCCGATCGCGCCGATGCGCTCGGGATCCACGCCCGGAATGCGCCGCGCGGCGTCGACGGAAGCCTGGATGCGGCGCGCGAGCAGGCCGCGGTCGGAGACCAGCGGTCCCATCAGGTGACCGTTGTCGCCCAGGAGATCGCCGCGCACGCCCTTCCCGTACAGGTCGACGGCGAAACCCACGTAACCCTGGCGTGCGAGCTCCTCGGCCTTCGCGCGCTCGACGGCGCTCTCCCCCGACCAGGCGTGGAAGACGAGCACCGCCGGGCGCTTCGCCTCCCCGGCGAGCTGCGCCGCGTAGCCCTCGCAGACCAGATCGCCTTCCCGGTACTCTAGCCGTGTGGTGCGCATGGCCGGGAACCTACCGCAGGTCCGCCGGTCGAGCAAACGCGACAACGGGCTCGAGTCGACCTCCAACGGCGCGCCATGACCCTCGATCAAGTCTTCATCTGCACCATCCTGCTCGCGGCGGCGGGGCTGTTCCTCTGGGGACGTTGGCGCCACGACGTGGTGGCCCTCGGGGCGTTGCTCGCCTGCGTGCTCGTGGGCCTGGTCCCCGCCGCGGAGGCCTTCGCCGGCTTCGGGCATCCGGCCGTGATCACGGTCGCGGCGGTGCTCGTGCTGAGCTTCGGCCTGCAGCAGACCGGCGCCGTGGACGCCCTGGCCCAGCGCCTCCTGCCCAAGGACGCGGGGCCCACCTGGACGATCGGCTCGCTGACCGGCCTGGGGGCGTTGCTCTCGGCGTTCATGAACAACGTCGGGGCGCTGGCGCTCCTGATGCCGGTGGCGATCCAACTGGCGGGGAAACGCGGGATCCCCCCCGGCAAGGTGCTGATGCCCCTGGCCTTCGGTTCGATCCTGGGCGGCATGACGACCCTGATCGGCACGCCGCCGAACCTGATCGTCTCCGCCTTCCGGGCCCAGGGCTCCGCGCAGGGTTTCGCGATGTTCGACTTCACGCCCGTGGGCGTCCCCGTGGCGCTGGCGGGGGTCGCGTTCATCGCCCTCCTGGGCTGGAGGATCGTGCCGACGCGCCGCAAGGCCGACGAGACGGGCTTCGACACCGGCGCGTACCTGACCGAGGTGCGCGTCGGCGCGAAGAGCAAGGCCGCGGGGCTGACGTTGCGCGAGTTCGCCCCCGCCCTGCAGGAAGCCGACGCGCAGGTCGTGGCGCTGGCGCGGGGCGATCTGCGGCTCTCGGCGCCGCACCCTGGCCGGCGCGTACGGGCCGGCGACATCCTCGTCATCGAGGCCGAGCCCGAATCCCTCACCGGCCTGCTGACGAGTCTGGGCCTTACCCTCGAGGAGGCCGTACCGATCGAGGAGAGCGGACCGGAGTCGGAGCCAACCGACGAGCAGGACGCAGGAAGCGAAGCCGAAGCGGAATCCGAGGACGTCGCGGCGGCGCGCTCCGAGCCCGCGACGGCCGAGGAACCCGAGGAACCCGAGCCCGCCAAGGAGGCGCCGCGAGGCGGCGAGCCGGACGAGGTCGTGCTGGCCGAGATGGTCGTGCGCCAGGAGTCCGACCTCATCGGCCGCACCGTGACCGACATCGACCTGCGCTCCCGCATGGGGCTCAATCTGCTGGCCCTGGCGCGTCAGGGGCGGCGCACGATCAAGCGCCTGCGCTCGACGAACCTCGCGGCGGGCGACGTGCTGCTCCTGCAGGGGACCGCCGAAACCCTGTCGGAGTTCAGCGCGCGCTACGCCTGCGTGCCCCTCGCACCGCGCGCGATCCGCATCCCCGACCCGCGGCGGGCCTGGATCGCATCCCTGATCCTGCTCGCCGCCATCGGCGGCGCAGCCCTCGGCCTGCTCCCGGCCGCGATCTCGTTCGCGGCCGGTGTGTTCGCCTTCCTGGTCCTGCGCATCATCCCGGCACGCCGCGTGTACGAGGCGGTGGACTGGTCGGTGATCGTCCTCTTGGCCGCCCTGATCCCCGTGGCCGGCGCGATGGCGACGAGCGGCGCAGCGGACCTGCTCGCGCGTTTCCTGCTCGAACGCGTGGCCGGAGGGGACGCGGTGACCAGCCTGGTGACGATCCTGGTCGTGACCATGGTGCTCTCCGACTTCATGAACAACGCGGCCACGGCGGCCGTGGTGTGCCCGATCGCGCTGAGCAGCGCGGCTCAGCTCGAGGTCTCCCCCGATCCCTTCCTGATGGCCGTGGCGATCGGCGCGTCGTGCGCCTTCCTGACGCCCATCGGTCACCAGAACAACACGCTCATCCTGGGTCCGGGGGGGTTCCGTTTCGGCGACTACTGGAAGCTGGGCCTGGCGGTCGAGCTGATCGTGCTCGCCGTCGGCGTGCCGCTGTTGTTGTGGGTCTGGCCGCTGTAGCCTCGAGAGCAGACTCCGAAGGTGGGCACAACGGCGCGCGATCCGCACCACGCAGGTCGTTAGGATTCTGGGTCATGGACGCCATCCGCCCCGTCCTGCGCATGCAGTGGCTGCACTTGCTGTTCGCCCACTGGCCCCTGGACCCGGCGCGCCTGCGACCGCTCGTCCCGCCCTGCTTCGAGCTCGACACCTTCGACGGGTCGGCCTGGATCGCGCTCGTCCCGTTCACGATGCGCGATGTCAGCCCGGTGTTCCTGCCGCGCGTCCCCTGGCGCGGCGTGAGCGACTTCCACGAGTGCAACGTGCGCACCTACGTGCGCCGCGGCGACGAGTCGGGCGTCTATTTCTTCTCCCTCGACGCCGCCAGCCGCCTGGGGGTGTGGAGCGCGCGCACGTTCTTCCACCTACCCTACTTCAACGCGCGCATCGAGCTGTACCGCGAGGGCGACACGATCGACTACACCGTCGACCGCGCCGGGCGCCCCGACGCGAGCCTTCGTTGTCGCTGGCGCGCGGGTCGCCCGCTCCCCCCTGCCCGTCCCGGCGAGCTGGCCCACTTCCTCACCGAGCGCTACCAGTTCCTCACCGTCGACCGCGCCGGCCGACCGCGGCGCTGCCGCATCCGCCACCGGCCCTGGCCCCTGCGCAGTGCCGAGTTGCTCGAGCTCGACGACTCGCTCGTCCGCTCGGCTGGGATCGAGCTCCCCGACACCGCGCCCCTCGTGCACCACGTCGATCACCTCGACGTGCGCGCCGGCGGCTTGGAGTTGGCTTGAGGTCGCCGCGCTCGGGTCGGGAAGCCCGGGACGCCGGTCCGAGCCCCTCCGAACGACCCGGAGACGGTCTCCCACCTGGTATGGCCGCCCTGGCAGCGGCCCCTCCGCGAGGCCGGGGCGAGGAAAGGTACGGATTCTTGGCCGGATCGAGAGCGCCTGCCCGCCCAGGTATGCGCGTCGGGCGTTGGTCTCGACCTCTCCGCCCTGGCATCCGGATCTCCACCACCATGAAACTCATACACCTCCTCCTCCTCGCTGGCCCCCTGCTCGGTGCGGTGCAGCTGGCTGCCGCTCGGCCCCTGAGCGACCCGCGCGTTGCGATCAACGCCCTCAACACCCCCGGAACCGCGCAGGCCGTCTTCCGCATCTCGAATCCAGGATCCTACTACCTCGAGGCCGACCTGCTCGGCGAGGCAGGCAAGGCTGGGATCATGGTCATGTCCAGCGACGTGCGGATCGACTTGATGGGCTTCCATCTCCGCGGCGCCGCGGGAAGCACCCACGCCATTGCCGAGAACGCAGCCCAGTCGAACATCGTCATCTGGAACGGGACCCTCTCCGACTGGAGCGGGGTTGGCGTCCAATTCGTGCAATCGTCCAACGTCCAGATCCGAGACCTCAGCTTCCGCTTCATGGGGGACGGCGGCATCGCCCTCGGGACGGACGGCGTGGTGGAGCGCTGCAACCTCCTTGGGGTCGCTGGATTCGGGATCCGAACCAACTATGGGGCCTACGTCTCTCAGACCATGGTCAACGGCGTCGGCACGCGGGGGATCCAGGTCCTGAGCAACTCCTTGGTGCGCGACTGCAAGGTGCGCGGCAGTGGGACGGAAGGCATCTACGTGGACGTCGGATCGAGTGTTTTCGGCTGCGTGGTGAGTGGTGGCAGCGTGGGCATCTACGCCTTCGCAGGGCTGGTCGCCGACTGCACGGTGAACGCGACCTACACGGTCGGCGTGCGCCTGGACGCGGGAACCCTCCGCAGCAGCCACATCCTTGGGAACGCCGGCCATGGCGTCGAACTCGCATCGGCCGGGAGCCTGGCCGTCGGGAACCGGGTCATCGCGAACGGCGGCGACGGAATCCGGGCCCTGGGCGGTGCGCGCATCGAGGAGAACGACGTGCGCTCCCACCCCCACGGCGCCGGCATCCGCACCTTCGGCAGCGGCAGCTTCGTGGTGAAGAACACGCTCTTCGCCAACTCGCTCCCCCTCAGCGTCCCCAACGCCGGCAACTTCGTCGGCCCCCTGGTCTCCGCGAACGCCGTCAACGGCCGCGAAGAACCCTGGGCCAACGTCCACGGCAACTGACCCGCGCGAGGAGCATCCCGGGGGAGCGGCGCCGACCGCCCTCCCGCCGGGAGCAGGCCCCCAATCATCCGGCCAGGGTGCCGGGGGCGCGCGACCGGGAGGGGCGGCGGACGAGGAGGCGTTTGTTGGAGCTGGAGGCGCGCCGGTCGGTGTGCAGGCCCTGGGACTCGAGGTGGCGCAGCAGGGCGGCGGTACGTTCGGGACCCAGGATCTTGGGGTGCAGCTCGAGGATCAGCTTGTGGATCGGGCTCCAGTCGATCAGGGGCACGAGGTCGGACTCGGCGCCCTCGACGTCGAGCACGATGCAGGTCGCGCCGGTGCGGCGCAGCTCGGCGTCGAGGTCTAGCTGAGGCACGGGCACGCTCGGTTCGTCGGGACGGCCGCTGAGCGAGGAGGTCGAGAAGTCGGAGCGCACGTGGAAACGGGCCTCGCCCGCGCCGCGGCCGAGCACCGCGTTCACCACGCTCGGCGAGACGCCGTTGAGGGCGTGGGTGCGGCGGATGCGCGGCACGAGCTCGGGGTTGGCCTCGTAGCAGTGGACGCGTTGCTCGCCCACGATGCGCGCGGCCAGGGCCGAGGTGAAGCCGACGCCGGCTCCGATCTCGAACACGACGTCGCCGGGCTCGAGGGCGTGCAGCAAGCAGCGCGCTTCGCCGCGCTCGTAACGGCCGAGCAGGACGCGCTCCCACTTCGAGTCCGAGCCGAGCACCTCGCGCTCGAGCAACACCCCGAAGTGGCGGACGCGCTCGGCGCGTCGCCACCTGCGGCCCAGGAAGCGTGGCCAACGCAGGAGAGCGTCGCACTCGACCGACAGGGAGCGGCGGATTCTCGTGGCTGTGGACATGGTCTGGGTCGGGTCGCGCCCCTACGGCACCGCGCCCCCGATCACGTGTTCGTTCCACTCCGCCCAGAGCTCGCTGCGGCACTGCGGGCAGACGCTGCGGCCGCGCGGGGCGAAGAGGCGCAGGCGGCAGGTGGGGCAGAGCGACCAGATGGGTTTGGCGGGCGTGGGATGGGGGGGCTCGGGCGGCACGCCGGCGGGCGCGCGATCGAGCAGAAGGAAGAGACCGCAACCGGCGCAGGGCGCCTTGCCCGGGGCGCGGGAACGGATGAGGCCGCAGCGCGGGCAAGCGCAGCGGAAGGGGCGGGCGGGGTCGCGCTCCTCGCGTCGGGCGCGCAGCAGCAGCACGAGCCACGAGGACTGCAGCACGAGCACCGCTCCGAGCACCACCCACGTCGAGCCCTCGACGCGCGGCGGACGGGCGAGGAGCGCGACGAGCAGCGCGAACGAGAACCCACCCCGTCCCCACACCGCGCCGGGGGCGCCGCCGAGCGCCCGGCGCACGATCGGCTGGTGGGCCGCGCCGACGGCCAGGATCAGCAGGCCCGGCGCCACGCGCGCGGCACCCAGGGCCGCGGCGGCGACGAGCGGGACGGACACGAGGGCGGCGAGGGCGAGAACCCGGCCCTCGGCCCCCACGGGCGGTTCGCGCCAGGCCAGGAAGGCCCCGAAGGCGGCGAGCAGCGTGAAGGAGCCCGCGCTCAGCACCCTCTCGCCCGCGGCCCCGCCGAGCCAAGCGCCCGCCGCCACGAGGCCCGCGAGGGTCCAGGGGATCCAGGCGTGGGAGGGCCCTTGCAGCGCCGGACGGGCCGGTGGCGGGTTGGGATCGCGGCCCGGGGCGCTCATCGCGGGCAGCATCCCCGGCGCGCGGGACGGACACAACAGCGGAGGCCGCGCTCCGCTTCGCCGGGGGAGCGGTGAGGGTATGCTGCCCCGCGCGCTCCGGCCCGGGGCGCGTCCCAGACCGCCGCGGGAATGGCGAAATCGGCAGACGCGCGGGATTTAGGTTCCCGTGGGGCAACCCGTGGGGGTTCGACTCCCCCTTCCCGCACCCCCATCCCTGGGGACGACCGGCCCGATCGGGTGGGCTTCCGCCCCTGGGATGTACCCAGCACTGGGGCCCGGAGGTAGCCTGGGTTCTTCACGGGCCGCCGGCCCCCGGGACCAGCGGTCCACCTCGACCCGTTCGAGTACCCAGGAGTTCGGCCATGTTCTCGAAGCAGATCTGGGCCACCGGCCTCAGCTTCGCTCTCGTCGCCATGATGGGCGCGCCCGCCGGCGCCCTCCCTGGCTGATGAACCCCTCCTTCCGGCGGATCCGGTGCGGGTCCCGCCCCCAGCACTCCCCAGCCCTCCGGTCCCGGCCCTGCGGCCCCCACCGGCCCCGGGCCCACCCCTAGCGGCCCCGCGACCCCCGGGCCCATGACCCCGCCGCCGAAGGTGGTGCGTGGCCCGAGCTCGAAGCTGGTCCTGCAGATTCGGTGGACCTACCCGGTCTACCGGCCGGATGCCGAGCCGCTCACCGACGGCACCCAGGCCCCGCGCGTGCGCCAGGCCCTCAGCCGCGAGGAAGCCCTGCGCTACATCGCCGGCGACGATCCGCGGCCGCTGCTCGTGCTGCGCGAGTGCAAGGTCTGCAACGGCACCGACGAGGCCTTGCTGAAAGGCGGCGTCGACAACGAGAAGACCTTCCTCATGTCGGCCTGGTTCAACTGCGTCAAACTGCCGGTCGACGTCCTCGAGGACGACCATCCCTTCCGCAACCTCTTCGTCCAGAAGCAGCCCGAACACCTGTTCGTCAGCTCGGTGGACGGGAGCAACCACATGCCGCTCGAGTCGCAGACCTCGCGCACCGAGCTGTGGAAGTCGATGCGCGACCTGCTCGCCCTCGAGTACGCGTCCAAGCCGGACGTGCCGCTCAAGAAGCTGGCGGCCCTGCTCGACAAGCTCGACGTCGCCGATCAGCGCGTGCGCGAGCTCGGCGAGCGCCGGGACCAGGTGCTCGAGGAAGAGGGTCCGCTCTCGCGCAAGCTGCCCAAGGCGGTCAAGAACCTCGAAGCGGCCGAGCACGAGCTCGAGAAGCTCAAGGCGGAGGTCGATCGGACCTACCGCTTGGAGCTCAAGCGCCAGCGGGATGCGGCGCGGGAACCGGCCCCGGTGGGACCGGTGCCCGTCGACGGCTGAGGCCGTCGCCCCGCCCGCGGAACGACGACGAGGGCGGCGGGCACCGACGTGCCCGCCGCCCTCTCCGATCGACAACGATCACGCACCGTCATGATGCTCGCCGGACTCAAGCCGCTCGCGCTGGTCGCCTTCGTCCTGCTGGCCATCCTCGGGCCCGCCCAGGCGCAGAGGAAGGACGATCCGGACTACGAGGAGTTCGAAGCAGTCTGCCCCTACACCAACGGGGACCGGGAACTCGAGCGCAAGCTCGGCTACGCGCGGGTCGGCCGCTTCCCCTGGCGCGGCGCCGACGACACCGAGGCCGTGCGCGTCCACATGGGCGCGATCCCGATGGTCTTCGTCGAGACCGAGAACTTCCGCATCGGCTCGAGCCTGACGACCTATCGCCTGCCCAATGACCGCGAGGAACGCGCGCGCCTGGGTCAGGAGCTGGCGCGGCTCGAGGCCAAGCTGGGCCGCCTGAAGGCGCCGAGGCGCGAGCTCGACCCGTGGCTGCGCCTGCACCTGTTCGCGCAACGCGCCGAGGACCTCTACCGCCAGTTCCACGAGGATTGGGGTATCGAACGCAGCCACTACGCTCGCCAGGGGCCGCACCTGGGCTTCAAGCAGAAGTTCCTGCTGCTGCTGTGCGAGCGCAAGAGCGAGTACGGCCGCTACCTCCTGACCTACGAGAAGACCGCCCTCGAGTACGTCTACCGCACGGGCTGGTTCGGCGAGGGCATGATCGTGGTCGGCAACATCGAGTCCATCGCCGAGCACTGGCAGGAAGAGAAGGACGTGCCGCTCGACTCGATGTTCACCTGCATGATCCTGGCCAGCCTGGCCGGCAACCTGGTCGATGGCTGGAACTCCAACCTGTTCCGCGCGCCGACCTGGGTCACCTACGGCTACATGCACCTGGCGCAACGGCGCTTCGATCCGCGCTGGCCCGTGTTCGACGGCCGCAAGGTGATCTACGGCAAGGAAGAGGACAAGACCGACTGGGAGCCGCGGGTCGGGAACCTCGTGCGCAACGCCTTCTTCGCCGACGCCGAGCAGATGTTCGGGTGGACGAAGTACGAGGACCTCAATCAGCGCGACCACATGGTGGCCTGGTCGAAGCTCTCCTACCTGCTCACCGCGGTCGAGGGCCAGCGCAAGGCCTTCCTCGACGCGCTGTGCCCGACCCTGACCAGCGCGACGCGCGACGACCCGGAGGAGCGCCAGGCGCGCCAACGGGAAGCCCTCGCGCGCTGCTTCGGGCTGACGCCCGAGCAACTCGACCAGGGCTGGGCCCAGTGGGTGCGCCGGACCTACCGGCGCCGCTGACGGCGATCAGCGTTCCCGTTCGGGCTCCGAGGCCTCGCTGCGCAACGCCTCGAGCTCGGCCCACAAGAGGTCGGCGACGGGCGCCAGGTTCGCCCACTCGCTGTTCGTCATCAGGACCAGGGCGCGGCCCTCGTCGGGCAGGATCTGCATCAGGGTGCGCGTCTTCTCCTGGGCGCCGCTGTGGGAGACCCGCAGGCGGCCCCCCGAGCGCGACACCGAGAATCCCAGGCCATAACCCGTCGGCGCGCCGTCCCGCGTGCGTTGGACGGTCCACATGCGGTCCAGGGCGGAGCGCGGCAACAGGTCCTCGCGGCAGAGCGCGGCGGCGAAGCTCCCCAGGTCGCCCACCGACGAGAGGAACCCGCCGCCGGCGAGCTTCCAGCTCACGTCCGTGTCGCTCGAACGCACGACGAGCCGGCCCAGCTTGCGGTACCCCACCGCGCGGCCGGGGAGCGTCTCCCAGGCGTAGTCGGGCCGCAGCGTCGTCAGCCCCAGGGGCTCGGCGATGCGCGTCGCGACCTGGCGTGCGAAGGGCTCGCCGCCGGCGCGTTCGACCAGCGCGCCGAGCAGCATGTAGCCGTGCGTCGTGTAGGCGAAGCGCGTGCCCGGCTCGAAGAGCAAGGGCGACTCCGCGAAGTGATCGAGCGCCGTGACCACGCAGACGAAGGGATGCTCGACGTCGTACTCGCGCTGGGTCCGAACGACAGGGCCGTTCGCGTAGTGGACGATGCCGGCCTGATGGCACAGGAGCTGGCGCGCGTCGATGGGCCAAGGTTTCGCGGGGAACTCCGGCACCAGCTCGCGCACGTCGCGCGCGAGGTCCAGTCGACCGGCCTCCACGAGTTGCACGGCCGCGACCGCGGTCAGGGGCTTGGAGATCGAAGCCCAACGGAACAACGTCCCTTCCCCCACCCGCACCCCTGCTTCGCGGTCGGCGAGGCCCAGGAACAGCGTGTGGGCCAGCGCTCCTTCCTCGACCACGCCCACGGCGAGGCCGACGAGCTGCTGCTCCTGCAGGGCCTCGCGCGCCAGCGCCTCGAGACGCTGCGCCGGCTCCTGAAGGGGGACGGGGCTCGCTTGGACTCCGAGGAAGGCGAGGCACCAGCTTGCAAGGGAGAACATCATGGCGGGTCGATCAGGGGCGCGTGGGCAAGGCGTAGACCTCGTACCCCATGCCCGGGTAACGGCGAGTGGCGATGCGGGCGAGATCCCGCGGCAGGCGCGCGACGAGGTGCCGGGCGAACGGACCTTCGAGGGGCCGCGCGGGATCCAGGACGAGCAACGGTTCACCGAAGGCGGCCACGAGGCGCTCGCGGGGGAGCGGCCGGCCGTAGAGGCGCACCTCCTGACCGATGATCGGTCGGCGCACGACGAACAGGCCTGGACCGAGGTGGGCGAGGTCGCGCACGAGCTCGTCGAAGCTCCCCGGGCCCTGATCCTCGAAGAGCGGCACGACGTCGAGCGCCTCGGGGCGTCGAACGGAGTCCTGGAACTCGACCTGGTAGGCGATCCAGGGGCTCCAGATCCAATCGCTCTCGGGTGACCAGCGCTGCGGGCGCTGGAACGCGGGCAACGAGATGCCCATGGTCGCCACGATCGGGAATCGCCCGGGTGGGCGGTGCTCCTCGATCCAGCGCGCGAGCCGCGTCTGCGAGTCCTGGGCGCCGCGGAACGAGAGGTTGTACGCCGACGAGGCGAGCGGGAAGGCCAACGCGAGCGCGACGGCACCGAAGGCGAGTGCGGGCCGCGCGCGCCGCCCGAACGCGGCCCACAGGACGGCCGCCGTGAGCAGCGCCAACCACGGCACGACCGGCAGCAGGAAGCGCGGCGGAACGGTCGGATGCAGACCGAAGGGCAGCAGCGTCGAGATCGGATGCAGGCTGGCGATCCACAACGGTCGGCGGAGCTCGGATCGACCGCGCAGCAGCGGGACGAGGGCCAACAGGCCCACCAGGCCTCCGATCACCAGCACGGGATCGACCGCGAACAGGTTGGGCACGATGCGCAGGTAGCCAGCGGGGCCGTAGTGGGTGATCGACAGCTTCTGATCGCCCAGCATCAAGAGCTCGCCGTCCTCGCCATCGCTCTCCAGGCCCAGCCGTTCGATGAGGAAGGGATAGCTCCAGACGGCGAGGGCGAGCACGCACCCGCAGACCAGCGCGACGCGCTTCCAGCGCCCGGGGCCGCGGCCCGTGGGCGCGAACCAGGCCGCGGCGAGGGCCGTCGGCACGGCGAACGCGCCGCTGTGCAGGGTCGAGACGGCGAGCCCCGCGGCGAGCCCCGCGCCGAGCGTCGCGCGCAGGCCGCCGCGCTCGAGCAGCCGCAGGGAACACCACACGGCCAGGAGGCAGACCGTGGCCAACGGACCGTGGGGGCGCGCCATCTGCGAGAGCGAGGCGTGCAGCACGCTCGTCGCCACGAAGGCCGCGGCCAGGAGCGCCCAGGGGGGCCCGAGGAAGCGGCGCCCGACGCCGTAGGTCAACGGTACGAGCAGGGTCGAGAGCAGGACCACGAACCAGCGCGCGCGCCGATAGGGCTCGGCGGCGGCGGCGAGGTGGCGCTCGAGCGGCGCGTCCGCGGGCGCGGCGACGGGCGCGCTGTTCCCGGGCAGGGCGTACAGCACGCGCGCGAGCAGCAGCGGGTAGAAGGTCGTGACGCGGACCTGGGTGTCCGGGTCCTGCTCGCGCGCGAGTCGCTGCATGGCCCCCGCTTGCCATACGAGCACCGCGTCCGGCTCGGTGCGGTACGGCAGGCCCGCGTCCAGCCGCCAGGCCCGCGCCGCCAACGTGAGGGCGGTCAAGAGCGCGAGCGAGACGAGGATCGCGGAAGACTTGCGGTGCGGCATCCGGTGGGCGAGCGCCGCGGGGCCGGGCCCCGTCGGGAGGTGGGCGACTCCAACCCCGGGGGGAGCATCCGTCAAGGCGGGAAGGTGGATTCGTGCGCGCCACGCGTGGACTCCATCTTCACACTCCCTCGAGCTGCGGTCGGCGTGGGCCGGCGCTACCCTCTCGCCCCGCGTGACGACCCCCGATCCGATCTCCCAGCTCGAGCGCAGCCTGGCGCCGCTCGAGGCCCGCGCCCGGCGGCTCGAGGAAGGTGACGCCGAGCGCGGGCGTTGGACCCGCGCCGTGACCGACTTCGGCCTGCGGGTGATCGCGGAGCTCCCCGAGCGGCGCGCCTGGGATCCCGCGGGCGGCGCGCGCGAAGAGCTGCTCGAGCTGGGCCTGCCGGAGGAGCCGGTCGCGCTCGAACGCGTGCTCGACCTGGTGGCGCGCGAGATCGATGGACCCGGCCTGCAGCCGGCCTCGGGCGGACACCTGGGCTACATCCCCGGCGGCGGGATCTACCCCGGCGCGCTCGGCGACTACCTGGCGGCGGTCACCAACCGCTACGCGGGGGTGCGCTACGCCGGCCCGGGTGCGGTGGCCCTCGAGAACCTGCTCCTGCGCTGGCTGCGCGACGAGCTGGGGTTGCCCGCCAGCGCGCACGGCACGCTGACCTCCGGCGGCTCGATCGCGACCCTGGTGGCCTTCGTGGCGGCCCGCGACGCGCGCGGCGTGCGCGCGCGCGAGGTCGAGCGCAGCGTGGTCTACGTCACCGCCCAGGCCCACCACTGCGTGGTGAAGTCCCTGGCGATCGCGGGGCTCGGCGAGTGCGTGCGGCGCGTCGTGCCGACCGACGCGCGCTTCCGCATGGATCCGCTGGCCCTGGCGCGACTCGTCGGCGCGGACCGCGCCGCGGGCCTGGTGCCCTTCCTGCTCGTGGCCACCGCCGGCACGACCGACACCGGCGCCGTCGACCCGCTCGACGCGCTCGCGGACGTCGCCGCGGGCGAGGGCTTGTGGCTGCACGTCGACGGCGCGTACGGCGGGGCCTTCGCGCTCGTGCCCGAGCTGCGCGCGCGCCTCTCGGGCATCGAGCGCGCCGACTCGCTGGTCGTCGACCCGCACAAGGGCCTGTTCCTGCCCTACGGCACGGGCGCGGTGCTGGTGCGCGAGGCGCGCCACCTCGCCCCCAGCCACGCGCACCGCGGCGCCTACCTGCAGGACGTGCTCGACCTCGAGGACGAGCCCTCGCCCGCCGACCTCTCGCCCGAGCTGACGCGCCACTTCCGCGGCCTGCGCATGTGGATGCCGCTGCTCCTGTTCGGTCTGGGCTCCTTCCGCGCGGCCCTGCACGAGAAACACCTCCTGGCGCGGCTCTTCCACGCCCGCGCCGCGCGCCTGGGCTTCGAAGTCGGTCCCGAGCCCGACCTCTCGGTGGCTCTCTTCCGCTACGTCCCGCGCGACGGGAGCGACCAGGACGCCTTCAACCGACACCTGCTCGCGGCGGTGCTGGAGGACGGGCGCGTGTTCCTCTCCTCCACCACGATCGGCGGCGTCTTCTGGCTGCGCGTCGCGATCCTGTGCTTCCGCACCCATCGCGAGCGGGTCGAGCACCTGCTCACCGTGCTCGAGCGCGCCGTGCGCGGGCGCTGATCCCCCCCTTCCCGACATGCAGGCCAAGGCCGTCGACACCTCCCGCATGGGACTCTTCGCGCGCTACCTCTCCGTGTGGGTGGCGCTGTGCATCGTGCTGGGCGTGGCCCTTGGCCAGCTCGTGCCCGCCGTCCCGCGCGTGTTGGGTGAACTCACCGTGGCCCAGGTCAACCTGCCGGTGGCGGTGCTGATCTGGCTGATGATCTACCCGATGATGGTGCAGGTGGACTTCGCCTCCGTGCTGGGCGTGCGCCGCCAGCCGCGCGGGATCGCGATCACCTTGACGGTCAACTGGTTGGTGAAGCCCTTCACCATGTTCCTCCTGGCCTGGGTCTTCCTGGAGGTGCTGTTCGCGCCGTGGATCGAGCCGGGCTTGGCGAAGGAATACGTCGCCGGCGCGATCCTGCTCGGCGCCGCGCCCTGCACGGCCATGGTGTTCGTCTGGAGCTACCTGACGCGGGGCGATCCCGCCTACACCCTGGTGCAGGTCGCGCTCAACGACCTCGTGATGCTCTTCGCCTTCGCTCCGATCGTGCTGCTGCTGCTCGGCCTGGGGGACATCACGGTGCCCTGGGACACGATGGCGCTCTCGGTGCTCCTGTTCATCGTCATCCCGCTGATCGCGGGGGCGCTCTCGCGCACCTGGCTCCTGGAGCGCAAGGGGGCGGCCTGGTTCGAGGGTGAGTTCCTCGCGGTGCTCAAGCCCCTCACCATGGTCGGGCTGCTGCTGACCCTGGTGCTGCTGTTCAGCTTCCAGGGCGAGGTGATCCTCGAGAACCCCTTGCACATCGCGCTGATCGCGGTGCCGTTGGTGCTGCAGACGGTCCTGATCTTCGCCCTGGCCTACGGCTGGGCGCGGGTCTGGCGCCTTCCGCACTGCATCGCCGCGCCGGCGAGCCTGATCGGGGCCAGCAACTTCTTCGAGCTGGCCGTGGCCGCCGCCATCGCGCTCTTCGGCCTGCAATCCGGCGCGGCCCTGGCGACCGTCGTGGGCGTCCTCGTCGAGGTGCCCGTGATGCTGATGCTGGTCGGCATCGCGAACCGCACGCGCGGGTGGTTCCCCGCCGTGCCGGCGTAGGAAGCGCCGGATGGAACGGCGCGGCTGGGCTCGGGCATGCGGCCCAGCGCGCCGCATGCCCGAGGAACGCGCCCGCCCTACAGCGAGACGCCGACGCCCAGGGTGAGCTGGTCGTAGTCGACGTCGAGGCCGCCCGTGCCCGAGAGGTGCGTGCCGAAGAGCTTGCGGAAGTCCAGGCCCACGCGCAGCATCCCGCTCGGCCGGTAGTAGGCCCCGGCGCGCAGGTAGATGCCGAAGGTGTCCTGGTCCTCCACGTCGAGCGGCCCGGAGTCGGCGGCGAAGTTGACGTTCAGATAGGCGAGGCCCGCCGACAGGTAGGGATGGAGCAGGCCGTCCCCGGCGGTGAACGTCTTGCGCACGCCGGCGTAGAGCTCGAAGACGTCCGTCTCGACCTTGACCGGCGGGCCGCCGTTGTTGCGCGTGTCCGAGTCGTCGGAGACCGTGAAGCCGCCCTCGAAGCCGAACAGGGAGAACTCGTCGTAGGCGTCCAGCTCGAGGCCGAAGACGAGGTGGTTGTCGGCCGGGTCGAAGTCGTCGACCGCGCGCCGACCGAAGTAGCCGGTCACGCCGACGTTGTCGCCCAGGGGGCTCCGGGAGTTGCGGCGGGCGGGACCCGAGAGGGGCAGGGGGTCGGCCGATCCCGGTCGCGACGCGGTGGAGCGCGGCGCCGAGTTGGCCGGGGCGGCGCCGCGGGGGGCCGACGCGGGCCGGGCCGCCACGGGACGCTCGGGGTCCGCGGGCATGGGCGGCGGCGGGGCGACGCACGAGACGAGCGGAGCGGAGGCGACGATCAGGGTGAGGAAACGCGTGGTGGCGTTCATGGCGAGAGCCTGCCGGGGACCTCGGGAGACGCGGAGACCTGACGTCCCGCGGGAACGCGGCGGATGCTAGCAGTCGCTCCCGCCCGATTCGACGCCAACAGCCTGTCGAAAATGCTCCTTCCGAGGCGCCGCGCGCCGCGCGCTCGACATGGGGCGCCGACGGGCCCCGGGAGCCCGCCGGCCGCGGGGAGCGGGACGTGAGAGAACGCTCACGCCCGGCGCGCCGCGCGGCGCAGGTCGATCGCCTTGGCGATCGGCCCCACGATCGCCAGGGCGGCGATGGCCGGGATCGGGGCCAGGGGCGCGAGCCAGGCGACCTGGAAGTCGTTCCCCAGGCGGATCGCGGTCTCGGCCAGCGCGATCAGGATCACGACCAGGATCCGGCCCCGGCGGCTGGCGACGGTGGTCGGCGGGTCGGTGATCATGAAGAAGACGAAGAGCTGGTACATCGGGCCCGTGATGGGCGCGATCTCCGCCAGCAGGGGGGTGCCCGTCACCAGGTGCCGCACCCAGGCCAACGCGAAGAAGGCCACCACGTAGGTCGCCGTCACGTGCAGCAGCTTGGCGCGCGCGACGACCAGGATGCCGACGAACCAGATCACGGCGTTGACCCGCAGGTCGTTGCCGAACTGCTCGGAGAGGATCGCGACCTGGCCTGGCGCGAGCAGCACGAGGGCCGTGATGGCGAAGTTGGTCGGGTTCCACAGGTGCCGGCCGCGGTAGCGCAGCACGTACTTGGATCCGATCGAGAGCATGGCCCCCACTGCGAAGGGCCAGAGCACGAGCGAGAAGGGCTTCAGCAACAGCGCCAAGCTGTTGCCCGAGACGTAGGAGCTGAGCAGCAAGGGCCGGCGCCCGAGCAGGAACCACGAGAGGGCCCCCTCGCTCGCCAGGCACACGCCTAAGGCGGTCGCGAGCCGCCCATAGCCGCCCAGGGCCCCGAAGCGCCATTCGCCGAGCACCAGGATCAGGGTGATCAGGGCGCTGACCAGCACCTTGGGCGTGAGGAAGGCATCCAGGCGCGCCAACCACCGGCGGTCGGCCGGGAGGGCTCGCGCGACGGCGGCGGGCGCCCCGATCTCGGTGCCGCGCGGGAGGCTCATCGCGGGAGCGGCTCCTCGATGCGGTGGTAGCGATCCGCCTCCAGATCCTCCAGGCGCTGGGCGTGCCCCGAGGGCCAGCGGATCTCGAGCGCGTCCACGCGCCCGTGCTCACCGAGCCCCACCAGCACGCGCCGATCGCTCTGGCCGCTGAAGCCCGAGGCGGAGACCACCACGCGCCGCTGCACGTGGGGCCCGAAGTGCACGAGCAGCTCCGCGCCGTAGGCATCGGGGTTGCTGCGCGTCCCGCGCAGGTCGAAACCGATCCAGCGGTTCGTGTGTTGGCGCACGTTGCGGTAGTAGAGCAATGGCCCGTTCTGGTTGGCGATCACCAGGTCCGGCGTGCCGTCGTCGTCGAGGTCCCCCACCGCCACGGCGCGCCCGTCGTACAGATCGCGGATGCCGACCTCCTCGCCCACTTCGCGGAAACTGCGCCCGCGGCGGTTGAGCAGGACGTGCGTGCGCTCGTAGCCCGACAGGCTCAGGTCGCCGAAGGCCGGCCAGTTGAGGGCGTCCTCGAAGATCCCGCCGAATCCTCCGGCGATCTTCGACATGTTGTACCAGTAGTCGTTCTCGCGGCTGGCCGACACGAAGCCATTGACCACCACGAGGTCCTGGAAGCCGTCGAGGTCGAGGTCGACGAACTGCGCGCCCCAGGCCCAGCCGCAGTTGATCTCCGGCCCCGAGGCGACGTTCGGCAGCCCGCCGCCCGACGTCAGGTTGTTGACCCGCAGGTTGTTGCCCTGGAACAGGAACCGCGGCTGCGAGATGTTCGTGACGTAGACCGCGAGCTGGCCGCGGTTCATGAAGTCGCCCAGCGCGACGGCCATGCCGCTCTTCGAGGTCGTCTCGAGCCCCGTGCCCGCCGCCAACTCGAGGACGCGCCCCTCGCGGTTGAGCCACAGCTCCTCGGGGCCGTAGTCGTTGGCGAGGTACAGGTCCTGCCAGCCGTCGCCGTCGAAGTCCGCCGCCGCGACCGCGAAGGTCCAGCGCCGCGTCTCGCCCCGGATGCGGTCCGAGACGTCCTCGAAGGTCCCGTCGCCCCGGTTGCGGAAGAGGAAGTTGCGGCCCCCGTTGCGCGAGTACTCGAAGCTCTCCTGCATGATGCGCGTGCTGGAGAGGTTCCACAGGTCGATCTCCTCGCGGTAGTAGCCGGCGAGGTAGAGGTCGGGATAGCCGTCGCGGTCGAAGTCGAACCACACCGCCGCGTTGCAGTTCATCCAGCCCCCGAACCCGGCCTGCGCGCTCACGTCGACGAAACGCCCGCCGTCGTTGCGCAGCAGGAGCGGCGTTCCCCAGCGCGTCACGAGCACGTCGAGGTCGCCGTCGCGGTCGAAGTCGGCCCAGTACGAGCCGGTGGAGCAGCCCTCGCCGTCGAGGTTGAGGTGCGCCAGCCCGACCTCCTCGGCCACGTCCACGAAGCCGCCCTCGCCGAGGTTGCGGAAGAGGGCGTTGGGCCGATCGTGCAGCGAGGTCGTCGCGTAGACGTCGAGCCGCCCGTCGCCGTCGAAGTCGACCAGGGTCACCGCCGCGCCGACGCCCGAGACCTGGGGCCCGATCGGATCGAGGCGCCGGTCGAGACGCGGCGAGTCGTGCTGGAACACGAGCCCGACTTCGGCCGCCATCTCGCGCAGCACGAAACCGTGCCGCGAGGCCTCGGGGACGTCGTCGGGCAGGGCGGAGGCCGGCAGGTGCCCGCGCCAGCCCGCGTACGCGAGCAGCCCGGCGAAGGCGGCGTTGACCAGGAGCTGCTTGGGGTTCACGCGGGATCGGGGCGCGCCGCCCCGGCCCCGAAGTGTAATCGAGGACCGGATCGCGAACAGGGCCCCGCCCGCGCCCGGGTGCGGTCCCCCGCCGCACGCGGCGGGCCCGGGCTCACTGGATCGCCTGCAGCGCGACCCGCCGCTGGTGGCGCTGGCCCGCGCGCTGGTAGACCAGCTCGACCTCGTCGCCCGCCTTGCGCGTCCGCAGCGCCGCGAGCAGGTCCGCCTGGCCTCGGATGCGCTGGCGGTCGATCTCGACGATCACGTCCATGCGGAACTCGCCCTCGCCCTCGTCGATGCCGCGCAAGCCGGCGCCCGCGGCGCTGCTCCCCGGCTGCACGTCGACCACGACCACGCCCTCGACCCCTTGCAGGCGGGCGAAGGCGTCGCTGGCGATGCTGATGCCCAGGCCCGCCCGGGGAGCCTGCTCGAGGCGCGCGCTGCGGCCCTCGATGAGCTGCGGCACGATGCTGTTCACGGTGTCGACCGGCACCGAGAAGCTGATCCCGGCGCTGACCCCCGAGGGGCTGTAGATCGCCGTGTTGATGCCGATCAGGCGCCCGGCGCTGTCGAGCAGCGGCCCGCCCGAGTTGCCCGGGTTGATGGCCGCGTCGCTCTGCACGACGTTCTCGATCGAGTGCCCGGTCAGGGAGCGGATGCTCCGCCCGAGCCCGCTGACGACGCCGGTCGTCAGGGTCTGGTCGAGCCCGAAGGGGTTGCCGATCGCGTACACCCGCTGGCCGACGCGCAGGTCGTAGGAGGTGCCGAGCGGCAGGGGGCTCAGGCGCCGGTTGGGGGCATCGATCTTGAGCACCGCCAGGTCGTACTCGGGCGCCAGGCCGACGACCTGCGCTTGGAAGCGCGAGGAGTCGGCCAGGGTCACGAAGGCCGCCCGCGCGCCGTGGACGACGTGGTAGTTGGTGACGATGTAGCCCTCCTCGTTCCACACCAGGCCGCTCCCGGTGCCCTGCGGAACGGCCATCACGTCCATCGTGAACCGGCGTCGGCGCAGGTCGATGTTGGTCACGTGCACCACCGAGGCCGAAGCGCGCTGGAAGAGCTCGATCGTGGCCTGCTCCTCGTCGAGCAGCGGCGCGCGCGCCGCCACGGCGCGCGGCGCGGACGATTCCTGCCCCGTGGGGTGCGAGCACTCCGCGGTGCGCCAGGCCGCGAAGGCCAGGAAGGAGAGCAGCAGGCCGCCGACCAGGGGCGAGCGTCCGCGGGAGTCGGGCTTGGGATCGAACATCGGGAGTGGGCTCCTACCAGGGAGGGTCGGGGCGCCGGGGTGGGCCGGGCTGCCCCGCGAAGGGCTCCCCTTCTACGCCAGGCCCCCGCGGCGGTTGGAGGGCCCAGTCGCGGCGCACCGTCCGCGCTCGGGCCTCAGGCCCCGCCGCGGCCGAGCCAGCGCGCGAGCAGACCGCGCAGCCCGCCCCGGGGCGGCGCCGCGGCCGGCGGCGCGAGGTCGAGGGCGACCAGGGCCCCGCGCACGGCGTCGACCTCGGCCGCGGAGAGCTCGAGCTCCCCAGCGCCGGCGTTCTCCCGCGCCTGCTCCTCGTCCCGCGCCCCGACCAGGGCCGAGGTCAGGCCGGGTTGCTCGAGCGTGGCCGCGATCACGACCTGCGCCAGGGTCTTGCCGTGGGAGCGCGCGATCGGCGCGACGTGTTCCTCGAGGGCGCGGTTCACCGCCGCGCGGCTGGCGGGCGTGAAGAGCGGGTGCTTGGCGCGCCCGTCGTCGGCGGCGAAGCGGCGCTCGACGCCCACCTTGCCCGTGAGCAGGCCTTGCTCGAGGGGCGAGTAGGCCAGCACGCCGATCCCGTGCTCGCGGGCGAACGGCAGGACGTCCCCCTCGGCCTGGCGGCTGAGCAGGCTGTAGCGCGGCTGCACGCTCGCCAGCGGCACGTCGCCCAGGGCGCGCAGGGCCTCGGCCAGCATCTCGGGCGTGTAGTTCGAGACGCCGATCTCGCGGATGCGGCCCGCGCGGCGCAGGTCGACCAGCGCCCCCATCGTCTCGGCGATCGGCGTGCGCGGATCGGGCCAGTGCACCTGCAAGAGGTCGAGCGTGTCGACGCCCAGGCGCTTGCAGCTCTGATCGACCTCCCAACGCAGGGACTCGGGACGCGCGTCGCGGCGGATGGTGAGTTTCCTGCCGTCCGGGCCCTCGGTGTCGAAGAACCGCTCCCCCGGCCCCTCGTCCCAGCGCAGGCCGGCCTTGGTCATCACGACCACCTCGTCGCGGCGCACGGCGATCGCGCGGCCGACGAGGGTCTCCGAGAGGCCGAAGCCGTACACCGGCGCGGTGTCGATGGCGTTCACGCCGGCATCGATCGCGGCCCCCAGGGCCCGCAGGGAGGTCGCCGGGTCGGCCCCACCCCAGTACCAACCGCCGATGGCCCAGGCCCCGAAGGACACCACGGGGACTTCGAGGGAGCTCCGACCCAGCCGGCGTGTGCGCATGGGGGGCGGTATACCCCCCTTCGGGGCCCCTATGGAACCTCGGGCGGGCGCCCCCCGGATCGGCCGCTGCCCTGCGGAGCCCTGGCGCCTACCCTGGGGGGCTCCCCCCCACCCCCGACGAACCCCATGTCCTCCCTGCGCCGCGCCCTCCTGCCCGCCCTCGCCCTGACCCTGTCGCCCCTGGCCCGGGCCCAGTTCGTGGTCTTCGACCTCGCGGGCGGCGCCGCCGGCGACCTCTTCGGCAACGCGCTGGCCGGCGGGCTCGACGTCGACGGCGACGGTGTGCCCGACCTCGTGATCGGAGCGCGGCGCGCGGACCTCGCGGCGCTCAATGGCGGGCGGGTCGAGGTGCGCTCGGGCGCCAGCGGCGCGCCCCTGCTCGGCGTGGACGGTGCGGGCGCGGGCGACTCCCTGGGCCAGGCCGTGGGCCTGGTCGGCGACCTCGACGGCGACGGCCGCGCGGAGTTCGTCGTCGGCGCGCCCTTCGGGGACGACGGCGCCTGGAACGGCGGTGGGGCGAGCGTGCTCACCGGCGCCGCCGGCGCGACGCTCTTCGCCGTGCCCGGCCAGGTGCAGTTCGGCCTGCTGGGCTGGTCGGTGGCGGGTTGCGGCGACGTCGACCTCGACGGCGTGAACGACTTCGTGATCGGCGCGCCCGAGGAGGACGGCGGCGGCACGGACTCGGGCGCGCTCTACGTCCACTCGGGCGCCACCGGCTCGTTCCTGTGGGGCAAGATCGGCCAGGCCGACGGGGATCGCCTGGGCCGCGCCGTGGCGGGCGCCGGGGACCTCGACGGCGACGGTCACGCGGACGTGCTCGGCGGCGCCGACCAAGAAGACGTCGGAGCGCTCGAGGACGCCGGCGTGGTGCGCGCCTGGTCGGGGCGCGACGGCGCGCTGATCTGGGCGCGCTCCGGCCCGACGGCCGGCGCCCGCCTGGGCTTCGCCGTCGCGGGCGTGGGAGACGTCGACGGCGACGGCCGCGACGACTTCGCGGCCGGGGCCTTCGGCGAAGGGCCGAACGGCGCGCAGTCGGGGCGTGTGTACGTCTGGTCCGGCGCGAGCGGAGCGTTGCTGCACACCTTCGCCGGCGCCGCGGCGGGCGATCAGCTCGGCTGGGCGGTCGCGGGTCTGGGCGACGTCGACGGCGACGGCCGGGCCGACATCCTGGTAGGCGCACCGGGCGAGCTCGGCGGCCGCGGCGCGGCGCGCATCTACTCCGGCGCGAGCGGCGCGCTGCTCTTCGTCACCCACGGGGCCGCGCCCGGCGATCGTCTGGGCGAGAGCGTGACGGGAATGGGCGACCTCGACGGCGACGGGATCCCCGAGTGGGCCGCGGGCGCGCCCTTCGCCGACGCCGCGGGCGCCGACGCGGGGCGCGTGCTGGTGCTCTCCACCCAGAACCCCGCCGGCCAGCCCTTCTGTTTCGGCGACGGCAGCGGCGGCGCCTGCCCGTGTGGCAACTTCGGCGCGCCCGGCCGCGGCTGCCAGAACTCGAGCGCGCCCGGCGCCGAGCTCGGCGGCCAGGGGTTCCCCAGCGTCTCCGCCGACCTCGTCACCTTCCACGCCGCCGCGCTCCCGCCCTCGCAACCGGTGCTGCTCTTCGCCGGCCTCAACGCCGTCAACTCCGGCCTCGGCGTCCCCTTCGGCGACGGCCTGCGTTGCGCCGGCGGCGGCCTGCGCCGCCTGGGCGTGCGCGTCGCAATCGGCGGCGCCGCGACCTGGGGCCCGGGCCTCTTCACGCCCCAGGGCTGGCAGGCCGGCGACGTCCGCCGCTTGCAGGCCTGGTACCGCGACCCGATCGCCTCCCCCTGCGGCGCGGGCTTCAACCTCTCCAACGGCTTCCGGATCTCGCTGGTTCCCTAGCAGCCTATTGTGCATCGGCCCGTCGCGAGGCGGCGCGGGTTCAAGCGCGCGGGTAGTAGTAGCTCAGGCAGATCTCGCAGATCGTGTGGCTGGCCCGGGGGTGGTTGCGCTCGACGAGCGCGGACACCCAGTCCCAGCGCCCGCTCGCGGTCGGGTGCGCCACGCGGCGGCAGTGGCAGCACTGGCGCAGGAATCCCTGGGCGCTCAGGTAGGAGGCGACGTCGCGCCCCTCGTTCGCGGGACCGGTGAGCTCGACGGGCCGCTCGATCCGCAACGTGTTCGTGATCAGGTGGCCGGCGTCCCCGGGCAAGCGATAGACGTGCATCACGAACTCGCGGTAGGTGTCGGGCGACGAACACTGGTAGGGGTGGGCCAGGGGCGTCTTGCTCTCGGAGGGCGGCAGCGCCCGGGAAAGGAGTTCCACGTAGAAGGGCCGCACCACCGACGGGACGGCGTCGAAGTAGCAGGCGCCCAGCCCCCAGGCGCGCTCGATCGCGGCGCCGCCGCCGTTCGCCCGCGCGAAGCGCAGGTAGGCCGGGTTCAGGTACGCCAGGCGCCCGTCGCGGTCGAGGCCGAACACGCTGGAAGGGTGCGCCTCGAGCGCCTCCCAGTCGAAGGCCGAGCGCAGCTCGGCGGCGAAGGTCCCGTCCCACCTCGTGTCCATGCTGCTCCGTCGGCCCCAGGCGTGCGCCGAGCCTCCGGTCACCGCACAGGCTAGCAGGAGCCCAGCTCGCGGGTCGAGCGCGGGCCGCCGACCCTGTCGCCGGGGAGCTCCGGCGCTTCTTCGCCCTCGAGACGCATCGAGGCGCCGGCCGCGAGCCCCAGAAACTGCCCGAGGATGCCGCGCTCCTCCCGCCCCGTGCTGCGGCAGGGTGCAGTCGCGCGCCCTCGGCAAGGGCGCGCGGGTGTGACCGAGGCGCCGCGTCCCTTCAGCGGTCCCGGCTCGCCATGGAGCGCTGGATCCGCTCCGCGAACTCCCGGAGGTCACCCCGGGCGGGGTCTCACTTGTACGCCACGGCGGCGGAGCACGGTCCATCCAGGGGGAGGATCTCGAAGCGGCGGAAGCCGGCGTCGGTGCACCAGGCGCGGAAGTCGGCGCCGGTGAAGTCGAAGGCGTCGCCGAACTCGATCAGCATGTTCAACGACATCAGGAGGCCGAAGGCGTTCTTGCGGCGTTCGTCGTCGATCAGGTTCTCGATGGCGACGCCACGGCGCGAATGGCCGAGGAAGTGCTCGCGGGCCTGACGGTGTCGGCAAGCCGATGAAGGCCTGATCCCGAGCTCTCCGCGCGGCGCGCTGGCTCCGGCCCAGCATGCGCGATGGCGTGCTGAGCCGCTGCATGGAGGGGGGCGCTCAGCGCGCGTCACGCAACGCCAGGCGCGCGAGCCAGGGGGCGAGCAGGGCTTGGGCGAGCAGGACCATCGCGGCGGCGGCGAGGGTCTCCTGCTTGGGGGAGGTGCTCGAGACCTGGATCGCGACCTGGGTCGATTGGGCGGCGAGGGCGGCGGCGAGGAGTGGGAGGAAGAGGGCCGGGCGCTCGCGGTGGAAGAGGGCGAGTCCCAGGGCGGCGGGGAAGGCGGCCAGGGCCGGGAGGAGCAGGGCCCCGTTCCCCAGCGACCAGGCGAAGCCGGCGAGCAACGCGAGCCACGGAAGGGGCGCCGCGAGGGGCACGCAGGAGAGCACCGCGCGGCCGCCTACGCCGCGGGCGAGGGCGAAGTACACGGTCAGGACGAGGGCCGTGCCCGCGCTCAGGGCGGCGAAGAGCCGAACGCTCACTTGCGCCGCGCTCGTCGGCGGGCCGGGGTAGTCCCAACCGCCGAGGAGCGTGTGCCCGAGCGCAACGACGGTCGCAGCGAGGAGCGCGGCAAGGCACGGGAGGACGAGCACGAGCAGCAGGGCCCATAGCGTGGGCCGAATGACGGAGCTCCGCTCACCCATCCGTCTCCGCGCGCGAAACAGGGCGGCGGCGAGCAGCGCGGCGGCGGCGAACCAGGCCAGGGCCGGCGTCCAGGCGGCGGGGAGATGCAGCACGCTGCCGCCGGGGAAGGTGACGAAGTGGCGCTCGGGGGCGCGCGCGGCGCTGAGATCGAGGGCGGCGAACTCGGCGAGCAGCTCGAGGGCCGACTCGCCCAGGTGCTGCAGCCCCGCGGGATCGAGGCGCTCGGGCGTGTCGAGCGGGCTGTGGTAGGCGCGGCCGTTGCCGGTCAGAGCCAGGTTCGCCCCGGGGATCCCGCGCGCGCGGAACACCGAGTAGTCGGTGTCGTTGGGCATCGCGCGGTAGATCGCGGTCGCGAACGAACCGCCCACCGGGGCCTGCATGGCCCGCGCGACGGCGCGCACGACGGTGCCGTTGGTAGGACCGGTCTCGAACAGGCTGGCCGGGCCCGCGTTGCCGATCGCCTCGAGGTTCACCACCAACGCCACCTCGCGCGCCCAGGGGTGCTCGGCGTCGAAGGCGAGGGCGCCGAGCAGACCGCGCTCCTCGCCGTCGGAGAGCAGCAACACGACGTCGTTGCGCGGCGCGCCGCGCGCGAGCAGGGCTCGCAACGCCTCGAGGCAGGCCGCCACTCCCGCCGCGTCGTCCCCCGCGCCGGGGCTCCGGCGCACCGAGTCGTAGTGCGCGGCGAGCAACACGACGCCACCCGAGTCGTGGCCCCGAACGCGCGCGAGCAGGTTCACCAGCCGCCCGCCATCGACGCGCTCGGAGGCGGCCTCTTGTTGGACGGGCTCGAGCCCCAGGGCCGCGATCTCGCCCAGGAGCACCTCGCGCGCCCGCGCGTGGGCCGGCGACCCGGTGGGGCGCGGCTCGCCCGCGATCGCCTCCACCACGCGCCGCGCGCGCTCGGCGCTGAATCGCGTCGGCGGCGCGTCGAGCGACTGGACCGCGGGCCGCGGCAGCGCCCACGGGACGGTCATCAGGCCGCCGAGCAACAGGGCCGGGAGCGCGACACGCAGCAGCGTCCCGATCGGCACCTCAGGCGCCCCCGACGCCCGTCACCGGGACGTCCTCGCAGCGCGCACCGCTGCGCTCGAGCAACGCGCGGTACCAGAGCGCGGCCCGTTCGGCCCGCCCGGGGAGCGCGGCCGTGCCCCACACGATCCCCAGGGCGCGCGTCGTCGCGGCGTCGGTCTTGGTGCGCTGCGCGTCCTTGACGGCGTTGGCGCACGGGCCCTCGGCGTCGAACAGGCACAGCAGCCCGTCGACACGGATCTCCTGACCCGAGGCGTTGAAGACGTAGGTGCTCTCCGGCGGCGCGAGGCCGATGCGCAGCGCTCCGACGGTGCGCCCGAGGTCCACCACGCTGATCGGCAGGCCGCTCGCCAGGCTGACGCCGTTGCAGGCGTCGACGAGCAGGTTGATCGAGCCCAATCCACCCTCGCTCGCGGCGCGCAGCAGGTATTCGGAGGAGGGCTTCCCGCGGCCGGTCGGTTTGTATCCGCCGTGCCGCAGCAGATCGCGCACCGCGGAGCGCACGGCCTCGTCGCGCTCGAAGGGACTCGGGGCCTCCAGTGACAGCAGGGCGAGCACCTCGTCGGGTGTCCCGAGCGTGCCCAGGGGCACCGGGAGCTCGCAGGCGAAGGCCACGGGTCGGGCCAGGGGATGGGCTTCGAGTTCGACGTGCATGGCGACGCGGGGAGGGCAGGGTACCAGGGCGCGGAGCTCGAACGGAACGTGCGAGAGTTCGGGGTCAGGGGCTGGTGCGAATCCCCCGCGCTCGCCATCCTGTGCGCCCATGCCCCGGGTGGAGCTGACCCGCAATCTCCAGGACTTCTTCCCCGACCTCGCGGGCCGCGAGTTCGTGCTCGAGGCGAGCACCGTGGCCGAGGTCGTGGCGGAGCTCGAGAAACGCGCCCCCGGCTTCGCGTTCTACGTCTGCGACGAGCACGGCCGCCTGCGGACGCACGTCAACATCTTCGTCGGCCAGGAACGCGTGGCCGATCGCACGCGCCTCTCCGATCCCGTCGGAGCCGAGACGCGCGTGTTCATCGTCCAGGCCCTCAGCGGCGGCTGAACGCCGCCCCTTCCCCCCAACAGGCAGGTTCCCGTGGCAGATCGCATCCTCGTCGGCACGCGCAAGGGCACGTTCGTGGTCGAGAAGTCCGCCGGCCGGTATCGGCCGCGCCTGCTGGGGCACACCGGGGCGGGCGTCAACTTCGTCGCCGCCGATCCCTTCACCGGCACGTTGTGGGCCGCCCTCGGCCACGGGCACTGGGGCGCGAAGCTCTCGCGCTCGAGCGACGGCGGCCGGACTTGGGCCGACGCGAGCCAAGTCAAGTTCCCGGCCGGCGCGCGCTACATCGCGCCCGCCATGCCCAATGAGGACGGCAGCGAGGCACCGGCCTCGGCCACGCAGATCAAGAGCGCGACGGTGCTGAAGCTCTGGGCGCTGGCCTTCGGGCCGAGCGGCCGCGTGTACGTCGGCACGATCCCCGGCGGCCTGTTCGTCAGCGAGGACGGCGGCGAATCCTTCGCGCTCAACCTGCCCCTGTGGAACCACGAGTCGCGCGGCGGCGACCTGTTCCAGGGCGACGGCAGCGGCCACACGCACTGGTACGGCACGCCCGCCTCCGAGGGCGAGTTCGCCCCCGGCATCCACTCGATCGTCGTCGATCCGCGCGACCCGCAGCGGATCCTGATCGCCATCTCGACCGCCGGCGTGCTCGAGACGCGCGACGGGGGCCGGAGCTGGCGCAGCCGCAACAAGGGCTTGCTCAACGACTACCTGCCGGACGCCGAGTCCGAGTGGGGCCACGATCCGCACTCGATCGAGCTGTGCGCCGGCGATCCCGACCACGTCTGGCAGCAGAACCACTGCGGCGTGTTCAAGAGCTCCGACGGCGCCGCGACCTGGAAGAAGGTCAGCCGCCCCGACCAGGGCGTGCACTTCGGCTTCCCGATCGCGGCCGACGCCCAGGACGGACGCACGGCCTGGGTCGTGCCCGGCAAGGCCGACATGCACCGCACCACGATCGACGGCGCGCTCTTCGTCGCGCGCACCGAGGACGGCGGCGAGTCGTGGAAGGACCTGCGCGAGGGCTTGCCGCAGGAGAACGCCTACGACGTGGTCTATCGCCACGCCCTCGGCCACCGCGGCGAGCGGCTGGCCTTCGGCAGCACGACCGGCAACCTGTACGTCAGCGAGGACCGCGGCAACAGTTGGCAGACCGCGGCCAACAACCTGCCGCCGATCTACAGCGTGCGCTTCGAGTGACGGTCCGGCCTGGCGCCACTCCCCCGCCCGGGGCATGATGCGCCCATGGCACCGACCCTCTCGAGCGGCGCTCCGCACTCGGGCGCGAACCTGGTCGCCTTCGACATCGAGCTCGCGAACGTGTTCGAGCTCGCCGAGGGCGAGGATCTCGAGCAGTACGCGCCCTTCGACATCGCCTGCGCCGCCGCCGCGGACGGCCGGGGAGGACTGTGGCACTGGTACGCGACCGACGCCGCGGGCCGGCCCACGGGCCAGCTCGACGCGGCTCTGGCCCGCGACCTCCTGCGCTGGCTGCGCGAGCATCAGTTGCGTGGCGGCCGCGTGTGCGCCTGGAACGGGCTCTCCTTCGACCTGCGCTGGTTGGGACACGTGGCCGACGACCTGGCCCTGGCACGGGAGGTCGCCCTGGACCTCATCGACCCGATGTTCCAGCTCGTGTGCCAGCGCGGGTTCCCGGTCAGCCTGGCCAAGGCGGCTGAAGCCCTCGGGGTGCCCGAGACCAAGTCGATGGGCGGCGCCGACGCGCCCAAGCACTGGGCGGCGGGCGAGCACCAGCTCGTGCTCGACTACGTGGCCGGCGACTGCCGCATCACCGAAGCGGTCACCGCGCGCATCGAGGCCGAGCGCGCCCTGCGCTGGCGCACCCAGCGCGGCTCGATCTCCTCCGAGCCGATGCCCGCGCTGCGCTCCGTGCGCGACCTGCTCGACGCGCCCCTGCCCGACACGTCCTGGATGAGCTCGCCCATCCCGCGCACGAAGTTCACGGGCTGGCTGGGCGAACCCTGACGGATCCGGGGCCGCGCCCCGGCACGGGCGCGGTTTCTCACCTTGCCGCGCGAGCCGGCGTCCGACGGCGCGCCTACCCTCTGCGCCATGTTCGGCGTCGTGCGCAGGAACCCGGAGTTCCGGCGGCTGTGGGCCTCCCAGCTCGTCAGCCAGGGCGGGGACTGGCTGAACCGGATCGCGATCCTGACGCTCATCGGGCAGCTCGGCGGCGCGGCGGAGCGCGTCGGCGTCGGGGCCCTGTTCGGCATCGAGCTGGCGATCCGCCTGTTGCCGACGACCCTGCTCTCGCCGATCGCGGGACCGCTCGCCGACCGGCTGCCGCGCAAGGCGCTGATGATCGCCATGGACCTGGCGCGCACGCTCGTCGTGCTGGGCTACCTCTCGATCGACACGCGCGAGGAGCTGCCGCGGCTCTACGCCCTGATGCTCGCGCACATGGGCCTCTCGATCTTCTCGAACGCGGCGCGTTCGGCGGCCGTGCCGAGCACCCTGCCGCGGGCCGAGCTGCACGAGGGCCAGGTGCTGATCTCGGCCACCTGGAGCACGATGCTGGCCCTGGGCGCCTTCGCCGGCGGGATGCTGATGCCCCTGGTCGGCGTGCGCGGCGTGTTCGTGATCGACGCCGCGAGCTTCCTCGTCTCGATCCTGCTCGTGCGCAAGCTCCGGCTGCCCCCCGTTCCGGTCCACGCTGCGCCGCTGCGCTGGCTCGACGTCGTCACCGGGAAGGAGCTGCGCCTGGCCTTCGCCCACGCCCGCGAGCGCGGCGTCGGCGCGGCCGTGGCGGCCAAGACGCTCTGGGGCGGCGCGGGCGGCTTCATCGTCCTGCTCTCGATCGCGGGCACCCAGCGCTTCGCCGACCCCAGCGCGGGCTCGGGCCTCGACCCGGCCTCGGCGGGGACGGCGGGCTTCGCCACGGGGTTGCTCTTCTGCGCCCGCGGGATCGGCACCGCCCTGGGTCCGATCCTCGCGCGGCGGCGCTACGGATCGAGCGACGCCTCGCTGCGCCGTCAGATCGCGGGCAGCTTCGTGTTCGCCGGCCTCGCCTACGCGTTCTTCGGCCCCGTGACGCAGCTCTGGGCCGCCGGCCTCGTGGTGGCGCTGGCGCACATGGGCGGCTCGACCCTGTGGGTGGCCTCGACCACCTGGTGGCAGCGGCACGTCGAGGACGCCTTCCGCGGCCGCGTGTTCGCGGTCGAGTTCTTCGGCATGACCCTGGCGTTCACGGCCGGCGGGATCGCCACCGGCGCGGTCTACGACGCGACGGGCTCGATCGCCTGGGCGACCTACGCGACCTGCGCGCTGGTGCTCGTGGGTGGGGCGTCGTGGCGCTTGCTGGCGCGCGGCGCGGCCCCCGACGCGCCGCGGCAGCGGATCCTGGACGCCTAGCCCGGGCTAGAACATGGGTCGTCCGAGGGCGTCGAAAGCCTCGAACTCGGCGCTCCCGACCGGCGTGCCGGCGAGCTCGTCGCGGAACAGCGACCAGACGACCGCGTCGCGCCGTCCCTCGCAGCCGAACACGCAGCGCCGGCGCAACACGCCGTCGCGCGTGAAGCCCAGGCGCTCGGGGACGCGGCCGCTGCGTTCGTTGGCCGGCTCGTGGCGGATCTCGACGTACTCGGCCTGCATCAGCTCGAGGGCCACGCGCGCCAGGGCTGCGACCGCCTCGCTCACCAGCCCGCGGCCCTCGTGGTTCTGGTCGATCCAGTACCCGATCTCGAGGCCGCCGGGCCCGATGCGCGGGTGCAGGCCGACGCTGCCGAGCACCTGGCCATGCTCGCGGTCGAAGAGGCCGTAGATGAACTCGCGACCCAGGTCGAAGCCCGTGCGCACCGCCAGCGTGCGGGCGAGCTGCTCGTCGAGCGTCGGCGGCGTGCGCGCCCAGCACAGCCAGGGCGCGAGGAACTCGAGGTTCGCGACCAGGGCCGCCTGGAACGCGGCGGCGTCCCGCGGCTCGTGGCAGCGCAGCGACAGGCGTGGCGTCGTCACGCGGTAGGCCACCTTCGTGTAGAGGCGCTCGGGGAGCGGCTGCATGGGGCGCGAGCATACCGCGGGCTCCGGGCCCGGAGCGGGGTCCGACGCGCGATCCACGCGCCCGGGCCACAAGGTCTCCGCGCCCGACGGCCGACTCCCTACAATCCCCGCCCCCGGGTCCCGCCGATCCCGCCCCCATGTCCACCGCCACGCCCCCCCGCACCCATTGCCCGACCTGCGGCGCGAAGCTCGCGCGGCAGGACATGTCGAACTGCCCCTACTGCAGCACGCCCTTCGCGCTGGTCGAGCAGAAGTCGGCCCAGACCGGGCCCAGCGCGTTCCAGGAGCGCCTGCAGCGCATGGAGGAGAAGGACGAGTACCGCGAGGGGCTCGCCTGGGAACCACCCGAGTCCGAGGACTGGTACCGCGAGCGCCGCCGCGGCCGGGGCGGGGCGCTGCTGGTGGCGATCGGCGCCGCGGCCCTCGGGCAGGGCTTCCGCGCCGGCGCGGAGTGGTTCGCGCGCCCTAGCGCCTGGGTCGGCGTGCTGGCCGTCGCCATGGGCGTGTTCCTCGCGCTGCGCTCGAGGACCCGACGCGCGGCCCTCACGCGCCTGCCCCTGCTGCGGCGCGCGGCGATCATCCACGATCGGCGCAGCACGACCGAGATGAAGGGCTCGCGCGGCGAGACCGTCTACTGGTTCACGCTCGAGTTCGCCGACGGCTCGAGCGGCGAGTTCCGCTTCCCCGGCCGCGGCCCGGCTTTCGACCTGTTCACGAACGGCGTCACCGGCCTCGCCTACACGCGCGGCGTCGAGCTCCTGGCTTTCAAGCGCATCCGCGTCTGAATCAGGGCCCGACCTGCTGCGGCGGCGCGAGCCACCGCTCGGGGTCCGGGGGCGCGCCTTCGCCCGTCTCGACCAGGTGCGCGTGCCAGACCTCGAGCTTGCGCCGCGCCGCGCGCACCTCGGCCTCGAGCGTGACGAGCGAACGGGTCAGCGCCTGCACGCGGCCCTCGTTCCCCTCGCGGCCCGGGCCCACGGGCTCCGCCGGCGTCGCCGCGGCCTGGGCGCGGGCGGACGCGAGTCGCGCCTCGGCCAACTCGACCCGCACCTCGCGCAGCGCCACCCGACGGTTCGCCAGGGCGACCACCGCGTCGCCGTACTCGAGCTCGCGCTCGGCCCGGCCCAGGTCGGCCTCGGCGGCGCGCAGCTCGGTGCGCGCGGCGGCGAGGGGCGCGGGTCCCTGGTCCCCGCGGGCGTCGACCAGCCCCTGACGGGCCCGCTCGAGGCGCGCCGCGGGCTGCGCCCGATCCGCGCGCAGGGCCGACACCGACGCCGCGACGCGCTCGGCCGCGGAGCGCGCCCGGGCGAGGTCCTCGCGGGCGGCGGCCAGGCTGCCCTCGGCCGCCGCGAGCGCGTCCTCCCCCCCATCGACCGTGCGCAGGACCACGTCCTCGAGGCCCTCCTCGACGCGCGCCGTCCCGGTCCGGCCGGCGCAGGCGGCGAGCGCGACGAGCGACGCCGCGAGCATGCACCGTGCGCGGGAGACCCCCCTCATCGAGGCTCCCGATCCTCCAGGCCGGAGGGATCCTCGTCGCCCGGTTGGCTCGCGACCCAGTGGAGCAACGCCTGCACGGCCGCGTCGCAGCCGTCGCGCCCCGCATCGCCGCCGCGGTTGCTCACGGCGAGCAGGGCCAGATCGCGCTCGGGGGCGATCCACACCACCGCGAACCAGTGCGTGTTGCTGCCCGAATGGGTCAGCACGCGGCCGCGGGCCCAGCCCCGCTCGCCGAGGCCCCAACCCATCGCGTAGGTCCCGACCGGCCGCTGCAAGGCCGCGAACGTCGTGGGCTCGAGCAAGCGCGCCTCGCCGCGCGCCGCCGCCAGGTGCAGCGCGACGAAGCGCGCCCAGTCCTCGAGCGAGGCGTGCACCGTCCCCGCCGGCGCGATCGCCGGCGGATTGTCGGCCTGCGGGCCGGGCTCGAGCGGCACGAGCTTGCCGAGGAACGTGCGGTGGCCGCGCGGCTGGTCGAGGCTCCCCGGCGTTCCCGGAGCGCCGAAACCCATGGCGCGCGCGCCCAGGGGCTCGAAGAGCTCGGCCCGCAGGAGCTCCTCGAAGTCGCGTCCGTCGACCCGCTCGGCCAGGGCGCCGGCGAGCGCAAAGCCGGCGTTGGAGTAGAGGAACTCGCCGCGCGGATGCTCCGGGGGCCGCGCGAGCAACTCGCGCAGGAGCAGGCTGCGCTGCTCGCGCGGCGTGCCCTCGCGTCGCCAGAGCCGCGCCCACAACCCATCGCGGCCCAGGTCCGCCGGAAGTCCGCCGCGGTTCGTGAGCAGGTCGGCCACGGTCACCGCGCGCCAGCCCGCGGCCAACTCGAGCCCGGGCTCGTCCGCCAGCAACTCGCCCAGGGTCGCGTCGAAGCGCAGCGCCCCGCGCTCGACGAGCCGCCCGACGAGCGTCGCCGTCATGGCCTTGGTGCACGAGCCCAGGTGCCAGAGGTCGTCGACCGTGACCTGCGCGTCCGCACCCGCCGCGCGCACCCCCGCCACGCCCAGGGCCAGCACGCGCCCGTCCCGCACGATCGCCCCGCCGAGCGCGGGCAACCCGTGCTCCGCGAGCAGCGGCTCGAGCAACCCATCGACCCGCGCGGGCCCATCGCCCGCGACGGCCACCGCCGTCAGCAGCGCGCCCGCCCACAGCGAGCGCAGGCCTGCCCAGGCGCGGCGCGCGACCCGCGGCGGGCCACCGATCAGGGCAGCCACGCGATCTCGAGGCCTTGGGTCAGGTTGAAGCCGCTCCCGCACGGGCTCGCCGCGGGGTCGCGGTACCAGATCTGGTAGCGGCGCACGTCCCCCGGCGCGACGCCGCCCGCGAGCACGAGGTTCGCGGTCGTCGACGAGGTCCCGGCCGCCGATGCGGTGCGCACCTGGAGGCGCGCCACGCTGCCGCCCGCGCAGCGCAGGCCGTCGCCGAAGGCCCCACCCGCGCCGCCGGCGACCGCGTTGTTGCCCTGGAAGTAGAGGCCGGGTTGGGAGGGCGTGAGGCCCTCGCCGGAGAGCACCAGGTCCGCCGCCGCCACGCTCGCCGAGCCCGACGCGCTGAGGCGCGCGCCCCCCGAGCCGGCTCCGTTGGCGCAGCCGCGCCCCGGCGCGCCCTGGTTCCCGCACGGGCACAGGGTTCCCGAGCCGTCGCCGGAGCAGAAGGAGGTTCCCGGCCCGCCGAAGTCGAGGGTCAGCACGCTGGCCGGATCGAGGATGCTGGGGAAGTTCGGCTCGGAGGTCGGCTCGCAACGCACCCCGATCCAGCCGTTGCCGCCGCCGAGCAGCGCGTGCACGGCGCTCGTGACGTCGAACGAGACGTCGAAGGAACTCTGGGAGGGCGGGTGGTAGGAGCCGCTGCCCACGGTGACGCCGACGATCTGGAAGTCCGTCAGGTCCGCGGCGCCGTTGCCGCCGTAGACCACGAAGTCGAAGCTGCGCACCCCGTTGTCGGCGGCGTTGTTGACGCTCACGCGGCCGGTGAACGTGACCGTCGCCGGCGGGGCGCCGACGTGGGACGTGAGGTCGTACTCGAGAACCGCGCGATCCTGGCGTGTGCTCTGCTTGCGCAGCAACCCGGTCAGGGGCGTGTTGAACGAGTCGCCGAGCCCATCGACCGGCTCGTCGTGGATCGAGGCGATCACGCTCGGCAGGACGTCCTGGGCCGCCGCGGCCGGGGCCAGGAGGATCGGGAGACAGAAGGCGGCGAGGGGTTTCATGCTGGGGCCTGGTTGTCGGGGGCTCCCGGGGATCCTACCCCGCCCCGTCCGCCCCGGGCAGCCCTCGACACGACCCGGACCGGCGCTCCCCGCGCGCCGAGCGATCAGCGGGTGGTGCCTCGCCCGCCCAGAGGGTCAGATGGGCCCATGGATCTCGTCCGCACCAGCCGCGCCCTGCAACGACGACTCGCCGTGCTCGCCTTCGGGCCGCCCGTGGCCTGCGTCTACGACCCGCTCGACTACGCCCGCGCGAACCACGAGACCTACCTCACGCGTTATGGGCGCACCGACGTCGAGGCCGTGCTGATCGGCATGAACCCCGGGCCGTTCGGCATGGTGCAGACCGGCGTGCCCTTCGGCGAGGTGGCGGCCGTGCGCGATTTCCTGGGCATCACGGGCCGCGTGGGGCGACCGCGACACGAACATCCCAAGCGGCCGGTGCAGGGCCTCGATTGCCCGCGCAGCGAGGTCAGCGGCGCGCGCATCTGGGGCTGGGCCCGCGAACGCTTCGGCGACGCCGAGGCCTTCAGCGAGCGGTTCTTCCTGTGGAACTACTGCCCGCTGGCCTTCGCCGAGGCGAGCGGCAAGAACCTCACCCCCGACAAGTTGCCGGCGGCCGAGCGCGAGCCCCTGTTCGCGGCCTGCGACGAGGCGCTGCGGCGCATGGTCGAGCACGTTCGGCCGCGGCGCGTGATCGGGGTCGGCGCCTTCGCCACCCAGCGCGCCCGCGCGGCCCTGGCGGGCACGCCGGCCGGCGCGCTGCCGCTGGGGACCTTGCTGCACCCCAGCCCCGCCAGCCCGCTCGCCAACCGCGGTTGGGCACGGCAGGCGGAGGCCCAGCTCACGGCCCTGGGGATCGAGCTGCCGGCGCAAGCCCGGCGTTGAGGAGGACCGCGATGGAATCGGACGGGAACGAGACGCGCGGGGAAGCGACGCTGGCCGAACGGCAGCAGCGCTGGGACGAGGCTTCGGTCGGTTGGGAGCGTTGGTGGAGCACCATCGAGGGCGCGACGCGCGCGCTCAACGAACGGCTGCTGGAGCTGGCCGAGCTGCGCCCGGGGATGCGCGTGCTCGACATCGCCACGGGCCTGGGGGAGCCGGCCCTCTCCGCCGCGCGGCGCGTCGGTCCGGCGGGTAGCGTGCTGGGCGTCGACCTGGCGCCGGGCATGCTCGAACGCGCCACGAAGCGCGCGGCGCGGGAGGGGCTCACGAACGTGACCCTCGAGCGGCGCGACGTCGAACGACTGGGGCTAGCGGGCGCGGCCTTCGAGGCCGGCCTGTGCCGCTTCGGGCTGATGCTGGTCCCCGATCCGGTCGCCGCCGCGCGCGCCATCCGCGCGGCCCTCGCCGCCGGAGCGCCCTTCGCGACCGCCGTCTGGTGCAGCCCCGCGGAAGCGCCCTTCTTCGAGCTGCCCGCCCTGGCGGCGACCGACGTCGTCGGCGCACCCCCGCTGGCCGAGCCGGGCCTCGGGGCCGAGCCCGGCCCGACGCGCCTGGGCCGGGACGAGCTGCTGCGCGGCGTGCTCGAGACCGCCGGTTTCGTCGACGTGCGCCTCGAGCGCCGGATCGTGAGCTACCGCTTCGACGAGCCCTCCGCCTTCGCGGCCCTCGTGCAGGACGTCTCCTCGCGCCTGCGCGAAGCCCTGGCGGGCGCGGACGCCGGAGCGCGGCAACGCTTCGAGCGCCGTCTCTCCGAGCTCTCCGCGCCCCACGTCGCGGCCGACGGCGCGCTCGTGCTCGCCAACCAGGTCCTGCTGGCCCAGGCGCGCGTGCCGTAGCTCTGCGGAGCCGACGGCGCCGGGTTCAGACCCGCTCCGCGCTGCGGCCGAGCAGGACGACGACGTGGTTCCAGGCCTCGCGCAGGTCCTCCCAGGCGGCCTCGACGGCCTCGCGGTAGCCCTTCCACTCCTCGAGCGACATCTGCGCGACCTCGGCCAACTTGCGCACGACGCGATCGCGGGAGTCGGTCAGGTCCGAGACGCGTTCCCGCAGGGGCTCGGGCACCTTGGGGCGGGCCGCGATCTGGAGCTCCAACTCACCGACCTTCTTGTTCCAGACGTCGAGCTCCCGGCTCTGCTCCGCCAGGTAGTCTTCACGGTTGGTCGGCTGCATGGGGGTCCCCGATCGAACGCGGGCCCGCCGGACTCGCTCGAGAGAGCGGCGGCGGGCACCGCAAGGCCCCACGAGTGTCCTCGCCCCCCTCCCAACCGGCAAGCGAAACCGCCCGCTCCACCGCGCCCCTCCCACCCGGGGGTCAGCGCGTGAGAGGGAATGTAACCCGCTCGGCGACGGCCCCCCTCGGCTGCCGCGCCCGAGGCATGGCCGAGGCAGGATGGCCGATTCCTACTCGGCCTCTCTCTCAGGGCTGCCGGTCGCCTCGCGGGCGCGGAGTTCCTTGCGCAGGACCTTGAGGACCGAGCTCTTGGGGAGCTCCTCGAGGAACTCGATCGTGCGCGGGACCTTGTAGGGGGCGAGGTGCTCGCCGCAGTAGGTGCGCAGGGTTTCCGCGTCCATGCTCGCGCCGGGGCGCAGGACGACGAAGGACTTGACGTGTTCGCTGCCCGAGGGGGCGGGCACGCCGATGGTCGCCGATTCGACCACGTCGGGGTGGCGGAAGAGCACCTGGTCGACCTCGTCGGGATAGACCTTGAAGCCCGAGACGTTGATCATGTCCTTCTTGCGACCGACGATGCGGAAGTACCCGTCCTCGTCGATCACGGCCAGGTCGCCGGTACGGAACCAACCGTCGCGCAGCACGGCGGCGGTCTCCTCGGGCTGGTTCCAGTAGCCCCGCATCACCTGCGGGCCGCGCAGGAGGAGCTCGCCCTCCTGGCCCACGCCCAGATCGCGTTCGCCGTCGTCGACGTCGACGATGCGCGCGTCGGTGTCGGACATCGGAATGCCGATGCTGCCGACCTTGCGCAGGCCCGAGAGCGGGTTGACGTGGGTGACGGGCGAGGTCTCGCTCAGGCCGAAACCTTCGACGATGCGCCCGCCGGTGAGGCGCTCGAAGGCCTCGAGCACGTCGAGGGGCAACGGTGCGGAGCCCGAGACGCAGACCTTGACGCTGGAGAGGTCAAGCTTCTCGACGCCCGGGTAGCGGTTGATCGCGCCGAAGATGGCCGGGACCGCGGCGAAGACGCTGACCCGTTCCTTGCGGATCGCGTCGACCACCGCGTCGACGTCGCGCGGATTGGGCACCAGCACGAGGGCCGAGCCCTTGGCCAGCGTCCAGTTCATCGCCACGGTCATGCCGAACACGTGGAACAGCGGCAGCACGCCCAGGCTGACCTCGCGGCCGAACTCGGCCTGGGTGAACCAGGCGTCCATCTGCTGCACGTTGACCGACAGATTGCGGTGCGTGAGCAACGCGCCCTTCGCGCGGCCGGTCGTGCCGCCCGTGTACTGCACGACCGCCACGTCGTCGAGGTCGGGCTCGGGCAACGGCGCGGAGGGTCGCTCGGTGCGCACGAGGTCCGCATAGCGCACCACGCCCGGGTCGTCGTGCAGGGGCGCCCAGAGGGGCTGCTCGGCGCGGCGCAGCACCAGCGGCGCGATCCAACGCGCTGGGCGCGGCAGGTACTCGGGCACGCGGGCGACGACGTAGTGCTCGACCGGCAGCTCGGAGCGGATCTTGGCCAGGCGCTGGTCGTAGAGGAAGTCCATCGTGACCGCGACCTCGCAGCCCGCGTCGTTCCACTGGTGGCGGATCTCGTCCCCGGTGTAGACCGGGTTGGTCATCACGACCTCGGCGCCCAAGGACAGGGCCGCCTGGTAGGCGACCACGGTCTGGGGCAGGTTCGGGGCGTGGATCGCGACCCGCGTGCCCCGTCTCACTCCGAGCTTCGCCAGGCCCGCGCCAAAACGCTCGACCTCCTCGAGCAAGCGCCGATACGGGATGCGTGTCCCGCGAAAGACCAAGGCCGTGCCCTCCGGCCGCTCGGCCGCGCTGCGCCGCAGGAATCCGGGCACGCTGAGCGGCCGGTAGTCGATCGAGATCGGGACACCGGGCTCGTAGTGGCGGTGCCAGACGCGTGACTCCATGACGGGATGGTACCTGGCGCTCCGCCGCGATCCCACTTAGGGTCGGCGGCGTGGACGAGCCGATCCCCGAGCCGACCGCCGCCCTCCCGGGCAGCGTCCATCCGCCGCGCGCCGACTTCGCTGAGCTCCTCGAGTGCGCGCAACACTTGGCCGCGGCCCAGGCGCGGACCGGGGCCGCGCTCGACGCCCTGCGCGCGAAGCTGCGCGCGAGCCTGGACCTGGCCGAGGGTCGTGTCCTTCAGCGCGAGCCGTGGGTCGCGTCCGGGGTCGGATCCGGTGTCGCGCGCGGCGCGAAGGCCGCGGCGGCGGGGTCGGCGCCCGAGAGCACGTAGGCCAGGAGGTCCTGGATCTCGGCCTCGGTCAGCGTGTCGAGTAGGCCCAGGGGCATGGCGGAGATCGGGCTCTCGGCCAGCTCCGCGATCTCGTCGAGCTCGAACTCGAGCAGCTCCTCGCGCGGAGAGCGCACCGCGAGGCGCAGGCTGCGCCCGTCCCGCTGCTCGACGCGGCCGGTGAACACGGCGCCGTCCACGGTCACGAGCACCGTGTCGCGGTACCGGTCGGGCACCTCGCGCGAGGGCTCGAGCAGGGCCTCGAGCAGGTCGCGGGGCGAGAACCGCCCCGCCGCGCCCGAGAGATCCGGGCCGAGCGCTCCCCCGCGCCCCGCGAGGCGGTGGCACTCGAGGCAGCGGGCGTGGTCGTAGGCCGCGCGACCGCGGGCGAAGGAGCGTCCGGCGAGCAGCCCGTCCAGGGCCGGCGCGAGCTCTTCCACGGTCCAGGTCGTGGCCCGCGCCGCGCGGCCCTCGAAGCCGAACAGGTCGTCGCTCAGGGCGGGCGCCGCGTCGCGCGCGCCCCGATCGCCGAGGGCCGCGACGAGGCCCGGGCCGAAGGAGCGCGTCGCCCGTTCCCGCAGGGCGCCGAGGTAGCCGCGGTAGCTCGCGCCGCCCGCGTCCTCGGCCAAGGCCGCATCGAGGAACGCGAGCAACTCCGCGGCGCTCTCCAAGCTCCAACCGCGCTCCGCGTGGACCAGGGAGTGCGCCGCGTGCAGGCGCTCGGTCGCCGTCCCCTCGCCCAGGAGGCCCACGGCCCGTTCGGGGAGCTCCTCGTCGCCCAGCACGACCAAGAGCCGCGCGGCCTCGTGCGCCGCCGGAAAGCCCCCGCGCTCGAGCACGCGCCGCAGCTCGCGCACCCAGGCGTCGAGCTCCCGGCCCTCGGGGGAGCCCAGGCGCAGGTGCACCAAGCCCATGGCGCGCAGGGCGTCGAGCAGGGGCTCGCCCTCCAGCTCGGCCAGCTTCAGCCGCGCGAGGCTCGCGTGCACGTCGGCGGCGCGCTCGGGCGGTGCGTGGCGCGCGAGGGCGATCAGCGCTTCGAGCGCGGCCCGCGGGCGCTGCTCGGCCAGGGCGCGCCCGATCCAATCGGGCCCGGGCTGGTGCTCGAGCGCGATGCGCGCCGCGTAGCGCAACGCGCGCTCGGGCGCGTCGAGGCGCGCGAAGGCCAGGTCGACCGCCAACGGTCCGCGCCGGCCGTGGAAGGCCTCGAGCTGGCGGCGCAACACCCGTGCGCCCGCGGCGGCGAACGCGCGCCCCTCGCCGCGCTGGGTCGCGAGCGGCGCGTCCTGCTCGGCGCCCGTCCAGGCCACGCGGTACAGGCCCGAGCGCGTGCGCCGGCCGCCGGTCACGAGGTACAGCGCGCCGTCGGGCCCGATCGCCAGGTCGCAGATCGGGAAGGGCGTGCCGGCCAGGAAGGGCCGCACGGTGCCCGAGAAACTCGCGCCGGAGGGCTCGAGCTCGACGGCGAACACGCGCCCGTAGGCCCAGTCGGCGACGAGCAATTGTCCGCGGTGCTCCGGCGCGAAGGCCTCGCCCGCAGCGAAGAGCACGCCGGTCGGCGAGCCGAGTCCCGCCAGGGCCACCGGTGGCACGCTGTCGGGGTAGTAGCTCGGCCACTTGCCCGAGCCGCGCCGCCAACCGAAGTCGGCGCCGCTGACGACGTGCACGACGCGCGTGGCGCGGTACCAGGGTAGGCCGACGTCCCACTCCATGTCCGAGTCGAAGGTGAACAGCTCGCCGGTCGGCCCGAAGGCGAGGTCGTAGGCGTTGCGCAGGCCCACCGCGACGAGCTCGAACTCGCGCCCGTCCGGATCGGTGCGCGCGATCCAGCCTCCGGGAGCGGGGATGCCGACCGCGTGGCCGTTCGGATCCTCCATCAAGGGCAGGAGTTGGTCCTCGGCCCAATCGAGCGGCACGCGGCTGGCATCGAGGGGCTCGGGCAGGCGCGTGTGGTTGCCGGCCACGACGTACAGCGACTCGCCGTCGGGGCCGGGCACCACCGCGTGGGGTCCGTGCTCGCCGCCGCCGTGGAAACGCCGCAGCAACACGACCTCGTCGTAGCGATCGTCGCCGTCCGTGTCGCGCGCGCGCCACAGGCCCGCGTTGCCCGAACCCTCGGCGCACACCGCGTACAGCGCGCCGAAGGCCACGCACAGGCCGTGGGCACCGGCCAGCGCGATCTCGAGGCGCTCGACGCGCGCGGGCGCGCCGCGCTCCGCGTCCGGGAGCTCGACGCGGTACAGCGCGCCGTACTGGTCGGCGCACAGGGCGCGGCCGCGTTCGTCGAAGGTCAACGCGACCCACGAGCCCTCCGTCGCGCGCGAGACGGCGTGCACGAGCTCGGCCCGATAGCCGGGCGGGAGCGCGAGGGCCCCGGGCTCGAGGGGTCGCGGCGGACGTCCGTCGCCGCGCCGCGTCGGACGGCCCCAGGGCGCGACGCCGAACTCGCCCAGGCTGCGCGCGGGAGCCCAGCCGGGCCCGGCGAGGTCGGGCGCCACGAGGTCGGCCGGAAGGTCGGCGCGCGCGCTCCAGCTCCCGTCGGTCACGAGCCGCGCGACGGGCTCGCCCTCGCGCTCGAGGTCGAGGGCCAAGAGCAACCCCGCGGGCCCGCCCTCGTTGCCGCAGGCCGCGAGCAGGGTGTTCGCGCCGGCGCGCAGGTGCTCGGTCACGTCGACCTCGAACAACACCTGCCAGTCGTCACCCTCGGCCACGATCGCGCCGTTGAGGCGCACCTGCACCTCGTTGTCGCACGTGCCGCGCAACAGCGCGCGGTCGAAGCCTGGCTCGACCTCGAAGCGCCGCGCGAGCCAGGCCCGCGGCGCGCTCGGCGCGTCGGCGCGCCAGATCCAGTGCGGCTCGCGCTCGAGGGCGCTGGGTGGTGCGGGGAACGGGGCCAACGCGGGCGTCTCGCCCGGGCCGAGCTCGCGGATGCGCACGTCGGTGAAGGCGACCCGCATCGGCGGCCCGGCGTGGAGCTGCACGGCGATCAGGCCGCGGGGCGCGAAACGCTCCGGCTCCCGATCGACGAGCTCGCACGAGCGCACGCCGTTCAGCTCGTACACCACGCGCTCGCCCTGGGCGACGATGCGCAGCTCGTTCCACTCCCCGGCGCGCCAGGCCGCGAGCACGGTCGCGTCGGGGACGACCTGCTCCTGGCTGCGGTTGCCGGGCTCGAGCACGACCCGTTGGCCGCGTTGGGCGACGACGCCGCGGCCCTCCTGCTCGTAGAGACATCCGGTCCAGTCCGGACCGCCGGTGAGGTCCGCTTGCATGCCCGCCACGTCGTAGCCCGCGCCGCGACGGCTGCGGAACTGGACCCCTGAGTTGCCCGTCCCGATCCGCACGCGGCACACGAGCTCGAAGTCCGCGAACTGCGCGCCCTCGTGCACCAACCAGGTCGTGCGCTCGCAGGGGTTCGTCGGCGTGCTCTCGCCCACGATGGCGCCGTCCTCGACGCGCCAGAAGCGCGGATCCCCGTCCCAACCGGCGAGGCTCGTCCCGTCGAAGAGCGAGCGGAAGGCCGACCGCTCCTGGAGTCCGGACGCGGGGAGGGCCAGGGCGGCGAGGGCCACCACGATCGAAGCCGGGAGCAGGCGCATGGGGGCCGGCAGCGTACCGCGGCGAAGGGCGTTCAGAGCTGGAAGCGCAGCCCCAGGGTCACGAAGTTCGAGCCGGCCTTGATGCCGTACAGCCCGAACGCGCCGGAGCGATGGTGCACGCGGGTGACCAGGCTCACCGGCAGGCGCCAGGGGGGGCGCACCTCGACCTCCGCGACGAGATGGTGCAGGAAGCGGCGCGTGTCGCCTTCGAGAACGGGCCGCGAGCTGGCCAGGGAGACGCCGTTGCCGACCGCCACGCTGGTGTCGAGCCAACGGTCCCAGGGGAAGGGATGCCAGCGCGCGATCAGGGCCAGGTTCAGCTCGACGTGGTCCTGCAGGCCCCAGTGACTGTAGGAAGAGATCTCGACCTCCCAAGCGAGCGGTCCCCACGCGCGACCCACGGGCCGGGCCAGGGCGAAGCCCGCGAGATAGGAAGACCCCAGCTCCCCGCCGTCCAGACCGAGCATCTCGAGGAACGTCGATTCGTCGTGCTGGCCGACGAACAACGTCAGGTTCCAGGGATCGGGCGCGCGGTCCGGGTGCGGCTCCAACACGGGAACCTCGACCTCGGCCAGGTCGCCGCGCACCCAACGCTGCGGACCGTCCCGTTCGAGCGCGAAGGGCAGGATCAGCGGTGCGAGCACGAGCGCGAGCGAAGCGGGCACGGGGGTTCCTCGGAGGCGCTCGGCGCCGACAGGGGCGCATCAGTGTAGGCGGACGCCCGCGTGCGTGGCGAGCGTGGGGCGCGCGCCGCCCCGCGACGGGACGACGTCGGCGGCCGGTCAGCGCCTCGGCCCCTTCCACAGCGCCGCGTCGAGGATCGACCAGAGGTGCACGATCCAGCCCAGGAGCAAGAACCAGAGCACGAAGGCGAGGACGAAGTGGATGATGCCGGGAAGGAGCCGTCCCTGCACGAGTTGGCCGAGGCCGGGGACGAAGAAGCTGCAGATCGCCGCCAGGACGTTGCCGGCCGATCCTTGTCCAACGTTGCTCATCGCCAGGGTCTCCTCCGAGGGGGTTCGATCGGGGACGGGGAACGGCGGTCCGCGCCCGAGGGTCCAACGGTAGTCCGTTCGCGGGCCGCGCGGCAAGCCGACGCGGATCGCCCTGGGTCCGGCGGAGCGCGCTTCGGATAGCCTGGGGGCAGGGGATGCGCTCCCGGCCCTACACGCCGCGCGCCAGCCCACGTTTCGCGCCTCCGGAGGCAAAGCCCATGAAGATCGCAATCGGTGCCTGGCTCGTGTGTGCCGCTCTGTCCGCGCTCGCGTTCCACGCGACGCGCGCGCCGGGGGACGTGGCCGCGGCGCGGCGGCTGCTGGAGGTGCTCGGCCCGGAGCTCGCGGGCCGCGCGGTGCTCGATTTCGACTCCGAGCGACGGACCGATTGGCACTACGTGCCCCGCGATCGGCCGGGGGTCCGGTTGGGCGAGCTCGACGACGCCGCGCGCGACGCGCTCCACCGCCTGCTGCAAGCGGCCCTGTCCTCGCGCGGCTACCTCGAGACGACCGGCATCCTCGAGCTCGAGGGCATCTTGATGGAGCTGCAGTCGCGCCCCGGCCGACCCGCGACGCACCGCGACCCGGGCCTCTACACGTTCGCCTTCCACGGCCCGCCCGACAGCGCCGAGCCCTGGTCGTTCCGCCTCGAGGGGCACCACCTCTCGCTGAACTTCACCTACCTCGGAGCGCAGCCCGTCGGCGCGACGCCGCTCTTCCTCGGCTCGCAGCCGCACCGCGTCGCCGCCGGTCCGCGGGCGGGTTGGCAGGTGCTCGGCGGTCGCGAACGATTGGGCTTCGATTTGGTGCGCTCCCTCGACGAAGAGCAACGCGCCCAGGCCGTGCTGCCCGGCGACGCGCCGGGCGACATCCTGCTCGGCCCGGGCCGCGATCGACTCGCGGGCGAACCGCTGGGCATTCGAGCCGACGCGCTCACCGCCGATCAGCGCCAGCGTCTGTGGTTCCTGGTGAGCGAGTTCATCGAGGTCCTCGAGCCCGCGCGCGCCCTCGAGGAGCTCGAGCGGGTGCGCGCCGTCCTCGACGAGCTGCGCTTCGTCTGGATGGGCCCGATCGACCCGCGTTCGCGCCACTACTACCGCGTGCAGGGACCCCACTTCGTGCTCGAGTACGACAGCACGAGCCCCGACGGCGACCACGTGCACACCGTCTGGCGCGACCTCGAGCGCGACTTCGGCCGCGACCCCCTGCGCCTGCACCGCGAACGCGACCACGGCCCGGGCGACCAGGACCACTGAAACGTCACTCTCGCTCGGGCACGAGCTCGACCACGAGCTCTGTCACGCGGCCCGAGGTCAACTCGACCAACGTGGGGCCGATGGCCTGGTAGCCAGGGACCCGCGGGAGTTCGAGCCGATACGTGCCCGGCTCATCGACGGACAGGGTGCGCGTGAAGGCGTTGCCTTCCACGTACACCAGACGGCCGCGGGGGCCGAGCGGCCTCAGGCGCACGTCGTGGGCCGGGGGCAGGTCGACCGGCGTGCCGCCCTCGAGCAGGCGCAGGCGCAGGCCGCTGATCGGGTTCAGGCGCAGGGTGAGTTCCTGCTCGCCGGGAACGAGCTCGATCCGATGCTCGCAATAACCCTCCCCCGGCGAGATCACGCTCAGGCGCACGGGACCCGCGGGCACGGCGATCCTCCACGACTCCATGGCGCCGAGCCACTGCACGCGCTGAGGCGCACCGAAGAGGGAGTCTGCGTGGGTTCCATGCTCCCAGCGCAACATCGGCCTCCCCTGGCGCGGGCCGCGCGAATCCTGCGCGAGGCCCACGCTCAGGATGGCGAGCGCCGGCACTTCGATCCGCAGATCGTCGCGGCCCCCGGGCGGCAGGTCGAAGGACGCGCGGAAGCCCAACAGGGGAATCTCGATCCGCAGGCGTCCCACGGGCGCGTGCGCGATCGACCAGGCGAACTCGCGCCAGCCCGGCCCGGACTCGCCGGTGGGCCGCGCGTCGACACGGAAGGTCTCCCGCGCGAGCGATTCCTCGGCCTCCTCGGGCGCGAAGACCAAGGGCAGACGCTCCAGCACGCGCCCGTTGTCGGGGGCTCGCACGGTGCCCGCCAGGGTCGCCGTGTTCCGCTCGGACGGAGGCTCGCCGACGAGTTGGACCCGGATCCCGGCGCCGGGGACGAGTTCCACGCTGCGCTCCGCCAGCACGCCAGCCGGCGTGGGCCGAACCCCGACCTCCAGCGCTGCGCGATAGGTTCCCGGTGCGAGATCGCGAACCTCCAGCGGTCCGTGCGCGAGCAACGCCTCGCAGATCAGCTCCTCGGGCGACCCCTTGTGCTCGGGTTGGCTCCACAGAGCTTCGTCGAGCTCGCCGAACGCGGGCTTCGCGCGCAACGCGTACAGCCGAACGAACGTGCGTGGCTCGGCCCCGGGAAACAACCCCTGAATGGAGATCGAGGCGCCGCGCTCCAGGTGCACCGTGCGCGTCCCGCCGGCGACGAAGTCGTAGGTGAGGCGCCGCCAGGCGTAGCCGGGGGCGCCGACGAACAGGAACGCGTCCGCGCCGCCCCCTTGGAGGGGATCGATGTCGACCGGCGAGGGTTGGCGCGGCCTCCCGCAATCGAAGTTCGCTAGGCGGCCGGGGTAGGTCGCGCCTCGGAGCAGGGGACTGGAGAGGCCAGTCACGCAGACCCCGTCCAACTCACGGCCGGTCTGGGCATCCAAGACGCGCAGCACCGCCGGTGGGCGTTGACGCAGCACGAGGTCGAGCGGCTCCTCGGGGGAGAACAGAACCTCTCCCAGGGGTCGCTCGAGGCGCGCCGTGAGCCCGTCGACGGTCGGCACGCGCACCTCGACGTGCGTCCAATCGTGTTCCGACTCCAGGGCCAGGCTCCAATCGCCGCGCTCGAAGTGCACGGGCCGCGTGTCGGTGCGCGCACGACCCGCGAACGCGAGGAAGAAGGTCCCGCTTGCCTCCGGTAGCGGCGCGCCGGCCGCGTCGAGCACGCTCACGCGCCCAGCGAGTCGCCGCACGTTCGGCGCGGGCAGCGCCGTCGGCGATCCCGCTGAGGGGTCGGGCAGCGCCGGCGCTCCCTGCGGGCGTCCCTCGGCCGTGACCCGCTCCGTCCCGTCGGGAAGCTGCGCAGGAGAGAGCGTGGCCGCAGCGTCGTTCTCCCCCTCCCCCGCCTGCGCCGCCGGCGCGACGAGGGCCCCACCCCGGATCCCATCCGTAGGGAGCCGCAGCCAGAGAGCCAGCCCGCCCACCAGCGCCGCCAGTCCCAGGACCCAGAGGACATTCCTTCCCATCCCAGCGCCTATCCGCCGTGCCGCGCCGAGTTGCCCCGCGCACAGGAGGACCGCGCCCAGGATACCCGCCGCGCGCATCCAATCACCGAGCTGGGGGCCAGGAGCGCGGCGAGGGGCGGGGCGGCCGGCACGGACCCGGGGTTCCGAACGGAATCGGTAACGCCGGGCGCGGACCGCGGATCAGTCGAGTGGCCCACATCCTGCAACCCATCCAGCCGCTCCGGAGCCCCTCCCATGCCCCTCCTCGCCCGACTGCTCCTCGCCCTGGCCCTCCTGTCCCTCCCGGCCGCGGCCCAGGACACCGTCAGCTACTACGGCGTGTCCCACGCGGGGCATCAGGCCCACTTCGACAACCTGGCTCCCCAGGGCTATCGGATGATCTCCTTCACGGTCGCGGGCGATTACAACACCGCCCGCTACTCCGCCGTCTGGCGTCAGGTCGGGGGAGCGCCGTGGGTCAGCGCGCACGGATTGACCGCCGAACAGTACACGAGCCAGGCGAACACCTGGAACGGCCAGGGCTTCCGAGCCCAACTCGTCACGGCCAGCGGAACGTCCCCGAACGTGGTCTTCGCGGCGGTCTGGGTCCTGGACGGGGCCGACGTCGAGCACAAGCAATCCACGAGCCTGTCGTCCAGCGTATTGGACACGCAGCGCCTCCAGGGCCGCCGGTTGACGAGCTTCGGAACCTACACGTCCGGTGCCGGCGAGGTTCACATCGCGGTCTTCGAGCCCAACCCCCAGGGGTTCGCCTGGGGCGTCGAGACCTACGACGACATGACCGCCTTCGGGCACAAGTTCAACGAGCTGACCCTCGGTCACTCGCGCCCGCTCCACTTCGCCACGTCGGGCAACGGGCGAATCACCCACGCCTGGACCGATGATCGGGTCGGCGCCTGGGCCGCGGTCGCGGAGCGCAACCACTTCGAGTTCGGAGCCGACCGCACGCACTACGAGGGCCTGGGTCTGACCTTGACGCGCATCGCCGCCCGGGGAACGGGCGCGGGTGCGCGCTACGCCGGCATCTTCCAACAACGGCTCGTGCCCGACTCGCGTTCCTTCACCCGCACCGGACAGGCCGTGCCCGAGCTGGCGCACTTCGACACCTACGTCGAGGACCTGATGACCACCCACCGCGTGCGCAACGCTTCCTTGGCGGTCACGCGCTACGGGCGGCTGGTCTACGCCCGCGGATACACCCACGCCGAGCCGGGCTCCTTCATCACCCAGCCCACGACGCCCTTCCGCCTCGGGAGCATCAGCAAGCCGCTGACGGGAACGCTGATCCACGACCTCATCTCGCGCGGCACCGGTGGATTCAGCTTCAGCACCTCGATGGTGAACTACCTGGGCATCACCAACTACTCGCCCGGTGGTGGGAGCGCAACCATCCATCGCCTCCTGCAGCACGTCTCCGGGATGAAGAACGTCCTCAGCGAGCAGGAAGCGCGCGACTGGTGGCTGAACCAGACAGGACTCTCCTTCGTCCCCCTGCCCCTGGACGAGAACATCATCGTCCGCAACGGCTGCACGCTCGGCTTCGACTCGATCGACGTGTACCGCTACTCGAACCTCGGCTACACGGCCCTCGGCCAGGTCGTCGAGCAGGCCACGGGGCAGGCATACCTCACGGCGCTGCGCAATCGACTCTTCGCGCCGGCCGGGACCACGGCCCTCTACCAGCAACGGCCGCGTCCCGAGAACCACGCCCCGGGCGAGGCGCCCTACTTCCTGCCGGCCTCGACCCTCGAGCCCACGAACCTCTTCAGCGACTACCGGCTGATGGCGAACCAATACGCCCGTGAGTACTGGGACTCGGCGGGCGGCACGGTGTCCTCGGCCATGGTGCTGGCCCGCGCCGTCGCGGGCGCCTTCTGCATCGGCGACTCGAGCCCCACGCTGCTGCCCACGGCGCGCGCCTCGGCCCTCTTGCGGCGGACCTTTCCCCGCCCCAACGGCTCCTCGAAGAACGTGACGGACGCCGGCTGGAACTGGAGCGACCTCGGCAACGGCCGCTTCCTCTACACCCACGACGGCGCGGTGGATGGCTTCGGCGCCCGGGTCGTGTTCACATCAGATGGGCTGTGCATCGTGCTGCTGACGAACATGTCGAGCGTCACGTCGAGCGGCTCGGAACTGGTCGCCGAGGCGGACCTGGTCCAGAACTGGCCCAGCCACGACCTCTTCCCGAACTACGGCATGCCGACCTTCTCGAACACGATCGAGATCGGGACGAGCTACTGCTCGGGCGACGGCAACGGGACGGCCTGCCCGTGCGGAAACACCGGCAATCCCGGCCACGGCTGCGCCAACCGGGTCTTCAGCCAAGGCGCGGAGCTCACCGCCACCGGTCAGAGCCCGAGCATCTCGGGCGCGTCGGTCCAACTGCGCGTCAGCCGCACCACTCCCAGTCAGACCGGACTCTTCTTCCAGGGCACGCTGGCCGTGAACGGCGGCGCCGGCGTCGCCTTCGGAGACGGCCTGCGCTGCGCCGGGGGCACGGTGACGCGCCTCCAGGTGCGCACCGCCAGCGTCTTGGGAATCGCCGCGACGAACATCGACGTCGCCGCCGTGGGCGGCGTGAGCGCCGGCCAGACCCGCCGCTACCAGTGGTGGTACCGCGACCCCGGCGCCTCCCCCTGCGCCACCGAGTTCAACACGTCGAACGGACTGGAGATCACCTGGCAACCGTAGCGGCGCGGAGCGTTCAGGGGTGCGAGCGTTCGAGCTCCAGCTCGAGGGTGCGATTCTCGCCGGGCTCGAGGTTCAAGAGCAGCGGCGCCAGCGGGCGGTAGCCGAGGGGCGCGTCCACCTCGAGCGTGTAGGCGCCGGGACCGGGGGTGCGGAAGCGGCGCTCGAAGAGCTGGTTGCCTTGCCCGTGAACGTCGCCCGCACCGTCCATCGAGCGCAGCCGAACGGCCGGGCCCAGCGGGACCTCGACGGGGACTCCGCCATCGCGCAAACGCAGAGTGACGACGGGCGCGTCGCGCCCGCGCAGGATGTGCACCTGGCCGTCCGTGTGCAGCTCGATCGTCTCCCGCTCCACGGGTCCCCCCTGCACGGAGTTCATTCCCAGGAAGGGCCAAACGTGCACGAGGCCGGGGGGCGCGCGGAGCACCCAGCACTGCTCTTCGGGGCTCCAGGCGACATAGCTCTCGGTCCAGGACCCCGGGCCGCCCACCGGGCCCGAGTTCCAGCGCAGCACCGGCCGCATGGGAAAGAGCGGATCGTGCGAGGGATCGACGATCCGCAGCTCGAGCAGTTGCGTGAGGTCGACGACGAAGTCGAGGCGGCCGCCGGGAGGTTGTTGAAGCACGTCGCGGTCCGAGAGCGGATGCACTTCGAGGAGATAGGTGTGCATCTCGAGCTCCGGCAGGGACCAGGCGAAGGCCCGCGCTCCCCCATCGGCGTGTGGCGCGCGCTCGGCCCACACGCGCTGGGACGCCTCGTTGCTTGGACCGTACAAGCCGATGGGCCGGAACCGGAGCTCGAGCCTCTCGCCCTCGAACGAGGCCGGCACGCGCACGATCCCCGCGGCGGGGGCCGGGCTCAGGTCCGGCTCCGGGCCGCAGACCAGGCGCACCCAGGTGGGCCGACCCGCCACGAGTTCGAGCTCGCGCTGGGCCAACGCAGGGAGGGGTGTGTGGGGTTTCCAGAGCGCAGATCCGAGCTCCAGCGCAACTCGGTAGGTCCCAGGTCGTAGGCGCGAGAACTCGAAGGTGCCGCTACGCAGCACCCGCACCTCTCGGACGATCCGAGGCGATCCGATCTCGAACAGGCGCAGCCACAGGTCGTTCGACCTTCCCTCGACCGTCACTTCGACCAAGAGCTCCGCTCCCGATTCGAGGGCTATCCAGCGCTCGCCGCCGTACTCACGATCGATCCGCACGCTGCGGCCGGCGTAGCCTGGGGCGCCCACTCGCACGTGCGTGGCCCTTCCGAGGACCGGGTGCTCGTCGAGCAGCACGGGCGATGCAAGCGGCGGCAAGTTGCACTCCGCCCCCAGGCCGCGCACGTCATTCGACACCGGCTCGACGCACACTTCCCGGAGCTCGTTGCCGCTGACGGCGTCGACGACGCGCAGGATCGAGGAGCACGGGACGGTCAAGACCACGGCCAGGGACCCGTCCAGGGGGAATGCGGTGTCCGCGCTGGGCTCCGCGACGCCAGCCGCATGCCGGCCCGCCCGCGGCGCGCGAATCGCGAGCGACGTCCAGTCTTCTGAAGCTTCCACGCTCGCGCTCCAAACCCCACCCTCGAAGCTCACGTGTCGTGTCTCGAGGCGCTCGCCACCGGAGAACGCGAGGTAGAACGAGCCCGACGCCTCGACCGGATCCCCAGCCGCGTCGATCACCTCCACGGACCCCGAGAGGGTCATCGTGCGCACCGCGGGCGCGAACGAGGCTGCTCCGCGGGCGCGGACGTCCCCGCGCATCTGCTGTCGGATCGTCGGAGCGAGCGCGCTCGACTCCCCCGCGATGACTTCGAGTGCGCCCCCATCCGCCGGCGCGTTCAGCGCCCGATCTTCCGCTGCGGCCGGATGCACGCCGGGCGCGACTCCCGACGGCGCCCGCTGCTCCGAGCGCCCAGCGAAGAACAGCGCCAGCCCCAACCCAACGGCCAGGGCCACGCACAACGTGATCTGAAGAGGTCGCTGCATCTCGCGTCAGGTTCTTGGTCTCGCGCGACGGTTCAACGCTGGTTCAGCGAGCCGCAGGCGCTCGGGGCTCGAGGCGCGTCACTCGGGCTCGAGCTCGACGACGACCTCGAGGAACTTGCCGGGGGGCACTTCGACCTCGCGGGGGGCGGGGGGGCGGTAGCCGGGGAGGGCGGGGAACTCGAGCAGGTAGCGGCCTGGGTCGCTGACGTGGACCAGGCGTTCGTCGGGGGTGGTCTCGAGCGCGAGGTGGCGCGCGTGCGCCAGCCGCGGAGTGACATGCAGCGCGAAGTCGCGCGGGAGCGGGACACGCGCGCCGTCGTGCACGCAACGCACGGCGAACGCCGTGCGCGGCAGGAGGCGCAGCGTGTGCTCGTGGTCGCGGATCCGCGGGGTCAAGGTGCGCTCTTCGTGCACGCGCAGGTACCCCTCGCTCTCGGCCTCGAGCTCGACCGTCCCCGCCGGCACGCGCAGGCGCAGCGCATCCGTCTCGGGATGCGGCCGAACGGACAGGAAGTCGAGCGCGGGCAGACCCACGACCGGCGCCGGTCGCCAGCGCACGAGGGGTTGGGCGAGCGGCTCCTCGCGCAGCGCGTCGACCACGCGCAGGGCCAGACTCACGGGCGGCGGGAGCTCGTGGCGCAGGGAGGCCGGGCCGCTGGCGGTGAGGGTGATCGCGGCCTGGAAGGGCGGCTCGACCACCGTGAGCTCATAGCGGCCGACGGGGAGCTGAGGCATCGACCACTCGAAGCAGTGAAGACCCTCCCGGAAGGCCTCGATGCGGCGCGTGCGTGCCGGGTGGCGGTTGCCGCCGCCCGTGCCGTCGGCGGCGAGCAGGCGTAGCGCGACGGTCAGGTCCTTCGCCATCCACTCCTCGGGCACCCACAGGATGCCCGTCGCGTCCGTCAGGAGGTCCAGGGCGGGTGTCACGCAGTGCAGGACGACCTCGAGCGGTGGCCCCGGTTCGAGCACGGCGCCCTGGGCGGCGAGCACGGCCTGCACGGCGCCCGGCGGCCCGAGCTCGGCCGCGACGCGCACGCCCCCCGGGCGCAGTCCCTCGAACACGAAACGACCGTCGCCGAACACGTCCTCGGCCATCGCATGGGGCTGGCTCGCGCCGTCGAGGTAGATGCGCAAGCTCGCCCCCACGCTCGGATCGACGCCGAGCAGGAGCACGGCCAGGTCGGCACCCGGGGAGAGGGACAACGTGGTCTCGCGCCCGCGCAGGAGCTCGACCGCGACGCGTTCCCAGACGTAGCCCTGGGCGCCGACGAGGATCGAGTACCTGGGCGCATCGGGGCGGCGCTCCCGAGCCGCCCTCCGCAGATGCAGCGGCACCTCGATGTCTCCCGCTTCGAGCATGCGCGCCAGGTGCGCGTCGAGGGTCACGGGCGAGGCGAGGCCGCTGGCCGTGATGCGCGCCCCGGGCACGGGTCCGGGATGCTCGTACCCTAGGCCGGGCACGTAGGCCGCGGGCGCGAGGCGCACGTCCACCAGGTCCTTGCCGCTCCCCTCGTCGACGACGCGCAGCACGCTGGGCCGCGGGAGGTGCACGAGGATGGGCAGGTCCTTGCCGCGCGGAATGCTGGTGCGGAACTGCGGGTCGCCGACCCGCGCTGGCCTGCCGTCCACGGCCACGGACACGACTTCGAGCCGCGTGCACCCAAGCTCTGGATCGAGCGCCGCGTGCCAGACGCCGCGCGTGGCGTTCACCTCCAGACGCTTCCAGCCCGAGCCGCAAGTCAGGCGCAGGAGGATGCGGCCGTCGGGCTCGGGCACCTCGGCGCCGTTCCACTCGAGCGCGCTGAGCGTGCCGCGCACCTCCCAGGCTCCCCCATCGACCTCGATCAGGAGCGCGCCACGCTCCGGCTCTTCCTCCGCGCGCGCGGCCTCCGCCCGCGTCGAGCCCTCGCCCGGCGCGCCGGCCCGTTCCTCCGAGGACGAACCGGGCGCGATGTCGGCCGACCGATCCGGTACCGGCGACGACAGCGCCAACGCCGCACCGCGCGTGGTGGGCGCGGTCGGCGCCGCGGGCACGAGCCCCGGGGCGGCGCGTCGCCCGTCCCCCGACACGAACCAGAGCGTCGCGGCGAGGAGGGCCGCGAAGAGGGCGCTGATCGGGATGAGGGCCTTGCGATTCATCGGACGCGGTCCATCGGCGGCCGCGGCGGCGCGGCGCGCTCCCTCATGGACGTTTGTGCATCGCGCGCCACTCTTCTTGGAAGACGACGCTCGGATCGAAGAGCGGATCGTTGCTGAGGATGTAGGTGCCGTCGGCGCGGCTCCAGGCCTGGTCGTAACCCGCGGAGAGCTCGATCTGGCTGCCGTAGGGGTCGCGCCACTCGTCGACGCCGCGGATCACCTGGCCCCACTGGGCCTGGATGCGATCGCGGCTCTCCTGGGCGTCCTCCCACGAGCGGCGCTGGGAGCGTTGGATGTGTTCGTTCGCCTCGCGCCACAGGCCGGCGCGCTTGGCGATCTCGGCCCGCTCGACCTGCGCGACGTTGCTGAAGACCTGCGCCACGGCCTGTTGCCAGCTCGGATGGACCCGCGCGCTAGCGATGGCCGTGGAGAGGATCCGTTCGGCCTCCTCGCGGCGCGCGGGCGGATAGCGCATCACGATCCGGAAGTCGCTCTTGCAGGAGTAGCTGCCGCTCGTGCCGCCGCTGAGGAAGTTCTGCATGAACATCACGGTCTGGTCGACGGCGACGAGCAACGTGCCCTCGCTGCCGTCGGGCCAACGCAGGTGCGCCTTCACGGCGCTCGGCCGAAACGCCACGTTGCCCAGGCCCTGGGCGAGCAACGCGGCTTGATTGGTCCGCGCGCGCTGCTCCATGGCCTGCGCCAGGCCGTCTTCGCGCGAGAGCGACACGAGGGTCGGGTTGCCGAGCTCGGGCAACATGATCTGTTTGGTGAACTCGCCCGCGTCGAAGGGCGGGAGCACGTCGCAGGTGCGCCCGTAGCCCTGCTGGTTGGCGATCATCGACTGGCGCATCGTCGGATCGTCGGCCCACTGCCAGGCACGCGTCGGAAACCCGTCGAGCTGGAGCGCGCCGTCCGCCGAGCGGGCCGTGTAGCGCACCGCGACGACCTCGGCCATGCAGGGATGCCCGACGCGCCAGGTGACGCCGCCCTCGAGTTTCCAACCGCGCGGCAGGAGGAAACTCGCCGCCTCGACGGGCCGCCCGAATCCGTGCGCGTCGATCAGTCGCACGCGCTCGAGCACCTGGTAGTCGCGGCCCTCGGCGAAGGACTTCTTGGGTTCCGCGCGCCGCACGGGTTCCTCGCGCGGCGGTGTCTCCCGCGGAGGAGTGTCCTGCGCCGACCGCGGCGTCGAGCTCGCGGACGCGGGGAGATCCGAACCCTCGGCGCCGCCGCACGAGGTGAACGCGAGCACGAGCACGGCCAACATCGGAGCGAACATCATGGGAGGCACGGAGCGAGGGTGTGGGCTGGAGGCGCGGGTCGCATCTGACCGGGGGCGAGATGCGCGCCCCACCTCCGGCTCCGTCAAGATGGCCTCAACGTCCGGCGCAGGAAAGTCCGCACCTGCTCCCAGGCGTTCTCGGCCGGCTCGGCCGCGTAGCGCGGGCCGGAGGGGTTCGCGAAGGCGTGACCGGCGGGGAAGAGCAGGATGTGCTCGGACACGCCGGCGGCCTGCAGGTCGACCATCAACTGCATGACCCACTCCGGCGGCGGATTCTGGTCCTCCAGGCCGAAGATGCCGAGCACCTTGGCTCGGATGCCGGCCAGCTCCTCCTTGGTGTAGTTGGCGCGACCGTAGTAGATGACGGCGGCGTCGAGCTCCGGATCGGCGATCGCCAGGCGCAGGGACCAGGCGCCGCCGAAGCACCAGCCGATCGAGGCGCAGGGCGCGCTCCCGCCACCCCAGGTCTCGGTCAACCAGCGTCGCGCGGCGAGCAACGTCGCGCGCGCCTCGTCCGCGACCACCGTGCGCATGGCGGCCATGGCTTCGTCGGAGTTCTTCGCCACGACCCCTCCGTAGAGGTCGACGGCCAGCACGGCGTAGCCCTCGGCCGCCAGCCGGTCGGACCAGTGACGGATGTGATCGTTGAGGCCCCACCACTCGTGGATCACGACCACGCCCGGCAGCGGCGCCGCGCGGCCGGCCGGCAAGCTGAGGTAGCCGGTCATGCGCGCGCGATCGCCGCTCAGGCCGGGCACGTCGATCACCTGCTCGCGGCCGAACAGTTGCGCCGGCCCGTCGGCGCGCAGCTCGTGCAGGGCCGCGAAGTCGGCCTCGTCGGTCGAGCCCAGCATGTCGATGCCGAGCTCGAGGGGCGCCGCCTGCACGGGTCGATCCGCGGCGGGCTCGGGCGAGACGTCGGTCGAGGCGCAGGCGAGCGACAACCATCCGGCGAGCGCGCCGGAGAGCATCCAGGATCGACGGCGCCCGTCCCGGGCGCGGATTCGGGTGGGCTTCATGGGCCCCGTTCTAGCAGAAGCCCGGCGGTCGGGGCGAGCGCATCAGCCCGCCAGCGCACCCTCGATCGCCGCGCGTAGGCCGGCGTTCCCGGGGCCCGTCGTGCTGGGCCAGAAGCCGAGCACCTGGCCGTCGCGGCCCACCAGGTACTTGCCGAAGTTCCAACCCGGGAGCTTGCCCGTGGCGGCGCCCAGGTGCGCGAAGATCGGCGATTGCTCGGGGCCCGCGCGCGTCACGACCTTCTCGAAGAGCGGAAAGGTGACGCCGAAGCTCTGGGTGCAGAAGGCGCGGATCTCGTCGGCGCCGCCCGGCTCCTGACCGCCGAAGTCGTTGCTCGGGAAGCCGAGCACGACGAATCCCCGCGGTCCGAGCTCGGCGTGCAGCGCCTGCAGACCCTCGTATTGTCCCGTGAAGCCGCACTCGCTGGCCGTGTTGACGACCAGCGCGACGCGCCCGGCAAAGGTCGAGAGCGGCACCTGCTCGCCGTCCAGCGAGCGTGTCTCCAGGTCGTAGAAGCTCTTGCGCGCGGCGGCGGGATCGCGCTCGGTGCTCACCGGCCCGAAACACGAGACCAGCGCGGACAGCGGGGCGAGGCAGGCGGCGAGCAGCACACGGAACTTGGCTCTCATGGAAGATCGGGGGTACGGGTCCAGCGGGTGCTTCGCACGCCGGCCGCGGCCGGATCCCCGCCCCGCATCCCGCCGCGGGGCGCCGTCCGGGTCCGCGCCCCGGCCAGGGAAGGGCCCGCGGCAGCCTATCAGCCCGTCGAGGAACTCCCTGTTGCGGCGGTGCGGTTCCGCCCCGCCCTCCGACACCATTCCCTTCCCGAGGGGTAGCATCCCCGCGGCCCACACGCCGGAGGACCCCATGCGGAACTGGCTCCGAATCGCCTGGCTCACGGTCCCGCTCGCCCCGGCCCTCGCCGGCCCGGCAACCGCGCAGGCCGAGCGCCCCTTCCCGCTCCACCCCACGCCGAGCCCCGCGCCGGAGCTCGTTGTGCTCACGCCCGACGATGTCGCGATCGTCGAGCTCGCTGGACTGCATGCCGTCCGCTTGAGCGGACTGCGCGGGCCGGATGGCGTCGCGCTGAATCTGCTGCTCGAGCGCATCGACCTCGGGCGCCTGCGCCTGGGCTTCCACGTCGACGGCCTCCCGCGCCCGGACCTGCTCGCGGGACAGGCGCTGAGCGTCTGGCGCGGACACGTGGTCGGCGAACCCCGGTCCGGAGCCCTGCTGGCCTTCGGCCCGCACGGCAATCACGGCTGGATCGATCGGCCCGGCGGGCGCCTGCACCTGGTCGTGCGGCCCGGCGCGCGGGGCGCGGGCGAGAGCTGGTTGGCGGACGACCGCGAGCTCGCGCGCCGGGGACTCTCGCCGCCCGCCGGCTGCGGTGTCGACGGTGCGCCGCAGGGCCCCGCGCAAGCCCCGGCCCTGCCCGTGCTGCCCGGACAACCGATCTCCCTCGGGAGCCCCTGTGGTTTGAGGGAGTGCAAGGTCGCGGTCGAGAGCGATTACCAGCTCTTCCAGCGCTTCGGCGACCTCGGCGCCATGGCCGCCTACGTCGGCGCGCTGCTGGCCGCGGTCAGCGACGTCTACGAGCGCCAGGTCGGCACGGTGCTCACCTTCCCCTACATCGGCTTCTACACCGACCCGAACGATCCGTGGGTCGCGCAGGACAACGGCGGAACGATCTACGATCTCTACAACGAGTTCCGCACGGCCTGGATCGGGAACCTGCCGGCCGGCGCGCGCCTGGCCCACTTCCTCTCGGGCGCGAACATGCCCACCCTCGGCCCGGGCGGCATCGCCGGCGTGGACGCCCTGTGCAGCGACACGAGCAACTTCGGCGTCTCGACCGCGATCAGCGGCACGGCGACCTTCCCCGTGCCGCTCCATCCGACCAACTGGGACTTCTACCTGGTCGCCCACGAGCTCGGCCACAACTTCGGCGCGCTGCACACGCACCAGTACTGCCCGCCCATCGATCAGTGCGCCAACCAGCCCAACTACGGCCCCTGCCAGGCGCAGCAGGTCTGCGGCACGGTGGGCACGCTGATGAGCTACTGCAATCTGTGCGCGGGCGGCTTCGCCAACATCCGGAACGAGTTCCATCCGCAGATCGCGGCCGTGATGCAGGGCCGCGCGGCCGCTTGCCTCCCGGACTACGGCGGCTGGATCGCCGCCGATGGACCCGCGCGCGTCGCCCCGGGGGAGAGCGCGCCGGTCACGGCCGTGGTCTCGACCGTTCCGATGGGCGCGGTCGAGCTCCACACGCGCGTCGGGGGCGGCCCCTGGACGGTGACGGCCCTGGCGCACCAGGGCGCCCTCACCTACGCCGGCACCCTGCCGCCGGTGGGCTGCGGCGGGACGCTCGAGTGGTTCGCGCGCTACGGCGACGCCGAGTGCGGCCCCGTCAGCGACCCGCTCGACGCACCGCTCTCGACCTTCTCGCCCCTGGTGGGCGCGCCGGTCGTCGTCCTCGCGGACGACTTCGAGCTCGACCGCGGCTGGACCGCGACCAACCTGGGCGCGACCTCGGGCGACTGGGAGCGCGGCATCCCGGTCGACGACCCCTCGTGGATCTACGACCCGCCGGGCGACGCCGACGGCAGCGGCCGGGCTTGGCTGACCTGGAACGCGCTGGGCCAGACGGGCGTGCGCAACGGCGCCGTGCGGCTGACCTCGCCGGCCCTCGACCTCGCGGCGGGCGCGCCCGAGATCACCTACTCCTACTGGCTGCGCCTGCAACACCAGAACGGCTCGGACTACCTGCGCGTCGAGGCCAGCGACAATGGCCTCGCCGGTCCGTGGGTGGTCGTCGCGGAGCACGTCTGGAACGGGCACGTCTGGCGCACCCACACGATCCACGCCGAGGAGTTCCTGGCCCTGGGGCTCCAGCCGAGCGCCGACACGCGTTTGCGCTTCACCGCCAACGAATCCTCGCCCCTGACCGCCGTGGAGGCGGGCCTCGACGCGTTCGTCGCCTCGGTCTTCACCTGCGTCGAACCGCTGCCCGTCGCCTACTGCGAGCCGGCCGGGGCCAACTCCGTCTCGCCGAGCGGCGCCCGGCTCGCGCACGTCGCGGGAGTCCCGGGCCACGTGCTCAGCCTGCGCGTCGAGGACGTGCCCGCGCAGCCGGGGATCTTCTTCTTCGGCCCGAACCAGGTCGACCTGCCCTTCGGTTGTGGTCGGCGCTGCGTGGGCGGCGCGGTGCTGCGCTCGGCCGTCCAACAGCCCGCCGGGACCTCCTTCGAGGCCCAGCTCGACACGACCTCCCTCGCCCCCACGCCGTTCCGCATCCAGTACTGGTACCGCGACCCCGCCGCCGCGCCCTCCTGCGGCGCGGGCTTCAATCTCTCGAACGCGCTGGCCTACTGACGGTCCGCGGGCGGATCCGGGCGCGCCCTTCACCGGACCTTCGCCGCCCCGCGCTCCGCTGGTATCCTGCCGCGCCATGAAGGTCTACGTCAGCGCGGACATCGAGGGCATCTGCGGCATCTCCCACTGGGACGAGGCGCGCCTGGAACGGGCGGAGTACCAGGAGTTCCGCGAGCGCATGACCGACCACGTGACCGCGGTCTGCGAGGGCGCGCTCTCGGCCGGCGCCACGGACGTCGTGATCAAGGACGCCCACGCGAGCGGCCGCAACCTGCTCCTCGAGCGCCTGCCGCGCGAGGTGCGCCTGGTGCGCGGCTGGAGCATGCACCCCCTGATGATGGTGCAGGAGCTCGACGAGAGCTTCGACGCAGTGCTGATGATCGGCTACCACGCCGGCGCCGGGTCGAGCGGCAACCCGCTCGCACACACCCTCTCGAGCTCCAAGATCACCTGGGTGCGCCTGGGCGGCCGCGAGGTGAGCGAGTTCCACCTGTACGGCTACGCCGCAGCCTCCCTGGGCGTGCCGGTCGTGCTCGTCTCGGGCGACGAAGCCCTGTGCGCCGCCGTGCGCAACGAGAACCAGCACATCGTGACCGTGCCCGTGTTGCAGGGCATCGGCGCCTCGACGCTCTCGATCCACCCCGCCGAGGCCCGCGCCCGCATTCGCCAGGGCGCGAAGAAGGGCCTGACGGGCGACCTGGAGCAGAAGCTGCTCAAGGTGCCCGAGCGCCTCGACTGCCAGGTGCGTTTCCGCGAGGCCGCGCTCGCCTACCGCATGTCGTTCTATCCTGGCGCCCGCGGGCTCGACGCCCACACGGTGGGCTTCGCGACGGACCGTTACTTCGAGGTCCTGCGCTTCCTCGCCTTCGCGATCGCCTGAACCGGCCGCCCCCATGAGCCTGCCCTTGTACCTGCTCTCGATCGTCCTCGCGGCGACCTTGCTCTCCGCGCGCGCCCTGCCCCAGTCCCGCGCCGGAGATCGCATCAGCGGGCGCAACTTCGCGACCCGATCGGAGGTGCTCGCCACGGGCGGGATGGCGGCCACGAGCCAGCCCCTCGCGACCCAGGCGGCGCTCGAGATCCTGCGCGCGGGGGGCAACGCGGTCGACGCGGCGATCGCGGCCAACGCCGTGCTGGCCGTGACCGAGCCGACGGGCTGCGGCCTGGGGGGAGACCTGTTCGCGTTGGTGTGGGACGCGGAGAGCGGCAAGCTGCACGGACTCGACGGCAGCGGGCGCTCGCCGCGCGGGCTGACGCTCGCGCACTTCCGGGAGCTCGGGCTGACCCGCATCCCGAGCCACGGGCCCCTGCCGGTGACCGTGCCCGGCTGCGTCGACGGGTGGTTTACGCTGCACGCGCGGCTGGGCGAGCTGCCGATGGCGCAGGTGCTCGCGCCGGCCATCCGCTACGCCCAGGAGGGGTTTCCGGTCACGCAGGTGATCGCCTTCTACTGGGAGCGCAGCGTGCCCGTGCTCAGCCGTTGGCCCGGCTTCCGCGAGCAGATGACGATCGACGGCCGGGCGCCGCGCGAGGGCGAGATCTTCAAGAACCCCAACCTGGCGCGCACCCTTCGGCGCTTGAGCGAGGGCGGCCGCGACGCGTTCTACACCGGCGAGATCGCCGCGACGATCGCCGCCTGCGTGCAGGGCGCGGGCGGGTTCCTGTCGGTCGAGGACCTGGCGGCGCACCGTTCCGAGTGGGTCGAGCCGGTCTCGGCCAGCTACCGCGGGGTCGAGCTGTGGGAGCTGCCGCCCGCCGGTCAGGGCATCGCCGCGCTCCAGATCCTCAACGTCCTCGAGGGCTACGACGTCGCGGCCTGGGGCTTGGGCAGCGCGGACTACGTGCACCACTTCGTCGAGGCCAAGAAGCTCGCCTTCGAGGACCGCGCGCGCTGGTACGCGGACCCGGCCTTCAGCGCGGTGCCGCTGGCGGGGTTGATCTCGAAGGAGTACGCCGCCGAGCGCCGCGCCCTGATCGACCCCGAACGCGCCGCGCGCCGCGTCGCGGCCGGCAACCCGGCCCTCGAGCGCGGCGACACGGTCTACCTCGCCACCGCCGACGCGGCGGGCAACATGGTCAGCCTGATCCAGAGCAACTACCGCGGCATGGGCTCGGGGATGACGCCCGACGGGCTGGGCTTCGTGCTGCAGGACCGCGGCGAGCTGTTCGACCTCGCCGAAGGCCGCGCGAACACCTATGCGCCGGGGAAGAGGCCCTTCCACACCATCATCCCGGCCTTCCTGACGCGCGGCGGAGAGCCTTGGATCGCCTTCGGCGTGATGGGCGGCGCCACCCAGCCCCAAGCCCACGCGCAGGTCGTGATCCACCTGGTCGACTTCGGCCTGAACCTGCAGGAAGCCGGCGACGCGCCGCGCATCCTGCACGAAGGCTCGAGCGAGCCGACCGGCGAACGCATGACCGACGGCGGCAAACTGCTGCTCGAGAGCGGCTTCGACTACGAGACGATCCGCGAGCTCGTCCTGCGCGGCCACGACGTCGGCTGGGCCGTCGGCCCCTTCGGCGGCTACCAGGCGATCGCCCGCGACCCTGTCACCGGCGTGCTGCGCGGGGCCTCCGAATCCCGCAAGGACGGCCACGCGGCGGGATTCTGAACCGCCCGGCGCGGCGCAATCGGATTCCACCGATGGGAGCCTCGCCGGTTGCTCCCCCGGCCCTGGCGGGCGCGGCGGAACCCGCCCGAGCCGGCGCCCGTCCCGAGCCCCACGCCGGGCCGCTGTCGTCCGCCGCCGATCCATGCGACGATCGTGCGCGGACCCGGCGACCCTCCCCCAGCGCCCCCATGTCGACGCCGCAGGAACGCATCACCCAAGTGTTGGCCGACCTCTCGCGCGGAGATCGGCCGGACGCCGGCGACGCGCTCCTGCCCCTGCTCTACGACGAGCTGCGGGCCCTCGCCCGGCGCCGCCTTTCCTCCGAGCCGCCGGGCGCGACCCTCGACGCGACGGCGCTCGTGCACGAGGTCTGGCTGCGCCTGGTGGGTGACGCGGATCCCGGCTGGAACGGCCGGCGACACTTCTTCGGCGCCGCGGCCCTCGCCATGCGGCGCATCCTGGTCGAGCGCGCCCGTGGCCGCGGCGCGCGCAAGCGCGGCGGCGACTTCGAGCAGGTCGAGCTGAGCGAGAGCGTGGCCTTCGAGGAAGGCCGCCCCCTCGACCTCCTGGCCCTCGACGAGGCGCTCGAGCGCCTGGGCGCCCAGCATCCACGCCAACGCGAGGTCGTGATGCTGCGCCACTTCGCCGGGCTCGAGCTGACCGAGGTCGCGACCTTGCTCGAGCTCTCCCCCGCCACGATCAAGAGCGACTGGTCCTTCGCCCGCGCGTGGCTGCATCGCGAGCTCTCCCGCGGCGAAGGCGGCGCGCGGACGGGATCCGTCGGCGGGGAACGGTGAACGGGCGCCTGCACGAATTGTTCGCCGCGGCGCTCGAGCTCGACGCAGCGGAGCGAGCGCGCTTCGTCGAGGCCCAGACCGCGGGCGACGACGCCCTGCGCGCGGAGCTGCTCTCGCTGCTGGAGCACGCCTCCGACGAACGATTCCTCGAGCGCCCGGCGGTGCTCGAGGCCCTCGGGCTCGACGCCCTGGCACCCGAAGCCGGCACGCTCCCGACGCACCTGGGTCCCTACGAGCTGCTCGAGGTGCTGGGCGAGGGCGGCATGGGCGTCGTCCACCTGGCGCGCGAGCAGGGGCTGGGCCGCCTGGTCGCGCTGAAGGTGCTGCGCACTGGCTTGGCGACGCCCTCGGCGCTGGCGCGCTTCGAGCGCGAGGGGCGCGCGCTCGCCAAGCTGCACCATCCGGGCGTGGCCCAGGTGCACGCGGCCGGGACCCTGCGCACCGAACGCGGCGCGCAGCCCTACTTCGCGATGGAGCGCGTCGAGGGCCTGCCGATCGGCGAACACGCCGACCGCAACGCGCTCGGGCTCGCCGAGCGCCTGCGCCTCCTGGCCGAGGTCGCCGACGCGATCGACCACGCCCACGCGCGCGGCGTCGTGCACCGCGACCTCAAGCCCTCCAACGTGCTCGTCGACACGAGCGCCGGCCGCGCGCAGCCGAAGGTGCTCGACTTCGGCGTGGCGCGCCTACTGGACGAGGAGGCCGAGGGCGGCCGCACTCTCGCCGGCCAGATCGTCGGCACGCTCGCCTACATGAGCCCCGAGCAGGCCGCGGGCGAGTCGGCCGCCATCGGCCCCGCATCCGACGTCTATGGCCTGGGCGCCCTGGGCTACGAGCTCGTCACCGGCCAACCGCCCCTCGACCTGCGCGGGTTGACGCTCCTCGAGGCCGCGCGCCGCGTGCGCGAGCAGGAACCGCTGCCCGCCGGCCGCATCCGCTCCGAGGCGCGCGGCGACGTGGAGACGATCCTCTCCAAGGCCCTCGCCAAGGATCCCGCGCGGCGCTACGCATCGGCCGCCGCCCTGGCCCGCGACCTGCGTCGCTTCCTGGCCCACGAACCGATCCACGCGCGGGCGCCGAGCGCCTGGTACTTGGCACGCACCTTCGCCCGCCGCCGCCGGGGTCTCGTGGCGGCGGTCGCGAGCGTGGCGTTCGTGCTCCTGGGCGGCGCCCTGGTCAGCGCGCGTCTGGCGCTCGAGGCCGCCACGGAGCGCGACGCCAAGGCGCTGCTCGCCGAGGAAGCCTCCCGCGAGCGCGACCGCGCGCGCAGCGAGCGCCTTGCGGCGCTCGAGAGCCTGCGGCTGGCGGAGGAGGCCCGCGCCCACGAGGCCCAGCAACGCGCCGCGGCGCAGCGCGCCACCGAGCGCGCGCACGCCGTCGTGAACCTCGTGCGGCGCATGCTCGAGGACGTGCACCCCGATCGCGAGGGCCGCGACGTGCTGGTGCGCGACGTGCTCGACCGCACGGCGCGCGAGGTGGAGCGGGAACTCGGCGAGCACCCCGAGTTGGGGCTCGAGATGCGCAGCCTGCTGGGCGTCGCCTACGAGGCGCTGGGCCTGCTGGACCAGGCCGAGGAGCAATACCGCGTCTGCGCCGCGCTCACGCCCGTGACCTACGGCGAGCTCGACCCGCGCACCCAGGTGGCGCGCGCCGCCCTGGCGTCCCTCGAGCTCGCGCGGGACCGGCTCGCGAGCGCCCAACCCCAGCTCGAGAACGCCCTGGCGCGACACCTGCTCCTGCGCGGCGAGGAGCACCCCGACTCGCTCAAGCTCCTGTCCGCCTACGGGCGCCTGCTGCGGCGCCTCGGACACCACGAGCAGGAACGCGCGCTGCTCACGCGCCTGCTCGAGACGCGCGAGCGCGTGCTGGGCGTCGCGCACCGCGAGACGATCACCACGCGCCACTCGTTGGGCAGCCTGCTGTGGATCCAGGGCGAGCTCGAGCCGGCGCGGGCGGTGCTCGAGCGCACCTTCGAGCTGCAGCTCGCGGAGCTCGGCGACGACCACCCCGGGACGGCGCAGACGATCGGCGCCCTGGCCACGATCCTGCGCGATCTGGGGCGCACGGACGAGGCCGAGTCGGCCTACCGTCGGGCCCTCGATCTGCACCTCGCCGGCCGCGGCGAGGACCACCCGAGCACCTGGACCGCGATGAACAACCTCGCGGCCCAGCTCTCCGCCCGGGGCCAGCGCGAGGAGGCCGAAGGGCTGCTGCGCCGCGTCGTGGAGCGCCGTGAAGCGGTCCTGGGCGACGAACACTCCGACACGTTGGTGGCGCTCAACAATCTGGCGCTGCTGCTCTCCGAGAGCGAACGGCTCGGCGAGTCGCGGGCGATCCAGGAACGGATCCTGGCGATCAAGCGCCGCACGTTGGGCGAGGACCACCGCTCGACCCTGACCTCGCTCTTCAACCTCGGCCTGCTCGACCTGCGCGCCGGCGACCCCGAGCGCGCCGAGCGCCTCTTCGCCGAAACCCTGGAGCGCGCCGCCCGCGCCTATCCCGCGGGCCATTGGAGCCTGGGTCACTACACCGAGGGCCACGCCGCGGCCCTAGTGGCCCTCGAACGCCACGCGCAGGCGGAGGAAGCGCTCGAGCGGTGCTACGCGCTCTACGTCGCGGCCCTGGGCGCGGACCACGCCCGCTCGCAGGGCGCCGCCCGACGGCTCGCGGCGCTCCTCGAGCGCACTTCGCGCGCCAGCGAGGCCGCCCACTGGCGCTCACGCGCCGGTGAGTGAGGCGCCCGCCCGCCTCCGCCCGCCGTCGACGTCGGCGGGCCGTCTATACTGGCGACCGCTCGAACCCGCCGCCTGGACGACCGCCGATGACCCGACTCCGGCTCCCCTTCGCCGTTCTGTGGTCCCTCCTGATCGCCGCGCCGATGCTCCTGGCGAGCTCCGGCGGCCCGCCCACGGATCCCGACGAACCGCTGCGGATCTTCGTGCGGGCCGGGCCCAAGACCCACGGTCCGGGGGAGCACGAGCACGAGCTGTTCCTCGCCGAGTGGATCCCGCTGCTCGAGTCGCGCGGCGCGCGGGCCGAGGGCGCCCTGCGCTTCCCCGACGATGCGGAGCTCGAGCGCGCCGACGTGCTCGTGATGTACGCCGCGAACGCCGGCTCGATCCACGGAGCCGAACGCACGCGACTGGAGCGTTTCCTCGCCCGCGGCGGCGGGATCGTCGTGATCCACGACGCGGTCTGCGGCGACGCTCCGGACTGGTTCGCGGGCGTCGTGGGCGGCGCCTGGGAGCACGGCAAGGCCCAGTGGCACGTGGGCGAGCTGGGCCTGCACCTCACCCACGTCCCGCACCCCATCACCGACGGCGCGGCGAGCTTCGACCTGGTGGACGAGCTCTACCACCAGCTCACCATGGCGCCCGGCGCGCGGGTGCTGGCCAACTCCTTCCACACGCCCTTCGACGTCGCGCCCCAGATGTGGACGCTCGAGCAGCACGGCTACCGCGCCTTCGTCTCGATCCCCGGCCACTACCACACGACCTTCTCGCACCCCGCCTACCGCACGCTGCTCCTGCGCGGGATCGCCTGGGCCGGGGGCCGCGACGCGAACCTGCTGGTGAGCGCCGAGGAGGTCGCGGCCCTGCGGTATCCGCCCGGCGGCCCGACGCGCCCCGAGGCAGCCCACGAACACCTCGTCGCCCATCCCGACGTGCGCGTCGAGCTCGTGGCCGCCGAGCCGCTCGTCGTCAACCCGATCTCGCTCGAGTGGGACGGCGCCGGGCGCATGTGGGTCGCCCTGACCCCCGGCTATCCCTTCAAGCAGGAATCCTCGGGCATCCCGGCCCACGACCGCATCGTGATCCTGGCCGACGACGACGGCGACGGGCGCATGGACCGCGCCACGCCCTTCCACGTCGGCCTCGACCTGGTGAGCAGCCTGGTGCTGCACCGCGACGGCGCGATCGTCAGCCAAGCGCCCGACATCCTCTTCCTGCGCGACACCGACGGCGACGACCGCGCGGACCGCGTCGAGACGCTCTTCACCGGCTTCGGCTACGGCGACACGCACGCCACGCTCAGCAACCTGCGCTGGGGGCCGGACGGCTGGATCTACGCCACCCAGGGCTACAGCGGCAACGCCTCGCACGTGCGCGGCGCGGACGGCCGGGACTTCGGGCGCATCGGCAACGGCGTGCTGCGGTTCCGTCCCGACGGCAGCGCGATCGAGATGGTCGTGTCCTACGGCTCGAACACCTGGGGCCTGGACTTCGCGCCCGACGGCGAGCTGTTCTTCACCATGGCCAACGGCGCGCACCTGCGCCACGTGGTGCTCCCCGACGCGATCCTCGGCCGCGGGCGCATCGGTCGGCCGCGGGGCTGGGCCGACATCGCCGACCACGACCGCGTGTTCCCCATCGTGCGCCACACCCGGCCGCCCTACGTGCAGATCGACTTCGTGGGCGGCTTCACCGCGGCCTCGGGTTGCCTGATCTACGACGGAGGGAGCTGGCCGGCGGAGTTCCACGGCAACCACTTCGTGTGCGAGCCGACGGTCAACCTCGTGCACCGCGACCTCGTGCGTGCCGAGGGCGTCAGCTTCCGCGCGAGCAAGCCGCGCCAGGAGGAGTTCCTGGCCGGGCGCGACCTGTGGTTCCGGCCGGTGCACGCGCGCACCGGACCCGACGGCCACGTGTACGTGCTCGACTTCTACAACCAGGCCGTGATCCACAACGACACGCGCGGCCCCGAGCACGGCCCGACCAACGCCGCGGTGCGGCCCGACCGCGACCACCTGCACGGGCGCATCTGGCGTCTCGTGCACGACGGCGCGCGGACGCAGGCCGCGCCGAACCTCGCCGCGGCGAACGCGGCGCAGCGCGCCGAGGCCCTCGGCCACCCCGCCGGTTGGGTGCGCGGCACCGCGCGGCGCCTGCTCGTCGAGGACGGCCAGACCCAGGCGGTGCGCAACCGCCTGGCCGCCGGACCGCGCGATCCGCTCGTGCGGCTCGAGGCCCTGCGCGCCCTGGCGCAACTGGGCGCCGTCGAGGAACCCCTGCTCGCGGCGGCCCTCGTCGATCCCGATCGCAGCGTCGTGCGCGGAGCGCTGCGCCTGGCGGCCGAGCTCGAGCAGCCGGGCAAGGAGGTCCGCGCGCGGGTGCTCGACGCCGCCGCGCGCGCCGGCTCCCGCGGCCGTTTGTTGGCCCTGGTCGCCATGGGTGGGTTCCGACCCGCGCCGGGCGAGACGCGCACCCTGGTGGACCTCTATCCGCGCCTGGAGGACGACCACTCCCGCTCGGCGGCCTTCGTCGCGCTGGCCCGCGAGCCGCTCGACGCCCTGCTGGCCCTCGTGGGTCACGCGCAGCGCCCGCACCTGGTCCCCGGCGGGATCGCCGGCGGGGAACCGCCCGAGCCCGAGCTGCTCGAACCCCTCGTCGCGGCCCTCTGCGAGCGCGTCGCGCGCTCGGGATCGCCGCGCGATCGCGCGGCGCTGGTCGTGGACTTCGCCGCGACGGCCCGCACGTCCGCGCCCCTGGCCCGGCTGGCGTTGAGCGCCCTCGTCGCCGCCGCGACGCCGCCCCCCGGGGACGAGCCCGCGCTGACGGAGGCCCTGGGCGATCTCCTGGAGGCCCATGACCTCGAGCTCGCGATCGGCGCCCTGCCCCTGGCCGAGCGCTGGGGCGGCGCGGCGCTCGCGGAGCCGGTGGCCAAGTTCGCCGCGCGCTTGCGGCGCACCCTGGAGGATCCCGACCAACCGGGCGAGCTGCGCCGCGACTGCCTGCGCACGCTGCTCGCCATTCCAGGGCAACGCGAGGCCGCGATCGTGGCCGGGGCCGAGCTGCTCGAGGCCTGGCTCGCCCCCGAGGTGCGCCTGGGCGCGATCGAGTTGCTCGGCGCCTGCGACGAGCCGCGCGCCGCCGCCGCCCTGGCCGATGCCTGGCCGTCCCTGACCGGCCCCGCCCGCGACGCGGCCTTCGCGGCCCTCGTGCAGCGCCCCTCGAGCACGGCCGTGCTGCTCGACGCGCTCGCGGCCGGGACCGTGGCCGCCCACGACCTCGGCCCCCAACGCCTGCACCGCCTGCGCAACCACCCCCAGCCCGAGCTGGCCGCGCGCGCCTCGGCCTTGCTCGACACGGCCCTCGCGCCGGTCGATGACACGCTCGCCCAGACCCTCGCGCGCCTGACGCCGATCGTCGAGCGCGGCGGCGACGCACTTCGGGGCCGCGAGGTCTTCGTGCAGAACTGCTCGACCTGCCACAGCCTGAACGGCGAGGGCGCGGCGGTCGGCCCGGCCCTCGACGGCATGGGCGCGCACGGACCCGCGGCGTTGCTGCCCTTCATCCTCGACCCCAACCGCGCGGTCGAGGCGGCCTACGTCGAGTACGTGGCCAGCACCCTCGACGGGCGCGTGTTCGGCGGCCTGCTGGCGCAGGAAACCACCGATCGCATCGTGCTCAAGGGCGCCGACGGCGAGGTCGAGATCCACCGCGAGGACCTCGACGTGCTGCGCTCCACGGGACGCTCGCTGATGCCCGCGGGCTTCGAGAGCCTGGGGGACGAAGCGCTGCGCGATCTCGTCGCGTACCTGTGCCAGGGCTTCGAGGCCTTCCGCGTGCTCGACCTCGACGGGCTGTGCACCTCGAGCACGGCCCACGCGCTCTACGACGCCCGCGACCCCAACACCTACACCTTCACGCACTATGGCGTGCACGAGGTCGAGGGCGTGCCCTTCCACGTGCTCGACCCCGCGCGGACCTCGAACGGCTACAACGCGATCGTTCTGCGCGGTGGCCTCGCGCCCGACTGGAAGACCCACACCCTGGCCCAGCGCGTCGAGGTGCCCGTGGGCTTCGCGCTGCGCCGCCTGCACCTCTTGGGCGCGGTCGGCGCCTGGGCCTTCCCGATCCGGCGCGACCACCAGCCGGCGATGTACCTCACCTACCGCTACACGGACGGTGAAGAGGAACGCGTCACGCTGACCGACGGCGTCGAGATCTCCGATTGGATCGGCCGCTACGACGTGCCGGGCTCGAAGTACGTGCGCGGCGTGCTCGCACCGGGGAGCCGCGGGCAACTGCGCTACCTCTCGTTGACCCCCTCGCGCGCGGTCCCGATCGAGTCGCTCGTGCTGGAGAGCCCGGGCAACCACATCGCGCCGACCTTCCTGGCGCTGACGGCCCAGATCGGCGACGACCCCGCGGGCGACGCGCCGCCGAACCCGCTGCTGGGCGCGCGCTCGCTCTTGGTCGGCGGCGGCTCGAGCCACGACTTCGGCCGTTGGTACGCCGGAACCGACCTCGAGGCGTTGCGCGGGATCGCGCCCGAACCGCTGCACTACACCGACGACCCCGAGTGGCTGGCCGGCGCACTCGCCGAGCTGCGCCTGCTCGCGCTCTCGAACAACCAGCCCCTGCCGGGCGAGGCCCTGCGGCGCGGGATCGAGGCGCACGTCGAGCGCGGCGGCGGCCTGCTGCTCCTGCACGCGGCGACCTGGTTCAACTGGCCCGACTGGCCGGCCTACAACCGCGAGCTGGTCGGCGGCGGCGCGCGCAGCCACGAAGCCTACGGCGTCTTCGACGTGGAGCTGCTCGACGCCGAGCATCCGGTCACCGCCGGCCTGCCGGCGCGCTTCGAGGTTCCCGACGAGCTCTATCGCGTCGAGCTCGACCCGGCGGGCCCACCGATGCGCGTGCTGGCCGTCGGCCGCTCGCGCACCAGCGGCGAGACCTACCCCGTGCTCTGGATCCCCACCGACCCCACGCGCCGCGTCGTCGCGCTGACCCTCGGCCACGACGGCGCGAGCCACGAACACCCCGCCTACCGCCAACTCCTGCGCCAGGCCGCGGCCTGGCTCCTGCGAAACGAATGAGCCTCCGCGTCGACCTCGTCGCCACCCTCGACACCAAGGGCCTTGAGGCGGACTTCGTGCGCCGCGCCCTCGCGCAGCAGGGGGTCGCCGTGCGCCTGATCGACGCGGGCTGCCTCGGCGATCCCGCCTGCGCGCCGGACGTGGCGCGCGAGCGGGTCTTCGAGGCGGCGGGGACGACGCTGGGCGAGATGCTGCGGCGCGGCGACCGGGGCGAGGCGGTGACGCGCGCGGCCGAGGGCGTGACGCGCATCGTGCTCGAGGCCTTCGCGGCGGGCGAGCTGGGCGGGGTGCTCGCCCTGGGCGGCTCGGCCGGCACGACGATCGGCACGGCGGCCATGCGCGCCCTGCCGATCGGCGTGCCCAAGGTGATGGTCTCGACCCTCGCCAGCGGCGCGGTGCGGCCGTTCGTGGGCGACAAGGACATCTTCATGCTCAACCCGGTGACCGACATCGCCGGGCTCAACCGCATCAGCCGCAGCGTGCTGACCCAGGCGGCGCTCGCCATGGCCGGACTCGTGGCGCCCAAGGTCGCGCCCCTGCGCGAGGAACAGGAGCGCTCGGCCGTCGCGGCCACCATGTTCGGGGTCACGACCCCCTGCGTGCTGCGCGCCCAGGCCGTGCTCGAGGAGGCGGGCTACGAGGTGCTCGTCTTCCACGCCACGGGCGCCGGCGGCCAGGCGCTGGAGAGCTTGATCCGCGAGGGGGTCTTCGCGGGCGTGCTCGACCTGACGACCACCGAGCTGGCCGACGAGCTGATCGGGGGCGTCCTGTCCGCTGGCCCGACGCGGCTCACGGCCGCGGCCGAGCTCGGCATCCCCCAGGTCGTCTCGGTGGGCGCCACCGACATGGTCAACTTCCAGGGCCTGGCGAGCGTGCCCGAGCGGTTCCGCGGCCGGAACCTCCACCGGCACAACGAACACGTGACCTTGATGCGCACGACGGTCGACGAATGCGCGGCGATCGGCGCCGACCTGGGCTCGAAGCTCGCGCGCGCCGCCGGACCCGCTACCATCCTGCTCCCCGCGCGGGGCGTCTCGGCCCTCGACCGCGCCGGTCAGCCCTTCGACGACCCCGCCGCCCGTCGCGCCCTGTTCGACGCGGTGCGCGCCAACGCCGGCTCGGTGCCCGTGCGCGAGCTCGACCAGCACATCAACGATGGGGCCTTCGCCGAGGCCTGCGCCCGCACGCTCCTCGACCTCCTCGCCGCACCGCCCCACTGAAGACTCCCCAACACAGACGCCGTGAAGAGCCCCCAGGTCGACAACAGCCGCGCCGCCATCCTGAAACGTTTCCGGGCCCAGATCGCGCGCGGCGAGCCGATCATCGGCGGCGGCGCGGGCACAGGCATCTCGGCCAAGAGCGAGGAGGCCGGCGGCATCGACCTGATCATCGTCTACAACTCCGGCCGCTATCGCATGGCGGGCCGGGGCTCGACGGCCGGGCTGATGCCCTACGGCAACGCCAATCAGATCGTGAAGGAGATGGCCTTCGAGATCCTGCCGGTCGTCCAGCACACCCCCGTGCTGGCCGGCGTGTGCGGCACCGATCCCTTCATGATGCCGCACCTGTTCCTGCGCGAGCTGAAGGAGCTGGGTTTTGCCGGCATCCAGAACTTCCCCACCGTGGGCCTGATCGAGGGCAAGATCCGCGCGACGCTGGAGGAGACCGGCATGAGCTACCAGCTCGAGGTCGAGATCACCGCCCTGGCGCGCGAAATGGACCTGTTGACCACGCCCTACGTCTTCAATGCCGACGAGGCGCGGCGCATGACCGCCGCGGGCGCGGACATCGTCGTGGCGCACATGGGTTGCACCAGCGGCGGCACCATCGGCGCCCACACCGTCACGCCGCTGGAAGAGTGCCTGGGCCCGATCCAGGAGATCGTCGACGCCTGCAAGGCCGTGCGCGATGACGTGATCCTACTCTGCCACGGCGGCCCGATCGCGACTCCCGAGGACGCGGCCTTCGTCATCGAGCGCGTGCAGGGCATCGACGGCTTCTACGGCGCCAGCTCGACCGAGCGCTTCCCCACCGAGGTCGCGATCAAGAAGCAGATCGAGGCCTTCAAGGCGATCCGCCTGCCCAGGCGCTGAGCGCCGCTCCCAGCCGATGTGCAAGGAACACTTCCTGCGCTTCGTCACCGAGGCCGAGGCCCAGGTCGAGGAGCTGCCCTGGGGCCCCCACGAGTGGCTCTGCCGCCCCGGCCTGACCGACGCCAAGCAACTGCAGCTCGTGCGCGTGACGATGCCCCCCTGGAAGGCCCACCGCTTCCACCGCCACCCGTGCATGGAGGAGCTGCTCTACGTGCTCGAGGGCCGCGCCGAGCAGTGGGTCGACCGCGAGCGCCGCATCCTCTCCGCCGGCGAGCTCGCCCACATCCCCAAGGACACGGTGCACGGCACCTACAACGTCTTCGATGCCCGCCTGGTGTTCCTGGCCGTGCTCTCGCCCGCGATCATCGACGGCCCGGCCCTGATCGACGTCTCCGACGAAGAACCCTGGCGCTCCCTGCGCGAGACGCGCCCCTGACCCGCCGAAACCCCATGCGACCGATCCTCGCCCTCGCCGCCGCCCTCCTGGCATCTCTGGTCCTCTCCTGCGGCCGCGGCGGCGCGGAGCGCGAGCACCTCGAGATCTGGTGGTTCCAGTGGGCTCCCGCCCAGGGCCTGCAGGAGCTCGGCGACGAGTTCACGGCCGAGACGGGCATCCCCGTGAAGGTGCACGCGATCCCGATCAGCGACTACCAGCGCCAGGTCTTCGCCGACTTCGGCAATCCGCGCACGAGCTTCGACATCGTGATCGGCGACAGCCAGTGGATCGGCCGCGGCGCGACCCGCGGCCTGTACGTCGAGCTGACCGACTGGCTGCCGACCGTGGTCGACCTCGACAGCATCCACCCGCGCGCCGCGCGCTACCTGTGCGAGTACCCCTCCGGCAGCGGGCGCTGGTTCGCCGCGCCGGCCGAGACCGATGCCGTGGGCCTGTGCTACCGCAAGGACTGGTTCGAGGACCCCGCCGAACGGGCCGCCTTCCAGGCGCGTTTCGGCCGCGAGTTGCGAGTGCCCGACACCTGGACCGAGTTCCGCGAGGTGGCCGAGTTCTTCCAGCGCCCCGCCGAGCGCCGCTACGGCGCGGCCCTGCTCACGGGGCGCGACTACGACTCGCTCACCATGGGTTTCCAGCACGCCCTGTGGGCCTTCGGCGCCGACTGGGGGGATCGCGAGACCTTCCAGGTGAAGGGCGTGCTCGACACCGACGCGGCGGTCGAGGCGCTCGAGTTCTACAAGTCGCTGGTGGCCCTCGGGCCGCGTGACGGGGCCAACCTCGACTACGGCAAGGTGCTGGAGGCCTTCCAGAACGGCTCGGTGGCGATGGCCCTCAACTACTTCGCGTTCTTCCCGGGCCTCGACCGCGACCTGGGCGAACAGGTCGGCTTCGCTGTCGTGCCCCATCACGAGGGCCGGCGCATCGCCAGCCTGGGCGGCCAGGGTTTCTCGATCTCGACCAAGATCGCGCCCGAGCGCCAGGAGCTGGCGAAACGCTTCATCGCCTGGTTCCTGCGGCGCGAGGTGCAGGAGAAGTGGATCCAGAAACCCGCCGGCTTCACGGCCAACACCGAGATCCTCTCCTCCCAACGCTTCCGCGAGGCCACGCGCTACAACGCGCCCTTCGCCGACAGCATCGACTCGATGCGCGACTTCTGGAACGTGCCGGCCTTCAACGAGCTGATGAGCACCGCCCAGCAGCGCGTGGGCGAGGCCCTCGACGGCGTGCTCGAGCCCCGCGAGGCGCTGCGGCGCCTGGCCGAGGAGCACGAGCGCATCCTGCGCGACGAAGGGCTGCTGAAGAACTGAGATCCATCTCCCAGTGCGCGCAGCGGGACCCAGCGACGGACGCCTGAAGCTCGGCTTCGTCGGGCCGACCCTGGCGTTCCTGGTGCTCTTCAACCTCTTTCCGCTGGTCTACAACGTCGCCCTCTCCTTCACCGACGCGGAGCTCGTGGGACAGAGCTCGAGCTTCGTCGGCGGCCGCAACTACGCCCGCGTCTTCGAGGACGAGCGCTTCGCCCGCGCCGTGCGCACGACGGGTATGTTCGTCGGCCTGGCGGTGGCCCTCGAGCTGCTGCTGGGCTTCGTGATCGCCCTGGCCCTCGCCAAGCCCTTCCGCGGCAAGGTCGTGCTGATGACCCTGCTGCTGGTGCCCATGATGCTGCCCCAGGCGGTGATGGGCCTCTTCTGGAACCTGGTCCTGAGCGCCGACTACGGGATCCTGAACCAGTCCCTCGGTGCATTGGGCCTGCCCCAGCCCCAGTGGCTGACCGACACGTCCCTGCGCCTGCTGACGATCGTCCTGATCGACGTCTGGATGTGGACGCCGTTCATGATGCTGATCGCCCTGGCCGGCCTGAACGCGATTCCGCGCTACGTCTACGAGGCGGCCGAGATCGACCGCGCGGGCCCCTGGACCGTGTTCCGCCGCATCACCCTGCCCATGACCGCGCCCCTGCTCGGCCTGGCGGTGTTGCTGCGCATGACCGACGCCCTCAAGCAGTTCGACCTGGTGATGGCGATCACCGGCCCCAACGACGCCGCGACCCAGACCGTCTCGGCATTGCTCTACCAGGTGGTCTTCCTCGACGGCCGCGTGGGCCTGGGCGCCGCCTACGCCTGCGTGGTGCTGGTGATCGTGATCGCCCTGGCGACGGTCTTCCTGCGCTACCTCGAGCGCCTGCAAGGGGTGCGGGGAGTGGGCGCATGAAGCTCCTGCGCTGGCTCGTGATCCTCGGCGCCTTCCTGTTCGCCTCCCTGCCGCTGCTCTGGCTGGTGCTGACCTCGTTCAAGTCCCGCGCCGACACGATCAGCCCCACCCCCAAGGTCTTTCCGAGCTTCGCCGACGCCCTGCCGGCCGATTCGCCGCGCTTCGTCCCGACCCTCGAGGCCTACGCCCACCTGGGCGACGTGCACGTGGGAGCGCGGCACAGCTTCTACCACTACCTGGGCAACAGCATCCTGATCGGGCTCCTCTCGACCCTGCTCTCGGTCGTGCTCGGCACCCTGTGCGCCTACGGCTTCAGCCGCTTCCGCGTCGCCGGCGCCCGCGACTGGCTCTTCTTCGTGCTCTCGACGCGTTTCCTGCCCCCGCTCGCGGTCGTGATCCCGATCCTGGTCATGTACCGCACCCTGGAGCTCAACAACACGCACCTGGGCCTGGTGATCCTCTACACCGCCTTCAACCTGGCGCTTGCCGTGTGGCTGATGAAGGGCTTCATCGACGAGATCCCGCGCGCCTACGAGGAGGCCGCCCTCGTCGACGGCTACTCGCGCCTGCAGGCCTTCTTCCGCGTCGTGCTGCCCCAGGCCCGCACCGGCATGGCGGTCACGGCCGTCTTCTGCCTGATCTCGGCCTGGAACGAGTTCGGCTTCGCCGTGACCCTCAACCGCTCCGCCGCCGTCACGGTCCCCCCCTACTTCGCCGGCCTGCAAGGCAACATCCAGGGCATGCCCTGGCCCCAGGTCGCCGCCGGCGCCCTGCTCTTCGTGGCCCCGATCGTGCTTTTCACCGTCCTCGTCCGCGACCACCTCCTGCGCGGCGTCACCTTCGGCACGATCAAGCAGTGAGCGCCGCCCCCACGTCCCGCACCCGCCTGGTGCGCACCTTCGACCGCGCCACCCTGCTCGGCATCACCCTGGGCCTCCTCCTGATGCTCCAACCCTGGTGGCCCGCCGGCTTTCGCCTGGGCTTCTTCACCACCCTCGCCTTCGCCCTGCTCCAGATCCTCGCCTCCCACCTGCCCCAGGACGCCGAGGCCTGATGCCGCCGATCCCGAAGTTCAGGACCAGGAGGTGCTGATCGGCGCGGCCAGCAGGCGCTCGCCGAGCCCGTAGGTCCACCGCCCAGCGAGCAGGACGGCCCCGGCCGGTAGGTTGATCCCCTGCCGACCTTGATTGGTGGGCAGGGGATCGTGGCACGGCCGCGCATCCGTCACAGAGGGCCTTGCCTGAGAGCCTGATCCAGGATCCTCGCCTGCGCCAGGCGACGGAATTCGCGACCCGTGCAGAGGCCGATCACCGTCAGGTCGACCTCGGCCTCCAGCGCCTGGGTCGAGCCAGCGGTGGCAGGCGCGATGGATCCGCGCACGCGACGCGACTTGTAGAAGGGAACGTAGTCGAGCGGGTGCGGCCGAATCGTGACGGTGAGATCCTCGGAGTCGAACGAGCCGATTCTGAGCACTGCCCCTCCGGAGACGAGCTCCGTGGTCGCGATATTGTAGTGCAAGTTCAGGGAGAGGGCACCGGATTCACGGATCAGCACGATCCACAGCAGAATCAGTGCCTTCTTCCACCATGTGTCGTAGTACTTGGCCATGACGGGCTAGCAGCGCAGCAGGACCCTGGTTATTCTACGAACACGGCCCCACCTGCGAGCGGATGGTGCGGACCGGGGGTTGTGCAACCGGGGACATGGGTACCACTTTGAGGGGGGTCCGGGGAGCAGGGGTCAAGTGCGAGCGCGTCCCAGGTGCCGGAGGCGTTCTTCGATCGTGCGCTGCAGGCGGCGCGATTGGCGTTCGGGGAGGCCGATCTCGGCGAGGCGCGGGAGGTGGCGTGGGAGGCGCTCGAGCAGGCGATCCAGGACGCGCTCGATGGCCGCGGGGCGCAGGCCGTGGCGCTCGCCGAGGGCCAGGAAGTGGGCGCGGGCTAGGTCCTGGTCGCGGCCCTCGACCTCGAGGGCCTGGCGGTCGTCGCCGTAGGGCAGGGTCGAGAGGACGTCGTAGGCCGGGGAGAGGCGCGTGAGGGAATCGCAGGTCAGGAGCGAGATGTTCTTGCCGTGCAGGTCGCCGTCGGCGATCAGGTAGGCGAAGGCCAGGCGCTCGAGCAGGCGCAGGCGCTCGACCGGGGGGGCGCTGGCGTGCTCGAGGGATTCCATGACCTCGCGGATCGCAAGCCGGTACTTGTCGGCCGGGTAGCGGTCGAGGAACTGCAGCGCGTCCTCGAGGTGCAGGCGCTCGAAGGGGCTCGGGGTTGCGCCGCCCGCGGGGGACGAGGGTCGCGGCCGGCGGTCGAAGCGCTCCACCAGCAGGCCCGCCTCCCCCGCGGCGTCGTGCACCAGGCGCACCTTCGCGGTGTCGATTCCGACGGCGCGCGCGAGGGCCATGAAGAAGGCCTCGTTGTCCACCAGGCGCGGGTGATCCGGAGGCGCGAGCTTGAGGAGATATTGGCGAGCGCCGGCGGGGGCGCGCACGGGGACGGTGATGCGCGCGGCGGAGAGCTTGGGCATGACGCCGGGAACGGCGACCGGCTCGCCCAGGCGCAGGTGATCCGCCAGCAGCTCGGCGAAGGTGGAGCGGGAGAGGGCGCGCGGATCGAGCCGCGGGATGGGCTCGGGCGCGGGCGGCTCGGCCTCGCCCGCGAGCGGCGTGACCCAGACGTCGCCGATGGCGTCGCCGCCGCTCGCGGCCAGCAGCGTGAAGAGGTCATCGGAAGAGGTCTTGGCGCGCCGCACGAGGGCGGCGAGACGCAAGCCCTCGGGCAGGAGGCCGGCGAAGTAGGGGTGCAGGTTGACGCCGCGCACCTCGTAGGGCTCGGCGCGCACGGGCATGCGGAGAGCAATGCGGCGGCCCGGGGCGTCGCCGAGGGCGGCGTAGGCGGGCGAGTAGGCGAAGCGGGCGCCGGAGGGAGTGCGGCACAGCTCCCCCACCGGGTCGTCGCCCTTGTGGACACACAGGGCCTCGTTGAATCGAACCGGAAAGTCCGCGGGGCTCAACTGCCGCCCTCCGCGCCCTCCGCCAAGCCCACGATTCCGCCCTGGCCGGGACCGAGGCGCAGCTCGAGGCCCAGCACAGCGAGAACGGACAAGACCTTGTCCAGGCGCACGGTGGGCTTGCCGCGCTCGAGCTCGTACAGGAAGGCCAGGCCGACCCCGGCCAGGTCCGCGAGCTGGGCCTGGGTCAGGGCCAGCTTCTTCCGGCGCCCACGGACCGCGGCGGCGAGGGCGGGGATCGGGGCCTGTTTTCTATGCGATCGCATGGATCCCATCAGGATCGGCCCGACCGATGGCTTGGCGAGGAAGAAACCGAGGAAAATTCCATGCGAACGCAGAGATCCTGACGGGCCAGCCCGAGGTGCGGACCAGGCGGGGCCGTAATCCATGCGATCGCAAGGATTCTGACGGGTAAGCCGGGGGCCGGGTGCGTGCGGGCGGAGGGATGGAGCGCTGGGCGGGGGTCGCGCCGGGAGCTTCAGGGGGGACGGCCGGCAGCCGGGTGGAGCCCGGGCGACGCTCAGCCGGGTGCCAGCGCGAAGCACGCGCCGACCGGGTCCTGGACGGCGGCGTAGGTCGGTTGGCCGTCCAGGCCCTGCAGGGTCCGAAGCACCTGGCCGCCCTCGGCCTCCACGCGGCGCAGGCTCTCGGCGAGGTCGCCCACGGGGAGGTAGAGCATCCAGACCGGCGGCAGGCCCGCGTTGACGCCGCGCGCGTGGCAGATGCCGGCGGCCGGCTCGCCGTCGGAGCGCAGCAGGTTGAAGTCGGCGTAGGGCTCGCCGTCGTGCTCCATCTCGACCGGCTGCGCGGACCAGCCGATCACCCGGCGATAGAAGTCGCGCAGCGCGGGGGCGTCGGGGACGGTCAGGTCGAGCCAGGCGATCGAGCCCACCGCCGAAGGGGTCGGGTCGAGGGCGGGGAGGGCCTCGGCGGGCACCACCGGGATGATTCCGAAAGCCGCTCCGCGCGGGTCGAGCAGCACCGCCCACTGGCTCGACCCACTCTCGTCCTGGGAGTGCATCAGGGCCTGGCCGCCCAGCTCGGTCGCGAGCCGCACGCTGTCCGCGACGTCGGCGACCTGGATGTGCGGCATCCACTGCTGGGGCAGGCGCTCGTACTCGGGGATGCGCTCCCCCAGGCCGATCACGGGCAGGCCCAGGTTGTTCATCAGGTCCTCGCGCCAGAGGGGGCTCGGCCCCGTGCTGAGCACGCGCGAGTAGAAACGCACCTCGCGCCCGTGCTCGGGAACGGCGATGTCGGCGCTGCACACGGCCCCGACCCCGGAAACGAACGGTCCACCCATGGTCTGGCTCCAGTCTGGTTCTCCCCTCGCCCGGGCCATGGTCCCCGACCGCGCCGTGGACGTCCAGGGAAGCGTCGCCGGTCCGCGGGCGAGGTCCACGGGTCCCGCGGGCCCGTCCCGGGGAGCCCGAATCGTGGCCGGGGCGGGGGCGGGCCCAAGCATCCGGCGCGGGTCTTTGCCAGGATCTCCAGCCCACGCCCCGCTCCCCCGGCATCCGACGTGACCTTCCTCGCCCTCCGTTCCCTCTCGAAGACGTTTGCCGACGGCACGCCCGCGGTGCGGGGGGTCGATCTCGAGGTGAACGAGGGCGAGTTCATCGTCCTGCTCGGCCCCTCGGGCTGCGGCAAGACGACGACCCTGCGCATGGTGGCGGGTCTCGAGACGGCGAGCGCGGGCGCGATCGTGCTCGACGGCCGCGACGTGACGGCCCTGCGCCCTTCCGAGCGCGACGTCGGTTTCGTCTTCCAGTTCTACGCCCTCTATCCGCACCTCACGGTGCTCGAGAACATCGCCTTCCCCCTGCGCTCCACGGGCACGCCCGCCGCCGCCGCCCGCGGCGCCGCGCGGGAGCTGGCCGCTCGCCTGGGCCTGGCGGATCTCCTCGCGCGCCACCCCCGCGAGCTCTCCGGCGGCGACCAACAGCGCGTGGCCCTGGCCCGCGCCATGGTGCGCACGCCGCGCCTCTTCCTGATGGACGAGCCCCTGGGCACGCTCGACGCCGACCGGCGCCTGGAGAGCGCCGAGTTCTTGCGCGCCCGCCAACTCGAATCCGCCACCACGACCCTCTACGTGACCCACGACCAGGAGGAAGCCCTGCACCTGGCCGACCGCATCGTGGTGATGGAATCCGGCCGCGTGCGCCAAATCGGCACGCCCTCCGAAATCTACGACCACCCCGCCGACCTCTTCGTCGCGCGCTTCGTCGGCAGCCCCGGGATGAACTTCATCGAGGGCCGCGTGCAGCCGAGCGGCGCCTCCCTCGCCTTCGCGCCCGCGGCCGGCGGCGAGCCGCTCCCCCTCCCGGCCCTCAGCGCGCCCCTGCCCGAGGGCCCGCTCCTCCTCGGCGTCCGCCCCGAGCACCTGCGCCCCGATCCCGCCGGTCCCCTGCGCGCCAAGGTCCGGATCGACGAGTACCTCGGCGCCTGGCGCAACCTGCACCTCGAAACTCCCATCGGCCCGCTGATCGCCCGCGACTCCGCCGGCCCATCCCCTTCCACCGGCGAGGAGCTGGGCCTCACCCTCGACCCCGCCCACGCGCGCCTGTTCGACCCTACCAGCGGCCTCCGCTTGGCGTGAACGCGCCACGTTTCGAGAGCGCCCCTTTCGGCATCTGGGTCTCGGGACGCCGCGGGGTCGCGCGGCGACATGGGTCAGGAGCGCAGGATCTTCTCCATGCTCTTGCCCTTCGCGAGCTCGTCGATCAGCTTGTCCAGGCAACGGATTCGGCGCATGAGGGGATCGGCGATCTCCTCGACGCGCACGCCGCACACGACGCCCTGGATGAGCGGGAGATTCGGATTCAGGGCGGGGGCCCGCGCGAAGAAGGTCTCGAAGTCGCTCCCCTGATCGATCTCGCGCTGCAAGCCGGCCTGGTCGTAGCCCGTCAGCCAGCGCAGGATCTGGTCCACCTCTGCCTTCGTCCGCCCCTTGCGCTCCGCCTTCTGCACGTACAGCGGATACACCTTGGCGAACGGCATCGCGAAGATCCTGTGCTCGGGCATCGTCCTGGCTCCGGGGACCCGGTTTCTCCGCTGGCCCGACCAGCTTGGGGAAACGCGGGATCGGGAGTGTAGGGGTCCTATCCCACCCGGGCAACCTGGCCCTGGCCCGGCGGGAGGATCCGGCCGAGCGGCGCAGCGCCGGACCGCGCGGCACGGCCCCGGTCCAGGACGCTCGATGTTCGGTGCCCACGGCGCGCCGGAGCGGCCCACGGGACGCGATCGATTCACAGGAGGCGTTCCAGCTTGCCCTTGCGGCGCACCAGGTTTTTGTAGTCCCACTGGATCTCGCGCGCCTTTGCGAGCCAGCGCTCCAAGTCCTTCTTCTTCACCTGGGAAACCGCCGTGTAGCGGACTTCGGCGGCTTTGAAGGTGCCCTCCTTCTTCAGCCCCTCTTCCTCGAACGACTGACCACTCCAGAAGAGCAGCCGGACGCAGCCCTTCAGCTTGCTGTATCCGACGATCGGATTGCCGTCCAGGAACCACACCGGATGGGCGTGCCAGATCTTGTTCTCCGCCTCCGGCAGCCCCCGGTCGATCTCCCGGGCCAGCAGGTCGCACACCTTGCGGTCGTCCGGGGCCTGGGCGGCGTTGTACGTCTTGGTGTCAGCGTGCATCACGATCCCCCAGCCTGGGGCACTCGAGCCGTTCCCGTCGATCCTCCCCGTTCCCCGTTCGCACGAGCGCCTGTCGTTCGACCACGGAACGTGCGTCCCATCCTACCGCTCGTGAGCCTCGCCGAGGGCCGTTGAGAGGTGCTGCCCAGGATCCGTGGGGCCAATCAGGAAGGCGGCCCCGGCCCGTGTGTTCCGGTAGATCCCGGATCGGGTGCTGCCACAACTCTCCTGGGAGAGCCCCTTGACGCGCCTCACGGGGGGGGTAATCTCCCAGCCAGGGGGGAGGTCGAACGATCGACCGTCAACCTTGCTCGCGCGGGAGGGAACTCAGGGAGGCCCGGGAGTCTCCTCGTTGCGCTCGACAACGAGACCAGGAGAAAGCGATCAGAAACGTCCTGTTTGCCACCTTCCTCATGGCCGGCCTTGCGGCCGCCCTGCCCCCGGATCAGGAGCCGGGTGACCCCCAGCCGCCGCGGGCCTGCGAGGCCAACACCGGCCTTGCTTGCCGCACGCTGATCATCAACTGCGGCTCGTCCAGCAACACATGCTACTACTGCAACGCAAGAGGAAGGCACGCGGGATGCACGGGTCAGGTGAATCAGTCTTGTGACATGGCGCTCGAGCAGACCTCCTGCGGGAAGTTGTTCATCGCCGAGTGCTACAACGGCGCCTGCGGCGCCTTCAGCGACAGCGGCGGGCAGTGCACCAAGGCCGTGTGCCAGTAGGGCGTCGCCGGAAGCCCGCACCCACACGCGCTATCGTCGGCTGCAAGAACCCGAGCAGCGGATCGGCGCTCGACGAGTGCGATCCGCTGCGGTTCGCCCGACACCAACGGCAGCAGACAGGGTGCAACACGCGGGGGTTGCGGACCAGGGATCCAGATGATCATCCTCCTGTACAGCCTACACACCTTGACGCTCGGACTGCCGGCCCAGCCTTCAAGGAGCGGCCCCTGCGACGCGCAGGAGATCTACGACCAGTTCCTGATCGCTCAAGAGGCGCGCCAACTGGTTCTCCGCCAACATCGCATCACCTTCACCGAGCGATCCGTCCGCATGACCGACCACAGGCCGCTGGGTGCCGCGGCCGGATACGTCGATTTCTCCGGGAACCGCGAGAAATGGGTGCGGTGGGACATACCGGCCGTGGCGAGCGCTGCGATCCACGCGATCGAGTGCCCCGTGGCCTTTGCCGAGCGCGCCCGCGACATCGTCCGCCCGAACGTCGACATCAGCGATGGAACTCAGACGGTCTTGCTTGCACCCGTCGGCTCCAAGCCCAAGCACTGGGATGGACTTCTGGTTGAAGGGCTCAGCCCCGTGATTCGCCGTGGCGCTCTGAACTGCGGTGTCCTCTTCTATGAGCAGTGGGTGACGAGTTTCCTCTCGCGTCACCAAGCAAAGGAGTGTGCCACGCAAGACAACGGACTGACAAGGCTGACCCTTGTTCCGAACTCGGACCCCGGCGGGCCACGGTCCTTGCAGATCGACATCGATGATGACCTCTTCTGTCACTCCATGGTGATAAGAATGAACGGTTCCCCGCGGGTGGAGGCGCACGTCGACACACGAACCCTTGTCCTGGGAGAACCGGTGCCGGCGACAGGGCACGTCCTGTTTCACTACGAGACCCCCGTGCTACTCCGGGCCGAACTGCACTACGCACCGAGCGCGGGGCTCGTCGAGGAGTCCTACCTGGAGACGCTACCGAGCGAGATCCACGAGCTCGGGGGGACCGCTTCGGTCACGGATCAAGCGGGACGGTTCATCCGGCACCTGCGGGCCCCAGGCGAGGTCGATCCACCGCAGCAAGATTCGATTCCCCAGACGCCCCCGGCCGTCGAGGCTACCGAGCCCGACGGAGAGCGACCCAAGGGCAACTGGACCGGTCCCCTCGCCGCCGGCGTGGCCTCGATCGCCGCGGTCGCTCTCTTCCTTGCGTTACGCCGTCGCTGAGCCGCGACCACAGCCCAGAGAAGGTCCCGCGCATCCGCGACGCGGCGAACCCGGCTGGTCACAGAATCCGGACAGGACAGCAACCTCGGGAACAAGAAGGGCTAGTCGCTGCCGGGTCACCCCGTCGCGCATCGAGGATCCACGGGCCCTACCCCCCGACCATGAAGCCAACCCACGGTGGATCGCGAGTGGCGGTCAGCGCGCTCCTCTTGATCGTGATCGGAGTCGCCGGACTCTACCTCGTGGATTCGCCGGGCCCGGGACGGCCGAGCCCCGTGGGCCCGGCGGATCCGACCCGGGAGGGTGTCGAGGCGCAAGATTCCTCTCCTAGCCACCGCGAGTCCGCCGCGGAAGCCGTGCCGACGGAGGGACTCGTCGGACTCGTAGTAGACCCGCCGAGCGCGCCGTGTGTCCGCTTGCATGGGGTCGTGAACAGCCTGGTGGGAGCGCCGCTGCCCAACGTGGCGCTGCGGATCTCGACCTCCGGGGGCGGCGAGCCCCTGCGCCTGCAGAGCGACGCAGCGGGGAGATTCGAAGCGGCGATCCTCCCCGCGGGCCGGGGCGAGCCGATGCAGATCGCCGTGGATGGAGACGATCCGCACTACGGCGTCACCACCTACACGACGACCGTGAGCTGCGGAGCGGATCCCGTGGTGCTCGAGGTCACGCTGGTCGCCACCCCCGATCGATGCTGGGTGAGCGGAGTGTTGCGCTGGGAGGATGGCGGGATCGTCGAACGCGGCTTCGTGGGCCCGAACCCACGCTCCTTCGTCGACGCCGACGACCTCGGGCGGTTCTCGCTGCTGATGGACGTGTGGGGCGGTTCGTTCGCCCTGGCCTACGGCGCCCACGAACCGAACGCCTTCTGCGCGGGGTACACCCGCATCCAGGTCAGCCCGGAGCAGGCCGCCCTGGGGCGCGTCGAGGATCTGGTCCTGACGCTCGAGCGACCCACGCTGACCCGCATCCTGGAGGTCGTCGATCCCGACGGTCGGCCGCTGGAGGGGGTGCGCGTCCTGTGGAACGGCAGGCCGCCGGAGAAACACACGGATCGCGAGGGGCGGCTGGAGATTCGTTTCGGCGAGAAGGCGAATGCGAACGTCGCCCTCGAACTCGCGGGGTTTGGGAAACGCTTCGTCGGGTTGCGCCTGGACGAGGGGGACGAGATCGTGCGGGTGACGCTCCTCCCGACGCGCATGCTGCGCGGCGTCGTGGTCGACGAACTCGGTACCCCTTCCGCCGGGGCGCGGATCTGGATCTCCGTCACCGGGACGTTCACGGCGCAGGATCGAGTCTCGCTGGTCGCCGACCAGGAGGGGCGCTTCGAGTTCCCGGCGACCGAGGACCGCCAACCGCTCTACCTGGCCGTGCGGTCGCGGGACGGCGGCATCGGACAGGGGTTCCACCACGGGGCATTCCCCGAGATTCCGCTCAGGATCACCGTCGTGAAGGGCGAGCCGTTGGACGGAGCCGTCGTCGGCCCGGATGGCGCGCCGCTGGCGGGAGCGCTCGTGATCGCCTATCGCCAGGACCAACGCGAACTCAGCCCCCCGCTCTTCAACACCGGCGAGGATGGCCGCTTCACGCTGCACCTCGATCCCAAGGGCGCCTACCGCATCCAGGTCAGTCGGACCGGATATCGACGGGTGGAGCAGCCCATCGAGGACCGCACCTTCCTCGAGATCCCGATGGCCCCTGCCGGCCGACTGACCGGGCTGGTCCAAGGGCCCGACGGCGCGCCCCTGTCGCGCTTCCGGTTGCGCGTGCGGAGCCTCGACGAGCAGGATCCCGTGATCCTGGTTCCCTGGACGCACTTCGCCGGCGATGGCAGCTTCTCGGTGCTGATCCCCGGCGCGGAGATCGAGAGCCCGTGTCGGCTCGAGGTGGAGAGCGAGGGAGTCGGCCGGGCCACGCTCGACACCGAGGTCCAGGCCCCGCACGCCGGCCCGCTGAGGGTTCGGCTCTGACCCCCGGCGCCCCGGCCAGGTCCCGGGCGAGCGAATTGCGCGCCCCGGGCGCCCTGGAGTAGGGTCCCCCTGCCGCACCCGTCGGCAAACGAGCCGAGTCCCTCGCCCGACGCGATCCACCTCCCCACGAACCCCTGGTCCATCCGCAGTGAGCGTTCCCGCCCCAACCGCGCCCGGCGTGGCCCTCAGCCCGGCCCTCGAGTTGCGCGGGCTGTGCGTGCGTCATGGCGCGCAGGTCGCGCTCGAGGCCCTCGACCTCGTGGTCGGCGCGCAGGAGCTCCTGGTCGTGCTCGGGCCCACGGGCGCGGGTAAGACCACGCTGCTGCGCGCCATCGCGGGCCTCGAGCCGGCGGCGGCTGGCTCGATCCACATGGGGGGCGCGGACGTCACGCGCCTCGCCCCCGCGGCGCGGGACGTGAGCCTGGTCTTCCAGAACTTCTCGCTCTACCCCGACCGCACGGTGCGCGCGAACCTCGAGTTTCCCCTGCGTGCCCCGGGCCGCGAGCACTCGAGCGCCGAGATCGCCGAGCGCGTCGAGTGGGCCGCGCGTCTCCTGCGCATTGAACGCCTGCTCCCGCGCCGCGCCACCCAACTCTCGGGCGGCGAGATGCAGCGCGTCGCCATCGGCCGCGCGATCGTGCGCCGCCCGCGCCTGTTCCTGATGGACGAGCCGCTGACGAACCTCGACGCCAAGCTGCGCGAGGAGCTGCGCCTCGAGATCCCGGCCCTGATCCGCTCCCTGGGCACGCCCCTGATCTACGTCACCCACGACCAGGCCGAGGCCCTCGCGATGTCGACCCGCATCGCGGTCCTGCACTCCGGGCGCCTGCTCCAGACCGGCCCGCCGAGCGAGATCTACCTGCGCCCCGCGACCCCCGCCGTCGCGCGCCAGTTGGGCACGCCCCCGATCAACCTCCTCCCCGCCCGACGCCAGGGGAACACCTACCGCACCCCGGACGGCACGCCGCTCTGCGCCGCGCCCCACGACGGTCCCCCCGACGCTGTGCTCGGCATTCGCCCCGAACACCTCGCTCCCACCGGAGGCCCTTCCCCCGCAACGATCCTGCTCGTCGAGGAAACCGGCCCCACCCGCACCCTGCTCGCCGACTGGGCCGGCCAGCGCGTGCACCTCTCGGTGCCCCACGGCGAACGCTTCGAGCTCGGGCAGACGATCCACCCGCTGCCTTCGGGGGAGCGACTGCTGACCTGGGCCCAGGGTGCCTCCTGAACGGATCGGGCCGGGAGAGGGTGGCGCAGGGGCCAAGCCTCGCATGGGGGGCGGCGGTTCCGCAGTGGGGCTTTTCCTCCGGGCGACTCGAGCAACGGGCTAGTCAGGCCCGATCTAGCAGGCTGGTCTAGCCCCATGCTTCGCGTCAGCGTGACCGACCTCAAGAACCACCTCAGCGAGTACCTGCGGAGGGTCAAGCGGGGTGAAACCATCGAGGTCTTGGAGCGGTTCGTGGTGATCGCCCGCATCGAAGGGGCGTCGCGGCACATGTCGGACGAGAAAGAACTGCTCGCGAAGCTCGAGCGCGAGGGCGTCCTCCAGCGGCCGAGGGTGAAGCCGGACCGGTCGGTGCTCGACTTCGAGCCCATCCCGTGTGACGCGGATGCGGTGCGAATCCTGATCGAGGAACGGGGCGACCGCTGAGCTCGGGGCGATGCGTTTCTGGGATTCCTCGGCCCTCGTGCCCCTCTTCGTCGCCCAAGGAGCGACGCCGGCGATGCGCGCGCTCCTGGAGGTCGACGCGGAGATCGCCGCGTGGTGCCTGAGCGACCTCGAGCTCCGCTCCGCCTTCGCGCGCCTCGCGCGGGATGGCCACGTCCCACTGCGCGAGCTGCAAGGAGCCTCCGAGGCCCTCGAGCGTCTCTGGACCATGTGGACCGTGGTCATCCATCTGGAGTCGGTGAAGGCCCGCGCCCAGCGCCTCGTGGCCGTCCATCCCCTGCGCCCTGCGGACGCACTGCAGCTCGCCGCCGCTCTGGTGCTCGTACAGGACCGCCCCCTGCGCGCCGAACTCGTGACCCTCGACTCACGGCTCGCGGATGCGGCCCGGCGCGAGGGATTCCGGGTGCTGCCGGACTGAACGCAGGACCGGTCAGGGGAAGAGCAACTCGACGAGGGGGATCTCGAGGGTGCCGGCGAAGCGCTGGTCCGTCCCCCACCAGCGCAGCGCGTCGCGCTCGACGCCACGCAGGCGCAGGGTATAGCCGGCGAGGTCCTCGCCGCGCGCGGGGAGGTGCTCGAGCAGGGCGAGGTGGTGAAACTCGGGGGGTAGGTTCTGGAGGAGGAACGGCAGCCAGGTGCGCTCGGGCTCGGTCGGTGGATGGGACTCGATGACGGAGCCGGCGTGCAGCAGGTCGATCTCGAGGGCCAGGGCGGTTGCGGCGAGGGTTTCGCGGCTCTGGAGTGCATCGCCCAGGAAGAGCCCCGCTCGCGTTCCTTCCTCGCCGCCCCGTTGGAGCCGAATCAGGTCGCGCAGGGCTGCGTTGAGCTCGGGGGTCGAGCGCGGCGGGAGGACCGTGTCGAGGCCCGCGACGATGTCGACCTCGAGGGTGAGGCGTCCCTCCCACCGTGAGGTTTGCTTCGCACCCAGGGTCGACCGATCCCGCGCCTCCAACACGATGTCGAGCTCGAACTCGTGATGGCCGAGGGCCAGCAGGCCCAGCCGGCTGTGGTACGCCCGCTGCGCATCGCCGTCGTGGGCGCCACCGCACATCGCGAAGTGCAGGCCGCAGGTCACTTCGGTCAGGTCCGGATGCCGCGGAACGACGCGGATGCGCGGGATGTCCGCCCACCTCGGCTTGCGCAGCGAGATTGCGAAGGGCTCGCCCTCCGGCCAGCTCGTTCGCCAGCGGATCACTCCGGATCCGATCAAGGCGCGAAGCCACTGGTCATCCGAGAGCTTCACGCCTGCATCCATGCGCCGCCGCAGCTCCTCGACGGCGGGATGGGTCACGAAGCCCTCTCCCTCGGGATCCCTCCAGCGCTCACGATCGACGTCGGGGAGGGCGCCGATGAGTTCGTCGAGGGTCTTGGCCTTCCACTCCTTGGAGGCGGCGCGAGCCTGCTCGGAATCCGACCAGCCGCTCCGCATGCCCTCCGCGACCGAGCACGCACCGAGGAACAGGCATCCGAGGACCAGGAGCAGAGTGAGTCGCAGCATGGACGGGAACTAGCAGCTCGATCGCGATCGGATACAGACGGACCCCGGGAGAAGGAGATGGCTGCACCCGCGCGGGCCCGCATCCGCGGGGCTCCGCGCGGCGTAGGATCCCCGGGCATGGATCCGATCGCGCATGGTCTCAGTGGTGCGACGCTCGCGGCGGCGGGGCTGCGGCGGGCGACGCCCTTGGGGACGGCGGCCCTGGTGCTCGGGGCGGTGCTGCCCGACGTGGACGCGCTGATGCTGTTCGCCGGGCCCTTCGCGGCCCTGGCCCATCGGCGTGGGTGGACCCATGGGGTAGCGGCCGTGGTGGTGTTGCCGCTGCTGGTGACGGGGCTCTTGTTGCTCTGGGATCGGTGGGTCAGGCGCCGTGGGCGGCCGGGGGAGCAGGGCGCGCGCGGGCGGACGCTCCTGCTGCTGAGCGGCCTGGGCGTGCTGGCGCACCTGGCGTTCGATTGGGTGAACAACTACGGCGTGCGCCTGCTGATGCCCTTCGACGGTCGTTGGTTCTACGGCGACGCGTTGTTCGTGATCGACCCCTGGGTGTGGGCACTGCTGGGCGGCGCGACGTTCCTGACCTGGTCGCGGCGGCCGGCGGCCTGGATCCTGGCCGGGCTGTTCGCGGCGGCGCTCTCGGTGCCCATGTTCGCGAGCGACATGGTGGGGCCCCTGGCGCGCGGATCCTGGTGCGCGGCCCTCGTCCTCGTGATGCTGCTGCGCATCGGGATCGGGCGGCGCCGCGGGAGGTTCTTCACCGCCGAGCCCCTCGGCCGCGCGGCCCTCGCCGCAGTCGGCCTCTACGTCGCGGCCAGCCTCGCGCTGAATGTGCCGATCGAGGCCCGGGTGCGCGCGGCCCTGGCCGAACGCGGTCTCGGCGACGCGCGCGACATCATGGTCGCCCCCGTCCCCGCCGATCCGAGCCGACGCTTCGTGGTGATCGAATTCGCCGAGGGGTATCGCACCGGATCGTGGAACGCATCCGCGAGGCCGCGCTTCGAGCTCGCCGAGGAGTGGATCGCCAAACGCCTCGACGACCCGCTCGTGCGCGCCGCGGCCCAGCACCCCGACGCGCGCAACTTCCTCTCTTGGTCGCGCTATCCCTACGCGCTCGTGGAACGCACCACCTCAGGCCACGTCGTGCGCTTCGAGGACGCGCGCTACGCCGCCGGGGGCGGCATCCGCGGCCCGCGGGTGCCGGTGCCGGATCTCTGATCGGCGCTGCGCGCGGCCGCGCACGGCTGCCGCTCAGGTTCGGTACTCCTCCTTGCGCAATCCGCGGCGTTGGAGGCGGTCGTAGAGGGAGCGGGGGGTGATGCCGGCGAGGGTGGCGGCGCGTTGCATGCGGCCGCGGGTGCGGGTCAGGAGGGCCTCGAGGTAGGCGCGCTCGAAGCGTTCGAGCAGTCGTTCGCGGGCCTGGCGCAACGGGAGCTCGAGCAGGTCGGCGAACGGGTCGGTCGGGGTGCGGGCGAGGGCGGGGACGGAGGGTGCGCCGCGGCGGACGGCCTCGGGCAGGTCGTTGAGCACGACGCGCGGAGGGTGGGTCAGGAGCACGGCGCGCTCGAGGACGTTGTGCAGCTCGCGCACGTTGCCGGGCCAGGGGTAGGCGACCAGAGCGGAGAGGACGTCGTCGCCCAGGGCTTCGATCTCCGGGCGGCGGGCGCGCAGTTCGGCGAAGTGGGACTGGGCGAGGCGCGGGATGTCCTCGGGGCGCTCGCGCAGGGCGGGTACCGCCAGCTCGACCACGTTGAGTCGGTAGTAGAGGTCCTCGCGCAGGCGGCCGCGGGCCACCTCTTGGGCCAGGTCGCGGTGCGTGGCGGCCATCACGCGAACGTCGATCGGCACCGGGCGATCGCTGCCGATGCGCTGCACCATGCGGCGCTGCAGGACGGTCAGGAGCTTGACCTGCAGGTGCGGGGGCATCTCGCCGATCTCGTCGAGCAGGATCGTGCCGCCGTCCGCCGACTCGAAGCGGCCCCGACGGCGTCGCGCGGCGCCGGTGAAGGCCCCGGCCTCGTGGCCGAAGAGCTCGCTCTCGAGCAGGGAATCCGGCAGGGCAGCGCAGTTGACCGAGACGAAGGGGCCCGTGGCGCGCGGGCTGGCGACGTGGATCGCGCGCGCCAGGTGCTCCTTGCCCACGCCGGTCTCCCCACGGATCAGCAGCGTCACGTCGCTGGCGCGCACGCGCTCCACCAGATCGAGGAAGGCCGCCATGCGCGCGTTGACGCTGGCGAAGTCCGCCAGGACCGGAACCCGGGGGTCCCCCGACGGCGGGTCGGGGCGACGGGCAGCAGGGCGAGGGGTGAGGGGGACGCGCGTGCGATCGGAGGGCATACCTCCGAGACTATCGGAGGCATCACCTCCGCCCCAAGCGGGGATGGGGCCCTGGGGGCCCCAGGAGGGGATGCGACCCGGGGCATGGAATGTGGTCTGCACCGGCGCGGCCCCGGGACCATCCCCCGGGCCTGCCCGTCCCGTCCAGCCCCCCCCGGGGTCCGCGCCGTCGGCGCGCGCCCCGGGGGGGCGCCCGTTCCCGATCCCCCCAGCACACGCGCCCGTTCCCCACGGGAGCCCGAGCCACCCCATGCCCACCCCCAAGTCCGGAACGATCCACCCCCACCCAAGTCCCCACGCCACTCCCCGACCGCGAGCCCGTCGAGCCCCGGGCCTGCGCCTGCCCGAGCACGCCGCCGGCCTCGACCAGGACGAGGAGTGGTTCGAGCTCGAGCAACCCGACGGCACCTGGCGCCGCATCCGTTTCCACGACTACGGCGCCATCTTCGACGTGCCGGGCCTCTACGAGCGCCTCTTCCACGACCTTCTGGCCTGCGGCTCGCCGCGCCGCGTGGCGGCGATGTTCGGCGAGGTCGTCGCCGACCTCGGCTGGAGCGAACGCGCGCTGCGCCTCCTGGACGTGGGCGCGGGCAACGGCATGGTCGGCGCGGAGTTCCGGGCCCGCGGCGTCGCCTCCGCGGTCGGGATCGACATCCTGCCCGAAGCCCGCCGAGCCGCCCTGCGCGATCGTCCGGAGGTCTACGACGAGTACTGCGTGCTCGACCTCACCGACCCCGATCCCGCGACACTCGAGCTCCTGCGCGCGCAACGCTTCGACTGCCTCTCCTGTGTCGCGGCCCTCGGCTTCGGCGACATTCCGCCCGAGGCCTTCTTGGCGGCTCTCGAGTTGGTCGAGACCCCGGGCCTGGTGGCCTTCAATCTGAGAGAGGACTTCCTCTCCTCCCAGAGCCCCTCGGGCTTCGATCGCCTGGTGCGCGAGCTGTTGCAACGGGGCGTCCTGCGCGTCGAGAGTTATCGCCGCTACCCGCACCGCCTCTCCGCCGCCGGCGAGCCCCTGCACTACGCCGCGATCGTGGCCAGCAAACTCGGCCCCGCCGCCGCCCTGCGCCGCGCTCGGGAGGAGCACGCACCCTCCTCCACCGCGCGCGGTCCCTGGCTCGCACCCTGAGGGCGAAGCGCGTGCGTCTCGCCAGGGCGCGCGGCCCTGGGGCGCGCGCGGGCGCTTGCCGGAGCGCGACAGCGGGGCGGGGTGGCGGACGATCGTTGTTGGCTCCCGGGGGTGCCGATACGCTCGTCCGCCCCCGGGTCCGCGCCCCGGGCACGGATCCGGAGCGCGGCCCCCCGTACCGAGCGAATCGCCATGACCGCCGCCCAGCCGCACATCCTCTACACGAAGACCGACGAAGCTCCGGCCCTGGCCACCTACTCGCTCCTGCCGATCGTGCGGAGCTTCGCGCGCGCGGCGGGGGTCGAGGTGGGGCTGCGCGACATCTCGCTCGCCGGGCGCATCCTGGCGGCCTTCGCCGATCGGCTGCCGGGCGGCGCGGCCGCGTTCCCCGACCACCTGGCCGAGCTGGGCGAGCTGTGCAAGCGCCCCGAGGCCAACATCATCAAGCTGCCCAACATCAGCGCCTCGGTCCCGCAGCTCGTGGACGCCATCGCGGAGCTGCGCGCCCACGGCTTGCCGGTGCCCCCGTACCCGGCCCAACCGACGACGGACGGCGAGCGCGAGGTCGCCGCGCGCTACGCGAAGGTGCTCGGCAGCGCGGTGAACCCGGTGCTGCGCGAGGGCAACTCGGACCGGCGCTGCGCGGCCTCCGTGAAGGCATATGCCCGCAAACACCCGCACAGGGTCGGCGCGTGGAAGCCCGAGTCCAAGACCCGCGTGGCGCACATGGAGCGGGGCGACTTCTACGGCAGTGAACGCTCGCTGACCTTCTCCGCGCCCGACACGCTGCGCATCGAGTTCGTGGACCCCAAGGGCGGCGTCACGCTGCTCAAGGACAAGCTCGCCGTCCAGGCGGGTGAGGTCGTCGACGCGGCGGTGATGGACGCGGCCGAGCTGCGCGCCTTCTACGAGCGCGCCATGGCCCAGGCCAAGGCCGACGGGGTGCTGTTCTCGCTGCACCTCAAGGCGACGATGATGAAGGTCAGCGATCCGATCCTCTTCGGGCACGCGCTGCGGGCCTTCCTCGCGCCGGTGCTCGAGCGCCATGCGAGCACCCTCGAGCGCATCGGGTTCGACCCGCGCAACGGCCTGGGCGATCTCGAGCGCCGCCTCGCCGACCTGCCGGCCGCGGAACGCGAGGGCATCTCGGCCGACGTTCGCGCCGCCCTCGCCGCGGGCCCGGCCCTGGCGATGGTGAACTCCGACAAGGGCATCACCAACCTGCACGTGCCGAGCGACGTCATCATCGACGCCTCGATGCCGCCCATGATCCGCGACGGCGGGATCATGTGGAACGCGGACGGCAAGCCCCAGGACACGCTCGCCGTGATCCCCGATCGCTGCTACGCCGGCGTCTACCAGGCCGTGATCGACGACCACAAGCGCCGCGGCGCCCTCGATCCGCGCACGATCGGCAGCGTCGCGAACGTGGGCCTGATGGCGCAGAAGGCCGAGGAGTACGGCTCCCACGACAAGACCTTCGAGATCCCGCGCGCCGGGACGGTGCGCGTGGTCGACGGCGCGGGTCGCACGGTGCTCGAGCACGCGGTCCACGCCGGCGACGTGTGGCGCGCCTGCCAGACCAAGGACGCGGCGATCCGCGACTGGGTGCGCCTGGCCGTCGAGCGCGCGCGGCACAGCGGCCAGCCGGCCGTCTTCTGGCTGGACCGCAACCGCGCCCATGACGCGCAGCTCATCGCCAAGGTCGAGCGCTACCTCGGCGAGCACGACACCCAGGGCCTCGAGCTGCACATCCTCGCCCCCGCCGACGCCGCCCGCCACGCCCTGGACACGATCCGCGCCGGCAAGGACGTGATCTCGGTCACGGGCAACGTGCTGCGCGACTACCTGACGGACCTCTTCCCGATCCTCGAGCTCAACACGAGCGCCAAGATGCTCTCGATCGTGCCCCTGCTGGCGGGCGGCGGGCTCTTCGAGACGGGCGCGGGCGGCTCGGCGCCCAAGCACGTGCAGCAATTCGTCGAGGAGGGTTACCTGCGCTGGGACTCGCTGGGCGAGTTCCTGGCCCTGCAGGTCGCCTTCGAGCACCTCGCCCTGCGGACCGGCAACGCCAAGGCGGGGGTGCTGGCCGCGACCCTGGACGTCGCCAACGCGCGCTTCCTCGACACGAACAAGTCCCCCGCCCGAAAGGTCGGCGAGATCGACAACCGCGGCAGCCACTTCTGGTTGGCGCGGTACTGGGCCGAGGCGCTCGCCGCCCAGTCCCAGGACGCGGCCCTCGCCGCGCACTTCGCACCCATCGCCCGGGCGCTGGTCGACCAGAGCGACGCGATCGAAGCCGAGTTGCTCGCCGCCCAGGGCAAGCCCCAGGACATCGGCGGCTACTATCACCCCGACGACGCCCGGGCGGCGGCGGCCATGCGGCCCAGCCGCACCTTCAACTCCCTCGTGGAGTGTGGGGCACGAACCCCTAGGGGCAAGCCCTAGGAATGCGCGCATCGTCGCGCGGCGCGCGCACTCGCGGCCGACTCGCACCGCTCCGCACAGGGAGCTCCGGGTGGGGCGAGGGCGACCCGTTTCCGGGATGATTCGGCGCCCCCGGGCCAGAACGGCCGGGATCCGTCAAGCCATCGGCCCCGGTTGTCGATCGCGCCGAACGGAATGGTCCCCCACACCCCCTCCCCCGCCCTCGGCGCCCTGGTCGCGCTCACCCTGCTCTTGCCACCGACCTGGGCTCAGGACGCGGACGATTGGGAGCCCGAGCTCCCGGCCTCGATGGCCGACCTCTCGCTGGAGGACCTGATGGCGATCGAGGTCTCCGTCGCCTCGCGCAGCAGCGAGCGCCTGATGGACGTTCCGGCGGCGGTCTACGTGCTGACCGGCGACGAGCTGCGGCGCCAGGGCGTGCAGACCATCCAGGACGCGCTGCGCCTGGTGCCCGGCTTCCACGTCGCGCAGTGGCGCTCGCAAGGCTGGGACGTGGCCTCGCGCGGGTTCACGGGCAGCCTCTCCGAGCTCAACCAGTCCTTCATGAACCAACTCCTGGTCATGGTGGACGGCGTCAGCCTCTACAGCCCGGTCATGGCCGGCATCTGGTGGCCGCTGATCGACATCCCGATCCAGGACATCGAGCGCATCGAGATCCTGCGCGGGCCGGCCGGAACCCTGTGGGGCACGAACGCCATGAACGGGGTGGTCCACGTGATCACCAAGCACGCGCGGGACACCCAGGGCACGCGCCTCGACGCGCTCGGCGGGACCACGATCGTCTCCGGGGATGCGTCCTACGGCAGCCGTATGGGCGAGAACGGATGGTTCCGCACCTGGGTCTCGAGCACCCGGCACGACGGCCTCAAGCGCGACCGCGACGCCGACTGGGACATCACGAGCGTCGGCTGGCGCATGGACTGGGACCTGGGCAGCACGCAGCGCGCGCGGGTGCTCGGCACGGTCTACGGCGCTGAGTTCGGCCCCACCTACTCCTACGAGGACGACCAACCCAAGGTCGGCGGCTTCCTCTCGGGCATCTACGAGTTCGGCGAGCCCGACGACCAGCAGCGCATCCAGTCGTACTTCTGGATCGATCGTCAGAAGCTGCCCGACCTCGACACCGCGAAGTTCCGTCAGGACATCCAGACCTTCGATCTGGAGTGGACGCGGCGCCGTGCGCTCGGGAAAGACTCCAACCTCTCCTTCGGCCTCGGCGGCCGGATCGTGCAGGCGGACCTCGGGAGCGAGAACGGTTGGATCGACTTCGACCCGGAATTCCAGCGCATCTGGAGCGCGCGCGCGTTCCTGCTCGGCGAGTTCGAACTGCGCAGCCTCGACTCCAAGCTCGTGACGAGCTTGCAGGTCGAGGAGACCAGTGCCCACGACCTCGAGCTCCAGCCCAGCGTTCGCTGGCTGTGGCGGGCGCGTGAATCGACCCACTTCTGGGCGTCCATCGCGCGCGCCGTGCGCACCTCGTCCCTCGAGGAGCGCCGCATCTCGCAACGTTTCGACCCCGGGGACGACCCCTTCTTCGTCGGCGATCCACGCTTCAAGTCCGAGGAGCTGCTCTCCTACGAAGTCGGCGTCCGCACCCGCCTCGGTGAACGCGTCACGCTGGACTTGACCGCCTTCTACAACGACTTCGAGGACCTGCAGACCTTTGAGGAGCTCGACCCGTTCACGTTCACCTTCGGCAACGAAGGCCAGGCCACCGCACGCGGCGTGGAGGCGGCCCTCGACGCCAACGTGACCCAGCGCTGGCGCCTGCGCGGGACGTACACCTTCTTCGACATGAACTTCCGGGCCACCGACGGCAGCCTGCTCGCCGATTCCATCGACGCCCGCGACGGCCTGATTCCCTCGCATCACGCGAGCCTGCGCTCCTACTACGACCTCGGCCGTAACTGGGAGCTCGACGGGGCCCTGCACTACGTCGATCGCCTGCCGGCTTTCGACGTCGACTCCTACGTTCGCCTCGACCTGCGCTTGGGATGGAGCCCGAACCCCGCGCTGCGTTTCTCCCTCGGCGTCCAGAACCTGAACGATCCCGCGCATCCCGAGGCGGGCGACATCGAGATCGAACGTGTGTTCTGGGGCGGGTTCTCCGCCAAGTTCTGAGCCCGCATCCTCGCCCCTGCCGCCGGCCCCGCACCTCCCCACCGCGCCGTGACCACCTCCCGCTGGACCCACTCCACGCTCCGCGCGCTGACTCTGCTCCTGGGTCTGGTACCCGGTGCGGTGAGCGTGTCGCTCGGGTCCTCCCAGGGAGAAGTGCGCGCGGCCCTGAACGCGAACCAGAGCGCCACCGAGTACGAGGTCAAGGCCGGCTTCCTCTACAACTTCTCGCTCTTCGTGCGCTGGCCCGATAGCGCCTTCGAGAACTCACGTTCTCCGATCGTCTTCGGCGTGTACGGCAAGGACCCCTTCGGCCGCACGCTCGACCGCACCCTGGCCGGCAAGCGCGCCCACGACCGCGAGATCGTCATCCGCCGCATCCAGCGGCCCCAGGACATCAACGGCTGCCACCTGCTGTTCGTCCCCCAGTCCTCCACGGACGAGCTGCGGCGGGTGTTCGGCCAGGTCGCCGGTCAGCCCGTGTTGATCGTCGGCGAGCAGGACGGCTTCGCCACGCAGGGCGGACTGATCAACTTCTACCTCGAGCAGAATCGCGTTCGTTTCGAGATCAACCCCGGCGAAGCCCGCAGGCGCGAGGTTCGCATCAGCTCCAAGCTCCTCGGCTTGGCCCGCATCGTCGGGGAGGAGGCGTCGCGATGACCTCCACGCGGAGGTTCTCCTTCTCCCGCGCCTCGCTACGAACCAAGCTGACCCTGGTGATCGCCCTGGTCAGCGTCGTCGTGTTGGCGACGGGCCTGGGCGCGCTGGCCTGGTTGGACCTGGCGGAGGTGCGCGGCGAGTTGCGCCGCGGCCTCGAGGTCCAGGCCGACGTCACCGGCGCCAACTGCGTCGCCGCCTTGACCTTCGGAGACGACGAATCGGCGCTCGAGGCCCTGAAGGCGCTGCGCCACGACCCGTCGGTGCGCGCCGCGGCCATCTTCGACGCGGAGGACCGCCTGCTCGCCTCCTGGAGCGCACAGACCGGCGAACCGGATGGCGAGCACGCGGTCCGCGCCGGCCTCGCCCGCCACCAGGCGGACAGCGGGCCCTTCTCGGTCTACCGCGAGGTCACGATCGACTCGAAGCGCATCGGCGCGATCTTCATCCAAGCCTCACCCCTGCGGCTCGAGCGGCGCGTCCAGCATCTGTGCCGCGTCCTCGGCGCGGTGCTAGGGCTCGGGTTCTTCCTGGCGCTGATACTCTCCGCTCGCGCCCAACGCTACATCTCGACCCCCATCCTGCGGCTGGCGGACGTGGCCCGGAGGGTGACGACGACCAACGACTACGGGGTGCGCGCCGACGCGGGCAGCGAAGACGAGGTCGGCAGCCTGATCGAGGCCTTCAATGGGATGCTCGAGCGCATCGAGCGCCGCGACCAGGAGCTCGCCCGTCAGCGTGGAGAGCTCGAGGATCGTGTCCAGGAGCGTACCCGCGAGCTGCTGCAGCTCAACGAGGAGCTACGCGTCTCGACCGACCGTGCCCACGAAGCGACGCGCGCCAAGTCGGAGTTCCTGGCCAACATGAGCCACGAGATCCGCACCCCGATGAACGGCATCCTGGGGATGGCGGATCTGCTGCTCGACACCCAGCTCGACGAGGAGCAGCGCGACTTCGCCGAGACGATGCGGCGCTCCGGCGAGAGCCTGCTCATCATCCTCAACGACATCCTCGATTTCTCGAAGATCGAGGCCGGGAAGCTCGAGCTCGAGACCATCGACCTCGACATCCAGGAGATCCTCGAGGACGCCTGCGACCTGCTCGCCCGCGGAGCGCACGCCAAGGGTCTGGATCTGGTCTGCCGCATCGACCCGGCACTCCCGACCCTGTTGCGCGGCGATTCCGTGCGCCTGCGGCAAGTTCTGCTCAACTTCCTGAACAACGCCGTCAAGTTCACGGAGCGCGGACAGGTGCTCGTCGAGGCCGTCCTGCTCGAGGAGACCGAGCGCCATGCCAAGCTGCGGGTCAACGTGCAGGACTCCGGCATCGGGATCCCCTCGGATCGCATCGACAGCCTCTTCATGTCGTTCACGCAGGTCGACGCCTCGACCACGCGCAAGTACGGAGGCACCGGCCTGGGCCTGGCGATCTCCCGTCAGTTGATCGAGATGATGGGCGGACGCGTGCTGGTGGAGAGCCAACTCGGGGCCGGATCGACGTTCTCGTTCGAGGTCCAACTCGAGCGTCAACCCCTCGACCGAACCGCCGGCCGCAAGCGCTTCCAGAGCATGCAGGGCAAGCGGATCCTGGTCGTGGACGACAACGCGGTCAACCGCAGGATCCTGGTGCGTCAGATCCAGAGCTGGGGCGGGGAAAGCGTCGAGGCGGAGTCCGGGCCCGAGGCGCTGCGCGTCCTCGCCGAGACGACTGCAGCTGGACTGCCCTGCGATCTGATCTTGATCGACTTCCAGATGCCCGAGTGGACCGGGGTCGAGACCGTGTGCCGGATGCGAGGCCTGCCCGAAGGGAAGGACCTGCCCGCGGTGCTCCTGACCTCCGTGGGCCTGAAGGGCGAGGAGCGCGACCTACGCGCTGCTGGGATCGTCCGTTGCCTCACCAAGCCCGCGCGCCGGACCCTGCTGTACGACTGCTTGGCCAGCAACCTGGGCCTGGCCGCGCAGGATCCGATCGTCGTGCGCAACAAGGTCGAGCGCGAGCTCCTGGAGACCGCCCTGCGCAGACGCTCCCGGCTGCTGCTCGTCGAGGACAACCCGGTCAACCGCAAGGTCGCCGTCCGGATCCTGGAGAAGGCAGGTCTCTTCGTCACGGTCGCGACCAACGGGCTGGAAGGGGTCGAGGCCTATCGCACGAACGCCTTCGACCTGATCCTGATGGACTGCCAGATGCCCGTGATGGACGGCTTCCAAGCCACCGCGCGCATCCGCGATCTGGAGCGCGGAACCACTCGCCGCGTGCCGATCGTCGCGATGACGGCCAACGCGATGGAAGGCGACCGCGAGCGCTGCTTGGCCGCCGGGATGGACGACTACCTCGCCAAGCCGGTCTCGAGCGAGCTCCTGCTGGGGAAGGTCCGCGATTGGCTCAAGCCGTCCGTGGACGTGGTCGGCGCCCAGGAAGCGAGCCGCCACGTGGCCTGACGGTTCGGACTCCGCCCTTCGGTGACTCGAGGCCCACCCGCAGGGGTGGACGAAGGCAAACCCGAGCCCGTCGCGCCCGGCACGGCGAAGTCGCCGAGGCCGCCGAACGGGATCAGCACAGGGGGCCGGCGGGGACCTCCAAGGTCCCGCCGGCCCCGCCACACGTCGCTACGGAGGACCTGGCAACCCACGGGTCGACAGGTCCGCCCAGGTCAGGGCGCCCAGGTGACCTCGACGCCGTTGGTGAAGTTGAAGCCGCTGCCGCAGGGGCCCGCGGTGTCGCGGAACCAGAGCTGGTAGCGCTTCACGTCGCCGGGAGCGACGCCGCCGATGGAGCCGATGTTCACGGTCGTGAACGAGGAGCCGCTCATGCCGGAGTTGCGGATCTGCAGGCGCACCACGCCGCCGCCCGCGCAGCGCAGGCCGTCGCCGAAGGTCGTGCCGTTGCCGCCGCCCGTTGCGTTGTTGCCCTGCAGGTAGAGGCCGGCCTGGCCGGGCTGCAGGGTCGAGCCGGAGAGCACGAGGTTCCCCGCGGCGATCGAGTTGGTGCCCGAGGCGACCAGCTTGCCACCGCCCGCTCCGGCGCTGTTCGCGCAGCCGGCGACGCCGTTGGAGCCGTCGTTGTTGTTGCCGCACGGGCACAGGGTGCCCGAGCCGTCCCCGTTGCAGAACTCGGGGAACGCGCTCACGTCCGGGACGAGAACCAGCCCGAGCAGGTTGCCCGAGCCGGTGCTCCCGACCACCGTCGCCACGCCGGTCACGCGATCGACCGTCAGCAGGTTGTCGGTCGAGTTGTCGATCAGGTAGATCGTGTCGCTGACCGGGTCGTAGGCCATGCCGTTCGGGTTCGTCGAGCCCGGACCCAGGGGGCCGATCAGAGTCGCCGACCCGGAGGTGCGGTTGACCGAGTAGAAGCTGTCCGTGGAGCTGCTCGTGCCGTAGAGCGTGTCCGTCGACGAGTCGTACACGAGGTTGAAGAACGAGGTCGTGCCCGAGGCGCCGACCAGCGTCGCGACGCCGGTCGTCGTGTCGAGCGTGTAGAGGTTCCCGTTCGAGCCGCCGTACAGCGTGCCCGTGCTCGAGTCCCACTCGATCCCGTGCATGACGACCGACGCATCGCCGTAGAACCCGACCAACGTGGCCGTGCCGGTCGCGAGGTCGAGCGTGTAGAGCGAGTCGTTGCCGGTCGACGTCAGGTAGAGCGTGCCGCTCGAGGGATCGTAGGCCAGGCCACCGGTGGTGCCGGCGTTCGCCGAGACCGTGCCGATGGAAACCTTGGCGCCGGTGGTCCGGTCGATCTCGTACAGGACGCGCGCGCTGTCGACGGCGATGAGTCGGTCGGAGTGGGCGATCGCCGCGAGGCCGAGGACGGCCAGGGCGCCGAGAAGTCGTTGTTTGTTCATGATGGTCGTGCTGGGGGCCAGGCGAGTCCGAAAGCCTACACCACTGGGCCGGGCTGGCCAGGCAGCCCCTGGGATCGCCGGTGTCCGGCGGGGCCTGGGCCCGCCGGACACCGGTTCGCCGCCCAGCTCGGGCGACCCGGATCTCACTCGGGGGCGCGGGGAATGCACCCTGGAGCCCGGGGGCCCGAGCCCCAGGGGCCTCGCCGCGCGGGGCCGCGCGTGGATTGCGGCATCGGGGCACGGGCGCGCCGAGCTCAGTCCGTGAAGGTCACCTGGAGCGCGCTGGAGAGGTTGAAGAAGCTCGAGCAGAAACTGACCGCGGGGTCGCGGTACCAGACCTGGAAGAATCGCACGTCCGACGCTCCCCACTGCCCCGCGGGAGCGAGCGCGGCCCACTGCGCACGGCCGTCCGGGCTCGCGGCGCGCACGCCCAGGCGGCGGACGAAGCCGCCGACGAAGCGCAGTCCGTCCCCGAAGGGCAACCCGGCGAGGGCCTGGGTGCCCACGAAGAGCAGGCCCGGTTGGTTCGGCACCAGGTGCTCGGCGACGAGCACGAGGTCGTCCGCCGCGACGCTGGCGGAGCCGTCGGCCGAGAGGCGCGCGCCCTCCCCGCTCGAGTTGGCGCAACCCTGCCCCGCGCCCGGCGCGCTGGGCCCGTAGCAGCCGCACGGGCCGCTCGAACCATCGCCGAAGCCGAAGGGCACGAACGGACCCCCGCTCTCGACGTCGAACACGTAGGCGGCGCCGGTCTGCAGATCGCCGTCGTCCGAGTAGGGCGCTCCGACCAGCAACGCGTCGTCGCCAAGGGCCAAGGCCTGGCCGAAGCGCGCGGAGGGGAACGGTTGGCTGGGCAGGAGGATTCGCTCACGCCGCCCGGCGACGTCCGCGTCGAAGCGGTAGACCGCGCCTCCGCGCAACGCCAGCTCGGTGCGCCGCGGGGCCCCCACGAGCCAGCGACCGCCGCGCGCGTCCAGGGACTCCCCGAAGCGGTCCCCCGCCGCGCCTCCGGAGGCGAGCAGGTCCTCGAGGAAGATCCACTGCGCGCCCTCGCGGCGATGGACCCGCACCATGCCGCGGTGGGCCTCGGCGCCCGGCGCGCCGACCAGGAGCAGCGGTCCGTCGACCGCGAGCGCGGCGCCCAGGCCGAGGTTCGCGGTCCCGCCGCGGATCGAGTGCACGTGGTTCCAGACCCCGGCCATGCGCCGGAAGACCTCGACCGCTCCCGCCAGGGGCTGGATCGTCCCCGCGTTCGGCGCTCCGACGAGAAGCTCCTCCCCATCGCACCACAACGCCGCGCCGAACTCGTCGTCGCTCTGGCCTTGGCTCGCCTGGACCTTGGCCTCGGCGACGTACCCATCGCCGTCGTGGCGGAAGAGATACACAGCCCCGCTCAGCGCCGTGACGCCACCCGCGCGCGGCGCGCCGACCACGGCCAGATCGCCGATCAGCGCCAGCGCGTGGCCGAAGCGGGCGTCGCTGGCCCCATCCCAGGGCGTCAATCGCTCGCGTCGCTTCCAGACGTCGCCCTCGACCCATTTGAAACGGTACGCGGCCCCCGAGGCCGGAGCCTGGCCGTCCTCGAGCGGCGCGCCGACGAGCAGCTCGCGCCCGTCCTCGGCGAGCGCGATCGATGCCCCGAACTCGGCGCCGTTCTGCGCGAAGATGCCCGCGGTCAGGCGATGGCGTTGGGTCCAGGTGCCCGCTTCGCGCTGGAAGACGTACACGGCTCCGGCCCGGAAGGCCGTGTCCGATTCGCCCGGCGCGCCCACCACCGCGAGATCGCCCCGGATGGCCGTCGAGCGTCCGAGCAGATCGCCGGCGCTGCGATCCCGCGCGAACCAGCTCTCGACGTGCGCCCAGGACGTGCCGTTCCAGGCCAACCGCTGGACCTCGCCGACGCGCCGGCCGTCCGACTCGCCGCCCGCCAGGCCGACCAAGGCCGTATCGCCCTGCACGGCGAGCGCGCAGCCGAAGCGCTCCTCGGAGCGCGGGTCGTGCGCGACCAGCGGCGCTCCCTGCACCCAGCTCGCGCCGTCCTGCGAGGAGAAGGTCCGCACCGCGCCCGCCCCCGCTTCGGGGTCGTTGCTCCCGGGGACTCCGACCAGCGCCTGGGCGCTGCCCCCGGTCGAGATGTCGAGGGCGACCGCTTCGCCGAGCCGATCACCGGGCCCATTGCCCGCCGTCGTCCAGACGGTGAGGAACTCGCTCCCGTCGAAGTGGAAGTACCCCGCGCGGCCGCGTTCGGGCAGGCCGGTCCCGCTCGAGTTCGGCGAACCGACGAGCAGGCCGTCGCCCACGAACGAGAGCGCGTACCCGAAGTCGTCGAAGGACGCATGGCCGCGCCCCGTCAGGGGGCTCCAGGTCCCCGGAGCGGTGTTCTCGTGCACGTACACCCAGCCGCCGTTGCCGGGGGCCCCCATCGCGAGACGCGCCCCCGAGAAATCGACCGCGAATCCCAGGCGATCCCCCGGGGCCACGCCCGCGGGGACGAGGCGTTGGGAGTGCGACCAATTCCCCGACTGCAGCCGGAAGAGGTGCACGGCTCCCGAATCGACGCCGATCACGTCTTCGTCCGGCGCGCCGGCGGCGAACCAACCGGCGCCCAGGGCCACGCTCGTCCCGAGGCTCGCTCCGGCCTGCGGGAACGGAGCGCGGGCGACCTGGGAGGGAACCCAGATGCCGTTCTGATTGCGGTACACGAACACCGCTCCCGAATCGCTCGCGCCCTGATCGTGGCCGGGCGCGCCGACGAGGGCGTAGCTCGCGTCGATGGCGACCGAGGCGCCGAATCGATCCCCCACGCGGGCCGTCCCGCCGACCAACTTCGCGTCGAGCTGCCAGGCGTTCCCCCAGCGGCGGAACACGTAGGCCGCGCCGGCCGCGGGCGAGTCGCCGGGCGCGCCGACGAGCGCCAGCTCACCCGAGAGGTGGAGGGCCGAACCGAAGGCGGTGCGCTCCGGGGGACCCCCGACGGCGAGCTGTGCGCTCTCGTTCTGCACCGTCGGATCGACCACGATCGGGTACTGCGCGCCCCGATCGTCGACGACGAGCGCCAGGCGCTCGCCGCGGCGCTCGAAGCGACTGGGCAAGGTGCGGCCGCGCGCGTCGAAGGCGAAGAGCTTGGTGAGCGAGAGGCGCGGTCCGTCGGCCCCGGACGCGAAGGTCGCGCCGACTGAGGACAGGACGCTCTCGAGGCGTAGGTCGCCCACGAAGGACAGCTCGAGTTCGAGCGCGAACTCCCCCGCGTCCGCCAGCGGCCGCTCCGGGATGTCGAAGCCCTGCTCCAGGCCCCGCGCGTCGTTGCGATACCACTCGACCAACTCGGCGCGCTGGTACTCGACGCGTTCCAGATCGGCCGCGATGCGCGCGGGAGACGGCGCCACGCGCTCCGCGCCGCGCGCGATCGCGGTCAGCTCCATCCCGAAGCTCCAGGCCCGTTCGTCCCCGCGGGGCACGAGCCGCGGTCCCGCGGGCAAGAAGTAGGTGCGCAGCCCATGCTCGCGGTTCGGCGTCTGCCAGGCACCTTCCACGCCCTCGAAGGGCGTGCCGACCTGCCACACGGCCCGCGTGTAGTCGTCCGAGAGCGCGGCCTGGATGGCGGCCGCGAGATCCTCCGCTGCGCCGCCCTGGGCGCCGAACACGACGCCCCCTCCCAGCACCGCCCAGCCCAGGGCCCACGCTCGGATCGATCTCCGCCTGCCGTTCCTCGTTCGCATGTCTCGCTCCTCGCGCCCTAGGGCGCACCGACGGGGACCTTCGACGGCGGCCCCCCAGCGGAGCGCGTCACCGGTCCAGGCCCCATGCGCGAAACGCGGCTCCCGGCTGCCAGGCCGATCCGTCCGTCGATCGAGGCCCAGCGGGTCAGCGGGACACCCTCACCCCGGGGATCTGCGCGAATCGGGTCTTCTCCGGCGCGCGCGGCTCGCTGGGCGAGCGGATTGGACCGACGGTCGCGGGGCGGCTCGGGGGCCGATATCTTGGGAGCGGCGCGGGGGAGGGCTGCGGCGGAGCGTGGCTCCGTTTCCCTCGACCGCGGCGGAGTCGACCGTTCTTGGAGCCGACGCAATGCAACGACGCACCCTGCCCGCGATCGTGCTGGGCCTGCTCGCCCTCGGGCTGGCCGGGCTGCTGTGGTGGTTGGTCGAACCCGGTGCGTCGCACGGCCAAGTGCTGCCGACGGCCGGCGCCGGGTCCCAGCGCGCGGCGCTGAGCCCGCTCGATCCGGCCCCTACCGACGAAGCGTCGCGCCCGCTCGAGCCGACGCAGGGCTCCCCTCTCCATGCACAGCGGGAGGCGCTGGAGCTCCCGCCCGAACTCCCGCCGGGCGCCACCCTGGAGCTGCGCGTGGTGCACGCCAGCCCCCCGCAGCCCGTCGCCGAGGCCGAGGTCCTGTTCGCCCACGGACCGGACGCGGACGGAAGCCGGACGCTGCAGGCCTGGTTCCGCGATGGTCTGCTCGATTCCCAGATCGATGCGACGGCGATCCGCGGCCAAAGCGACGGGGATGGACGGGTGCGCATCCCCAAGCCCGAACGCTCGGCGGTCGTCGTCGCCCGGCGCGGAAACCTGTGGGGCTTCCGCACCCTCGAGCCCACCACCGAGGAACCCATCGAGCTGGCTCTCCACGAGGACTTCGACCTCGAAGTGGAGGTCGTCGACGCGGGCGGCCGTCCTCGGGCGGACTTTCCGGTCAGCCTGCGCTGGCGCCAATCGAGATGGCACCAGGATCGGATCCTGGCCCGCACCGACACGGACGGCCGCGCGCTGCTCTACCACGCCGGGTTCCGCATGCGCTCCTGGTCCCTGAGTCCCGAGGCGAGTTGGGTCGTGGCGCTGGTCGCGGCCCTCGAGCGCCCGGTCGAACACATCCTGGACCCGACCGCGGCCCCCACGGGAGCGATTCGCCTGGTGGCGCCCGCGACGGGATCGCTGGAAGTGTCCATCTTCGATGCGCGGGGCGAGCCCTACATCGGACCGGTGACCGCCGGGTTGCGCTTGCTGGGCGGCGAGGTAGCCCGAGACCCTGCCGTGGATTTGGGATTCGAGCGCGACCTCGTCCTGCCCGAATCCGCGAACGGTCGCGCGCTCTTCGAACACGTCGAGCCCGGCCGTTCGTTCGAGGCCAGCATCGCGCGCCGTGGCAGCCACGCGCTGCACACCGCGCGCGGCGTCGGACCCGCGGCCCCGGGCGAACGCGCGCGGATCGAGGTCCACATGGGGCGCAGCACGGCGGTGCTCACCGGCCGGGCGGTGGATGGCGCGGGCGCGCCGCTGGCGCGGGTCCAGCTCAGGTCGCGGGTCGATTCGAGCACCAGCCTGGACTTCGGGCAGCGAACCGTCGAGATCCCGACCGATGACGAGGGACGTTTCGAACTGGACCAGCCCCTGCAAACGACGTCGCAAGGTCAGGCGACCCTCACGGTGTACCTCCCTGGGCCGAGGGGCGAGGAACGACTCTCGGCCGCGCGCGAGCTGCCCCCCGACCTGCGGCCGGGCCTGCACGACCTGGGGGAGCTCACGCTCGAGCTCCCCCCGCTCCTGGCCTCGGGCGTCGTGCTCGACGAGTCCGGCGAACCGGTCGCCGGCATGTGGGTGACGCCCTCCGTGCGCATCCAATGGAATCCGGAGCATCCGGATTCGTTCTACTGGAACGAGCTCCACGGCCAACGGGTGCGCAGCGACGAGCGCGGCGCGTTCGAGCTGCGCGCCCGCCTCGCGCCGCAGCCGATCCGCCTCGCGGCGGCGGGGCGCAACCTGAAGGGCGAACCGGTCGAGGCACTGGTCGGCGCCGGCGCGCTCGTGCTGCGCGTCTCGGGGACAGGATCCATCGAAGGCTCCGTGCGGCTCGACCCGGGGATTCCGGCCCATCACCTGCTGGCCCGCGCCGAGCTCCAGGACCAGGGCGGCATGGGTGAAATGGCCTGGTACCAGCCCACGCGAGTTGCGGAGGACGGCACGTTCCGCGTCGAGAACCTGCGGCCGGGCACCTACACGCTGAACATCCAGCCCACCTCGGGACGGTTCCCCTTCGGGGTCTTTCGAGACGTGCTGGTGCGCGCCGGCGAGAGCACGCGGGATCCACGCTTCGACCCGCTCGACCTGCGCGGCCGCCTGCACATGGTGAGGCTCGAGATCGTCGACTCGCAGGGGCAGCCGGTGAGGGAGGGTCAGGTCCAGTTTCGGACGACCTCCGAAGAGAAGCCGACTCAGACGTCGATCTGGTTCCAGGACGGCCGAAGCACCCTGTTCCCCTCCTCCCTCCCGATCGACGTGACGATCCAGTCCGAGGGCTACGTCGACGCGGCCCTGCTCGCGATCGACTCCGACCAACGCATCGTGCTCGAGCGCGGAGCCGAGTTGCGCCTGATCCTGCGCGGCGTGAGCCCCCCGGAGCCGCCCTTCTACCTGGGCGTCATGCTGAACCCGGTCCGCGAAGGGACCCAGGAGTTCTGGCGACACCGCGGCCACGACTCGGGCCACTTCGACGCCCGCGGCGAGGTACTCGTTCACTCCCCCGCCATCGGCCCGGTCTCCGTCGACTTCTTGATCACCTATCGCACTGGGAACAGCTCCAGCGGCACGGTCTTCCGTGCCGAACCGCGACAGGTCCTGGAGGTCGCCGACCAGGCCGGAGTCCAGACCTTCGAGATCCAGGTCGACGCGGACGCCTACCAGATGGCGCTGGAGGGCCTGCGGAAGCGATGAAGGAGTCGAGCGCGCCCTACCCGTCGGTGCCCGCCAGCAGGGCGCGGATGCGGGGGCGTCGCTCGAGGCCCTCGAGAACGGCGCGCGCGAAGATCGCGTTGGCCTCGCCGTTGCCGTGGTAGTCGTGGGCGGAGATGCGCAGGCGGTCGACGTCGTGGCCGAGGAAGGCCGGTTCGGCGTCGACGTACGCGATGCCCGCACCGTCGAGGAAGTCCATCAGCTTGCGGAACGGTGCGCGGCTGGTGAGGCCGGGACCTTCGCGCACGAGGAAGGGGTAGAGGGCCACGACGAAGGGGATCCCGCGCGCGGCGAGCTCGTCGCGCGCCTCGATCAGCGCCCCGCGCACCAGGCGCCAACCGGGCTCGTCGTCCTCGAAGCGTTGTCCGCGTTGGGCGGAGTAGAAGCGTAGGCCGCGCCGGCGGTAGATCGCGTCGCTGACCAGGTCGAGGAACCGCGAACGGGCGCGCAGGGCATCCATGCGACCGCCGCGGCCCGGGGTGAAGAAGATCAGCAGCCGATCCGGCGCGGGGGGGCGCAGGGCCGGCACGCCGCGCACCACGGCGTCGTTGACGTAGAACTGCAGGATCACGAGGTCGGGTTCGTACGGCAGGACCTGCTGGCGCAGCCAGAGCACCTCCTGCACGGTGTCGTAGTTGTTGACGCCGCAGTTGAGGACCTCGATGTCGCGCTCGGGGTGGGCGGCGCGCAGCTCGCGGGCCAGGTGCGCGGGCCAGGTCTCGTGTTCCCAGACCCCCCAACCGAAGGTATGCGAGTCACCGACGCAGGCGATGCGCAGCGCGCCCTCCGGCTTGGGCTCGCGCGCCAGCGGACCGCGAAATCCCTGCGCGTTGACGTGCATCTCGACCACCCGGGGCGCGTCCCTTCGGCGCTCGCGGTAGAGCACGCGCAGGGTCGAGTCGGGGCGCGGCTCGAAGATCAGGCGCGGATCGGCGGCGCTGCGCAGGATCTCGCCCTCGCGCTCCGGCCGCGGGGGCGGCTCGAGGTCGAGGGCGCGCGCGACGAACTCGGCCAGGAAGAGCCCCATCAGCCCGGCCAACACGGTCGCGGCCAGGCGCACCGCGAGCCGCGGCGCGCGTCGGCGCTCTCTCTTCGACCCGGATTCCAGCCCAGCCTTGCCCACGGATCAGAACACCGAGTAGACGAGGGGTGCGACGTACGGGACGGCCTGCAGGAGCACGAACAGGATCGCCGCCGGCAACAACAGGACGACCAGCGGCACGAGGTACCAATAGGGTCCGTTCCACAGGCCCCGCAGAAGCTCCCAGGCTGTCCGGAATCCCTCGGCGATCGAACGTGTCCAGCGCATTCCGTGCTCCCCGGCCCAGGCCGGCTTCGTTACCCTCGGGCCGCGCGCGACCCGCTCGCCCCCATGTCAGGCGCCCATCCCTTCTGCCCGCGTTGCGCGGGTGCCCTCGGCGCCGCGACGACGGCCTGCCCGAGCTGCACGCTGGCCTTCACGCGCGTCGACGGGCTGCTCGACCTGCTCGGCGAAGCCCCCCGCGAGGCCCGCGCCGCGGCCGTCGAGGCCTTCTACCAGCGTAGCCCTTTTCCCGGTTACGCGCCCGGGGACGACGGACCGCGTCTGGTCGAGCGCGCGCGCCGCGCGCCGTTCCTGGCCGCCCTCGACGCCAGCCTGCCGCCCGACGCGGCCGTGCTCGAGGTGGGCGCGGGCACGGCCCAGCTCGCGGCCTTCCTGGCCCTGGCCGCGCCGCGCCGGCGCGTCGTGGCCGTGGACGGCTGCCGCGCCTCGCTCGAGGTCGCCGAGGCCTTTCGCGCTCGCGAGCGCATCGAGAACCTCCAGCTCGTGCGCGCCGACCTCTTCGATCTGCCGCTCGAGGCCGGCAGCGTGCCCTGCGTGATTTCGCGCGGCGTCGTGCACCACACGCCCGACCCGGCCCGCGCGATCGCCGAGGTCGCGCGCCGCGTCGCGCCCGGAGGATTCCTGGTCCTGGGGTTCTACGAGAACCGCGCGCGGCTCGTGCATCGCGGCCGCCAGCGCCTCACGCGGCTCCTGGGCAAGCCCCCGAGCTGGCTCGACCCCGTGCTGCGGCGGCGCGACCTCGACCCCGAGAAGAAACGCATCTGGACCCAGGACCAGTACCACCATCCGCTCGAGCAACACCTGGCCTTGCCCTGGGTGCTCGACGTGCTGCGCGGTCTGGGGTTCCGCTGGGTGCGCAGCGTGCCGCCCGCGGCGAGCGGAGCCAGCCTGTTCGACGCCACCCCCGAGCCGCGCGGCGCGCGCCTCTTCGCCCGTCGCGCGGCCTGGGCGCTGCGCGGCATCGCCGACCCGGACGCGGGCCTGGTGTGCGTGGTGGCGCGGCGTCATCCTTCCCCATAGAGGCGTCGTTCGATCACGAGCGCCCCGACGCGCGTGCGTCGCCAGGCCTCGAGGGCCTCGCCGACAACGAGCGGCGGCGCGCTGCCGAGCTGCGCGAAGGGTGCCTCGAGGAGCAAGGGTGCACCGTTCGTGGAGCCGAGCGACCCGAGCAGGGCGTGGAGCTCGGGATCGTGTTCGCGTTCCACCGCGCGCACCGTCGCACGCCCGTCCGGGGCGACCGCCGAGGGCGCGGCCTCGATCAGCGCGGCGCGCGCCCGCGGGGCGTAGCCGAGGCCCGCCAGAGGGCGCGCCGCGGGGACGGGTTCCACGAACTCGTCCCATCGTTCGGCGGGCACGAGCACGGTCGCGACCTGGCCCGCGGGCGCCAGGCCGAGCGCGGAACACAGGGCCTCGCGTGCCCCCGGACCCGCTGCGGCGCGCAGCACGCTGCGCCGCCCGCGGCCCGCCGCGCCCCACTCGGGCGCACCGCGCATCCAGGCCAGCGTCTGGCCCGCGCCGAGGCGTGCGGCGAGCTCCGCGCGCAGCGCGTCGGCGGCGGCGAACTCGCGCGCGACGACGCCCTTCGGCAGGGGTTCGTCGGTGCCGTCCGCGGGGACGGCCAGCAGCGCCCCGCTCCACAGCGGCGGCAGCGCGCGCGGCTCGGCACCCTCCTCGCGCGCCACGCACAACGCCGCTCCGAGGGCGGCCGCGGGCCCGGCCGGCGCCGGCGGCGCGAAGAGCGCCTCGAACGGCCCGTCCTCGGCCAGGCGCGCGAGCAGACGGCCGTTGCTGAAGGGCTCGCCCGCGAGGCACGCGCGGGGGAGGCCCGTGCGGCGCGCGAGCTCCCGCGCCAAGGCCAGGACGCGCTCCTCGAGCAGGTGCTGGAGGCTCGCGGCGATGTCGCGCTCGGCCTCGCCGGGGCTCGATCCGGGCTCGCGCGCCGGCCCGAGGGCGCGCTCGAGCCCGACACCGCTCCGCGCGACGCCCTCCGCGTCGAGGGCCAGGGCCTCGGGCGCGAGCGCGAACGAACCATCCTGCGCCGCGGGGACCAAGGCCGCGAGCGAATCCAAGAAGCGCGGCCGCCCCTCCCCCGCCAGACCCTCGAGGCGCCGCTGGTCGCGATCGGGATCGAGCCCGAGGGTGCGCGCGACGGCGGCGGCGAAGTGCACGAGCGAGTGGGGATGCTCGAGCTCGACCTCGACCGCCAGGTCCGCGGGGCCGATGCGCCCCAGGGACGCCGTCGTCCACTCGCCCGCGCCGTCGAGGCACAGCGACGCGGCCTCGTCGAAGGGCGATTGGTGGAACGCCGCGGTGGCCAGCGCGCGGGCGTGGGGCACGAAGCGCACCCGATCGAAGGGCAGCTCGAGCTCGCTCGCCACGCGGTGGCGCATCCACAGCCGATCGCCCAGCCACAGGAACATGGAGCGCGAGAAACCGCGGGCCGAGCGCGGGAAGGCCCGCAGGTGCGAGACCAACACGCGCTCGAACTCGAGCAGGGGTTTGCGGCACAACACGACCTGGTCGATTCGATCCGAGCGCAGCCCCGCCACCCGCAGGCACTCGCGCGCGGCGCGGCGCGGGAAGGCGCTCTCGGGCTCGCGACGCGTGAACCAGCTCTCCTGCGCGGCGGCGATCAGCTCGCCGTCCACGAGGAGCACCGCGGCGGAGTCGCCGTGGAAGGCGGAGAGTCCCAGAATGCGCATTCGGAGGGGATCAGTACTGCGCGCGGGGGCTCCCCGCCGGGCGAGGGACACGCCAACCTTCGCCCGGGGCACGCCGGCGCGCGATCCAGCCGAAGGGCACGAGGGCGGTCCAGTAGAAGGCCAGCAGCAGGACGCGCCCGAAACCCGCGCCCGAACGCATGCCCAGGCGCTTCCAGCCGCCGCGCAGGCGCGAGTGGCGCGCTTCGGCCAGGGCGCGCTCCACCTCTCGTCCGCGGCCCTCGGCACGCCAGCGTTCGAGGAAGCGCTGGGTGTAGGCGACGTGGTACTTCTCGTCGCGCAGGATCTCCTCGAACACGGCGCGGGTGCGCGGGTCGTGGTCGGTGAGCGCGGCGTGCACCTCGAAGAGCTGCGCGGCGCAGCGCTCGGCGACGTGCAGCATGGCGACGTACTCGACCTCGCCCTGCTCGCCCAGCAGACCGGCGTTGAGGAAGCCGTGGGCGTCGAGCTGGCCCGCGCGCCGGCCACGCGAGAGGTCATAGGGCTTGTCGGGTCGGGCCCCATCCGCCGCGGCGCCGCCGAGCTCCGCCGCGCGGGCGCGGAACAGCGCGGCGTGCCGCACCTCGTCGCGGGCGTGGCGCTCGAGGTGCGCGCGCAGCTCCGGGTCCCGCGCCCGACGCGCGGCGGCGGAGAGGTCGCGGCCTCCGTCCTCCTCGGTCGCCGCGAAGCTCTCGAGAGTCGGAACGACGCGCTCGGGATCACGCCAGAGCGAGCGATGACGCCAGAGCATCCAGGTGCGCGTGATCCCCATGCGATTACGCCGCGCGTTCGCGGCCCCTCCCGCTTCGGAAGGTATCCCCCCCGTCCCGGAGCGGCAAGGCGGCCGGGCACGGCGTACACTGCCGGCCCCCCAAGACGGCGCGCCCCCCCGAGTCCAGGCGATTTCGGGGGCCGCGCCGACCCCGTCCGCTTCCATGCGCGCCCGCCCGCCCCTCGCCCTGCTCCTGGCCGTCGCCGGCTACCTGGTGCTCCGGGCGCTCGTGCTGCACACGAACTTCGACGCGGTCGCGATCCCCGTGTTCGAGCTGCCCGTGATGGGCAACCTGGCCGAAATCGTCGCCAACGGCGAGCGCGGCGAGCCCCTGGCGCGCTACTACGACAACTGCGGTGGGCACATCGTCACCGGGCTCTTGGCGGCGCCGCTCTACGCGGCGTTCGGGTCGAGCTATCTCGTGCTCAAGCTCGTGCCCTCGTTGTTGGGCCTGGTCGTGCTCGTCGTCGTCTGGCGCCTCCTGGAGCGACGCTACGACCGGCGCGCGGCGAACCTGTTCGCGTTCCTCTTCGCCTTCGCGCCGCCGACGCTGACCAAGTACTCGATGCTCGCGAAGGGCAACCACTTCGAGAACCTCGCCTTCCAGGTGTTCGCGTTGGTGCTCTTCCTGGGCATGCACCAACGGGGCGTGAGCCCGCGGCGCCTGCTGGCGAGCGCCGCCGCGGCGGGCTTCGCGCTCTTCGTCTACTTCGGCTCGGTGATCCTGATCGCCTCGCTGGCCCTGTTGCACGTGCTCGTGCGGCGCGGTCGTACGCTGCGCGATCTCCCCGCGGCCCTGGCGGGCTTCGCCCTCGGGCTCTCGCCGTTGCTCTGGATCCAACTCGAGGCGGGGGGCACTCCGGGGGGCTTCCTGCAGGCCAAGGTGACCGGCGAGGACCCCTGGGGCCTGCCGGACTTCGGCGCGCGGCTGGTCGCCTTCTTCGGCCAGGTCCTGCCGCGCGCCGCGGTCTTCGAGGACTTCGGGCCGCTGTCCGGCCGTCTCGCGGGCTGGCTGTTCCTGGCTTGTTTCGCGGTGGGCTGGGCCGTGCTGGCCCTCGACCTCGGCGCGCGGGTGCGGCGCCTGAAGCTGGCCGAACCCTCGCTGGAGGCCCGCGCCGGCGAAGTCGCGCGGCTCGGGGCGTTGCAGGCATTGCCGTTCCTCGTCTACCTGCCGCTCTTCGCGTTGGTGATCAGCGCCACCAACTTCAGCTTCGCGCCCTACGCGCCGCCGGTCGAGATCGGCACCTACCGTTATCTCGTCCCACACTTCCTCGTGGCGACGATCGTGATCGCCCTCGCCTGCGCGCACCTCCTGCGCGGATCGTTGACCTCGCGGGCGGCGGGTGGAGCGCTCGGCGCGTTGGCGCTCGCGACGGGGCTCTGGACACTGCCGATCGTCGACACACAGGCGCCCGAGACGGGCCTGGGTCGGCGGTATCCGGGGCATCAGTTCCTCCAGTACTCGAACGTCTCGATGCGTTTCCCCGAGCGCGATCCAGAGACCGGTCTGCCCTACTGGGACCCCGAGGTGCTGCGCGCATCGTTGAGCGGCATCTCCCCCGCGCACCGGCGCGAGGCCTACGCCGGCGTCGGCCACTACGCGGCCTGGGCGGTGTGGATCCTCGGGATGCCCGGGACCCCCGCCGGCCGCGCGCGGTTGCCGCTCGACTCCTTGCTCGATTCACATCCGCCCGAGGCGCGCGTGGCGCTCGCCCGCGGCGTGGGCAGCTTGCTGCGACGCCTGCTCGCGAACGAGGGCAAGCTCGACGAGTTGGCGGCCGAGCTGGCGGCCCTCGCGGACGAGGGCCATCCCCTCGTGCCCTGGGTGATCGAGGGCCTGTGCCTCGACGTGCAGTTCCCCCTCGTGCACCTACTGCCCCACATGGCGGGCATCAGCGGAGCCATCGCCCTCGCCATTCCCCCCGAGCTCCTGGGCAGCTACCGCCGCGGCCTAGGCACCCAGGCCGGGCGTCTCCTCGCCCGCGGCCTCGAGGCCGACCGCGAGTTCCTCGGGCGCGTGCTCGCGGAGCTCCCCGACCCGCACGACGCCGACTTCTGGTTCGGCGTGGGCTGGGGCCTGGCGGAGTTCGAGGGCGCGCGGAATGGCCGCGCCCCCTTCGACTTGCCCTCCGACCCCTCCATCCCGCCCGAATCGCGCGCCGCCGTCCTGCTCGGCATCGGCGCCTCCCTCCGCGACCTCCACGGCCCCGATCCGCCCCTACCCCAGGCCCCACCCGACGACCAGCACACCCTCCGCCGCGGAGCCGGCTGGATGGGCTACCCGGCGCCTTACCCGATCTGACGATCGAAGGTCAAAGTGATCGGGGAGGAGACCGCCCCCACGGGACCGGGGTGGACGAACCCGTGCCTGCGGCGCGCCCGCGAGAGCGGCCTACCTGTAGAGGCTGATCCAATCCTCGAAGCGGTCGAGCCCCTGAGACTCGAAGAACGCATCGTCGCCGACCAACGGAGGGCCGTCGAACACGCCGACGTTATCGGTATCGACGAGCATGATGCGCTTGTGCGACTCGAAAGCCGTACCGAACACGAAGCTGCGGATCTCGAGGAATCCCTTCGGGATGAGCCGTGGCGAGGCGACTCCGCCGGCTGCGACATGCAGCACCGAGAGACTCGCACTGCTCTGGTGGGCAACCGACCGCCATGCCCCACTCGCATCCAGGACGAAGTCCGTGGCGCGCACGGAGTTGAAGTGCACCGCCGTGTACCGCCGTACGGGCCCGATCCACCCCTGCACCGGAGCACGCCCCACGTCCTCGACTCCCTGCAGCGTGGAGCGACCTGGCCTGGACGTCCCCTACCCTCCGATCCTGAGCGTCGCGACGCGCTTCCCCGGCTTGCCTCGACCCCCCGACGCCGGGCGTCCTCATCCGCGGGACCCGTCTCGGATGGCCTTGAGCGGGCAGCGGTCGAGGCTGAACCCGTCCACGCGCGCCGGCGTGGCTCTGCCGCGAGGATACGTTCGGGTTTCGGGGCTTGACCTCTGACGCGGACCTGAGTAGGGTCCGTCGCTAGAGAGAGAGAGATGGCGCGGCCCCACCGAGGGCCGCCTCCTTCGACGGCGATCGAAGGGCGCTTCGCTTCCTGGGCTCGAGCCCGATCCCACCTGGGGTCGGGATCCAGGATGCGCCTCGACCGAACCGAGGTTGCGACCCTTCGCCGTTGCGGCTGCCCCCTCCGTCATTCTCCGCCGATCGACCTCGGGCTGACTCGTGCCCGTGGCCGGTCGGTCGTGAAGGAAGAACGAGATCCCACGGAGGAATAGACAGCATGCGAACCCTCACCAGGGTCTTGGCCCTTTCGTGCCTACTCGGCACGTCGAGCCTCGGCCAAGCCCAGCACACCGGCCAGCTCTCGCAGAACGGGTGGCACTCGGACGACACGCGCGCCGATGGCACCGGAACCCAACCCGCCGGGACCAACCTCGTCAGCCCGGTCCTGACCGACACCCCCGAGGGTCTGTCGGGGAATCCCGCGCACGACGCCGACATCCGTCGCCAGATCCGCTTCGGCCCGGCGCCCGGCGTGGTCCCGGCGGGCACCCACTCCGGAGCGGTTCAACTCCGGATCGGCGCCGCGGCGGCCGGCAAGAGCAGCATCAGTCACCGCAAGGACGACCCCACCGGACACTGCTCCGGCGCGGCGGCCTTCGGGCCGGGCATGTCCCTGCAGTACCACTGGATGGGAACCGGGACCCCGAGCGTCACGGCCGGACTCAAGATCGGCGTCAAGACCTCGGAGTTCGGTCTGGCCGGGGTTTCTCCGCGCACCGGCGAGAACACCTGGGACAAGCTGCTGATCTACGAGCCCGGCAACCTCAACGGCGGGGTCTCGAACGGCAGTTGGTTCACCGAGAACGTCGATCACGTCACCGGCCGCTGGTGGTTCTTCGACCGCGTCGCGGGCGCCGGCACGATCGGCACGCCCCTGACATTGGCCGACATGTCGACCTCGGGCATCGTCTTCAGCGGCGGCAAGACCATCCAGGACGTCTACGACCTCGTCACCGCCCCGGGCGCGGTCGTCACCAGCATCCAGCTCGGCATCGGGTCGGCGAACGCCAACGGCAACGTGTACGTCAACCAGCTCGAGACGAGCTTCTATCGTCCCGGCTCGGTGACGACCTTCGGCAGCAGCCACCTGGCCTGCGACCAGGACGTCACGAGCAACGTGATCTTCGGCTCGGGCAACGTGAACGGTTCGTTCACGGTGGCACGCAGCCAGGGCGTCGAGCTCGGCCTGCGTGCCAAGCTACGGTTCGACTCCAGCAACCAGCCTCAGAACGTCTTCAACAGCAACGGGGACGGCACCTACACCTTCCAAGCGGGCGCGCCCTCGGGCCCTGGCCTGCCGGGTTGGGCCTCCAGCACCACTCCCCGCTGGAACATCGAGTGGTCGGTCAACACCGACTTCGATGGCACCTCGGGGCTCAAGCTCGAGGATCTCACCTACGAGCTGCGCATGGACTTCGAGGCCGGGGTCGGGGCCAATTCGCTCGTCTTCGACCCCATCGGGCCCAACTCGGCGCTGCCCTACGACACGCCCTTCACCCAGGTCTTCTGGGACCACGCCACGGGGACCAACGCGACGGGCCCCGGCGGCGGCACGACGGCGGGCAGCCTGGTGGCCTATCAGGCCCTGCTCGGGGCCAACAACCTGGCCCAGAACTCCTGGAGCCCCGAGTTCTTCAACGAGTCCCCCTTCGACGGCTTCGACCCCAGCGTGCAAGGTCGCTACGAGTTCAGTCTGGCCGCGTTCGACGGCCCCCTCGAGGTCGCTCGCACGGCGATCACCGTGTTCGCCGTGGCGGTCGAGGAGTTCGACCAGAACGTCACCAACGCCGTCATCTTCGGCAGCGGCAACGTCAACGGGTCCTTCACCACGGTCCGCGGGAGTGGAGTCGAGTTGGGCATGCGGGCGAAGCTGCGCTTCGACTCGAGCAACCAGCCACAGAACGTCTTCCACAGCAACGGCGACGGCACCTACACGTACGAGGCCGGCTTCCCCAGCGGACCGGGTCTCCCGGGCTGGGCTTCCAGCACGACCGCGCGCTGGAACATCGAGTGGTCGATCAACACAGATCACGACGGCGCGAGCGGCCTGAAGCTCGACGACCTGACCTACGAGCTCGGCATGGACTTCGACGCGGGGGCCGGGTCGCAGACCCTCGCCTTCGATCCGATCGCCCTCAACTCGACGCTGCCCTTCACGGCGCCCCTCGTGATGCCCTTCTGGGATCACGCCATCGGCGACAACTCGACCGGTTCGGGCGGGGGCAGCACGGCCGGGAGCTCGGGCGCCTACGCGTCCCTGCTAGCGGCGAACAACCTGGCTCAGAACTCGTGGAACCCCGAGTTCTTCAACGAAGCCCCGTTCGACGGCTTCGACCCGACGCTTCCGGGTCGGTACGACTTCTACCTCGCCGCCTACGACGGCCTGGTCGAAATCGCCCGCACCGAGATCGCGGTCCTCGTTCGCGATGGAACGAGCCTCAGCCTCGAAGCTCCGGCCTGCCAGCAGGATGCCCTGTGCAACCTGCCCGGAGTCCAGATCGCGGTCGAGCTGTGGATGCGCAACCTCGCCACGGACGTGACGGGCTACCAGGCGTTCCTCGCCTTCGATCCCACTCGCCTCACCTACGAGGGCAGTGCGAGCGGCTACAGCGCGGCTCCATTCCCGCTCCACATCCAGAGCGTCTCGGGCGCCGAGGTGGCTCCCGGGCAACTTCGGGTGGACGGATCGGTGATGATCGGTAGCCCGGACACGCACGACGAGGACGCGCTCCTCGCGACGCTGATCTTCACCGTCGCGGCCGAGTGCGACCCCACTAGCGTGATCTTCGACTTGACGCAGAGTTTCGACTCGGAGCTCAGCTTCCAGGGCTCGGCGGTCGCAACCAACTTGGTGGACGCCGCATCGATCCAGGCGGACGCCACGCCGCCGATCCTGGCGCCGATGGCGGATCTCATCGTTCCGGCCGATGCAGGTGTCGGTGGCGGATGCGCCAGTGCGGTCGTGAACTTCACGCCACCCTTCGCGTTCGACACCTGCGGAGACGTCACTGTGCAGTGCTTCCCGCCGCCCGGGACCGCCTTCCCCGCCGGGCAGACCACCACGGTGACCTGCATCGCGACGGACGAATGCGGCAACGAGGCGGTCGAGACCTTCGACATCACCGTCACGTCGACCAACCTGGTCTACGTCGAGTTGCAGCTCGTCGGCGTCAACACCGCCGTGGAGCGCTGCATCCGATTCGTGCCGAACTCGTGCGGGAGCGGGGTGGACGTCGAACTGCCCTTCGACGCCTCCGGCTTCTTCTCGGGCCTGATCGAGCTGCCCTGTGGCAACTGGTCGAGCCTGTGCGTCAAGGACGAGCAACACACGCTGTGGGCCTCGACCACGCTCAGCCTCGACATGAGCGGTACGATGTACGTGGGCGACTCGGTCGTCCAGCTACACGGCGGCGACACCGACAACGACGGCGACGTCGACATCAACGACGTGACCTGGTTCCTGTTCCAGTTCGGACAACTGGCCGCCGACGGGGACTGCGCCTGGGACGGCACGCGTGATGCGGACTTCGACAACAACGGCGCGGTCGGCTCGTCGGACTACGCGTTCCTGACCGCCAACTGGCTGAGCACGAGCGCGTGCGGATGCCTGGGTCCGCTCCCCGAGATCGGTCCCACCGACGCCAGTGACCGGGTGCGCCGGCGCGTGACGACGAGCATGCAGGCCAGCGTCGACTTCAACGGCGACGGCTGGATCGATCGCGAGGACGTGCGCATCTTCGAGCGTCGCTGGGGTCTCCCCAACGCGCTCTCCGAGCGCATGCGCCGCTGACCGCCAGGCGGGGCCGAGATCTGGCCCCGTGAACGACCGGTGCTCGGCTGGACGGCCGGCCGAGCACCGCGCGCTCCCCCCACCGCTGTGGTGGGCTGCGTCGCTCCAAGCGGGGGGACTCGACCGGACCCTCTCCGGGAGAGTCCCTCCGGACTCGCTCGAATCCCACCGATCAACGGCAAACCCCGTCCTCCCATGCAAGTCCGGCGGCCCCTGCTCTCCTTCGCAGCGACGTTCACGGCCCTCGTCGCGCCGGGATTCGCTCCCCAAGCCCGCGCCCAGGCCGTCGACCTGCGGTTCAGCCCCACCTCGAGCACCGTCGCGGTCGGGGACCAGGTCGAGATCCACTTGGTCGCCTTCTCGGACGGCGTCCAGCCGGTGCAGTTCAGCGCGATCGACGCGCTTCTCGCCTGGGATCCGCAGTTCCTGCTGCTGCTGGGCGTCGACGATGCGCTGGCGAGCGGGAGTTGGCTGGCCTCGAGCTTCCTGCTCGACCCCGACGGCATCAACGCCGACCTCAGCGACGGCGACGGCCTCTACACGGCCCTGGTTCAACCGGGAGCACCCGGCCTGGCCCAGCCGGGAGGCTCGATCATCACGACCCTGCGCTTCGTGGCCCTCGCAGAGACGCCCGCCACGCCGCTCGCCTTCACTCCGAGCCTCGGCCTCTTCGGCCGCACGGCCGTCTACCCCTACGCCGCGCCGGGGGTCGAGGTGACGGGCGACATCGCTGACGTCGCGACCGTCCGCATCGTGGGACCGCCGACCGCATTCTGCTTCGGTGAACCGGCCGCCTGCCCGTGCGGCAATGCCGGTGGACTCGGTGAGGGCTGCGCGAACTCGACTGGATCCGGCGCGCTCCTACAGGCCAGTGGCTCGGTGAGCGTCGCCGACGACGACTTGTTGCTCAGCGCGACTCAGGTACCTCCGTTCCAGTTCGGCCTGTTCATCGTCGGAGGTGGGCAGATCAACCTGCCCTTCGGCGATGGCCTGCGCTGCGTCTCCGCGGGCGCCACGGGGCTCCAGCGCTTCAACCCGGCGGTCAACGCGGGCCCATCGGGCACCCTGCTGCTCGGGCCGGGCATCGTCGCCCACTCCCATGCCAACTTTCCGCTGCCGGGCCGGATCCAGGTAGGCGGCACGTACTACTTCCAGGCCTGGTTCCGGGACCCTTTCGCGGGTCCCTGCGGATCGGGGTTCAATCTCACGAACGGCCTCGCGGCCACCTTCACGCTCTGAAGTCCATGCACCGCCACTCCATCGCATTCCTGTGCCTCCTGCAGGCGGTTCCCGCCCTCGCCCTGGGTGACGCCGACCTCGGCCTGGAAGCCGTCGTCCCCTACGCCCAGGTGGGCGACATCGTCGAGGTGCGTCTCATAGCGACCGCCCAGGACGACACTCCCACGGAAGCCGGCGCACTGGATGTCGTTCTCTCCTACGACCCCGGCGTGCTCCGATTGCTCGGGCACGACACGACGGGCGCGGGTTACGCCTGGTTCGTGGCCGGCTTCCTCCCCGACCCCGATGGCATCAACCTCGATCTCACGGATGGCCAAGCCCTCTTCACGGCCCTCTCCCAGATCAACCTGCCCGCCACGATCCCCATGGACCCGGGCCTGCGGGTGACGACCTTCCGCTTCTTGGCCCTCGAGCCGAGCGCCGCGACGGGCGTGCACTTCCTGGCGAATTCGGGCAGCTTCGGTCGCACCCAGGTACTCGACTTCTATCAACCCGGGACGGACATCACTGGGGACATCTCCGCATTCGCCGCGGTGACGATCGGCGGCCTGCGAGCGTTCTGCGCGGGCACCGTGGGAGCCTGCCCCTGCGGCAACGCCGCCGCGCCGACGGAGGGCTGCGCGAACTCGACCGGAGCCGGGGCGCTGCTGGCCTCATCCGGCTCGACGAGCGTGGCCGCCGACGACCTGGGTTTCAGCTCGTCGAATCTCCTGCCCGGGCAAGCGGTCCTGCTGTTCGCCGGCCTCAACGCCGTCAACGGAGGTCAGGGCACACCCTTCGGCGCCGGCTTGCGCTGCGCGGGCGGCGGGGTGCGTCGCCTCGGAGTTCGCATGCCCGATCCCGGCGGCAATGCCTCCTGGGGGCCGAGCCTCGCGTCGATCGGAGGCTGGCAAGCCGGCGACGTGCGCCGCTTCCAGTCCTGGTATCGCGACCCGGCGAGTGCCTGCGCGGGCTTCAACTTCTCGCACGGCCTCGAGGCGGTGTTCGTTCCTTAGAGCCCGTCCGAAGATCTGGCGCGCCCCGCGGGCGCGCTGGGGCCGCGATCCGCAAGGCGCAGCGACGACGCGTATTCGCCTGCAATACTCGGAGGAGCTGCAACGCCGCGGGCGCGAGCTCCAGCGCGGCCACGGGGCGCGCCAGGTCTTGGGACGGGCTCTTCAAGCCCGTCCGACTCTCAGTCGCGCAGGAAGTGGCAGGTGTAGCCGCCGGGGTTCTTCTCGAGGTAGTCCTGGTGGTAGTCCTCGGCGGGCCAGAAGGGGCCGGCGGGGGTGACCTCGGTCACGATCGGGCGCTTCCAACGGCCCGACGCGGTGGCGCGGGCGATCGCGCGCTCGGCCTCGAGCTTCTGGCCGGGGCTCGTGTAGAAGATGGCCGAGCGGTACTGCGTGCCGCGGTCGTTGCCCTGGCGATTCAGGGTCGTGGGGTCGTGCATGCGGAAGAACGTGTCCAGCAGCTCGCCGAAGGGGAGACGGCTGGGGTCGAACACGATGCGGATCGACTCGGCGTGGCCGGTGGTCCCGGTGGTGACCTGCTTGTACGTCACGTTCTCGACGTGGCCGCCGCTGTAGCCGACCTCGGTCTCGAGCACGCCGGGCCACTTGCGCAGGATGTCCTCCATGCCCCAGAAGCAGCCGCCGGCGAGGATCGCGGTCTCGCGGCCGGGCTCGCGGGGAGCGGGCGTCGAGGCTGCGTCCGGAGCCGACTCGCCGCGCAACTCGGCGGGGAAGCGCGTCAGAAGCTCGCCGTAGCCCTCGGCCTCGAGGCGCGCGAGCGGCACGAAGCGCAGGGCGGCGGAGTTGATGCAGTAGCGCAGCCCGGTCGGCGCGGGGCCGTCGGGAAACACGTGTCCCAGGTGTGAGTCGGCGCGCGCCGAGCGCACCTCGGTGCGGACCATGCCGTGGGAGACGTCCTTCGCCTCGACCAGCGCCTGCGACGAGACCGGGCGCGTGAAGCTCGGCCAGCCGGTGCGCGAGTCGTACTTGTCGAGGGACAGGAACAAGGGTTCGCCCGAGACCACGTCGACGTACAGGCCGGGCTCCTTGTGGTCCCAGTACTCGTTGCGGAAGGCGGGCTCGGTGCCGTCCTCCTGGGTCACGCGGTACTGCATGGGGGTGAGGCGCGCGCGCAGCGACTCGCGATCGGGCGGCGCCCAGGCCTGGGCGGGGTCCGGGGCCTCGGTGGACTCGGGGGCCGTGCGGGCGCCCTGGGGCGCGCAGGCGACGAGCGGGAGCAAGAACGAGAGGACGGCGGGGCTTCGCATGGCGGATCCGGTGGGGGTTTCCCGTTGTACGACGGGCAGGCCCGGCCGGGACCTCCCGGGGGCGGACTTCAGGGTGCGTCCAGGACGAGGATGCGCTCCTCGACCTCCACGCCGCGCACGTTGGAGTAGGCGCGCTCGGTGCGCAGGATCTGGAAGCCGCACTTCTCGAGCACGCGCAGGGAGGCCAGGTTGTCCGACGCCACGCGGGCCTGGAGTGGGCGCACCGCGTGTGAGAGCAGGAATCGGCGCAGGGCCCGGGTGGCGATGCCGCGGCCCCAGAAAGGGCGCGCGAGCCAGTAACCGACCTCGGGCTCGCCGTTGCGCTCGAAGCCCACGACGTGCCCGGCGAGCTCCCCGTCGACCAGGATCGCGCGCATCACGATCGCCCCGTCGACCAGGTGCCCGCGCCAGCGCTTGAGGTACGACGCGCGGTCGGTCGAGTCCTCGGCCGCGAAGGCGACGCGGTGGCGCGCCAGGGGGTCGAGCTGGTGCTCGAAGAGGACGGGCAGGTCCTCCTCGAGCACCGGGCGCAGCTCGACGCGCTCCTCGGCGGGTAGGGGCTCGGGGCTGGCGGTCACTTCTTGCGCTCGTAGCGGATCGTCATGGCCTCGAAGAGCTCGCCGCCCTCGCCGGGCCAGAGCATGCGGAACTGCTGGGTGTCGTCGTCGACGATCTTGGTCTCGTGGATCTCGACCTGGGGCTCGCCGGTCATCGGGTTCTTGCCCGGGACCTCGCAGCGCAGGGTCTTGGTGGCCTCGTCGTAGGCCCCCTCAATGGTCACCATGCGGTCGGTCCAGGAGTCGACCCACGTGCCGACGAACTTCTGCTTCTCCGGGTCGTAGCCCGTGATGCCGTGGCCGTGGAACGGCAGGCCCATCATCTCGCCCCGGTAGTCGTCGACGATCCAGAGCTTGCCGACCAGCTTGCGCTCGAGCACGGCCTTCGATCCGCTCACGCCGGCCATGGGCATGTCGAGGGTCGCGTTCCAGGTGCCGGCCCAGCGCTCGAGCATCTCGTGCTGCTTGGTGGGCTTGGCCAGCATCTCGTCCTGCGCGAGGGCGCGCGTCGAGACGGCGAATGCGGAGAAGGCGAGGACGGGCAGGGTGAGAGCGAGGGCGATCGTGCGCAGCTTCATGGGTTCCCCCCTGGGGGTCGGGCGCCGCGTGGGGCGCGGAGGTGGCGAGTCGGGTCGTTGAACAGGGCCCGCCGAACGGCGGGCGGTCGGGCAGGATAGCGCGGGGTCCGGCGCCCGGGGCGTGGGGGCTCTCGCGGTGGGCCGCCGGTGGGGTTCGGGGCTCGGCCTCGACCGGGCGGGGCCGGGGGTGGAGAATGTTCGCCCCCAACTCCCGAGGACCTCCCATGGAACGACTGATCGAGTGCGTGCCCAACTTCAGCGAGGGCCGCGACCCCGAGCTCATCCGCCGCATCACCGAGCGCATCGCCGCGGTCGAGGGCGTCGAGCTCCTGGACGTCGACCCCGGAAAGGCCACGAACCGCACGGTCGTGACCTTCGTCGGCGCGCCCGAGGCGGTGATCGAGGGCGCGCTCGAGGCCGGCCGCGCCGCCGTCGAGCTGATCGACATGCGCAAGCACTCCGGCGAGCACCCGCGCTTCGGCGCCATGGACGTGTGCCCGCTGGTGCCGGTCTCGGGGGTGACGATGGAGGAGACCGCGGCCTACGCCCGCGACTTGGCGCGGCGTCTGGGCGAGGAGGTCGGCCTGACGATCTACTGCTACGAGCACGCCGCGACGAGCCCCGAGCGGCGCAACCTGGCCGCGGTGCGCGCGGGCGAGTACGAAGGGCTCGAGGCGAAGCTCGCCGATCCGCGCTGGAAGCCCGACTTCGGACCGGCGAAGTTCAACCCGCGCTCGGGGGCGACGGCGGTCGGGGCGCGCGACTTCCTGATCGCCTACAACGTCAACCTCAACACGACCTCGACGCGCCGCGCGAACGCGATCGCCTTCGACGTGCGCGAGAAGGGGCGCGAGAAGCGCGTCGGCGATCCGCTCAGCGGCCCGATCGCCAAGGACGAGCAGGGCCGCACGCTGTGGATCCCCGGATCGCTCAAGGCCGTCAAGGCCATCGGCTGGTTCATCGAGGAGTACGGCATCGCCCAGATCTCGATGAACCTGACCGACCTCGCGGTGACGCCCTTGCACGTCGCCTTCGACGAGTGCTGCGAGAAGGCGCGCGATCGCGGCCTGCGGGTGACCGGCTCCGAGGTCGTCGGCCTGCTGCCGCTGCGCGCGCTGCTCGAGGCGGGGCGCTACTTCCTGCGCAAGCAGCAGCGCTCGACCGGCGTGAGCGATGCGGAGCTGATCCAGATCGCGGTCAAGTCGATGGGTCTCGACGACCTCGCGCCCTTCGACCCGCGCAAGAAGATCATCGAGTACGTGCTCGCCGAGCGACGCGGCGAGCGGCGCCTGGTCGACCTGGACCTCGCCTCGTTCACGCACGTCACCGCCTCGGAGGCCCCGGCCCCCGGCGGTGGCTCGGTGGCGGCCGCCGTCGGCGCCCTGGGCGCGGCCCTGGGCACGATGGTGGCGAACCTCTCGTCGCACAAACGCGGCTGGGACGAGCGCTGGGAGGAGTTCTCGGAGTGGGCCGAACGCGGCAAGGGCCACTACGACGGGCTGCTGCGCCTGGTGGACGAGGACACGCGCGCCTTCGACGCGGTGCTCGCGGCGATGCGGATGCCGCGCGCCAGCGCCGCCGAGCAGGCTGCCCGCGAGGCCGCGCTCGAGGCCGCCACCTGCCGCGCGATCGAAGTTCCGCTGGCCGTCATGGAGCTCGCCCTCGAATCGCTGAGCGTCGTGAAGGCCATGGCCGAGATGGGCCTCGAGAGCTCGGTCTCCGACGCCGGGGTCGGGGCCCTGTGCGCCCGCACGGCGGTCATGGGGGCCTACCTCAACGTCAAGACCAACGTCCGAGGCCTCTCCGATCGACGCCTGGCCGACCAGTATCTGGCCCGGGCTCGGGCCATCCAGACCGAAGCGGCCTCCCAGGAAGCGCTGATCCTCGATATCGTGGTGCGACGCCTGGAGGCGTGAGGGCCATGGCCACCATCCGCAACAACACGAAGCGACCCATCAAGGTGCCCTTGCCCGGCGGCAAGTTCCTGCGCCTCTCGCCCGGCAAGACGGGCGAGGCCAGCTCCAAGGCGGTCGAGCATCCGCCGCTCGTGGCGCTGGTCGAGAAGGGCGAGATCACGATCCTCGAGACCGGCACGACCCGTGGGCTGGGCGCCCAGAACTCTGGGCTCTCCGGCGCGACGGGGCACGACCCCGATCGCACGATCCAGCGCACGGGCGACGGCTGAACGGCGCCCGCGCCTCGGATCGAGCGCGGCCCCGTACCCGATCGAGTCACGCGAGCACGCTTCGAAGCCCACCCGGAGCGGAGCGAACGGGCATGGGCCCCACTGCGGCGAGGCGCGCTACGCCCTGCGGCCCCTGTCGCGCCGTCGGATCCGGGATACCGTTTGTGGGCGCGGTCCGTCGTCTCCCCGAACCCGGCGGCGGCCGCCAGTCCCCCCATGGCTCTCCTCCAGCGCGCCGCGTGCGCCGTCGGGCTCTTCGTGCTCGGCCCGCTCCCCCTCCAGGCCGACGTCCTGACCCTCGTGGCAAGCAAGGACGCGACCCTGTACCAGCATCCGAGCGGGCAGCTCGCCAACGGCTCGGGGCAGCGCTTCTTCGCCGGCCGAACCCTGCAGGTCGCGGGCGAGGACATTCGCCGGGGCCTGGTGGCCTTCGACGTCGGCGCGGTGATCCCGCCCGGGTCGGTCATCCACTCGGTCAGCCTGCGCCTCTACATGTCGCGCACCCAGGCCGGGAGCGAGCCGGTCGGCCTGCACCTGGCGCTCGCCGACTGGGGCGAGGGCGCGTCGGTCGCACCCGGCCAGGAGGGCAACGGCACGGCCGCGATGGTGAACGACGCCACCTGGCTGCACACCTTCTACCCGAGCGCGTTCTGGACCAGCCCTGGCGGGGACTTCGACCCGCTGGCGAGCGCCAGCTTGCCGGTGGCCGGCACCGGCTTCTACACCTGGAGCGGAGCCAACCTCGCCGCCGACGTGCAGACCTGGGTCAACGACCCCACCACGAACTTCGGCTGGTTCGTGCTCGGGAACGAGGCCGTCGAGCTCTCGGCCAAGCGCTTCGACGGCCGCACGGCCAGCACCGCCAGCCGGCGCCCGCAGCTCACGATCGATTTCACGCCCGGCTCGGGGGGCGGAGCTTGCTGCCTGCCGAACGGCGGTTGCGTGCTGCTCTCCTCGGGCGACTGCGCGCTGCTGGGTGGCGTCTATCAGGGCGACGGCGCGCTGTGCACGCCCAACCCCTGCCCGCAGCCGACCGGGGCCTGCTGCTTCGGCAACGGCACCTGCCAGGTATTGACCGCAGCCGAGTGCGCGCAGCAGGGCGGCAGCTATCAAGGCAACGACGTGCCCTGCTCGATGCACCTGTGCCCGCTCGTCCTGACGCCCTTCGTCGATCCCCTGCCCCTCCCGGCGGTGGCCCAGCCCACGAGCGGCGTGCCGGGCGGCGCGGCGGACTACACGATCCCGATCGTCCAGATCCAGCAGAAGCTGCACCGCGATCTGCCCCCCACCACGCTCTGGAGCTACGGCGGGACCTATCCGGGCCCGACCATCGAGGCCAGCGTCGATCAGCTCGTGCGCGTGCGCTGGATCAACGACCTGCGCGACTCGCAGGGCAACCTGCGCTCGCAGCATCTCCTGCCCGTCGACCTGTGCCTGCACGGACCGAACCACGAGGGCGACACGGCGCGCACCGTGGTGCACCTGCACGGCGGGCACGTCGCAGCCGACTCCGACGGACACCCCGAGGACACGATCCTGCCCGGCCAGGAGCAGACCTTCGAGTACCCCAACCACCAGCTCCCGGCGACGCTCTGGTACCACGACCACGCGCTGGGCATCACGCGCCTCAACGTCTGGCTGGGTCTGGCGGGTTTCTACCTGATCCGCGACGCCTACGAGCAGGCCCTGAACCTGCCCTCCGGCGGGTACGAGCTCCCGCTCGTCATCCAGGACCGCAGCTTCATGGCCGACGGGAGCCTGGTGTACCCCGCGCAGTGGGAGGAGCACGTCCACGGCGACACGATCCTGGTCAACGGCAAGGTCTGGCCCTACCACTACGTCGAGCTCGGCAAGTACCGCTTGCGCCTGCTCAATGGCTGCAACTCGCGCACGCTGACCCTGTCGCTCTCGCCTTCGACGGGCGCCAGCTTCCAGCAGATCGGCGGCGACGGGGGCCTGTTGCCCGCGCCGGTGACGCTGAACGAGCTGACCCTGCAACCGGGCGAGCGCGCCGACGTGATCGTCGACTTCTCCTTCTACGCGCCGGGGACCGAGGTGCTGCTGCTCAACTCGGCCACCGCGCCCTTCCCGGGCGGGGATCCCTCCTCGGTCGTGCCGAACGTGATGAAGTTCATCGTGCTCGCCGGCACGGGCTTCACCGGGCCGATCCCTCCGGTGCTGCGGCCGCGTGAACAACTGCTCGAGAGCGCGGCGGTCGAGGAGCGCGAGTTCCGCCTGGCCAAGGTGCAGGGCGACCCCTGCACGGGCTTCAAGTGGCTGATCAACGGCATGGGGTGGCACCACATCTCCGAGCTGCCCGTGCTGGACACGATCGAGGTCTGGAGCTTCGTCAACCAATCCGCGATCTCGCACCCCATGCACATGCACCTGGTGATGTTCCAGGTGCTCGACCGCCAGGACTTCACCCTGGTCGGCAACGACGTGGTGCCGATCGGCACGCCCCTGCCGCCGCGGCCGGGCGAGTCGGGCTGGAAGGACACGGTCGACGCGCCGCCCTTCCAGATCACGCGCGTCATCGCGCGCTTCGAGCGCTACCCGGGCCTGTTCTCCTACCACTGCCACATCCTCGAGCACGAGGACCACGAGATGATGCGGCAGTTCGACGCCCAGCCGAGCGTGGGCACGCCCTACTGCTACGGCGTGGGTTGCCCGTGCGGGAACGACCACCCGCAGGCCGGTTGCCTCAATGCCGCGGGCAAGGGCGCGGTGCTCTTCAGCCAGGGCACCGACAGCGTGGCGGCCGACGACCTCGTGCTGCGCGCGGTGCACCTGCCGCCGAACCAGCCCCAGCTCACCTACATGGGCGGCGGCCAGATCGGGTTGCCCTTCGGCAACGGCCTGCGCTGCGTGGGGGCGGGCGGCGTCGGGCTGTTGCGTTTCGGCGTCGGCAACTCGGGTCCCGAGGGCGCGCTCCAGTTCGGCCCGGGCATCGTGGCGAGCTCTTGCCAAGTCCCCGGCGGCACCTGCATCACCCCCGGCTCGACCTGGCACTTCCAGAACTGGCACCGCGATCCCGGTGGGCCCTGCGGAGCGAGCTTCAACTTCTCGAACGCCGTGCGCGTCACCTTCGCCCCGTGAAGTTCCTCATCCCGCTGCTGCTGCTCGCGCTCGCGAGCCCCACGCCCGCGCCCCAGGGCACGACGCAGGTCGTCGTGCTCGAGCCCGTGGCCGACGCGACCCTGATCGAGAGCGCCACCGGCGCGCTGGCCAATGGCCAGGGCCTCTACCTGCACGCCGGCCGCACCAATCAGCCCACGGAGTCCCTGCGCCGCGGCCTGCTGCGCTTCGACGTGGCCGCGGCCCTGCCGCCCCAGGCGCGCATCGAGGAGGCGCGCCTGGTCCTGCACGTGACCGGGGGTAACGGGGAGCCGGTCGAACTCGCGGTGCACCTCGCGACCCGCGCCTGGACCGAGGGCCCCTCGAACGCCCCCGGTGGCCAGGGCGCGCCCGCCCAACCCGGCGACGTGACCTGGCTGCACGCCAGCTACCCGACGCTGGCGTGGAATCGGCCGGGTGGAGACTTGCTGCCGCCCGCCTCGGCGACGACCACCGTGAACGCGCCCGGAGCCTACACGCTGACCCACCCCCAGCGTTTGGCGCGCGACGTGCGCCTGTGGCTCAAGAGCCCCGGTCGCAACCACGGCTGGATGCTGTTGGGCGACGAACAGACGGTCGGCGGCTCGCGGCGCGTCGACTCGCGCGAATCCGCCGATCCGACCCTGCGCCCGCGGCTCGAAATCCGCTACCGCCTACCCGGCCCGCCGCCCTGATCGCGGGCGTGCAGCAGGGCCGCGGTCAGCTCGCCCGGCCGGTCGGTGCCGATGCGGAAACGGCCGCGGCGGCCCTCGAAGGTCAGCTCGGCCGCGCTGAGGCCCCAGATGTTCCACATCCAGCCGCCGGGAAACCAACGGATCCCGAAGCCCGTCAGCCAGGAGTTGCGCACCGGCTCGGCCGTGCGGAGCCCCGCCAGGGGGATGCGCTTGCGCGGACCGATCAGGCCGAAGCGCAGGCGCGCCTCCCCGGGCACGACCTCGACCGTGAGGGAGGGGAAGGCCAACGTGACGTAGAGCAGCACCGCGAAGGGGAGGACCAGCGCGGGGTGCCACTCGATCCACAGGGCGGCGATCACGAGCCAGGCGCACAGGACCAATGCCAGGCCCGCGAAGAAGGGGGCGCGCTGGGTCCGACGGTAGGGCAGGGAGGGTTGCATGGGGGCGGGCTACGCGAACCTCCGTGGGGCCTTCGATCCGATCGCGGATCGGGCCGGGGAGCTTCTCACGTCTCCTCCGCCCCCAGCAACTGGCCCAACTTGGCCACCGCGCGCACGTGCAGCATGCGGGCGGCGTCGGGGCTGGAGAGGGACAGCTCCTGGGCGACCTCTTCCCACGAGCACCCGGCGTAGTCGCGCAGCAGGATGACCTCGCGCTGGCGCTCGGCCAGGCGGTCGAGGGCCTGGCGCACCCGCTCCTCCATCTCGCCGCGCGCGGCCTGCTCGAGGGGGTCCATGGAGCTGGCGTCGCGCCCCGGGCCCAAGGAGCCGCTGCTGCTCCCATCGAGCGAGACCTCGCGCTTGCGGTCGCGCTTGAGCGCCCCGAGTCGATCGGCCTGGGCCGTCGCACGGTGCTCGAGCAGGCGCGCCATCCAGCGGATCAGGCTCGACTCGCCACGCCACTCGAAGCGCTCGAGATCGCGCGCCGCCTCCACCAGCGCCTCTTGCACCAGGTCCTGGGAGTCCAGGGCCCGACGCAGGTTGTGACCCAGGCGGCTGCGGGCGATCGCCAGGACCCGCGGACGGTACCGCGCGAAGAGCTCCTCGCGCGCATCCCTCTCGCCGGCCTGGGCGGACCTCAACAGGACCTCGGTCGTCGCCTCATCCCAACGGTTCGGTTCGTTCGGAAGCTCGACGGCCATGCCAGGGATTCTCCCCTGCCCGCACCCGCCCGCGCCAGGGGGAGCCTGCTCGGCCTTCACCGCGGACCTCCTGTGAACGGCAGGGAGGAGCCCCGCGCACGCATCTCAACGCCGCGACTCGGGCTGCCGCACGGGTGCGAGGAAGCCCAGCGAGCGCACGCCCAGGCGCTGCCAGGGGTCGTCGTCCGCTGGACGCCGAGCGGTGAGCCCGGCGAACAGGCGCTCGCGCAGGGCGGGATCGAGGCGCGCGCCGCCCTCGCCGCGCGAGGTCGCGAGCAAGGAGCGGCCGAGTTCCTGGGCTTCCTCCCAGGGCATCGCCCCCAGGAGCCGCTCGTCGCGGACCGCGATGGCACCGATCCAGCGCTCGAGCAACGGCTGGGGCGCGCCGGACGCGAAGGCCACGAAGCCCTCGACGGCCTCGGGCTCGAGGAGCCAGGCGCACACGACGCTGGTGCGCCCGGCGGCGAGCTCCAGGCCCAAGCGGCCCGGGGGCGCGGGTTCGGGCGCGCCGAGCAACTCCGGGCTGACCGCGCGCACGCGGCGCACGCCCTGGGCGTCCTCGAAGATCGAGAGCGCGTAGAGCCAGGTGCGGGTCGACGAGACCAGGTCCACGCCCAGGGCCGTGGGGCCGGCGACGTCCAGGGGCTCGCCCGGCGTCACGTGGGTCGGCGTCGAGAGCCCGGTGTGCCAGAGGATGGGCGTCAGCTCGAGCTCGTCGCCCCCGGCGAGCTGCCGGCCGACGACCAGGGCCAGCAGCGCCGCCGCCGCCAGGTAGCTCGTCGGCCGACGGGACTGGCGGCGCGTGACGAGGCGCACGCGTTCGCGGAGCGGGAGCGGGGCGTGCAGCGGCGCGCGGTCCTCGAGCAGGCGCCCGAGGTCCGCGGCGAGCGCCCCCGCCGAGGCGTAGCGGCGCTCGGGGTCGACGCGCAACGCGTGGTCGAGGATCGCCGCCAGCGCGCGCGGTGCGCGCGGCTCGACCTCGCGGAGCGGGCGCACGCCGCCGCCGGCCGCGCGCGCCAGCCACTCGCCGAGTTCCTGCAGCGGGCCTTCGGGCCGGGGCCGGGCGGGTCGCAGGCAGGCGAGCTCGTGCAGCACCAGACCCAACTGGTAGACGTCGCTGCGCGGGTCCGTGCCGGTGCTGCGCGAACGCGCCTGCTCGGGGGCGAGGTAGGGCAGGCTGCCGCGCAGGGGTTCGGGGCCACCCTCCGTGCCCGCGAGCCCTCTCCCGCCCGCCCGCGCGGCGAGGCCGAAGTCCATCAAGAGCGGCGTGCCGCCCGGCAGGAGCTGCACGTTGGAGGGTTTGATGTCGCGGTGCCGCAGGCCGCTGGCGTGGGCCAGCTCGAGGTGCGCGGCCAGTCGCTGGCCGATGCGGGCCACGACGCGGAACCAGTCCGAGCCGGCGAGCAGGTCCTCGGCATCCCCCGCCGGCGTCCCGAGCAAGCGTCGCAGAGCCGCGGCGCGTTCCTCGGGCCGCGGCGGGCGTTCGGGGTCGGGGGCCAACCCGCGCAACACGCGGGCGAGATCGAGCCCGGGCAACAGCTCGAGCACGAGGTAGCCGCGCCCGTCCACCGATCCGATGTCGTAGACCTGCGCGAAGCCGCGGCCGGGCAGGCTGGCGAGCACGCGCGACTCGGCGAGCACGTCTTGGCGCCAGTCCTGTTCGCTACCCGGGCGCAGGTCGAGCAGCTTGAGCGCCACGTCGCGCTCGAGCTCCACGTCGAAGGCGCGAAAGACGCTGCTCATCCCGCCCTGCCCCAGCGCGTCGATCAGCAGGTAGCGCCCATCGACCCGCCGCCCCGGGGCCCACTGGGTGTCGGGCAACACGCGCCGGCCGCGGGCTTCGCCGGCGAGCACGGATCGGAAGGCGCTGCGCTCGTCGTCGCCCGCGAGCTGCGCGAGTCGCTCCTCGACCCCCGTCGTCTCGCCGCGTTCGCGGCGCCAGAGCCAGTCGTACGCCAGGGCGGCGCCGACGAACATCGGCCGGGCGCCCGGATCGGGCAGGTTCTGGGCCGCGCGTCGCGCTTCACCGTGGACATCGACGTCCTGCTCGACGCCCAGGCGAGCCAGGAACTCGTCCAGCTCGGCCTCGAAGGCCGCCTCGAATCCGTCGGGTCGTTGAGCGCCTGCACCCATCGGGAGGAGATCCATGATGCCGGCCACGGACCGGCCAGGGGAAGGCCGTGCTCGAACGAACGCCTGGACGGCCGCGGGGGCTGGGGGGCAAGCTCGTTCGCCCGGGGGTCGATCGCTCCTCGCGGGAATCGAGGTGACCCCATGCGACCGTTCCCCTCCCCTGGCCGAGCGCTCCGCTGCGCCACCCTGCTGGCCCTCGTGGGCTGTCTCCTGCCCCTGGGCGCCTGTTCGCGCGGGGCGCCGACGGACGGGCAGACCGCGCTCGGTCGCATCGCCCAGCAGGTCGCCGAGCGCCCCGCTCCGCCGCGCGCCGCTCTGTTGGTCGGGGTCGGCGCCTTCGCGGCCGGGAGCGATTCGGCCTTTGCGCCTCTCCCCGGCACGGCGAACGACGTGCAGCGGGTGGCGGGATTGCTGATCGAGCGCTTCGGATTCGAGCCCGCGGACGTCTCGGTGCTGCTCGACGGGGAGGCGACCCACGAACGGGTCCTGCGCGCCTTCGAGCTGGCCCTGCTCTCCCGGGCGCGCGCCGGCGCCGAGCTCCTCTTCTACTTTTCGGGCCACGGCTCGCGCGCGCCGGTGCCGAAGGGCTCGGGCGACGCGGACGGCCTGGGAGCGACGCTGATCTGCCACGACAGCCGCGCCGAGGGGCGCGCGGGCCAGCGCGACCTGTTCGATTTCCAGCTCGCGTCCCTCGTGAAGGCCCTCGAGGAGCGGGGGGCGAGCGCGACCGTCGTGCTGGATGCCTGCCACTCGGGCGGCGCCCTGCGCGGCGTGGGCCCGCGCGTGCGGGCTGGACCGCAGGGCGTCGCCGCGCTCGATCTGGCCTGGAATCGAAGCGTCTGGCCCTCGGGCGTGATCCTGGAGGTGGGTCGCGACACCTGGCGACGCTCGAGCGCCGTGCAGATCGCCGCCTGCAGGCCCCAGGAGCTGGCCTTCGAATTCGACGTCGACTACGGCGAGCGACGCGTGCCCCACGGCGCCCTGACCTGGTTCCTGGGACAGGAACTCGGCCGCGCCGGACCCGACACGAGTTGGGCGCTGCTCGTCGCAGGTGCCGCGGCGGGCGTCGCGACGCACTTTCCGGCCCAGCGAGTGAGCTTCGCCGGCGATCTCGACCGCCCGCCCTTCGGCGCCCAGCCCGCGCCGCCCATCGGCTTCTCGGCGCGGCGCTTCTCCGAGCGCACCGCGCACGTCGAGGCCGGCTGGCTGCAGGGTCTGCGCCCCGGCTCGATCCTCGAGCTGCGAGATCGCAGCGGCAAACACGTCGTGAGCCGCGCGATCGTGGAGCGCGCGACGACGGTCAGCGCCATCGCGCGCAGCGAGTCGCCCCTTCCGGCCGATGCCCCGCTGCTGCGCGCGGTCGAGCTCGCGCGGCCGCCGGGCACGGCGCACCTGCGCGTCTGGGCCGCGGCGGGACTCGAGACTCTGCTCGTCGGACAACCGCTGATCGAGCCGAGTGCAGGCGAGCCCGACCTGCTCCTGACCCGCGGTCTCGCGGGGCCAGCCTGGCTCGAGACCTTCGAGGGCCTGCCCATCTGCGAGCCCTTCGATCCCGGCGCCGAGGATGCGCCCGATCGCCTGGCCGCCGCCCTCTCGCGCGAGGCGCGCTGGCGCGCCGCCTTCGCCCTGGGTCTGGAATCGGGCCCGCACTCCCCCGAGGTCCGCCTGCGCGTGCCCCGAGCGATCGAGCTCGCGACCCTGGGCGGCAATCGCGTGCTGACGCCCGCGACGCTCTTCGAGCCGCAGCTCGGCCGCGAGGCCCGCACGCGGGTCGCGCGCAGCGGCGCGGACCCCCTGGGCGTGCTCTTCTTCGACGTGCGCAACGTCGCCCCGACGCCGCTCTTCCTGAGCGTGCTCTCGGTCTCCGAGGACCGCGCGCTCGAGCCGATCCTGCCGCTGCCCGGCCAGCTCCCCGTGCGCCTCGCGCCGGGCGAGAGCATCGCGGTCCCGGTGGGCCTCGAGCTGGCGCGCTCCTGGCCCCTCGAACGCGCGTTGCGCGACCGCTTCGTGTTCCTCGTCACCGAACGCGGGCTCTTCCTCGAATCCTCGCGCGCCGGCGCCGTGTTGCGCTCGGGCGCACCCGCGCCGCCCTTGTTGGACGCGCTCTTCGCCCCACCGCCCACCCGGGGCGCGCCGCCCACCGCGGACCGCACGCCCGTGCCCCTCGCCGAACGCGGTTACGACGTCGCGTGGTTCGACCTCTTGCTGTCGGATTGATCGCGAGCTCGAAGCAACCGGGACCGACTCGACGCAGAGCCCCCAATCGAGATGGGCTCACGCTGCGCGCAACCGCTGGGCAGGGCCGAGCCCATCGACCGAGGGGCTCCCCAGATCCTGGGACCTGTCCTGGGCCGGTAGACTGCGGACATGGCTCGCCGCACGGTTCCGTTGCTCGTCCTGGCCGCCGCATCGTTGGTCGCGTTGGCGTGGTTCGCGTCGCGCCGCGACGGGGCGGCCGCGCCGGTCTTGCCGCCGCGCGCGCCGGAGCGCGTCGTTGCGCCCCGCCCCGATGAGCCGTCGGTGCTCGAGGCACCGCGCGCGCGGCGCGTCGAGGCGCGGGACGACGCGCAGGACGCGGCCATGCCGGAGTTTGCGGACGAGGGCCCGCGCTGCGTCGTGATCGGGCGCGTGGTGGACCCCGATGGCGAGCCGCTCGCAGCCGCCCAAGTGCGTCTGTTCGCCCATCGCACCTGGGCCGATGGCGTCGACGTGCCGCGCCTTTCCGGGCGCCATGACCTGCGCGGCTTCGAGGTATTCACCGATGCGGGGGGCGCGTTCCGCATCGAGGCCCCGCCGCCCATCGTCCAACACACCGTGCTGCACGTCACGCCCGGACGCTTCCACGGGTTGCTCGAGCTCTCCTTCGGCGCCCCGGGCCCCGGCGCCGGGAACCGGCCGGCCCTGCTCGCCGGCGAGCGCGACCTCGGCGAGCTGCGCGTCGGAGCGTGCGGCGCGTTGGTCGGTCGCGTACGCGACCTCGACGGTCGACCGGTGGTCGACGCCGAGCTGCGCATCGAATCCAGCGCAGGCCAGGTGCTCGGCCGCCTCGCCTACAGCGACGCGGACGGCCGCTACGACCTGGCCCACGCGCCGGAGGGCCGCTACGGCCTGGGCGTGAAGGCCGAGGGCTATCTGCTCCACAGCGAGCCGAACCTCGAGGTGCGCGCCGGGCAGGACACGGCGGTCGCCGACATCGTGCTGCGCACCGCGCCGACCCTCGAGGGTCGCGTCGTCGACGAGCAGGGCAAACCCCTCGAAGGTGCCCGGTTCTGGGGCTGGCCGGGGGGCGCCGGCATGGGGGCCGGCGGGCGCAGCGGCGCGGACGGCCGCTTCGTCGTGCACCTGCCCCAGGACGAGCCGTACACGCTCTCCGCCAAGCTCGAGGGCTTCCACACCTGGGGCGAGGAGTTCACGCGCACCAAGCTCTACCACCCGGGCACCCGCGACATCGAGGTCGTGCTCCGGGCGCTCGAGCAGACCCGCTTCGTCGTGGTGGACGGCACCGACGGCGCTCCGTTGCGGCGCTTCGGGCTGGCGGTGCTCGAGGACAACGGCTCGCGCTCGGCGCGCATGGTGAGCACCGAACGACGGCCGCCGCCGCTGCGCGATCACCCCGACGGCAGCGCATCGGCCACGGCCCGCGAGGGCATCGACCTGGTCCTGGTCTCGGCCGAGGGCTTCTTGCTCGCCGCGCTCGACGTCGAGCACGACACGCCGGGCGTCGCCGTGATGACCGTCACCCTCCGTCCGGGCGCGGGCCTGACCGGCCGGGTGTTGCGCGACGGCCTGCCCCTCGCCGGCGTCCAGATCGATGTCGTCGAGCTGCGTTCCTCGCAGCGACTCGAGGCCAGCGGCGAGCCCGCTCCCCCCACCCCCGTGCCGAACACCGAGCGCCGAACGCACACGGACGACGCGGGCCGTTTCCTCGTGCGCGGCCTGAGCCCGCGGGTCCTGCGCTTGGTTGCGCGGCCCCCGAGCGGCGCTCCGCTCGTGGTCGCGCCGCTCCGTCCGGGCCCCGAGTCCACGCTCGAGCTGGGCGACCTCGCCCTGCCCCGCGGCGCGACGCTGACCGGTGAGCTGCACCTGCCCACCGGCGTAGAGCCCGCGGGCCTGCCGATCCGCTTGGGCGCGGGGCGAGACGCCGTCCTGACCTTGGCCGACTCCGCCGGCCACTTCCGTTTCGAGCACCTCTCCCCGGGCGTGCACAGCGTGGCGCACGACGCTCGGCCCGGCATCCTGGCCGCCGGTCACCCCGAACGCGTCGAGCTCGCCGATGGCGAAGCGCGGCACGTCACCTTGGATGCCCGCGACCGCGCCCTGTGCACCGTCGCCCTGCGCATCCACCTGGACGGGCTCTCCCCCGCCGGCCTGCAGGTCGATCTCGTGCACGAGACCGATTCCACCCGCCGCGCGAGCCTGGGCCGGACGGACGAGAGCGGCTTCGTCCGCGGATCGGCGCCCGCCCTGGGTCCCGCGCGGATCGAGATCTGGAGCGGCGCCCTGCGCGCCCTCCATCCCCACGCGCGCCTCGACCTGCGCCCCTTCGCCGAGCTCGAGGCCGAGGTGCACTTCGAGTTCGCGACCCTCGTCCTGCACCTACCGCCCACGCCGTCGCTGCCCCAAATCGGCGCCCTCGAGGCCCGCCTCGTCCCCCATGAGCCCCACACCGACCCTCACACCCTCATCCTGCCGATCGTGCTCGGCGAGCTGCGCAACTCGGGCTTCCACCGCAGGGTCCTGGGCGGCCGCGCCCACCTCAGCGCCCTCGCCCCCGGCCGCTACCGCCTCGACGTGACGATCCACACCTCCCTCCCGGGCCTCGAAACCGACACCCCCAAAGAAACCCTCTACCGCTCGACCCACCCCATCGAACTCCTGCCCGGCGAGATCCTCGAGGTGCAGTTGCGCTGACGCCGGCATCCACCCGTCGGGCGAATGCCGGCGTCGGCGCGCCCTACACGTCGCGGGGAGCGATCAGGGAACCCAGACGACCTGGATCCCGTTGCTGAGATTGAAACCCGGACCACAGGGGCTGGTGAAGATGTCGCGATACCAGAGTTGATAGGTGCGGGTGGCGCCGGGCGACGCACCGCCGACGGCGCCCACGTCGACGGTGGTGCGACTCGTGCCCAGCGCGTCGGCGACCCGGATCTGGATGCGCGCCAGCGCTCCTCCCGCACAACGCAGGCCATCGCCGAACACGATCCCAAGGCCCCCATTGACTTGGTTGGTGCCCTGGAAATAGAGCCCGGCGAGGGCGGGTACGAGCCCGGTGGTCTCCAGCACCAGGTCGGCTGACGAGAGGCTGCGCGATCCGGATGCGATGAGCGCGGCACCTGGACCGGAACCATTGGCGCAGCCCCGGCCCTCGCCCCCGGTGTTCCCGCACGGACAGGCGCTCCCGCCGCCGTCCTCGGCACAGAATGGAACGTAGATCTCGGATGCGCTCAGCCGCGCGACGCGAAGGCGGGTGAAGCCGTCGTAGTTCGCGAAGTTCCCTCCGATCAACATTTGGCCCGTAGGGAGCGTGGTCAGGGTCTGGATCCAGGACGCGGCTCCCGTGCCCGGATCGAACGCAGGGTCGAGGGATCCGTCGGCGAGAACGCGCGCGATGCTGCCCCGCGGAACGCCCGCGTAGGATGCGAAACTCCCGGCCACGATCGCCGTTCCGTCGAAGCTCGCCTCGATGGCGAACACGGGCTGGTTGGGCCCCGCGCCCGGATCGAAGTCGAAGTCCGTCGCGCCGGTCGGATGCAGGCGCGCCAGGCGCGGGCGAGTCGTAGAGCCGATGCTGGTGAAGTCCCCACCGATCAGGACTCGGCCGTCGGGAAGCACCTCGATGGCGCGCACGCGCGAATTGGCTCCGTTCGAGACGAAGCTCGCGTCGAGGCCACCGTCTGCGTTGATCCGCGCCAGGCGGATCCGCGAGACGCCCGCGTAGGCGATGAAGGTCCCCCCGATCAGGATGCGACCATCGGCCTGAAGCTCGAGCGCACGCACTTCGTTGCTCGCGCCGCCGCCCGGGTTGAACGTCGGGTCCAGGGTGCCGTCGGCGTTCAGACGCGCGACTCGATTGCGTGGAGTTCCGCCGTAGCTCGTGAAGTTGCCTGCGATCACGATCCTGCCATCGGGCTGGAGCGCCAGGGCGAACACCTGCCCATTGGCACCCGAGCCGGTCTGGAAGCTGGCGTCGAGAGCACCGTCGGCGAGGACGCGCGCGATGCTGCCCCGCGGCGATCCGTCGAAGGATGCGAAACTCCCGGCAACGAGGAGCTTCCCGTCGGGCTGGACTGCCAGGGCCAGCACTGTACCGCTGGGCCCGCCCCCTGGGTCGAAGCCGGGATCGGGCGTTCCATCCGCATTCAGCACCGCAAGGCGGTTGCGCGTCACGCCATTGACGGCCGTGAAATCGCCGCCGATGGCCACCTGCCCGCTCTCCAGAGCGGTCGACGCCCAGACAGCCGCGTTCGCCCCTGGGTTCGGTTCGAATGCCGGAACCACGGCACCCGCCGAGGACAGGCCTACGATCCGGTGTCGAGGGATGCCGCCATAGCTCAGGAACTCGCCACCCGCCACGAGCGATCCGTCGGTCCGCTCCACGATAGCATGCACTGTCCCGCTGGCACCCGCACCCACTCCCAGGTCCGATTCGACTTTGCCCAGGCCATCGAGGCGACCCACTCGTCCGCGCGGGATCCCGCCCAGGCTCGAGAAGTCCCCGGAAACCAAGATCTTCCCGTCACCTTGGATCGCGAGGGCCCGGACGGTGCCATCCGCGCCTGGATCGAAGGACGCATCCAAGGATCCGGTCGCGTTGAGGCGTGCGATGCGGTTGCGCACCGCGAAGTTGAAGTTGGAGAAGTCGCCGCCGAGCAGGATCTTCCCATCAGTCTGCAGGGCGAGGGACAGAACCGGACCGATCACTCCGGTACCAGTCCCGAAGCCCGTGTCCCGGCTTCCATCTTCGTCGAGGCGCGTGATCCCGGGACGCAGCGAGCCGGCATAGAAGTCGAACGCGCCTGCGATCACGATCTTGCCGTCTGGTTGCAGGGCGAGAGCGTGGATCGTTCCGTCCGCACCTGCGCCCGGATCGAAGGACGGATCGAGAGCCCCGTCCGCGTTCAGGCGCGCAATGCGACCGCGCGCAACGCCGTCCACGGCCGTGAAGTCACCGGCCAACAGGATCTTGCCGTCGGGTTGCAGGGCGAGCGCCCGCACCGGACCATTGGCACCCGAGCCCGGGTGGAAACTCGCGTCCAGTGCACCGTCTTCGAGCAGTCGCGCGATACCCGCCCGGGAAGTTCCCCCGACGCTGAGGAAGTCACCGGCGATCACGATTCGACCGTCAGGCTGGAGCGCGATCGCGCGCACCGGTCCGTCTGCCCCCACTCCGGGGTCGAAGCTCGGATCCGGGATCCCGTTCGCGACGACCCGGGCAACCCGGTTGCGTTGCACTTCTCCAACCTGCTGGAAATCCCCACCCAGCAACAACCGGCCGTCCGGCTGAATGCGGAGCACGTGCACCACTCCTCCAACCCCCGCGGGCGGATTGAAAGCGTGATCCAGGGCACCGTCCTGCGCCCAGATCGGTCCTGGAGCCAGGAGGCTGCACCCGATGAGACCCACGAAGCGGGAAGCGTGAGCGAGACAGGTCTGGAGTTGCATGGAGGTTCCGGGCCAATTGAGGTCGCAGGGCCCATGGGCTGGGCACCGAGAGCGGACACAGCGGCTCGAATTCTGTGCAGCGTCGGAGTGCGGTGCAAGGGGCACTGCTCCCTGGAACATGGATCCGCGGAACGGGGGTTGGATCCAGGATGGTCCCGTTCAGCGGCCCGGGGTCAGGTGAGTCGGGCGACGTAGTAGTTGTTGAGGATGTCGTGGTCGAGTCGGCGTACGTCGATCTGGGTGAAGCCGGCTTCGCGCAGCATCGTGACGGCGGTCTCCTCGCCCCAGCAGGTGCCGAGGCCCATGCCGCCGCCAGCCAGGGAGACGGTCATGCAGTGCAGGCAGGAGACGGTGTAGAGGTAGGTGCCCAGGGGGTGGTCGAGGTTCTGGTGCGTGTGGGCGGAGGCGCGAATGTCCTGGGCCAGGAACACGCCGTCCGGGCGCAGGGCGCGGGCGATGCCGGACAGGACCCGATCGGGGTGCATCTGGTCGTGGATCGCGTCGAAGGCGGTCACGAGGTCGAAGTGTCGACGCTCGGGGAGCTCGGTGACGTCGCGAGCCTCGAAGCGCACGTTCGAGAGGCCCCGTTCGCGGGCCGAAGCGCGCGCGTACTCGATCGCCTCGGGGGAGAGGTCGTAGCCCGCGAAGCGGCTGGCGGGGAAACGGCTCGCCAGGTGCAGCAGCGCCCGGCCGCGTCCGCAGCCGACGTCGAGCACCTCGATCCCGCTCCGCAGGCGCTGCTCCAGGTCCGGCACCAGGGGCAGGATGTGCTCGTCGAGCGCGCCCACCACGGTGAGGGCGCTCTCTTCCTCCATGATCTGGTGGAAGCGCGGGAAAGCCGCGTAGGGCACGCCGCCGCCCTTGCGGAAACACTCGACGATGCGGTCCTCGACGGAGCCGAGCACGGGGATGAACTGTAGGAAGGTGGCCAGGTTGTCGCTGCCCGCGGCCCGACACAGGTGGGCGGCGTGCTCCGGGGGCAACTCGTGGCGACCGGTCGCCGGGTCCAAGCGCACGACGCGCGCGGCGACCAGGGCGCCGAGCCACTCGCGCACGTAGCGCTCGTCGAGGCCCGCCTCGAGGGCCAGCTCGGCGCTGGTAGCGGGCGGGATGCGGCGCAGGGTGTCGAAGAGGCCGGTGCGGTGCCCGATCGAGATCATCAGGGCCAGCGCGGCGTCGTTCGCGCAGGCGAGCAGTCGCTCGGCGAAGGCCTGGGCCAGCTCGGGTTCGTGGGTTCGAGTCGTCATGGGGTCGTGCTCCGTGGCGGACGGGGTGCGCCCCTCCCCGGCGGAGGAGCGCGCACTCCCCGTGGCGCGGGATCGAAGCCGCGGATGCCAAACCGGAGCGGCTCGACTCGCCCGCGGCTCAGCCCCGGGTGCGCAGCACCAACAGGCGCGGCTCGCCCATGTGCTCCATCGCGAAGCGCACGCCCTCCCGGCCGAGCCCCGAGTCCTTCACGCCGCCGTAGGGCATGTTGTCCATGCGGAAGCTCGGCACGTCGCCGATCACGACCGCGCCCACCTCGAGCTCCTCGAAGGCGCGTTGGGCCCGGTAGAGGTCGCGGGTGAAGATCCCCGCCTGCAGGCCATAGGCGCTGTCGTTCACGGCCGCCAACGCATCTTCGAAGCGCTCGAAGGGCGCGAGCACGGCCAGCGGGCCAAAGGCCTCCCTGGCGCACACGTCGAGGTGCGCCGGCACATCCTCGAGGAGCGTCGCGTCGAGCATCGCACCGTCGCGGGATCCACCACACAGGAGCTTGGCGCCCGCGGCGAGCGCGGCCTGGATCCAGGCCTCGAGCCGCCGCGCCTCGCCCTCGTCGATCATGGGGCCGATGAACGTGCGTTCGTCGCGCGGATCGCCCTTCACCAGCGCCCGCGTGGCCGCCACCAGACGCGCGCGCAGGTCGGCGTAGATCGAGCGCTGCACGAGGATGCGCTGCACGCCGATGCAGCTCTGACCGGATTGGTAGAAGGCGCCGAAAACGATGCGTTGGACCGCGTCGGCGAGGTCGTCCTCGCCGAGCGCCTCGTCAACCACCACCGCGGCATTGCCGCCCAGCTCGAGCACCACCTTCTTCTTGCCGGCCCGCGCCTTGAGGTCCCAACCGACCTCGGGCGATCCGGTGAACGAGAGCAGCTTCAGGCGCTCGTCCAGCGTGAGCGGCTCGGCCGCCGCGCGGCTGCAGGGCAGGATCGAGAAGGCCCCGCGCGGCAGGTCGGTCTCGGCCAGGATCGCGCCGATGCGCAGCGCGCCGATCGGCGTGGCGCTGGCGGGTTTGAGCACGAAGGGGCAACCGACGGCGAGCGCCGGGGCGACCTTGTGCGCCACCAGGTTGAGCGGGAAGTTGAACGGGCTGATGAAGGCGCAGGGCCCGATCGGCACGCGCCGCCACAGGCTGGTGTAGCCCTTGCCGCGCGGACTGATGTCGAGGGGCAGCACCTCGCCGCGTTGGCGCACCGCTTCCTCGGCGGCGATGCGGAAGGTGTCGATCAATCGGCCGACCTCGCCGCGCGCGTCGCGGATCGGCTTGCCGGCCTCGATGCACAGGATCTGGGCCAGCTCCTCGGACTCCTCGCGGAAACGCCGCACGCAGTGCTCGAGTACGGCCTGGCGCTCGTAAGCCGCCAGACGCCGCATCGGACCGGCGGCGGCCGTCGCCGCGCCGATGGCGGCCTCGACCACCTCCCGCTCGGCCAGGGCGACGCGCGTCACGACGCGGCCGTCGTACTTGTCGCGGACCTCGAGCGACCCGGCGCCCGCGACGGGCTCGTTGGCCAGGTAGTAGGGGTAGCGCTCCCGCAGCATCTCACACGATCCCGTAGGCCAACATGGCGTCCGCGACCTTGACGAACCCACCGACGTTCGCGCCGCGCACGTAGTCGATGGAACCGTCCCGCTCGCCGTACTTCACGCACTCGGCATGGATGCGGCGCATGATCTCGCGTAGGCGGGCGTCGACCTCCTCGCGCGACCAGGCGATGCGCAGCGAGTTCTGGGACTGCTCGAGCCCCGAGACGGCCACGCCGCCGGCGTTCGCGGCCTTCGCCGGGCCGAAGAGCACGCCCGCCGCGAGGAATCGATGCATCGCGTCGAGCTGGGTCGGCATGTTGGCGCCCTCGCACACCGCCTCGACGCCGTTCGCGAGCAGCCGCGCGGCGTCGGCGTCGTCGATCTCGTTCTGCGTGGCGCAGGGGAAGGCCAGCTCGCAGGGCACGCCCCAGGGGCGCTCGCCGGCGTGGAAGCGCGCGCGGGGGAAACGCTCGACGTACTCGGAGATCCGGCCGCGGCGGACCTCCTTTAGGTTCTTCACGAAGGCGAGCTTCTCCGCGTCCATCCCGTCGGGGTCGTGGACGAACCCCTCCGAGTCGCTCAAGGTGAGCACCTTCGCGCCCTGCATCGCGAGCTGCTCGGCGCAGTAGATCGCCACGTTGCCCGAGCCGGAGATCGCCGCGCGCTTCCCTTCGAGCCCCTCGCCGCGCCGCTCCAGCATGTGATTGCAGAAGTAGACGCAGCCGTAGCCGGTGGCCTCGGTGCGCACGAGCGAGCCGCCGAAGGCCAGGCCCTTGCCGGTCAGCACGCCGACGAAACGGTTCTCGAGGCGTTTGTACTCGCCGAAGAGGAAGCTGATCTCACGGCCGCCGACGCCGATGTCGCCCGCGGGGACGTCGGTGTCCTCGCCGATGTGGCGGTGGAGCTCGATCATCAGGCTCTGGCAAAAGCGCATCACCTCGCGCTCGGACTTCCCGCGCGGATTGAAGTTCGCCCCGCCCTTGGCGCCGCCCATCGGTAGCCCGGTGAGGGCGTTCTTGAAGCACTGCTCGAAGCCCAGGAACTTCAGCACCGACTGCGTCACCGTCGGATGGAAGCGCAGACCGCCCTTGTAGGGCCCGATGGCGTTGTTGAACTGCACGCGCCAGGCGCGGTTCGTCCGGATGTTGCCCGCGTCGTCCTCCCAGCAGACCCGGAAGGTGAGGATGCGGTCGGGTTCGGTCATGCGCTCGAGGATGTTGGCGTCGTAGTAGCGCCGGTGCTCGAGCACGTAGGGCATCACCGAGTCGACGATCTCGCGCACCGCCTGGTGGAACTCGTCCTCCCCGGGGTTGCGCTTCACGAGACCCTGCATGAAGGCCTCGATCTCGTCCCGCACCGCGCTCGCGTCCTTCATCATCGCTCCTCCTGCGGGCGCCGGGCCCGGAGCGCGATCGTAGGGACTGGGACGCGCGGGCGCAGCGTCGATCAGGGTTCGCGCAGCAGATACAGCCCCTCGAAGTCGACCCGCTCCCCGGCCCAGCTCAGGCCGAGGGCCAGGGCCGAGCGGGCCTCGTCCGCCAGGCCCAGGGCGGCCAGGGACGGGAACGTGATGCGGATGCGCCGCGCCGCGCTGTCGAGGGCCACCGACTCGGCGGGCAGGCCGACCTCCCGCCCGTTCACGATCAACCGCAACTGGGCCGCCACGTCGACGCCATCGGCGAATCGAGCGCCGTGCAGGCTGACCTCGGCCGCGCCGCGCCCGTCGTCGCGCACGACCGCGGTCTGGGCGTAGAACGTCTCGGGCAGGATCTCCCAGCGGCCGTGGCCGGGCAGCTCGATCCAGCTCGAGGCCCAGCGGCTGCCGACCATCAGCGATACGAGATCCAGCCAGAGCGCCTGGGCCGCGGAGGAGCCGGGGTGCGCGGCGCCCAGGCGCTCGCGCAGGCGGGCGTGGAAGCCGCGCTGGTCGTTGCGCTGGGCGAAGGCCAGGAGCTCCTCCAAGGCGTCGTCGCCCAGCTCCGCGAAGCCGTTGCTGCGGCGCACGGAATCGAACAGGAGCGCCAACTCCCCCTCATCGGTCTCGGCCAACTCGGCCCCGGTCTCGGTGTCGACCAGGCTCGTGCGCGCCAGGACCTGCACCGCGGCCGGCGCCTCCTCGGGCACCATCACGAGCAGGGTCACGTAGTGGTTGCGCGGCACCATGGCGTGGCCCGCGCTGGGCTCGCGCATCGCGCCGATGCGCACGCGCAGGGTGTTGTCCGAGACGCGCGAGACCGTCAGCAGGCTGTTGAGGTCGCGCCCGGCGACCTGCGCCGAGAAGGAGCTGCTCATGAGGTCCGCGGCGGCCTGGGCGGCGAAGGAGCCGGGTAGGCCCGCGAGCAGCACCGACAGGCGCTGGACGTCCTCCTGGGCGCGCGAGATCGATCCGGCCTCGAGGTTGTCGGTGACCAGGATCGGCAACACGCTCGGGCCCGTGGGCGGCGAGCCGGTGATCGTGCCGCGCAGGGAGGTGCCCGGCGTCAGGCCGGCCAAACGCGCCTCGACGCCCGAAGGCTGCTCCTCGGGCGAGAAGAACGAGAGCGTCGTGTAGACGTCGTAGGGCTGGTGGCGCTTGCGCGGTACCAGGCCGACCTGCAGCCGCACCATGTAGGCCCGATGCCCGCTGGGGATCGCGGCGTCGCGCAGGCTGCGGTTGAGCAGTTGCACCTCTTGGTAGAGCGCGGTCGCGTTCCAGTACTCGAGCATCGCGTCCGGCCGTTCCCGGGGCGCGGAGACGGCGGTCAAGCGCGACTCCGGCGGACCCGGGACGGGCAGGGCCGGAGCCGTCGTCGCGCGCTCGGCCGCGCTGGCGCCGATGCCGACCTGGCTGCGGCCGAGCTCGATCTCCGAGACCGAATCGCGCACCACCATCGAGCGCGCCTCGTCGGCGCTCAGGTGGAAGCCCGGCTGCAGCGCGCTGGCGTAGTGGCTCCAGGGTGCGACGGCCAGCACGGCCAGGTGCACGGAACCCGCGTCGCGCACGCTCGTCGAGCGCAATGCGCGCCGCTCGATGCCCCCGCCTTGGCGGCAGGAGACGGACAGCAGGGCGAGCGCCAGACACAGGACCAGGGCGCGGATCGGACGGGGGGAGCGGATCATGGGGTTCGGCGAGAGCTGGCGCACAGGACGGAGAGGACGCGCGTGGCGTGGATGCGGGCGGCGGACTGATCCTCGACCTGGGCCCAGGTCTGGCTGAGCCAGGGTACGGCGAGGGGCGCCTCGCGCCTCCAGCCGTCGGCCTCGAGCACCCAGCGTTCCTCCGCCAGGCCGTCGCCGTCGGAGTCGACGAGCACCTGCTCGAAAGGACCGCCGGCGCGGCGGGCGTAGTAGGCGACGCGCCGGGTGGGCTCGAAGCGGAAGGCGGCCCGTGGACGGAAGGCGCCGCTCACGAGGGCCGCGCGCGGGTCGGCGTCCGCAACGACGCCCGCGCCGAAGTCGAGCAGCACCAGCTCGGCCGCCCCATCGACACCGCCGGAGAGCAACACGTCGCAGGCCCCGCGCGAACCCGGGCTGCGGGCGAGCACGGCGCGTGCGCCGAGCTCCAGGGGCGAGAGGAAGCCCGGCGGCAGGTCGACGGGCGCCGGGTCGCCGAAGGGCGCGGGGGGCTCCGCCGCCCCGCCGCGCGCGATGAGGGCGCCCCCGCGAGGCCACTCGGGCGGGCCGAGGTCCGACCAGTCCAGGCGCAGGGTCGTGAGCGCGCTGCCCAGGGGCGCTGCGCTGGCCGCGGCGATGCCGATGCCGCGCGTGGGCTCGGCGCGCGCGATGCCGGCCAGGAGCTCGGCCAGGGGATCGGCGCCCGAGCGCAGGCGCGGGATCTCGCGTTGGGCGAGGAAACCCAGGTCCAGCACCGGATCGCTCGCCGCGCGGGCCTGGGCGATCGTGAGCAGGTGCTCGATGCCGAGCGAGTTGTCGACCAGCGGCGTCCAGTCGAGCAGGGTCAGCTCACCCGTGACGTCCGCCGGCAGGCGCGGGCTGTTGCCGGCGCGCGGATAGATCGCGGTCACGCCGTGGTGCGAGTCGATGAAGAAGACGTTGAGGTCGATGATCGCCGCACCGCGCTTGCGGGCCCGCACGCGCAGCTCGTCGCCGGGGGCGACCGTCTCGCCGGGGGAGAGCGCGCGCGGTCCGCCGCGGCCGGCGCGGCGCACCTCGGCCCAGACCTCCAGCCCCTCCGGCAGCTCGGCGGTCAGGCCGGAGCCGGCGAAGCCGACCAGGTTGCGCGCGCGGGCGAGGCGGGCGAGGTCGCGGTCGAGGGAACGGGGCCCGTCGAGCAGGAGATCCTGGCCGCCCGTGTCGGCCCGCGCGCGCAAGCGCCAGGTCGCGCCGTCGTGCACGACCCAGACGGCCGCGCGCTCGGGCTCGACCAACGGGAACGCGGCGGCGCGCTCGGGGTCCTCGAACAACCGCCGGCGCGTCGCCTCGGGCACGGACGCCGGATCGAGCGCCCGTCCGCCCCCGTCCACCAGGGCCCAGGGCAGGGTCGCGTCGGGCAGGGGCTTCGACGTGAGACGCGCGGAGAAGCTCCACAGCCCCTCGGGCAACTCACCCTCGAGCAACTCGCAGCGCGCCTCGAAGGGCCCCGCGTCGACGACCTCGAGCCGAACCGCCCCGTCCGACAGCTCCTCGAGCTCGAGGAGCGCGCCCGGGCCGACGCCGGCGAGCAGCCCGCGGTCGAGGCGCAGCTCCCCCTCCGGCGTGCGGGTCACGGTCGGTCGCCCACCGCCCTCGACCCCGCTCCAGATGTCGCGGTCGAGATCGCCGTCGCCGCCGGGCACGGTCAGGTGGCAGGGCCAGGCCTGGTAGGCCGCGACCACGCGGCGCAGGAGCTCGCGATAGCTCGCGCGGCCGCCGGTGCGCACGAGCTCCTGGGCGAGCAACCAGGTGAACAGACCGTGGCGGCGGCGCTCGCCGTTCTCGAGGGGAATGTCGAGCTCCGGCGCGCGGCCGTAGCTCTGCGCCCCGTGGAAGGCTGCGATGCCCGAGAGATCGGGCGAGGGCGCCGGGCCCGCGGCCGAACCGCTGCGCAGGGCGAAGCTCGGCGGCGGCGCGCCCAGCAGCGTCGGCTCCACGCCGCGCAGGCGCAGGCCGTCGCCGCCGCTCTCGCCGCGCAGCAGGGTCGCCGAGTGGCAGGCATCGACGAGGATCCAGACCTGGGCCCCCTTGTCGCGGATGGCCTGCGCGGCGGCGCCCAGCTCGTCGTCGAGGATCGCCCCGGGGATGCCGCCGCGCTCGGGCTCGAAGCGCGCGACGTCGGCCGGCAGGAGCACCTCGTCGAGGCCATCGGGCTCGTGCAACGGATCGGCGCGCCGCACCGGCTGCTGGGTCCCGTGGCCGGCGAAGAAGAACAGGGCGAAGTCGCCGGGGCGCGAGCGTTCGGCCAACTCGGCCAGGCCGGCCAGGATCGCTGCCCGCGTCGGCCGCGTCGCGACGTCCTCGCCCCATCCGACCAGGGTGCGGATGTCCGCCGCTCGGAACCCGCCGACGCGCTCGAGCACCTCGCGCATCAGCGCCACGTCGTTCGCGGGCCCCAGGAGCCGGATCTCGCGCTCGTAGGCCTCGGGCAGGGCCTCGCGCAGCAAGGGATACTCGCCGACCCCCACGAGCAAGGCGCGCCGCACCGGCCCGCCGCCCTCCTGCCCACCCGCGGCTCCGGGGACGAGCAGGGCCAAGAGGGCCAGACAGAGCCCCACCGCGCGCCTCGAGCCGACCCCCATGCCGCGGCATGCTACCAGCCCCACCCCGCGGGCAGGCGGTCGCGCGGGCAGGGTGCAGGACGATCGATCGGAGTGCATGGCGTTCCCGGCCGCGCTCCCCTGGCCCGGCCCGACCCTCGCAAGGGGCCGCCGGGGGTCGAGCGAACTCGCCAGGGCTCAGGCCCCCGGCCCGGCTCGATCGGGGGACGGCTCGGGATCGAGGGGCAAGGGGTCCTCGCTGCGGCCCTCGACCCACTCGCGGTACGGCGGCCACAGGACCTCGACGACGAAGATCTTGAGACAGGCGGCAACCGGGATCGCGAGCAAGACGCCGTACACACCCGCCAGCGCGCCGCCGCCGATGGCCGCGAACAACACGACGGGCGTCGAGAGCCCCGTCTGCTCGCCCTGGATGCGCGGCGTGAGGACGTAGTCGTCGACCGGCTGCAGGACGGCGTAGACCAGGGCGGGGCCGAGCAGGATCCACCACCAAGCCGCCGGCTCGCTGGCGCCGGCCTGCGCCACGGCGAAGGCGATCGTGCTGCCGATCCAGCCCAGCACCGAGAGATAGGGAACGATGGTCAGCACCCCGACCGCGACGCCGAACAGGATCGGCGCCGGCACGCCCACGAGCCAGTATCCGAGCGTATGCAGCCCGGTGAGGATCAGGGCGATCACCAAGCGGCCGCGCACGAACCCGGCGATCGCGCGGTTCATCTTGCGGGCGATCGAGACCACCCGTTCGCGGCTCGCGCGCGGCACCATCGACGGCCCCGAACGTGAGACGTGTTGGAGCCCGACCGAGCTGAAGAAGAAGAAGGTGGCCGTGAGGAACACGTACTTGAACAGGAACATCCCCGCGCCGACGACCGCCTTCCAGATCGCGGCCAGCACGTCCTGGGCGCCCGCCGCGACGCCGCCCACGTCCACGCCGGCCAGGTGCTCGCGCAGGGCGAGGGGGATGGGCAGGCCAGCGATCCGCCTGGGCAACAACTTCTTCTCGTCGGCTCCTTCCTGTTCCGGGGGCGCCGACTCGGACGCGGCTGCGACGGGGTCCGTGGGTCCGCGCGGCAGGTCGTCCCCCTCGACCGTGAGGGCCGCGGCCTCCTTCTCGGCGGGAGTACGCGTCTCGATCCCCTGCTTCTCGAACCACACCTCCACGCGCTCGACGACGCGCGGCCAGTTGCGCTCGAGCTTGCGCGCCAGCTCGACTCCCTGCACGGCGGCGATCCCCAGTCCCACGACCATCGGGATCACGATGAACAGGGCGAAGGCGGCGATGACGAGCGCGGCGGAGAACGCGCGATGGGTGCGCCGCGCGAGGGGAGCGATGACCGGCTCCAGCAGGTAGGCCAGCAGGATCCCCAGGAGCAACGGGACGGTGACCAGGCTGAGCTGGTACCCCAGCCGAACGATCCACACCAGGAACAGGACGAACACGAGATCCCGGACAGCCTGGATCTGCCACAGGTGCAGGCGCGCGAACGGCACGTCCGCGCTCCGCGCTCCTTCCCTCGGGGTGCTCGTTCGGCGCTCGCCCATGGCTCGAGAGGCTAGCAGCCCATGGAGGATCTCCCCACTACGGCGGCGCCGACACGCCGCTGCGGTGCGCCCCCGTCGCGGGATCTCGATCCCTCCGTCGGGCGCCAGGCATCCAGTGGTTGCCCAGCCCGCACCCGGCTACCCTCCACGCGGACTCCGTACCCCTGGACGAACCCGCGCGGCTCTCCGGATCCTCTCGCTTGCTTCGAATGCCGGCTACCTCGCCCGCGTAGGCCGCGCCCCATCGGCCCCTTTCGCGCTTCGCCATGAACCAAGTCACCGCCTTCCCGCTGAAACAACTCGACAAGGCGCTCGGCGCGCTGCGCTCCCTCGGACTGCTGCAGGAGCGGCCCGAGGAAGCGCCCATCGTGGCCCTGGTCGAGCGCATCGCGGACCTCGATCGCGATTCGACGCTCGCGATCGCGCGCACGTTGGCCCAGGCCACGCTCTTCAACGAGGTCGTGCGCGAGCAGATCGGCGCGATGCAGATCGGGCAACGCTACCAGGCGATCGCGAACGCCTTCGACTCGATCCGCGACGACGCGAAGAAGATGGTCGCGCAGGTCGAGGACGGGAAGATCGACTCCTACGAGCGACTCTCGAACGTCTGGATGAAGGTCACCCGCGGCGACATCCCGGATCGTTTCCAGAAGATCAAGCGCACGTACCTCGAGGTCACGCGGGACAGCGCGGATCAAATCCGCCGCGAGCGCATCATCCTCGAGGCGTACCAAGACTTCCGCGGAGCGCTGAAGGAGTCGCAGGTGCTCGGTTTCCGCGTGCTCAAGCGCGCCGAGGAGGAGCTCGCGCGCGCGAAAGCCGAGCTCGACGCCGCGGCCGCGGCGGTGACTGCCGGCGCGGATGGCGACAGGGAGCAGCAGGCGCAGCTCGAGCTCGCGCGCGACGTCGCGCTGCGCGCCATGCAGGACGAGGACAAGCGCTACCAGATCGCGAAGGACCTCGCCGAGAATCTCGGCATCAGCTACAACACGACCGACGTGATCATGGCGCGACTCATGCAGCTCACCGACTGCAAGGAGCGCGTCTACTCCCAATCGATCACCTTCTTCGGCACCAACGAGACCGTGTTCACCGCGCTCGCGGCGTCGTTCACCGGCATGCACGGCCTGCACGAGTCCACGCGCACGCTCGAGGCCATGAAGAGCGGCATGAACAAGAGCCTCGAGACGCTCGCCGAGCTCGGCAATCAGATCGGCGAGGAGGCGCTGCGCGCCGGCTACGGGCCGACCCTGCGCGCCGAATCCGTGGCCAAGCTCGTCGAGGCCGTGGTTGGTTTCCAAGAGCGTTCGCGTGCCATCGTCGAGGAGATGCGCGGCCTGGCGGAGCGCAACGAACGGGACATCCACGCAGCCGTGGAGGACGGACGGCGGCGCATGACCGCGCTCGTGAACCAGACCGTGCCGACGCAACTGCCCGTGCTGCACGTCGAGCCGTCCTGAGCCGTGACACGCGCTCCGCACACGCCGAACGCGACCGACGAACCGGCGCGCCTCGACGAGCTGATGCTCGCGATGGACGTGGTGGACACGCTCCGCCACGAGCGGCAGCTCGTCCAGCGCGAGCTGGCCGGGGAAGCCCGCGCCGACGCGCTCGTCGCGCGCCTGGCCGAGATCTACGCGGGCCAGGGCATCGCCGTGCCCGAACACGTGCTGCGCGAGGGCGTGGCCGCTCTGGAGCAGGACCGATTCGCCTACACACCGCCGCCGCGCTCGTTCGCGGTGCGGCTCGCGCTCCTGTACGTCACGCGCGCGACGTGGCTGCCGCTCGTCGTGGCCCTCCTGGTGCTCGGGTCCGCGGTCGCCTTCGCGACCTCCTTCGTCCGCGATGCAGCGGTCGCCCGAAGTGCGCGGGCATTGGCCTTGAGCATCGCCAACGCGGGGTCGGACGCCGACACGGCGGAGCGGGAGCTGGCGGCGCTCGTCGTCTACGCCGAGCCCATGCTCGCGGAGCTGTCGGCACTCGGCGCTCCGCGCGGAGCCGCTCTCCTGCGGGCGTTCGACGACGCGCGTCGCTCGGCCGAGAGCACCCTGGCCGAGGCGCGCGCCGCGCTGGCCGCACCCCGCGAGGAACCCCACGAGGCGGCGGACGCCGCGCTCGCAGCGCAAACGCTGGCCTCGCTCGGAGCGCGGGCACGCGGAGCGGTGGCCGACGTGGCGCGCGCCTTGGAGCCGATCCGCGGACTGCTGCAGCTCGACCTTCGCGCGCGCAACGCGAACTCGGCGATCGAGGCGTTGACGCTGGACGCCACCGGGCGCGAGCGCTCCCTCGCAGCGAGCGCGGAGTACGCGGCAGCGTTGGCCGGCGGCGACCTGACCACGATCACCGAGGCCGTCCAGGGCCTCGAAGCGCTGCGCGCGCACCTCGAATCGAGCTACGAGCTCTTCATCGTCTCTCGGACCGGCACCGACACGGGCTTCTGGCGCGAGGCGCGCACGGGCGGGCGCAACCACTACATCGTGGTCGAGGCCCGCGCATCCGGCGGCCGCGTGCTCGAGCTGCCCATCTTCGACGAGGAGTCGCAGACCACCCGTACGGTGCGCATCTTCGCGCTGCGGGTGCCTGAGAGTTTGTACGACGAGGTGCGCGCCGACAAGCTCGACAACGGCATCGTCGATCGCGGAGCGGTCGGCACGAAGCGCCGCGGCGCCTACGACGAAACGCTGAACATCCCCACCGCGGGAGGCCGCCTCACGCGCTGGTGAGACCCGACGCCATGGTCGAGGGACGTACCGTATTCACGCAGATCGACGCGCGCGCCCGATCCGCGCGCGACGAGGCCGCCGCGATCGGCGCGCGGCTCGAGGCGCTCTTGGGCCAACTCACGGCGGCTACGCTGGAGCGCCTGCGCGCGACCCGGGAGCTCGCGCAGTTGCGCGTGCATCAACTCGACGCGCGCGAGTTCGTCGAGCAACTCGACGGCGCCGACCGCGCCGCCCTCGAGCACCTCGAGCGGCGCCGAGTCGAACGGGAGCGGCTCGAAGCGGAGCTCGGGAGCGCGCACGGCGAGCTCGAGCGCCTCATTCGCGAGCGCGATGCCTCCCTGGCGGCCCGTGACGACGCGGACGAGGCGCTCGATGCGCTCGAGCTCGAGGTCCAGGCGCGCCTGCGCGCAACCGACGACTATCGCGCCGCGGAGACCACGGCGGCGCTGGCCCTCGAGCACGCGAAGAACGCGCGCTCCAAGGCCGAGGCTGCCGCTCAGGACCGCGAGACCAAGCGTCGCCCGTACGAAGGCGATCGTCTGTTCATGTACCTCTGGCGACGCAAGTTCGGGCTGGGGAGCTACACCAAGGTCGGCCTGACGCGCGCCCTCGACGCATGGGTTGCACGACTCGTGCGCTACGACGACGCCCGGCGCAACTACCATCTCTTGCTGACCCTCGCGGATCGCCTGGGGGAGCACGCACGGGCGCAGGAGGAGACCGCGAACGCCGCCGCGCTGGATCTCGCGGCTCGCGAGGAGACGGCTCTCCTCGCCGCCGGTGCGAGCGCGCTGCGCGAGGTGCTCGCGGCGCGCGAGCGCGAGCTCGCGGCCGCCGAGAAGGCGCTCGAAGACGCGCAGGAGCGGGTCCCCGCCCTCGAGCAGCGCCTGGCGACGTTCTCGAGCGGCGCCGATGCGCACACGAGCGCCGCGATCGAGACCGTGGCGCAGCACATGCTCGGCGAGAGCTCGATCCAGCTCGACCGCGAGGCCGCGAGCACCCGCGGTACGCAGGACGACGTCCTGGTCACGCGCCTCATCGCCGCGCGCGGCGCCGTCGGGCGCCTCGAACGCGAGGTGAACGCCCTACGCGAAGCCCATGCGCAGGCGCTGCGCGTCTCGAACGAGTTCATCGAGCTCGAGCGCCGCTACCGAGCCAAACGCTACGACTCCCGCGACTCGAGCTTCGGCCCGGGCCTCGTGCTCGGCGTCCTGCTCGACCAGGTCGTTCGAGGACTCCTGACCGGCGGTCGCGCCTTCGAATCGCTCGAACGACACCACACGCGTCGTCCGCGCCCCCACGACGGGGATTTCGGCGTGCAGCTCGGGCGCGCGCTGGCGCGCTCGATGAAGGGCGCGTCCATCGGTCCCTCGATCGGTCCATCGGCCTCGAAGTCGACCGGTACCTCGTTCGGCGGAGGCGGGTTCCGCACGGGCGGGAACTTCGGCGGAGGCGGCTTCAAGACCGGCGGCCGATTCTGACTGGAGTCGTTGCCTGAATCACACCTCCGCGAGCTTCTCGTGTTCTAGAGCCAGGACCACCGATGGCGGTTCGCATGGTGGACGCCGCGCGCCATGAGCGCGAAGGCCACGGCGCCCTCGCCGGTCAGGATGCTGATCGGACCGTACCCCTCGAAGCCGGGGTTGTGAGCCCAGCCACCGCGTTGTTGCGCGGCGTCCTTGGGGTAGGAGTCGGGGTGCGACTCGCGCACGCGCGGATTCACCTGCTCGAGCCGCATGTACTGCGAGGCGAGCAGGGAGTCGCGGATCTCGGCCAGCTCGGGCAGCACCCACGGCTCGCCGGTCGCGAGGTGGTACTCCGCGAGCACGATCGCGGCGCTCATGTAGCGCCAGTGGATCAGGTCGGAGCGATCCACGGCCGCGGTCGTGCGCGCATGGGAACGGGCGTTGCGCTCGACCGCGGCGAGGTGCGCGGGGTCGCCGCTCGCCAGCAACGCCAGGGGCGCGAAGAGGTCGCGCAGCTCGTCGCCCCAGGAACCGTCCTCGCGCTGTTGCTCGAGCACATGCACCAGCAAACGCGCGACGATCGCCGCGCTGCGCGGGCAGTCAGCCGGGAAGTTGGCGCCGAAGGAGGGCCGCGCCTGGCCCAGGTCGAGCTCCACGTCGACCGCCGCGCCCTCGCGCTGCAGGGCGAGCACCGCGACGAACAGACCGGCCATGCGCAACGGAACTCGGGTGGCACGGGGACGCACGGTTCGACCTCGGGTGGCGTGGCGTACACGCTCCGTATGGCCAGCATGCTCTCCAACCCGGTCCCCGGATTGGCCACAACCGGCTCGAGGTTGGCCTCCTGATGTGGCACGCTCAGATCCAGGGTAACGGCTTGGCGCATCGCGCGTGCAGAGCCGCACTCCGGTTCGGCCGACCTCGAGGTCGCGGTTACATGATCTTCCTGGGCGGGCTGCTGGGGGGAACGTGAGGCCGGCGCTCGGAGCTCACCGCCCCTCATCGCCTCGACGCACGACGACGTCGTGTACCGCGGGCGGGACCCCCGCTTCGACCGCTATCGTCAGGGGCTCGGCCCAGGTTCCGTCATCGAGCGTGGGGAAGGTCAGGACGAAACGGGCTGGCTGTGTGACTTCGAAGAGGGCTTCGCGCAGCCGCCGCTTCGACCGTGAGTCGCCCTTGAGTCTCATCGATCGGCCCGCGACCGAACTGCCGCCGCCCAGTGCCACGACTTCCACGTCGAAGCACCAGGGGAGGTCGACCAGGGTACCAGCCGCATCGACCCCCCTGAGCGTGAAGCCGTGGGAAGCATCGAGCGCGACCCGCACATGATTCCATCCCACCGTCACCGACAAGTTCCGGCGGGTGGCCGGCAACCTGGAATCAAGAACGTGCAGGACGAGCTCGCCGGGCAGGCTAACGAGGGTATAAATCCCTGGTTCCTCGTTGCGCTGCGCAACACCGAGCGTCTCGCCGCTCGGTGAACTCGCTATCAGGTGAACCCCGCTCTGGGGCTGTCCCCCCTGCTCGATCTCGACAACGGTGACCGCCACCGGTGGAACGACGATGTCCACGGTGGTCGTGGAGCCGCCGGTTACCTGAGTGGGCAACTCGATGCCGAGTGGAGCTACGGTGAGGGTGTACTGCCCGGCGGGTATTCCCTCCAAGGACCATGTCCAGGTCGCCTCGTCCCCTGGGGAAGCTTGCATTCGCTCGAGACCCAGGTACTTGAGGTCGACCCGGAGGGCGTGGAATGCCGGAGTGGAGGGCTCCTGGCTCAACGTCAGCGCCAACTGCCCATAGGCCTCGGTCGTGCTCCACAGGCCGGGCGCCTCGACCTTGAAGGACCCCGCAAGCCGACCACGGTCCGCCGCTTCGACCTGCGGCGGCATCCGCAGCTTGGCGAAGGCTGTTTCCCCCGCCACGAGCCTGACGGTTTCGGACCTGGATATCACGGTCGACTCCCGCGGGAAGCTCTCGAAGGAGGCCCACACCTCGCAGTCGCCAGGCGGCAGCCCTGCGATTCGGTGAACCGCGGCGTCGAGCTGGCCGTAGACACCCAAGCTCCGACCGCCTTGCATGATGTGCAGACGCAGGTCGCGCGCTGGCTTGTGATCCTCGAGCGTGACCTCGAGCGCCGCCCCAGGGGCCAGGGTGACTTCGATCGGATGCTCCGACATCGTCGTGGATGCCGGAATCAGTGCCCAATCGTGTCCTGGAGCCGTCACCCAGTACCCGAAGGCGTCTACCGGGAGGGCCGGCAGGTACTTCCAGGGAATCACATCCGTTCCGCGTATACGCGCCATCACGTCCAGGTTCCCCGGGTGACGCAACTTCGCCTCCTCCGATCCTCGCGGGCCCATGGGATTGCGGTGCACAGCGAGATCTGCGAGGAACTCCCCTGTGCTTGACCTTGCCGCTACGAAGACCCCTTCGTAAGCGAAAGCACGGAGCGGGACCATCGGATCGACGCTGCTGACGTCCATCGGCATGAAGGCCAGTCGCTGCTGGCCCCTCCACACTTCCTCGATGCGCCAGCCCTCGGCGCTGCCGCGCCATGGCATCGTCCAGGCACCAGCATGGACAAGGGCCTCCATCTCCGCACCTTCCGTGCGCGCGACGATCCGGCCCTCAGCAAGGAACTCTGGTGCACTCGAAGCTGCGTGCTGGACGAAGACCAGACCGGCCAACACGGAGTCAGGGTCGCTCACCGCAGCGGTTCGGGCGAGATGGGGATCGCCGAGGCTCGCTCGCTCTTCGGCTGGGCGAGGATCGTCGACCTTGGCCGTCTGAATGAAGCGGACCGGTCCTTGCGGATCAGGTGGTTGTTTGAACCATCCGACTATCGCCCAAGCGACCAGCAAGGAAGCTGCCCCACCCGCGATGATCCGCTTCTTCATCTGGAAAGTGCCCGCAAGCGATGGTGCCTTCTCACAAGGTGCTGATCCTCAGTGAGGGTCGGGTACCGGAACGACGCATGGGGAGCAGCAGATCCAGGCCGTGTCGGTGGAACTGAAGAGGATGAACACTCGATAGGTCCGTCCAGAACATCCGCTCTCCGGAGGGCCCTCGACGACATAGGTCACCGGGTCGCCGACATCGCCGTGTACCGAGCGCGAACATCCGGTACCAGGACACTCAGGGCAGGTGAGATTCTGCACCGCAATCTGGACAGCGCCTTCGATGCCGTCGTCGATCGACGCTAGGGCATCTTCCTGGCTACAGAAGGGCTGGCTCACCGCTGCGGCCGGCAGGGGCTGGGGCAGGCTGCACTGAGCGCACGAGGGTCCGCTGGCGGCGCCCAAGTCCGCAGGGTGTCCGAGAAGGAGTGCCAAGAGCCGCCAACCGTCAAGAGGATGGATCGCATGCCGTGCTCCGGGTATTGCTTGGGTTGCCTTGCTTGTCATCCGCGGCCCCGTGGCCGCAGCTGAGGCGCGCATCCTACAACGATTGCCACGAACACGAACACGAACACGAACACGACTACGGCCGCCGTAAGCGACTTAGCGGCATAGGGTTAGGCGACGTCGGATTCTTCGTTTTCCATCTGGGCGGAGGCCACTTTGTCCGGCCTGGAACGGAGCAACGCCTTCAACTCCGCCTTGTGTTGGGTGGCGATTGCGCATCTAGCTGGGCCTCTCCTGGTCGCCGTTCCAGCAGGCCAGGAAGTGCACCCGGTCCTATCCCCCCCTCGCGAAGAGCAGGCGCAGTAGGACGTGGGTCGGGAGGAAGACGAGCAGCGGATAGGCGAGCAGCACCAGCGCGAGGTAACGACGAGCGGACATCCGCGTCTGGGGGTCGTTGCCGAGGCCGCGCACCCAGTTGATGTTCTTGGCGGGGTCGGTGAGGCCATAGCTGGCGAGCAGCACGGCCCAGCCCAGGAGCACCATCGCCGGCAGGGCGCGCGGGTCGTAGCCCAGGCGCGCGAGCAGGAGCACCATCACCGGCAGCAGGACGACGTGAAAGAGCGAGAGTCCACGCAGCCAGAGCGGACGATCGCGCTCGAACATGTAGTCGGTCAGCCCGCTCACGCGTTGGCCGGTGAGCAGTTGGACGAAGAAGCTCACGTTCCAGAGCACCTCCGGGAGGAACACACCGACCGAGAGCACGCTGGCGAGGAACGCGTCCTCGAGCCACAGCGCCGGCACGAGGCCGATCAACGCCACGTCCGAGAACCACAGGTAGTTGCGCCAGCCGTAGCGCACCCAGTAGACCGCCAGCACCAGGACCGCCATCGCGGTGTAGGCGAACTTCAGCCAGAGCGGGATCATCGGCGGGGTCGCGGCGCGGGAGCGGCGGGGACGGGCGGGCGGCGGGGTCCGGATGCTAGCCGCGGGCCGTTCGATCGGGCGCCTGCTCCTCCTTCCCACGCCGTGGGTCGCGCTCCCCCGAGCGGGGGGGGGTTACGCGAAACGGGCCGGAAGCGGCACAATCCGCGCGCCAGGACCCGGCCCCGACACGGGACCGGGCTCGGTGGATCCCCCTCCCCGCGCCTGGCCGGGAAGCCGCCCTCGGACGAACGCGATCCCTTGTCCCCTCTCGACGAACTGCCAAGGAGACCGAATCCAAGATGCGAGCCTTCCTCCTCACCGCCCTGACCCTGCTGGGCCTGGTCAGCACCGCCCCTGCCCAGGACCGCATGAGCGAATACAGCCGCGAGTTCCAACGCGGCATCGAGGCCCTCACCGCCGGCAAGCACGACGAGGGCATCGCGGCCTTCGAGCGTTGCCTCGCGATCGTGCCCAAGGACCCCGTCAGCGCCTACAACATCGCCTGCGGCCGGGCGCTGAAGGGCGAGAGCGACAAGGCCTTCGAGTGGCTCGACAAGAGCGCCGAGTGGGGCTTCGGCAACATCGACGGCCAGATCGAGCACGCCCAGAAGGACGGCGATCTCGCCTCCCTGCACTCCGACGAGCGCTTCGGGCGCTACATCGAGCGCATGAATGCCCTGCGCGCCAAGGTCGTCGCCTTCGCCAAGGATCCCGCGGTCCACGTGCCCACGGCCCTCGAGGGGGCGGCCGAAGTCGGCCTGCTGGTCGTGCTGCACGACACCGGCAAGACCAAGAACGACGTGCTCACGGGCCACTGGCGCGGGGTGGCCGAAGCCGCGGGGCTCGTGCTCGTGGCGCCCTCGGGCCTGCACCCCATGGAGGGCGACCCCGAGCGCGGCATGACCTTCGTGCGCGACTTCGGCGCCTATCGCCAGCGCCCCTGGCTCGACGAGAAGCCGATCCTGGACGCGGTCACGACGGTCAAGAAGACCCACAAGCTCGACGCGCGGCGCGTGTACCTCGTGGGCGAGGGCAACAGCGCGCCGGTGGCCTTCAACGCGGCCGTCAGCTCGCCCGGCCTGTTCCGGGGCGTGATCGTGTGCGACGGCCCGATCCTGCCCGAGGTCTCGGCCTCGAAGGCCGCCAACGCGGGCAAGATGGGCCTCGCCGTGCAGGTGCTGCTGCGCCCGGGCACGGCCCAAGCCCTGCCCGCGCCGCAGATCGAGCCGATGGCCGCGGACCTGCGGACGCGCTTCGCCGAGTGGGGCCTGCGCGGCGAGGTGCACGTGCTCCCGCCGGCCGAGTTCCAGGCCGATCCCTACAAGGCCGCGCTCGCCAAGGCGCTCGGCCAACTCGCCCCCGCCGCCGCCACGGGAGTCCCCGCCGAAGCCGGCGCCGCGCACTGACCCCCGATCCTCGCTCCACGGGGCGGTCGCCCGTTCCCCAGGGAACGGCCGGCCGCCCCGCCGCGTTCGCGCCGCGGTCCGACGCGGGCCCTCGGGTCTGGCGCGGAGCGCGCGGGGCGCGGATGATGCGGGTCGCATGAGGGCGCGCGCCGCAGTCGGGTTCGGGGTGGTCTGGGTCGGGATCGCGGTCGGAGCGTTCGCCGGAGGGGGGCTCGAGGACGAAGGTCCCGAGCGGGTCTCGTTCGGCCGTCAGGTGCGGCCGATCCTCTCGGACCGTTGTTTCGCCTGCCACGGACCCGACGCCCAGGGGCGCGAGGCGGGCTTGGCGCTCGACAGCTTCGAGGGCGCCACGGCGGAGCTCGAGGGCGGGCGCCGCGCGGTCGTCCCGGGCGAGCCCGAACGCAGCGAGTTGCTCGCCCGCGTGACCGCCAGCGACCCGCGCCGACGCATGCCGCCCGTCTCGAGCGACAAGGTCGTCACGGCGCAGGAGGTCGAGCTCCTGCGGCGCTGGATCGAGCAGGGCGCGTCGTACGAGCGGCACTGGGCCTTCGTGGCGCCGACGCGGCCTGAGGCGCCGACGGTGAGCGACGTGGGTTGGCCGCGGGACGGGCTCGATCGCTTCGTGTTGGCGCGTCTCGAGGCCGAGGGGCTGGCGCCCGCGCCCGAGGCCGCGCGCGAGACGCTGCTGCGCCGCGTCACCTTCGACCTCACGGGGCTGCCGCCCAGCCCCGAGGAGCTCGACGCCTTCCTCGCCGACGGGCGCCCCGACGCCTACGAGCGCGCCGTCGAGGGCCTGCTCGCTTCGCCGCGCTACGGCGAACACATGGCGCGTTTCTGGCTCGACGCGGCGCGTTTCGGCGACACGCACGGCCTGCACCTCGACAACGAGCGCAACCTGTGGCCCTGGCGCGACTGGGTCGTCGACGCGCTCAACCGCAACCTGCCCTACGACCGCTTCGTGGTCGAGCAGCTCGCCGGGGACCTCCTGCCCGACGCCGACCTCGCGACGCGCGTCGCCAGCGGATTCAATCGCAACAACCCGACCACCGGCGAGGGCGGGCTGATCGTCGAGGAGTACCTGGCGAAGTACGCCATGGACCGCGTCGACACGTTCGGCACGGTGTTCCTCGGCTTGACGCTCAACTGCGCGCAGTGCCACGACCATCGCTACGACCCGCTGCCCCAACGCGACTACTACCGGCTGCTGGCGTACTTCGACTCGCTCGCCGAGGCGGGCTCGGACGAGAACGCTCTCGCTCCGCCGCCCAGCCTGCGCGCGCCGGACGGAGCCCTGGCCGGAGAGATCGAGCGCGCGACGGCGCTGGCGCGCGCGGCCCGCGAACGACTCGAGGGGCCCGACCCCGAGCTGGACGCGGCGCAGGCGGAGTGGGAGGCGCGCCTGCGGGAGCGGCTCGCGGGCCGCTGGACCGTGCTCGAGCCGATTGCGGCGCGGGCCAGCGGCGGCGCCGAGTTCGAGACCCTGCCCGACGGCTCGCTGCTCGTGCGCGGTCCGAACCCCGAGCGCGACGTGTACGAGCTCGAGCTCGACACGGACCTCGCCGACCTGCGCGCCCTGCGCCTGGAGGCCCTGACCCACCCCGAGAACCCGCTGGGAGGCGTCGGCCGCGCCTACAACTCCAACATCGTCCTGACCGGCGTCGAGCTCGCCTGGGCCCCGCGCGGGAGCAGCGCGGCGCCCCGACCCGTGCCCCTGGTGCGGGCGCGCGCCGACTTCAGCCAACCTGGCTTCGACGTCGCCGCGACCCTCGACGAGGACCCGGTGAGCGGTTGGGCCGTCGGCGCGCGCATCGAGGATCGGCGGGCCGAGTTCTTCGCCGCCCAGCCCTTCGGTTCCGCCGACGGCGCGCGGCTCTTCCTGCGCCTGCGCTTCGAGTCGCCCCACGTCCAACACGCCCTCGGCCGCCTGCGGGTGTCGGTCAGCTCCGACCCGACCCTCGCGCCGGTGGTGCTCTCTCCCTGGCGCAGCCTGGGCCCGTTCCGCGCGTCGAACGGCGATGAGGCCTTCGCGACCGACTTCGTCGATCCGACCGAGATCGACACGCAGGCGAGCGTGACCCACGCCGCGGCCGGCGACGCGCCGCTCGCCTGGGTCGAGCGCCCCGAGTTCGTCGACGGCCCGGTGCACTCCCTCGGCGACGCGGAGCATGCCGTCGTCTACCTGCAGCGCACGCTCGAGAGCCCCGACGCGCGATCCCTCACGCTCGCGCTGGGGAGCGACGACTCCCTGCGGGTCTGGCTGGACGGCGCGCCGCTGCTCTCCAAGCGCGTCGCGCGCGCTGCCGCTCCCGACCAGGACCGCGTGGTGCTCGAGCTCACCCCTGGCAGGCACGAGCTGCTGCTCGCGGTGGTCAACGACCGCGGCGGCTTCGCCTTCGCGTCGCGCATCGTCGGCGAGGACCTGGGTGGTCTGCCGTTGGAGCTCGAGCCCTCGCTCGTCGCGGCGACCGAGGAGCAACCGGACGACGGGGCCGCGCAGGCGCTGCGCTCGCACTTCCGTCGCCATCACTCACCGACCTGGCGCTCGGAGCGGGTGCGGGTCGAGGAGCTCGAGGCTGCACGGCGAGAGCTGGAGGAACGCGCGCCCCTGACGATGGTCAGCGCCGACCTCGAACAGCGCCGCGAGACGCGCGTGCTCGTGCGCGGCCAGTACGATCAACCCGGGGAAGCGGTCGATCCCGGAGTGCCCGGCGTGCTCCATGCGTTGCCCGCGGACGCGCCGCCGAACCGCCTGGGGCTCGCGCGCTGGGTCGTCGACCCCGCCAATCCGCTCACGCCGCGCGTCACGGTGAACCAACACTGGCAGCGGTTCTTCGGCACGGGTCTGGTGGCGACGCCGGAGGATTTCGGCTCGCAGGGCGCGCTGCCCACGCACCCCGAGCTGCTGGACTGGCTGGCGCTCGAGTTCGTGGAGAGCGGCTGGGACGTCAAGGCCCTGCACCGGCGCATCGTGACCTCGGCGACCTACCGCCAGGACGCGCGCGTGACGCCCCGACATCTCGAGCGCGACCCCGCGAATCGACTCCTGGCGCGCGCCCCGCGCCCGCGCCTCGACGCCGAATCGATCCGCGACGCAGCGCTCTTCCACGCTGGGCTGCTCGTCGAGCGCCTCGGCGGCCGCTCGGTGAAGCCCTACCAACCGGACGGTCTGTGGGAGGCGGTCGCCTATCCCAGCAGCAACACCGCGCGTTTCGTGCAGGACGAGGGCGAGGCGCTCTACCGCCGCAGCCTGTACACGTTCTGGAAGCGCACCTCACCCCCGCCCTCGCTCTCGACCTTCGACGCGCCGAACCGCGAGTTCTGCGTGGTGCAGCGCACGCGCACCAACACGCCCCTGCAAGCCCTGGCGCTGCTCAACGACGTGCAGTTCGTCGAGGCGGCCCGCGGGTTGGCCGCGCGCGTGCTCGCCGATCCGCGCGTCGGCGACACATCCGAACGCGTCGCGATGGCCTTCCGGCGCGTGACCTCGCGCCAGCCCGAGGCCGAGGAACGCGAGCTGCTGCTGGGGCTGCTCGCAACGCTGCGCGCCCGCTTCGCCGCCGATCCGGCAGCCGCGCGGGCGTTGATCGCCGTGGGCGACTCTGCGAGTGATCCGAGCCTCGACCCGGTCGAGTTCGCGGCCTGGACGGCGCTCGCCAACGTGCTCCTGAACCTCGACGAGGCGATCACCCGCGGCTGAGCCCGCCTTCCCGCCATGGAACCGCGCATCGACGACGACCTCGCCCTCACGCGCCGCCGACTGCTCTCGGGCCTGGGGAGCGGGCTGGGCGCCGCGGCCCTCGCGAGCCTGCTGCCCGGCGTGGGGAGCGCCGCGGGCTCCCAGGGTCCGATGGGTGCGACGCACCACGCGCCGCGCGCCCGGCGCGTGATCTACCTGATGATGTCGGGCGCGCCGTCCCAGATCGACCTGTGGGATCCCAAGCCCGCGCTGCGCGAGCTCTACGACCACGACCTGCCCGACTCGGTGCGCATGGGCCAGCGCATCACGAGCATGACCTCGGACCAGGCGCGGCTACCGATCGCGCCCTCGATCTACCCTTTCCAGCCGCACGGAGAGAGCGGCATCGAGTGTTCCGAGCTGCTCCCCCACACCGCCGGCATCGTCGATCGGCTGTGTTTGGTGCGGAGCCTCTACACCGAGTCGATCAACCACGACCCGGGCATGACCTTCCTCCAGACCGGGCACGAGCAACCGGGCCGACCGAGCCTGGGCGCGTGGCTCTCCTACGGCCTGGGCAGCCTCAACCGCGACCTGCCGACCTTCGTCGTGCTGCACGCGCGCTGGAGCGCCCGACGCGAGGCCCAGGCGCTCTTCAGCCGCCTGTGGAGCACGGGCTTCCTGCCCACGCGCCACCAGGGCGTGACTCTGCGCTCGCAGGGCGACGCGGTGCTCTACCTCGGCGATCCGCCCGGCCTCGAGCGCGCCACGCGGCGCGAACAACTGGACGCCCTGGGCGCGCTCAACCGCCTGCGTCTGGCGGAGCTCGGCGATCCGGAGATCGCGGCCCGCATCGCGCAGTACGAGATGGCCTTCCGCATGCAGGCCTCGGTGCCCGAGCTGACCGACGTCTCGGGCGAGCCCGCGCACGTGCTCGACCTGTACGGCCCCGACGTGCACCAGCCGGGGTCCTTCGCCCACTGCTGCTTGCTCGCGCGCCGCATGGTCGAGCGCGACGTGCGCTTCGTGCAGGTCTACCACCGCGGCTGGGATCAACACGACAACCTGCCCCGCGACCTGCCCCTGCAGTGCCGGGACGTCGACCAGGCCTGCGCGGCCCTGGTGCTCGACCTCGAACAACGCGGCCTGCTCGAGGACACCCTCGTGGTCTGGACCGGCGAGTTCGGTCGCACGGTCTACTGCCAGGGCGCGCTCACGCCCACGACCTACGGCCGCGACCACCACCCCCGTTGTTTCAGCGGTTGGCTCGCCGGCGGCGGCGTGAAGGCCGGATACGTGCACGGCGAGACCGACGACTTCTCCTACAACATCGTGCGCGACCCGGTGCACGTGCACGACCTCAACGCCACCCTGCTGCACCTACTCGGCATCGACCACGAACGCCTGACCTTCCGCTACGCCGGCCGCGACTTCCGCCTGACCGACGTCCACGGCATCGTTCAATGCGCCCTGCTCGCCTGACCCCCCCGGCGTCCACGCCGCCCTCGTTCTTCCAGGGCTGAAGCGAGTCCGCGTCCGCGATCGCACTACGACGTTCCTGTGGTGCCTGGTCGCCACGTTCTTCGTCGGCGGCGTCCTCCTGGCGTTCCTCCCCAGGTCTTGGTCCGACTTCCTCATGGGCGGCCTGTTCGCTGGGCTCTTCGGCGTCTTCGTGCTGGGAGGCCTCGCCGCATGGACGTGGGCCTTCGTTCGCGCGGGCGACGACGAAGCGCTGCGCCGGTTCGAGTTCGACCGCCTGAGTGGGGTGAGGTGAACGCTTGTCCGTCGCGATTGCCGCGGATGTACCTCGCAACTGCGACGACTCGCAGGCACCATGGTTGGCGTTCGTACCCGTTCGCGGGACCACGCAGGGTGGAGGCCGCGGAGTATGAGCACTCGGGAGGTTCGACCGTGCAGAATGCGCCGATGGAGTTGCTCCTGACCGAGATCGCCGCGATCGTCGCGGCGCCCGACGATGCGGGGCGCTGGAACGCGGCCGCCCTGGCCATCGAGCTCTGTGAGGAGGTCGACGAGGATGTGCGCAAGGCCGTCGCCGAGCGCGATGCCGAGGCGCTGCGCGCGATCCACGCGAGTTGGATGGGCGGCAAGCGGCACTTGTTGCTGCACGATCGGGAAGTGCTGAAGCGGGCGCTCAAGGCCTATCGCAAACGGTTCAAGATCACGGTGCTCGACGCGGAGTCCTCGATCGGCGGTGGGCCGATGAGCAGCGGACGGCGCTCCTCCATCGTCGCCATCACCCCGCCCGATCGGTATCCACCGGCGGTGTGGCAGGAGCTCGTGCGCCAAGGGCGGCTGCTCGACGCGAAGCACGGCATGTACGAACTGCCGCCGGAGTAGCCCGCGAACTCCTGCGCGAGCGGTCCAGGACTAGCGCTCGGCCCGCCCTGCCGCAGCAGGAAGCCCTTCAACGGGCTGCTTGCGTCCCATCGGGGTCCCGACGATCGCGACCCGCGCGGCGGGGGCCGAGGTCGAGGGGCGTGCGCGGGACCGCCGCCCCGTCGCGGGCGATCGGGGTGAACGAAAAGGAGGCCAAACCACTCCAGCCAACAACCATGAAAAGCGATAGGCTGGGTTACGATTTTCATGGTTTAATCCCCTCCATGGCCATCCACCGCGGACGTCACCTCGCCGCCATTCGGACCGCGCTTCGGCGCAGCCCAGTGGTCGTCCTGACCGGGCCACGCCAGTCCGGCAAGACGACCCTCGCCCGGGAGCTGGTGGCGGAAGACTCGCCCAACTACTTCGACCTGGAGGACCCGGTCGACGTGGCGCGCCTGGCGGAGCCCATGACCGCCCTTCGGCCGCTCGAGGGCCTGGTCGTGATCGACGAGGTCCAGCGCCGCCCCGACCTGTTCCCCGTTCTGCGGGTGCTCGCGGATCGCGCCGTTCCGAGCGCGCGCTTCCTGATCCTGGGCAGCGCGTCGGGCGAACTCCTGCGCCAGAGCTCCGAGAGCTTGGCTGGTCGCGTGGAGCACCTCGCCATCGGTGGCTTCACCCTGGACGAGCTGGGCGCCGAAGCCGCCCCCGAACTGTGGCGCCGCGGCGGCTTCCCGCGCTCCTACCTCGCGACCTCCGAGGACGACAGCCTGGTCTGGCGCCGGCAATTCGTCCAAACGCTGCTCGAGCGCGACCTACCCCAGTGGGGCGTGCGTGTCCCAGCCGCGGCCCTGCTGCGCCTGTGGACCCTGCTCGCGCACTACCACGGCCAGATCTGGAACGGCGCCGAGATCGCCCGCGCCCTCTCCCTCACGCCCGTCACGGCGCGCGCCTACCTCGACCTCCTGACGGATGCCCTGATGTTGCGCCCACTGCAACCCTGGCACGCGAACCTCAAGAAGCGTCAAGTGAAGTCGCCCAAGGTCTACCTGCGCGACAGCGGCTTGCTGCACTCTCTGCTTGGCATCGCCGGCGAGAAGGACCTGCAGACGCACCCCAAGGTCGGCGCATCCTGGGAGGGTTTTGCGATCGAGCAGGTGCTCCTCTCCGAGCCCCACGACGCCGCCTACTTCTGGGCCACGCATCAGGGCGCCGAGATCGATCTCCTGCTCCTTCGCGGCGACCGGCTGCTGGGCATCGAGTGCAAGCGGGCCGACGCCCCGACCCTGACCCCCTCGATCCGCATCGCCCTCGAAGACCTCGGCCTCGCTCGCGTCGCGATCCTCTACCCGGGCCCGAAGCGCTACCCCCTGAGCGATCGAGTCGAGGTCGTCCCCCTTCAGCAACTCACCGAACCCGGCAGCCTCTTTCCGGACACCTGACCCCACGGGGATCGGACGGGGGCTCGAACGGGCGCTGGCGCGTACCTGCGCTCGAAGGAACCCGCGCGGCCCCGGGTCGGGGCCGCGCGGGTTTCGAGGCTCGGAAGTTCGCTCGCCGCGGGTCAGGCCTGACGGCGCTGGGGAGCGGGAGCGGGGCGGCGCGGGCGCTCGGGTGCGCCGAAGCCCGGGCCGCGGCGTTGCGGGCCGCGCTGCGCGTCGGGGCCACGGCGTTGGGGCTGCGGGCGCTGGGGCTCGAAGCGTTGGAAGGGGCGCTGGCCGGCCTGGGGCCGATGCGGGCCGTGGGGGGCGGGCGCTTCGCCGAAGCGCTCGGCGAGCCGCCGACGCAGGAGCTGGCGTTCGTGGGGCGGGAGCTCGCGGGCACGCTCGATCAGCTTCTCGAGCAGCGGGCGCGCGGGGCGTTGGTGCGGGTCCCGGCGGCCGGGGGGTTGGGCTCCGCGGGCCGGGCCGCGGCGCGCGCCCTCGTCGGCGCGGGGCGGGGCGGAGTCCGCGTCCCGACGTTCGCCCTGCGGCGCGCCCCGGCGCTCGCTCCACGCCTTTCGGGCCGCCTGGCGCTCGGCGTCGTCGAGGCGGCCGTCGCCGTTGGCGTCGAAGCGCTCGAGCAGGTGGGTGCGCAAGCCCTCGAGCAGGGGGCGCTCGGTCCCCGCGCGGGGGGCGGGGCGCTGGGCGGGTTCCTGGGGCAGGGCGCGGCGCTCGAAGCGTGGGCCGCGTTCCTGGGCGACGGCGGGGCTGGCGAGCAGGGCGCCGAGGAGGCCAGAGACGAGCAGCAGAGTGGAGGTACGCATGGGGCGATCGAGGGGGTCGGGCCGGCGCGGAGCGCGCTCGGAGGCCCCCTGCAACCCGCCCGAAGGCCCAGGTTCCGCGCCCGCCCGTCGCCCCGGGCCCCGCGCTCAACCGCGGAAGCGCCGGGCGGCGCCGTCCAGCTCGCGGGCGAAGTCGGCCGGGGTCGTGCCGCCGACGACCGCCGCCCCCAGCGGAGCGCCGCTCGGATCGACGAACTGGATGTGCGGGATGCCGCGCACGCCGTAGCGGCCGGCGTAGGGGCGATTCTGCGCCACGTCGGTGTCGAGGTAGGCCCACACGAAATCGGCGTGCAGGGGCTGCACCTCGGCGCTGGGGTACACGTTGGCCTTGTTCGCGCGGCAGGGCGGGCACCAGCTCGCCGAGAACACCAGCACGACGGGTTTGTCCTGGGCGCGGGCCTCGGCGAGGGCCTGCTCGTAGTCGGTGTGGAAGGCGGGCGAGCCGGCCGGGAAGTCGGCCTGGGTGCCCCCGGTCCCCCCACAGGAGGTGGAGAGGAGCGGCGCGGCGAGGAGGGGCAGCAGGGCGAGGGCTCGGCGGATGGCGTTCATGGTTGCGGCGGGGGTGTGCGGGGGGTGGCCCGTGGCGGCGCCCCCCGTGGGGCACCGGACCCGGGGCCGACATCGGCCCGGATCGGGGCCCACCTGATGGCCCGCACCCGGTCCCGCTCACAGGTAGCGGCGCAGGAGGTAGGCGAGCACGGGTCGCAGGAGCCCGAGCCCCGCCCCGGCCCCCGCCAGCCCGACGCGCGCGGCGCGCGCGGCGCGCGCGCTGCCCCGCGGAGCGGCCACCCCCGCGATCAGGCCCAGCGCCAGGGCGCCGGCCACGGTGCCCAGGGGATGGCGCCGCGCGGCCTCGGGGATCAACGAGGCCTCGCCCAGGTCGTCCCGCAGGCGCCGTGCGCTGGCGGCGAGCTCGGCGCGCGCGAGGCGTTCCTGCAGCTCGAGGAACTCCCGCGGGTTCACGGTGTGCTCTCCGGCCCGGCCTGCGCGCGGCGCTCCCGGGCCTCGCGGCGCAATCGCTCGAGCTCGCGGTACTCGTCGCGCAGCTCGGCCAGTTGTCGGCGCTCCACGCGCCGCTGGACGAGGAACAGTCCCCCCAGCGCCGCGAGCGGGATCAGGAGCCCGACGACCAGCGACCCGAGCCACGCCGGCGAGCCCAGGAGCGCGGCGACGGCTCCGGCCAGACCCGTGAGCAGGAGCCACGCCGCGCCGCCCAGCAACACCAGGGCGAAGACCGCCGCCAGCGCGCCGAGGGCGACGCCGAAGGCGACCGAACGGGTTCCGACGCGCAGCTTGTCGCGCCGCACCTTCGCGAGGTGCAGCAGGTCGGCCTGCAACGTGCGCAGATCGGCGAGCACGCGCCGCCCGGCCCCGAACACGAGGTCGAGGAGCCCGGGGCCCGCCCCGGTCTCCCGGCGCGCGCGCCGGCTCGTTTCGGCTTCGGGGCGGGGCTCCACGGGATCGCGCGCTCAGCGGCGGCGCAGGAAGAGGCTCAGGAGGAACCCGGCGCCCAGGGCGATCAGCACCGACTGGAAAGGTTTGGCGCGGATGTAGTCGGTGACGCGGTCCTCGCACTCGTCGATGCGCTCCCGCCCCTCGTCGAGGTAGCCGTGCACCGCCTCCTCGACCTCGTGGACCTTCTCGTTCGCCGCGTCGCGTGCGAGCACGCCCAGCTTGGCGAGGTCCGCCCGCAACTCCTTGATCTGCTTGCGCAGCCGCTCGACGTCGCTCTGCATGCCATCCTCCTCGATGGGATCTTCCGCCTCGGCCATGGGGTCCTCTCCGCCGTTGCGCCCGCGCGGAGCCCCCGGCGTCGTGCGCGTGGGGACCGAGCGGGCGCAGCGTGCAAGACAAGGATAGCCCACCCCGCGCCGCTGGGCGGGACGAACGCCCGTTCCGCTCCCCGGGCCGGGGCTCAGGCCAGCAGCTCGTGCAGCACGCGGGGCCCGTGGGCGGGGCCGATCAGGCGTTGGTCGAGGCCCTGGTAGGGGTAGGAGAGGCGCTCGGGATCGAGGCCCAGGAGCATGAGGATCGTGGCCTGCAGGTCGCGCACCGTGACCTGGCCCTCGACGACGCGCATGCCGAATTCGCAGGTCGCGCCGTGCACGCGGCCGCGGGCCACGCCGCCGCCGGCCAGCCAGAGCGAGAAACAGTCGGGGTGGTGGTCGCGGCCCAGGTAGATCGAGCCGGCCCGCGCCTCGCGCATCACCGTGCGGCCGAACTCGCCGCCGAAGATCACCAGCGTCTCGTCGAGCAGACCGCGGCGCTCGAGGTCCTGCACCAGCGCGGCCGCGGGGCGGTCGACGTCGAGACACTTCTTCGGGAACTGATCGACGAGATCGTCCCCCGGGCCCGTGCCGTGCACGTCCCAGCCCCAGTCGTAGAGCTGCACGAAGCGCACGCCGCGCTCCACCAGGCGCCGCGCGAGGAGGCAGTGGTTCGCGAAGGAGGTCTGGGCGGGGTCGCTGCCGTAGAGGGCGTGCACCTCGGCCGGCTCGGCGCGCAGGTCCATGGCCTCGGGCACCGAGGCCTGCATGCGGAAGGCGAGCTCGTACTGCTCGATGCGCGAGCGCGTCTCGGGATCGCCCAGGCGAACGTGCTCGAGTTCGTTCAGGCGCGCCAGGGCGTCCAGGCTGCGGCGGCGCTGCGCGCGCGAGAGCCCGGCGGGATCGCCGAGGAAGAAGACCGGATCGGTGCCCGAGCGCAGGCGCACGCCCTGGTGGTGAGAGGGCAAGTACCCGCTGCCCCACAGGCTCTTGCCGCCGGTGGGATCGGAGCCGCCCGAGACGAGCACGCAGAAGGTCGGCAGGTCGCGGTTGCCCGATCCCAGACCGTAGGAGATCCACGAGCCCAGGGCCGCGCCGGTGAAGGCCGCCGAGCCGGTGTGCAGGAGCAGCTCGGCCGGGGCGTGGTTGATCTCCTCGGTCGTCATCGAGCGCACCAGCGTCACGCGATCCGCGATCTCGCCGAAGTGCGGCAGGAGTTCGCCCACTTCCACGCCGCTCTCCCCCACCCGGCGCGTGCCGTAGGGAGAGGAGAGCAGCTCGGGCTCGCCGCGGATGAAGGCCAGGCGCTTGCCCTCCCAGAGTTCCTTGGGCGCGGGTTTGTGATTGAGCGGCGCGAGGTGCGGCTTGGGGTCGAAGGTGTCGTGCTGCGGCGGCCCGCCCGACATGTGCAGGTAGATGACGTGTTTGGCCCGCGCGTGGGGCACGGCGCGCGGGGCACCGTCCGAACGGGCGGCCAGCGCCTCTTCCCCGAGCAACGCCCCCAGCGCGAGGGCGCCCAGGCCCAGGCCCGCGCCCGAGAGCAACTCCCGGCGCGCGAGCAAGTGACGGCGTTCGACGGAGGGATCCATGGCGTCAGAAGGTGAGGGCCGCGTCGAGGTTGTGGAGCACGTTCGCCACCAGGGTCCAGGCCGCGTGTTCGACCGGGTCGTCCTCGGCGGCCAGCGGCCCGAGGGGGTCCTCGGCGAAACGACGCGCCGCGTCCGGATCGGCGGCAAAGGCGGCGCGCGCATCCTCGAACAGCTCGAGCAGGAGCGCGAGCTGGCGCGGCTCCGCGGGCCGCGCCAGCACCAACGCCCAGCCGCGGGCCGCGCGCCCGCGCGGGTCCTCACCCCCCTCGCCGATCATGCGCCGCGCCAGGGCCTGGGCGGCCTCGACGTAGGCCGGATCGTTGAGCGTCGTCAGGGCCTGCAGGGGCGTGTTGGTGCGGATGCGGCGCGGGGTCGTGACCTCGCGGGTCGACATGTCGAAGATCTCGAGCGAAGGATAGGGAATCGAGCGGCGCCAGAAGGTGTAGAGCGCGCGCCGATGTCGATCCTCGCCCGGGCTCGTGCGCCACGAGCGGTCGGCCTCGTTGAAGGCCGCGCGCCACAGGCCCTCGGGCTGCGGCGGGAAGACCGAGGGCCCCAGCCGTTTGGGCGAGAGCAAGCCGGCCGCGAAGAGCGCTTGATCGCGCACCATCTCGGCCGGCAGGCGGAAACGCGGGCCGCGGGCGAGCAGGCGATTGCGCGGGTCGCGTTCGAGGGCCCGCGCGTCGACTTCGGCCGAACGCAGGAAGGCCGCGGACGTCACCAAGGTGCGCAGCAGGGATTTCTGGTCCCAACCGCGCTCGACGAACTCGACCGCCAACCAGTCGAGCAGCTCGGGATGGCTCGGCGGCGCGCCGCGCGAGCCGAAGTCCTCGAGGGTCTCGACGAGGCCCGTGCCGAAGAGCTGCTCCCACAGGCGATTGACCGCCACCCGCGCGGTCAGCGGGTTCTCGGGCGCGACGAGCCATCGCGCGAGCCCGAGCCGATCCGCCGCGGAGTCGGCCGGGAAGTCGTGCAGGAAGGCGGGTGTGGCGGCCTCGACCGCGTCACCCCGGGCCAGGAAGTTGCCGCCCTGCAGGACGTGGGTCGTGCGCCGTCGTTCGGGGGGCAGCTCGCGCTGGATCGGCGTCGTGCTGACGACGAATCGCTCGCGGGCCGTGGACAGGATGCGGCGCTCGGCCTCGAGGGCCGCATGTTCGGAGGTGCGTCCGGCGAAGGTGCGCGCGATGAGCGCCTGTTGGTCCAGGGTGCGAAGCTCCTCGCGGGTCTCGAGCGCCGCGAGCAGCTCGGGCGCGAGCGCCCGGACCGGCGCTTCCGAACTCGTGAACGCGACGCGCAGCGCGCCCAGCACGTGCGCGCCGCCGAAACGCTGCTCCAGCACCAGGTGCACCTCGCGCGCGCCCTCGAGCAGCTCGGCGAGCTCGAGCACCAACCCGTGGGAGCTGCCGCCCCGCGGCGAGATCGCCCATCCACCCCGCTCGAGCTCCCCGTCGATCGCGGCCGCGGCGGCGTAGCCCTCTTGCTCGAAGGTCGCGCTGGCGAAGGCCCAGGGCACGGGCCGCGGGCCGTCGTCGCCCGAGACCTCGAGCCGCGCCTCGCTGATCACGAAGTTGCCGTTGCCGGAGGCCAGCCCGGGCCCGCCGTGGGGCAAGGCGGCGTCGGCGAGGGCCTCGATGCGCAGGGCGCTCACGCGCCGCAGCGGCACGGGGAGCACGAGCTCGAGGGTCTCGACGGCCGGCGCGGCGCCCGGCGCGACGTGCAGGGCCTCGCCGCGCACTTCGTAGGCGACCTGCGCCGCGGAGCGCACCTCGCTCGGCGGAACGGCGGTCCAACGCCGCTCGCGGGCTAGTCGCTCCTGCTCCCAGACCCGTCTCTGACGGACCTCCTCGGGCGAGAGGTCCGCCGTGCTTCGAGCGTGCTCGGCGAGCCCGGCCTGGATGCGCGCGAGCTCGGCGTCGAGGCGCGCCAACTCGCGCGCTTCCTCCGGCGTGGGCGTGTCGAGGCGCGGTGAGTCGTCGTCGCGATCGGCGTCCTCGGTCTGGTCGAAGAAGGCGTGGAAGGCGTAGTACTCGCCCTGGCTGATCGGATCGAGCTTGTGGTCGTGGCACTGCGCGCAGGCCATCGTCAGCCCCATCCACACGACCGCGGTCGTGCTCGCGCGGTCCTTGACGGCCTCGACGCGGTACTGCTCGTCGTCGGTCCCGCCCTCGGTGTTCGTCATCGTGTTGCGATGGAAGGCCGTGGCGAGGAGCTGATCGAGCGTGGGCTCGGGCAGGAGATCGCCCGCGAGTTGCTCGATCGTGAAACGGTCGAAGGGCAGGTTGCGGTCGTAGGCCTGGATCACCCAGTCGCGGTAGCGCCAGATCTCGCGCACGCGGTCCGAGCCGTAGCCGGTCGAGTCGGCGTAGCGCGCGAGGTCGAGCCAGACGCTCGCCCAGCGCTCGCCGTAGGCCGGGGAATCGAGCAGGCCGTCGACGTAGCGCTCGATCGCGTCGGGGGCGGCGTCGCGCGCGAAGGCGTCGGCCGCCTCGGGGGTGGGCTGGAGGCCGGTGAGGGCCAGCGAGATGCGGCGCGCGAGCGTGTAGCGGTCCGCCTGGGGCGCGGGCTCGAGCCCTTCGCGCTCGAGGCGCGCCAGGACGAAGGCGTCGACCGGGTTGCGCACGAGCGCGTCGTGGCGGGTCGGCGGCGGGTCCGGACGGCGGGGCGTGACGAAGGCCCAGTGCTCGCCGTAGGGCGCGCCCGCGTCGATCCAGCGGCCGAGCAACTCGATCTCGTCGGGCGAGAGCTCGCGTCCCGAGTCGGGGGGCGGCATGCGCCGCTCGGGATCGTCGCTGCTGACCCGGCTCCACAGGTGGCTCCCCTCCCGCGAACCGGGCTTCACCGCCACCCGCCCGCGGCGCAGGGCGAAGGCATCCTCGGCCCGGTCGAGGCGCAGGCGAGCCTCGCGCGCCTCCTCGTCCGGGCCGTGGCAAGCGAAGCAGGCGCGGGCCAGGATCGGGCGCACGGCGGCGCCGAGCTCCGCTGGACTCTCGGCGGCGCCGAGCGCCGCGGTGTTCCCGGCGGCGGACCGAGGCTGCCCCGGCGCGGGCGGGAGCGCCGCCGCGCCCAGGAGGGCGAGCGCCAGCGCAGCCAGCGGGAGGATCGGGAAGGGGGTCGCGCGCACGGTCGAGGCGGGATTGTAGGGCCAGGGCCCCGCCCCGGGGCCTGGTCCGGTCGCGGGACAGGATCCGGACGAAGGGAACACCTCGCGTACGTAACGCGCGGGCTTGCCCCTGGATGGTCCGGGGAGGTGCTCGCGCCGGTTCTCACTGGACGCTCACAACTCGGACTCGGGAAGCGCCCGCGCCCGTCCCGCGACGGATCCGCGCGCTGCGCGACCCCCGGCGCGAGCCCCCCTCCTCGATTCGGAACCGAACTCCAGGAGGAAACCATGTCTCGCCTGCTCGCCCTGCTGCCCCTGGCCCTCGCCGCCGGCGTCCTGTTCGCCGCCCGTCCCGCCGCCCAATCCGCCGGCTCCGGCGGCGATCCAGGCTGCCCGAACCCCATCCCGCACGAGCCCGTGATCCTCGTCGGCGTCTCGGGCGGCACCCTGCTCGGCCCGGTGCACGCGCACCTGGCGATCTACTCGAGCGGCCTGGCGAGCTTCTCCGAGCAGCGCCCCGGTGGCTTCGGCCTCGCGCCGACGGTCCGCGTCGGCACCCTCCAACTCGCCCCCGCCGACCTCGTCGCCCTGCGGCGCGGTCTCGAGCTCGCCGGCGCCTCCTTCCTCTGCGACCAGGCCCAGACGGTCCTCGACGTGCCGTTGACCACCGTCACCGTGCTGCGCGGCGGCCCGCGGGCCCAGGCGCACACCTTCAGCTACTGGCTCCCCAGCGGCGCCTACGCCCCGGTGCAGGACGTGATCGACCAAGCCCTGGCGACGTACTTCCCCGGCGGAGCACCCGAGGGTGAGAACGTGGCTCTCACCT
>CAYMYN010000001.1:217570-284062 GCA_964394665.1 uncultured Planctomycetaceae bacterium
GTGAGCGCGACCAGGGGTCGGGGGATCCGCTTCGAGGCCACGGGCGAACCCCTCGCTAGGGTTTCTCCATGCACGCCGACTCGGACCGCCCCGCGCCCCCCCACCCGCGGCCGACGGTGTTGCTGACGGGGGCGAGCGGGTACGTGGGAGGCCGGGTCGCGCGCGCGCTCGAGGAGCGCGGAGTGGACCTCGTGTGCCTCGCGCGACGGCCCGAGTACCTGCGCCCGCGGGTCGGGCCCGCGACGCGGGTCGTGCAGGGAGACGTGCTCGACGCGGCGAGCCTGGCCGCGGCCCTGCGGGGCGTGGACGTCGCCTACTACCTCGTGCACTCGATGGGCTCGAGCGGCGACTTCGAGGAGCAGGACCGGCTCGGCGCGCGGAACTTCGCCGCCGCCGCGCGCGCCGCGGGCGTGCGGCGCATCGTCTACCTCGGCGGCCTGGGGGGCGAGGAGGCGCTCTCGCCCCACCTGCGCAGCCGACACGAGGTCGGGCGCATCCTGCGCGAGTCGGGGGTGCCCACGATCGAGCTGCGGGCTTCGATCGTGATCGGGCCGGGGAGCCTCTCCTTCGAGCTGGTGCGCGCGCTCGTCGAGCGCCTGCCCGTGATGCTCGTCCCGCGCTGGACGAAGGTGCAAGCGCAACCGATCGCGGTGCGGGACCTGACCGAGTACCTGCTCGGGGCGCTGGCGATCGAGCTCCCCCCCGGCGCGTCGCGCATCTACGAGATCGGCGGCGCCGAGCGCGTCTCGTACGAAGACCTGATGCGGGAGTACGCCCGCCAGCGCGGCCTCAAGCGCGCCATGCTGCGCGTGCCGGTGATCACGCCGCGCCTCTCGAGCCTGTGGCTGGGCCTGGTGACCCCGCTGTACGCCCGCGTCGGCCGCAAGCTGATCGAGAGCATCCGCCACCCCACGGTCGTGCGCGACGAAGCAGCGCTGCGCGACTTTCCCGTGCGGCCGATGGGCATGTCGGAGGCGATCCGGTTGGCGCTCGAAGCCGAGGAGCAGGAGCTCGACGCCTCGCGCTGGTTCGACGCGCTCTCCTCGGGCGGCGCGCCGCGCGGCGGCGTCGAGAGGCGCTACGGCAACCGCCTGGCCGATTCGCGCTCGATCCACGTCGACGTGCCGCCCGAGGTCGCCTTCGGACCCATCCGCCGCATCGGCGGGCGCACGGGCTGGTACGCCTACGACTGGTTGTGGACGGCGCGCGGTTGGCTCGACCTGCTCCTGGGCGGCGTGGGCACGCGCCGCGGGCGGGCCCACCCCGAGCGCGTGCGCGTCGGGGATGCGCTCGACTTCTGGCGCGTCGAGGCCTTCGAGGAAGGCCGGCTGCTGCGCCTGCAGGCCGAGATGAAAGTCCCCGGTCGCGCCTGGCTCGAGCTCGAGGTGCGCCCCGACGGCGCGGGTGGCTCGACGATCCACCAGACCGCGCTCTTCGACCCCGTCGGGCTCGCCGGGCTCGCCTACTGGAAGCTCGTCTACCCGCTGCACGCGCTGGTGTTCCGCGGCCTGCTGCGCGGCCTGGCGCGCGCGGCGCAGCGCGAGCAGGCCGCGCTCAGGGCGCGTCGGGCCCAGGCGTCGGAGCCGGCGCCGGGGTAGCCGGCGCGTCGAGATCCAGGCGCACGTCGACCGGCACGCCATCGCGATCGACGTCGAGCACGTGGAAGCGCAGCAGGCCGAGCTGGACGCCGTCGCCCGGGTGCGCGGGGCGGCCGAGCTCGCTGCGCAGGTAGCTCCCCAGGGTCGAGCTGGGTTCGCCGGGCAACGGCAGGCCGTGGCGCTCCGCGAGCTCCGCCAGGCTCATGTCGCCGCGCAGGGGCTCGGCGAGCATCGGCGTCGAGCCGGGCGAGAAGACGTGGTCGAGCAGCCAGCGCGAGCTCGGCCGCAGGGTCACGAAGACGTGGTCGCCGGGCAGGATCACGGTGCTGCCCTTCGGCACGACGAGCTGGCCCTCGCGCACGATCATCGCGACGACCATCTCGGCCGGCAGACCGAGCTCGCGCAGCCTGCGGTTGGCGACCCGCGCGTTGGGCTTGACGAGGTACGAGACGATGTCCGCGTCGACCTGCTGCAGCGAGCTGACCTCGACCGTCACCGGGGGCGTGGGTGGGCTCGGCACCGTCACGCCCAGCGCGCGCGCCAGCGGCCCCAGGGTCCAACCCTGCACGAGGGCCGAGACGAGCACGACGAAGAACACCAGGTCGAAGATCCGACCGGCGTGGTCGACGCCGAACATCAGCGGGTAGATGCCGAGGATGATCGGCACGGCGCCCTTGAGGCCGGCCCAGGAAGCGAAGACGACCTCGCGCCAGCCGTAGCGGAAGGGCAGCAGGCACAGGGCCACCGCCGCGGGCCGGGCCACGAACATCAGGAGACCCGCGAGCAAGAGGCCGGCGGGCCACTCCTCGCGCACCTGCGAGGGGGTACACAGCAGGCCCAGCACCACGAACATGCCGATCTGCCCGAACCAGGCGAGGCCGTCGTGGAACAGGCGCACGCCGCGCTGGAAGACGAGCCGGTGGTTGCCGAGCAGGATGCCCGTGACGTACACGGCCAGGAAGCCGCTGCCACCGGAGACCGCCGCGGCGCCGAAGGAGACCAGCGCCGTCGCCAGGCTGATCATCGGGTAGAGCCCGGCGGCGGGCAGGGCCGCGCGGTTGATCACCACCACGGCGACGCGCCCGACGCCCCAGCCGAAGAGGCCGCCGACGGCCAGTTGCTGCACCAGGAACAGGGCCATCTCCCCCGGCCCGCCGACCGTGCCGAGGATCGCCTCCAGGCAACCCACGGTCATCAGCACCGCCATCGGGTCGTTGGAGCCGCTCTCGATCTCGAGGGTCGAGGCCAGGCGCGGCCGCAGGTGCAGGCCGCTCGAGCGCACGGTGGCGAAGACCGCCGCGGCGTCGGTCGAGCCCACGATGCTCCCCAGGAGCAGACCCTGGGCCAGCGGAACGTCGAGCAGGTACGCCGCGCCCAACCCCACCAGGCCCGCGGTCGTGACGACTCCCAGGGTCGAGAGCACGCCCGCCGGGGCCGCCGTGCGCCGGATCGAAGCGACCGTGGTCTGCAGGCCGCCGTCGAACAGGATCAGGATCAGGGCGCAGGTGCCGATCGCGTGCGCCAGGTTGTAGTCGGAGAAGGCGATCCCACCGGGCCCCTCGGAGCCGGCGAGCATGCCGATCGCGACGAAGATCACGAGCAGCGGGACGCCCATGCGCGCGCCCAGCCGGCTCGAGAGCGTCGCGAACATCACGAGCACCCCGAGCACGAGCAGATTGGTGTCGACGGGGAACATGCTGGGTTCGGGCGGACGTTCGCGGCCGGGAGAGGACACCAGCCGGGCGGTCGGCGATCAACCCGCTGCCTGCCGGTCAGGTCGCTGGCCGCCGTCCGCGGCGTCGCCGAGCCGCGCCGCCCCGGTCGCGCCCCGCGGGCGGCGGCATCGCCAGGGGGGGTTTCGTATGCTCCCCGCGCTCCGCGCGCACGCCGCGCGCCCGCCGATGCCCGCACCCGATCTCGCCATCGAGCGCCTGGAGGACCCGACCGCCCCGGGCCTGCGCCTCTCCGGGGTGTTGGCGCTCGGGTCGGCCGGGGAGCTGTGGGGCGCCCTGAGGCGCCTCCCGGAGGGCGCCGGCCGAAGCGTGCGCGTCGATCTCTCGGGAGTGCGTTCCGCCGAGGGGGCGGCGATCGCGCTCCTGCTCGAGGCGCGCGGCCAAGCCCGGCTCAGGGGCCACGAGATCGAGCTCCTGGGCGCCTCGCCCGACATCGCGCGCCTGCTCGAACTCTACGGCTGCCCGACCGAGCACCCCTGCCTGCGGCCCCCACCCCAGGAGCCGGGCCTGATCGAGGGCGTGGGCCGGGCCACGGCCGGGATCCTGGTCGCGCTGCGCGACGTCTTCGGTTTCCTCGGGGACCTGCTGGTCTCCCTGGCCGCGGCGCTGCGGGCGCCCTTCAGCGTGCATTGGCGCGACGTGCCGCGCCTCGCCGAACGCGCCGGAGCGGACGGCCTGCCGATCGTGCTGCTGATCAACTTCCTGGTCGGCGCGATCATCGCCCTGCAGGCGAGCTACCAGCTCTCTCGCTTCGGCGCCGACATCTTCGTCGCCGACCTGGTGGGCCTGGCCACGACCCGCGAGCTGGCGCCCCTGATGACCGCCATCATCGTCGCCGGCCGCTCGGGCGCGGCCTACGCGGCCGAGCTCGGCACGATGCGCGTCTCGGAGGAGATCGACGCCCTGCGCGTGATGGGCATCGACCCGCTGCGCCAGCTCGTCTTCCCGCGCGCCCTGGCGATGTTCCTGATGGTGCCGCTGCTCACGATGGCCGCCAACGTGATCGCCTGCGTCGGCGGCCTGGTCGTGGCGACGACCCAACTGGACCTCGAGGCGGACGTCTACTTCAAGCAACTGCGCGCCGCGGTCGGCCTGTGGGACATCGGCGGCGGATTGATCAAGAGCGCGGTGTTCGCCATCACGATCACCCTGATCGCCTGCCAGCGCGGCCTTGCCACGCGCGGTGGCGCGGCCGGCGTGGGCTCCGCGACGACCAGCGCGGTGGTCACGATCCTGTTCGCGCTGATCGTCTGGGACGCGATCTTCACCAGCCTCTTCAACGCCCTGGGGATCTGATGCAGGCGCCTGTCGAGCTCGGGGCGGGGGGAGAGCGCGCCGCGGCCCGCCCGATCGCGATCGCCGTGCGCGGCCTCAGCCTGGGCTACGGCGGCGTGCCGTTGCTCGAGGGGCTCGACTTCGAGGTTCGCAGCTCCGAGACCTTCGCCATCCTCGGCCCCAGCGGCTGCGGCAAGACCAGCCTGCTGCGGCACCTGGTGGGCCTCGAACGGCCGCTGGCCGGGTCGGTCGAGCTCACGGCGGGCGACACGCTCGGGGGCGGCGCGCCCGCCTTCGGCGTCATGTTCCAGAACGGCGCCCTGTTCAGCTCGCTGAGCCTGGTGGAGAACGTGGCCGTGCCCCTGCGGCGCTGGACGGACCTGGGCGAGGAGGCCCTGCTCGCCGTGGCCGCCGCGCGCCTGCGCCTGGTGGGCCTGGGTGGGTTCGAGAACCACCTGCCGGCCGAGATCTCCGGCGGCATGCGCAAACGCACGGGCATCGCCCGCGCCCTGGCCCTCGACCCCCCGCTGCTGTTCCTCGACGAGCCCTCGGCCGGCCTCGACCCGATCACCGCGGCCGAGCTCGACGAGTTGATCCTCTCCCTGCGCGATCGGCTGGGCGTCACGACCGTGCTGGTCACGCACGAGCTGCCGAGTATCTTCCTCGTCGCGGATCGTTGCATCCTGCTCGACGGCCCGACGCGCGGCATCCTGGCCGCCGGCGACCCGCGCGAGCTGCGCGAGGCGAACGCCGACCCCCGCGTGCAGGCCTTCTTCAACCGCCAGCCCCGAAGCCGCTGACCATGGCCGGCCCGACCCTGACCAATCGCTGGAAGCTGGGGCTCTTCGTGACCCTCGGCCTGGCCCTGACCCTGGCGGTCGTGGGCTGGATCGGCGCCGAGCGCATGCGGCGGGAGACGATCGAGATCCACTACTTCTTCGACGAGGAGGTCAGCGGCCTCGACCTGGGCGCGCCGGTGCAGTTCCGCGGCGTGCGCATCGGCAAGGTCTCGATGATCCGCGCCGCGCCCGACCGGCGCCACGTCGAGGTCGTGGCCGACATCTACGTCGACGCGCTGGCGGACCTGGGCCTCTCGGTGGGCGACGCCCTGGGCGAGGGGCGGGACGCGGAGCGCGCGGAGCTCGAGCCCTTCATGCCCGACGAGCTGCGCGCCCAACTGCGCAGCTCGTTGCTGACCGGCGTGACCTTCATCCAGACCGACTTCTTCGATTCGGGGCGCTATCCCGAGCGCCGCTACCCCTTCGAGGTGCCCTGGAACACGGTCCACACCGCGCCCTCGGCCTACAAGAGCATCGAGGCGGGCTTGCTCGAGATGACCTCGCGCGTGCCCGAGCTGACCGAGGAGGCGCGCGCCACCCTGCGCTCGCTGCGGCGCGAGATCGAGGGCTCCGAGGTCTCCGGCGCCGCCGCCGAGGCGCGCCGCATGGCGAAGAACCTCGCGGACCGGTTGGAGGAGGTCGAGCGCATGGAGCTGCTCGCGCGCACGCGCGGCGCGCTCGACGCCGGGGCACGCGCGCTGGGCGAGGTCGAGCAGCTCGCCGCCGAGCTGCGCGGCGAACGCGGCCATCTCGCCGCCGTCGCCGGCCCCTGGCGCGAGGCCGGCGAGGTCCTGGCCGAAGTGCTCGTCGACTCCGACCTGCCCGCCACCTTCCGCCTGGTGCGCGAGCTCACGCTCGAGATGGGCCGCACTTCGATCGAGTTCGCCGCCCTGGCGCACGACGCGCGGCGCGAGCTCGAGGTGCTGCGCGGCACGCTCGACGCCGTGCGGCGCCTGGCCGATCTCCTGGAGCGCGACCCCGGCGCCCTGCTCCACGGCCGCACCCCCACTTCTCCCCTCTCCGAGGTCCGATGATCCCCGCCCGCGCCCTAGCAGTCCGTGGTGAAAGTCGCGTAGCGAGGCAAAGCGCGCTTCCGTGCAGCAAGGAGAGCGACGGCGGGACGGCGGAGGCGGCCTTCCTGGCCGTTGAGCACGGCACGCCGAGCTCGACGCCGCGGCGCGGGGGCGCGCGAAGCCGCAGTAGCGACTTTCGCCACGGGCTGCTGATCCCGGCCCTCCTCGCCGCCCTCCTGTGCGCCGCGTGCATCAGCCGCGCCCCGGCGGGCCAGGTGCGCTTCTTCGAGCCGCCCGCGGGCACGACGACGGACGCGGAACCGGCGCTGCAGCCGACCTCCGCGCTGCACTTGCTGCGCGTCAGCGCCCCCGCGCACCTGGGCCGACCGATGGTCTGGCGGCGCTCGGAGGTCGAGCTCGTCTTCGACGAGCAGAACCGCTGGGCCGCCGAACCCGCGGCGCAGCTCGAGGAGGCCCTGCGCCGCGCGTTGTTCGTGCGCGGACCCTACGTGCCGCGTGAGGGCCGCGGCGCCGCGCGCCTCGAGGTGCGCCTCACCGAGTACGAGGGACACCTGGGCCGCAGGCCGCTGGCGCGCGCCGCGCTCACGGCCACGATCTCCACCGACGAACGCGCGCGTTCACGCCGCTTCAGCGCCAGCACGCCCCTCCCCCGCACCGGCCCCGAAGCCCTGGCCCAGGGCCTCGGCGCCGCGCTGGACGACGCGCTGGCGCAACTCGTCGCCTGGCTCGCGGGCGAGCTCGCGCCCTGACCGATTCCAGCGGACCGCCGGAGGCTCAGGGTCCAGGCTCGCCCAGGCGCATCTCGCGGATGAAGCCTTCGGCTTCCTGGATGGCGGCCTGCATCTCGCGCACGAGCTCGTCGACGTCCGATTCGATGCGCGCGCGGGTCTCGCGCAGGGCGTCCACGGCCTGGGCGTTGAGGCTGTGCTTGAGGAACGTGACGTGGTCGCGGAAGCTCACCAGCACCGGCTCCATGCGCGCGGCGGCGGCGCGCATCTTGGAGAGCAGCTCCGAGTAGCTCGCCTCGGTGCGGCCGAGCAGCGACGCGCTGCGCTCGCGCAGGGCGGGATCCTGGATGGTGAGCAGCTCCGCGCGCCACTCGTTGAACAGGTCGCGCGCCACGCTCTCGATGGCGTCGATGCGTTGCCCGAGCTGCGCCGCGCGGTCCTCGGCGCGCACGTGTTGGCGGCGCAGGCGCTCGTACAGCTTCCCGAGGTCCCCGCCCTCGGCCCCGATCAGCTCCTGGAAGGCCCCGAGCGTATCCACGATCTGCTCGCTGGCGGCCTCCTGGGCACCGCGCGCCTTGCTCACGCGATCGACGAGGATGTCGCGCTTGTGCGTGCCGAAGAGCTCGAGGGTCTCGTAGTAGGTGCTGCGGCAGCCCGCCGCGCACAGCGCGAGGAGCAGCAGCAGGGCCAGGCGGCGGAAGCGGTGCGTGGGATGATCCATCGAACGGGACAGAGTAGCGTCGCCGCGCCCGTGGCGTTGGGATGACGTCCCTGCCCGCCTCCTCCACCCGTGACCGACGACCCCACCGACCCCCTGGCGCGCCTGCGCCTCCATCGCCCCCTGGACGCGGCCGAGCCCGCGCCCCGGCGCGCTGCCGTGGCCGCCGTGCTGCGCCCGGGGCCGCGGGGACACGAGGTCCTGCTGATGAAGCGCGCCGAGCGGCCGGGGGATCCCTGGTCCGGCCAGATCGCCCTGCCGGGCGGCCGCGCCGAACCCATCGACGCGGACCTCGCCGCCACGGCGCGCCGCGAGGTGCTCGAGGAGGTGCGCCTGGACCTGGCGGCCGACGCCGAGCTGTTGTGTCGATTGGCGGCGCTGAGGGCTCGGGCGCAGGGGAAGCTCCTCGAGCTGGACGTGACGCCCTTCGTCTTCCGGTTGCTCCGGCCGGTCGATGCGGTGCCCGACCGCGTCGAGGCCCAGGCCGTGTTCTGGCTGCCCCTGGCCGCCGCCGCGCGCGGCGAACTCGACGCCCAGCACCCCTACGAGCACGGCGGAGCCCGGCTGCAGCTCCCCGCCTGGCGGTTCGAAGGGCACCTGGTCTGGGGCATGACCCACCGCATGCTCCAGGGGTTGGTGCGGGCGGCGGGATTCTGAGAACCGGCCCGCGCTGCCCGGAGCGGACCGGGCTCGACGTGAGGTAGCCTTGCCGCTCGATGGAACGCCGCAGCGGCCATGGGGACGCCACCAACCGGAACGCCCCTGACCCGGCGAATGGGGAGGGATTCGCCCTGGAATCGGACGGAAATCGGGCGGCCCGGGGGGCCGCGCTCGGGCGGCCGATCCTCCCGCGGGCGCTGGTCGCCGCCGGGATCCTGCTCGCCGCGGCGGCCACCCTCGCGGCATCCGCCGGCCTGGCGTCCTTCGGCCTGGGCCTGCGGCCGCTGTGGGGTTGGTGGTACCCCGTGCTCCTGGGGCTGTGCGCGTGCTCCGGGGCGCTGGCCCTGCGCTCGGTGTTGCTGCTGGTCCCGCGCCTCGGTGAGGGCGGAGCGGGGCTGGTCCCGGCTCACCTGCGCCTGTTCCTGAGCGCGACGGTCCTGACGCTGCTCGTGCATTCGCTCGCCCTCCAGCCCTTTCGCGCGCCGGTGGCCCTGGCCACGGTGTCCCTGGCGGGCGGCGTGTTCGCGGCCCTGTGCCTGTGGATCGCGGCCCACGGGGGTTGGCGCGGATCCCTGGGGCGCACCCTCGACCTGCTGGTCTTCAGCCTGTCGGTGACGTTGCTGGCGTTGGAGCTGGGCCTGGGAGTGCTCGCGGCGCAGATCACACATCCGTTGCTGACGGGAGTCGTCGGCGACTCCCGCGCGCACCTCGCCGCGTCCCGCATGCAGCCGGGGATGGTGCGCTTCCGTTTTCCGGTCAACTCGCGCGGGGACTACGACCACGAATGGAACGGGCGCAGCGCGGGGCGACGCCTGGTCGTCACGATCGGAGATTCCTTCAGCGCCGGCGTCGTGCCCCAGCCGCTGCACTTCACCAGCGTTGCCGAGCGCCTACTCGAGGACACGGACGTCTACAACATGGGCGCGCCGGGGATCGGGCTGCCGGAGTACCTGCTGCTGCTCGTCGAGGAGGCCTTGCCCATGGAGCCCGACCTGGTGGTCGTGAACGTCTTCATCGGCAACGACCTGCTCTTCCGACCCTACACGCCCAAGGACTCGCCCCGGTGGCGGGCCTGGATGGACGCGGACGAGCTGGTGCTCGCCCGTTGCCTGCGCCGGCTCTCGGCCCTCTCGCAGGAACGACGGCGCCTCGCCGGTGGACCGGTGGGCGACATCCAGGGCGTGGCCGAACACGGCGAGTTCGTGCTCACCCCCGAGGCGGCCCACGCAGCCTTTCCGTTCACCCTCGACCCGGCCTTGGAGCGGGCGACCTTCTCCGAGGACTTCTTCCAGCGCATGCAAGCGCAGCGCGCCGCGGTCTGCCGCACGGACCGACCCCTGTTCACCGACGCGCTCGCGGTGCTCGACCTGATCCGCTCCGTGGCCCGCGACGTGCCCCTCGCGCTGCTGGTCATCGCTGACGAGTTCCAGGTGCAGGAGGACCAGTGGCTCCAGGTGACCTCCGCCAACCCGGACTTGCCGCTCGAGCGCTTCGTGCCCCAGACCGTCCTGCGCGAGTGGTGCGCGGCGAACGGCGTCGGCTGGATCGACCCGACCGATGCGTTGCTCGCCGTGCCGCCCGGGGCGGATGGTCGCCGGCCGGTCTATCACCTGCGCGACACGCACTGGAACGCGCTCGGCAATCGCATCGCCGGCGAGGCGCTGGCGGCCTTCGTCCGCGATCGGCTCGCGCGCTGAACGCAGCCGGTCAGCGTCCCGCGGCCAGGCCCTGCTCCAGGGCTTCGCGCAGCGGAGCGGGGAGCTCGGGGAACTCGCGCCCGAAACCCTCCGCGAGCAGGGGCGCGAAACGCGGGTCGCGGGCTCGCTCCAGGGTCTGGGGCGCGCGGACCAGGACGCGCCAGGCGCGGCGACGCACGGCGTCGTCCGGATCGCCGGCGACGGCCAGGGAGGCCCGGAAGAGATACGGCCCGTCCGGGTCGATGTGCGCCAGGGTGCGCAGGCACAGACGGCGCACCTCGGAGTCGGGATCGGAGGCCAGACGCCGCACCGCCACCGCGGCCGTCGCGGCGCGCGGGCCGATGCGTTCCAGCAACAGCAGTCCGCGCTGCCGAGCCGCGGCCGCCGGGGCGTTGAGCAGGTGCCGCACGATCTCGTCCTCGAGCCCCTCCTCTTCGATGTCGATCGCGCCCATCACGGCCTGCGCGGCGTGGGATTCGAGCCAGGCGAGGGCGCGCACCGAAGGGCCGGGTGCGCGCGGGGCCAAGCTCCGCAGGCTCTCGTGCAGCACCCGCGTCGTCTCGAGGTCCGCCCCGTGCCGGGCGGCGGCGAGCACGTTCATCGCCCGATTCACGCGCCACTTGGGCACCTCCCGCAGGGCGAGCAACGCCATCCGCCGGCGTTCGAACTCGGGATGCTTCGTGTCCGCCTCCCAGGCGGCCCACGAACGCCGGTGCAGGAGCGGCAGGGCCCCGAGCACGAGCAGCGCGGCCCACCGGACCGCCCGCCCCCGACCAACGCGTCGCCGCAGAGCCATCAGTTCATCCCAACCCTGCCGAAGGGTCCCCCCCATCCCCACGCCGTCGAGGGTCGCCGCACGCCCCAGACTCTACCAGCCGCCCGGACGGCCGCGACCCAGGTCGAGTCGGGCTGGGCTGGCGCGGCTCCTTGCCGGTACTCTGCCGCGGGCGGCCCGGGCCTCGGGCTCGACGGTGGCGGGCATCGCGTGCGCCGGGCGGGAGTTCGGGGCGCGGCCGCGGCGGTCGATCGAGGCTGCTTCCCCGCGCTCACAGGTCCATGGCACGCTTCGCCTTGCTGGTCACGCTGCGCGTCCGATCCGACGCGGTGGACGCCTTCCGCGCGCGCATCCTCGCCGCCGCCGAGGCGGCCGTGCGCGAGGAAGAGCACTGCCTGCGCTTCGAGGTCGCGCAGGACGAAGAGGACCCCGCGACCTTCGTGCTCTTCGAGGTCTACACCGACGCCGCGGCCCTGGCCCACCACCACACGACCCCCCACTTCCTCGCCTTCCAGCGCGAGGCCGGCCCGCTCGTCCTCGAGAAGACCCGTCGCCGGCTCGTGCTGCACTGAGGCGCGCCGCGCCGGGCCCAAGCCCACGGCCGGTCCCGCAGCGCACGACGACCGGGTCGCGCGCCCGCCCCGGCCCCAAGGATGCACTCACACGCCCTCGCCACCCTGCTCGCACTCGGCCCAACCCCGGCCGCGACCGCCGACGCCCCCGCTCTCGCGTGGGTCCGTGAAGTCGGGGATGCACCGCTGCCGGCGCTCTGCGCCGAGGCTCCTCCCACGCCGGCCGCCGAACGGGTCTGGAGCGTGACCGCCTTCCTCGGCCAGGCCGACGAGAAACGCTTCGTGGACATCCTGCAAGTGGAGGGCGGGGACTTCGCGGACTCCTACATGGCCGGCGTCGCGGTCAACCGCCGGGTGGGGACCTCCTGGGGCCACATGCACTGGGAGCTCGAGGGTTCGACCTACGGCCACTGGGGCATCGAGGACCACTTCGAGATCAACGCGGCCGCGGTGGCGCGCTGGGTGGACCTGCCGTGGGATTCGCTGCTCGACACCAGCGTCGCCTTCGGCCAGGGCATCTCCCTGGCGGACAAGCGGCCGGCCCTCGAGGGCGAGACCCGGCGCTTCCTGCACCACCTGCTCGCGGAGATCGAGGTCAAGCCGCAGCGTGCGTCCGCCGTGAGCCTGGTCTTCCGCGTGCACCACCGCTCGGGGGCCTTCGGGCTCTACGGCGTGAAGGGCGGCTCGAACTTCCTCACCCTCGGCCTGCGCTACCGCTTCTGATCGCGGTCGGTCCAGGGTCGTGGGCCGCAGCGGTCGGCGCCCGTGGTGGCGTGCGGGGTGAGGACCGGGCGCGGGCACGTTGCGGACTCAAGCACGCGCCTCGGCGGCGCGCTGGATGTCCTCGAGGTCCTTCATGAGCGCCTTGCGCGTCGCGCCCTTCGCGAAGAAGCCCATCAGCGCCCACATGAGCTTCGCGCCGAAGGTGCGCGGGGTGGCGTCGAACACCATGCCCACCCGCGAGCCCGAGCCCTCGTCGGCGACGTGGACCTTCGTGCGGTACTCGGCCCCGTGGCTGCTCGCCTCGGCGACGTACGACGAGCCCTCGTCCACCTCGGTCACCCACATCGTCTCGGTGGCGGACTTGCCGAAGAGGATCCGCGTCTCCTTCCACTTCAGGCCGCGCAGACCGTGCCGCGGCCGCTCGAGGATCTCGACGCTCTCGATGCCCGAGAGCCGCCCCGGCGAGCCTTCGATGTCCGTCACGAGCTCCCAGACGACACGCCGCGGAGCGGCCACCGGAACCGACATCTCGATCCGCATCCCTCGGGTCCCCCTTCGTCGTCGAACCAACCCGCGTCTCGGGTCGGTTCCCAGTGTGGTGCGCGAGCTCCACCTCCCGCAAGGACCCTGGTGAGGACCGCGACGCCGGTCGGAGCCGCCAGGGGACCGCCAGCCGAGGGGGCCCGTTCCGCGGCTGGGGCAGGAAAGCGTCGTTTTGCGGGTCTCCGGTCCGCCGGTTCCGCAGATGGGGTCGTGCTGGGGGGTCGCGCGCCGCGCCCCCCGAGACCCCGACCGGCCCTGGAGGCCAGGCCAAGCAAGCCATGAACCCTGACCGCACTCGCCGGGCCAGCCCCTCGGCCCTGATCGCCCTCCTCGTCTGCGCGTCCCCCCTGTGTGGGCTCGCGGCGGCCAGCCCGCACGGTGAGGGATTCCCGGAGGATCCCACGCCGTTGCCGCCCCCCCGGCTGGCGGAGCTCGCCAGCGCCGGGCGCGGCGTCGACTTCGACGAGCCGGGCGATGGTTCGCTCTGGACCCGCGGCCGGCGCTGGAAGATGGGGTTCGAGGGCGGAGCGGCGACCTACCTGGCCAGCTTCGGCCCCACGCAGCCGCACCTCGAGATCGGGCTGTCGCCGGACCAGGTGCTGCTGGCGGGCGAGACGCTCGAGTTCGAGCGCGCCGCCGCCCCGGAGCGCGTCGACCAGCGCGTCGAGCTCGACCGCGGCGCCTTCGTCGAGGTGTACGCGCTCGACGAGTCCCGGGTCGAGCAGCTCTTCGTCTTCGAGACGCTCCCCCGCCGCGGCGAGCTCGTCGTGCGCATCCCGATGCCGGCCGACGTCACGCTGGCGGAGGATCGGGACGGTCTCCTGCTGCGAGGCCCGTCGGGCGACGTGCACTACAGCCGGGCGATCGCGATCGATGCGTCCGGCAAACGTGTCGACGCACCCACCACGGCCGTCGAGGGCGCGATCGTGATCCGCGTGGACGCCGCATTCGTCGAGCAGGCCGAGCTGCCGCTCGTCATCGACCCCGTCCTCACGCAGACCTGGATCGAATCCCAGGACGTCGACACGCGCGAACCCGACGCCGTCTTCGATTCGTTCAACGGCGTCTGGCTCATGGTGTATCAGGAGACGTTCTCGGCCCTGGACCACGACATCCGCGCCAAGGTGCTGTCGTTCAACGGCACGGTGCTCCTCACCGGGGCCGTTGACATCAGCTCCGCCGACTGGAAGCGCCCGAGGATCGCCTACGTGCGCAACGCCGTGCAGTGCCTGGCGGTGGCCGAGGTCGGCTCCGTCGGCTCGCGCATCGTGCGCGGCCGCATGCTGAAGCCGAACGGGGGCCTGATCGAATTCGGGACCCAGTTCACCATCAGCGGCAACCACTCGGGCGACAAGTCCGCGCCCACGGTCGGCGGGGACCACAGCTTCGGCGTGAACGGTCAGCTCAACTTCTGCGTGGCTTTCCAGCGACAGCTCCCCACGGCCATCCCCGAGAGCGAGATCCAGTTCGTCAACGTGTACCAGACGGACATCATCACGGACTCGTTCTCGATTCCCACCGCCGGACGCGGAGACGTCTCGCCCTCGATCTCGCGCTCGAGCTCGGCCCACCAATGGACGCTCGCGTTCCAGCGCAACGACACGGTGACGTTCGGGGACATCTACGCGGCGTACATCCACTACGGCGGCGCCCACACGGCCACGTTCCCCGTGACCGCGTTCGGCATGCCGCGCGACTCGGCGCCGTGCGCCTCGAGCCCGCTGCTCGACGCCAGCCGCTCCGCGATCGTCTTCGAGCGCCGCTCCAACGCCTTCGCCGTGCCCGACGTCATGGTCGCCGCGATCCAGGACGGCGTCGTCACGCACATCCGGAACATCAACGCGCTCGAGCAGAGCGGAACGCAGGCGGCAGCCCAGGTCCAACCGAGCATCGACTCCGATGGCCATCGCTTCATCGTCTCGTACTCCGAGGAGGACGTCGCGTTCAGCACCTACAACGTATTCACGACGGACCTGTTCGAGTTCGGGGGCACGTTGGGCGTGGCCCAGGGGCACGTCCCGACCTTCCAGATCGGGCTCTCGGGCTTCTCGACCAAGGTGGCGGCCGCGCGCAACGTCCCCGGAGGGCCGAACGGCTTCCTGATCCCGATCGCCGTCCGCCAGAACGACGTGCAGTACGACATGATCGCGGTCCGCTTCAACTCGGTGGCGGGCGGCTCGTGGGGGACGTACTGCTTCGGCGACAACAGCTTCGGGAGCACGCCCTGCCCGTGCGCGCCCGGTAGCGCGGGCAACGGCTGCGCCAACTCGGCCGTCCCGGGGGGCGCGCACCTCGCGATGGTCGGAAACCTCTCGGTCCAGGGCGGGGGCTCGCAACTGTTCGCGAGTGGAGTGACGCCCAACCAGCCGTGCCTGTTCTTCCAGGGCACGACGGCGCTCGCGGGTGCGCCCTTCGGCTCGGGCCTGCGCTGCGCGGGTGGCTTCATCGTGCGCCTCGGCGCGAAGGCGGCCATCGGCACCAGCGTCACCTTCCCCGAGACCTTCCTCGGCGAGCCGGCGCTCGAGGTGGCCGGCCAGCTCCCCCCGGAGGGCGGCATGCGGACCTACCAGGTCTGGTACCGCGATCCGACTTCGAGCTGCCCCAGCGGGCCGTTCAACCTCACGAACGGCGTGCGCGCCTACTGGGCGCCGTAGGGACAGGACGGCCCGTCGGTCCGATCGGCCCACGCCGACCGCCGCCAGGCAGGAGCGTCGCACTGCGTCGCGCCTGCCTGGCGGCGTCGCGTCGCTCCCCCGCCGACACGGGCCCGCCCGCCGCGCACGCGCCTGGAGCCGGCGCGCGGCTTCCGTATCCTCTGGGTGCGCTGGCCCCCGAACGCGCGCCCCGATCCACGCCCACCATGACCGAGCGCAACGACGACGGGGAGCCGACCGAGCTCGACGAGCTCGTCTTCCAGGCCCTCGAGGCCCTGGAGCAGGGCGGAGCGGCGGCGCTGGAGGAACTCTGTCGCGCCCATCCGGCCCAGGCCCCGGCGTTGCGCGCGCGCCTCGCGGCCCTGGGCAGCGCCGGCCTGATCGGGGCCCACGGCGCCCCCGGACGTGGGGCGGACGAGCTGCCCAGCGAGATCGGCGAGTTCCGCATCCTGGCCGACCTGGGCGAGGGCGGCATGGGCGCCGTGTACCTGGCCGAGCAACCCTCCCTCGGCCGGCGCGTGGCGCTCAAGCTGATCCGGCCCGAACAGCTCTACTTCTCCGGCGCCCGCGAACGCTTCCAGCGCGAGGTCGCCGCCGTCGCGCGCCTCTCGCACCCCGGCGTGGTCGCGATCCACAGCGTCGGCGAGGCGCGCGGCATCCCCTACTTCGCGATGGAGGCCATCGAGGGCGCCTCGCTGGCCGAGCTGCTGGCCGACCTGCGCGACCGGCGCCCCGAGGCGCTCTCGGGCGCGGACCTGCTGGCCGCGCTGCGCCGCCGGCGCGAGCGACGCGGAGCGCCCTCGACGCCCGGCTCCGGCGCGATCCCCGAGCTCTTCGTCGGCAGTTGGCCGCAGGTCTCGACGCGCATCGCCCTGCGCGTGGCCGAAGCCCTGGCCCACGCCCACGAACGGGGCGTGCTGCACCGCGACGTGAAGCCGGCCAACGTGATGCTGACCGCCGAGGGCCGCGTGCTGCTGCTCGACTTCGGCCTGGCCGCCCTGGCGGGGACCACGCGCGTGACGCGCACCGGCAGCGCGCTGGGCTCCTTGCCCTACATGTCGCCCGAGCAACTGCGCGGCGCCGAGGTCGACGCGCAGAGCGACGTGTGGTCCCTGGGCGTCACCTACTACGAGCTCCTGACCCTGCGTCTGCCGTTCCAAGGTCGCACCGACCTCGATCTGCGCAGCGCGGTCGATGCCGCCAGCCCCAGCTCGCCGCGCGTCCTGCACAGCGGGCTGCCCTGGGACCCCGAGACCGTCTGCCTCACGGCCCTCGAGCGCGACCGCCTCCGGCGCTACCCCAGCGCCGCCGCCTTCGCCGAGGACCTGCGCGCGGTGCTCGAGCTGCGCCCGATCTCCGCGCGGCGGCCGGGCGCCTGGCTGCGCGTCCGCCGCCTGGTGCGCCGACATCCGGGCTGGAGTGCCGCCGCGTTCGTCCTGGCCGCGGCCCTGCTCGGCGGCCCGCTGGCCTACGGCGTGCTCGAGCGCGGCGCGCGCCTGCGCGTCGAGGACGCCAACGCGGCGACGCGCCGCGCCAACGAGGAGCTCGCCGCGGCCCTGCGCGAGGTGCGCGCCGAGCGCGACCGCGCCGAGGTCCAGCGCCGCCGCGCCGAGTCGAACGTCGACCAAGCCCTGGCCGCCGTCGACACCATGCTGCGCCGCACGGCGCAGGCGCGCTTGAGCGAGGTCCCGCGCACGGCGGCCCTGCGGCGCGCGTTGCTCGAGGACGCGCTCGAGTTCCACGTCGAGCTCGCGGCCCGCGAACCCGACGATCCGCGCACGCGCGAGGAGCAGGCGCGTTCGGAGCTGCGCGTCGGCGCCCTGCGGCTCGAGCTGGGCGAGCTCGGCTCGGCCCTCGAAGCCCTCGACCGCGCCGTGGTCTCCCTGGCCGTCCTGGCCCCCGACTCGGCGCGCCGCGACGCGTTGCAGCGGGACCTCGCCGGCGGCCTGGGGTTGGTCGGAACGGCCCTGTGGCGGTTGGGCGATCGCGAGGGCGCGCTGCGCGCCTACACGGCCTCGGTCGAGGAACACGCGCGCTGGGCACGCTGGGCGCCCGGCTCGGACGAAGCGCGCCGCGCGCTCCTCGAAGCCCGGATCGCCGAGCTGCGCGCGCTGGACGAGGCCGGGCGGAGCGAGTTGGCGCAAGAACGCCTCGACGCGCTGCAGGCCGATCTCGACCAGCGCAACCTGCCGACGCTCGCCGACGAGTGGCACCTGCGGTCCGCGCTGGGCATCGCCCGCGCGCGGCTGTGCGTGTCGCGCGGCGAGACGACCCGAGCGGCGGAGGCCTACGAGGCCGTGCGCGGCCTGCTGGAGTCGGCCGCGGACGATCACGGCGACGATCCGCGCCTGCGCGAGTCGCTCGCCACCGTGCTCGAACAACGCGCGCAGCTCGCCGAGCAGCGGCGCGAGTGGGAGCTCGCCGCCGAGTGGATCGAGGACGCGTTGGTGACCCTCGAGCGCTACGTCGACGACGAGCCGGATCTGCCCTCGTGGCGCTCGCGGCTCGCGTCCCTGCTCACGACGCGCGCCGGCAATCGGGCCCAACTCGGCGATCCGACCGGCAGCCTGGCCGACCACGGGCGCGCGATCGAGCTCTTGACCGAGCTCCGCGGCCGACACCCCGAGGAACCCCTGCACGCCAGTCGGCTGGCCGGCGCGCTCGGCCAACGCGGCGTCGCCCGCGCCCTGGGCGGCGACGTGCGCGGGGGCCTGGTCGATTTCGAGGACGCCCTGCGCGCCTACGAGGACGTGTTGGCCGCCGACCCGGGCAACGAGCAGGCGACGGTGAACCTGGCCGCGACCCTGGCCAACTCCGCCCGCTTCCGCCTGGGCGTCGGCGAGCTCGAGCGCGCCGCGCGCGACCTCGACCGCGCGCTCGAGCTCTCCAGCGCGAGCCGCTACGGCGAGCGCACCCGTTCGCGCATCGAGCTCCTGGGCTTCGCGGGCGAGCTCGCCCTGCGCCGCGGCTTCCCCGAGGCCGCCCAGTCGCGCTTCGCCGAGGCCTGGTCCCTGGCCGCGGAGTGGCTGCAAGAAGCCCCCGCCGACCCCATCCGGCGCGTCACGCGCACGCTGATCGGGCTCAACTACGGCACGCTGTTCCTCGAGCTGCGCGATCCGGAGCGGGCCCGCGAGCTCTTCGCCGAGACGCTTCCCGACGCGCGCCAGGCCGCCGCCAGCGGCCCGCCCATGGCGCGCCACCTGCTCGCGATCAACCTGCTGCGCCTCTGCGACACGAGCCTGCGCCTGGGCGAGATCGACGCCGCCCGCGCCCACTTCGCCGCCGCCCTCGCCGAGACCCCCATCACCCCCGGGCAACTGCGCGACCAACCGCTCCTCGCCGCCCTCTTCGAGCGCGAGGAGCTGGCGGACCTCGTGCCCCCCGGGCGCTGAGGCCGCCTCCGGGGGCCAGGCGCGGCGAGCCACCCACCCCGGACGGGTCCCCGGGGCCCTTCCCGCCCCGCGGGGGCCCGCCTCTTGGGCTGGGCCCTAGCGGCAAAAGTGCATTGCAATGTATGCCCCTGGAGATACAGTGACTCTCTGATGTCCTTCGAGAGCCTTCTGGCAGCCCTGAACCCCTGGTGGGCCGATCCCCGGGCCCGCCCCACACCACCTCCCCGCAGCAGGGCGGCCTTCGCACGCCTGCGCTCGGCCATCGAGGAGCCGGAGCCTCAGCGAGCGCAGGTGCTCCTGGGACCCCGACAGGTCGGCAAGACGACCCTGCTGCTCCAGCTCGCGAGGCACTTCCTCGAGCAGGGATGGCCGCCCGCCAACGTGGTGTGCTTCGACTTCAGCGACGATCGCTGCGACCCCTCGCTGACCCTGAGGGAGGTGCTCGAGTCCCGGCCCATCGACCACCGCCCCGACGTCCCCCGACTGGTGCTCGTCGACGAGCTCACCCGCAGTCCCCGCTGGGACCTGGCGCTCAAGGCTTGGGTCGACGGGATGCGCAGGCAGGCCCCCGGGGTGCGGGATCGCATCCTGGTGAGCGATTCGGCGGCCTCACTGCTCCGGGGCGGAGCGGCGGACTCGCTCCAAGGTCGAGTCGACGTGCACTTGATGCACGGCCTGACGCTACGCGAGACTCTGAACCTGCTGACCCCCGAGGGCGCCGACGAGACCGACGCGCTCCTGCGTCTTCCGCAGGTGTTCGAGAGCTACTTCGCGAGCGGGGGTTTCCCCGAGCACACCGCGGCCGCGGACCGGCGTGGGACTTGGAAGCGGCTCCGTGAGGACCTCAGCGATCGCGCCATCGCCCGCGACCTCACGCGCGAGGGGGTCGACGTGGAACGGATCCGCGTGCTCTACAAGTACCTCGTGGAGGCCTCTGGCTCGGTCTTCGAAGCCACCAAGCGAGCCGCAGACTTCGAGAGGTCGGGTGAGACGGGTCCCGACGCGCGGACCGTCCGGAAGTGGGTGGAGTTGCTCGAGGGGGCCTTCCTCCTCGCGCCGCTCGCGCCCTGGTCGCCCAAGCGTGGCGGGCGAGACCGCAAGCCATCCGAGGTCCTTGGGGGACGACGCAAGCTCTACGCGGAGGACCACGGCCTGATCCCGGCCTTCTCGTCCTTGCCCAAGCCTCTCGAGGACCCGGGGCTCCGTGGCCGCATCGCGGAGACGGCCGTCTTCACGCACCTGCGCGAACTCTGCGAACGCAGAGGAGACTTCACGCTGCACTACTTCCGGCAGGATCGGGCGGGGGAGATCGATTTCGTGCTGCTGTTCCAGGACTGGGCCCTGGGCGTGGAGGTCACGCATGGCGCTGGCGGCGGCGACAAGATCAGTCGGACCCGCCGGGCGGCCGAGGCCGCTGGCCTGGATCGACTGATCTTCGTCCACGGCTCGGAGGTGAGCCTCGGCCGGGGAGACACCTGGCAGGCAGTCGGCCTGCGCGACTTCCTCTTCGACGCGGAGGCACACGTCGAAGGAAACTTGCCATGACCACACCCCTCCCTCTGGGCGAACACGAGACGCAGACCTTGGAGTTCAAGGCCGCCGAGGCCCTCTCCAGGCCTTTCACGATTTCCCGCGAGATCGTCGCCATGCTCAACGCGCAGGGAGGCGAGCTGTGGATCGGGTTGCGCGAGGACCAGGGCATCGCCGTAGAAGCGCAGCCGATCGCCGGCGCGGAGATCGAACGCAAGAAGCTCCTGGACCACCTGATGGAGACCATCGAGCCGCGACATTCTCCCGGGGAGATCCAGGTCGAAGTCGTTCCGGCCGGTCCGAGCCGCAGTGGGCTGCTTCGACTCAGGATCCAACCCGAGGAAGAGCACAGACCCTTCGCGTTGCTCCACCAGGGCGGCCGCCAGTACCTGCTGCGCGTGGATCACAGGATCCGGCCCATGACACGCGAGGAGATCTTCGCTCGAAGCAGGACTCCGGCTGGCCCGAGCCCCACGGAGGTGCAGCTCGAGCGGCTGCGCGACCTGCGCGACGCAGTGGTGCGCACGGAACCGGCGGGGTTGTGGGTCGCTGCGGCCCCAGTCCCCGCCTGCAAGCTGGATCTCCAGGCACGGGAACTCGTGCAGTTGCTCGACGACCCGACCGCATCCGGCAACCGGGCGTCGGGCTGGAACTACCGCATGCCGAACGGTGCAGGCTTCGATCGCAAGCTCGATCCAGATCGTCTGGAGAACCGCATCCAGGGTCATTTCTGGATCCGCATCCATGTGGATGGGTGCATCGAGTTCTGGAGCGCGATCCAACACCTGCACCACGGAACGGAGGGGCGCAAGGAAATCTACCCGCTGGCGCTGCTCGAGTTCGTCACCTCGATCGCTCGCCTCGCGGCCCACGTCTACGCCGTGAAGGAGCAAGCTCCCCCGCAGGCGGTCTTGTTCCATTGGAGCCTGGTCGCGCCGGGATGGGAGCTACCGGCCTACCCGCCGGGGACATTCGGCTACCTGACCCGGTCCCATGGGCTCCCAGGTGAACTCGAAAACGACCCCGAGCCGCCGCCTGCTCCCCTGCGCTTCGAGTGGGAGGACCTGAGCTCCCAGCCCGACCACGCTGGCTACATGCTGGTCCGTCAGGTCTACCGGGCTTTCGATCTACCCGAGGATCGCATCCCCCAGGCCTACGATCGGATCCAGCGGCGTCTCGTCCTGCCCGAGTGATGCGCGCCAGAGGGGGTGCGCCGCGGACACTCCATTCGGCGGACCTCGTGCCCCCCGGGCGCTGAGGCGGGTCGTCGCGCCCGCGTGGCGTTCGGTCAGCGCTTGCGCAGGCGGCGACTCAGCTCGCGCCAGGGGAGGGTGTTGAGCACGTCGCCGGGCTCGAGCCAACCGCGGCGGGCCTGGGCGACGGCGTGGACGAGATTCGGGGCGAGCTGGGCCGCGGAGTGCGCGTCGGAGGAGAGCGCGAGCGACACGCCGGCCTGCTTGGCGCTGCGGCAGGCGAAGTCGTCGAGATCCAGGCGCTTGGGTTGGCCGTTGACCTCCAGGGCTACGCCGTGCTCGGCGGCGGCGGCCAGCGATGCCTCGAGATCGAAGCGTGCCGGTTCGCGTTCGCCGATCAACCGTCCGCTGGGGTGAGCCAGGATCTGGCAGCGCGGGTGCTCGAGGGCCGCAAGCAACCGGCGGGTCTGCTCGCGCTCGGGGAGGTCGAGGTGCGAGTGCAGGGCGCAGACGACCACGTCCAGCTCATCGAGCACGGCGTCGGGCAGGGCCAGGGACCCGTCGCGGCGGATGTCGACCTCGGCACCCGCCAGCACGCGCAGACCCCGCAGCGCCTCGCCCGCCTTGCGGATGCGCGCCACGTGGCGCTTCAGGGCGTCGGGCTTCAGCGCCCCCGCCACGCCGAGCTGCCCGGCGTGGTCGGTGACCGCCACGTAGGCCAATCCGCGGGCCTTCGCGGCCCCCAGCATGGTGGCGAGGTCGTCGCGCCCGTCGCTGGCGTCGGTGTGCAGGTGCAGGTCGCCGCGCAGGTCCTGCTCCGCGATCAACTTCGGCAGCTTCCCCGCGACAGCCGCCTCGAGCTCGCCGCGATCCTCGCGCAGCTCGGGCTCGATGTAGGGCAGGCCCACCGCGAGATAGATCTCGGCCTCCTCCGCGCCCCCCCGTCGGCCCTCGGGCCCGAAGACGCCGTACTCGTTGATCTTGAGGCCGCGGGTCTGCGCCAAGCGGCGCACGGCGACGTTGTGGGCCTTCGAGCCGGTGAAGTAGTGCCACGCCGCGCCGAAGCTCTCGGTCGGCACGACGCGCAGATCGATCTGCAGGCCCGAGTCGAGACGCACGGCGGCGCGCGAGGGCCCCTGGGCCAGGATCTCGCGCACGCCGTCGAAGGCCACGAAGTGCTCGGGCACGCGCGCCGCGGCGTCGGCCACCACGAGCACGTCGAGATCGCCCACCGTATCGCGCCGGCGGCGGAAGCTGCCCGCCAGCTCGGCGCGCTCCAGGCCCGGGAACCCGCGCAGGTGCGCCAGCAACGCCTCGGCCACCGGCGCCGCGCTCGCCCAGGGGACGCGCGCCTTCTTGGTCGCGCGCCGCTCGAGGGCTTCGAGGATCTTGGCCTGCGTCGCCCGCCCCAGCCCCGGCAGCTCGGCCAGCTTGCCGGCCCGCGCGGCGGCCAGCAGCTCCTGCGCGTTCGAGACGCCCAGCTCGTCGTGGATCTTCTTGACGCGCTTGGGTCCCAGCCCGGGCACGGCGAGCAACTCGGCCAGGCCCGCCCCCGCCCCTCGCTCGAGCCCCTCGAGGTACTCGAGGTGACCGGTCCGCACGAGCTCGACGATCTTCTTGGCGATCCCCTCGCCGATTCCGCGCAGCTCGGTCAGATCGAAACCGCCCTCGACCAGGTCCGCGATGGGCCCCGGCAGGTCGCGAACCTCGCGCGCCGCGTTGCGGTACGAGCGGATGCGAAAGGGGTTCTCACCCTCGATCTCGAGCAGATCGGCGATCTCCTCGAGGCGTGTAGCGATGGTCTCGTTCGAGATCGGCACGGTCCCCGGACGCGGTGCGGCGCCCCCCCGCAGGGTAGCGCGCCGGGGAGCGCCCGTGGCGGCCGCCCGCCGGGCCGGGCTATCTTGCGCGACCCCCGCCGCCCCCCGGCCATCCCCAGGAGGAATCCCCATGATCGCTCTGCTGCTCACCCTACCCCTCGCCTGGCCGACCTCCGAGCCTGCCGCGCAGGACGTGCTCACGCCGCACCGCGTGGCCGAGCTCCAGATGGTCGGCTCGGCGAGCATCTCGCCCGACGGCCGCCACGTCGCCTACACCCTGGCCGTGCCGCGCGGCGCGAGCCAGGAGGACGGCGGCGCCTGGAGCGAGCTGCACGTGCTCGACGTCGAGAGCGGCCGGCGCCGCCCGTTCATCACCGGCGAGGTCTCGGTGCGCGCCGTCGAGTGGACCCCGGACGGCTCTGGGATCGTCTTCCTCGCCAAACGCGGCAAGGACGAGTTCACCGCCCTGTGGCGCATCCCGATCGATGGCGGGGAAGCGCGGCGCCTGGTGGCCCTCGAGGAGAACATCGGCTCCTACTCGCTCTCGCCCGACGGCACGCGCGCGGCGCTGATCGCCACCGAGAAGAAGGACGCCGCCGTGCGCGAGCGCGAGAAGAAGGGCTTTCGCCAAGAGGTCTACGAGGAGGATTGGCGCAAGCCGCGGGTGTGGATCGCCGCGCTGGACGGATCCGACGCGCCGCGGGCGCTCGATCTCGAGCCGGCGGTGTTGGCCGTGGCCTGGAGCCCGGCCGGCGATCAGCTCGCCCTGACGGTCTCGCCGACGCCCCTGGTCGACGACACGTACATGAAGAAGAGCGTGTGGGTGGTCGACGTCGAGGGCGGCGCCGTGCTCGCGCGCCACGGGCGACCGGGGAAACTCGGCCAGGTCGCCTGGAGCGCGGACGGAGCGTGGTTGGCGTTGATCGGACCCCAGGAGGTCCACGATCCGCGCGAGGGGCGCGTGCTCGCCGCGCCGGCCCTGGGCGGCGAGCTCGTCGACCTGTTGCCGGGCTACGAGGGTCACGCCCAAGCGATCGTCTGGCGCCCCGCGGGCGAGCTCTTCTGCCTGATGCACACGGGCCTCGAGAGCGAGCTCGTCGCCGTGCGCCCGGACGCCCCGGGCGAGGCGCGGCGCATCATCGGCCCGGGCGGCGTCGTGCTGAGCTCGTTCTCGCTCACCGCCGACGGGCTCGCGGGCGCCTTCGTCGGATCGAGCGCCGCGCATCCGCCGGAGCTCTTCACCATGCGCCACGGCGACGCGGGCCCCGCGCGCCGCACCGACTCGAACCCCTGGCTGGCGGAGATCGCCCTGGCGCGCCAGGAACCGATCCGCTACCGCGCCCGCGACGGCCTCGAGATCGAGGCCGTGTTGATCCACCCGCTCGAGCGCGCGGAGGGCGAGCGAGTGCCGCTGATCGTGTACGTGCACGGCGGCCCCGAGGCCCACGAGTCGAACGGCTGGCTGACCGCGTACCAGCGACCGGGACAGGTCGCCGCCGCCCTGGGCTACGCCGTCGTCTACCCCAACTACCGCGGGAGCACCGGCCGCGGCGTGGAGTTCTCGATGCTCGGCCAGGGCGACTTCGCCGGCGCCGAGTTCGACGACCTCGTCGACTGCGTCGATCACCTGATCGGCACCGGCCTGGTGGACGGAGACCGCGTGGGCGTCACCGGCGGTTCCTACGGCGGGTTCGCCACGGCCTGGTGCGCGACCCGTTACTCCGAGCGCTTCGCGGCCGGCGTGATGTTCGTCGGCATCTCCAACAACGTCTCGAAGGTCGGCACGACCGACATCCCCGAGGAGATGTACCTGGTGCACCAGCGCGTGCGCCTGTGGGACGACTGGCAGCTCTACCTCGAGCGCAGCCCGATCTACCACGCCGGCAACAGCCGCACGCCGCTCCTGATCCTGCACGGCAAGGACGACCCGCGCGTGGACAAGGGCCAATCCCACGAGCTGCACCGCCACCTCAAGCTGCGCGGCCAGGCTCCCGTGCGCCTGGTGCTGTACCCCGGCGAGGGCCACGGCAACCGCAAGCGCTCCTCGCGCCTGGACTACAACCTGCGCATGCAGCAGTGGTTCGACCACTACCTGCTGGGTCCGGGTGGAGCGCCGCCGCCGCACGAGCTCGACTACGCCGCCCCCGCGACGGACGCGGATGGGGCCTGAGGGCGCGGGAGCCCCAAGCCCGCCCGAATCCAAGAACCCGCGCGGCGCGTGAGTGATTCACGCGCCGCGCGGTCGATTCGAGGGCCTCAACCCGCGTCGGGCTCGCCGCGCGGCGAGTCCCCGGCGCAAGGACAGCTCTGGGGGTCGCGTCGGGCGAAGGAACTCGGCAGGCCGCGGCCGTCCAACGCGAGCGAACAGCACTCGAGGAGCACGCCGCGAAAGCGTTCGCGGGCGCGCTGCACGCGGGCCTTGAGCGTCGAGCGCGGCAGGACCAGGGCTCCCGCGAGCTCGGCTTGGGACTCGCCCTCGAGGTCCACGCGCCGCAGCAGCTCGCGATCGGCCGGCGACAAGCGATCCAGGAGCGGCTGCACGCAGTGCGAGAGCTCCATCAGCGCCGTGGCGTCGTCCGCGTCGGGCGGGGCGTGCTCCTCGCCGCTGAGCTCCGCCGCCGGCGGCGCCCCACGGCGGTAGAGGTCGGCGATCTCCCGCCGCGCCACAGCCAGGATCCACGCCGGGCCCCGGCCCGCGTCGATCGAGTCCCGCTCGCGGACGAACTTCAGCAATACGTCCTGGACGATGTCCTCGGCCTCCTCGTCGGACCGCACGCGCTTACGCACGAAGGTCCGCAGGCGGCGGTGGAACTCAGGGGTCACGAGCGGATCGGGACTCATCGCGGAACGACCTCGTCGTCGAGCATACCCGCTCTCCGGGGCGCCACCGCTCGCGGTGCTCGCCCCCGGGGCTGCGGCCTCAGCGGCAGCCGCACGGCTCCTGCCCGGCGCTCGGCGCGGCGGCGCCAGCCACGGCCGTCCCGCAGCAAGCGGACTTGGCCGTGGAGTCGCAGCAGGCGTCGCGGTCGCAGCACTCCTCCGAGGTGGAGGCGGCCGAGGAGGCCCGTGCGGCGAAGAACTGGCGCAGGTTCGCCGGCAGCACATAGGGCTCGCGATCCGGCGCCTTTGGACCCGCGAAGCGGGCCCGCAGCAGGGCGTCGACGATCATCGCCTTGGGGGCCTCGAGGTGCTCGGCGCCCTCCCAGACCCAGACGCGGCAATCGACGCCGCCCTCGCAGCCGCACAGCTCGCCGCAGTCCTGGCAGGAGCTCTCGCGGAACTCCAGGGCGATGTCGCGGCCGTCCACGCGGATGGTCGGGGAGGAGCGCATGCGCAGCCGCTCGGCTTGCTCGGCGCTCTCTACGACGTGCCGGGTGACGCGCACCCGCGTGCCGGTTTCCTCCAGCACCCTGGCGACCGTTTCGATCGCCGCGTCGAGGTTGCGGTCGGTGCCCGTGCAGCGGCCGCAGGTGGACAGGTCGAGCGCCAAGAGTTCGATGTCGAGCGTCCGGACGCTCGAGCTCGGTTCGGATTCGTGCAGCATCTTCGAGTTCCTCGGGTTGGATCCGGCGCAGCCGACCAGCGGCGTGAGCGCCAGGATCGTGAACAGCAGTCGCATCGTGTGTCTCCTCGTGTCTCGCTCCGGGGGGCCTCCCGTCAGCCCCGCACCGCGGGGCTCACCCAAGGAGACGCCCGAACCCGCGCCGGGACGCACCCCCGGCCCGAGAATTCTCCGTCCCCCCCGCTCCAACGCGCCGCCCTGGACCCCGACCGCGTTCCGCGGGCTGCACGGCGCCCGGCACCCGCGGTAGCATGCCCGCCCGATGCCCGCACCCTCCAAGCAGCCCAAGGTCCCCGCTGGCGCACCCGGGAAGACGCAGCGCGTCAAGCTCAAGCCCCACGACTCCTTCGACCTGATCCGGCTGCTGGCGCGCAGCCAGAGCGACGCGCGCAAGGCGGTCTGCGAGCTCGTGCAGAACTCGCTCGACGCCGGCGCCGAACGCGTGGACGTCACGTGGTTCAACGAGAAGGGCCTGCGCTGCCTGCGCATCCGCGACGACGGCCGGGGCATCTTCCCCGAGCTCGGGCGGCCCGAAGCCCTGCAGCGGCTGGCCCAGACCATCGGCCACTCCCACAAACGCTCGCTCACCGCGGCGCAACGACACGAGCAGATGGTGCTCGGCAAGTACGGCATCGGACTGCTGGGTTTCTGGTGCGTGGCGCGCACCATGCAGATCACGAGCCGGGTTGCGGGCGGAGACCCTTGGGTATTGCGCTTGGAAGAGGACGCGCCCGAAGCCCAGGTCTACCGCGCGCGGGCCCCGCGCATCGGCGAGGAAGAGACCTTCACCGAGGTGTTGCTGAAGGACGTCAAGGAGAGCGTCGCGCGCCAGGTTCGCCCGCCTCGCCTGCAGGCGTTCTTGGCGAGCGAACTGCGCGGACAGCTCCTGATGCGCACGGTGAAGGTGCTCATCCACGACCGGGTCGCGCGCGGCCTCGCGATCAAGGAGTTCGTCGTCGAGCCGCGTTCGTACCTGGGCGCACCGATCGAGGACATCCGCTCCCTCGAGGTACCCGGCCGCGAGGACGCGCGGGTCGAGCTCTACCACGTCCCCGAGGACGAGAATCGCCGCGGCGTGGTGGCGCTCGCCTGCGGCGGAACGACGGTGCTCGATGACCTGGCGCACGTCGACCTGACCGACCCCGAGGGCGCCCTGCGCGCACCCTGGAGCAGCGGCCGCTTCGAGGGCGTGATCGACTTCCCCGAGCTGCAGGTCGCGCCCGGCACGCGCCGCGGCTTCGTGCCCGACGACGCCGCGCTCGACTTCCTCGTGGCCCTCGAGACGCTCGAGGGGCGCCTGGCGCTGTACCTCTCGCGCGAGGCGGCGCAACGCGCGGCCCAGCGGCGCGAGCACCTGGCCCGCGATCTGCGACGCGCCTTTTCGGGCGTTGCGCGCCGCCTACCGCAGTACGACCTGTTCGCGGTCCGCGGCGCGGCCGGCGGGGACTCCGCGGCGGGCACGGGCGCGAGCACGGGATCGGGAGGCGGGGCCTCCGCGGTCGGCGAGGTCCTCGACGTGCCCGAGTCCGCTCCGCCCCCGGAGCCCGACGACTCGCTGGAGTTGGTCGCGGACCCCACGGCGGCCGAGCCCGCGCTCTTCGAGCCGGGTCCCTTGGCGAGCCTGCGCGTGACGCCGGCACGATTGCGCATCGCCGCCGGCGCCCAACGCAAGCTGCGCGCGGTCGGGCTCGACGCCGACCTCCGGCCCGTGAATCCCCAACCGAGCTGCGAGTGGCTGCTCGTGGGCCCGGGCGAGCTGGCCGCCGAGGGCCCGCGCGCGCTGTACGGCGCGCCGCCCAACGAGGGGCGCGCGACGCTCGTCGTCGAAGCCACCGACGGCCCATCCCAGATGCGCGTCGAGGTGCCGATCGAGATCCTGGGCGAGGCCCTGGGCGGAGCCGGGATCGGCATCCCCGAACCCCAGGCGGTCAACGCCCCCTCGGAGCCCTGGCGCTCACGCGTCGCCGGCGAGCGCTGGGAGTACAACGAGGGCCATCGGGACTTCCTCGCCGTGCGCGAGGACGACACACGCCGCTTCCGCTACCTGTGCCACCTCTTCGCCAAGGAGGTCGTGCTGCGCAACTTCGGCGACCCGCACCACGAAGAGCTCCTCGAACGCATGGTCGAGCTCCTCACCTACCTCGGCGACGCCCGCGGCCGCGGCGCCTGACCCCGGTCCAGCGAGCGAGGAACGCCGAGTCGACGCAGGCGCGACGACGGCATGCCGCTCAGAGTGTGAGAGTCTTCGAGCACTCTCGGTACGGCCGGCTTGCCGGCCGTCCAAAGAGCGATCTGAGAGGCCATCTGGAAGGTCTGCTCTGCGTCCGTTCCGGGTCCGCTCGATTTTTCTCGGCCTCTCAGAGTGTGAGAAGAATTCGAGCACTCTCGGTACGGCCGGCTTGCCGGCCGTCCAAAGGGCGTTCTGAGAGGCCGTCTGGATGGTCTGCTCTGGGTCCGTTCCGGGTCTGCTCGATTTTTTCTCGGCCTCTCAGGGGGGTGGATCGAGAAGCGAGCTTCGGTGTCTCCCCTCGCCACGGGGCAGCCGGCACGCAGCGGGTGCTGCTCCTCGAGCGGGCATTCGCCCTCCTCAGGCATCACGTTGCGGGACCCCCGGTAGTTGCAGCGCACCATGTCGAGGGAGAGCCCGGTGCGAGGGTCGCCGAGGTTCTCGACGAAGTCGCGCGTCCAGTGCCGGGAGCCGTCCGAGAGGTCTTGGACCAGCACCGCCACACCGTCGCGCGCGAGACACTCGTCCGGACACACGACGACCCGCAGCACCGCCACCCGCTTGGGGACGATCTCGAGACGCAGGAGCCGACCGGGAAGGTGCAGGAGGTGCGAGCGTGCTCCGACATCCTCGGCCCACGTGTTCAGCCGGATCGTCCAAGCCTCGTCCACGGTTGCAGTCTCGGGAGCCCGGCCCGCATCGGCAGCGTGGTGCTCGAGCCTCGACACGTTGCCGCCAAGCACCTCGCGCAGGATCGCGGAGTGGTCCCCTTGGAAGGTCGCGATCACGAGCTCCTCCGAGACGTTCGTGTCCCACACGTCGAAGGAGACGACCGTCGTCTCCCCTTCGGCCCCCGCATCGATCAGGCGTGCATCACCCGAGACCAAGAGTCGCAGCAGTTCGTCGCGCGGCGTCAGCATCGGAAGTAGGAGCCGGGTAGGACGGAGTCAGCGCCCGTGGGAGCGTGCGCTCCCCATTCCCTCGCGGATCCTACCCCGACGAGGGTCGTGGCCCCGGTGCCATGTCGGGGCTCGGCGGGTTCGCGGCCACCGGCGCCCGCGGAGAGACACTCCAGCGGCCAGCTCAGGGACCGAAGTCGATCGCGTAGGCGTTCGAGGTGTTCCTGATTCCCTCGCAGGGCAGTGGGTTGAGCGGGTCGCGGAACCAGAGCTGGAAGTGGCGCGTCTCGCCGGAAACCCAACCACCGAGCGTGCCCAGACCCGGGCCCCAGGAGGCGGTTCCCTGGGCGTCGACGTTGCGGACACCCAGCCGCTGGAGACTCCCGCCGACGCAGCGCAGGCCATCCCCGAAGTGGATGCCGCTGCCACCGTTCAGCGCGTTGACGCCGGCGAGGAGGACCCCCACCTGGCCGGAGGGCATGTTTTCGCCGCGCAGGACGAGGTCGTTCGCCGTCAGCGAGTCCGTGCCCTTCGCACGCAGACGCGCGCCGAGCCCGGTCGAGTTGGCGCAGCCTCGCCCAGCGCCGCCGGCGTTGCCGCAGGGACAGGCGGTGCCGCTGCCATCGCCGAAACAGAAGTCCGAGCCCGGCCCGGTGTCGCAGCCGCGCCAGGCGGCGATGGGGCTGTCGCCGGACGGAGAGCTGGTGAACTCGCCGCCCACGATCAGGCTCGCTGCGCCCGATCCGTCGTCGTACTCGGTCAGGGCCCGAGGCGGTCCATTGAGTCCCGCGCCGAGCGCCGACCAGGCTGCTCCGTCCCACTTGGCGATCCGGTTGGCGGCCACGCCTCCGGCCGTCGTGAAGATGCCGCCCGCGTACAGCGCTGGACCGCCGCCGCTGCCGTCATCGAAGACGCCGAGGGAGAGGACCGCCGTGTTCGGACCGGGAGCTCCAGGGATCGACCAGGCAACGCCGTCCCATCGGGCGAGCGTCGCGAAAGGCCATGAGCCCGGGATGTCGAGGGCGAACGCGCCGCCTGCGTAGAGCGCCGGACCGCTGCCGTCGTCGAACACCTGGAGGGCCAGAGGACCGGACATGGGGTAGAAGCTCACCAGCCCGGCCCTGGCCCAGGCGGTTCCGTCCCAGCGCACCAGGGCTGCGCCTTCAGGGCCCCCGAAGTGGATCTCGTCGCCCCCCACGTAGAGGGCGGGGCCGGAGCCGTCATCGAAAACGGCCGCGGTCAGTGCCAGGCCATTCACGCCGGCCCCCACCTGCGACCAGGAGACGCCGTCCCACTTCGCGACGTTGTTCGCCGGCGGAGAGGAAGAGCTCGAGTGGGAGAACGTCCCCACGGCGAAGAGGGCGGGTCCGCCTCCCAAGCCGTCATCGTAGGTCACCAGTACCCGCACACTCGTGGAGGAGCTGGTGGTGATCCCGCCCCCCAGGGCTGACCAGGCCGTTCCATCCCAGCGCGCGACCTTGCCCACCGTCACTCCGCCCGCGATGACGAACTGGCCGCCGGCGTAGAGCGCCGGACCGGCCCCGGAGCCATCGTCGTGCACGACGAGCGTGTGAACCGTGCTGCTCATCCCGCTTCCCAGCGGAGACCAGGACGTCCCGTCCCACTTCGCGATCCGGTTCGCCGCGACGCCTCCGATGCTCGTGAAGCTCCCTCCGGCGTAGAGCGCGGGACCGCCTCCGCTGCCGTCGTCGTGGACCAGCAGCGCGAAGATACTCCCCGCGTTCGCGCCGAAGGTCGGAACCCAGTCGGGAATGCAGGTCGTGAGCTGCTGTGGCCCGCTGCCGCCCGAGTGCGAGCCCGCGGCCTGGCCCGGTGCGGGGGGAGCCGTGGAGGCCGCCGCCGTCAGCGCCGGTTGCAACGCTCCCGAGCTGGACGCCTGGGGCGCGGCGAGGGTGAGCAGGAGCTGGGGAAGGACCAGGGCGATCATGTCTGCACCTCATGGGGAAGGAGGATGAAGAGCGACTCGGGAACCGGGCCGACGAGCGGCGTGGCCCCCGCCACGCTTCCCCGCATCGGATCCCTGCTCCACGTAGAGAACACCCGGGGCCGCGAACGGGAAAGGAACACTCGGGCTTTCTCGCCCCCACCCCGCTCGTAGGGCTCCCAGGGCCGGCCTCTCGCCCCAGAACCCCGAGGCCGTCCTCGGCGAGGTAGGCTCGCCACCCGCGCCCTGGCCAAGACCGCGCCGACTCGAAGGCGCCGACGATCGAACCCCATGAAGGCTGCACACTGCCTCATCCTCGCGTTTGCTCACCCAGGGAACTTCGCCTGTGCACACGTGCAAGAGGCGCGGGAGGAGGCCGGTCGCGGCGAGTTCGCGCTCGGTTTCGGCCGCGCGGTGTGCCTCGTGCCGAGCGCAAGCGACACCGGGATGCTGGCCTTCTTGGTCTCGGCCCCCGGTCGATTCGGTGGACAGGATCCCGGCGAGGTGTACATCTTCGAAGGTTCCCCGCCGCGTCGCACGCGGAGCTTCTCGGGGCGTGCCGGACAAGGGCTGGCGAAGGAGATCGAACTCGTAGTGATCGGTGGGGAGCCGGCGCTCTTGATGGCGTCGGACTTCGTTACTGGAGATGCGTTCCATTTTTACTCGCTGGCGGGCGAGTGGTCGTTCACCTTCCCGCAGAGGATGGGCCGGCCGGTACCCGTCGGGGACGTCGACGGTGACGGCTCCACGGACTTCTGCGTGCAAGGGGAGTCGGGGTCCCTTGCGCTCGTGGACTACCTCGGTAGAGCGCTGCCCTTCGAGATGGACCCAAGCTTGCGGGGCACCCTGCTGGGTCGAGTGCGAGCCTTCGACGCAAAGGACGCCGGACGGTTCCTGGTGTTGCTCGAGGGGCCGAAACCCAAGCTCGGCATCGCCCGCGTCGATGGTCCCGCGTTCGAGGCTGTCATCGACTGGGATGCACGTCCTCATGACTCCGGCTTCGACGACATTCGCGCCGTGATCGTCAGCAGCCCGATCGACCCCTCGCGCAGGCGCATCGCCATCGCCGACCGCTCGTGGGACTGGCCGTGGGGTCGTGTTGCCGTCGGCTCGTTCGATGCCGAGGGCTTCGAGCTGCACTACGAGTTGCACGACACGCTCCCGATCAGCCTCGGAGAACCAACCCGCGACCCTGGACCCGGAACCCTGCTGGGCTTCGACCTTTGCGCCGTGGCCGACTTGGACGGCGATGGCTGGCCGGACTTCGTCGCCAGTGCACCGGGCAGCCTCTCGCTGCCTGCCCTACATGCCTTCTCGTCGGGGCGAGCCAAGCTCCTGTGGAGCCGCGAGGAAAAGTCGCCCCCACTCTGGATGGGCGCGAGCATCGCCGTGATCCCCGACTACGACGGTGATGGGCGCGCCGACATTCTCGTGGGCGGTGCCGAAGTCACCCCCGCGGGTCGTCGACGCAGGGAAGGCGGCGTCCGAGTCCACTCCTCGAGAACCGGCAAGGTTCTCTGGCGAGAGGTCGCCCACGGGATGTGAGCCCTCCACACTCCGACCGGCTGCGACACCCCCGACGGTGGAGTTGGCGCGGTCCGGCGTGTGGGGCGAGAACCGGAGGCGACCTGGGGTTAGGCGAGAGCGTGCACGGAGCTGGGGCGGCTCGCAAGGTTGTTCACGAGGGTTGTCGAGCCCCGTGCTGATCACCAACCCTGATCATCTATTCAGCGCGGCCTTCACGGTCTCGAGGTTTTGGTGCCAGATCACTTTGCCGTCGCGGGCGCGCACTGCGGAGATCCACGGTGTATGCCCTGTCAGGTGATGGGCCGTGCCGCAGAGGAACCAGGCTTCGGCGCCCTCTCCGTCGAAGGCTTGGGTGCCGAGCACGCTACCAAAGTAGTAGTCACTACGTTCGGCGAAGTCCGCCGAAGTTCTCCACAGCTTCGTGTAGTCGTTTGCGTCGAAGCCGTAGATGTAGGCGGTAAAGGCTTCTTCGGGACACGCGAGGACGAGAATGGGCGAGTCGTCCTGCGGACGCATGGAGGCGATGCCCAGCATCGCACTCACATGCCCGCCAACGCGCTGAAGGTCAGGCCCTTCCAACCCGCGCAACGCGACAGGATGGAATTGCCACTCACCTCCATGCACCGGGACAGTCACCTCATAGAGTGAGACTGCATCCACGTGGGGAGCTTGAAAGCCGCCCCAGTGGCGAGGCAGGGTACTGGCGAGGAAGCTCGAGCCCGGTTCGCCCGGAAGTAGGGTGATCGCCCCGCCGAAGTGCGGCCCCAACGATTTGGAGGTCAGCGTGTGCACGATCTCGCCGTCACGTAACCGGATCAACTCGACGCGGCCCAGCGCGTCCGAAGTGCCGATCGCCGGGGATCCGCACAGGAGGAGCGCACCATCGTCGCCATGAGGCTCGAGGATCTCCAGCGTCTCAGCGGACGCGAGGCCGGGCCCTCCCACGACAACCTCTCGAACGACTCCCTCGGACCTCAATGAGACGAACAACAGCACAGCCCCCCCAGGGTAGCGGGCGTGACGGATCAGGAGATCCGCCTGGCCGTCAGGGTCGCTCGGTAGGAACAATGCCCGAGTCGCACTCCCCCGCTTTACAACCGGAACGAGCATCCTCTGCTCCAAGCGCAACCCTGTTGACAGATCCAGGAAGTCGATCTGGATCGTCTCGCGTGTGCCTGGCCCTTGCGATAACACCACGACATCTCCGAAGCGCGATCGGAATGCTGGGGGGACCGCCGCCATCGATGAACCCAATTGCAGCACGTCCGCAGGGGATACGAATCGTCTCAACCCTTCGCCCGTGGCCCCGGACAACAAGTAGACGGCACCCTTGGACCGCTCCGATTCCGCTGAAGCCCGCTCGGTCGGCTCGGCGACCAGCACATCCTCGATTCCGTCGCCGTCGACGTCAGGCACGATGCAGTGGCTTCGACCGAACTGCGGTAGGGCGACGGTGTGTCGCACAGCTTGCTGGGGTTCGGAGATCCATCCCCCGGAGGGCGGATAGACGAGCCACAGCAGGGCTGCGAGCATCGGCATAGGCCCGCCACCTCCGGAAGCAAATTGGAACATCTGGGCAGCGGAACCCACGTGCAGCGCGAAGTTCCGCCAGGCGAGTTGATGGGCTCGCCTGGTGGGCAAACCCGGCGATCGCAGCCGACGAGAACCGGGCCTGGACGGCTCGGCATCCTGCCGGTGGCCAAGAGCACGAAGTCGTGTTGCACCCGGACTGAAGGGCCTGGGCAGTGGCAGGGCATCGGCACTTCGCGTACGCTGGGTGCGGCGGTCTCCGCAGAGGCGCGAAGGAAGGGAGGCTCGGGGGCCCCCGGGATCCGCCAGCCCGGTCGGGGCCTAGCGAGCCCCTCCGATCGAGACAGGCTGGAGCCCCGAACGCACGAACTCGGGTCGACCGAGTTCACGACAACCCAAACCCGCTTCGTCCGCGGACGACGATGCGGAGAGCCCCGAGCTCCAGGTCCCAAGTTGCCCATGCGCTCCCATGCCACCCGACGCGGCGCTCCGCATTGGATCTTCTGGCCGGCGCTCGTGGCCTGCGCGGCGCTCGTGCTCTTCGGCCTCGAGGCCTGGACCTGGCACCGCTGGCCCGCGGGCTGGCCAGGGCCGGTGGAGGGAGCGCCGAGCGGCGTGGGGCTCACGTCCGCGCCCGCAATCGTGTTCGTGGCGTCGCTCGCCGCGTGCGTGTTCGCGATCGCGCGTTGGGAACGGGCGCTGGAGCACCGCCATGAGCCGATCGCGCTCGTCGCGCTCGGTCTGCTCGGCTTGGGCCAGCTCCTCATCGTGCAGGCCGCGCTCGCCGGAGCGCGGGCCGGCGCGCCGTTCCCGGGTCTGGCGGCGATCGATCAGGCACGCTGGATCCTGGTCGGCGCCGCATCCCTCGGGGCGCTCGCGCTGCTGCGCATCGCGCGCTCGCGGCCACGAAAACGCGGCGCGCTCTTCGCGATCGCCGCCCTGATCGGCGCGCCGAGCACGCTGCCGGTCCTCGGCTTGCTGGATGCCGAACCGTCCGAGGCGCGCATCGCTGCCGAGCTCGAGCTCGCGAGCAGCCCCCATGCTTCCATCGGGTTCCTCGACCCGCTCGCAGACCCATCGCCGGTCCTGGACGTGCTCGCGAACGGCGAGCTCCGGCTGGCGCGCTCGCTCGACGGGACGCCGCAGCGCTTCGACGACGCGCGGGCGCTGCGCGACACCCTGCAACGCTTCGCGGAGGAGCTGCCGCAGCTCCACGGCGCGCCCGACGCCCACCTGATCCTGCGCGTCGACCGCGGCGCGGAGTATCGCCACGCGAGCGAGGCCCTGCGCATCGCGAGCGAAGTGCGCCTCTGGCAGGTGTCCGTCGCCATCCTGCGCTCGGGGCACGGAATCCACGGTCGAATCATGCTCTTCCTGCCGCTCCCGGCCGACGCCGGGTCGACCCCCGAGCCCGACGCACCGCGCACGCTGCGCCTCGCCGAGCAGGCTGGCGAGCCGCGCTTCGAGTGGGATGGCGAGTGGATCGATCTGGACGCCGCCGTCGATCGAGCGCGCGGGCTGACCGAGACCCTGCGCCTCGTGCCCGACGGAAACGTCCCTTGGGAGTGGATCGTGCAGGCGCTGCCCGAGCTCACCGACCCCGCCGGCGTGCAGGCCTTCGCCACGGCCTTCGAGCTCGAACCGCGCCGCTGAGGCGGTCGGCCTCAGGGCGGGCCTGCACCCTGACCACCGAGGGTCGGCGCTCCCCGCGGAACGGGACCGCTTCAGCCCCTCTTCTTCGGGGCCGGCTGGTACTTCCAGTTGCGCGACTTGCCCTGCGCCATCCACTCCACGGCTTGCTCGAGGCGTCTTTGGCGCGTCTCCGGGCGCTTGGCCTCGGTGATCCACTCGACGTACTCGCGCTTGTGGCTGGGCGGGAAGGCACCGTAGGTCGCGCGTGCCGCGGGGTTCCGGGCCAGGGCCGTGAGCAGGTCGGAGGGGGCCTTGGGCGCGGGCCGGGCGGCCTTCTTCGCGGCCTTCGCGCCGGGGCCCGCGTCGGTCGCGCAGCCCCGCGGGCCGGCTGCGTCGAGCGCGATGGCCGCCTTCACGTACGCGACGAGCACCTTCTTGGGCGGCAACTCGGCGAGCGAGCGCACCTTCGTCGCGCACATCTCCGAGTCCCCGACCCCGCGGAAGAGACCCGCCGGGTCGTCCAGCTCCTTGCCGCGCCAGAAACCCAGGCTGACGTGTTGCTTGAAGGCCGCCATGCCGCCCAGGAGCCCGCTCCGCACGAAGTAGGGCATGCGCCACTTGATCGCCTCCTCGACGTCCGCTCCAGCGGCGTGGAAGGCCTCGCGGATGCGCTCCAGGATCGGGCGCGCGAACTCGGGGGCCTGGGCGATGTAGGCGTCGACCTCGGGGATGCGGCGCATGGCTCGTGGGGAACTCGACTCAGCCCTGGAACTGCACCAGCTCCACGGCGAAGACCAACGTGGCGTCGGGCGGGATCACCGGGGGCGAGCCGGCCTTGCCGTAGCCGAGAGCGGGCGGGACCACGAGCAGGATCTGGCCGCCGTCGCCCACGAGCTGCAAACCCTCGGTCCAGCCGCCGATCACGCCGCTCAAGGGGAAGGTCGCCAGCTCACCGCGGTCGTAGGAGCCGTCGAACGGCGTGCCGTCGGTAAGCCAGCCTTGATAGTGCACCGCGACCTGCGAGCGCGCGCTCGGCTTCTTGCCCGAGCCTTCGCGCAGGATGCGGTACCGCAGGCCGCTGGCGGTCGTCGTCAGCTCCTCGTCCTTGGGCATCGAGAAGGTCGGCTTGGTGAAGGCGAGCGCGGTCGTGAGCTCGAGTTGCCAGAGCGTCGGCTCGCTGGGATCGAACCCGGGCGGCGCCTGGCCCGTGAAGCCCAGCTCCGGCGGGACTTGCAGCAGCACACGATCGCCCTCGCGCAGGAAGCCGATCGCCTCCTGCATGAAAGCCAGGGGCATGCGCTCGGTCGGCGCGAGCAGCGGTTGGCCGTCCATGCTCGAGCACAGGACCGGCTTGCCCTGCGGGTCGTAGAGCGCGTACTCGAGCTTTACCAGGCTCGCTTCCCGGGCCGGTCGGCCCTCGCCGCGCGCGAGATATCGGAAGCGCAGGCCCGACTCGCCGCGCTCGACGTGCTGTTCGTCGTCCCAGGCGACGTACGGCATGGCGCGCGCGACGATGCCGAGCAGCTCGACCTCGAACACGAGGTCCGCCCGCGGCGGGATCACCGGCGGACGCCCCTCTTCGCCGTAGGCGAGCGCGAAAGGGATGGTGAACTTGTAGCGCGCGCCGGGGGTCATCAGGCACACGCCCTCGTTCCAACCCTCGATCACCTGCCCCAGGCCGAACTCGGCCGGCTCGCCGCGTTTCACCGACGAGTCGAACAGCTTGCCGTCGGTGGTCCAGCCGCTGTAGTGCACGCGCACCCGGTCGCCGAAGCGCGGACCGTCCGACCCGTCACCGGCCTTCAGCACGCTGTACTTCAGGCCGCTCGCGGTGGTCTGGATCTCGGTGTCCTCGGGCATCACGGGGTCCTCGGGGCTCGGCGGAGGTTGCGCGGGTGCCTGGGCCTGCGGTGCAGGCTGTGCGGCCTCCACGGGGCGCGCGGGGAGTTCGGGTTCCGAAGGAGCGCAGGATCCCACCGAGAAGGCGAGCAACCCCGCGAGTGTCAGAGGAAAGGCGGCGAGGTGCATGGGCGGGTGGGTCGGGGCACAGGGAACGGAACGGAAGGGCGGAGAAGCTAACGCACCGGAACACCCGCGACCACCGGAGGGCTGAAAAGGAAGCCTTGGGAGGCCTTGAGCACCCGAGCAGACCGCGGTCGTTGGTTCGTCACCCGCCCCGGTGTCTTGGGCGGGCGATATGCTCTTCCGTCCCCCGCGCGCTCCCATGATCGAACCCATCCACCTGCTGCTGCCCCTCCTGACCGTCCTCGGCCCCCAGCACCAGGCCCCGGACCCCTTCGGTCACTCGCGCCACGGCGAGACGTTCAATGAGGGGCCACGCCAGGCGTCCTACCCCATGGACGGCATGGGCGAGCAGGTGCACATGCCGGTCGCGGGGCTCTCGGCCGAAGCCCAGGTCTTCTTCGATCAGGGCCTGACCCAACTGCACGGCTTCTGGTACTTCGAGTCCGAGCGCAGCTTCCGGCAGGTCGCCAAGCTGCACCCCGAGTGCGCCCTGGCGTACTGGGGCATGACCCTGGCCAACGTCGAGAACCCCGAGCGCGCGATCGGCTTCATCGCGAACGCCGTGCGCCGCAGCGAGCACGCGCCGCGCTACGACCAGCTCTGGATCGACGCCTGGGCGAACTACTACGGGATCGACGACGCGGCGCGCACCGAGCTGCGTTCGGAGGACGGGGAACGCGAGCGCGCCGCGATCCGGGCGCTCATCGACGCGCACGGAGAACTCTCCGAGGACGAGCTCGAGGGCCGTGACCGCCAGCTCCTGAAGGACATCGGCACCCTCGTGCACGAGTTCCCGGACGACATCGAGGCCAAGGCCCTGCTGGCGGTGCAGATCTGGCTCGCCTCCGACTGGGGCAGCGGCATCGAGATCGTCTCGCACACCGCGGTGGACGCCCTGCTCGACCAGGTGTTCGCGCGGGCGCCGCGCCATCCGGCCCACCACTACCGCGTGCACCTGTGGGACTACGAGGAGGCCGAGCGCGCGCTCGCCAGCGCCGCGGCCCTGGGCGACAGCGCCCCCGGCATCGCCCACCAGTGGCACATGGCCGGGCACATCTACGCCAAGCTGCACCACCACGCCGAAGCCGCCTGGCAGCAACAGGCCAGCAGCCGCGTCGACCACGCCCACATGCGGCGCGACCGCGTGATGCCCTTCGAGATCCACAACTACGGCCACAATCAGGAGTGGCTCGCGCGCAGCCTCTCGTACCAGGGGCGCGTCGACGAGGCCCTGGAGATCGCCAAGAACCTGGCCGAGCTGCCGCGGCACCCGGCGCTCAACCGCGTCGGTGAGCCGGGCGACATCGCCTGGCTGGCGCGTATGCGCATGGCGGGTTTGTGCGAGGACCACGGCATGTGGGAGACGGCCCTGCAACTGCAGGCCGACGGCTACCTCGAGCCGGATGGGAGTGCCTTCGCGGAGGGGATGCGCCTGGCGCTCCTGGGCCGCGCGTTCTTCCGCCTCGGGCGGCTCGACGAGGCCGAGCGGATCGTGGCCGAGGTCAAGGCCCTGCTGCCGCGCGCGCGGGCCGAGCGGGCGCGGGCCATCGACGAGGCCGAGGACGGCGCGCTCGCGTCGAAGAAGGCCGTGGAACGCATCGAGGAAGCGTTGGGCGAGGCCCTGCGTCAGAGCAGCGACGTCGTTCGCGGAGTGCTCGATCTCGAACGCGAGCTCGGCGCCGAGCGCCTGCTCGCCCAGGGTGACGCGGCGGCGGCGGTGAAGATCTTCGCCGATCTCGAGCGCTTCCCCGTGACCCTGCTGGCCGATGCGCACCTCGCGGCGGGCGATGCCCTGGCGGCCGTGGAGCTGCTCGAGGAGGAGGTCGAGGAGCGCCCCCACCGCTTCCCGACCCTGGCCCGCCTGGTCGGCGCGTATCGCGCGCTGGCCGAAGCTCCCAGCGATGAGCCCGGCGACCTAGCCAGCGATCCTGCCGCCGACGCGAACAGCGAGCCGGAGGCCGACGCGGCCGCCGAGCGCAGCGCGAAGCACGCGCAACGCGAGGCCGAGCTCCTGGCCCTGCGCGGCGCGGGCGGGCCGCTGGCGGCGCGCCTCGCCCTGCCCGCGCCGAGCGCGGTGACGAGCGCCGATTTCTTCCCCGAGTTCGGCGCGCGGCCCGACCCAGCGACCCTGGGCCCCCTGACCTGGACCCCCGTGGACGCCCCTGGCTTCGACCTGCCGGTGGCCTGCGGCGGACGGCGCTCGCTGGCGGGCCAGGCCGGCAAGCCGACCCTCGTCGTGTTCTACCTGGGCTTCGGCTGCCTGCACTGCGTCGAGCAGCTCCAGGCCCTGGCGCCGATGGCCGCCGCCTTCGCGGCCGCGGGCATCGAGATCCTCTCGATCGGTTCCGACGACGCCGAGCACGCCGCGGAGTCCCTGGCCGCGATGACGGACGAGGAGCGCTTCCCCTTCCCCCTGCTCGCCGACCCCGACCTCGCCACCTTCCGGGCCTGGCGCTGTTACGACGACTTCGAGGAGATGCCCCTGCACGGCACCTTCCTGGTCGACGCCGGAGGCCGCGTGCGCTGGCAGGACATCTCCTACGAGCCCTTCACCGAGCTCGAGTTCCTGCTCACCGAGAGCCGCCGCCTGCTCGCCCTCCCCGCCCCCGCGACGGTGGTGTCGAAGTAGGCGCGACCCGAGCGGCCGGAACGCTGGCGGGATTCTGCCCGCCGGAGCGCTTGCCACGCCGAGGTCGAGCGTGGATGCTGCCCGCCCGTCGGCCTCGGAGGCGCACTGCATGGGCTCCACGGTGGAGCCCGGTCCGTCGCGCCTGGGCGGCGTCAGGAGCAGCGCATGCACGCCAGCAACGTCGAGGTGATCCGAGGGCTGTACGACGCGTTCGCGCGGGGCGACGTCCTCGCCGTGCTGGCCGCGATGGACGCGGGCATCGTCTGGAACGAGGCCGAGAACTTCCCCTACGCCGATCGGAACCCCTACGTCGGCCCCGAGGCCGTCGCCCTGGGCGTCTTCAGCCGCATCGCCGCCGAGTGGGAGGACTTCCACGCCAACGTCGAGGAGTACCACGACGCGGGCGAGACGATCCTCGCCCGCGGCCGCTACGACGGCCGCCACAAGGGCACCGGCCGCACGATCCACGCCCAGTTCGCCCACGTCTGGTGGCTGCGCGACGGCAAGGCCGTGCGCTTCCAACAACACGTCGACACCCTGCAAGTGGCGCGGGCGATGACGCCCGAGTGAGCTCCGGTGCGCAAGAAGCCCAGGGGCTCGTGTCTCGCGCCCAGCACCTGCGCGGGGCCCGCCCAGCCCCCGAGGCCGTGCGGGCCACTCTCCTCCACCACGCTGACTCGAAGGCACGCGGGCGTGGTCAGCGGACTCGGACGAACCAGGAGTTCTCGGCGTTGGAGGGTACGCGCAGCTCGAGCGGGCTCGAACTCGCGCGGCGGCCTCCGGAGAAGCGATACTGGAGCGTGCGCCGCACCGCACCCTCCGGATCGAGATCTTGGATGGTCATCTCCATCGGCCGCCAGATTCCGGGCGCCAGCTCGGCATGGCTCGCGAATTCGATCCGACGTTGCACGTTGCCGCTCGCCACTTGGAAGCGCTCGGCGGAAAGGACCCGCGCCGTGGCCGAGACGTCCACCACGTAGCGCCAGGCGTAACCCAGGAGCGCTCGCGACAGGTGGAGCGGGGGCAGGTCGTCCGCGAACTCGACCGCGAAGGACTGGCGCAGCGCGAGGCGGTCAGGACCCTCCCCTGGGGCGAGTTCGTGCCGCACGTAGGTCGCGGCGGCGAGGCCCAAGGGATGGGCGACCCAGCGCAGCACCGGCTCGAGCTCCGCGAGCGGCCCCTGCATCACGAGGGTCGCCCCACCGTTGGCCGCCAGGTGCACCATGGACGAGTTTCCGCCGTCGAGGCTGCTGAAGATATCATCTCCCAGACGCGTGTAGTGGACGGCGTAGGGCAGGGGCCGCTCTCCCGCCTGCTCCAGGAGTCCGGCCCGCGTTACGTGGAAATCGCCGTTGGCGCGGAAACTACCGCTGAAGACGTTGGTCCCTGCGAGCCACTCCCCGTTCGCCAGTCGGGTCGACGAGTTCACCTCGACGCGCAGGTGGTCGATCCAGTCCAGGGGCGCGTAGGAGCTTCGAAGCTCCTCGACCAGGGGCACGTCGGCGGGGCCCACGAGGGGAGCGAGCACCGCCTGCAACTCCGCCAAACCGCCGAGCGTGACCACCCCGCCCACGGTTTCTCCGCTCGGCGTAAGAGCCCCGAAGTCGAAGGCGCCCGCATCCCCCTGCACGGTCGCGCCGAAGAATCCCAGAACCTGGGAGACGCCATCGGGCGAGGTCCAGGCCTCGGTTGCGGTGGCCGGGACGGGCTCCTCGGAAGTCTGGCAGCGGGTCGCCTTGGCCGTCCAATAGAATCGGGCCCCAGGGGGAAGCTGCTCCGTGACGTCCACGAGCTCTCCGCAGGGAACCGTCAACGGGATGTTCGGCAGGCTCCCGGGAATCCCGGCGCCCGTTAGGAACGCCTCAAGGGCGGCACCGGTTGGAATCTCCGGGCAGGGGGATGGGTTGAGGAAGAGCTTGATCGGGATCTTGCGCCCCTCGGGATTGCAGTGCCATCCCGCCAGGGGAGTGCCGCAGTCGTGTACGTCCTCCTCGATCCACAGCTTCTGGGTCGCGCAGGAGCTGGGCGTTTTGATCTGGATGGCGATCGAACCCTCGACGTCGCCCGAGACGATCAGGAAGCTCCCTTCGCCTGTGATCTTGATGTGGATCGTCACCGAACTCTCCCCGCAGGTGGTCGAGGTTTCGGCCTCGGGCTGGTAGCCCGGGTGGCTCAGGCGTCGCTTGTAGGTGTGGTTGCAGTCGCCCCCAACGGGCGCCGGCCCCCAGGAGTTCGCCACGCCGGGGGCGGCCAGGAGAACGAGTCCGAGGGATGCCCAGGAGAATCGCTTCGTGTCCATGGTGTAGATGATTGGAAAGGTCGATCGAACCCGTCTGGACTGAAGGCGGGCCGGGAGATCCACGCGAGGCCCCCCTAACGCCCGAGGCCCACGCTAGCCATGCTTGGGGGGGGTGCAACCCCATTCCTTTTCCTTTCCTGCCGGCAATCCCCGGGATTCGCCCCTGTTCCGCGGATCGAGCCTCCCGTCGACGTCCTCGCGTGCCCGCGCGAGGCAGGGGCCAGCGCCACCCCGTGTCCGGCATCACCGGTCGAGGAGGTCTCGCCATTTCCTGACGCACTTGGAGCTCCCCACGGAGCCCCTCCCGGCACCTTCCCTCTCCCCGAGTGGCACGTGTGATAGCGCTCCAGAGGGCGCCACCGTGCTCAGGCGCGCACGAAGCCCAGGGGTTGATGCTTGGTGCCGAGGACTTGCGTGGCGTCTTGGGCGAGCCAGGGGCCGAGGGCGGTGGCGTAGGCGCGCCGGAAGTCGGTCGTGAAGGCGAGGTCGCCTTCGTCGAGGTTCGCCAGGGAGGGAGCTTGGCCGTAGAGGCCGCCCTTCACGGCGGGGCCGGCGGCGAGCAACACCGAGGCTTTGCCGTGGTCCGTGCCGCGGCTCGCGTTCTCCGCGACGCGGCGGCCGAACTCGCTGAAGACGAGCACCAGGACGTCGTCGCGCTCCTTCTTCTCGAGGTCCTCGAGGAAAGCGGCCAGGGCTCCGTCGAGGGTGCGCATCAGGGCGTCGTGGCGCGCGCGTTGGTTGCTGTGGGTGTCGTAGCCCCCGGTCTCGACCGAGAGCACGCGCGTGCCGATGTCGGCGTCGATCATGGCCGCCGTGACGCGCAGCGCGTCGCCCAAGGGCGTCGCCGGGTAGGTCGCGGCGGGGCGGTAAGCGGCGGCCGCCTGGCGCACCCGATCCGACGAGCGCTGGGCGTCGCCGAGGGTCGCGCGCAGGCGCGCCAGCATGGCCTCCGAGCCGCTCGTCGCGCCCTCGGATTCCTCGTCGCAGCCCAGGGACGCCTCGGCGTAGGACTCGCGCCGGCGCTCGTCGCCCAGCCAGCGATAGCCCTCGGGAATCTCGAACGCGACCGGCGGCTGGGTGCTCGAGTGCAGCGAGTACGGCACGCGCCGGCCGACGTGCACGACGAGCTCGGGCAGGTCGGCGTCCGGCCACGCGTGGGCGCACAACCGACCGACCCAACCCCGATCGGCGGCGCGGCCCTCGGGGGCGGCGGCGTGCCAGATGTCCATCGACTTGAAGTGCGAGCGCACCGCGTTCGGATACCCCACGCCTTCGACGAGCGCCAATCGCCCCGCGTCGTACACGCCCTTCAACCGCCCCAGGGCCGGGTGCAGGCCGACGCGTTTGTCGAGCTTCAACACCTCGTCCACGCCGATGCGCGTCGTGCTGCGCGCCTTGTGGTAGGCGGGATCGGCGTAGGGCACGAGCATCGAGAGCCCGTCGTTCCCGCCCGAGAGCTGCACCAGGACGAGCTTGCGTTCGCCGCGCAGGGAGGGGCGCGAGCTCGATTTCGGGAGGCGCACGGAGGCCTGGGCCGAGAGGGCCAGGCCGGCGACGGAGAGGCTGCCCAGGAGCAGGCGGCGGCGATCGAGGTGAGGATTCATGGCGCGCGCTCCGCGGATCAGTGCAGTTGGGCTTCGGGCGAGGAGAGGACGAGGTGCGCCAGGCGGCGCAGGACCTCCTCCGAACGAACGTGGGCGAGCAGTTCGCCCGCCGCGATGCCGCGCGCCTCGCGCTCGCTCGCCAGGTAGCGCTCGAGGCGCGCGAGGGTGTCGTTGGGCGGCGCGATGGCGAGCAGGTCACCCGCCAGTCGGCGCACGATCGCGGCGTCGTCCGCCACGCCGGCGCGCCGCATGCGCCAGGTGAGGTTGATGGGCGGGATCCAGGCTTCGCCCAGGGCACGCAGGAGGTCGCGGGCAAAGCGCTGTTGCGCGTTCGCCCCCTCCTGGGGCGGCGTCCCGGCGCGCGGTTCGGGCCGCTCGCGCATTCCGGGCTCGGACGCCCCGCCCATCGACTCCTCCATCTCCCCATCCTCCTCGGCATCGCGTCGGAAGGGATCCCCCGCGCCCACCTGTCCCCGCGCGCGGGCCAAGGGACCGGTCGGCGCCGCGGGCAGGGCGCTGCGCTCGCCGAAGTCGACCGTGCCGAGCAACATGCCCGCCACGTTGCCGCGCTGCAGCATCGACGCGGTCGTGATCCAGGCCGGGCCCTCCTCCCAACCCTTGACGTTCGGCGGCTGGAAGAGCGCCTGGCCGAGGTTGCCGGAGGCCATCGAGAGCAGCCGCAGCGGCGGCCGCACGTCCAGCCGGCGGCACATGCCGATCAGGAAGTCGATCGGGCCCGCCACGCGCGCGCCGACGATCTCGTCGCGGTAGAAGCGCGGATCGAGGAAGAGCGTCTCGAGCACCGGCGCCAGGGCGTACTCACTGCGCCGCAGGAGCGCCGCGTACTCCTCGAGGCGCGCCCCGTCGGGGGCCACGCCCTCGAGGTAAGTCAGGAGGCGGCCCGCGACGTAGCGCGCGCAGGCCGGCTGGCGCAGCAGGAGACCCACCACCGCGTCCGCATCGTGGCGTCCGCGCACGCCCAGGATCTCCTTCTGTCCCCGGTCGTGGAGGCGCGGGACGAAGCGGAACTCGCCGTCGGGCGCGACCGCGTAGCCGGTCAGGGCGCGGGCGATCTCGCGGATGTCCTGCTCGCTGTAGTTGCCTTCGCCCAGGCTGAAGAGCTCGAGCAGCTCGCGCGCCAGGTTCTCGTTGGGTTCCTGGCGTCGGTTCTGATCGTTGTTCAGATAGCGCAACATGGCCGGGTCGCGCACGATGCCGCGCAAGATCGCGGCGTAGCTCTCGAGCGCGTGGTCGCGCAGCAACGTGTGCTGGGCGATCATCTCGTGCGAGCGTCGCACGTCCACGTAGCTCGAGGTGAAGAACCCGTGCCAGAAGAGCGTCATGCGTTCGCGCAACGGGTCGTCGCCGGCGAGCATGCGCTCTAGCCACCAAGCCTCGTAGGCCTGCATCTGACGCCGGTCGTCGCGGCGGCGTTCGTTCTGCGCCTGGCGCCGCGCGTCGGGCTCCATGCCGGCCATGGAGAGCATCTCCGCGACCTCGGGCCGCTCGACGTGGAAGGGCTCGACGGCCCGACCGCCGCGCAGGAGTTCCTCGACGGTCGCCGCCAGGCCCCGCTCGAGCGCCCGCTCGACATCGCCGGCCCGCGCACCGAAGCCCGCACGGTTGAGCAGGTGCTCGGCGTTGCGCGCGTCCCAACGAATCGCCTCGGCGGGAATCGGCGCATTCCGCTGTGCGTGCGCCGGCGCGCTGAAGGGGAGCAGGGCGCAGACGCACAGCGCCGCGCGCAGGATCGTGTCGACGGACATGGGACGGTCTCCGGAACGGGGCTGGGCGAGGGAATCCTCGCCCAACCCCCCGGATGCGTCCAGGTTGCGGGGCGCGCTGGGCCCCTGTCGCTCCCTCCGCGCCGGGATCGACCTGGCGCCCGGACTCCGCACGCGGATCCGGCAGCCTTCCCGCCGGCGGAGGCTGGCCTCGGGGGCCCTGGAGCCCGGGGGCCGGGGCGCCCTCGCTCCGTGCCAGAAGTGCGCCCTTCCGAGGTCCCGAACCCGACGATCCGTGTCAATGTTGTCAGGTCACGGACCCGGGACCGCCACGGCCCGGACCCGGTCGGCCGGCGGCCGCCGGGCAACGCACCACACCGACCCCCCCAGAGAACGGACCGACAACCATGGGACGACAACTCCACGTGCTCGCTTGGCTGGGATGCGCCGGGCTCGCCTTCGCGCAGGACGGCCTCGACACCGCCCCGGGGCACGCGCGAAGCGCGCCGAACCAGGCCCAGCTCAGCAGCGGCGTCACGGACGTCGTGCACTCCAACGTCTCCGGCTTGCCCTCGGCCCTCGTGCCGGGTGGTGGCGGCTTGGAGTTCAAGGCCGGCGGCGCCTCCACGTCCGCCTTCGACCGGCCCTTCGGCAGCCCGAGCGGACTGCTGGCGCTGACGGGCTTCGCCGAGACGGGCTCGACCACCAACGACGAGATCCTGCTCGTCAACGGGACCCTGGTCGGCCGCGAGGGCGACCCTGCCCCGTGGACCGGCGGGGCCGACAACTTCGGCCCGCTGGACACGCGCATCGACATCAACGACGCCGGGCAGTTCGCCTTCGCCACCAACGTCGCCCCCGCGACCACCACCGACGACTACATCATCCGCGGCGAGCCGGGCGGCACCTTCACGATCATCGCCCAAGAGGGCGGGGCCATCCCGGCCCTCCCCGGCACGACCTACGGGAGCGGCCTCGACACGGTGAACCTGCTCACCGACGGGCGAGTCGGCTTCGAAGCGGATCTGATCGCCGGCGCAACGACCACGACGAACAACCTGATGGTCCTCGACACGCTCCTGCTGGCGCAGAACGGCGTGACCGTCCCGGCGGGCCAAGCCGGCGGCGCGACGGAGACCTGGGAGAACTTCGACCTGGACCACTTCTGGATCACCGATGACGGCGCCCATTACCTGATCATGGGCGACCTGACCGGCGCGACCGCGAGCGACGATGTGCTCGTGTACGACGGCGTCGTGGTCCTTCAGGAGGACAGCATCATTCCGGGCTCGGGCTTCGCGGAGCCGATCGACAGCCTGGGCATCGTCGGTTCCTTCCTGGACCACGGCGGGAACTGGTACGCGCGCGGGAACAACGACATTACGGAGCAAGACTGGGTCGTGCGCAACGGCGTGGTCATCGCCACCCTCGGTCAGCCGATCGTCACGGGCTCGCTGGAGGTCTGGGACGACACCGACTTCGGGGACTGCTTCTTCCTGCACGTGGGCAACAGCGTGGGCGACTGGGTGATCGGCGGCGTGACCAACGCGGCCTCCATCGCCAACGGCGTGCTGGTCAAGAACGGCACCGACGTCGTGTGCCGCGAGAACGACCCCGTCGACCTGGACGGGAACGGCCTGTTCGACGACGACGCTTTCATCAGCACCTTCGGGAACGACGATGCGGTCCTGCTCGACGACGGGACCCTGTACTTCGTGGCCACCCTGCGCAACGGCGCCGGTACGTCCTTCGCGCAGATCGTCGCCCGCGTGGCGACCGCCGGCGGCGTGACGGCGTACTGCAACGGGGACGGCTCGGGCACGCTCTGCCCCTGCGGCAACAACAACGACGGCTCGAACGGCATCTCCGGTTGCGCCAACAGCGCGGGCGCCGGTGGAGCCACCCTGACCGCCTCCGGGAGCCCGTCGATCTCCGCGGGCAACCTGGTCCTCTCCGGCTCGACCCTGCAGCCGGGTCAGGCCGGCCTCTACCTGCAGGGCAACAACGCCACCGGCGGCGGCAACGGCACCGCCTTCGGCGACGGCCTGCGTTGCGCGGGCGGCGGGGTCGTCCGCCTGCAGATCCGCAACTCCGGGATGCTCGGCGCGTCCTCGACGACCGTCGACGTCGCCGCCACGGGCGGAGTCACCGCCGGCGACGTGAAGCGCTACCAGCTCTGGTTCCGCGACACCGCGGGGCCGTGCGGCAGCGGCTTCAACTTCACCAACGGCATCGAGGTCACCTGGGCTCCCTGACCTGGGCGGATCGGGCGACCCCTGAGTCGCCAGCTCCTCCGTAGCGACCTGTGGCGGGGTAGGCGGGACCTTGGAGGTCCGCGCCGGCCCCGCTCGCTTCGCCCGCGGGCCGCAGCGGGCTGCCGCACGACTTCTTTCCCGGCGACCCCTTCGCGGCCGTCGACTCGGCGCTGGCCGGATCTCCCCATGCCCCACCCGCGCGTCCCCCTCGAGCCCTTCGACCCCGGCCTCCCGCCCGAGGAGGCCGCGCGGCGGTTCTTCGACGTGTCGCGGCGTCGCCGGACGGTGCGCGACTTCTCGGACCGGCCGGTGTCGCTCGAGACGGTCGAGTGGATCGTGCGCGCCGCCGGGACGGCGCCCTCGGGCGCCAACAAGCAGCCTTGGCGCTTCGTCGCCGTGAGCGACCCCGAACTCAAGCGCCGCATCCGCGCCGCCGCCGAGGCCGAGGAGCGCGAGTTCTACACGCGCCGCGCCGGCGAACGCTGGCTGGCGGACCTCGCGCACCTCGAGACCGACGAGCACAAGCCCTTCCTCGAGACCGCGCCCTGGTTGATCGTCGTGTTCCGCCTGCTGCACACCGACGACGGCGGCCAGGTCTACTACGGCAACGAGTCGGTCGGCATCGCCGTCGGACTGCTGCTCGCCGCCGCGCACCACGCCGGCCTCGCGACCCTCACCCACACCCCCAGCCCGATGGGCTTCCTGAGCGAGGTGCTCGAGCGCCCCGCCCACGAACGCGCCTACGTCGTCATCCCCCTCGGCTACCCCGCCGCCGCCTGCACCGTCCCCGACATCCAACGCAAACCCCTGGACGAGATCCTGGTCGTGCGCTGAGCGACCGGAGTCGTTCGAGGCGTCGTGCTGGTGGCGGTGGGCGCCGCATGTTCACGGCCTCCAGAAAACTGCCAGGGCGTTGGACAGATTGAAGCCCGCGCCGCATGGACCCGCGGGGTCGCGGTACCAGAGCTGGTAGGTCCGCATGCTCCCCGGGGTGATGCCGCTGAAGGGTCCGACGTCGACGTCCATGCTCGAGCGGCCCCAGGCGTCCGCGACGCGGACCTGCAGGCGCCGGATGTTCCCGATGGCGCACTGCAGCCCGTCCCCGAAGACGATGCCCTGGCCTCCCGCGTAGAAATGATTCGCCTGGAAGTACAGTCCAGCTCGGCCTGGGACGAGGTTCGAGCCCTCGAGCACGAGGTCCGCGGCCCCCACGCTAGCCGACCCCGAGTACGCCAGCGTCGCGCCGGCGCCGGTGGAGTTGGCGCATCCCTGACCGGCCGAGCTCCCGTTCCCGCAGGGGCATGCGCCTGAGCTTCCGTCGCCCGAGCAGAAAGACGCGACCGGACTCGGATCGCAGGCCCAGCGCGCGACGAAGCTGTCACCCGCCGGTGAGAGCGAGAAGAACCCACCTGCGAAGAGCGCCGGAGTTTGGCCGAATCCTATGTCGGCGGCCTGGAGCGCTCTGACGTCGTAGTTGGTCCCCCTTCCGAGGGCGGACCAAGCGGCGCCGTCCCACTTGGCTATGGACCGTGCGACCATGCCGCCCACCCTGGTGAACTGACCTCCGACGTACAGCGCTGGACCCGTCCCATCGTCGAAGACCTCGAGCGCCTGCACCTGAGCGTTCGTTCCACCTCCGACGCCAGCCCAACTGCTCCCATCCCATCGGGCAAGGTTCGAGGCGGGTTGCCCGTCGGCGTATTCGAAACTGCCTCCCACATAGAGCGCCATGCCGCCGCCTGCGTCGAAGCCCTCGAGGGCGTACACAAACGGGTAGAGCGAGCCGCCGGACAGACCGCCGCCCAGCTCATGCCAGATCGAGCCGTCCCAGCGCGCCACCCCCCGTGTCGGAGGGTTCCCGGCTATCGAGAAGGACCCTCCCACATAGAGCTCGGAGCCCGCGCCGAGATCGACGACGGCCATGCACCGGATTTGAAAGAGCCCGGATCCCACGCTGGACCACGACTGTCCGTTCCAGCGCGCGATTCCCTGCAGCGGCTGACCCCCGATCGAGGAGAACTGACCAGCCGCGTAGAGCTGCTCGCCACTTCCGTCGTCGTGGACGATGAGCGACCGCACGATGCCGTTCGCTCGACCGCCCGGTGTGGTCCACTGCAACCCGTTCCAGCGAACGATATGCCGGTAGCCCACACCGGTCTGGTATCCGAGGTCCCCCCCCACGTACAGGGCCGGACCCGATCCGTCGTCGTAGACCGCCATTGCGAAGACGGTTGGGAAAGCACTATCGCCGTTGAGGCCACCGCCCACCGACGACCACTGCAGGCCATTCCACTTGGCGATGCGGTGAGCTCCCACAGTTCCGACGATGCTGAACGCCCCGCCGACGTACAGCGCAGGGCCGTTCCCGTCGTCGAAGACCGCCATGGACTCCACCCAGTGCGTGAGCCCGGTCCCGAGAGCTGACCATTGGGACCCATTCCACTTCGCGACGAACTTGACGGGAACCTGACCCACGTTCAAGAACGCTCCACTCGCGAAGACCGCCGGCCCCGAGCCGTCATCGTGGACGCCGATCGCGCGAACAGGCGCTCCGGTCCCATTCGAGAGCGGGGCCCATGTCGTCCCGTCCCACCTGACGATGCCGAGCGTGTAGGCCGAGGTGTCGAAGAAGGCTCCTGCAATGTACAAGCTTCGTCCCCCCGAATCATCGACGACGGCGAAGTCCAAGACCATGCCATCGAAACCGTTGGGGACGGGCGCCCATGTGGATCCATTCCACTTCGCCAAGTAGCGCGCGAACATGCCGTCGACGTAGTAGAATCCGCCACCGATGAACAGCGCCGGACCCGTGCCGTCGTCGAAGACCGCCATCGCACTCGGACCCATGTCGACGCCGCCCCCCAGCGCGGACCAAGCCATCCCATCCCACTTTGCGATGTTCAGCGCTGGCTGGCCGCCGGCGGAATCGAACGCCCCCGCTACATAGAGCGCCCGACCCGAACCGTCGTCGTACTCGGCGAGGGCATTGACCACGAAGGCCGATGAGGTAGCAGCGAGTCCAGATCCAAGGGGAGTCCACGTGGTCCCGTCCCACTTCGCGATGTTCCCGACCGGCTGGCCGCCGGCCGTGTCGAAGATGCCCCCGGCGATCAGCGCCGGCCCGCTGCCGTCGTCGTACACCAACAGGTCCCTGACGATTGGCCTTGGACTCCCCCCAAGCTCCGAGCCGAGCGGCGAGAAGGAAGTGCCGTCCCACTTCGCCAAGCTCGAGATCGGTTGCGCTCCAGAGTGGCTGAACACGCCACCCACGTAGAGCGCCGGGCCCGATCCGTCATCGAAAACGACCATTGCAAAGATGTTTCCATCCACACCGCTTGCAAGGGCATGCCAGGCACTGCCGTCCCACTTCGCGATCGAGCGCGCTGGCAGCCCTCCCGCGCTCTCGAAGTGTCCGCCCACGAAGAGCGCCGGCCCCGAACCGTCGTCGAAGGATGCGAAGCTGTCGATCAGGAGATCGACCCCGGGCAATCCGCCGAAGGTCGGTAGCCAGTCCGGCGAGCAGCCGCTCCCAGCGCTCAGATAGAGGACCTCCGCGTCGATCGTGCCGGTCGTGCCGCCCGGGCCCGGTACGGACAGAGTGCGGCGGGCGCTCAGCGAGCCGCCCGCGCCGTTGGCGATCGCGCTCATCTGCACGGCCTCGGCGTCGAGGGGTACCTCGACCTCGAGGAGGTACTGACCGTCCGCGCCGACCTCCGCGAGTCCGCCCGCGCTCGAGACGACCACGGCTCCGGCGGCGGGCCTCCCGTCAGGGAGCAGGACCTGCCCCTCGATGCGGATCGGCTTCGAGGGCGCCGACCGTGTGGAGCGGATGTTCTCGATGGGATCGGGGAAGCGGCTCGACGCGTCGAGTTTCCATTCCGAAGCCTGGGCCAACCCGATCGAAGGGAGCGCAAGGGTCAGCACGTTCAGGAACACACGGCTTCGTCCGTCGGAGAGCGCCATGGGATTTCGACCTCGTTGACGAGAACGGGACTCTGGGGGCAGGATGCAAGACGCCGAGTGACGCCTCGCTCCCGCGCCCCTTTCCCCGAGGCTGCCAAGATCCCTTCATGCCCGCAACCCTTCCACTTGCCGAATCCACGACGCCCTCGGTCGCGCTCCCTGCGAGGGCCTGCCTCCCACCTCCGACCGCCACCCCCGGCGCGCACGTCGCCGCCTGTTTGAATGGACAACTCCCCGCCCCTGCGCGCAGGGACGGGGAGCTTCTCGGGGGCGCGGATCCGCTACGGGATCAGGGGGTGAAGACGATGCACAGGGCGTCGGTCGTGTTGAACTGCTCGCCGCCGGCCTGCGAGTCGCGATAGTAGAGCTGGAAGTAGTACGGGATGCCGGCGACGAGCGTATCGAGCGGCGGGCGGGTCAGGTCCATCCAGGTCGCCGATTCGCCGTGGATCGAGATGGGGATCTTGAGCGCGCGCGAGACGTTCCCGCCCACGCAACGGCGGCCGTTGCCGAAGGGCACGTCGGTCTCTTGGGTGCCGAAGAAGTAGAAGCCCGGCTCGGAGGGCGGCAGGCCGGTCCCGTACAGGTAGAAGGCGTTCTCCGAGATCGAGAAGCTGCCCGCCGGCGTGAGCGTCCCCGACTGGCCCGTGGAGTTGGGGTTCGGCGGACACAGGCGCACGACCGACGTGCATGCCGGTCCGAGGATCGTGCCCACCGAGCAGTGCGGGCCCGCCTTGAGCGAGAACGGGGTCGGGGCGGCGCTGTAGGCACCCTCGAGCACCAGCGTGTAGACCGAGGTTCCATTGCAGCCGACGCCCGTGTCCCACTTGAGCACGTTGGCCTCGAGATTCCCGGTGCCGAAGGCGCAGGAGGGATCACCCTGGCCGGAGGTCTTGTACTCGGCCGCCGGCCAGGCTCCGACCAACGTCGGGGCGATCCCGCCGCACAGGGCGGGGACCAGCAACGACGCGTGACTGATGGCGTGCACGGCCTGGCACGAACCGCCGTTCGCGCCCGGGCCCGTGATGCGATAGGCGAACACGCTGTTCCCGTCGGCGTCGATCACGGGGAACTCGCCGCCCGGACCGCTCAGGGCCTCGACGACGAAACCGGTGGGCGACACGAAGCACAAGCCGGCCTGGGCTTCGGCCGAATCGCACACGCCGTCACCGGCGAGCGCGAGCCCGGCGGCGCAGAACAGCCAGCCGGCGGCGAGGGTGGTCGGAAAGATTTTCTGCATCATGGCGGTGAAGTGCGGCCAGAACGGCGAGAGATGGAGTTGGACGGGAAGTACCTGCCCAAAAGCTATCCCGCCCGTTCGGCGCAGGTCGGGTGACTGCTACCCGGCGGAGCCAGGCCCGAGGCGCGACCCAAGGCCGCGTGGTTCCGAGCTCAGGCTGGCCCGGGTTCGCCGCGCCAAGGGCGCTCGCGAACCCTACCATGCCGCGCCCGCGGCGCTCCGCCGGGCGTACTCACTGGGATGGAAGCCTCCGATCGCGACGCACCGCGCGAGCTGCGCACGTTCCTCGACCGCCTGCGGCGGGCCGGCGAGTTGGTGGAGATCGGAGCCGAGGTCGACGCCGACCTCGAGGTGGCGGAGATCCATCGGCGCGTGATCGCGGCCGAGGGTCCGGCGCTCCTCTTCCGGCGCGTGAAGGGCGCCGCCTTCCCGCTCGTCACCAACCTGTTCGGCAACGCGCGCCGCGTGGACCTGGCCTTCGGCTCGCGGCCGCGCGAGGTCGTCGCCGAGATCGCGCGCCTGCCCCTGGAGCTCGTCCCGCCCACCCTGGGCAAGCTGTGGGGCAAGCGGCGGCTGTTCAGCGAGTTGGCGAAGGTCGGTCTGCGCGACGTGCGCCGCGCGCCGGTCGCCCAGGTGGTGCGCGAACGGCCCGACCTTCGGGTTCTCCCGGCCCTGCGCTCGTGGGCGCGGGACGGCGGGCCGTTCCTCACGCTGCCGCTCGTGCACACCGTGCACCCCGAGCACGGCACGCCGAACCTCGGCATGTACCGCGCCCAGCTCTTCGGCGGCAATCAGCTCGGCATGCACGTCCAGATCCAGCGTGGAGCGGGCAACCACCTGTTCGCCGCGGAGGAGCTGGGCCAGGCCCTGCCGCTCAACCTGTACCTCGGCGGTCCGCCCGCGCTGATCCTGGCTGCCATCGCGCCCCTGCCCGAGAACGTGCCCGAGCTGCTGCTCGCGAGCCTCGCCCAGGGCGCACGCCTGGCGACCGCGCGTCACCCCGCGAGCCCGATCCCGCTCGTGGCCGAGGCCGAGATGTGCCTGGTCGGCCGCATCCAACCCGGCGCGCGCCGACCCGAGGGCCCGTTCGGCGACCACTACGGCTTCTACTCCGAGGTGCACGACTTCCCCTGGCTCGAGATCGACGCCCTGCTGCACCGCAAGGACGCGATCTTCCCCGCCACGGTGGTCGGCAAACCGCGCCAAGAGGACTTCTTCCTCGGCGACTACCTGCAGGAGCTGCTCTCGCCGCTCTTCCCGCTGGTGATGCCCGGCGTGCGCGACCTGTGGAGCTACGGCGAGACGGGCTACCACTCGCTCTCCGCCGCGGTGGTCCACGAGCGCTACGAACGCGAGGCGATGGTCAGCGCCTTCCGCATCCTCGGCGAGGGCCAGCTCTCGTTGACCAAGTTCCTGCTGGTCACCGACGCGCCCGTCGACCTGCGCGACTTCCGCGCGACGCTGACCGCGGTGCTCGAACGCAGCGACGTGCGCACCGACCTGTTCGTGTTCCCGAACCTCTCGATGGACACGCTGGACTACGCCGGCCCGCGCCTCAACCGCGGCAGCAAGGGCGTGTTGCTCGGAGTCGGACCCAAGCGCCGCAGCTTGCCCGACCGCTTCGAGGGACCGCTGGACGCCCCGGCGCGCGAGCCGCGCGTCTTCAGCCCCGGTTGCCTGGTGGTCGGCGGCCCGTCCCACGCCGAGGACCCCGGGGCCGCCGCGCGCATCGCCGCCTCGCCGGCGCTCGCGCCCTGGCCGCTGGTCGTGCTGTGCGACGACCCCGCGCGCGCGGCGAAGAGCCCGATCAACCTCCTGTGGAGCACCTTCACGCGCTTCGATCCCGCCGCGGACCTGCACGCCGCGCGCGTCGAGGTGCACCAGGGCCACCTCGTGCGCCAACCCCCGATCGTGATCGACGCGCGCACCAAGGCCGGCTATCCCGAAGAACTGTTCTGCGACCCGGACACGGCGCGGCGCGTCGAACGGCGCTGGAAGGAGTACTTCCCCGCGGGCCAGGTCGAGATGGGCGACTCGGACCGCGGGCACCTCGACTGAAGCGCGGGACGCCGGGTCACGCCGCGGAGCCTTGGGCGTAAGCTGGCGCTCCCGCCCCCGACCAGACCCGGAGTTCGCCATGCACCTCGCCCTCGCCCTGTTGCTCTCGAGCGCCCTCGGCTGCGCGAGCGCACCGCCCGACCTGCGCGCACTCGCCCTCGACGAACAGCAGGACAAGCTCCCCTTCGACCACACACACGCCGCGTGGAGTCGGATCCTCGCGGCCCACCTGCGCGGCGAGGACTTCGACTACGCTGCGCTGAAGCGCGACTCGGCGCCCCTCGATCGATACCTGGCGAGCCTGCAGGCCGTGGAGTCCGAGACTTTCGACGCCTGGACACGCGAACAACGCTTCGCTTTCTGGATCAACGCCTACAACGCCTACACGATCCGGCGCGTGATCGAGGGTTATCCCGTGAAGTCGATCAAGGACCTCGGGACCCTCGCCCAGCCCGTCTGGGACCAACGCTTCATCCCCTTGGCGCACCTCGCGCCCGCGCTCGAGCGCAAGTCGCTCAGCCTCAATGACCTGGAGCACGCGATCCTGCGCCCGACCTTCGCGGATCCGCGCATCCACGCCGCGGTGAACTGTGCCTCGAAGGGCTGCCCGCGCCTGCTCGACCATGCCTACACCGCCGGGGTGCTCGACCAGCAGCTCGAGCAGATGACGACGCGTTGGCTGCGCGATCCCGAGCGCAATCGCTTCGACCCCAAGTCGCGCACCGCGCACCTCTCGCGCATCTTCGACTGGTACGGCAACGACTTCGGCAAGACGCCCGCCGAGCGCCTGGCCTGGATCGCCCGCTACGCTCCGCCCGAACACCGCCCCTGGCTGACCGGCCGCGACGCCGAACGCGTGGTGATCCGCTACCTCGACTACGACTGGGCCCTCAACGACACGCCGCCCGAGCCGCGGCAGCGCTGAGGCCCGCGGATCCCCCATCCACGCGACCCGGGGCCCAGGCCGGGGGTCGAGGCCGGCCGAGCGGGGACCTGGCGCACCGGCCGCGCTACCATCCGACGGCGCGGCGCGCATCGGCCGCGCGAGGGGGCAGCACGATGGAAGACCGAGCAACCCGCGAGCGGCAGGCCCGCATCGAGGACGAGGCGCGCACGATCGCCGAGCGACTCGCGGGACCGCGGCGCCTGGGCTCGTTCGCAACGGTGTTCGTGACCGTGGGCGGCATCTTCCTCCCGGCCTTCGTGCTGCTGATCGAGCTCGCCTCGCGCATGTGCCGCGGGGAGTTCTTCGACCCGCTCCCGAGCCTGGGCCACGTGCTGCTCGTCGCCCTGGTCCCCGCGGCGCTGCTGCACGCTCTGGTGCGTCACGGCGATCGTCCCGGCAAACCCTGGACGCTGACCTTCGCGTTGGGAGGCGCGGCCCTGGGCGTGAGCTTCGTCTACACGCTGATCTTCCTGCCGCTGCTCCCGATCGCCATCTTCGCCGTGATGTTCGCGGGCATGGGCCTCATGCCCCTGGCGCCGGTGTTCTCGCTGCTGGCCGGATGGCTCCTGCTGGCGCGTGAGGCTCGCATCGGTGCCTTCGTGGGGGCTCCGCGCCACGCCCTCTGGCTCGGCATGGCGGGCTCGGTGCTGGCGCTGACGTTGCTGGAGGTACGGCCGATCGCGACCCTGCTCGCCCTGCGCTGGACGCTCTCGGGGAACGTCGACCAGCAGGCGCGCGGGCTCTACTGGCTGCGCGCGATCGGAGACGAGGACGAAGTGCTGCGGATCTGCCTGCCGTTCGCCCCGGGGCGCCCGGGCCTGTTCGCGATCGGGCGCCTGGTCCTCGGGCCCTTCGACGTCGAGGACGGGCGGCGCGCCTTCTATCGCATGACGGGCCGGACCTTCGATGCGCAACCGATCCCCCGGCACCTGCGCCGTGAACAGAATGTCTTCGAGCCGGCTTGGGGTTGGGAGCGGGGGAGCGCGACCCCCGAGCTCTCCCTGGCGGGCTCGCGCATCGACGCCTCCGTCGACGCCACGGCGGCCGTGGGTTACCTCGAGTGGACCCTGGAGCTCGAGAGCCGCGCGCGCGGACCGCGGGAGGCGCGCGCCGAGCTCCTCCTGCCGGAGGGCGGGGTCGTCTCGCGCGTCACCCTGTGGGTCGACGGCGAGGAACGCGAAGCGGCGTTCGCGGCGCGGGCCCGGGTCACCGAGGCCTACGAGCGCGTCACCCGGCGGCAACTCGATCCGATCCTGGTCACGACCAGCGGCGCGGGGCGCGTGCAGATGCGCGGATCGCCGGTGCCGCCCACCCCGGGTCGCTTCCGGTTCCGAATCGGCGTCACGTTCCCGCTCCAGCTCGACGGCGACGGCGCGCAGGCCAGCTTCGCCCTGCCGTGCTTGGCCGAGGCCAACTTCGCCCTACGCGACGTGTCCAGCAGCACCTGGATCGCGTCCCGCGACGAGCTGCTGGCGCCCAACGCCGACTGGACTGCCGCGCGGGGCGCCGACGGCGCCAGCGGTCTGCGCGGCGAGCGACGCGACCCCAGCGAACCGCTCGCCTTCGTCGTGCGGCGGGACGCCGCGAGCCGCTCGGCGTGGGCGCGCTCCACCCTCGACCCCGAGGTCGTCGTGCAGCAGGCGTTCGTGGCGCGCGAGGTCCCGCCCCGCGGGCGGACCGTGCTCGTGGTCGATGCTTCCTCGGCCTGCGCGGCCCATTGGGACGAGCTCTGTGACGGATTGGAGCAAGCGGCGCTCCCGGGCGGTCTCGACCTGCTGCTGGCGGGCGACACCGTCGAGGCCCTCGAGGACGTCGGCTCGAGCGAAGCCGCGGCCTGGCTGCGCGCTCGCCGGGGCGTGGGCGGCATCGACGCCGCGCCGGCCTTGGTCGCGGCCTTCGATCGGGCCGAGGTTCGCGGGACGGACGTGGTCTGGATCCACGGACCCCAGCCGCTCCAGCTCGGCTCGCTCGAGGCCCTGCGCCAGCGGGTGGAGCGCGGCGCGGTCGAGATCACGGCCGCCGGCCTGGTAGCGGGGCGCAACCTCGTGCTCGAGGCCTTGGACGACGTCGGGGTCGCGCGGGGCCGCGCCCTCGACGCTGCGCAGGTCCGGCTCGGTGTGCAGCGTCTACTCCAAGAACGGCGCACCGGATTCGTCGAGCTGCGGCGCGAGCTCGCGCGCATCGTGGGCGAGCGCGGCGAGGGCGGTCAGACCTCCGACCACCTGGTGCGCCTGTGGGCCAACGGCGAGGTGCAGCGGCGGATCGCCACGCAGGATCCGCGCGATCGGGAGGCGGCCCTCGAGCTCGCGGCGCGCTTCCAACTCGTCACGCCCCTGAGCGGGGCGGTGGTGCTGGAGACCGAGGCGCAGTACGCGGAAGCGGGGCTCACTCCGGTGGATCGCGTCACCGTGCCGGGCATCCCCGAGCCGGAGACGCTCGCCCTGCTGGCCGTCGCGGGCCTGGCCGCGCTCGGATCGTGGCGGTCGCGCCGGCGCGGCGCGCGGGCGGCGGCCTGATGGCGAGCGTCGTGCGATCCACGGCGGCGCCGGGCCCCGCACAGGGGAGCGCGCTCGCCCGACCCGAGCGCGCCTGGGTCGCGTTGGCGGCGTTGCTCGCGGCCGGTTGGCCGGTCTTCGCCTGGCTCGGGCGCCGCTTCGCCGACGGCACCGAGCTGATCCCGAGCGCGCTCGCGGCCGCGCTCGCCGCGGGGCTCGTGCTGCGCGCGCCGCCCGCTCCCCGCTCGGCGCGGGGCAGAACCCCTTGGACCGTGCCGACGCTGGGCGTCGCCCTCTACGCCATCGCCCTCGTCTGGTCGGCGCCGCTGGTGCAGGCCGTGTGTTGGCTGATCGCCCTGGCCGCGACCCTGCGCTGCGTGCGACTGCAGGCGGGCGACAGCGGCTGGCTGGCCGTGCTGCTGGTCCTCGCCCTGCCCGCGGTCCCGAGCCTGCAGTTCTTCCTGGGCTATCCCCTGCGGCGCCTCGTGACCGCGGCGACGGCGGCGCTGCTGCGGCTCGAGGGTCTCGGCGTGCGCGCGTCCGGCGCGGTGCTCGAGCTCGGCTCCGAGCGCGTCGTCGTCGACGCGCCGTGCAGCGGGGTGCAGATGCTCTGGACGAGCCTGCTGCTCGCCGCGGCCTGCGGCGGGTGGCATCGCTTGCCGCTCCGCTCGGGAGCGCTGCTGCTCGTCGCTGCCGCCCTCGCGGCCGTGCTCGCCAACGTGCTCCGGGCGGCGGCCCTGTTCCACTGGGAGACGCGCCCGCCCTCCTGGGATCTCCCCGATTCGACCCACGCCGGGATCGGCCTGGTCGCGTTCGCCTTCGCGGCCCTCGCGATCGTCGCCCTGGGGAACCGCCTGAGTCCGCCGTGCGCGCCTTCCTGATCGTCTGCCTGATCGCCGCCCTGCTGCCGCTCTTGCCGCGGCCGGGGGCCGCGCCGACGCAAGAACCGCCCTTCCCCGGCTGGCCCGCCGCCTACGACGGGCCCGCCTGGCGCGAGCTCGAGCTCGACGCGCGCGAGCGACGTTTCTTCGGCGGCTTTCCCGGCCGCACGACGCGCCGCACCGACGGCGAGCGCACGGTGCTCCTGCGCTGGGTGCTCGAGCCGACCAGGCGCCTGCACCCGGCCCAGGAGTGTTATCGGGGCCTGGGCTTCGATCTGCGCGCCCTGCCCCTGCAGGTCGAACACGGCGCCACTTGGAGCGCCTTCGTCGCCACCCGCGGCGCGGCCCGCTGGCTCGTGCGCGAGCGCATCTTCGACGCCCAGGGTGGTGAGTGGACCGACGTCTCGTCCTGGTTCTGGTCGGGCCTGACCGGGCGTAGCCGGGGCCCCTGGTTCGCGGTCACCCTCGTCGAGCCGTTGCGCGAACCCTGAGCCGAGGCCCGGCACACCCGATCGAGCCTCGGGTGGCGCTCACCGGGTACGCTGGCGGCGCCTTGGGGGAGCGTGCAGTGAAGCCCTGCGGCGCGAGCACATGAACGACACGGGGAACGCGAATCGGCGGCTCGTCGGCCTGCTTGCGGGCCTGGCGGCGTTGCTCGGGTCGGGGTGGGTGCTGCTGCGTTCGGCTGCGCCGGGCAGGGTGGAGCTCGCGCCGCCGGCGGCGCCCTCGGCGCGGGCTTCCGTGGCGGAGTTCGCGCCCGCGGCCAGCGCCGAGCCGCGCGCACCGCTCGCCGTCGCGGGCGAAGCGCAGACGCGTGCGCCGCGCGCGGGGCACGAGTGGGCGGGGACGTTCCTCGCGGGGCGCGCCGTGTGCGCGGCGAGCGCGGCGCCGCTCGCGGCACGGATCGTCGTGCACGGCGCGCAGGGTGTGCTCGCGCGCACGGCGAGCACGCCGGGCGACGGGCTGTTCGAGGTGCGCCTGGGGGCGATGCGCGCGGCGGGGTTGCGGCTCGCGATCGAGGCGCCGGGCTTCGAACGGGCGGAGTTCGAGCTCGACGCGCAGGGCCCCGCGGGCGGCGCGCCCTGGCCGGGCGAGGTGCGCCTGGTGCCCGCGGGCGGCGCCACGATCGAGGCGCGCGATCTCTCCGGCGCGGGGGTGGCCGGAGCGAGGGTCTTGGCCTGGCCGCGCGGCGAGGCGAACTCGGAAGGCACGCTGCCCGTCGAGCTGGGCCGCACCGATGCCGATGGCTCGCTCCCGATCCCGAGCGCCGCGTTCGCGCGCTTCGTCGTGTTCGAGGACTCGCGCGTGGCCCTGGTCACGGGCCAGGATTGGCCGGGCCCGATCCCGGCGGTGCTGCACGAAGGCGCGCGCTTGATCGTGCGCGAGGGACCCGAGCCCGGCGACGCGCCGGCCCACGGGGCGCGCATCTCGCTCGAGCAGCGCGACTTCCTGGCCGAGCCCGGCACGTTCGGCGCACGACTCGACGCGCAGGGCGCGCTGCCCTTCGCCCTGCCGCCGGGCGACTACCTCGTGCAGGCCGAGGGCCGCCCGATCCTGGGCCTCGACGAAACGGGTGTGCGCAAGCCGCGACGTTACGCCCACGTCACGGCCCAGCCCGGAGAAACCCTCGAGCTGGTCCTCGGCCCGGCGCCCGCTCCCTGGCCGCTGACGGCGGTCGAGGATCGCGGCGGCCGCCCCATCGAGGACTTCAGCGCCTGGATCGAGGACGGCGCTTCGGGCCGCGAGTTCGGCGAGCGCGGCCGCATCCAGGGGCCGATCCACACATCGAGCGCGGGCGTGCTCGAGCTCTCGGCGCTGGTGCGAGCGAGCTACACGCCGGCCGCGCGCGTGCTCGCCGTGACCGCTCCCGGTCGGCGCGTCGCGCGCCTGGAGCTCCCCGCGGGGCTCACGGGCACGCCGATCGCGGTGCGCCTCGAGCGCGCGCCCGAGGGATGGCTGCGCCTCCTGACCCACGCCGGCGCGCCCTGGCGCGAGCCGGTGACCCTGCGCCAGTACCCCGCTGGCCGCGTGTTGCTCTCGGGCCGCGCCGGCCCCGACGGCAAGTTCGGTCCCTTCCCCATCGACGGCGAGGAGCTCGTCCTGCGCGAGGGCGAGGACCTGCTCGGCCGCGAGATCGGGCGCCACAAGCTGACCGCGCTGGCGCGCTTCGGCGGCACCCTCACGGTGCGCCTCTCGCCGCGCACCGCGCGCATCACCGTGCTGCCCGCGCCGGGCAGGGACGCGATCCCCGACGACGCGCAGGTCTTCCTGCTCGACGAAGGCGGCCAGTGGCGCGCCGGCCGGCGCGAGGGCGGGCGGCAGGTCTTCGAGGCCCTCAACCCGGGTCGCTATCAAGTCGGACCGCGCGAGGTGCTGGCCGCGGTCTCCGAGTACGCCCTGCAATCCCTGCCCATCGTGCTCGCCGACGGCCAAGCGCTCGAGCTGCCCTTCGATCCGGCCTGGACGCCGGCGCCCGCGGGACTGCAGACCGTCCTGCTCCTGGGATCACCGCCGCCCAGCGAGCTGCGCCTGGCCGACGCCGCCGGCACCCTGCGCCCCGTGCCCCCCGTGCGCGTCGCCGCCGGACACCTGGAGTTCGCCCTCGGCCCGGGCTTCGCGGGTCAGCACCTGGTCGTGCTCCACCCGCCCTCGGGCGACGACTTCACCTGGGGGCGCCCGCTGGCCGAGGGGCGCCGCGGCTACCCGATCGTGCTCGACGCCGGACGACTCCTGGTGGACGTCGCGCTCGCGGACGAGGGCAGCGAGCTCGATCCCCCGCCGCGGTTGGGCCCCCTCGCGCGCGCCTTCGTGACCTGCCGACCACGCCTCGCGGTCGCCGCCGCCCAGCCGGAGACCTTCGCCAGCGCCTACGACGGCATGGTCCTCTTCACGGGCCCCGGGCGCCTCGACCTGGGCTGGTTCCCCGCCGGGGATCTCGCCCTGACCCTGGCCTGCCAGCCCAACTCCGGCAGCGCGCCCTCGCGCACGGGCCCGCGCTCCTTCGTGCGCCGCGATCTCGAACTCACCCTCGGTCCGGGCGAGACGCGCATCGTGCACGTCGAGCTCGAGCTCGAGTGAAGCCGCCGCGCTCAGCCCAGGCCCAGGTACCAGGTCGCGATCGAGAAGTAGATCAGCACGCCGATGATGTCGGCCAGGGAGGTGATCAGGGGCGCGCTGGCGGTGGCGGGGTCGGAGCCCAGGCGCGAGAGCAGGAACGGCAGCGACAGGCCGATCAGGCTGCCGACGAGCACGATCAAGGTCATCGTCAGGGAGACGACCAGCAACACCTCGGGCGCGCGGTACCACGCCACGAGCGCGACGCCCAGGGACATCGTGACCCCGATCAGGAGCGCGACGCGCAGCTCGCGGAAGAGCAACGCGAGCCAGTCGCTGCGCTCGACGTCGCCCGTCGCCAGGGCGCGCACCATGAGCGTCGCGGACTGCGAGCCGGCGTTGCCGCCGCTGCCGATGATCAGCGGCAGAAAGAAGACCAGCGCGACGGTGGCGTGGATCGTCTCCTCGAAGAGCGCGATGCCCGCGCCGGAGAGCACGTTCACGAATACCAGGGTCATCAGCCAGCCGATGCGGGCGCGGTAGAGCAGGTGGATCGGGGCGTCGCGCAGGCTGACGCGAATCGGGCCGACCGATGCGACGCGGTGGAAGTCCTCGGTCGCCTCCTCCTCGGCCACGTCGAGCAGGTCGTCGACCGTGACGATGCCGAGCAGGAGCCCGCGCGCGTCCACCACCGGCAGCGCCACCTGGTCGTAGCGCCGGATGAGGCTCACCGCTTCCTCGCGGTCCGCCAGCGCCGGGACGCTGGCGAACGTGTGGTCCATGAGGTCCGCGACGCGCCCCTCGGGGTCGGCCAGGATCAGCCGCCGCAGCGGGAAGTCGTCGACCAGCCGGCCGTGGTCGTCGATGACGTAGATGCGGTTGACGGTCTCGCTGTCCCGGCCCTTGCGACGCACCTGGCGTAGGGCCTGGCTGATCTTCCAGTGCGCGCGGACAGCCACGAGGTCGGGGGTCATCAGGCGCCCCGCGCTGTCCTCGGGATATCCGAGCAACCAGTGGGCTTCCTGCAGGTCCTCCGGGCTGAGCAGGGCCATCAATCGATGGCGATCCTCCTCGGAGAGCTCCTCGAGCAGGCGCGTGCGGTCGTCGGGCGCGAGGCTCTCGAGCAGGCCGCGCGTGGCCTCCTCGCCGAGCCCCTCGAGCAGCTCGATCTGCTCCTCGTGCTCGAGGTAGGCGAAGGCGTCCGCCGCGCCGCGCTGCTGGAGGGCCCGCAGCAACGTCACGCGTTCGGCGGGCGCGAGCCCCCCCAACAGATCCGCGACTTCGGGCGCTGGGCGGTCCTCGAGTCGCGCGGCGAGGGTCTCCCACTCACCCGCGGCCGCCAAGCGCGCGAACTCCTGCTGCGTCTCGTCGAGGACCTGCTCTTGCATCGCGGATCACCTGCCTGATCCGTGGCAGGGTACCTCCGGCGCGGCGCACGGTGCCCAGGGGCCCACGGACTTTCTGCCGCGGCCCGCGATCAGGAGCGCGCGGGCAGCGGGATGCGCACCTCGCGTCGCTCGTCGGCGCCCAACACGAAATGCCACACGAGCGACTGGCGACCGGCCGCCACGAGCACCGCGCGATGCAGGCCCGGGGCCAACCCCTCGAGGGTCGCGCTGGGGCCCGAGGCGGAGAAGAACTCGCCATCGATCCACAGACCGAACACCGGCAACGGGTCGCCCGCTTCGTCGAGGACCGCGACGGTCAGCGCGCCAGCGGGACGGGTGACGGTCCAGGGGCCGGGGCCCGCGAGTTCGGCCCGGAACGGAGGCTTGCCCTCGGTCTCGACGCGCAGGAGGTCGCCCTCCCGGGGCTCGAAGCTGCCCGGGACGAGCCTGCCCGCCGCGTCGAGCTCCAACCTCTCGCGCAGGCCGGGGCGGCGCAGTTCGACCTGCGAGGGCGCGAGCGGCGCGCCGTCGGGCTCGATCAGCCCCAGGCTCGGGGCGGGGTCGGCGCAGCGCACCTCGCCGAGCTCCAGGGGGCCCTCGTCGAGCGGCAGCTCGATGCACACACGCCGCGCTGCCTGGGCAGGATCGGCGGGGATCACCCACAGGTCGGCCGGCCCCAGGTGCCAGGTGAGCAGCTCGTGCTCGACCGCCGGGTCGCCCTCGCGCGCGGCCTCGAGGTCGAGTTCATCGGATGCGTAGGGATCGCGCAGCAGCACCCAACCCGCCGTCGGCTCCCCGTCCGGTGCCGCGAGCCGCAGGCGCACGCTGCCCGGCGCGGGTGCCTCGAGCGCGACCGACGCCCCGTCGACGCGCGCGGAGGGCGGCAGCTCGAAGGCGCGCGAGCGCTCGCCCACCTCGACCCGCAGTCCGACGAAGCCCTCGCGCGGCACCGTGACGGGCACGTCCGGGTCGAAGCCAATCTCCCCGTGCTCGACGACGACCACGACGCGCGCGCCCTCGGGCAAACTGGAGCGATCGAGCAGGATGCGCGGCTCGGGTTCGAGCACGAGTTCGACCCGCGGCGCGGCGCCCGGCAATCTGATCTCCGGCAACGTGCAGGACGGC
>CAYMYN010000001.1:284072-341167 GCA_964394665.1 uncultured Planctomycetaceae bacterium
GCCCGCCGCTCCCGCTTCGACGCGCACCTCGGCGCGGCGCGGCTCGAAGCCCGAGAGATCGCCGCCGGCGCGCGCGAGGTAGCGCCCCGCGGGGACGCGCAGCAACGCCACGCCATCGCCATCGCTCGCCCCCGTCACGGTGAAGCCGTCGTCCGCGCGCATCAGCCGAACCGGCGTGCGCGGGAGCGGCTCGCCCCCGACGTCGCGCACCACGACCTCGACGTCGAGCTGCGCTTCGTGCTCCGGGCGCGGCACGCTGAGCCGGAGCTCGCGACCGGGCTCGGGCAGATCGAAGTAAGCCACCCCCGGGTAAGCCTGGCCGGCGTCGCCGATCCAGACGCTGGCGCCCAGCGGCAGGCCGAACAGCTCGAAGCGCCCGCCCGCTCCGGTCTGCGTCCAGGGGCCGCGGTGGTAGATCGACTGCCCGACGAAGAGCCCTTCGAGGGGTGCGCCCGAGGGATCGAGCACCCGTCCGCGCCAGACCGGCGCCGGCTCCACGCGCAGGCGCGTGAAGCTGCCCGGCCAAGGGTCGAGGGGGTCCGACTGCGCGCCGCGGGCGACGATCCACAGATCCCCGTCCTCGGGATCGACGTCCTCGAAGCGCGCCCGGCCCCGAGTGTCGGTGCGCGCGACGCGCACGTCGGGCGTGTGGCCGCAGCCCAGGTACCAGCCCACCTGCGCGCCGACGAGCGGCCGATCGAGCGCGTCGAGCACGAGCACCTCGTGCGCGCGCCCCGGCTCGAGGCGCACGCTCGGCTTGAGGTGACGGCCCAGCGAGGCGACCGTCGCGTAGCCGGGCGCCTCGACGTACAGCCAGGGCTGGGCCCCGGGCGCGACGTCGCCGCGCGGCGCGAGATCATCGAGCCGCAGGCGCACCCAACCCTCCGCGTCAGCGAACACGCTGCGCGTCGACCACCACTCGCCCGGCAACGGATGGGCCGCCTCGAAGACCGCGGTCAAGCGCGCCCCGGGTATCGGCGAGCCGGTGTAGGCGTCGAGCACGCAGGTCACCGCCACGCTCGGCCCCCCCTGCCCATCGACGGGCACGATGCCCGGGAAGAGCAGCTCCGAGTACCGCGCCTCCTCGCCGGGCGCGACGTCTTGGGCGGCGGGGAACAGGGCCAGGAGGGCGAACGAGGCGTGCTGGATCATGGTCGTGGGCGAGCGCCTTCGGCTGCGCTCCCGCCCCTATCCCTACCCGACAGGCCGGCAACGACCCAAGCCTCACGTTCCCGTCCTTCCCTGCGAGCACCCGACGCACGAGAGCGCGGGGGGGGGTAGTGAATCCCCCCGCGCCGGAATGGGCGGTCGGAGCCGGCGTTCAGGCGTGCGCCATGGCCGGGCGCACGGTGCCCACCTCTTGGTGGCGGTTGTCGGTGATCACGAGCACCTGGGTCCGCCCGTCGCGATCGAGCACCTGCTTCAGGAAGTACGGGCTCTCGTCCTCGACGAGCAGGCCATTGGGCCAGAAGTTCGCCATGTCGTAGCTGGTGCGCTCGCCCTGGCGCACCACGTCGATCGTCAGCAGGCGGCCGCTGATGGGCCCGCTGGTCCCGAAGGCGGGGATCTGCACGGTGCGCCCCTGGAAGCCCTCGGAGGAGTAGACCTCCACGGCCCCGCCGGTCTGGTTGCTGAAGCTGACGCCGCCGAGCGACACCTTCATCTGCCCGCCCGTCACCGCCAGGGCGGCCTGCATCTGCGCGGTGAGCGAACCGTCACCGGGGTACTGGAAGATCCCTCCCAACACGTAGGTGAGCTGGTCGAGGGGCGCCACCGCGATCGACGGATCGGGCGGAGCCAGGGTCAGCGTGAAGGAGCTCGACTGCGAGCTCGAGGAGGAGTTCGCCTTGTAGAAGTTCTGCTTGATGCCGCCCAGGCGGAACCCGAAGAGCTTGACCTCGACGGAGGCGTCCTGCTTGATCTCCTGCGAGAAGGCGCTGTAGTCGCCCGAGCTGTAGGTGATGCGGATCGTCGGGTAGCCGCAGATCACCAACGTCGCCAGCAGACCGAAGTTCCCGCCCGACACGAAGTCGTAGCCCGGCTTCGGACTGAAGTGCCAGCCGGTCTCGTCCTTGTCCGCGTTGCGCACGGCCTGCGAGATGATGGCGCCGTAGATCCAGCCCTTCTGGGTCGTGGTCGAGAAGCCGCTCGCCTGGACGGCCACGGGCGTGAGCCCGGGGAACTCCATCTCGATCGAGGCGCTGGACCCGGACCCCTGGGCCTCGAAGAGCGAGTAGCTCGCCCCGCCCGCCAGGCCGATCGAGACGAAGTCGATCGGGATGACCCCGGCCGCCTTGCCCTGGATGGATACGGAGAGCTGGCTCGCCGACTGACGGCTGGCCTGCATCTGCACCTTCAGCGAGGACTTGGAGGTCAGGGACGCCAGGATGGCCGCGGGCACCTTGTCGAGCTTGTAGCCGACGTTCGCGGTCGTGTTGCCGTGGCTGTCGATGGTCTGGATCCCGCCGTTGGCGGCCGAGGGAGCCTGAACGTTCGCCCGCAGCCGGCCCAGCAGCCAGTTGGCGTTGCTCGAGGAGTCGATCAGGCCCAGGATCGAGGCCGTGATCGCCAGGTAGCTCCCGAGGTTCGCCAGCACGGCGTCCCCGGAGGCGGGCATCGCGGGCAACTTCGAGGCGAGGTTGCGCTCGGCGGCCATCTGCTGGCGCGTGAGCGGCGGACCACTCGCGGCCTTCGCTCCGCTCCACAGGTAGCCGACGGCGTAGCTGACCACGAAGTCCAGCTTGTTCACGACGAAGCCGAGCGCTGCCTTCGCGGCATCGAGGTCCGCCGCCGTGATCGGCCCGCAGTTCTGCTCGTAGGAGCTGACGAGGGTCCCCGCCTGGGCCTGGGCCTGGATCTCCGTCTTGTTGATCAGGGCCTGGTCCGCGCTCGAGAGCTTCCAGACCAGGTCGTCGAGGCAGCTCGAGTAGGCGTTCACGAAGGAGTCGGGCAGAGAGACCGGTCCACCCTTGCCGGAGGACCCGGGCACCGCGCGCCGGCTGACGTAGTCGAAGGTGTTCTGGTTGAGGTTCCCGTTGGTGTCCTGCCAGAACCACGGGAAGTCTCCCTGGGTGCCGGCCTGGATCGGTTGTAGCTCGCCCTGGAGCTGGCCCGCGAGGGCCTGTTTGGCTTGGTCGACGATGGCGCTGCCGAAAATCTGGAGGAGGTCGGACATGGCTGATACCGGTTGCGTGACCGCTGGGGTCGAGGGAGGAGAGGGAGTCCAGGGCGAGGGCGACGCGGCCGGACCACGCTGGCCGCGAACTCGCTCCTGGACGGCGCCGGTGAGGTGGGGCGCGCCGTTGGACGCCACAGGGGTGACGCGCTGATGGAGAGCCGTCGAAGGGCGATCCCGGACGTCAACCTTGGGCGGATTTCCCTCCGAGGCGCTGCTCGAGCTCCTCCCAGGAGAGGACCTCGAAGCGCAGGTCGCGGCGCGCGGGGGGCTCGAACCGCTCGAGCATCCGCGCCGCACCCGGGGGCACCTCGACCCCGCACTCCACGAGCAAGGCGGCGAGTTGTGCCGCCACCCGCGGCAGGCTCAGGTCCTCGGCCTGCTGCAGCGCATGGGCCAGGCTGGGCGGCTCCCACGGCTCGCCGCAGACCGCTGCCAACGCCCGGGAGAGCGCCGTTCCAAGCGGATTGCCGAGCGCGGACCAGGCGCGCGCGGCCTCCTTCGCGAGCCGGCGCCCCAGCTCGGGGCGATTCGCGCGCCAGGCGAGGGCGGCCTCGGTGCGAAGGACCTGGGCCTCGAGGGCCGTGCTGCCCAGGCGCCCCACGACTTGGGCGAAGTCCGGGTCCGGAGCGAGGGACTCGCATGCGCGGGCACGGGCCGAACGCTCGAGGCAGTGCGCGCGGGCTTCCAGTTGGGGCAGTCGCCAGGCCGCGGCGCGTCTCCCGGCGCGCTGCGCCACGCTGCGGCAACGGTCCAGCTCGAGGGCCTCGAGCCAGGCGTTGGCCGCGTTGAGCTCGGCCCGCAGCACGTCCAGGGGCAGCTCCAGGAGCTCGGCCGATCGTTCGTGCGCACGCGCGGAGGCCGCGAAGTCGCCGGTGTGGTAGGCGAGCAAGCCGTCCCACAGCGCGCGCCGGGCTTGGTCGGCCGGGCCGCCTCCAGTAGCCGAGCCCTCCAGCGCCCGGGCGTGCACGCGGCGCAGCACGGAGAGCCCGCAACTCATGGCGGCGCGCATGGCCAGCGTGTGGCGCCAACCCTCCAACTCCGCATCGTCCAGCGCTCCCAAGCTCTCGAGCTCCGCCAGCGCCCGTCGGCCGTCGCCGTGGTTCGCGTGCGTGCCGACCTGCACCAGGGTGCACCACTCGGCGACGCCCTGGACGTCCTCGTGTTCGGGCATCAGCTCGCGCAGCACGCGGTCGGCATCCGTGGCGCGCTGGAGTCGCAGCGCCGTAAGCACCAGCGCTCGGGCCGCCGTTCGGCGCTCCGCACTTCGGCCGGAGCGCCGCGCCGCGCGCAGGGCATCGATGCGCAAGGCCAGGGCGTGGGCCGCGAAGCCCTTGTGCTCGAGTCGCTGCGCATGACGAGCCGGATCGGGCGGCCGACCCCTGGAGCGACCGCGAGCCGAGACCAGGGCCGCACGCACGCGCAGCTCGTCCAAGGTCGCGCGGCGCACGACGAAACGTCGTCCCTCGCGTTGCGCCAGCCCCATGCGCACCCAGCCCTCGAGCACGGCCTGACCGCGGCGTTCGTCGCCACCGGACAGCCTCCAGAGCTCCGAGGCCGCGTCCTCGTTCTCGTGCAGCAGTCGATCGCAGCCGTTGAAGAGCTCTCGCAGCGCGCGCGGCGAGACCCAGGAGACGGGCGGAACTGGAGGCAGCTCGCCATGCAAGGCCTGGAGCACGGCGTGGCAGTCCGCCGGTCGCTCGCCGGGATCGACGGCCATCAGGGCCTCCAAGGTGTCGCGCACTCGGCGCGGAAGGTCCGCAGGGAGCGCATCGAAGCGATGGGCGCCGCTGAGCGCCTCGACCAGCATCACGCCCAGCGCGTGCAGGTCGGCCACGGGGCCCACGTCCACGCGTTCGAATTGCTCCGGCGCGGCGTAGGGCGGCGTGCCTGCGGGGAGGGCCCGCGCGGCTTCCCCGACGCCGGCGCACCCCCTCGACACGGAGATGCCGAAGTCGAGCAGGGTCACCGCCCCCGACGCGTCCACGAGCACGTTGCCCGGCTTCAGGTCCCGATGGACCAGACCGGCCGCGTGCACCTGCGCCAACACGTCGAGCAGGGCCAATGCGCGCGGCCGGAGCGCCTGCCAGGGCATCGGCGTCGCCGCGCCGGGGAACGGCTCGCCGGCGACGTGCTCCATGGCGAACCAGGCACAGCCAGCGTGTTCGCCTTCGTCCAGCACCCGGGGTACGCCGGGCAGGGCGAGCAAGCGCAGCCAGGCCATCTCGTCGCGGACGTAGGGCACGAGCCCGGGCGGCAGACGGTCGAGCAGCTTGATCGCCACGGCCCGCTCGCTCAGCTCGTCCAGTGCGAGGTACACCGAGCCGAAACCGCCCGTCCCCAGGTGCCTTCGCACCGTGTAGCGACCGATCAGGCGATCGCCTCGCGCGAGCCGTGCCAATCGCGGCGGACCGAGCAGGCCGACTAGGCCACCGGCGCCGAGCACGCCCTCGTCTTCGGTGTGCAACTCGAGCAGCCGTGCCACCGCGGCGACCACCTCCGGCGGCGCATCCGCTTCGGCCAGCGCCGCCCGCCGCCGGGGGCCGGGGAGCTCGAGGAGCGCCTCGAAGAGCTCCCGCTCGGCCCTGGCGCGCGCGGGCGACTCAGCCATCCCCGTCGGCGAGCTTGCGCGCCAACCAGGCCCGCGAGAAGGCCAAGCGCCGGTCGACCGCCGAGGGCGACCAACCCAGCTCGAGCGCGATCTCCTCGATGCCAAGCCCTCCGAAGGCGCGCAGCTCGACGACCCGCGCGCCCTCGGCGTCGACCCGGGCGAAGGCCTCCAGGGCATCGTGGATCACGAGCACGTCGAGGGCCTGGTCCGCGCGGCCCACGAGGTCACCGTCCAGGGTGCAGCGCTGGAGGGCCCCGCCGCGCTTCTGGGCCGCACGCCGGCGCGCCTGCTCGACGACGACGTCGCGCATGGCGCGCGCGGCCAGGGCCAGGAAGTGTCCGCGGTCCCGGGCCTCGGCTTCGCGGCCCAGCAGGCGCAGAGAGGCCTCGTGCACGAGCATCGTGGGCTGGAGCGTGCCCCCGGGCGCGACGTGCGCCATACGTCGACGCGCGATTCGCTTCAGCTCCGCGTAGACGAGCGCGAAGAGCTGTTCGCGGTCGGCTTCGTTCCCGGCCCGCAGGCCGGCGAGCAATCGCGTGACCTCTCCGAATGCACCCGGCTGCTCAGTGGGTCTCGGCATGACCGGCGATCGATGGTGAAGCTCCCTGGCCCCGGTCGGATCCCGCGGCGCTCGAGGGGAACGCGCCGTAGGAGGCCACGGACGCGATCACCAGGCGCGCGCCTTCCTCGTTCACCTTGGGCTGCATGAAGTGCAGGAACTCGACCAGGTTCGTGTAGGGCTTGGGGCCGGGGATTGCTTCGACGACCTGACACACATGCTGATCCGCGGGGTTGTAGTTCGCCAACAAGCCCCAGTACTCGATCCAGGTCGCCAGCGGCCCAGCGCTGGGCGCGCGCGGCGGTGGTTCCGTCGCGCGGAAACCGTAGGCGGTGGGCTCCGGGGAGTTCCCGGGGTTGAAGGCGTAGACCTCTCCGCCGTCCATCTCCCTCAGCTTCCCCCGTGCCGTCGCCCCAAGCAGCGGGTTCGCGGGCGTGACGGGGACCGCGTAAGCGGCCGGATCGTGCGAGGGCATCGAGGTGTAGGTCTGCTCCTCTTCCGCCCAGAAGTCCACGCCCTGTGCCGGCAGACCGAGCCGCTGCCAGGCATCCTGCAGCACCGTCCACGCGTCGGGAGAACTGACCGTGGGTTGCACGGGTGAACGCACGAACTGGATCGGCGCACGCGGGGGAAGTACCAAGCCGCGAACGAGCCAGTGATTGGCCACCACACCCTGGCCCGCGCTACCGGAACGCACGCGCGGCAGGCAGAGGGCGCGCAGGCCACCCTGTTCGATCGCGGTGATCTGGTCGAGGCGAAACATGCGCTCGTTGGACAAGGAAGACCCCCATGCAATGCGATCCCGCGCGTCGACGCGGACCGCGGAAAGTGGAACGAAGGAGCGAGCCGTCGGGGGCATGGTGAGCGGCGCGTCCTACGGGTCGCTCCAGGGAACCCATCCTCCCAACCACCGAAAGCCTAGGGAATCTGGCTGATTCCGGCAAGGCGTGCGCTCCGGCGCATGCCGGCGCTGCGGGCTACCCACACGCGACAAGCTCGAGTTGCGAGCCCGCGTGGCGATCAGATTCGCGCCCGGATGCGGAGTTCCTCGGGGTGCGGGGCCAGGTAGACCTGGCGCTTGAGGTACTCGACGTCGTGCTTGCGGGCCTGAACGCGGATCATCGAGAGCGGCACCGAGAGTGGTTGGTGGCCGCGGGAGTAGGCGCGCACGGCGTCGATGAGCTCGCTCTTCTCGATCGGTCCGATCTGGTCCTTGAGGTACCCGGAGAGGTGCTGGAGCACGTTCACGTGGCGGCCGCGGCTGGCCGGGATGGCGAGGGTCGCGAAGAGCTCGCGTTCGTAGGTCGCGTAGAGCTCCGCGTCGGGCAACGTGCCGGCCGACCCGAGCAGGCGGCCCAGGCGCTGATACCCCGCCTCGTCGTGGGCACGCAGCAGCATCTTGTGCGCGGTGTGGAACTCGACCAGGCGCGAGCGCGAGAGGCCGCGGTGCAGCAGGACGCGCCAGCGGTTGCGGCAGAAGGCGCGCTCGATGAACGACTCGCGCAGCAGGTTGTCGTTGAGACGGCCGTCCTCCTCGAGGGGCAGCTCGGGCCACAGGCGTAGCAACGCTTGGGTGAACAGGCCGCGGCCCTTGCGCTCGACGATGCCGTCGCCCTTCGAGCGCGCCTCGGCGTAGACCTTGATCCGCTCCAGGCCGCAGGAAGGCGAGGCCTTCTTCAGGATGTAGCCGTCGAGCTCGAGCGCGCGCAGCTCGCCGATGCGGCGCTCGGCGTAGGCCGTCATGCGTTCGGTGAGGTCCTCGCCGCTCGAGGGCACGACGAGCCGGTCCTCGCCCGCGGGTCCGCGCACCAGGCGGATGATCGGCCGCGGCGCGGGCAGGCCCACCTCCATCTCGGGGCAGACCGGAACGTACTCGACGAAGGGCGCCAACTCCTGCGTCACGAACGGGTCGCGGCAGTGACCGCCGTCGTAACGCACCGGCTCGCCGAGCAGGCAACTCGACACGCCCAAGCGCACGGGAACGCCGGGATCGCTCCAAGCGTTCCAGTCCGCGACGACGCTGGGGGTCCTGTCGAGCCGAGCCATGTGGGTGGCGCGCAACCCTAACCGACCGCGGGTTTCGAGACACGCGCCCGTCGGGCAGGAGCTCGCCCAGGGGCAGGGTCGGTCCTCGGCGCGGCGGCCTGCGCACCGAGGCATCTGGCCGGCCTCGTCGGGATCTCGACCCGGCTTCCCTCCGCGACCTGGTACCGGCGTAGGGACGAGCGCCCGGGAAACGGCACGCGCCCGCGCCAGGAGATTTCGGTGCCCACAGCAATCGGCCATCTCGCCAAATCGAGTGTTACTTCCCTATCCTCCCGCGGTCTACCCCAGCACGAGGCCATGGAAGGCCACCCGCGGGGATCCGAGAGTCCCGAACGCCGTAGGTCAAGAACCATGCGATCTCGCCACAGACACACCCGGTGGATTCTGATCTTCCTGCCACTCGCGGCACTCTTGGGGACCTGGGTGCTGATTGCCCCGGGGAGCCGACGAGCCGGCGTGACGCCCGGTGCAACGGCCCAGGCCGCCGAACTCTCCCCCGAGGATCCCCGCCCCGCCGATCTCGATCCGGGCCGGACGTCCAGCATCGAAGGACCCACGGAGTCCGGGCCCGAACCCCAGCCCAGCGACGCCCCGGGTTTGCGCGAGCTCTTCCGACGCATCGCCGCCGCGGAGGAGCGCATCGTGGACTCGACGCGCGCCTCCGGGTCGCCGGACGCGGCGCCCATCGCGGAGATCGAGGCCGCAATGAGCCTTCTGATCGCGGACGGGGCGATCCTCGAGGACGTGTTGACCTGGCTGCGACCCCACTCCGACGGCAGCCGACGCCTCGAGGATCGTGAGGAGTACGGCGCGATTCGCGCGCTCTACTGGTGGATGGTGATCGCTGCCGGCCGCGGAGAGGAGCGGGCCGTGGTGCTGCGGATCCTCGAGCACTTGCCCGAGTTGCACGCCGCATGCCGCGCCTTCTTGATCGACAACCTGATCCTGGCCGCGAGCGACGGTCGCAAGGTCCTGGATGCCCAGTACCTGAACACGATCCTCGACCTCAGGCGGCGCCATCCGGACCTGGCCGCGCTCTACTCCGAGCTCCTGACCGGCATGGGGGAGTCATTGAACCCGGAGGAACGCAGCTCCTTCTTCTCCTTGTTCGTGGCCGAGAACAGCGATCCAGCGTTGATCGGCGTGACGCTGCGAAACCTCCTGGAAGGCGTCCAGGTCGAGTTCGCCCTGCTCATCGCCCGGGAACTGTACGACGACGAGGCCACGTCCTCGGAGGTGCGCCGGGAGATCCTCGATGCCATCGCCGGACATGCCGACGTCTTCGCCGCGACTGAGTTCCTGACGGGGCGCGCTGACGGATCGGAGGTTCCGATCGAAACCTGGTTCGAACTGGGCATTCGCGAGGGCGCCGAGGTAGCCCTCGAGACGGCCTACCTCGACCTGGCCCAACGATCGGCGGATCCCAAGGCCCGTCAGTCGATCGTGATGGCGATGCTCTCGGCCTCACCCGATGCCCTGCTCTCGATCGCTCGCACCGACCCCGACCCGGGGGTCATGGGCCAGGCCCTCCTCACCCTTGCCCGGCCGGAGAACCTGCGCGCCGACCCGCAGCTCGCGACGCGCATCTTGGACCTGATCGACGAAGCCCTCGGCTCGCGGCCCGGCGAGATGAGTCCCGAGCGATTCCTGTTCGTCGGCTCGACCATTGGGAAGGAGGCTTCCCGCGCAAGGCAAACAGGGACCTTGGAGCGAGCTGTGGCCCTCCTGAGCCACATCGCCTTGGACAGGACGGCGGCCCTGGGCATGCGCGAGCAGGCTCTCACGGCCCTCAAACCCCTGATCAGCGCGGAGCAATGGGCCGTGCTGGAGTCGAGCTTCTGAATCGAGGCAGCGGAGGTTGCTTCCTATCGAGACCTGTAGCTGGCACGGAGCCTGCGGATCTCCGTGAGACCCGGACAACCCATCCGCTGAGTGCCCACATGAACCAAGTCATCCGCCGCTGGGCGGCCACCGCGGCTGCGCTGCTCCTCTCCCAGTCCTTCTCGTTCGCAGCCGTTCCCCAGGGGGGCGACCTCGGGGCACCGTGCCCGAACAAGATGGCCACCAACGTGGAAGCCGAAGTCAAGGAACGGGGCCGCGCGCGCACCTGCGGCGTGGGAATCAAGATCCTCGGCGTCGGTGGGAGCATCATCGGATCGAGGTGCCCCCGGTTCGAGATCAAGATCCCCGCCCATCAGACCTGCAAGGGGGATCCTGCCGAGGGCATGAAGTGCATTCCCGACGGCGTGCTGAGGATCGAGATCCGCGAGTGCAATTGCGGTGGCCTCATCATCCCCTATCTGAATACCGGGCTGCCGACCACGTGCACCTGCGGGGGCTGGGGCGACGGAGGCCAGGTCGAGACCTTCCGGACCGTGAGCTGCTGACCCCGGCCATCGGGAGGATGGAGAGACGCGTTCGCCCGGGGCTACGCTCCGCGGCGAACGCTTGGCACTGCGGGCCGGCCGAGGAGGTGGGCGAGGGCGCGTTCGAGGGTGGGGTAGGTGAAGCGGAAGTCGGTCTCGGTGAGGCGGCGGGGGTGGACGCGGGTGGAGGCGAGCAGGAGGGCGTCGGCGAGCTCGCCGAAGGCCGCGCGGGCGGCGAAGGCCGGGAAGGGCGCGAAGGCGGGGCGGCGCAGGGCGTGGCCCAGGGCGCGGCCGAAGTCGCGGTTGGAGACGGGTTCGGGGGCGACCGCGTTGACCGGGCCCACGAGGCGCTCGTCGAGCAACGCGCGGTGCAGCACGCCGATCAGGTCGTCGAGCGCGATCCAACTCATCCACTGACGCCCGTGCCCGAGCGGCCCGCCCAGGCCGAGCTTGAAGGGCGTCATCATGCGCGCCAGGGCGCCGCCGCGGGGCGAGAGCACGACCCCGGTGCGCGCGTGCACGACGCGGATGCCGGCCGCGCGCGCCGCGTCGGCGGCCCGCTCCCAACGTTCGCAGACCTCAGGCAGGAAGCCCTGGCCGCGCGCACTCGTCTCGTCGAGCTGCTCCTCGCCGCGCTCGCCGTAGAAGCCGATCGCCGAGGCGCACACGAGGACCGACGGTTGGCGTTCCAGCCCGGCGAGCACCTCGGCCAGCCGACGCGTGCCCTCCACGCGGCTCGATTCGATGCGCGCCTTGCGCTCCGGGCTCCAACGGCCGGCGGCGATGTTCTCACCCGCCAGGTGCACGAACGCGTCGAGCCCCTCCAGGGCCTCGCGGTCGACGCGCGCCTCGCCCTCCGCGCTCCAGCGCACCTCGTCCAGCTCCCGAGCCTCGCGGCGCACGAGACGCAGGACCTCGTGCCCGCCGCTGGTGAGGAAAGGCACGAGCGCCGAGCCGACGAGCCCGCTCGCCCCGCTGACCGCGATGCGCAGCGCGCGCCGGGTGCCGGCGTGGCGCGCCAGGTCGTCGGCGAGCACGCGGTGGCGGTAGGCGAACAGGCGTTCGATGCGCCGGCGGGCGAACGCGCCGCCGAACACCTGCCCGAGACCCCCCAGGGGCAACTCGTACTGCACCCGATCCTCGAGGGTGCTCGCGCCGGCCGGGCCGGGAAGGAAGCGGTGCAGGTGATCCCAGCTTCGGAACGGCCCCGAGCGCTGCACGTCGCGGAAGGCGAGCGGCTCGCCGGGCTCGACGTGCTCGGCCACCCAACGCTGGCGCAGGGGACCCAGGCGCGTGACGAGCTCGACCCGGCCTCCGGGCGCGATGCCCCCGCTGCGCGCTTCGATCGCGACGGACTCCCAGGGCGGCGTCAAACGCTCGAGCGCCCCCTCGCGGCCGTGCCAGGCCAGGGCCTCCTCGGCGGGGACGGGGAGTTCGACTCGGCGGACGAAGGTCGTGGGCACGGCGGTCCGGGGTGGGCTGGAGACGGTTCGGGGAGGGCGGCCGAGGGGGTACGCGCGCGGGGCCGCCGCGGAGGTGCGCGACCCGCGTCAGGGTCCTTCCTCGAGCAACGTGCGGGCGCGCCGCAGGTCGACCGTCGCTGCCGGCTGATCCGCCAGCAGCCGCAGGGCCTCCTCGAGGGGCCCGCGCGCCTCCTGCGCGCGCGCGAGCTTGAGCAGGCACTCACCCAGGGCCAGCTCGGCGCGCCCCCGGGCCAGGGGCTCGGAGGCCGGATCGGCGCGCAGGAGGGCGGCCGACTCCTCGAACACGGCCAGGGCCTCCTGCGCCCCGGCGCTCTCGAGCAGGAAGCGTCCGAACCCGTGCAGCGCCACGGCCAGGTCGAGCGGCGATCCGGCCGGCGCGCGGCGCAGCTCGACCGCCCGCTCCCAGCTCGCGCGGGCCGCGCCGCGCTCGCCGCGCGCCCGCTGGAACGCCGCCAGCTTCATGTGCAGGCCCGCCAGGGACGGGTGGTCGGCCCCCAGGCGTCCGCGCTCGAGCTCGAGCGCCTCGCCCAGGTTCCCCGCGGCGCCCTCGAGGTCCCCCAGGACGACGCGCATCCCCCCCAGGTTGGCGAGCGTGCGCCCCAGGCCCGGCTCGCCGGCGCCGCGCAGGACGCGCATGCCCTCGGCGGCCTCCTCCAGCAGCGCGATCGCGCGCTCGCGCTCCCCGAGCTGCCAGACCGGGAGCGCCAGATTCTGCAGCGACTGGAGGGTCAGGGCGTGGCGCGGGGTGAGCACGGCGCGGCGGATCTCGAGCGCCTCGGCGAGCAGCTCCGCCGCCGGCCCGTACTCGCCGCGGTCGAGGTGGATGCCCGCCAGGTTGTTGGCGCTCTCGGCCACCGGCAGGCTGCGCGCGCCCTGGCGGCGGCGCAGAGCCAAGGCCTCGCGGTGCAGCTCCTCCGCGCCGGCCAGGTCCCCCAGGCGCCGGCGGCACACAGCCAGGTCGTTGGCCAGGGTCGCGACGTCGGTGTGGGTCCCTAGGGGAAGGGAACGGTTCAGCTCCAGGGCTCGCTCGAAGCACGCGGCGGCGGCCTGGGGCTCGCCGCGCTCGTGGTGCAGGAGGCCCAGGCTGCGCAACGAGAGCGCCGTCTCGAGGGAGCGCGCCCCGAAGGTCCGCTCGCGCACGGCGAGGGCTTCGCGCGCGAGCGCCGCGGCGTCATCGAGGGCGCCCAGGCGGAGCGCGATGCGGCCCAGGGCGTCGAGCAGATTGGCGCGCAGGTGCGGCCGGCCGGCGTGCTGCACGCGCACGCGCTCGGCCTGCAGGTCCACGCGCTCGAGGGCCGCCGCCCGCCGCGCCGGGTCGGCCGAGAGATCCGAGGTCAGGAACGTGTCGAGCACGAAGTCGGCCACGCCCTCCAGGGATTCGGCTTCGATGCGCGCGTGCTCGGCCTCGGCCAGCGCGCGGCGTCCCCCGCGCCAGGTAGCGACCAGGGCTACGCCGAGGGCGAGCAGCACCGCCGCCGCGGCCGCGACTTGGATGCGGTTGCGGCGCACGAACTTGGCCGTGCGGTAGCGCAGCGAATCCTCGCGCGCCGCGACCGGCAGCCCCGCCAGGTGGCGCTCGAGGTCCTCGGCCAGCGCCCGCGCCGAGGCGTAGCGCCGCTCGGGCTCCTTGCGCAGGGCCATCAACACGATGCGGTCGAGGTCGCCCTGCAGGAGCCGGCGCAGGGCACCGGGCGTCGTGGCGCGGCGGGCTGCGACCTCCGCCGGGCTCGCCCCCCCGTCCGCCGGCGTGCCGGCATCCTGCCGTGGCCCGCGCAGCAACGCGTCGCTGGGTCGCTCGGGCATCCGCTCGGTCACGGTCCGCTGCCAATCCACCGGGCTGCGGCTGTGGCGCTCGAACGGCTTGGATCCTGCCAGCAGCTCGTAGAGCATCACGCCCAGCGAATACACGTCGATGGCCGTCGTCACCGGACCGCCGGTGAGCTGCTCGGGGCTGGCGTACTCGGGCGTCAGAACCCGGGCGACGGTGCGCGTCGCGGCGCGCTCGGCCGGGTCGTCGTCGAGCAGGCGCGCGATGCCGAAGTCGAGCAGCTTGGGGCCGCCGTGCTCGTCGACCAGCACGTTGCTGGGCTTGAGGTCGCGGTGCACGATCAGGTTGCGGTGCGCGAAGTCGACCGCGCGGCAGACGTCGGCGAAGAGGCGCAGACGCCCGGCGACGGGCAGGCGCCGCTCGTCGCAGAAGCGGTCGATCGGCAGCCCGCGCACGAGCTCCATGACCAGGTACGGGCTGCCGCCGTCCGCGCTGCCGCCGTCGTAGAGGCGCGCGATGTGCGGGTGGTCGAGGGCCGCCAGGGCGCGGCGCTCGAGCTCGAAGCGGCGCACGGTGGTCGAGGAGACGCGCTCGGCGCGGATCAGCTTGACCGCCACGTCGCGCTCGAAGAGGCCGTCGGTGCGCTGGGCGCGGTAGACGACCCCCATGCCGCCCGAGGCCAGGCGCTCGACCAGGCGGTAGGGGCCGAGCTCGCGGCCCAGCAGGACGTCCTCGCCGGCCAGCCAGGTGCCGCGCTCGAGGGACTCGAGGAAGTCGCCCGAGCCGTCCTGGTCCTTGCGCAGCAGGCGCTCCACCTGCGCGACCACGTCCGGTGCGGCGGCGCGCTCGGCGTCGAGCAGCGCGCGGCGCTCCGGGCCGTCCAGCTCGACCGCGCGCTCGAACAGGTCCTCGACCCGCGCCCAGGTCTCAGACCCCATCCGCGCCCTCCAGCTCGTCGCGCAGCCAGGCCCGCGCCAGGCGCCATTCGCGGCGCACCGTGGGTTCGGAGACGCCGAGCACCCGCGCCAGCTCGGCATGGTTCAGACCGGCGAAGAAGCGCAGCTCGACGATGCGCGCCTTGCGCGGCGAGAGGCCCGCGAGCTTGGCGAGGGCCGCGTCGAGCTCGATCCAGCGCTGCTCCTCGGGTGCGGCCGGGTCCTGGGACTCGAGCGAGCGCCGCTGGGCCGCGCCGCCGCGCTTGGCGGTCGCGCGGGCGCGTGCGTGGTCGACGAGCACGCGCCGGATGGCCGTGGCCGCCGCGCCGAAGAAGTGGGCGCGGTTCTCGAAGCTCGGGCCGTCGCCCTCGGGGCCCACCAGACGCAGGTAGGCCTCGTTCACCAGGGCCGTGGGCTGCAGGGTGTGGTCGGGGCGCTCCCCCGCGAGCTCGCGCCGCGCCAGCTCGCGCAACTCGTCGTAGAGCCGGCGGGCCAGCTCCGCGGCGGCCTCGGGGCGCCCGTCCTGGGCGTCCTGCAGGATGCGGTGGACTTCGCTCATCGGGCCTCGCTGATGCTACCCGCGGCGCTCAGCCAGGGGCGTGCCGACCGATCCCGGGGAGCCCGGCGGCCGTTTCCTCGGATCCGTGATCGGGCACGGGGATCGCTCCCGCATGGTCCAAGGGGCCTACTCGACCCCCCGCGGCAGACCGCCGTCCGCAGCGCGGATCCCCCGTCCAGGACCTGGACCGCGCACCGCTCCACAGCCCCCGCCCGCTCGCAGGCCCCAGCCCCCCGACTCCCATGCAGCCCCTCCTGCCCGCGTCGCGACGTCTCGCTGCGTGCCTCGCCCCGCTCGGCCTCCTACTGGGCGCCGTGTGCCCCATCGCGGGCGCCCAGTCCTACAAGCTGAGCGAGGACTTCGACGGCCTCGCGCCGCCGGGCCCCGGGCAACAGGGGCCGCCCGCGCTCGTGCAGGCGGGCTGGATCTTCCGCAACCAGAGCGCGCCCCTCGCCTCGGCCGCCTTCGGACCGGGCGCCGCCCCGGGCTTCCCGCACTCCAGCACGGGGTTCCTGCAGGCCTCCTCGAACGCCGCCGGCCAATTCGGCGCCCAGCTCTCGAGCTGGGCCATCCTGCCCCCCGTGCCCAACCAGGCTGCGGGAGACCTGCTCTCGATCCAGGCCCTCGACGGCAACTACCCCGGTGCGGAGACCTTCCTCGAGGTGCGCTACTCCCCCACGGGCGCGACCGGCACGGGGAGCGGCCCCTTCGACGTCGGCGATTTCACCGAGGTGCTCTTCGCGGGCGAGCTCTCGCTCTCGACGCAGTACGTCTACACCCAGGTCGAGGCGCTCCTGCCCGGCCCCGGCCGCGTCGCCCTGCGCTTCCACAGCCCCGCGATCTCGAACTTCATGAGCTCCGCCGTGCTCTACCTCGACGGCCTGCGCGTGGGGGGCGAGCCGCCGCCGCCCTGCGGCCTCGACCTGCCCGGACCCGGCGAGACGGTCACCTGGACCGCCGCCGGCTCGCCCTACACGATCTGCCAGAGCCTCCTGATCCCGCCGGGCGCGAAGCTCGTCCTGGCCCCCGGCGTGAGCGTGGAGTTCGCGCTCAGCGCCGACCTGCTGGTCGAGGGCGAGCTGCACGCCCGCGGAACGGCCCAAGCCCCGGTGCGGCTCGAGGGCAACAACGTCAGCGGCCTGCGCGCGGAGGGCGGCACGCTCCGGCTCGAGTTCGTCGACGTGCGCGCGGGCATCAGCGTCCACGCGCACGGCACCCTGGAGGCGTTCGACTCGACCTTCGCGCACGTCGCGTGGCTCTCGACCCTGGGCTTCCCCAACTTCACGCGCCTGGAGCGCTGCGAGCTGCGTTCGCAGGTCGCGAGCCTCACGGGCACCTCGGTCCTCGAGGACGTCCTCGTCCCCGACCCCACCTCCCTGGTCGGCCTGCGCGGTTTCTGGAGCGTGGACGGACTCGTGTCGCACGCGCCCCTGGTCTTCGGCAACGACCTGCAGGACCGCGTGATCGACGGCGTCACCGTCACGGGCTCCGGCGCGCCGGCTCTGGAGTTGAACGGCGGCCCCGCCGACTTCCTCCTGGGCGCGAACAACGTGCTCAGCGGGAACACCTACCCGGTCTGGATCCGCTTCGCCGGCCTGCACCCCGCGAGTTCGCTCCCCGCCGCGGGCAATCTGAACGACGCGATCCTGGGCTTCCGCAACCTGACCGGTGTGTTGCGCACGCGGCCTTCGCTGCCGGACTTCGGCCTGCCCTACCACTTCCTCGAGCGCGGCACGGCCTCGGGCCGGGTCCAGATCGCGCCCGGCGCGCGGCTGCTCTTCGGCCCCGAAGGCGGCCTGACGGTCACCGCCGACCGCGGTCAGGATCCCATCCTGCGCGGCCTACCGGGCGAGCCGATCCGCTTCGAGCGCCTGGACCCGGACCAGGCCTGGCTCTCCCTGGCCTCGATCTTCGGCCTGACCCTCTTCGAGCACCTGGACATCGACGGTGCCGGGATCGGCGTCGTCGCCAGCCAGGCGGAGCTGCTCCTGCGCGACTCGACGATCCGCAACTGCGGGGTCGGCGCCGCCCCCGCGAGCGACGGCCACATGTTCGGCTCCGGCGTGCGCTTCCTCGGCAACCAGGTCGGTCTGCGTAACGACACGACGGGCCTGGCCTCTTCGATCGGGACCGGCATCCACTTCGACGGTGCGGAGCGGCCCAACGTGTTCGAGGGCAACACCCTCGCCGCCGAGAACGTCCCGACGACCCTCGGCCACCACCACGAGTTCCCCGCAGCGCACAACTGGTGGGGCCACGCCACCGGCCCCTTCGAGGCCAACGTCCACCCGCAGGGCCAGGGCGATCCGGTGAGCTGGGTCGACTTCCAGCCCTTCCTCACGGCAGCCCCCGACCTGGGCGACCAGCGCCCCGTCGTACGGCTCGTGACGCGCCTGCACCCGGTCGTGCTGCCCGGCGAGAAGATCTTCATCGAGTGGGAGGCCGAGGACGACGGGGTCATCGTCGAGTTCGACGTGCAGGTACTCTCGAGCGACGTCGACGCGCCCTATCAGACCTATGTCGACCTACTCTCTGACCTGCCCGGCAGTGCCCGCCGCTGCGAGCTCGTCGTACCCGACATCGGCCTGCACCCCTACGAGCGCTTCCCCTTCCGCATCGTGGCGCGCGACGACGCGAGTAACGTCGGCTTCGAGCAGTTCCAGCTCCCGATCCCCCACCGGACGCCCTCCGGCGTGGTCGTGTTCCACACTCCCTTCGAGAACTTCCGCGGCGGCGAGGCGATCGAGGTCTGCTACGACGCCGTCGGCCTCGGCTCGCCCTTCCCCACCTTCTACGTCGAAGCCGCCGCCGACGACCGCATGGAACTGTCGGCATCGGGACCGGGTGGACTCAATCAGTGCACCTACAGCACGCTGACGATTCCTTACGTCAGCACCGATCGCGCGCGGGTGGCGATCCGGGCCGAGGACAACTGGAACCGCGACGAGTGGTATTTCAGCGAACCCTTCGAGATCCGCCCCGACCCACGCCTGGGGGACGCGCCCCCGACCGTCGCGATGACCGCGCCCCTCGCCGGCCGCATCTTCCACAGCGACGGCCTGATCCCGATCGTGTGGGAGGCCGCCGACGACCACGGCCTGTTCGAGTTCCGCATCCAGGCCTCCTTCAACGGCGGTCTCTCCTTCCACACCATCGCGCCCTCGCTGCCCCCGACGGCGCGCCGGTACGTGTGGAAGCTCCCCAAGAGCACCGGCGTGGCCGATCTGCGCGTGCGCGTCGTGGCGGTCGACAGCCTGTTGCAGAACAGCGCCGACGGCGACGACCGCATCCTCTCCGTGCTCCCCACGCCGATGCCCTCGGCGGCGCGGGTGCAGGCACCCTGAATCCAGGCCGGCCCCGTCAGGAGTCTCCTCTCGGGAGCAGGTCGATCACCACGAGCTCGGGGCGGCAGTTGAAGCGCAGGGGCGGGGCGCCGGCGCGCTCCAGGCCGATGCCGCGCGAGACGATCAGGGTCGCGCCGGAGGGCAGGCGGTGCGCGCCGCTCGTCATGTGGCGCGGGATGCGCGAGAGGGTCAGGGGCGGGCCGAGGAAGGGCAGGCGGACCTGGCCGCCGTGGCAATGGCCGGCGAGCAACAGGTCGGCGGGCACTTCGCCCAGGGCGAAGTCCGGCGCGTGGCCGAGCACGACGTGGAAACGATCGCCGGGCTCGGGGGTGTGGGCCAGGCGACGCGAGTCCGCGAGGGAGAGGGCGGTGAGGCGCAGCTCGCCGAGGTCGAGGGTCTCGCTCCCATCGAGCGCGCGCACGCCCGTGCCGTCGAAGGCCCGTTGCCAGCCCGCCGCGTCGACGTCGCCGCGCACGGCGAAGGCGCCCAGACGCGGCGCGAAGCCGGCGGCGAGCACGGCCTCGCGCAGGGCGAGGAGCTCGGCTTCGGAGGACGCGGGGTCGTCGGAGGAGATCTGCACGTAGTCGCCCGCGAAGAGCACGAGATCGGGCTCGAGGCGCGCCGCCCGCTCGAGCACCCTGCGTTCGTAGGCGCCGACGCGGTCGGTCTGCACGTCCGCCAGCAGCACGATGCGCAGCGGGCGCTCGATGCGCGCGGAGCCGAAGGCGTGGTGCGTGACCTCGAGCCAGCGCGGCTCGACGCCGAAGCTCCACACGGAGACGCCGGCCAGGGCCGCGCCCGCGCCGGCCGCGAGCAGCGCGCCCACGGGGTGGCGTCGACGCGCGAGGACACCGAGGGCGAGCAGGGCCAGCGGCAGATGCACGAACGGGGCCCAGGCGAAGAGGCCCAGCACCTCGAAGGCCGGCAGGTACGCGCCGCCCCCCAGGCCGCCGGCGAGCGCCAGGGCCGAGAGCCCGCCGACCGCCAGCAGGGTGCCCGCGGTCCCCACGCTCGCCCTCAGGACGCCCACGCCGCGTCCGCGCCGCAGGAGCACCAGGGCGAGCGCCAGCAGCAGCGCGTTCTGGATCAGCACCGCGGTCATGCCCGGTCGCCCATCAGGCCTGCGCCCCTCCCTCCGCGGCGAGCACGGCGAAGAGCTCGTCGAAGTCGAGGGGCTTGGTCAGGATCGGCCGGCTGCAACGGTCGTGGAACGACTTCAGCTCGGGATCGGCGAGTCCCCCCGACATGAAGGCCACGCGCGCCAAGGCGGAGGGATCGTCGCGCGCCAGCAGATCGTGCAATCCCACTCCGCCCATGCCGGGCATGCGCAGGTCGCAGACCACGGCGTCCGCATCGGCGATCCCTCGCAGGGCGTCCTCGGCGCTGGCCGCCTCCGAGACGCGCCAGCCACGGGCTTCGGCGTGACGGCGCAGCACCTGGCGCACGGAGGGTTCGTCGTCGACGAGCAACAGGCTGCGCTCGTTCGCGCGCGTCGCGCGCCGCACGGGCGGGGGAAGCGGAGTGTGATCGGCCGGGGGGATTCGAACCCGGAACAGGGCGCCGCGCCCGTCCGCCCCGTCCTCGACGGTCAACCACCCCGAGTGCGCGCGTACGATCGCGTGGGCGATCGAGAGGCCGAGCCCCGTGCCGCGCCCCGGGCCCTTGGTGGTGAAGAAGGGCTCGAAGAGTCGCTCGCGAAGCTCGGGCGGCACGCCCGGGCCCTCGTCGCGCACGCTGAACTCCACCGTGCGGCCGTCGGCGCGCGCCGAGAGTTCGACGCGTCCGTGCGACGGACTCGCCTGCAGGGCGTTCACGACGAGGTTCGTCAGCACCTGCTCGAGCCCAGCCTGATCGGCGTGCACGCGCAAACCGGGCGGCGCGTTCACGCTCAGCCGCTGACCCCGGGAGAGCTCCTCCGGCGCCAGGCCGCGCGCGACGCGCTCGAAGACGTCGGCTACGTCGAGATCCCGGCGCGGGTGCAGGGTCTGGCCGGCGAGGGCCGAGAGGTTGCGCACGATGCCCCGGCAACGTTCGGCCTGCTCGAGCACGACGCGCTGGGACGGGTCGGCCTGCGGAGACTCGGCGAGCAGCTCGGAGTGACCGAGGATCACGGTCAGGGGCCCGTTGAGCTCGTGCGCCACGCCCGAGACCAAGGTTCCCAGGGCGCGCAGGTGCTCGTCGCGATCCAGGGCGCGACGCAGCTCCTCGCGTTCGCGCTCCGCGCGGCGGGTTCGGGCGTGGGCCTCCTGCACCAGGCCCACCAGGAGCCCCGCCCCGAGGGCGATCTGCACCGCCAGATCGACGATGGAGTTGAGCCCCAGCGGGTAGCGCATGGCGGGCACGAGCTCGATCGTGCCGGCGGCCAGGGCATGCACGACCCAGGCGCCGGCGAGCCCGACGAGGGCGATCCGCACCAGGCGCAAGCCCGACTCCGCGCCCCGCGAGTGGCGCAGGGCCCGCAGCGCGGCCAGAGCACAGGCGACCAGGATCGGCGCCTGCAGCACGAGCAAGTAGTGCACGTTCTGCGTGAAGAGGGGCGTCGCGGCCAGGCCCAGGACCACGGGCCAGTGCAAGCGGCGCAGCCAGGCCGGCTCGGCGCGCTCCGCCAGGCTCAGACAACCCCGCACGAGGGACAGGCCGAAGAGCGCCTTGAGCCCCTGGTAGAGCACGTAGACCGCGGTCGATGGGAACGCGCCGTCGCGCCAGAATCCGCCCTCGCCCCCGACGTCGTGGGCTTGGTAGTACCGCAGGGCCATCAACGACAGCGCCAGGGCGAGGGCCGTGAACGCGCGCAGGAAGTGCCCGTAGGTGGCCGAGGCGTGGGTTCGAGGTCGCAGCGACGCCAGGAGCGCGGCCAGGATCCAGGCCGTGAAGGTCTGCACGAACAGGCCGATCAGCGCGATCAGCTCCAGGCTCTCGAAGAGGAACATGAGCCCGCCAGCATAACCCCGGGGCGCGGGGTCGGCGCTTCCCGGCGCACCCCTGCCGTTGCGCCGCTCCCGACGCTACGCTCCGCGGACGAACGAGCCATGGAACTGAACCTGTTCGCCATCGAGCCCGAGGGCCCCCGGGAGCTCGCCCCGCCGGCGGGCGCGACGTCGATCCACGACGTCTTCGACGGGCTCGAGCTCGGAGTCTACTCGGCCCTGCACTCCTTCCCGCGCGGACGGTTCTTCCGCCTGGAGGACCACTTCGACCGCACGGACGCCTCCATGCGCCGCCTGGGCTGGAGCGAGGAGCTCGACCGCGACGCCCTGCGCCGGGCACTCGATGCCGTGACGCTCGCGGCGCGCCCGGACGCCCTGCGCATGCGTTTCGACGTGCTCGCCGAGCCCGCGCGCCGCCTGGGAACCTACGCGCGCCTCCTGCTCGCCACCGAGCCGCACCAGGCCGTGCCGCGCGAGCAGCAGGAGCGCGGCGTGAGCGTCGGTCTCCTGAGCGACCGCGCGCGCCAGACGCCGCTCGTCAAGACCGCGCAGTGGGTGCTCGATCGTCGCCCCTATCCGATCGGGACCGCGGAGGCCGCCGACCACGTGTTGCTCGACGAAGAGGGGCGCATCCTCGAGGGGACGAGCTCGAACCTGTTCTTCGTGCGCGCCGACGCGCTCGTCACCGCCGGGGACGGCGTGCTCGAGGGCGTGGTGCGCAAGGTGTTGCTCGAGATCGCGCGCGAGATCGGGCTCCCCGTGCACTTCGAGCGCCTCTCCCTGGACGGCATCGCCGAGTGCCAAGAAGCCTTCTTGACCAGCTCCACGCGCCACGTGTTGCCGGTCGTGCACGTCGGCAGCTCGCCCGTCGGCACCGGCCTGGTCGGCCCGGTCACGCGCGATCTCGCCCGACGCTACGAGGAGTTGGCCGAGCGCGAGGCGCGGCCGGCGTGGGGATGAACGGCGCGCCCGGGAGTGCCCCGCGCCGCGCACGGCGCCGGGCGGCGCTGGCGCTGGTCTGCCTGTCGCTGTGCGCCTGTTCGGGCGCCGGGAGCGGCCAGGAGACCGCGGCCGGACCTGGCGCGCTCGAGCGCTCCCTGGGCCTCGAGCCGCGCGCCGCCGCGACCCCCGCGGAGCTCGCCGACCGCGTGGCCGCCGAGCTCGCCGCGCCGGCCGCGGTCGAGCCGACCCCCGAAGCCGCGAGACTCGAGTGGCCCTCCGCTCCGAGCGTGGGCCTGCGCCTGGTCGATCGCGAGGGCGCCGAGCACCGCGACGAGTGCGAAGCCCCCAGCGAGTGGATCGTGGAGGGCCAGCGTCGTTGGTCGGAGGAGCGACGTCCGTTCGCCGGCGTGGCGCTGCTCGTGTGGCGCGAGCAGTGGCGACACCAGGACGCGACGCGCGTCACCGTGGCGCTCGTCAACGCCTTCCCCGGGCGTGGGGTCGCGTACTTCCAGGAGCTCGACGTCCAACTGGACGGCGAGCGCGCTTGGCACCTCGAGGGTCGCCACTGCGTCGTGCCGCGCGGAATCCTGGCGCGCCGTCTGTTCCACGGGCCGGACGCGGCCCGCCTCGTGACCTGGTCGGTGCTGCGCGGGTCCCTGCCCGGGTGGACGCCCGCCTGGGCCGGAAAACGTTGCGCCGAGGAGCTGGCGCGCCTGAAGCGCTCGTCCGACGGCGATCACCAGCTCGGACCCTATCGCATCGGCGACCCGATCGTGCGCGAGAGCTCGTCCCTCGGCGGCTCCCACGGCGGCTGGAAGATCGCGCCCTACGGCGGCGGCTCGACGAGTTGGTACGCGGGGGCGCTGGAGGGTTGGCAGCTCGCGGAAGAACAGTTCCTGCGCACGCTGTCGCGTTCGCCGATCGCAATCCTCGATCCCGGGACGCTCCAGCCCTACAACCCCCGCGTCGACTACTGGCTGGGGCGCACCATTCCGCACGAGCTGCCCGGTTTCCGCGCCGTGCCGGACGACTGGTGTCCCTACGGCGAGCGCCTGCACCGCTTCCGGCCGCACAGTTGTTCGCACATGTGGCGCCAGATCCGCGACGCGGCGATGCTCGCGCCCCACGACGCCGCGGCGCGTTGGTTCCTGCTCACCAGTTGGCACGACTGTCTGCTGTGGCTCGAGTCGGGTGGCGCGCAGAGCGCCAACCCGCTCTTCTGGCCCCTCGAGAAACTCGTCGCCTCGACGCCCCCGGGCCGCGGTGCGTGGTGGGCGAGCCGCAACTTCGCCCACGTCGTGCGCTGCTTCGTCGAGGTCGAGCGTTACCTCGAGCCGGAGGACGCCGCGCGTTGGCGGACCCGGATCGTGTCCGCCCTGCGGCACGTGATCGTGCCCGGCACGGGTGTCGCGCTCGCCAACGATCGCCCCGACGACCTCGACCCCAGCATCGAGCCGCCGACGGCGCGCGCGCGCGATGTTGACCTGCTCGCCTGCTCCTTCTTGCCCCTGGGTATGCACGCGGAGGACGCGGACTGGCGCCGTTTCATGGCCCCGGTCGGCGGCGTCAGCGTCTCCGGCACGTTCCAGATCCGTCCCGGCATGAAGTCCTGGGCCGCCGGGCGCGGCGCCGCGCCGGCCTACTTCCCCGAGTACGACGCCTTCCGCGGCGACCTGCGCCCCTACGGCGGCACCCTCCAAGGCCTGATGCAGCACGCGAGCACGCGCCCGGTGAACGAGAACCCGCTCGACTGGACCGACCCCGCGGTCTGGCACCCCTCCCCGTCGCGCGGCCGCTGAACCGCGCCGCAGCCATGCATCGCACCCCTTGCCTGCTCGCACTCCTCGCCCTGGGCTGCTGCGCGCCGCCCGCCGCGTACGAGTCCCTGGCCCGCGAGCACGACGAGCTCGTGGACGAGATCGAGGCCCTCTTCGAGTTGCTCGACCGCGACGTCGACGGCCGGCTGGTCGAAGCGGAGCTCGTGGGCGCCTTCGAGTCCCTGCTCGAGGAGTCGGACCTCGATGGCGACGGGGCGCTGACGCGCGAGGAGCTCTTCGAGAGCCTGGGCCCGAGCCTGCTCTCGGCACACTTCCAGGCCCAGGGCACGGACCTCGTCCTGGTGGGCGTGATCGACAGCCGCACGCCCGGGCGGCTGTTGCGCGCGCTGCGAGAGCATCCGCGCACCAAGCGGTTGGTTCTGGCGAAGGTCGATGGCTCGATCGACCACGAGGCCGTCTTCGCCGCCGGCCGGCTGATTCGTTCACGCGGACTCGCCACGCACGTCCCCGACGACGGTTGGATCGCCTCGGGCGGCGTCGACCTGTTCCTCGCCGGCCGCGCGCGCAGCGCGGCGCCGGGCGCCGAGATCGGCGTGCAATCCTGGGTCTTCGAGCTGCTCGACCTGCCCCTCGAGGGCCGCGACCTGCCCCGCGACCACCCCGAGCACCGCGAGCAGCTCGAGTACCTGCGTGAACTCGGCATCCCCGAGGACTTCTACTGGTTCACGCTCGAGGCCGCCCCGGCCGACGAGCTGCACTGGATGAGCCCCGAGGAGATCGCGCGCTTCGGGTTGCTCACCGCGCCGCCCGCCCCGCCGCGCTGAGGTCCGCCGCCCCATGACGCCGCTCTCCGATCGGCCGGTCCCGCGCAAGCTGCGCGCGGCGCGCGAGCGCATCGAGCTCGAGCGGCTCACGATCCTCGAGCCCGGGTGCGGCCGCGGGACGTACCTCGAGCACCTGCCCCCCGGCAGCTTGGGCCTCGACCGCGATCCAGGGGCGGTCGCCGCCTGCCGGGCGAAGGGCCTGCGGGCCGAGGAACGTGACGTCGAGCGCGCTGGCTGGGGCGACGACCTGGGTCGATTCGACCTGATCTGGACCTGCGACCTGCTCCCCCACCTCGACGACCCGCGCGCGTTCCTCGTGTCGCTGCACGGGCGGCTCGCGCCGCGGGGCATGCTCCTCGTGCACGAGTGGCTCTGGCCCGAGGGCGCCCTGCGTCGGCGCTTGGCCCTCCTGCTACCGGGCGCGCGCGCCACCTGGTCGGCCCCCGACCACCGCCGCGCCTACACCGCGCGCACCCTGGAGGCCGAGCTCGCCGCCGCCGATTTCGTGGTCGTCGAGCGCTGGATCCCCGCCCTGCCCCGGCCCTGGCAACGCCTGCTCCTGGGCCCCATCTGGCCCTCCCGAGCGTGGCGGGTCGAACGGCGGACCTGAGGCCGCGCGCACGCCCGCGCCGAGGAACGGCGCTGCCCGCGACGCGGGTGCCGCCCGCGGTCACAGCTCCTGCACGAACAGGTCGCGGAAGCGGATGACCTCGTCGCCGCGCACGTGGACCGACGAGTAGCGTTGCAGGCCGATCGCGCCGTGGCGCGCGCGTTCGCGGAACGGAGGCAGGCCCGGGACCGAGAAGGTGTCGACGTCGTAGAGCGTGCGGCCGTTGAGGGCCACGGCCAGGCGGCTCCCCTGGTAGAGGATCTCGTAGCTGTTCCACTCACCGGGAGGCCGCAGCAGGCCGTGGTTCCCGGCGGGGACCGAGCCGTAGAGGCCGCCGCAGCGCTGGTAGGGCGCGAGCTTCGTGTTCGTCACGCGCTCCCAATCGAAGTCGTCGAGGATCTGGATCTCGCAACCGGCGAAGGCCGGGTCGCTCGAGCCGGGCGGCACGCGCAGGAAGACGCCGCTGTTCGCCATCGACTGCATGCGGAAGTCCAAGCGCAGGCGGAAGTCGCCGAACTGGCGCTCGGTGAAGGGGTCGCCGCCACGGCCGGCCTTCAGGAAGCGCAGCTCGCCGTCCTCGACCGCGAAGGCATCGGCCGCCTCGCCCGCCTCCCACCCGGCGAGGGAGCGCCCGTCGAAGAGCGGCTCCCAGCCCTCGGCGCGGGCCCGCTCGCTGGCCCGCGGCAGACCCTCGGCGTCGCGCTCGAAGAGGCCCTCGCCGAAGATCGGCAGTTCACGGATGCGGAGCTTGCGGAACCGCACGGCCTTCGAACCCGCCGCCTCGCCGCCGCCGTGCACCTGCAACCCGATGAGTCCCGTGGGCGCATGACCGGGGGTGCCGGCCGGGAGTTCGTACTCGACCAACGGCTCGTCGTTGAGCCAGACCTCGAGCCGCGGGTCGAAGCCCGTGCAGCGCAGGCGCAGGCGATTCCAGCCGTCCCGCCGCAGGAGCCGCTCGCCCTCGGGGTTGTGCTTCAGGAAGCCGTCGGCGTAGATCGCGCCGATCTCCCCCCCCGGCCGGTGATCCAGGGTGACCTGGAGGCCCTTGCCCACCGGAGCCATGCGCAGGAAGACGCCTGAATCGAAGGGGTACTCGACGAGCGTCTCCAACTCGAGCTCGAAGCTCGTGTAGGGCCGCGCGGTGTAGAGCAGGCCGCCCTCGCCGCTCGGCCCCTCGCGCCCGACGATCGCGCCCTCCTCGACGGTCCAACGCGCGTCGCCGTCGTACCGGCCCCCGCGCGTGACCCAGCCTTCGAGGCTGCTCCCGTCGAACAGCTCGACCCAAGCGGGAGCGGAAGCGGAGGTCGCCTGGTGATCGCCGGCGGGCAGCGGTGCCTGGGCGAGGCCGAGGAACAGGGTGATCGGGAGGAGCTTCATGGGGGATGGCGTCGGGCCCATCGGGGCCGGCATCGTACGCCACCGAGAGGCCCTCCGACTCTCCCTGCGGGACGGCGGCGACCGGACCCGCGCCGCCCCCGGATCACGCCGAGTTGGTCCAGAGCACCTCGACCACCGCGAGCAGCGCAACCTGGGGAAAGGGCTTGGAGAGGGTCGCGGAGGCTCCCAAGCGCGAAGCGGCCTCGAGGAGCGGCATCGAACCGGCGCGCCCTCCTCCGGAGATGGCCAGGATGCGCGCCCCGAGGAAGGCCGACCTGGCCAACGAGAAGGCGCTGGTCGGCTCGCAGTCCGGTTGGATGAGGTCGTAGACGAGGACACGGACGTCGTACGAGGCGTAGCGGTCGACGGCCTCGTCGATGCTCACCGCGTCGATCACGGGGTACCCCGAACCCTCGAGCATCCTGCGAATCGTGCGTCGCACGGGTTCGTCGTCCTCCACCACGAGCACCCAACCCTCGCCCGGAGCGTTCGAGATCGCGGTGGAGTCCGCGTCCTGGGCCGCGGGCACGCTCCGAGGGGCCTCACCGCGGGCGGGCTCGTCGGGCACGGGGGAATCTGAAGCGGTAGACATCGGAGCTCCGAGCTTGGGATCCAAACGATTTGCAGGTGTCGTGCAACCAGGGCCGCCGGACCCTCGAAGGCCCGCGGTGGGCAGTTCTGTCGCCGCCCACATGAACGTGGGGTCCGCGTCCTCGGCCGGAGGGACACGCGGCGACCGGGAAGCCGGGGACGGTCCCGCTCCCGCGTCGGCCTCAAGGACGACGCGGGCGAGCCCGCGCCTTGCCGCTCGGGGCCTTCTCGGACCCCGAGCGCTCGTTCTCGCGCTTCAGCACGCGGTGGATCGTGGGCCGGGACACGTCCAGCAGGCGCGCGGCCGCGCTCAGATTGCCCTGCGTGCGACCGAGCGCTTCTTGGATCGCGGCGTCCTGGATCGCGCGCAACGTGGGCAAGGCTTGGGGAAACAGGATCCCATTGCCGGCCGCTCGCCCATCGCTGGGTCGCGGCGCCTGCGCGCCGCGCGCCGCGGGAACGTGCTCCAGGAAGGCGTCCAGGCGCATCACGCCCTGGTCGTGTCGCGCAACGGCGTCGAAGACCATCGACTGCAGCTCGCGGATGTTCCCGGGGTAATCGTGGTTCGCGAGGAACGCGAAGAGCTCGGCTGGGACCGCCGGCTTGCGCTTGCCGAGGTCCTTGGCGGCCAGGCGCATCAGGTGGTCCACCAGGATGGGCAGATCCACCAAGCGCTCGCGCAGGGGTGGAACGTCGATCCGATAGGCCCGCAGTCGAAAATAGAAGTCCTGGCGGAGCCGGCTGGGGTCCTTGTGGGTGGCCGTGACGATGCGCGCGGTGAGCGGCAGCGGACGATCGGACCCGTGTGGGTAGTACTCCTTCTCTTGGAGGACCCGCAACAGCTTGATCTGGCAGCCCTCGCTGAGATCGCCGATCTCGTCGAGGAACAGCGTCCCGTTGCTGGCCGCCTCGATCATCCCCTTGCGTTCCCTGGTCGCTCCCGTGAAGGCACCCGTGCGATGGCCGAACAGGACGTCCGCGAACATCGTGTCGTCGAGCCCCGCAACGTTCACGGAGACGAAGCGGCCCTGTCTCCCGCTGCACGCGTGCAAGGCTTGCGCGATCATCTCCTTCCCCGTTCCCGTCTCCCCGTGGACGAAAGCGGGATGCGACCCTCGAGCGATGCTCTCGATGTGGTGGAACATCGCGATCATCCCCGAATCGGCGGTCAGGATCTCCGCGAAGGCCTCCGGATGACGGAGCTGACGCGAAGCCAGCAGCTCCGCTCGGCGCAGCGAAAGGTCCCCGTCGACTCTCAGACGTGCCATCGTGGCCCGGACCGCTTCGATGAGATCCTTGGTTCCCACCGGCTTCAGCAAGTAGTCCGAGGCTCCGAGCCTCATGCAGCCGACCGCACGAGCGAGGTCGTTCTGCCCCGACACGACGATGACGGCGACGTTCGGGTGTCGCTCGAGTACCTCGCGCAGGACATCCTCGCCCTTGACGAACGGCATGGTCAGGTCCAGCAGGACCAGGTCCACGCCCCCCTGCGCGATGAGCTCGGAGGCAAGGCGTCCGTCGGGACACTCGATGATCCGCGCAACCCCGAGTTGCTCCAGGGCCGCGCGCTCGAATCGCCTCACGGCTTCCTCGTCGTCGACGAGCAATACCGTGCACCGACAGGCTCCCGTACTGCACTCCACGTGATGGCTCCTTCTTGCTCTCTCCCAGCCACGGCCGATCCTATCCCGGGGCCCAGAGATTCGGCTAGAGGGCCTCCGAGCCTGTTCGAGCCCATCGGGAGCCCTCCCCGGGGTGGCCCTCGGCGCACGCCGGGTACCGTTCTGGATCACTCGCCCCCTCCCTGGTCCAGCCCGGACGATTCGACGTGCTCCCGCAACAGCGCGCGCAAGCGGCCCATGACGTTGCTGTGGATCTGGCACACCCGACTCTCGGTCAGCCCCAACATCTGGCCGATCTCGTTCATCGTGTGGCCGACCTCGTAGTACTGATGGATGATGAAGCGCTCCTTGTGCGTCAGGGAGCGAGTCATGTAGCGCATCCAGTCCTTCCGCTGCATCTCGGCGAGCGGATCGCGAGCGCCGGTGTTCTCGATCGCGCTGAAGAGCTCCGCCGATCCACCATCGTCCTCCTCCCAGGCATCCGAGAGCGAGAACACCGCGACGGCGCTCGAACCCAGCATCTCGCGCGTCAGGCCTTCCTGGTCGAGGTCGAGCTCCTTCGCCAGCTCGGCATGGGTCGGCTCGCGCCGCAGCTCGCCCGACAGTCGCAGGATGACCTTCCGGATACGCGCTGCCTTGATGCGAACCAGGCGCGGCACCCAGTCCTGGGAGCGAAGCTGGTCGAGGATCGAACCGCGGATGCGGGTCATGCAGAAGGTCTTGAACTTCACCCCGCGTTCCTGGTCGAAGCGGCGGATCGAGTCCATCAGGCCGAGCACCCCTGCGCTCACGAGATCGTCGACCTCGATCGAACGCGGCAGGGTCTGACTGAGCCGCACGGCGATGTGCTTCACGAGCGGGTAGTACGTCTCGATCAACCGGTTGCGCAGGGCCTCCAAACGCGCCGGATCGCAATCCGGGTCCTCGGCCGCGCTGCGATAGAGCTGCCAGAGTTCCTCCGAGGAGAGGTGCATGTCGGACCCGTGGCCCTCGGTCTTCGCGTCTTGCGTCAGCACGGGGCGCGAGCCCTCGGACCCTACCTCGTCGAGTACCAGTTCAGATTGCATGGATGCCACCTCCGACCCACGCCCGGGTCGGCCGCCCTAGAAGGAACCCTTGGAAGACGTCGCAACCGAGGCCGAGCAGCGCTTCGAGTTCCGCGTCCTGCTCGACGCCCTCGCAGATGCAGATGACGCCCCGCTCCTGGCACAGTTCGTCGATGAACCGGACCAGTCGCTGCTTGGTGCGATTCCGCTGGATGCCGCGGATCAGGGACATGTCGAGCTTGACGGCGTCGACCTGCAGGTCGGCCAGCGACGCCAGCCCGTTCCGACCGGCTCCAAGGTCGTCCAGGGCGAAGCGGTACCCGGAGCGACGCAGGTCTTCCATGCGCGCGGAGACCGTGGAGGAGTCGGCGCGGCCCTCCCGCTCGGTCAGCTCGAAGACGACACGCTCCGCGAACGGAGCGAGCGGGTCTTCGTTGCGACGCAAGCCCTCGTCGAGCAGGTCCTGGGGCTCGAGATTCACGAACACCGGGACCCGGGCCGGCAGGGCCGGGATGTCGGCTGCGATGCGCGTCCGGATGGTCCTCGACAGCAAGCCCATCGCGCCCAGGCGGCGCGCTTGGCAAGCGAGATCGCACGGGAACCGATCCGCGCTGGCGTGGGAGCGGAGCAGGGCCTCGAATCCGACGAGCTCTCCGTCCGACCAGCGCAGGATCGGTTGGTAGGCCATCCAGCAGGTCTCGAGGCTCGGGACGAAGGACGTGAACGCCGCCACGGCGACCAGGTCGTCCACTCCACGCCCCGACAGTCGTTCGAGCCCGACGGCGTTCCGAGCGAGGTTCGCGAGCGAGGTGGGTTCTCGGAGGTCTTCCGATTCACAGAGGTAGGGGGTCACCGGTCTCCTGCGGGGTGAGAGGGCAGCGGGTCGTGCGTTGGACGCACCTGCCATTGCAACCACCGATCCCGCTCCGGCCCCGGGCCGGTCGAGCTCGCCGCCGAGTCGCACGGGGCCCGAGTCGCTCTCCCCACCCCTTGTGTGCCTCGCGATCCCGTACCCGGCCCCGGGTAGGTACCGGCGCAAGGATTTTCTGTGGTCGGCCCGCGGCGGGCCGCGCGCACGCGCCCTATCGGTCGCGAGCCGGGCTGGAACGTCCTGTGACAGGCCGCGGCGATCGCCGGCCCAAGTCGGGCCGCGCCCGTGATTTAGGTCGGCCCGCGCCAATCCGGACCGCCCGTACGGAGCGTGTCAGGATCTCTACCTATCCCCCCGTCGAGAGCGGACCGCGGCGTGACTGCGCGCGGTCAATGGCGCCCCGGTCGGGCAACGCGAAGCGGTCCCAACCCCCGACGCACCCGACTCCCCCTCGCGCCCGTGCCTACGCTTGCCCTGCCCTGCCTTGCTTGCACAGAATGTCGCGAGGCGACGACGCCACATGAACGGAGCTTCATTTCAGCGCATGGACATCCACCAGCTCGCCTTCGATGCCTCACCGGATGCCTTGCTCGTCGTAGACACCCAGGGCCGGATGCTGATGGTGAACGCGCAGGTCCAAGCGCAGTTCGGGTATGAACCGGACGAGCTGCTGGGCCGGGAGATCGAGCTCCTGGTTCCCGATCGCATCCGCGGGCCGCACGTCCATCATCGCAACGCCTACATCGCCGATCCGCTGCCTCGACCCATGGGCGCGAGCTTGGACCTGTTCGCGCGGCGCAAGGACGGCACCGAGTTCCCGGTCGACATCATGCTCAGCCCGCTGGGCACGGAAGGGATGCAGGCCGTCCTGTGCGTCGTCCGGGACGTGACGGAGCGCCGCAAGGCAGAAGAGAAGTTCCGCAGCTTGCTGGAATCCGCCCCGGATGCGATGGTGATCGCCGACGAGGAGGGCCGGATCGTCCTGGCGAATGCCCAGGCCGAGACGATCTTCGGCTACTCGCGCTCGGAGCTCCTGCGGCAGAAGATCGAGATGCTGATCCCCGAGCGCTACCGCGCTCAGCACCCCGTGCACCGCAGCCGGTACTTCGCGAGTCCTGGGTTCCGACCCATGGGCGCCACCCTCGAGCTCTTCGGTCGGCGCCGAGACGGAAGCGAGTTCCCGGTCGAAGTCAGCCTGAGCCCATTGCACACCGAAGAGGGGATCCTCGTCTCGAGTGCCATTCGAGACATCAGCGACCGCAAGGAGGCGGATCGGCTCCTGGAGCTCCTGCGCGAGAAGGAGGTGCTGCTCAAGGAGGTTCACCACCGCGTCAAGAACAACCTGGCAGTGATCTCGAGCTTGTTCTACCTCCAGTCCACCTACACACAAGATCCTCGGGTCGACCAGGTGCTGCGCGAGGGACAAGCGCGGGTGAGGTGCATGGCTCAGGTGCACGAACGGCTCTACCGTTCCGACTCCTTGTCCTCGATCGACTTCGCCGACTATGCCACCGGGCTGTGCCAAGACCTGATCCGGACCTACTCACGGGACGGGGACCCGCCGCGCCTGCGCATGGAGGTTCAGCCCGTCCACCTCGGCCTCGACCTGGCCATCCCCTGCGGCCTGATCCTCAACGAGCTGATGACCAACTCCCTCGTACATGGGCTCCCCGCAGGCCGATCGGGGGAGATCCTCGTCTCCCTGGAGGAGGACGATGCGCACTGTTGCGTCCTGCGCGTCGTGGATGACGGCGTCGGCATCGCGGACCTCTCGCTGGCGAAGCAGGCCGGATCCCTGGGCCTGAGGCTGATTCGCGCTCTTGCGCGACAACTCAAGGGCAGCTTCGAGCTGACCCACGCTGCTCCCGGGACGAGCGCGTGCTTGACCTTCCCGATCGCTGAAAGCCAATGAACAATCAGACTCTCACGAAACGCATCCTGGTGGTCGAGGACGAGGCGCTGCTCGCCGAGGAGTTGAGCGAACGCCTGCAACGCCTGGAATTCGCGGTCGTCGGGACGGAAGACACGGCGGAGGGCGCGGTCCGCAGCGCCGAACTCCACAGGCCGGACCTCGTGCTGATGGACATCCGCTTGAGCGGATCGCGTGACGGCATCCAGGCTGCGGACCGGATCTACCGCGAGCTGGACATCCCCGTCATCTACCTGACGGCCCACTCGGACACGTCGACCCTCAAGCGCGCCCGAAGCACGTTCCCCTTCGGGTTCCTGCTCAAACCCCTGCAGGAGCGGGAGTTGTTGGCGGCGATCGAGATGGCCCTACAGCGCCACGCGATGGAGCGCCGCATCAAGGAGAGCGAGCTCAGGTACTCGACGATCCTGCGCAGCATCGGGGATGGGGTGATCGCGACCGACCCGGAGCGGCGCGTCACCTTCATGAACGCCGTCGCCGAGGACCTGACCGGCTGGCCGCTCGAGCATGCCATGGGCAACGCGGTGCGCGACGTGCTGCGGCTGAGCCCTCCCACGGGGCTCGACGTGGAGGAGCACCCCATCGACGTGGCCCTGCGGAGCCGCGCGATCGTGCAGGTGCACACCGCGTTCGCGATGATCGATCGTCTCGGACGCACGATTCCCATCGAGGACAGCGCCGCTCCCATCCTGGATCCCGCGGGGGTCGTCACCGGCGCCGTGGTCGCTTTCCGCGACTGCCGCGAGAAGCAGGCCAATCAAGAGGCGCTGCGGGAGGTGGAGGAGCGCCTGCGCCAGGCGGAGCGCCTGGAGGCCATCGGGCGCCTAGCGGGAGGCGTCGCCCACGACTTCAACAACATGCTGACGGTCATCATGGGCTGCTGCGAGATCCTCGAGACGCGCCTGCGCGGCAGGGACACCGAGACCGGGCTGCTGCAGGAGATCCTGGGGGCCGGCCGGCGAGCCGCCCTGCTCACGGAACGGCTCCTCGCCTTCAGCCAGCAGCGCATCCATCAGCGCCAGTTCGTCGACCTGCGGAACACGCTGCGGGAACTCCAGACTCTCCTGCGACGGATCGTCGGCGATGGCGTCCGAGTCGACCTCCACCTCGACGCGGGCCCGGTTCCCGTCCTCCTGGACGTCAGCCACTTCGAGCAGGCCCTCGTGAACCTGGCCACCAACGCCCGCGACGCCATGCAGCCGGACGGCGGGGTGCTCGAGTTCCGCGTCGAGTCCCGCACCCTGCCCCTCGATCCCATCCGACCGAACGACGTCCCGCCCGGGGACTACGCCGTCATCGTGGTGCGCGACACGGGTTGCGGAATGGATGAAGGGACGCTCGCGAGACTGTTCGAGCCCTTCTTCTCGACCAAGCCGAAGGGGCGCGGGGCGGGCCTCGGACTCGCGACGGTCTACGGGACCGTCAAGGAATCCGGCGGCTACATCCACGTGGAGAGCGAGCCCGGCCGGGGCACCACCTTCACCATCCACCTGCCGCTCGCGATGGAAACGGCCGGCTGAGCGCCGTGCCGCGGGACGACGGGCGGATCAGGCCTCGACCGGCAGGACCACCCGGGCCGTCGCGCCCGCGGCAGGTAGACCGGTGAGCTCCAGGCGCCCCCCGGCGCGTACCAGGATGCGTGTGACGAGCGTCAAGCCCAGTCCCTTGCCTCGTCCGGCGCCGTGCTCGGGGTCCGGCGGCTCCATCCGGGCGAGCTCGCACGCCTGCTCCGACGTGATCCCGCGACCGCGATCCCGCACCTCCAGGTAGACCCCCTCCTGGCACGGCCCGAGCTCGACCTCGACCTGCGTCCCCTGGCGCGAGTTCCCGAAGGCGTTCTCGACCAATTCCTCCGTCACCAGGGCCAGATCGTCCTCGGAGACTCGCGGGCACCCATCCCCCAGCGTCAGGCGCAGGTCGACCTCACGTTCCTGCTCCTGCGCGATGCGACGCGCGGTGCGCTCGACCGTCTTCACGGCGAGCTTCGCCCCGAGGGCCGGCGCGGGCTCCGGACCGGTCACGCGGTCCAGCTCGAGGATGCGGAGGTAGTTCCGCAACTTCCGATGGAGGCGCGCTCCGCTGCGGTGGATGCACTCGGCCAACTCGCGGACCTCCCCGCGGGGAAGCGCTTCGCCCTCCTGCATCAAGACCTCGCTCATCCCCATGATGCCCACCAAGGGCGTGAAGAACTCGTGGGGCAGGTTGGATCGCAGGGACGAGCGCAGCTCCTGGAGCACTCGGTTCTCCAAGCGCCAATGGACATCCGCCCGCGAGAGCCGCGCTTCGACGCAGCGTAGGAGCTCTGCCGCATCGAACGGCTTGGCGATGTAGTCGTCCGCACCCAGGTTCATCGCCGTGCGTTGACTGGTCGAACCCGTGTTTCCCGTGACGATCACGATCTGCCTGTGGGCGAGGTCCGGGTCGTCGCGGAAGGCCTGCACGACCTGATGACCGTCGAGCCCCGGCATGTGCACGTCGCAGAACGTGAGTTCCGGCAGGTGCTCGCGGGCCAGGGCGAGCCCGACGTCCCCGGTCCCCGCCTCGAGCGTCGCGTAGCCGGCCGAGGACAGGATGCGAACCATGAGCGAGCGGAGCTGCGACTCGTCGTCGATGATGAGGATGCGTTTCATCGGCTGCTGGGGTGCGGGTTCCGGTTCGATCCTGCGAGTGGGGCGAGCTCACTACCGGATTCCGCGCGATCGCAGGCCCCCCGGGAGCGCCATGGTAGCGCGGATCTCACCGGGTCCTCTTCCTCCCTGTCTTCGCGCGGAGGCGGCCCCCGTCCTGAGCGATCCTCGGGAACTGGACCACGCCACGGCCGGGCGAGGGACCGCGACGGGTGCCATCCGGTCGCGAGGCCGTGGCGGGCGGAGCGCGGATCCGATCCGCGCGCTTGCCCCGGGCCCTGTCCGCGGGGAAGCTCTGCCCGAGCGGGGACCGGCTTCGTGCTGCTCGCCGACGACCCCCCACGCCCGTCCCCCGCGCCTCTCTCCGATGCACCTCGATCGACGTTCCATCCTGGGCCTGGGCGCTGGCGCCCTGCTCGCGCCGACCCTGGCCCACGCCGCCGCGCTCCCCCGTCCGCGGGCCGCGCGCCGCGCGGGCGAGCCGCGACCCATCCGCAAGGCGGTCAAGCTGGAGATGGTCGCCGGGGACGCGCCGCTGGCGGACAAGTTCGCCCTACTGCGCGACCTGGGCTTCGACGGGGTCGAGGTCTCGAGCCCCAATTCGCTCGATCCGGAAGCGTTGCTCGCCGCGCGCGACGCCAGCGGGCTCGCGATCGCGGGCGTCGTCGATTCGGTGCACTGGAGTCAGCCGCTGAACCACCCCGACCCCCAGGTCCGCCGGCGCGGACGCGAAGGGCTCGAGCGCGCGATCCGCGACGCGCACCTCTACGGCGGTCCGCACGTGTTGCTCGTGCCCGCCGTCGTGAACGCCGGCATGCCCTACGAGGCCGCCTGGGAGCTCTCGCGGGCCGAGATCCGCCGCGTCCTGCCCTTGGCCGAGGAGCTCGGCGTCCAGATCGCTTTCGAGAACGTCTGGAACCACTTCCTGCTCTCGCCCCTCGAGGCCGCGCGGTACGTCGACTCGTTCCCGAGCAGCCGCGTGGGCTGGTACTTCGACGTGGGCAACATCGTGCTGCACGGTTGGCCCGAGCACTGGATCCGCACCCTCGGCGCGCGCATCTCGCGCATCGACGTCAAGGAGTACAGCCGTACTTTGGCGCGCGAGAAGGGCACCTGGGCCGGCTTCGGGGTCGAGTTGCTCGAGGGCGATTGCAACTGGCCGGCGGTGATGGGCGCCCTGGACGAGATCGGTTACGCGGGCTGGTTCGTGGCCGAGGTGTCCGGCGGCGACCGCGCCCGCCTGTCCGAGATCGCCAGCCGCATGGACCGCATCCTCGCCCTGTGAGCGCCGGCGGGGGACGGATCCGGGGCGGCGCGGCCGTCCCCAGCCGCGGCCGAACCGCCGCCCCGGAAGGATGCGGGTAGGATCGGAGTGGGACGCCGCGCCCGAGCGGGCCCCACCCCCGACCATGGCCCTCCCCCGCGCCCTGCTCCCGCCCGCCCTCTTCGCGCTCGCTCCGTTCCTCGTCGCCCTCGCGCCCCACGCGCCGGCACAGGGAATCACGCCCGGACCCCTCGCGCCGGCCTTTCCAGCGGAACGGGTCGGCGCGCCCGTGCCGGGGGGGCGCTTCGTCAACTTCGAGACGCCCCAGGTCCATCCGATCGAGGTGGCGAGCGTCGCGGGGCGCGACTACGTGCTCGTCTGCAACACGCCCGACAACTCGGTCGAGATCCACCAGGCCGCGCCACCGCACGCATTCGTGCAACGCGTGCCCGTGGGACTGGGTCCGGTGAGCGTGCGCTGGAGCGCGGCCCTGCAGCGCTTCTACGTCTGCAACTTCGACGGCGACTCGATCTCGGTCGTTCGCCTGCAGCCCTTCGGCAACTCGGTGCACGCCGTGCTCGAGCGCACGACGTCGGAGGGCGTCGGCGACGAACCCGCGGACATCGCCTTCGATCCGACGCACACCGTCGCGGCGGTCACGCTGAGCAGCTCGAGCGCGCTCGTCCGGCTCGATCCGCTCACCCTCGCTCCCCTCGGCGCGCCGCAACGCCTGCAACTCGACGGCGCGGCCCTGGGCTTCGCCCGCGACCTGGCGGTCAAGATGCCGCGCGCCCTCGCCTGGCTCCCGGACGGTCGACTCTTCGTCGCCAACCTGCGCGCCGGCTCGCCGCGTCCCGGCGGCGGAGCGCAGGTCGACCTGGGCCTCTATCGCGACGATCCCTATCGCGTGCCGGCGGGTCCGGACCCGATCGGCGGCCTGGGCTCGACCGTGCACGCCTTCGCCTTCAGCCCCGACCGCGAGCTCGTGTTCGTGGTCGGCACCCGCGCTCGCAACCACGACGCCGCGGGCGTGGCGGCCGTGAGCCAGCTTCCGACCGGCTTCGTGCAGAGTTGGCTGACCGTGATCGAGGTCACGCCGGGGGGGGACCCCACCGTGCGCCCCGAAGCCGTGGCCGGCGGCCCCACTCCCCACGCGCTGCCGAGCATCGACCTCAACCGCGACTACGCCTCGCCGGGGATCGTGCCGGTGCGCAGCGACGAGGCGCTGGCCCAGCCCACCGACGTGCTCGTGCTGCGTGGGCCGGGTGGGAGCGTGGGTCGCATCGCCCTCACGGCGTTCCACTCCGACCGTGTGGCGCTCCTGCGGCCGGACGCCGGCCTGCCGGGGGGCTACGAGATCCGGCGCGTCGACGTCCCGCCCCTCGCGCACGGCGGCTACACGACGAGCGGCCCGCGGGGCCTCGCCTACAGCGCCCGCGAGTCGCTCCTGTTCGTGCACGGGAGGCTCGACAACTCGCTGGCCGTGATCGACGTGGCGAGCGCCACCCTGCTCGCGCGTCTGCCGCTGCGCAACGACCCCACGCCACCCGAGATCCGCGCCGGCCGTCAGTTCCTGTACGGCGCGCGTTTCTCGATCGACGTCTCCCAGACTCCGCCCACGGGGGGCTTCGTCTCCTGTGCTTCCTGCCACATCGACGCACGCACCGACGGCCTGCCCTGGGACCTGGGCGATCTCGCTTCGAGCAACTCGTTGCCCGAGGGCTTCCACGACCCCGACCCCTTGGGATTCGTGACGGTCGTGAACGCGATGCCGTCCCAGAAGGGGCCGCTCGTCACCCAGACGCTCCAGGGGCTCTTGAACTCGCGGGTCAACGAAGACTTCGAGTTCGCCGTCACCAACGCTCCCTACCACTGGCGCGGAGACAAGGCCGACTTCACGGACTTCAACGAGGCCTTCGTGAACCTGCAGCGCATGCGGGACATCGGCGGCCCCGGCGATCCCAAGGGCCTCACGGACGAGGAGATGATCGCCTACCGGCGCTTCGTCAACACGATCCAGCACCCGCCGAACCCCGAGCAGCACCTCGAGCGCATCACGCCCGGGGCCCTGGGAGCCGACCCCAACGACCCGAGCCAGGCGAGCGGCGCCAAGCTCGGGATGCAGCTCTTCCACAACGTGCAGTCCGGTGGGGCGCGCTCCTGCGTCCAGTGCCACACGTTGCCCGAGGGCAGCTCGAACACGGCCACGGACGACTTCCTCGTGCATCCGACCCTCGCCGGCGGGCCCGGAGTGCGCCATCCCTTCGAGAGCGCGGGACTACGCGGCATCGCGCAGCGCGAGATGGTGCTGCACGAGGACTTCAGCCGCGTCATCACGGCGATCACGGCCGACAGCGGGTTGCTCCACCCTGGCGACCCGACCCTGCTCAACTCTTCCTCGATCAACAACTTCGTGACGGCCACCTTCCGGTCCTTCATGCCGGATCCGGTGGCGCCGACCCAGATCCGCGCCGTGGTCGAGTTCGTGCGCCAGCTCGACACGGGCACGGCGCCGGTCGTGGGTCGCGCCTACACCGTCGATCCGAGCCTCGCGCCCCTCGACTCGGGCACGAACCGCGAACGCTTCGAGCTCTTCGAGGGCCAGGTGGCCGAAGCCAACTGCGGGCTCGCGGTCCACGCGCGCAGCGGCGGGGTCGAGCGCGGATTCTGGTACGACCTGCTGGCGAATCCGCCGGCCTACCGCGAGGAGGGCACGGCGAACCTCCTCAGCCGCGCGCAGATCCTGGCCCTGGCCTTCGGGCCGGACGCCGTGGTGATCGCCCAAGCGACGCCCCTGGGCAACGAGCGCCGCATCGCCGCCCTCTCGGGCGTCGCCACGCCCCTCACGGGCGCGGCGGCGCCGAGCGCCATCGTGCTCGAGGCGATGGCCCCGAACAGCGCCTATGTCGACGTGCCGCGGTTCACGGGGAACCTGCTCCCCAACGCGTTGCCCTACTCCAGCGTGTGGTCCCTACGCCGACTGCAGGACTCGGTCATCGGCCAGTTCGGCGTGCCCGGTCCGCGCCACGAGCCGCCGCGCCGTTTCCGCATCAGCGGCGAGCACCTGCGCCCCGGCGCGCGCCTGGCCCTGGGTATCGCCGCGGGCAACGCGCCCACCCAGGGGCCGCTCGAGATCCTCGTGGCCGAGCTCTACCCCACCGAACGCTTCGTCGAGGGCCGCCGCATCTGGGAGACCGAGGTCGAGCTCGACGCAGCCCAGACCTACGCCCTGCTCAATGGCGGCCATTGGGCGCCGAGCGTGACCGACGTCCTGCTGCGCCGCACGACATCTCCCACGCTCCAACCCCTGGCCTGGAACCACTACTGGGTGGCCGTCAGCAACGAGGACGGCACCTTCGGCGCCGCCCCGAGCTGGCAACCCCTCACGATCCGCGACTCGCGCTGACGTGCGGCCAGCCGCCGGGCTCCAACCGGGTCATCCACGGCTCGCGCCGGGCGAGCCCAGCTCGCTGTCGGCGGTCGTCAGGAGGTAGAGCCGGACGACCTCGACCACGTTGTCGACATCGAACTTGCGCAGGATCGCCGAGCGGTGCACGTCCACGGTCTTCTTGCTGCAACCCAGGCGCGCGGCGATCACCTTGCTCGCCGCCCCCTGGACGAGGAGGTCCAGCACCTCGCGCTCGCGGGGAGTCAGCCGCTCGAGCCGGCGGCGCGCCTCGCGCACCTGAGTCTCGGCGCCCATGCGGGCCTCGCTGAGCGCCAGGGCGCCGCCCACGACATCCCTCAGGCGCTCCGGCTCGATGGGTTTCACCAGATAGTCGTGAACGCCCACCTTGAGCGCCGAGACCGCGCTCTCGATCTCGGGCGCACCCGTGATCAGGACCACCGGAGTGTGCGGGTCCTTCGCCCGAATGCCGCGCAGCAGCTCGTCCCAGGTGACGTCCGGCAAGCGCACGTCGAGCAGCAGGCACTCGGGCGGGGAAGGGGAGTAGGCGTCGAGCAGTTCCCGTCCCGCTCCGAAAGGCAGGACCTCCCATCCGAAGCCCTCGAGGACGCTGGTGGTCAGTTTCAAGAAGGCGGGGTAGTCGTCCACTAGCCAGATTCGCTTGTTCATCGGCATCTCGCGCTTCTCCTTCCCCCACCCCATCCCACGGTCTGTCCGGGCGGAGCGCAAGCCTGGATCACGGAACTGGGGACCCGTGGCGGATCCGCGTCCCCGACCGCACGCCTGAGCGCGTGCTCCGCGACGTGGATGTCCCTTGCTTCGAACTCCCATTGCCGGCCCAATCCTCGAGCCGGTTCTCGCGGGTCCCGGCGACATCACCCTTCCCCGGACCATCCGAACTCCACAGGATGGAGCCTCTCCCTGGGTCAGCCCTCATTTGGACGAGCCACTCCGCGCCAACCGCATGAAACATCGCGTATCCATCGCTCAGTCCCTGCGGGTCGCCGGCGTGAGCGCGGCCGTGCTCGTGGGGGTCGCCGTGCTGGTCCTCGTCGGCTGGATCACTGGGAACAGGCGACTGGTCCAGGTGAGTCCCGACTGGACGCCGATCGTCCCCATGACTGCGGTGACGTTCCTCATCTCGGGAGCCTCGCTGCTCTCGATCACGCGCGCCATGCGCCTCGATTCCGGCCCGCTCGCGGATCGCTGGCGCCGCCTGGGTCGCGGCCTGGCGCTGCTGGTCGCGCTGATCGGCGGGCGCAGACTCCTGTACTACGCCTTCGATCTGGAGACGTCGCTGGACATGCTGGGCTTCACGCCGTTCGTCGGCCCGGGCCAGATGGCGTTGTTGACGTCCCTCGCCTTCCTGCTCGCAGGCAGCGCCCTGTTGCTGTCGGCGAGCCCGCGCTTCCGGCCGTCCTCCCAGTGGTTGGCGGCCATCGTGACCATCCTGGGCCTCCTGAGCACCACCCGCTACCTGTACGGCGGCGACCTCACCAGCTCGTTCTACTTGGTCGCCGTGCACACCGCCGTACTCTTGGGAGTGCTTGGACTGGGCATCTTCTTCGTGCGGCCCGACGCCGGATTCATGCGCCTGTGGAACGGCGACTCGACCGGGAGCGTCCTGGTGCGTCGGCTCTTCCCGACCGCCCTCGTGATGCCTGTGTTGGTCGGCTACCTGCGCCTCCTGGGCCAGCGCTCGGAGCTCTACGGCCTGGAGACCGGGCTGGCGCTCTTCGCCATCGCGAACGTGGGGATCTTCGCCGCCTTGACCTGGCACACGGCGGGCATGCTCGACGGGGAGGACTCGGCGCGCCGCGAGGCCGAGCGCACCCTCCGGGCCGAGAAGCGCTTCTCCGACGCCCTCGTGGACAGCCTGCCCGGCGTCTTCTACCTGTATGATCGCGACTTGAACTTCCTGCGCTGGAACAGGAACTTCGAAACCGTCAGCGGCTATGGGAGCACGGAGATCGCACGCATGCGACCGGCGGACTTCATCTCGCCCACCGACCACGCTCGCCTCGAGGAGCGCGTGACCGAGGTGTTCGAGAGGGAGCACTCCGACCTGGAGGCGAACTTCCGCTCCAAGGATGGCCGGTTGACGCCCTACTACTTCACGGGCCTGCGGGTCTCCCTGGGCGATCGGCCTTGCCTGGCCGGGGTCGGCATCGACATCACGGTCCGCCGTCGGGCGGAGGACCAGGTGCGCGAGCTCAATGCCGAGCTCGAGGAGCGCGTCGCGCAGCGCACGCGCGAGCTCGAAGCCAAGAACCGGGAGCTCGAAACCTTCACGTACTCGGTCTCCCACGACCTCAAGGCGCCTCTGCGGGGCATCGACGGTTACAGCCGACTCTTGCTCGAGGATCACTCCGAGCGCCTCGACGAGGAGGGACGGCACTTCCTCACCTGCGTGCGCCAGGCGAGCGTGCACATGGGGCAACTCATCGACGACCTGCTGGCCTACTCGCAGCTCGAACGATGGGGGCTGCAACTCAGCCACACTCCCCTGGAGCCCCTGGTCCAGGGCCTAGTGGCCCCCTATGCCGGAGAGCTGGCCGCGCGCAACATCTCGCTCCGCGCCGAGATCCCGGACGTCGAAGTCTGGACCGACCCCGCGGGCTTGCAGCAGGCCATCCGCAACCTCCTGGACAACGCCATCAAGTTCACGGCGCAGAGAGAGCGCCCGACGATCGAGATCGGAGCACGCCTGGACGGAACGCGCTGCCTGCTGTGGGTGCAGGACGACGGCGTCGGCTTCGACATGAAGTTCGCCAACCGCATCTTCGACATCTTCCAGCGCCTGCATCGAGCCGAGGAGTACCCCGGCACCGGTGTCGGCCTGGCCATCGTCCGCAAGGCGATGGAGCGTTTGGGTGGGCGCGCATGGGCCGAGAGCAGCCCGGGAGAGGGCGCCCGTTTCTGGCTGGAGATCCCGACCACATCATGAAGACGGCTCAACACATCCTGCTCGTCGAGGACAACCCCATGGACGTCGACCTGGCCCTGCGCGCCTTCCAGCGCCGGAAACTGGCCAACGTCGTCGACGTCGCCCGGGACGGCGAGGAAGCCCTGGACTGGATCAGGCGCATCGAGTCCGGCGAACCCGAACCCGCCGTGATCCTGCTGGACCTCAAGCTGCCGCGCGTGGACGGGCACGAAGTGCTCCGTGCCTTCAAGGCACACCCACGGCTCAGGCGCATTCCCATCGTCGTGCTGACCACGTCCGCGTCCGGCGACGACGTGCGTCGCGCCTACGAGCTCGGCGCCAACTCCTACATCGTCAAGCCGGTCGACTTCGACAAGTTCGTCGAGATGGCCGGGCAGATCGACCTCTACTGGACGGTTCTCAACCAGACTCCCGCCTGATCGCCATGCGCATACTGCACGTGGAGGACAACCCGCAGGACGCCGAGCTCACGCGGATCGCCATCTCGCGCGCCCTGCCCGACTCGGAGTTGGTGACGGCGACCACGCTGTCCGCCGCCTGGGACGCACTCCGCGGTGGTGCGCGGTTCGACGTGCTGCTCGCGGATCTCCATCTCTCCGACGGCTCGGGGATCGAGCTCGTGGTGGACGTTCGGACACGGGACATCCCGCTGGCCGTGGTGATCCTGACCGGGTCCGGCGATGAGCGCACGGCCGTCGCCGCGCTCAAGGCCGGGGCCGACGACTACCTCATCAAGCAGGGGGACTACCTCGCCCAGCTCCCCGAGGTGCTGCGCTCGGCGGCCGCCTACGTGGCCGAGCGTGCGACCCGCAATCGACCCATCCGCGTCCTGTACGTCGAGCACAACCCGATCGACGTCGACCTGACCCTACGCCACCTTCAACGCCACGCTGCCCACATCCAGATCAGCGTGGCCCGGGACCGCCCCCAGGCACTGCAACGCCTTCGAAAGGGGGAGCAGTTCGACGTCCTGTTGCTCGATTATCGTTTGACCGGGCTGGATGCGATCGAGCTCCTCGAGGAGCTGAAGCAGGAGCCCGGGCGCGAAGCCCTGCCCATCGTGCTCGTGACCGGGCACGGAGACGAGTCGATCGCGGTCCAGGCACTTCGCTCCGGAGCATCCGACTACCTGGTCAAGCGGACGGGATACCTGTACGAGCTCCCCTCCGTGCTCGAGAGCGCCCACCACCGCGCCCAGCTCGCGCGGCAGGTCGAAGCGCTGGAGCAGGCCGTCAGTGCCCGCGAGCTCGGTCAGCAGGCCCTGGCCTCCATCTCGCAGGGCGTGTTGCTCACCGATGCGGAGCGCAGGGTGGTCTACGTCAACCCGGCGCTCTTGGCGCTCACCGGACGCTCCGAGGCCGAGTTGCTCGGTCGCCCGTGCACCTTCCTGATGGAGTCGCACGAGGACCCGGAAGCACCCCGCAGGTTGCTCGCCGCGCTCACGGACGCGAAGCCGTTCACCGAGCTGGTCCAGGGCAAACGGGCCGACGGACGAGCCTCGTGGAGCCAGATCTCGCTCACGCCCGTACTGGATCCGACCGGCAAGCCCAGGCACTTCGTCGGCGTCGTCGAGGACGTCACCGGGCAACGCCAGCTCGAGGACCAGTTCCGTCAGGCCCAGAAGTTGGAGGCCATCGGGCAATTGTCTGGCGGCATCGCCCACGACTTCAACAACCTCTTGACCGTCATCACCGGTCACGTCGGACTGCTGCGGTCCCGCAAGCTCGTCACTCCGGACATCGACGACTCCCTGCAGGAGATCGCGGAGGCCGCCGATCGCGCCGTCCAACTCACGCGGCAGCTCCTGACCTTCAGCCGCAAGCAGTTCATGCACAGGAAGGCCTTGGAGCTGCGCGCCGCCGTGGACCGGCTCGTGCGCATGCTCTCGCGCCTCGTGGGAGAACACATCCAAGTGAACGTCCAGCATGGCGCACAGCCGGCCTGGGTGCGCGCGGACGAAGGCATGATCGACCAGGTCCTCGTGAATCTGTGCGTCAATGCGCGCGACGCGATGCCGGGTGGTGGTCGGATCGACCTGGGCGTCCACGTGCTCGACGCCAAGGACCTGATCGACGCCGAGGCGCGGATCCCCGAACTTCCCGACGGCCCCATCCCTAGCTCCTTCGTCCGACTGCGGGTCGCCGACACCGGCTGTGGCATTCCCCCGGAGATCCTGGGCCGGATCTTCGAGCCGTTCTTCACGACCAAGGGGGTCGGCCTCGGCACGGGCCTGGGGCTGCCGACCGTCTACGGGATCACCCGCCAACACGGGGGGTTCTGCCGGGTGGAGAGCGTGGTCGAGCAGGGCACGCAGTTCGACGTCTACTTGCCCAGCATCGAGGATCCGACCTCGGACCACACGGACGACTCGCCACCGGAGAGCGCGACCCACGGCGGGCACGAGACCGTGCTCGTCGTGGAGGACGATCCGAGCGTCTCGGCTCTCATCCGCCTGACCCTGCAAGCCGCCGGGTATCGCGTCCTGGAGGCGGACACGGGACATCGGGCGCTCGAAGTGTGGAACGAGCACGGCGCGGAGATCGACCTCGTGCTGACCGACCTCGTCATGCCGGACGGCATGTCGGGCAGCGAACTCGCCGAACGCCTCCTGGCTAGACGCTCGGACCTCCCGGTCGTCTTCACGAGCGGGTACAGCCGTGAAGTCGCCGGACGCGACCTGGGAGCGCCCGGGACGCGCGACTGGAACTTCCTTGCGAAGCCGTTCACCGGACCCGGGCTGCTGGTGACCGTGCGTCGCGCCTTGGATTCACCCAAGAGCGTGCCGGAGCCCTGACCGAAGGGGCTTCCCCTGCACGGCTCTGGGGGCGCAGGAAAGCGCCCTCCCCGCGCACCGGCTGGGTAAGCGGGAAGCGCCGGCAGCCCTAGGGAATCGCCCTAGGGCCCAAGACTAGGGACATGCTCTATGCGATCGCGCGGGTAGGCCCGTCGATCCCGGTGGTGCCCTCGATCAGAGGAGTGCCCCATGTCTCCCATCTCCCCCATCTCCACTTCGGGTCCTGCCGGCGCGGGCACGGCGCCGCGCAGACCCGGGCCGGTCGCCGCGGACTCGGTCGCGCGCACGCCCTCCTCGGACTCGATCGTCCGGCCGGCGCAGGCGCCCCCGGGCCCGCCCCGAGTCTCCGGGTCCCAGACCCGGGTGATCGCATCCGGCCAGGCGGGCGTGCGTCATCCCGTCGTCTACCAGTCCGACCCCTCGCAACGGTTCGTCAGAGTCCCCGATACCGATCAGCCCGTCGCCTTTCTGCTCGCCGTCTACGGCTGAGCCCGATCTGCATCAGGAGCACTCATGATTCGATCCCAATCCGAGGATGGCCAAACGACCAGCGTGCCGATCCCGGCCATCTCCAAGTCCGTGGTCCAGTTGCTGAGCCTCTCCGAGGAGGACGACAACTACTTCGACGCGGTTCACGACATCGTGTCGATGGATCCCGGCCTCACGACGCGTCTCCTGGGGATCGCCAACTCGGTCCTGATGAGCAGCCGCGAGATGCAACTGGATACGCGCATGGCCTTGACGCGCGTGGGGCCGCGACGGCTCACCTCCGTGATCGTCGGCGGGGCCGTCGCCGAGCTGTTCGAGTCGGATCAGCCGGAGATCACCGCCCTGCTGCAGCACTCCAAGGCGACCGCGGCCCTCTGCCGCGTGCTGGCCGCCGAGTTCCCGACCTTCGGCCTCGATCCGTTCGTGGCGCAGACCCTCGGCCTGCTGCACAACGTCGGTGCGCTGGTCCTCGCCTTCCACGACCCGGGGGCCTACGTCCAGGTGCTGCTGCGGCACAACATCGACTCCCGCGCCATCCTCCAAGAAGAACGGGCCGCGCTGGGCATGGACCACATCGCCGTCGGTCTGCAGGTGGTCCGGCAGTGGAACCTTCCGCAGATCTTCGCGATGGCGATCGCCGACCACCACGCGTCGTCCGTCGAGCGGCCGCCCTCGAAGACCGATCTGACGACGCTGATCCGACTGTGCCTGCGGCTCCACCGGATGCTCGTGTCCAAGCCCGGAGATCAGATCGAGCGCGGGGTCGCGATGCGCGCGACGCTCCACGAGTGCACCTTGGCCGGGCTGACGCTCGATCAGGAGCGCGTCGAGCAGATCCTGTTCCAGGCCCTCGAGCTGCTGGCCCACGACCAGGCACTCAAGTCCCAGCCCTTGGACAAGGCGGCCTGAGGACTCAGCACACCACGAACGAATCCAGGTGGGTCACGCTCGGGGAGGGACTCGAGTGGGACAGGGGGCCCGGCGCGCGTCGATGCCTCTCGGAGGCACGGGCCATTCCGAAGCGGGACGCGGTCGGGACACGGCGCGGCCGGGGGTGGGGTGATCCCCCGGCCGCCGCTCCACAGGGGCGGACGAGCGAGCGCAGGCCGAGGCCGCTATCGCCGCGCCCCGATACCGGGGCGACGTCAGCGCGCCGCCTGGGCGTTGCGCTCGAGGTTACGCGTGGCGTCGGTGTAGTTGGCGGGGTTGCTCATGCCGGTCGTGTGGCACCAACCGACCACATGGCCCATGTTCGTCGCGCCGGGGAGCTGGCCGCGCACCATCTCGATCGTGCCGTCCTCGGGATCATCGAGGAAGAACCCCGTGAAGAGGTTGCACGCCGAGCCCGAGTTCGCGGTCGTCCAGTAGAAGACCTCGGCCCGCGCCCAGCTCGGGATGCCGGCCAACCAGGCCGCCGCGCCCGTGGGCGTCATGTCGTCGTTGACCCCGCAGGCGAACGCGCCCAACGAGGCCAGGGGCGTGCCCTGGTAGGGCGTGGCCACGCTCTGGATGCGGCGCGGGCCCTCGGCGAGGTCCAGCGGGCTGGCGTAGTAGGTGTAGAGGTGCAGCGCGGCCGCTCCACCTTGGCTGTGGGCCAACACACCGAAGGAATAGAGCCCCGTGCCCGCTTGGGCCAGCAGCAGGGCGAACTGATCGTGGGTGCGGTTGGCGTTCGGATCGAGGAAGGTGAGCTTGGGCTCGGTGAAGTGCGCCGCGGGCCAGATCGAGCCCCCCGAGCAATAGCCGTGGACCAACATCAGCGCGCGGACCACCGGGCTCCCGCTCGCCGGCGCGGAGGGACCCAGGGGCGTTGCGGAGAGCCCGATCCCCGGCGTCGGCCCCATGAGCATCTCGCTGGTGATCTCGCCCGCGCCCTGCCCCACCACGGCCGGCAGGGCATCGACCTCGAGCGGCAGGCGCTCGAGGAAGTCGAGGACCACGTGGGTGTCGGGGTCCTGCACGCGCACCCGGCGTAGCTCCAAGGGCGGGGCGGCGCGCGCCACGTCGAGCCAGCGACCGTCGAGGAAGAGCGGCAAGCGCCACTCGCCCGCGGGCTCCTCGGTGACGATCATGCGCGAGAGCCAGCACACCGGTACGGGAGCCCCATCCTCGCCGCGGCCCCAGACCTCGGCCGAGACGTGCAGCTTCGCGGCCGGACCCAGGGGCAGCGCGCCGAGCTCGATGCGCAGCCGCGTCGTGTCCTCGACGCGCGTGGTCGCGGAGCCGTCGAACAAGACGCTGCGCTCGAGCACCGGGAAGTGGAGCTGCGCGCCGCGCAGGAACTCGCCGCCAGCGGCGTCCGCGCCACGCACCTGGACCAGGGCGCGCACCTCGCCGCGCGTCCCGGGCGGGAGCAGCGCCCCGAACACCCCGTCGCCCGCCGCGCCGTCCTGGTTCAGGCCGTCGTCGCGCAGGGTGAGCACCACTTCGCCCCGCGCGCTGCGCACGATCGCGCGCGCCGAGCGCAGCGCCCCCGCCCCCTCGAGGCGCGCCACGATCGCGACCTCGGAGTCGGTCACGAGGGAGAAGGTGCTCGGGTGGACGGCCAAACGAGCGGGAGCGGCGTCGCGCGCGATCAGGAAGCCCGTGCTCGGCACCTCGTCCGGGCCGGCACCGGGGACGTCGACGACCAGGACCCACTCCCCCGCACCCGCGCGCGCCAGGTCGTAGCGTTGGAGGAACCAGCCGGGCAGGCCTTCGTCGAGCCGCAGCGCGTTGCGCTCCACCGGCCCCGCCGCGGCGAGCTCCCCGAGCCCACGCAGCACGCCGTCCGTCCCGCGCACGCGCAGGCGCCAACGGTCCGCGTCGGGCGCGAGCAGCGCCAGGGCCAACGGGCCGTCGATCGGCAGGGGCAGCGTCGTCTCGAACGACCAACCGGCGCGCCCCTCGTAGCGCAGATCGACCTGCACCAACGCCGCGCGCGAGTTCGTCGTGTGTCGGGCCGGATCGGGCAACCGCACGATTCCGGCCAGGATGTCCGCCGCGGGCGCGGCGACCTGCTTGGCCGGGGGAAGCCCCTGGGCCGACGCGACGGTGCCGACGAGCAGGCCCAGGGCGCGGACGAACGAGCGGCGGAGCGCTACGAGCTTCATGATCGGGATCCCATCGCGAACAGCCAGGGGGGCGGACGCGCCCCAGTCTACCGCGGCACTCCACCTGTGCCTGGGACGGGGCGGCGACGCTCGGCCGATGCAGGCCGGTGCTGCCCGCGCGGGCCCGGGTGCAACCCAAACCCTGCTCGACGCTCGCCCGGCCACCCCTTGCCCTCGGCTCCGGCCCGGAGTCGGGGCGACCCGACGCGCGCGACGACTACCCTGGGGGCATGTTCGCATCCTGGGCCCTGCTCATCCCCACGTTGGCGGCCAGCACGCCGGTCCAACACGCGCCTTCTCCTGCAGGTGAGAGCGCCAGCGCTCTCTGCGCGCTCCGGACTCGAGCGGGTTGGCGCGACCTGCTGGCACCCGTCGCCCGGAACCCGTGGGGGGCGGCGCGAGAGGGCACCTTCGAGTACGAGCCCTTCCTCCTGCGCCGCACGACCGCGGCCGGCGCGGACCTCACGCTCGAGGTCGGCTCCGATTCCTTCGAGCTCGAGTACGAGTGGCGCGCGGCCGCCGAGCCGCCCACCCCCTGGAGCCGCGTGTACCTGCGGGTCGAAGGAGCGTCCGTCGAGCAGTGGGAGGACGGTGAGCGAACGCTTCCCCGTGCACCCGGCGCCGCTGACGCGGGACGGTCCGCGCCGATCCGCGTCCACGCCGGCCCCATGCGCCTCTCGGTGCCCGGCGCGGGGCCCCCGGCGGAGCTACGCCGCATGCACCTGCGCGATCTCGCCCGCCTTCCCGGCGGTCCGATCGCGTTGGTCTCGGCCGACACGCTCGAGGGCTGGATCCCGAGCGGCGACGCGCAGTGGTCCGTCGACGACGGGGCGCTCCGCGGCCGAGTGGGCGGCGGCGCGCAGAGCTTCCTGCGCAGCACGCGCACCTTCGGCGACTTCGTGCTCGAGCTCGAGTTCCGCCTGCACGGGGCCGGCAACAGCGGCGTCCAGGTGCGCAGCCGGGTGAAGGAGGATGGCCGGGTGTCGGGCTACCAGATCGAGATCGACCCCTCGCCCCGCGCCTGGACCGGCGGGCTGTACGACGAGGCGCGCCGCGGTTGGCTCCAGAACCTCGCCGCGTTGCCCGCGGCCCGCGCCGCGCTCGATCCGCACGGTTGGAATCGCCTGCGGGTCGAGTGCCTCGGACCCTGGATCCGCTCGTGGGTGAACGGCGTGCCGGCCGCGGATCACTTCGATCCCCTCGACCTCGAGGGCTTCCTCGCCCTGCAGGTGCACTCGGGGACCGACACCGACCTCACCTGGCGCGACCTGCGCCTGTGGGACCTGGGCCGGCGCGCGTGGGAGGTGCTCGAGCCCAGCGACCTGCTCGAACGCTGGGTGCAGACCGGCGAGTGGCGGAGGCTCGGTGACCCGCCCGTCGGCGGCACGCTCGTCGGTCGCCCGGGCGCGACCCTCGGCACGCCGGGCCCGATGCACGACTTCGCGTTGCGTTTCGAGCTCCGCTCGCACGGAGGCGCGGGTCTACGCCTGCGCTTTCGGACCACGGACGACTCCCCGCTCGAGCTGCGGGAGCAAGCGCCCTCTCTGGCCTCGTCCGCGGGGGGCTGGACCCTCCACGCCAGCGACCCGTCGCTGGCGGTCCACGCCGACGGCTGGACCCGCATCGCGCTGGCGGTCTTCGGCGAACGGGTCGTGCTACACGCGGGCGACCGTCTGGTGGCCGACCTGCGCGACGCGTCGATCCCCCGCACCGGATGGCTCGCCTTCGAGGTCACGGGCGAGTCGGGCCAGGCCGAGCTGCGCCGCTTGCGCTTCCTGGGCCCGCCGCGCTGAGCGCCGGACGTCAGGGCACCAGGTCCACCCGCGCGTACCAACTCCGGATGCGAGCGCGCAGCGCGAGCTGACCGGCGATGGCGATCGAAGCCACGACCAGGAACCAACCCGGCGGGGGCCAGGCCGCCGCGTACGTGGCCCACAGCCGCGAGAGCCCCGTCGCCCCCATCGCCGCCACCGTCATCCCGACCACGTTGCGAATCTCGAGCGCGGGGAAGGTGCGCTTCGGTCCCCGGCCCGAGCGGCCGAATTGCAGGCAGCGCGCGAAGGGCGCCAGCGCGAGCACGACCAGCATCGGCCGCAACCAGTTGGGCCAGGGTCCGCCCCGACCTTCGATGCCCAGCGCCAAGCTGAGCGCCTCGCTGACGAGCAGCAGGCACAGGCCGATCACCAGCGGCACGGCCGCGTCGCTGACCAGGTGCAAGCGCCACACGACCGCGGCCCGCTCGCGGCGCGAGAGCGGCAGCAGGCGCTGGGCGGGCAAGGCGCCCGCGGCGCCCGTGCCCAGGAGCAGCAACAATAGGCCGCTGCCGAAGATCAGCAGGAAGTCCGGCGTCGTACCCGGGGCCACGCCGGGACCCGAGTCGACCAGGACGCTGCGGAGCTGGACCAGGGCTTCGCGCGCCGAGGCGCCGCCCGCGAGCCCCAGCCCGATCTCGTAGAGGCACAGCACCACGGGCAGCGCCAGGACGATCACCGCCGCCCGCGCCATCCAACCGCGCGGGCTCGTGCCGAGGGTCTCGAAGGCCGCCAGGCGCGCCCAAGCCCACGGTCGATCTCCCCGCGGGATGGGCGGCGGGACCGGGTGCGACGCGCGCTCCACCGCGATGTCGTCGAGACGCCGGCTCGGCAGCAGAGCGAAACCCCGGGCGAGCTGCACACGCAGGAGCGCCTTGTGGCGCAGAGTCTCGCGCGCCAACACGTAGGGAAACAGCACCGCCGCGGCGCCGAGGGCCGCCAGCGCGCTCACCCGCGGCCAGGCCGCGGCGAAGCGCGTCAGCGGCTCGAAGGCCACGACGAGCAGCGCCATGCCCGCCAGCGAGCCGCGCACCAGCGCCGCGCGCGGATGCAGCCAATCGAAAGCGAAGAGCCCCAGGACGAAGGCCAGCACGGCCAAGCCGAGGGCCGGCGCGGGCGGCGCCGCGAGCCGCTCGACGAGCGTCAGGGTGCCGACGGTCAGCGCCGACGCAATCAGCCCGATCGTCGCCAGCGCCAGGCCGAGGGCGCGCCGCAGCCCGGGCAGGTGCCGCGCGAACTGGGCATGCGCCAGCTCGCACACCGGCGCGACGGCGGCGAGCCCGAGCAGGAAGGGCACCGCGATCAGAGTCAACCGGACGCGGTCCAGATTCGTCCCCCCGCCCTCGCCGCGCGCGAAGGCGCCGATCCCGGCCCCCACCACGCACACCGCGAGGCCCACGCAGACCACGAGGTAGAGCTGGAACCCCGTGCGGGGCCGGGCGACGAGTCGGCCGTAGGCCAGGACCGCGTTCATCGCCGGGCCTCCGCGAGCAACAGGGGGAAGATGCGCTCGAGGTCGAGCGGGCGCTCCTCGACGAGGGCGCCGTGGCGCGCGCCGAAGGCGTCGGGGTCCGCACCCGAAGCGTCCGCGCGGCGCACGTCGAGGCGCGCCCCGCGCCCGTCGCCCTGCTGGCGCAACACGAAGGGTTCCTCGAAACGCGCGGGCAACTCTCCGCCCTGGCTCGCGAGGCGCCACTCGGCGTAGCGCTCGCGCAACTCGTCCATCGCGACGTCCGCGATCACACGGCCGGCGTCGAGGCACACGATCCAATCGACGATCCGCTCGACGTCGCGCAGCACGTGGCTCGAGATCACGATCGTCGAGCCATCCTCGCGCAGGAACTCGACCAGCAGCGCCAGCAACCGCTCGCGCACGATCGGGTCGAGGGCGCTGACCGGTTCGTCCAGCAAGAGCAGCTCGGGGCGCGGGCACACCGCGATCAGCACCGCGACCTTCTGCCGATCGCCCGGCGAGAGGTTCCCCACGCGGGCTTCGAGCTTCACCTCGAACTCGGCCACCAGGCGCGCCTCGCGCTCCGCGTCCCAACGCGGATGGAAGCCCGCGACGTAGCGCAGCAGCTCGCCCACGCGCATCCACTCGAGCAGCGCGATCTCCTGGTGCACCATGCCGATGCGCCCGAGCTCGCTCGAGCCCAACTCTTGGCTCGGAGTCCCCAGGGTGCGCACCGTCCCCTCGTCCGGGAGCTGCAAACCCACGACGTGCCGCAGCAGGGTCGTCTTGCCGCTCCCGTTGCGCCCGATGAGCCCCACGATCTGACCGGGCGCGGGGGCGAGGTCGACCCGCTCGAGCGCCCGCGTCTGGCCGAAGGAGCGCGTCACGCCGCGCAGCTCGAAGGCCGGTTGCACTCCCCGTTCGTCTTCCGCACTCATGGCTCTTCCTCCGTCGAATCGTGTTGAACCTCGAGCAGGCGCTGGAAGGTCGCCAGCGCCTCCGCGTTCGAGAGCCCGAGCTGGCGCACCACCCCGACCAGGGGCGCGAGCCGCCGTTCGAGCTGCGCCCGGCGCTCCGCCGCCAAGCGCTCCTCGACCTGCGCAGCGACGACCAGCGCCAAACCCGGCCGCCGCTCCAGCACCCCCTCGCGCTCGAGCAGGGCGTAGACCTTGCTGACCGTCATGGGGTTGAGCCCGAGCTCTTCCGCCAGGGCGCGGGTCGAGGGCAGCTCGTCCCCGGCCCGCAGGCGCCCAGCCGCGATCAGCAGGCGCACCTGCTGCTCGAGCTGGCGGAAGACGGGGATACCGCTGTGGCGATCGACGGTCAGGAACATCGGGGGCCCGGGCTGTATTAGTGACCATATACACCAAGCCGCCCCGCCCCCGCAAGCCCCCCCTCGGCTGCCACCCCCGACCGTGGACGCGCCCACGGCCTCCTCCGCCCCTCCTCCGGGACCCCCAACCACCGACCCCCGGCCGCGCGGCGCCCGCCGGGGCGGAACTCGGCCGAGCCTCAGCGCTCCACGGCCGCACAGGCCAGGCGTTCGAGCGTCCCCCGCAGGCGCTCGGGGTCGACGGGCTTGGTGAGGTGCTCGTCCATGCCCACCGCGAGGCAACGCTCGCGGTCGCCCTGCAGGGCGTGGCTCGTCAGGGCCACGATGGGGATCGCGGCGCCGCGCGGCCCCGAGGCCCGGATGCGCCGCGTGGCCTCGTAGCCGTCCAGCCCCGGCATCTGGCAGTCCATCAGGACCGCGTCGAACTCGCCGCCCAGGAAGGCCTCCACGGCCTGGGAACCGTCGCTGACCACCACGACCGTGTGGCCCGCGCGCTCGAGCAGCCGGCGCGCCACGAGTTGGTTGGTGCGGTCGTCCTCGGCGAGCAGGACCCGCAGCCGGGTTCGGCGCTCGGGCCGCGACTCCGGCCGGACCTCGCACCCCCGGCTCGGCAGCGGTGCGACTGGCTCGGGCGCGACGCGCCGCAGGCGGGCGCTGAGCCAGAAACACGAGCCGCGACCGGGCTCGCTCTCGAGCCCCACGCCTCCGCCCAGGTGTTCGGCCAGGGCGCGGGTCAGGGCCAGCCCCAGCCCCGCGCCGCCGTGCCGGCGCGTGGTCGAGTCGTCGAGCTGCGCGAAGGAGCGGAACAGACGCCCCTGTTCCTGCGGCGCGATGCCGGGGCCCGTGTCGTGGACCTCGACCCGCACGAGCACGCCCGCGGCATCTTCCCGTTCGGGCCGCACGCGCACGCGGACCGCGCCGCGCTCGGTGAAGCGCAGGGCGTTGTCGATCAGATGCAGGAGGGCCTGCCCCAAGCGCAGCCGGTCGCCCTCGAAGATCCCCGCGACGGACGGGTCGATCTCGGCCCGCAGCTCGACGCCCCGTCCGAGGGCTCGCGGGGCGTACAGCTCGAGCGCGGACTCGACCAGCTCGCGCAGGTCGAGCACCTGCGCCTCGAGCTCGCAGCGCCCCGCTTCGAGCCCGGCGTAGTCGAGCAGGTTCGTGAACAGCTTGGCCAGGGCTCGGGCGCTGTCGCGCGCCGTCGTGGCGAGCTCGCGCTGCGCGGTCCCGAGCCCATCCGCCATCAGGAGCTCGAGCGCCCCGACCACGCCGTTCAAGGGCGTGCGCAGCTCGTGGCTCATGTTGGTCAGGAAACGGTCCTTCGAAACGGACGCCGCGCGCGCCTCGACGCTGGCTTGCTCGAGTTCCGTCACGAGACGGCGCAGCTCGCGCCGCTGCGCGCTGAGCCGCCCGATCGCGAGGAACGCGAGCAGCGCCAGCAGACCGCCGCCCAGGCAGCCCACGCCGGCGAAGCCCCGGTAGGTCGCGGCGAGGGTCGAGTCGGGGATCGCGGCCGTGACGCGGAAGCGGCGGCCGCCGTACTCGAAACTCTGTTCGCCGATCCGCTCGCCCGCCAACGGAGCGAGCCTGCGTGCGGCGCCTTCCTCGCGCAGTTCGATGCGACCTTCGATCGACCAGGCATCCGCGGTGCGCGCGACCAGCCGTTCGAGGGCCAGCAGGCCGATGACGTGGCCGGCGTCCGACTCGCCGCTGGCGGCTCGGACGGGGGCCACGAGCGCGAGCGTCGGTTCGGAACGCGCGGGGGGCCCCTCGCCCGTCGGAGCGAGCACCCCCGTGATGACCGGCCGCCCGCCCGCTCGGCCGCGCGCGAGGGTCTCCTCGAGGGCCCCGCCGCGGACCAAGGCGGCGAGCTCCTCGGCCGTGTGGTCGCGTTCGGCCTCGACGAAGCGCAGCTCGCCCGCGCGCGACGCCGCGACGAAGCCCAGGGCCGTGAAGCCGCCATGCAGGTCCTCGTCCAGGAGGCGGCGCACGAAAGCCGTCCACTCGGCCGGCTCGACGCTCTCGCTGGCCTCGAACAGGGCGCGGCAGGAGTCGAGCACGAGCTCCTGCTCCCGCAGGCGCCAGGCGATCTTGCGCGCCATCGACTGGCCCACCCGTTCGACGTGATCGCGTTCGAGCCGATCGGCGGTCTGGAACAGCAGCCCGGCGACCGCGGCGGTCGCCAGGCCGACCAAGGCGAGCGCGCTCCAAGCGCCGCGGGAAGACCACAGTCCGCGCCACGACGGGTCGGGGACAGGGCGCGCGGGCGCGGGCGTCGGGGGTTCGGGCATGGGGTCTCGGGGGCCGGACCGCCCCCGCGGGGCGCGGAGCCCGCTCGCGTCCATCGGCCTCCCCACCCCCTCCCCTGGGGGCCGTTCCCGCCCCGGATGGGCCGATTCCCCGCCCTTGGGACGGACCCCGCACCTGCGGCGCGGCGCGCGGGGCGGCGCGCGGCGGCATTTCCGCCTTCCCGCGGCACAATCGGGCCCCAGCGTCTCTTCAGGGGCGGTGCGA
>CAYMYN010000001.1:341177-352304 GCA_964394665.1 uncultured Planctomycetaceae bacterium
GAGCGATGGTGGACGCCGAACGAGGGACCGCGGGGCTGCTGGAGCGGGCCCGGGGCGGGGATCGGGGCGCGGCGGAGGCCCTCTTCGAGGGGGCCGCCGAGCGCCTCGCGACCTACGTGCGGGCGCGGCTGGGGCCCGAGCTGGGTGCGCAGGTCGAGCTCGCCGACGTGCTCCAGGAGACCTACGCCCAGGCCCTGAAGGACCTCGTCCGCTTCCAAGACCGGGGGCCGGGCTCGTTCGCGGCCTGGCTGTGTCGGGTCGCCGAACGGCGCCTGCTCGACCTCGCCAAGCACGGGCGCGCGGCGCGGCGACGGCCGCCGGGGAACGTGCTCCCCGCCGAGGTGCTGCTCGAGCGCGCGCGGCGCTCGGAGGCCGGGCCGCGCACCGCCGCGGAGCGCGGCGAACGCGACGAACGCCTGCGCGCGGCGCTGACGAACCTCGAGCCCGAGCAACGCGCGGCCGTGCTCGACCGGCACTTCCTCGACCTCTCCCTCGAGGAGGTCGCGCGCCGCGCCGGCCGCAGCGTGGCCGCCACCCGCCGGCTGTTGGCGCGCGGCCTGGCGAACCTGGGCGCGGCCCTGGACGCGGGGGACGGGGCATGAGCGGCGCCGACGACTCGCACGCGGGCGGCGCCGACGAACGCCTGTTCCGGGCCGCCGAGGAGCTGGCCGCGGCGCGCGCCCAGGGCCGGGCGCACGACACCGGGGCGTTGGCGGCGCGGCACGGCCTCGATGGAGCCGAGGTGGAGCGCGTCGCGCGGGCCCTCGAATGGCTCGCCGACCCCGGGGCTGACGCAGGCGACGAACGTGTCGAGATCCCGCGGCCCGAGGTGCCCGCGGACTACGAGCTGCTCGAGGAGCTCGGCCGCGGCGGCATGGGCATCGTCTACCGCGCGCGCCAGCGGTCCCTGGAGCGCGAGGTCGCGCTCAAGGTGCTGTTGCCCGGCGAGCTGCTCTTCGGCGAGGGCCTGGCGCGTTTCCGGCGCGAGGCCAAGAGCCTGGCGCGCCTGCGCCACCCGCACATCGTCACCATCCACGAGGTCGGCGAACACGCGGGCAGGCTCTTCTACACCATGGACCTGATCGAGGGCGCGCCGCTCTCGAAGCTGATCGCCGGCGGTGAACTCAGCGTGGCGCGTTCGGTGCGCCTGGTGCGCCAGGTCGCGGGCGCCGTCGCCTACGTACACCAACGCGGCCTCCTGCACCGCGACCTCAAGCCCCAGAACGTGCTCGTGGACGGCGAGGGCGACGCGTTCGTGGTCGACTTCGGCCTGGCGCGCGAGGGCGCGGCGCACGCGGACTCGATGACGGGCTCGGGCCGTCTGCTCGGCACGCCGGCCTACATGGCCCCCGAGCAGGCCCGGGGCGAGCGCGCCCGTGTCGGCGAGGCCACCGACGTGTACGCCCTGGGCGCGATCCTCTACGAGTGCCTCACCGGCCGCGCGCCCTTCGGCGGCGCGGGCATCGCGGAGACGATCCACGCCGTGCTGCACCGTGAGCCCGCGCCGATGCGGCGCATCGACCCGCGCATCCCGCCGGCGCTCGAGTGGATCGTGCTGCGCGCGATGGCCAAGGATCCCGCCGAGCGCTATCCGACGGCCCAGGCGCTGCAGGAGGACCTCGAACGCTTCGAGCAGGGCCTCGCGGTGCGCGCCGAGCCGCCGAGCCTGCTGCGCCGCGCCAGGCAGCTCGCACGCCGCGAGCGCAAGGTCTTGCTGGCGGTGATCCTGACCCTGCTGGTGGTTGGCGCCGGTTTCCAAGGGCTCGTGCGTCCGCGCCTGGGCCCCTCGCGCGAGGGTCTGCTGCGCCTCGTCCAAGAGCTCGAGTCCCGCGGCGAACACGCCGCCGCGGCGGCCCTGGTCGAGCGCCTGCTCGCGGACCAGCGCGGCGACCTCATGACGTTTCGCTCGTGGTTCCTGGCGCGCCTCGCGCAGCGCGGGGAGCTGGTCGCGCGGGGCGAGTTCGAGCGAGCCGGGGCCCTCGACGCGGATTTGGCCTCCGCCCTCGAATCGCGGCGGTCGGCGCTGCGCACGGGCGAACCGCTGGCGGACGCCGAGGACCGCGCGCTCGAGTTGCTCGCGCTGCGCCTGGCCGTCGTGCGCGCCCAGGTGCCGCCGATCGACACCCGCGCTACGCGGAGCGACAGTCCACGGCCCGCCTTCGCCCTGGTCTGGCGGTGGCTCGACGGGGAGCGCGTCGTGGCCGACGACTTCGAGCCGGGGACGAGCGAAACCCTGCGTTGGTTCGCGGCGGAGGTCTTCAGCGAGATGCTCGACCCCAAGCGGACCTCCGCGACGAGCTTGACCCTGGGTCTCGAGCTCCTGCGCCACAGCCCCCCGTTGGCGGTGGCCTTCGCCGATCCCGAGCGCGCCGAGGATCTGGTGCGCGCGGTAACGAGGTTCGGGGCGCACATCGATCCCGATCTCGGCCCCGCGCCAGGCGCCCTCCTCCAGCAACACGGCGCCGCAGCACCTTGGAACGAACTGCTCGCCGCCCTACCCAGCGCGCGCTTGGTCGAGCTCTTGCTCGAGCCCGCGCGTCGGGATGGTGGGTTGGCCGCGCGGCTCTTGGCCTGGCTCGCGGACCTGCCGCCCAGACTCGACGACCCGGAGCTCGCCGCGCGCGTGCTCTCCGCCGACGCGCACACGGCCGAAGCGTTGCGGCGCGGGGCGGCCCGCGGCCTCGTGGACGACTCGCAGCCGAACTACGATCTCGAAGCGTGGTTCGAGTCGCGCGCGCTCGATCCGCGCTACGATCCAAGCGACCCGCTGCTCGCGCTGGCAAGTGCTTTGGGGGCCGACGCCCACCTCTCCGATCGCGCGGCGCTGCTCGCGGCCTTCGACCGCGCCGAGATCAGGCGCCGCCGAGCCTGGCACGTGCTCTTCACCCTGCTCGATCCCGAGCCCGATGCGCCGCGCTGGCCCGGCTTGGGCCGGGAAGAGGGCGAACCGCCGCAGCTCGCCTCGGCCTGGCACCTGCGCTGGGGTTCGCCGCCGCCCACGGCCTGGCGCCTGCGCCTCGGACGTTTCGAACGCGACGCCTGGAGCGCGCCCTGGACCTTCACGGACCTCGGCACCCTCGTCCCCGACGCGCGCGGAGTGTTGGGCCACAGCGAGCCCTTCGCGCTCGTCCCGTCCGGACGCCGCGATCCGGTGGAGACGCTGGAGTTGCATCGCACAAGAGCGCGCAGGTTCTTGGACGGCGGCTGGCCGGCACGGGCGGAGCGCCCGAGCGAATCGACGCGCCTCGTCCTGCGCGCGCGCCTGGGCTGGGGCCCGGGCGGCTTCGCGGCGCGCTTCGAGGGGTCGCACCTCGAGGGCCCGGGGCGTTCCTTCGCGCTCGAGGCGGATTCGCTCGGCGAGCTCCTACCGGGGGAGATCGCCCCTGTCCTGCGCGCACGCGGCAGCTCACCGCCGTTGGAATGGGACGTGCGCGAGTCCTTCCACGTCGCCTGGCTCGTGCCCGCGGACGATTCGGACGAGGGTCTGGACGAGTCGGCTTGGCGCACGGGGCTCGCGCGGGCCCTGACCCAGGCCGCGGGCGAGGAGTTCGGGCTGTCTCCCGTGCGAACGCCCCGCGATCGGAGCTGGATGCGTTCCGTCGCCAGAATGGCGGCGGAGATCGCCTTGCCCGAGGCACTCGAGCCCCTGCGCACCCTGAGCCGGCGCGAGCTCGACTCCCGGGGACGCGCAGCGCTCGAGGCGGCCCACCGTCGCCTGGGTCGGCCCGCGCCCCTCTCCCTCGCGGGGCATCTGATCTCGGCCAGGCTGAGCGCCGGGGACGGGAGAGCGCTCGAGGATCTCCGCGCGCGCGGCATGGATCTGGACCGGCTCGAAGCGGGCCTGCCGTGGCTCGCGCGCCTGTGGCTCGAGAGCGACGACGTGGGCGTGCGCGCCGCGGCCCGGGAACAGGTGAGTGCCCAGCGTGTGCCGCCAGCCGCACGGGTCGAACTCGCCCGCGCCCTCGAGGCACGCGGCGAGGAGTTGCCGCGCGCCTTCCTGCCCACCCTGGCGGATGCCGCGGGAAAGGCGCGCCAGTGGACCGCGCTGCGCGTGCTCGGGTGGGTCGTATTGGGAGGGATCGGCGTCGCGCTGGCGGTCGGTCTTTCGCGCCTGACGCGCCGCTGGCGAGGCTCGCCGCCGAAGTTCGGCCGTCCCCGGCTGCGCTCGTTGGCCGCGGCCGCCGTGCCCGTGCTGCTGCTCCTCTCGTTCGCCGTGCCTGGCTTCGCGAGCGGCGCGACGCCGTTCTGGACTCGTTCGTCGCTCACGCACGGGACCTGGCCGGCATGGACCGCGTCCACGCTCGCCCTGTCGGTCCTGTTCGCGTGCCTCGCGGCGTGGCGGCGAGGGCGCACGTTCGCCTGGGTCTGCGCGGCGCTGTACGCGGCGACCCTCGGCGCCCAGCTCGAGGGTTCGGAGCGCGGCCGCGCCCTGGCGGTAGTGCTGCACGCCCTGGCCTACGCCTCGATCTTCCCGTGTCTGTTCGAGCGCTGGACCTTCCCCGTCGCCACGCGCTGGAGGTACGCGTCGTGGCTGTTGTTCGCGTTGGTGGCGATCGCACCCTTCGAGCAGTCTTTGCTCGGCCTCTCCCTCACGCTGGAGGTCTGGGGAGATCCTGGCCTGCACCTCGCGGGCCTGCGCCTCGCCGCCTGGAGCGAGGCGCACGGCCCGAACGCGGCCCGCGCCCTGGCCATGAACAACCACTTCTACGTCTTCTGGCTGTGGGCGATGCTCCACCACTGGAGCCAGGGCACCTGGGGTGGTGCCCTGCGGTCCGCGCCTGCGCAACCGCCCCGGAGCTCGCGAGCGGCGAACCCCGGGGCGGCCTGATGGACCGACGAAGACCGCGTCAGGGCGTCCAGGGGATCGCCAGCGCGTTGGTGAGGTTGAAGGTCCCCGGCGTGCACGTACCCGCGGTGTCGCGGTACCACGACTGGTAGTAGAAGGTGCCCCCGAGGACCGGCAACGCGCCGGAGATCGAGATCGGCAGGTCACCCGTACCCGGACCGTAGCCCGCGACGCCGCCGGCGGCGATGCGCACGCCCAAGCGGCGTACGGCTCCGCCGACGCAGCGCAGGCCATCGCCGAACACCACGCCCGCGCCGCCGTTCACGGGCGCCGTGCCCTGGAAGAAGAGCATCGAGGCCGTGGCCGGAACGCCCTGGCAGGCGAGCCACACGTCGTCCGAGCTCACGCTCGCCGTGCCGAAGGCCAAGAGCGACGCGCCCTCGGACGTGGCCGAGTTGGCGCAGCCCCGGCCGCTCGTGCCGAAGTTGCCGCAGGGGCAGGCGGCGGCGCTGCCGTCGCCGGCGCACAACGTCTGGGCGGGTTCGGGGACCTCGGTCACGCTCAGACGGACGTAGTCGAGGAACGAGCGGTACCCGGCGCGCTCGGCATACAGCAGGAACGTCACCCGGTTCCCCGCTCCGACGTAGCGCGGGATGTCGGTGCGGAGGTTCGCGCGGATGAACCCGTCGCGGGTGCCGGCCCAACTGTCGAGGTAGTTGTTCTGGCCGTGGTTGCCCCGGCCGTCACCCCACTGGCCGGCGAGCGGATCCCACACGTAGAGCTCGAGCTCGGTGCAGTTCTGCGCGTAGCCCTCGACCAGGATCTCGAGGTCCAGGATGCGCGCGGGATCCTCCTGGAGCGTGAACTCGAGCACGTGCGTCGACTCGAAGCCCGAGCTGGGCGTCGGGGAGATGTAGCGACCCGTGTCGGAGTCGCCCGCCGTGGCGTTCGAGGTCGCGAGCGCGGCGTAGTTGGCCGCGGAAAGCGGGTTGCTCACCGCCTGGCGCACGCCGCTCACGGCGTTCCAACTGGACGTCTGCGAGCCCCACGCCCAACGGTCGAAGCCGGCGCCGCTCGAGAAGTCGTACAGCGTGCGGCGCGCGGGGGCGATGCGGAAGTCGGCCGCGCTCTGGGCCTCGGAGATCCCGAGACCGAGCCCGGTCGCGCGCACCCGGACCCGCGCCCGGTCGGTGGCGACGACCGGCACCGTCCAGGCATGGCTGCCGGTGTTCGCGACGCTCGCGATCGGAAGCCACTGGTTTCCCCCGTCCGGGGACCAGGACAACTCGACGATCGGGATCGGCACGTTGTCCGTGTCGGTCACGGCCCACTCGATCTCGTAGGTCTCGCCCGCGGCGAGCAATTGACCACCATCGGGCCGCACGACGTGCACCGCGGGCACCGGCTCGGTCCGCCGCGGCACCTGCTTGACGATGCAGTGGATCGCGCCCGAGGCCGGGATGATCCCGTAGCAGTCGATCGGGATGATCTCGACGCCCGGACCCGCCGCCGTCTGCCAGGTCGAGATCGCAAAGGAGTCGTCCGCCAGGTAGGCCGCGTTCCCCGAGCCATAGGAGGGCACGAAGATGCGGTCGTTGACGCGGAAGGCGTTGGCGTAGGTGTAGTGGACGCCGCCGGAGTTCCAGGCCCAGGGCCGGTGCACCGTGAAGCCCAGGTTCTGCATGTAGATCGCGGCGTTGTCCGTGATCTGGATCGCGGTCGCGTTCGAACCCGGCTTGAAGCGCGAGATGATCACGTTGGTGGGATCGACGATGTACATCCACATGTCGATGTGGCCCGTGCCGTCGACCGTGGTCGGCAACTGGGGCAACACGTGCACCACGTCGATGCCCTGGAAGCGCGAGTAGATGTCGGCGATCGAGGTGCTGTTCCAACCCGCTCCCGAGGGGTTGTCCAGGTTCACGAGCGCCGACATGAAGGCGCTGCGCCCCGGCCCGGGCATGAAGTTGCCGCCCGAGAAGTACAGGCCCATGTCGTAGGTCGGGACACCGAAGTCCTCGTCGCCCACGCGGGTCGGGATGAAGTTGTCCGCGGGGCGGTTGGGGTAGTAGTGGCTGTCCGCGATCGTCAGGGCGCCGTCCTGCCACACGAAGTGCGGGCCGTAGTCGCGCATCCAGATCGAGTTGGTCGGCTGCTGGATGAACACCACCTTCGAGAGGTCCGCGCCCGCCGCCGCGAAGCTGCTGGCGGCCGAGTTCTGCTGGGAGGTGCTGGAGACGACGACGTAGGCGATGTCGTCGTGGGCCGGATCGCCGGTCAGCGCGGCGACGCAGTCGCGCACGACGCTCGGCCAAGCGCCCGTGCTGTAGCGGAACAGCACGCCGCGGGTCGGCGTGTACTCCGCCGGCGAGGCCAGCACCCCGGAGCTGGGGGCCAGCATCGCGCCCGCCACGTCGACCGCGAAGGGCGTCATTCGTTGGGCGGGATCGAAGGGCGTGCCCCCCTCGCGCACCCGCGGCAAGGGCACGGATTCCTGGGGCAGCGCGACGGCCAGGGTAGGCACGAACGCGGCGAACAGCGCGGCGGCGCGCGCGACGGAAACGAGTGCGGGTCTCGGCATCTGGTGGCTCCGTGAGTCGCAGGGGCCCGACGCGGCACGGTCGCGAAGGGCGGGCGCTGCGCGGGTTCTCAAATGGGCGCGGGCAGGGCGGCTGTCCGTGGACCGCCGTCACGCCCGCGTCTCCCAAGGCTACGCCGCCGCGGCCGCCCCGGAACCGCTCGTACAACGACGAAACCGCCGCCTGTGACCTCCGGTCGCACCCGCCGACGCCCCGTATCGATCCGCACCCGTCCGCCCGTGCCGCGAACCGTCCCACGTTGCCGCGCGGCCCTGCTCAGCGTTCGGAGCGCACGGCGGATTCCTCGGCGCGCTCGAGGTCGGCGGCGGTGAAGGGGCGGCCCAGGGGCGGCTCGGAGCGGACGCGGCGCACGTCGGCGGGGGCGATCGGCGGGGCGCCGTGGCCCCAGGCGCGGCGCAGGTAGGTGAGCACCGCGGCGACCTCGTCGTCGTCGAGGGCGTGGGCTGGCATCTCGAGGTCCCAGGTGCTGCCCAGGACCTCGATCGGACCGATCAGGCCGCCGGTCACGATGCGGATCAACCGCTCGGGCGAGCCGAGGACGTAGGGCGTGTGGCGCAGGGGCGGGGCCTTGCCGGCCTCGCCCTGGCCGCTCGCCAGGTGGCAGCTCGCGCAGTGGGCGGCGTAGAGTTCGCGGCCGCGCTCGAAGCGCGCCGTCTGCTCGGCGTCGAGGGGCTCGACCTTCGCCAGCGCGAAACCGGGCCGGCCCGGCCAGGCGAGGGCGGCGCGGATCTCCCGCGTGTCCCCGTCCTCGGCGAGCTCCGCGAAGCGCGCCGGCTCGTGCGCGAGCCGGATCGGCGCGGGTTTGCCATCCGGGCCGATCGGTCGTCCCTCGACGAGGCCCGCGAGGAGAGCCGCGCGTTGCCACGCGGGTCGCGTTCCTTCGAGGGCTGCGTCGAGCACGCCCTCGACGCGCTCGCCCGACCCCTCGCGCGCGACGCAGCGCGCCAGCAGGCGCACGAACGTGTCGCGGCCCGCCGCGGGCTCGCGCCAACGCTCGTCCTCGAGGAGCCTGCGCAGGAACTCGAGCTCGCGCCCGAGGAGGCCCGAGAGCGCGGCCGATCGAAGCTCGGGCGAGCCCGCGTCGAGCGACATCAGCTCGGCGAGCGCCGCGTCGCCCGCCGCGCTGCGCGCCTCCCCGAGCGACAGCAACGCTTGGCGCCGCAGGCGCCCCGGCTCGCGGCCGACCTCGAGGGCGCGGGCGGTCGACTGGGCCTCGCCGGTCGTCAGCGACGTTTCGCCGACCCGCAACGCTTCGTGGCGCACCCGCGGGTCGGGGTCGGCGAGGCCGGCGAGGACGTGTTCGCGCCGCAGCAGGCCCGCGCCCTCGAGGGCCCACAGGGCGTGCAGGCGCGCCAGGGCTTCCGCGGAAGCCAACGCGCTCTCGAGCGCCGCGCGCGCCGCGCGTGAACCCTCGCCGTCCTCGACGAACAGCCGTTGGGCTTGGTCGCGCCACCAGCCGCCGGGGTGCGCGAGCAGCTCGGCGAGTTCCTCCCAACTCGCCTCCGAGAGGCGCGGCGGGGCGGGCGCGGGACGCTCGCCGTCGGGCACGATGCGCCAGATGCGCCCCAGGCCCGTGGGCTGGTCGAGGCCGCGCTCCTCGATCTGCTTGCGCAGGAAGGTGGTCAGGAAGATGCGGTGCTGGAGGATGCCGCGGTAGAAGTCGACGACGTACAGCGCGCCGTCGGGACCGGGGAAGAGATTGACCGGTCGGAATCGTTCGTCGGTCGAGCTCAGGAAGTCGTGGCGCGCGCGACGCGGTTCGCCGCGCAGCCGGCCGTTCGCGTCCTCCAGCAGCGCGTAGCGCGCGACGAGGTTGGCGGAGGGCTCGCACACGAAGGCATTCCCGTGGTACTCGGCGGGCAGCAGCGCCTCGCGATAGACCAGCGGTCCGCAGGCCGCGGTGTACTGGACGAGGTATCCCTCGTGCAGGAACCCGGGGCGATAGCCGCGGTTGACGCCCGGCGTGACGCGCGCGGGGAACACGCGCTGGTCCTCGACGACCGTCTCGTTGACGCCGCTCGCGCGGCCGTGGTTGGGATTGCGGATCGCGTACCACGAGGCGTAGGCGTCGCCGCGCAGGGCCTCGGAGTTGGTGTTGAACAGGATGCGGCCCAGGTCGTCGCGCGCGATCCCCCACTGGCCGCCGCCGGCGGTCGGCAGGCGCGTCCAACCCTGGGATCCGAATCGGTAGCGCCAAGGATGGTTCGCGCACCAGTACGCGTTGTCGAGCCCGAAGAGCAGGCCGTTGACCGCGTGCTCGGGGTTGTCGCGCCCGCCCAGGCCCCGATCGACGACGGTGATGCGATCGGCTCGCCCGTCGCCGTCGGTGTCCTCGGCGAAGAGCAACTCGGGCGGCGCCAGCACGAGCGCTCCCCCGCGCACCGGCGCAACGCCCCGCGGCAGGACCAGGCCGGAGAGGAACTCCGTGCGTCGCTCGAAGCGCCCGTCGCCGTCCGCGTCCTCGAGCACCGCGATCACGCCCACCGGCTCGTGCTCGCCGCGCCCCTCGGCGTCGGGCATGTACCCGCGCATCTCGCACACCCACAGACGTCCATCCTCGTCGAACACGGCTTGCACCGGATCCTCGACGAGCGGCTCGGCGGCCGCGAGCTCGATGCGCAGCCCCGGCGGCAGGGCGAAGAGCTCCAGCGCTTCCCGCGGCGTGCGCACCACCGCGGGCGGGACCGCGAGGTGCGCGGGGAGCGGCGGTTGCTCCTCGCCCGGCACGTCGCCCTGCTGCGCGGCGGCGGGGGCGAGCAGGGCCAGGAGGAGCGGGAGGGCGCGCAGGGGAGGGGGGAACGCGGTACGCATCGCGACGGGGGGCGCCCCACTATGCCACGGGAGCGGCGATCCGCGCCGCGTCCGTCACTCGGGCGCGAACTCGACCCGCAGCGGACCGTCGGCGGTGCCCAGGTCGACCTGGAGCGGCTCGCGCGCGGAGCCCGCGATGCGCACGCGCGCGAGCGAACGCGGCAGGATGCAGGCCGCGAGGCCCTCGTCATCGGTGCGCAGGTTCACGTCGGCGTCGCCCGCCACGGAGCCGAGGACGAACTCCGTGCGCCGCCAGGGCGTGCCGTCCGGACGCACGAACTGGAAGCGGACCAGGCGCGCGGCGCCGCGCAGGTCGAGGGGCAGGAGGCGCGGGTCTGAGGTCGCGCGTCCCGCGACGACCTCGACGCCCTCGACGCGACCGAGCTCGAAGCCGCCGTCCCGCGTCTCCATCCACACGTCGTAGGTGCCGGGCGTCAGGCCGTCGAAGGCCAGCACGCGCCCCGGATACCAATCGGGCGTGCGCGATCGGCCGGCCCGCGCGCGCAGGCGCAGGAGCAGCCCCAGGAAGGGGATGCCCTCGTCGAGCACGACCTCGACCCGCAGGGTGCCGCTGGGGGGCGCCGCGCCGCTGGGCTGGAGCACCACGCGTTGGTCGAGGGCGCCGATCGGCAGGTCGTCGAGCTCGAGCACCTCGAAGCCCTGGGCGCGCGCGGTCAGGCCCAGGGCCCGCGGAAGGCGCACGCCGCGCACTCGGAAGTGTCCGTTCGCATCGGCGCGCACGCCGCCGTCGGCGAGGTTGTACCAGCGGTGCTCGCGGCCCTCGCCGTGGCGCTCGCGGAAGTTCAGTTGGACCTGCGGGACGGGTTCGCCCGCGACGTCGACCACGGTCCCCGCCAGCAGGACGGGCACGGGCGCGAGCTGCACGTCACCCAGGACGACGACCTCGCCCTCGCCGAGGGTCGTGGGCAG
>CAYMYN010000001.1:352314-377970 GCA_964394665.1 uncultured Planctomycetaceae bacterium
GCAGTAGCACGCTGGCGGTGCTCCAGTCGGGATCGTCCTGGGCGAGGGAACCGCGCGAACGCAGGCTGAGGTCGAGCCGCGGCGCGACCGGCGCGCTGCCCGGTGCGCGCGGGACGGCAGCCCAGCCCTCCGCGTCGGTGGACAGGCTGAAGGAGTGCGCCCGCGGTGGGCCCGCGGCGGGCGGCGGCACCCATTCGGGATCGGCCCACAGCTCGGCCCACAGGCGCGCGTCCGCGAGCGGGGCGCCGCGGGGATCGAGGACGCGCAGGCGCAGCGTCGCCACGGGCGGCCCCAGGCGCACGTCGACGACGCGCACCTCGCCCGGGGAACGGGGGCCTTCGATCCCACGCGGCGCGACCGCGCCCAGGCCCGGCGACGAGACGCTCAACTGGAACGTGAGGCCCAGGCCGACGGGCTCGATGCGAGCCAGCCCTCCCCGCGTGTCGACGAGGTGCTGCCCGATGCGTTCGTAGCCAGCGTCGGGCTGCGCGGCGGCGACGTCGGCGGGGAGCCAGAACCAGGCCACCTGGCCGGCGTCGAGGGCGTTCCCGGCGGCGTCGAGCAACCGCACGTGGAGCGCGCCGGCGGACGGCAGTTCGAGGCGCACGCGATCCCCGTCGAGCGGCCAAGCGGCCAGAGCGACGCGCACCGGTTCGGCGCTCGCGAAGTCGGCCCGCAGGCCGGGCTCCACGGCGAGGGAGTGGCCGCGGAGGCGCTCGCGGAACGCGGTGATGGGCGCCAGGTCGAAGTGCGCCAGGCCGTCGGGGGCGCGCGCCGTCGCGACGGCGAGCCGTTCCCCCTTGCCCCCCGGCATGCGGTAGACGAACTCGACCGAGACGCCGGGCACCGGAAGGGCCTGCGCGTCGACGACCTCGACCACGAGCCCGCCCGCGGGCAACGCGCGCTCCGCCGGGATCCCTGGCACCTCGCCCGCGGCATCCTCCGCGGCGGGGATCGCCGTCCTGGGCTCCTCGGAGCGCTCGAGCTCCGCGCTGCCCTCCCCCGACGGCCCACGGGTCGCCAGGGCGGCCTTCGGCGCGACGCCTCCCGTCGCCGCCGTTCGCCCATCGAGCCATGCCCAGACGAGCAGCGAGCCTGCGACCCCGGCCGCGATGGCGAGCGCGCTCCAGATGCGTCGTCCCATGATTGCCCTTCGGGCTGTGCGCGATCGCGGCCGTCGATCGTCGGTTGGGTTCGATCCGACACGCGTCCGAAGTGCGGCGAGCGGTCGCGCCGCTCCGACCGGGTGCGTGCGCCGATATCCTAGCGACCCTGCGGGCCTTGCACTCGACCGCCGCGCGCGAGACCCACTCCGACCCGCCCCGTGGGTCGCCCTGGAACCTGGACGACCTGCTGATGAACGAACTCGCCAACACGGACTTGGCGCGGCCGGCTCGAGCCTGGCACGCGCTCGATGTGGACGCGGTGCTCGCCGAGCTCGGGAGCGACGCCGAGCTGGGCCTCTCGGTCGAGGAAGCGGCCCGGCGCCTGGAACGGTACGGGCCCAACCGGCTCCCCGAGGAGCCGCGGCGCAGCGCGCTGCTGCGTTTCCTCGCCCAGTTCCACAACGTCCTGATCTACGTCCTGCTCGGCGCCGCCGTCCTGACGACGTTGCTCGAGGAGTGGATCGACACCGGGGTCATCCTGGCCGTGGTCGTCGTGAATGCGATCATCGGCTTCGTCCAGGAAGGCAAGGCCGAGGCCGCGCTGGAGGGCATCCGCCGCTTGCTCACCCTCGAGGCCGTGGTGCTGCGCGGCGGGCGCAAGCGCGAGATCCCGGCCGAGGAGCTCGTCCCGGGGGACGTGGTGCTGCTCGAGAGCGGCGACCGCGTGCCGGCCGACCTGCGCGTGATCGCGACCCGCGGCGCCAAGGCCGACGAGGCCGCGCTCACCGGCGAGTCGGTGCCGGTCGAGAAACGCGCCGCGCCCGTGGCCCAGGGTGCGTTGCTCGGCGACCGGGCCTCGATGGCGCACTCGGGGACGCTGATCAGCGCCGGGCAGCTACACGGCGTCGTGACCAGCACGGGCGAGTCCACCGAGATCGGCCGCATTGGCACCCTGGTCGCGCGGGTCGAGGACCTCACCACCCCGCTGCTCGAGAAGATCGGGCGCTTCGGCCGCCAGCTCTCGCTCGCCATCGGCGTCCTGGCGGGGCTGCTGTTCCTCTTCGCCTGGTGGCTGCGGGACTACTCCCTGGGCGAGCGCTTCCTGATCGTCGTCAGCTTCGCCGTCGCGACCATCCCCGAGGGCCTGCCGGCGATCCTGACCATCACGCTGGCCCTGGGGGTGCAGCGCATGGCCCGCCGTCGGGCCGTGATCCGGCATCTGCCCGCCGTGGAGACCCTGGGTTCGGTGACCGTCATCTGCTCGGACAAGACCGGCACGCTGACGCGCAACGAGATGATGGCGGCGCGCCTCTTGGTGGCCGACGGTGAGTTGGAGGTCAGCGGCGAGGGCTACGCTCCCGAGGGCGAGGTGCGCGCGACCCAAGATCGGCTCGCCACGGCATCGTCGCCCGCGCTGGCTGAGCTCGCCCACACGAGCCTCCTGTGCAACGACGCCGAGTTCGCCGATCCAACGCCGGATGGCGAGCGCGAGTTGTCGGGTGATCCGACCGAGGGCGCGCTGCTCGTCCTGGGGGGCAAGCTCGGGCTGGACCGCGCCCAGGTGCGCGCCCGCTTCCGCCGCCTCGATGCGATTCCGTTCGAGTCCGAACAACGCTACATGGCGACGCTCCACCGCGGCGAGGGCGAGGAACGGCGTATCGACGTCAAGGGCGCTCCGGAGCGCCTGTTCGAGATGTGCTCGCGCGCGCTCGGCGCGCAGGGCGAGGTCGAGTTCGACCGCGCCGCGTGGCAGCGGCGCGTCGACGCGCTGGCGGGCCAGGGGTACCGGATGTTGGCGCTGGCGACGAAGGCGGCCGCGCCGGGGCAGGCCGAGCTGCGGGCCCAGGACGTCGCCGAGGATCTCGTGTTGCTCGGCGTCGCGGGCCTGATCGACCCACCGCGCCAGGAGGCGATCGAGGCCGTGGACTCCTGCCGGCGGGCCGGCATCCGGGTCAAGATGATCACCGGGGACCACCTGCTCACCGCGCGCAGCATCGGCGCGCGCATGGGCATCGGGGACGGCGAGCACGCGCTGAGCGGCCGTGAGGTCGAGGCCGCCACGGACGGGGAGCTGATCGCGCTGGTCGAGGAGAACGACGTGTTCGCGCGCTCGAGCCCCGAGCACAAGCTGCGCCTGGTGCAGGCCCTGCAGGCGCGCGGCGAGGTCACGGCCATGACCGGCGACGGCGTCAACGACGCGCCCGCCCTCAAGCAGGCCGACATCGGCGTCGCCATGGGCATCAAGGGCAGCGAGGCCGCCAAGGGCGCAGCCGAGATGGTGCTAGCCGACGACAACTTCGCCACCATCGCGCGGGCCGTCGAGGAAGGCCGCACGGTCTACGACAACATCAAGAAGACGATCCTGTTCATCCTGCCCACCAACGGCGCCGAGGGCCTGATGGTCCTGAGCGCGGTGGCGCTGGCCTTCGGCGAGCTGCCGATCACGCCGGTGCAGATCCTGTGGGTCAACATGATCACGGCGGTGACCCTGGCGCTGGCCCTGGCCTTCGAGCCGGCCGAGCCGGGCCTGATGGAGCGCCCGCCGCGCCCGCGGGACGAGCCGATCCTCTCGGGCTACCTGCTCTGGCGCATCGCCTTCGTCTCGACGTTGGTGGCGGCCGCCGCGCAGTTCCTCTTCTACCGCGAGCTGGATGCCGGCCGCGACACCGCCACCGCGCGCACGCTGGCCGTCAACACGTTGGTCGCGGGCCAGGTCTTCTACCTCTTCAACGCGCGCTACATCCACGGGCGCTCGTTCCTGCCCGGGCGGCTGGTCGCGAACCGCGCGGCCCTCGTGGCCGGCGCCCTGCTGCTGCTCTTCCAAGCCGCCTTCACGTACTTGCCGCGCTTCCAGGCCTGGTTCGGCACGGCGCCGCTCGAGCTCGCGGACTGGCTGTGGGCCAGCGGCGCGGGCCTCGCGATCTTCTGGATCGTCGAGGGCGAGAAGGCGCTGCTGCGCGCCCGGCGCCGTCGAGGCTGATCAGACGCCGTGGGCGCTGTGGCTGCGCGCCGCCGCGGCGAGCAGCTCGAGGATCAGTCCGCGGGTCTCCTTGAGCGTCAGGTCGTCGCTGGCCCGGTACTCGACGCAGCTCCGGCCCGAACGCAGCGGCCCGAGTCGCTCCTCGAAGGCGTCGAGGAGCGCGGGGTCCATCAGGTAGAACATCATGCCCTTCTTGCGCGACGCGAAACCCGCCAGCCAGGTTCCGCCGCGCGCATAGACGGGGAAGTGTTCGAAGGTCTCCTCCGCGTCCGGGAAGAAGCCCAGGATCAGGTGGCGCAGCTCCTCGAGGTGGGGTCGCTGCTCCGCCGGCACGCGCTGGATGTATCCGGCGACTTCGGGGTGCATGGCAGGTCCTCCTGGACCCCAGGCTACCGCGATCGGCGCGCGACGGGTCAACCCTGCGCCCACGGGGCCCGCTGGGCCCGGGTCCGCCCAGGCCAGCGAGACGCGAGGCCACGCCGGCGCCCTCCCATTCGCGGGAAGCTCCGGCCAGGGACGCGGCCAGGGTTCCGGCGCGGAGGGAGGGTGATCCCGGAGCAGGGCGTCCCGGCCCTGCGGACCACCGGGATGCCCGCGCCCGGGGGGTTCAGCGCGCATCCCTGCCGAGCGCGCTCGTGGGCAACCGGGGCGGCGCCCTCCCTGGCGTCCCTCCCGCCGTTTCCACGCCGACGGTCGGTTACCCTGCCGCCTGGGCCAGGGATAGCGGACAGAACCTCGGCCCGATCACGGACGTCTCGAATGGCCATGCCTCCCTCGATCACGGCCACCACGACCGCCCTGCTCGAATCCCTGCGCGATGGCCTGAACTCCGACGCCTGGGAGGAGTTCGATAGGCGGTATCGGCCGATCGTGTTCCACCTGGCGTTGCGAATGGGCCTGGAGGAAGCGGACGCGGCCGACGTCGCCCAGGAGAGCCTGCTCGAGTTCTTCCGCGACCATCGCGCGGGACGGTACGAGCGGGGCCGTGGCCGCCTGCGCGCCTACTTGCTCGGCATCGCGCGCCATCGGGCCCTAGACAGCCTGAATAGCCGCAGACGCAATGCGCCCGCCGGCAGAGATACGGTGCTCTTGCTCCTAGCGCAACAGGGACCCCAGGAACTCGAGGTTCTCTGGGAGGCGGAGTTGCAAGCCGAGATCCTGCGCCGGGCTTTCGCCCTGCTGGCGCGCACGACCGGCATCGAGGACAGGAGCCTGGCGATTTTCAACGACTATGGACTACGCGGCGACCCCGTCGAAGCGGTGGCCGAGCGCTACGGGGTGTCGCACGCAACGGTCTACGCGATCAAGTCCCGTTGCCTCGAACGCCTGATCGCGTTGCGCGAGGAGCTACGCGCTGCCTACGAGGACCTCTGATGGACTGCCTCGACCAGGAGGCTCTCGAGCGCATCGCGGGTGGGTCGGCCGAGCCCGATGAGCGCGCTCATATCGACTCCTGCGCCGACTGCACCCGTGAGTTGGAACACGTGCGCGGCGAGACCGCACTGCTCGTCAGCCTTCGAAACGCACTGTGCGCTCCCGCGGCTACTCGGCAGCAGTGGAACGCATTCCCCGAGGAGTTTCGGCTCATTCGCTCGATTGGCCGCGGAGGCCAAGGTGAGATCCATGAGGCTGTTCAGCTCTCGACCGGTCGTCGAGTGGCGCTGAAGCTCCTGCTCCAGGGCCAAATGGCCACGACGTCCCAGCGCGCGCGCTTCCTACGCGAGATCAGGCTAGCCCATCGCCTCCAGCACCCCAACTTGGTCACGGTCCACGCGGCCGGCGAGACCGCCGAGGGGGTCCTCTACCTGGCCATGGAGCTCGTGGACGGGAGACACTTCGACGCCTGGGCCGACGAACTGCGCTCCCATGATCCTGCCGGGGCGACGCAGCGCATCCTGGGCAGCTTCCTCGAGGTCTGCGATGCAGTCGCCTGCGCGCACGCCGCGGGGATCGTCCATCGTGACATCAAGCCCTCGAACGTGCTCGTCGACCTCGAGGGTCGAGCGCGAGTGCTGGACCTCGGTCTCGCCAAGCACCTGCACTCCGGAGCGGACCGCGGTCCGACGAACAGCTTTCATACACGGACAGGCGAACTCGTTGGCAGCCTGGCTTGGATGTCGCCCGAGCGCCTCGCGGGAGATGAGGAGGAGAGCTTCCCGTCGGACGTCTACTCCTTGGGGCTGTTGCTCCACCGTGTGATCTTGGGCCGCGAAGCCCACAAGGATGCGGCAAGCAGAAACGTCCTTTCGGGCGGAGCCGAGAGCGCCGACGTGCTCGAGGACACTTCGTCTCTGCAGGAGGCCTGTCGATCGGTCCTCCGCCGTGCCCTGGCGGTCGCTCCGTCGGAGCGCTACGCCCACGCTGGAGAGCTCGCAGACGAACTGCGCCGCACTCTGCAGGCTGATCCCCCAGTGCGACCGGCTGACCCGCGTCGAACACGCATCGTCGCCGGCGCGTCGGTCGCGATCGCCCTGGCCGTGGCCCTGGCCTGGATCGCGCCGACGCGGATCTGGACGCAGGCCGCCCATCCAACCGCGGCGCGCATGCTTGCCATCCTGGAGCGCTCTAGCGGCGCAGCGGCCCTGGACGAGTTTCTTACGGCGACGGCCCGACTCGAGACGCTCTCTTCCGGTGCGCTCGGAGACTGGGCGCTTCCGGAGCCTGGCAGCGTGGAGCTCGGTCACTGGCGCCTCGCCGCCTCCCAGGTCTGGCGGAGGTTCCCTGCGCTGCTGCGCATACCCCTCGACCCAGGCCATGATTGGAGCTACCTCTCGGCGGCCGAGTCTGGAGACTGGCTCGGCTTGGCGACGTCGGATGGACGAGTCGAACTCCTGCAAACATCGGGCGCACGACGCACTCTGTCATACGCGGACCTGGGAGTTCATGGGTTCGGGCATTTGTTGCTCTCCCACGATGGCCGCCATGCGCTGTCCTACATGGAAGGGCCAGGTGGCGTTCCCGGATACAGCTTGCTTGCCCTCAGTCCTCCCGGAGCCGAGCTCAAGCTACGCGAGCTCGTCGGTCTCTATCCCGCATACTGGGCCAAATCCCGGTCCTTGATCGCGGCGACGTCCGCGGAGCGTGAAGCCCTGATCCTCATCGACCCCGAGTTGGAAGACCCGCTCGAGACGCGCGTGTTGCCGGACGACTTTCGATTCTACTCGGCCTGTTTCCTCGACGACGACTCCAAGCTCTTGCTAGTGGATCGCGAAGGTCGGACGCTCGTCCATACCATCGGCTCTGACGAACCGTTGGGGGAGGGCGCCCCCGTCCCTAGTGGTGCCTCGGTGCTGGAGCTGGACAACGGACACTGGTTGCTCATTGAGCCCCGCTTGGCCGTTTTCGACACGGAGCGAGGGGTTCGCCACCAGCTCCACTGGAGCAACAACCCGGTACGCGCCCTTCCGTTGGCGGGAAGCTCGCTGCGCGCCTTGGTATCGGACGAAGTACAGGGCTTTCGAGCCGCGCGCTTCTCGGACGCACCCGAGCACTGGATCCGGAGGGATCCCTGGCGGGACACGTCGAGCCTCCAGCAGATGGCCAGCATGGGTGCCGGTCAACTCGTCGCCACGCTGAACATCGATCGGACGCTGACCGTGTTCAGCGCGGAGACTGTGGACCTGCCCCGAATGCTGTCGTCGAGAACCTCGGCAGGCACCCTGCACGGTGTTCGAGCGCTACCGGATGGCAGCGGATGGGTCGCAAGCTCACGTAACGAACTCCTGTTCTTCGAACGCGGCGAGACGCACGCTCTGACCGTGGCCGAACTCGGAGATCTGATCCTCCAGGTGGATGTGGGAAGCGACGGCCGCGTCTACTTCTCGACTCAACGCGGGAGAGTGGGAAGCACGCACCGATCGGGAGAACCCGGATTGCGATGGCATGCCGGTCACCCCGGGATGATCAGCGCGTTGGCCTTGGACCCGAGCGGATCCCGCCTGGCTGCGGCGGACGAGCACGGCCATATCACGGTCGAACCGGTCGACGGCTTGGCTCCTCCCCTGACCACCCGACTACGGGCCGGCCAGCCTCGGGTGCCGCGTCTCGCGTTCGACCCGCATGGTCGCTGGATCGCCGGGACGGTGCGTGAGGGCCGTGTGTTCTGGTGGGTGCCCGGCTCCGACCCGATCCTCGCTGAACCGGGGCACTTCACCACGGCCCACGGCCTGGCCATCCACCCGCAGACCGGCCACGTGGTCAGCGGGCACGAAGCGAGCCGCATCGCCGTGTGGGAGCCCCTCGCGCTTCGGCCACTACGAACGCACACGCTCTCGCAGGCTTCTCCATTCTCGGTCTGGGCCCTGACCTTCAGTCCGGACGGACGCTACCTCGCGGCCGGCAGCGGTCGCCGCATCTTCGTCCTCGAGTGGCCTTCCTGCCGGACGCTCTTCGACGCCGAGGAACATGATCTGGCGATCTTCTCCCTCGCGTTCCATCCCACCCTACCGGTGCTGGCTTCCGCCGGGGAGGTCGGCGAGCTGATGGAGTGGGACTTCCGGGCCGCCGACCACCTCCTTGACCGCGTCCGCAAGCCCTGATCGCTCGAGCGCCGGAAGTCTCCCCGGATACAGGGGTCCAGGGAGGACCCCTCTACGTTCCAACCCGCGCCAACGCTGCATGGATGCGAAGGACGATGGCCCGACCGGCCCTCGCCCAGTCTCACGGCGCCCAGGCGATCTCGAGCCCATTGCTGAAGTTGTATCCGGTGAATCCACACTGGTCCCGGTACCAGATCTGGTAGCGCCGGACGTCGCCGGGTGCGACGCCGCCCACGGCGGCGATATTCACCGTACTCCGGCAGTGGCCCGCGGAGTCGACCACCACCTTCTGCAACGCCACGACGCTCCCACCGACGCAGCGTAGGCCGTCGAGGAAAGGTACACCATTCCCTCCACCCAGGGCGTTGTTGCCTTGAATGAAGAGCGCGGTCGGGTTCATGCAAGTTGCCAGGAAGGACCCTCGGAGCACGAGGTTCTCTCCATCGATCGAATTGCAACCACCGAACCAGAGCTTGGCCCCTCCATCGAAGGCGCTGTTCGCGCACCCGGCCAACCCGCTGGAGCCGTCATTCGGGTTCCCGAACGGGCACAGGGATCCGCTTCCGTCACCGGGGCAGAACGCTAGGATCGAGCAGTTCTGGTCACCCCCGATGCGGTGGTAGAAGCTGCCGTACAGGTTGCCGCCGGTGTACCCACCGAAGAAGAAACACCCAGCAAAGGCAGATCCCGAGGAGTAAGAGGCACCCGGAAGGTAGCTGGTCCAGGTGTCCTGCGTGTCGAGGCCGGTACCTGGTCCAGGCAGCGGATTGAAAGCGGTGCCCGCGCCGAAGGGACAGGGAGTGCCGGTCAACAGACCGAAGGGGTCACCGGCGATGAGCGGGCCGGCGTGACCGCTCACGCCGCCGCCGAGCTGGAAGTACTCCCACCCGAAGGTCTCGGCGACGCTCGGACCGCCGCCGTAGACGCCATCGCAGTCGGCCTTCATCGTGAACTCGAGGGGCGAGTTGCGCAGATCGACCTGAAGCGTCCAGCAACTGAGAGATCCACTCGATGCGGAAGCCGGTGCACCCGCGATCGCAATGGCACTGACCAGGGTGGTGTTGAGGGTCTGGTCCGCGCACAGGGCGGCCCCGTAGCACTCGAAGTGGGCGACCTCGAGGGTCACGGCCGTCTCGGAGGTGCAGTAGGCGACCTCGAAGCGGTCGATCACATAAGCGTCCGCGGTGCCGACGACCGAGGTCGAGCTGGCGGGCGAGGTCGTGCTGGGCAGTCGGCCGCTGTCGACCAGGGACTCGCCGGCCGACAGGCCGACGAAGAAGCCAACGGTGCAGGTGTTGTCGTAGAGGATCGGCCCGGTGAGGTTGGCCGTCGGAGTGGCGGTGCGCGTCCAGGTTCGGGTCGCGGCGTGGTAGGTGCCGCCGGCCTTCACCTGGGTGGTGATGGGCTGGATCCTCGAGCTGGCGTCCGTCTGCGCATTCCCACTCTCCATCAGGATCAGGGTGACGAGGAAGGTCCAACAGGTCGGAGAGCGATGGGGCATGGTGGCCTCTTGGGGGTCGGGAGCGGGCACCATGCCCGCCCCGTACCCTGCACTCGGCGGCCGCTGGATCTTGCAGCGGATCCCGATGGGCGCACCCCTGGCGCCCGGACCCGGGGCGGCCCGTCGGGCTCAGGCCAGCGCGACCCGCTCCGCGCCCTCGAGGCTCGCCTGCTCGGCCTCGAGCAGGCGGGTCAGGAGGTGGGCGTCGGCGAGGGTGACGGCGGGGGCGCGGTGGGCGGCGAGGGCGGACAGGAGGTGGCGGATCTCGAGCTCGTAGCCGTTGGCGGGGTCGAGCTCGATCGGCTCGCGCGCGGCGCCGCGGTGCAGGACGAGCTCGGGCGCGCGGGCGAGGTCGAAGTCGAGCGTGGCGCCCTCGAAGGTCACCGTGAAGCGCATGCGGAAGTCGCACGAGGGCGCCAGGTCCCAGCCACCCTCCGCCACCACGTGCGCGGGGCTGTTGGGGTAGTGGTAGAGGGTCGTCAGGTGCTCGACCGTGCCCGCGCTGGTGACGGCGGCGGGGAGGCCGAAGCAGGCCAACACGAAGTCCGCGTCGTGGGCGTGCAGGTCGAAGAGCGCTCCGCCGGTGCGCGCCGGGTCGCCGTAGAAGTGCGCCGACCAGGAGGGCGGCGGGCACAGGCGCGTGAAGGTCGCGCTGCGCACGGCTCCGTGGCGGCCGTCCGCGATGGCCGCGCGCAGGTGGGCGTAGGCGGGCCAGAAACGGATGCACATGGCGGGCATGCAGACGCCCGAGGCGCGTTCGGCGACGGCGAGCAGGCGCGCGACGTCGGCCGCGCGCAGGGCCACGGGTTTCTCGACCAACACGTGCTTGCCGGCCTCGAGCGCGGCGATCGCCAGGTCGACGTGCGTGTCGGTCGGCGTGCAGATGCTGATCAGCTCGACCTCGGGATCGGCCAGCAGCTCCTCGAAGCGTGCGTAGCCCCGCACCTGGCGCGGATCGAAGAGCGCTTCCTGGTCCGCGCCCGAGTCGAGGTTGCCCGCGGCTCCCCCGCCCCCCGCGCGCCGCTCGGCGTGCCGGTCGCAGACCGCGACCAGGCGGTTCGCGAACCCGGCGGCGGCGGCGGAGAGGTAGGCCGCGACGTGGGTGCGGCCCATGAAGCCCAGGCCCGCCACCCCGACGCCCAGGGCGCGGCCGGCGCTCACGCGCCCGATCCCCGCAGGTGGCGCAGGGCCAGCTCGCGCGCCGCGACGATGTCGGCCAGGCGCGAGTCGCCCGCCTCGCGCTCGATCATCAGGTCGCACCGCACCTCGCGCTCGCGCAGCACGCCGAAGAACGCCGTCCAGTCGACGTCCCCGCTGCCCACGCGCACCTCCTCGCCCCAGGTGCCGCGCACCTGCGTGCGGCGCGCATCCTTGACGTGCACCTGGCGCACGAACGGGGCCAGCAACGCCAGCGCCTCGATCGGATCGCCGCGGTCGTAGAGGATCATGTTGGCCGGGTCGAAGTTGACGCCCAGGGCCGGGTGCGCCAGCTCCTCGAGCACGTCGAGCAGGCTGCGCGCCGTCTCCTGGCCCGTCTCGAGGCCGACCGCGACGCCCTGCTCGGCGAAGTGGGCCGTGATCTCGGCCACGCGCGCCAGCAGCTTCACGCGTTCGGGGTCGTCACGTCCCTCGGGCAACACGCCGGCGTGCCAGGTGACGAGGCCGATGCCCATCTCGCGCGCCAGGTGCGCGTTCTCCTCGGCCGCCGCGAGGTTGGCGGCCCAGGTCGAGTCCGGGCGCACGCCGCCCGTGCGCGCGATCGCCTCGAGCGAGGAGTAGTCCTCGTCGGCCATCGCCATCATCCCCGAGCGGATCTCGATGCCCGCGTCCTCGAGGAAACCCTGGGTGGCCTCGACCGACCAGCGCGCGGTGCGCAGGGGATCGAGGGCGAGTTGCACGCAGCTCACGCCGGCGGCGACGAGCCGATCGGCGAGCTCGTCGGGCCCCGAGGGCTGGAGGGACCAGGAGCAGACGCCGAGGGCGGGCTTGCGGGTGTTCGTCATGGTTCGAGCGCGGGTGATCGGGCCGAGCGTAGCGGGCGCCGCGCACGCGGGCCAGCGCGCCGGGTTCGACCGGACGCGGCGGCCCGGGGCACGCTATCCTCGTGCGGATCCCGCCGTACCCCTCCGCAGGAGACCCCGCATGCAGCCGCGTACCGACCGTCGAGAGTTCTTGCAGGCCGCCGGAGGCCTGGGCCTGGCCGCCGCCCTGGTCCCGGCCCTGGCGACAGGCGCCCCGCGCGCGACGACCGGCCCGCTCGGCGCAACGGACGGAGGCGACGAAGAGCTCCCCTTCCGCATCTCCCTCGCCCAGTGGTCCCTGCACCGCACCCTGCGCGCGGGCGAGCTCTCGAACCTCGACTTCCCGGCCTTCGCGCGCGAGCGCTTCGAGCTCGACGCGGTCGAGTACGTGAATTCCTTCTTCAAGGACAAGGCGACCGACTTCCGCTACCTGGCCGAGCTGCGCAAGCGCGCCGACGACGCGGGCGTGAAGAGCCTGCTGATCATGGTCGACGGCGAGGGCAACCTGGGCGAGGCCGACGCGACCCAGCGCCGCCTCGCGCTGCGCAACCACCTGCGCTGGATCGTGGCCGCAGCCTACCTCGGCGGGCACTCGATCCGCGTCAACGCCCACGGCAACGGCACCCGCGAGGAGGTCGCCGGACGGGTCGCCGAATCCCTGGCGCAGCTCGCCGAGCAGGGCGAGCCCTACGGCGTCTCGATCCTGGTCGAGAACCACGGCGGCTACTCCTCCGACGGCGCGTGGCTGGCGGGCGTCATGCGCGCCGCCGGGCACCCAGGGGTCGGCACCCTGCCCGATTTCGGCAACTTCCACCTGGGCGGCGGCAAGCACTACGACCGCTATCGGGGCGTGGGCGAGCTGATGCCCTTCGCCAAGGCGGTCAGCGCCAAGTCCCACGAGTTCGACGAACAGGGCAACGAGGTGCACACCGACTACGGCCGCATGCTGCGCATCGTGCTCGACGCGGGGTACAAGGGCTACGTCGGCATCGAGTACGAAGGCTCCAAGCACTCCGAGGAGGAGGGCGTGCGCCTGACCCGGGACCTCCTGCGCCGCGTGCGCGCCGAGCTCGCCTGAGCCCCGGGACGAAGTCCGGACCCCTGCGATGCTCCAGCTCCCGTTCCTCGGCGCGGCCGCCTGCTTCCTGGCCGCGATCCTGCCCCGACACGACTCCCAGGAACCCGTGGCCCCGGACGATGCCTTCGTGCCGCGCGTCGCGCCCGCCTCGGACGAGGGCCGCGCGGCCCTGGCCGGATTCCGCTTGGCTCCCGGCCTCGAGGCGCACCTGTGGGCCGCCGAGCCGCTGCTCGCGAACCCCGTCTGCTTCCACGTGAACGACCAGGGGGTCGTGTACGTGGCCGAGAGTTTTCGCCTGCACGAGGGCGTGACCGACCTGCGCAACCACCTCGATTGGCTCGACGACGACCACGCGGCCAAGAGCGTCGAGGAACGCGTGGCGTTCTTCCGCAAGCACACCGGCGCGGACTTCGAGCGCCGCTTCGCGCGCGCCGAGGAACGGGTGCGGCGTCTGGTCGACACCGACGGCGACGGGGTCGCCGACCTCGCGACGGTCTTCGCCGGCGGCTTCGCCGATCCGGCTGACGGGATCGGCGCGGGATTGCTCGAGCACGAAGGCTGGCTCTACTACACCTGCATCCCCAACCTGTGGCGCCTGCGCGACACGGACGGCGATGGCGTGGCGGACGAGCGCCAGGTGCTCTCGAGCGGCTACGGCGTCAAGATCGCCCTGCTCGGCCACGACCTGCACGGGCTCGCGATCGGGCCCCTGGGGAAGCTCTACTTCTCCTGCGGCGACCGCGGCTTCCGCGTCGAGACGCCCACGGGCGTGATCGAGCACCACCACACCGGCGCGGTGCTGCGCTGCGACCCCGACGGCTCGAACCTCGAGGTGTTCGCCACCGGCCTGCGCAATCCGCAGGAGCTCGCCTTCGACGACCACGGCAATCTCTTCACGGGCGACAACAACTCCGACGGAGGCGATCGCGCGCGTTGGGTGTACGTGATCGAGGGCGGGGACAGCGGCTGGCGCTACAGCTATCAGTTCAACGACCACGCCGGCCTGCGCGGCCCCTGGAACGCCGAGCGCCTGTGGGTGCCCTGGTTCGAAGGCCAGGCGGCCTACCTGCTGCCGCCCCTCGCCAACCTCGGCGACGGGCCTTCGGGGTTGGCCTTCGACCCGGGCACCGGCCTGGCGCCCGAATGGCGCGGTCACTTCTTCCTTTGCGATTTCCGCGGCAATCCCGCCTACAGCGGCATCCACGCCTTCCGCGTCGAGCCCAGGGGCGCGTCGTTCACCCTGGGCGAGGTGCGCCGCCCCGTGTGGGGCACGCTCGTCACCGACTGCCAGTTCGGTCCCGACGGCGCGTTGTGGTGGACCGACTGGGTCGAGGGCTGGAACCAGACCGGCAAGGGGCGCGTGTATCGCGCCCTCGCGACCGAGATCGACGCCGAGGAGCGCGCGCGGATCGCCGACGTGCAGGATCAACTGCGGCGCGGCTTCGAAGGGCGCGAGCCCGGCGAGCTGCGCGCGCTCCTCGCCCACGCCGACCGGCGCGTGCGCCAGGGAGCGCAGTTCGCCCTGGCGCGCACTGTCGCCGGCGGGCTGTTTCCCTTGCGCCAAGCGGCCTTCGAAGGCGCAGGCCTGCTCGAGCGGCTGCACGGCATCTGGGGCCTGGGCATGCTCGCGCGCCTCGACGCGGCGGCGCTGGAGGGCTTCGAGCGCCTCTTGGGCGATCCGATCGTCGAGGTGCGCGCCCAGGCCGCGCGCACCCTGGGCGAGACCGGGCGCGAGCGGCGCTGGAGCGCGAAGCTGCATCCGCTGCTCGAGGACTCCGAGCCGCGCGTGCGGCACCTGGCGGCGAGCGCCCTGGCGCGCATCGCCGACCCGATCTCGACCGGACCGCTGATCGCGTTGCTGCGGCGCACCGAGCTGGCCGAGCGCGAGCTGTTCCACGGCACGGTGCTGGGCCTGTCGGCCTGCGCCAGCCGATCCGAGCTGGCCGCCCTGGCGAGCGATCCATCGCCGCGCGTGCGCCTGGGAGCCGTGGTCGCCCTGCGCCGCAAGCAGGCGCCCGAGCTGGCCGCGTTCCTCGCCGACAAGGACTTCCTGGTGGTCGTCGAGGCGGCGCGCGCGATCCACGACCTGCCCGTGAAGGAGGCCTACCCGGCGCTGGCGGCGCTCGACGCGCGCGAGGACCTCGGCGACTGGGCCCTCGGCCGGCGCGTGATCAACGCGCGCTTCGTGCTGGGACGGGAGGAGGACGCGCGGGCCCTGCTGGCCCTCGCCGCGCGCGAGGGTCTGGCGCTGGAGCGGCGCGTCGAGGCCCTCGAGCGCCTGGCCCAGTGGCACGACCCGGAGGATCGCGACCGCGTGATGGGCGACTGGCGCCCGATCGGGCCGCGGGACGCCGCGTTCCTCGGGCCGATCGTGGCCGAGCGGCTCGAGGGCGGCGCGACCGAGTCCTGGCCCGACGAGCTGAAGGCGGCCTTCGTGCCGCTGCTCGTGCAGCACCGGCTCGCGGCGGGGCCGTGGCTGGCGCAACGCTGCGCGGACCGCTCGGCCTCGAGCAGCCTACGCCGCGCCGCGCTGCGGGCCCTGGTCGCCCTCGACGCGCCCGAGTGGCGCGCGAGCCTGGAGGCCGCGCTCTCCGACCCCGATGCGCGGCTGCGCGCGACGGCCCTCGAAGCCTTCGAGGCCGGGCAAGGCGGCGCGGCGCTGCTCGAGCTCGTCGAGCGCGTGTTGACCCAGGGCGGGCTGCACGAGCGGCGCGCGGCCTACGCACGGCTGGCGGGGCTGGCGCACGAGCCGCGCGCGCTCGAGTTGCTCGCCCACGAAGCTCGGCGCCTGGATGCCGGCCTCGTGGCGGACGAGCTGGCGCTCGACCTTGTCCTGGCGATCGAGCGCAGCGGCTCGCCCGTGCTCGCGCTCCTGCTCGAGGAACGCACGCGCCGCCGACGCGCGGCGGATCCCGAGCTCGCGCCCTGGCTCGACGCCCTGCACGGCGGGGACGCCGCGCGCGGGCGGACGGTCTTCGAGCGCGCCGACCTGTCGTGCCTGCGTTGCCACGCCACGGACGCGCAGGCGGAAACGCTTGGCGTCGGCCCGAACCTGGCCGACGTCGGCGCGCGGCTCACGCGCCTCGCGTTGCTCGAGTCGATCGTCGCGCCCAATCGGCACGTGAGCCCGGGTTATGAGTCGACGACCTTCCTGCTCGACGACGACCGGGTCCTCGTCGGCCGCGTGTTGGCCGAGGACGGCGAGCGCGTGCTCGTGGTCGACGCCGAGGGCGTGGAGACGGAGCTCCCGCTCGCCGCCATCCAGGCCCGCCGCACCGGACTCTCGGCCATGCCCGAGGGCCAGGGCGAGCTCCTCACGCGCGAGGACCTGCGCGATCTGCTCGAGTACCTGGCGCGCCTCGCGCCCTGACCCCAGCCCCCAACATGCAGCCCATCCACCGACGCTCCTTCCTCCGAAGCGGCCTCGCCCTGGCGGGAGCCGCCGGCCTCGTCCCCGCGGCCCGCGCGCAGGGGACGGACGAGCCCTCCGCGGACGACTTGGCCGCGATCGGCCGCACCCCCCACACGCGCTTCGCGGTCAACGTCGAGATGTGGTGGCAGTCGCTGCCCTTCCTCGAGCGCATCCGCCGCACGGCCGAGCATGGTTTCCCCGCGATCGAATTCTGGCCCTGGCGCGGCAAGGACCTCGACGCGATCGGCGCGCTGTGCCAGGAGCTCTCCCTCGAGGTGGCCCAGTTCACCGCCTGGGGTTTTCGCCCCGAGCTCAACGACCCCAAGCACCACGACCACTTCGAGCGCGAGGTGCGCGAGGCCTGCGGCGTCGCGCGGCGCCTGGGCGCCAGGAAGATGACCGTGGTCGCGGGCGACGACCGCGCGGGGGTGAGCAAGCAGGAGATGCTCGACCACGTCACCACGGCCTTGAAGCGCGTGGCGCCGATCGCCGAGGACCAGGACGTGATGCTGATCCTCGAGCCCATGAACGGCCGCGTCGACCATCCGAACCACTGCCTCTATGGCAGCGAGGACGCCCTGCGCATCTGCCGCGCGGTGGACTCGACGCACGTCAAGATCAACTGGGACCTCTACCACATGCAGATCAGCGAGGGCGATCTGTGCGGTCGGCTGCGGGAGGGCTTCGACCAGGTCGGCTACGTGCAGCTCGCCGACCACCCCGGCCGCAACCAACCGGGCACGGGCGAGATCCACTACCCGCGCGTGCTGAAGGAGCTCGCCGCCCTGGGCTACGACGGCTTCGTGGGCCTCGAGTGCTGGCCCAAGGGCGACGTCACCGAAGCCGCCCGCGCCGTCGCGCGCGCCGACCAGTGGACCTGAGCCCACCCGCCCCCGCCATGGACACCACCGGCCCCTCGCTCCAGGAACGCTTCGCCCCCACCAACCGCTGCTTCGGCTGCGGCCCCGCCAACGAGCAGGGCCTGCGCATCCGCAGCTTCCCCGTCGGCGACGAGGTCGTCGCCACCTGGCGTCCCTCCAAGCACCACGAGGCCTTCGACGGCATCCTCAACGGCGGCATCTGCGGCACCCTGCTCGACTGCCACTCCAACTGGACCGCCGCCTGGCACCTGATGAACCGCGCCGGCGCCCCAACGCCCCCCTGCACCGTCACCGCCGACTTCCACGTCAAGCTGCGCCGCCCCACCCCCACCGACCGCCCCCTCACCCTCCGCGCCCGCGTCCTCGACTCCACCGCCGACCGCGCCACCATCGAAGCCACCCTCGAAGCCGACGGCCAACCCACCGCCACCTGCCGCGGCACCTTCGTCGCCGTCCAACCCGGCCACCCCGCCTACCACCGCTGGTAACCCGCCCCTCGATCGCCGAACCCCGACTGCACTCCGTGACCAAGGTCCAGGCGAGGGCCAAGCGCAGCCAGCTCCCAGGAAGTCGCTCTCTGCGGTCCGGTCGCACGCTCGGATCGGGCACGGTTGGCCAGTAGGGTCCGGGCCACGGACAGACCCTCGACGGGCCGTTCGGCATTCGTTAGCGTGCCTCCGTGACGCCCCCCTCCAGCCTTCTCGCCGACGCCGACACGACCCGCGAGCGCGCCAACGCGGCCCTCGACGAGGCCGCCCGAGCCTCTCTCGGCCAGTTCATGACCCCTGGGGTCGTGGCCTCGTTCATGGCGTCCATGTTCCGGGACCTTGGCCCCGAGGTACGGCTACTCGACGCGGGCGCGGGGGTCGGCTCGCTCACCGCCGCGCTCGTCCACGAGGCCCTTGGACGCACGCCGACGCCGCAGACGATTGAGGCCACTGCCTACGAGGTGGACCCGGTGATGCTCTCGGGTCTGCATGACGTGCTTGGCTCGTGCAAGGCCGCCGCGCGCCGCGCTCGGTCCCGCTTCGTCGGACGCGTCGTCGATCGGGACTTCATCGCGGATGGCGCATCGTTCGTGGACGTTGGCCTCTTCCGCAAAGGCGCGGTCCCGCGCTTCAACGCGGCGATCCTAAACCCGCCGTACCGGAAGATTGGCAGCCACTCTCGCGAACGGCTCCTGCTCCGGGCGGCCGGGATCGAGACGAGCAACCTGTACACGGCCTTCGTGGGCCTCGCCCTTCGACTCCTGGAGCCCGGCGGACAGTTGGTCGCGATCACGCCCCGGAGCTTCTGCAACGGGCCGTACTTCCGACCCTTCCGGCGCCTGCTCCTCGACGAGGCCGCCTTGCTCCGCGTCCACGTGTTCGAGAGCCGCAACCGCGCGTTTCGGCACGATGCCGTGCTCCAAGAGAACATCATCTTCCACGTGCGGAAAGGAGCGCCGCACGGCAAGGTCGTGCTCTCAATGAGCGCCGCGCCCGGCGAGCCGATCACGGAGCGATCGGTGGCGCACTCCGTCGTCGTCGATCCGAAGGACCCCAACGCCTTCATCCATCTCGCGACCTCGACCGAGGACTCCGACGTTGCCGAGCGGATGGCGTCGCTCCCCTGTGGGCTCGCCGACTTGGGCATCAACGTCTCAACCGGGCGCGTCGTTGACTTCCGGGCGCGCGACTTCTTGCGCGACGATCCCGGCTCGAACACCGTCCCGCTGATCTACCCGACGCACTTCAACTGCGGGTACGTCGCCTGGCCGAAAATCGGTGGGCGCAAGGCCAACGGGCTCGCGGACGAAGATGCGACTCAGGCGTTGATGGTACCCAACGCGACCTACGTCCTGACTAAGCGCTTCACCTCGAAGGAGGAGCGTCGGCGTGTCGTCGCCGTCGTCTGCGATCCGGCGCGACTCCCGGCGGACGTTACCCAACTCGGCATCGAGAACCATGTCAATTACTTCCACGCGAACGGCTGCGGTTTGCCCAAGGTACTCGCTCGGGGGCTCGCCGCGTACCTGAACTGCTCGCTCGTCGATCGGTACTTCCGGCAGTTCAACGGCCACACGCAGGTCAACGCGACCGACCTGCGGAGCCTCCGCTACCCCGCTCTCGACGCGCTCAAGACGATGGGCAAGCGCATCGGCAAGTCGTTCCCCGACCAAGCCGGGCTCGACGCCATCGTGGACAAGGTGCTCGGCTAGACCTCGAACGACTCTGCGAGGAAGTGTTTAGCGGCGTCCTCGCGGATCCAGATGTAGGTGCCGGGCGCGACGTTCTTGTGCTTGCCCTGCCGCTGGGCCGCGACCTTCCACGTCGGGTACGCGGTGGTGAATCCGCCGACGCCCTTACCATTGCGCTGGGCAAAGGCGCGGACCTGATCAACCTTGTGGTGATCTACCTCGCCGTCGCTCGTCACGGCCTCAATGACCCACAGCGCATCGGTCTCTCGGCTCCACAGGAGCACGTCGGGCATCGCGTCGCCGAGGGTGATCTCGATGCCTGAGCCGTAGAGCCGCTCCCGCTCGGGCTCGGAAACGCGGTCGCCGTCGGCGTCGTCCACGTACAACACCTCGTAGCCCGGAAGGAAGCGCGGCGCGTACACGTCGCAGCACGCGCGGATGAGGTCGGCGTGCGCCGTGTCCGTCGCCGCGCGCGTCGCCTCAGCCTGGGTCGCACGGAACCTGAGCCGCACGCGCTTCGCGTCCTCGCTGCTCCACGCCGCGAGCTTCGCTCTCCAGTCCGTCTCCGGCGCGCGCAGGATCTCGGCAAAGCCGGCATCGAGCCGGTACGCCGAGTTGCCCGACTTCGCCACCGGATGGCCGGGCACGAAAGCTCCGGCCTTGGAGTCAAGGTAGACCGCCTCGATGGCGCCAATCTCGCGCAGCGGCTTGATCCAGTAGTCGCGCCCCTCGCGGTCGAGCTTCGACTTGCCTCGCTGGAGGATTCCGACGTGGCACCCTACGTGGGCGATCGACGCGCCCTCGGAGAACTTCACGCCCTCCGGCAACGCCGTGAACCACGAGCGACGCTCGTTGTCGAGAAGGGCGAACACGGCGTCCACGCGGTCCGTGCTCTCAAGGTCCAGCGCCCGGAGCACCTCGGCGATCCGGTCCTTGGTGACGCCCTGGAGTACGTCGGCGACCGGGGCCACGCCCCGGGCGATGGCCTCCTCGCGCATGGCCAGGATCTTGTCGGCGAGCTGCATGGAGCAGCACACCCTATGCCCACGGCCGGGCGGGATCCAGCCCGGGCGCGCCCTATTGGGCCTCGCGTTCAGCCCGCATCCGCGCAACCTCCTCGGGGTTGTGCTTCGTCACCCCCCATCCGTGGAGGTACTTCATGAACACCCTGGTCGCCGCGAGGAAGGCATCGACGGCCTCGACGTAGACTTCCTCGGGCAGGTTGCCATCGGCCGCGCTCACCTTGATCTCGACAGTCCGCGTCTCCCCATCGACGCCGTTGAAAGTACTGAACAGGTGCTTGCTCGACAGGTGGATGTAGCCAGAGGTCTCGCTGTACACCCGTGCGAGCCATTCGAGATCCTCTACCTTGGCCAAGCGCTCGACGAGGTAGGAGTCGCGCATTAGCTTTCCGTCGCGGTCCTTGAGCTTGTCTACCCGCGTCCCCTTGAGCACCTCGTGCGCGAACGCGTGCGGGTCTTCGGCAAGCCACGCCGCGTAGAAGCGCAGCGCCGTATCGACCTGCAACCGAAGGAGCGATCCGGCGCAGATCATGTTCCGGTCCTCGATCATCCGTCGGAAGCCGGAGCATAGCGCGAGCGTCCGGTTGCTCGCACCGTTCGCGAGGAGGTCCATCGAGTAGATCACCCCGCCGTACGCCTGCATGCACTTCATCGCCAGGTCGAGGAGGGAACCCTCCAGCTCCTTCAGCTCCTCCAGTCCTCGGGCAAGGAGGTCGTCGCTCATGGCCCGCGAAAGTACGCGGCGCTGGAATCTCGATCCAGGACCCCTTGGCTAAAGCCCCCTCCGGCGGCCCGGTACCTTAGGGGCGAGCCCCCGTAGCTCAACGGATAGAGCGCCGCACTTCTAATGCGACGGTTGCAGGTTCGATTCCTGCCGGGGGTACCACCCCGCTCCCCTTACGTGGACCTTCCGCGCACTCGCCTCGACCCAGCTCCCGGCTGTCCCCGCCGTGGTTTCTGGCCCTAGAGCGCTCGCTTTCTAAACCCCTGCTCTAGAGCCCCCGCCGTGGGTGGGGGGGGGGGGTCAGTGTTTGTCGTCGGCGCCGATGTAGCCCATGGCTTCGAGTTCGCGGAGGGCGGCGGGGTCGAGGTCGCCGGTTTCGGCGGTGGGGCCTAGGCGGCGGCGGAGGGAGGCGTCGATGGCGCGTTGGCGGGTGAGGCGCTCGAGGAGCTGCTCGACCATCGCGGGCTCGCGGTCGGAGACGTCGACGAGTTCGTGGGGGTCGTTCAAGAGGTCGTAGAGGCGGGTCCAGCCCTCGTCCTCGTCGACGACCAGGCGCCACTGGTCGGTGCGGATCGTGTAGCGCTGGGCGACCACGCCGCGGAAGCGGCGGCCGGCGTGGCTGTAGGCGGCGCGCGGGCTGGGGCGGCCCTCCATCAGGGGGACCAGGCTGCGGCCCTGCAGGATCAGGCCCTCGGTCGGCGTCCCGGTCAGCTCGAGCAGGGTCGGCATGACGTCCACGATCGGCGCGACGTCGGGCACGCGCCGGGGCGTGAAGCGCGGGCCCGGGGCGCGGATCATCAGCACGATGCGCAGGAGCGCTTCCTGCAGGGTCGCGCCGTGCCACAGGACGCCGTGGTCGCCGAGCCCCTCGCCGTGGTCGCTCACCACGACGACGATCGTGTCGTCCCAGTGCCCGCCCTCGCGCAGCGCCCGCCACAGGCGCGTCAGCTCCTCGTCCGTGCGCCGCAGGTCGGCGTCGTAGAGGTCGCGCACCAAGGTGACGAGGTCGGGCCAAGTGGCGTAGCTCTGCTCGGTGAAGGAGACGCCCAGGGCCTGGGCCCGCTCGCGCAGCAGCTCGGCCGACTCCGGCGCAGGTACCTTGGCGAAGCCGCTGGTCGCGTACTCCTGCATGATCAGGCGCACGCCGTCCTCGTCGATCTCGTGGTGCTCGTTCCAGTGCTCGATGGCGCGCAACACCGCGGCCTCGTGCTGGGCCGCGTCGTAGTCGGGCCGGAACAGGCGCACGTACTTCTCGGCCGGGAGCTGGGGCGAGTGCACCTCGTAGGTGTGGAAGAAGAGCAGGAAAGGCTCTTCCGCGCGCTTCCCGAGCCATTCGACGGCCAGGTCGAGGTTGTTCGTCAGGCGCTGGGTGAGCAACTCGTGGGTCGGCTTGTCGCCCTTCAGCTCCTCGACGTGATAGATGTCGAAGCCCTTGTCGAGGCCGAAGTCGCCGCGCGCGTAGGCGCCCTCGGTGAAGGCCGCCGTGGCATAGCCGCGCCCGCGTAGGAGCTGCGCCAGGGTGCGCGCGCCGTCGCTGAGGCGCTCGGGAAAGGGCGCCGTGCGCACGCCGTGGGCGTCGGGATAGAGCGCGGTCATGAGCGAGATCAACGCCGGCGCCGTCCAGGGCGCGGTGCTCTGGGCCGCGTCGAAGATGAAGAACTCGCTCGCGAGCGCGTCGAGGTTGGGCGTCGTGTCGCGCTCGTAGCCGTAACAACCCATGCGATCCGGCCGCAGGGTGTCGAGCAGGACGATCACCACGTTCGGGGGCCGGCGCTCGGTCTCCTTGCCGCAGCTCGACAGGCCGATCGCGAGGCAGACGAGCAGCACGCCGAGGGAGACGCGCGGGAGGGGGCGGGGGGCGAGGGTGCGGGCCATCGAGGTTCGGGGTCGGCCGAGCGGCGCGCGAGCCGCGGCGTCGGAGCGGGCGGAAGATACCACGCCCGCTGCGCGGCCCGTCGGTCGAGCGCCGGAGCGCGGCGCGGCGTCAGTCGCCGTGGCGGAAGCCGTAGTAGTCGGCGTGCTCCAGCTCGGGCGCCGCGTCGCGGCGGATCTGTAGGGTGCGGATGGCCCACAGGTCGCGGAAGATGCGGTAGCGCAGGGCGGTCTGGTCGAGGTACTCGACGCCCGCGCTGCCGCCGGTGCCGGTGCGGCGGCCGATGACGCGCTCGACCATGCGCGCGTGGCGCTGGCGGAAGACGACGAAGACCTGCTCGAGGCGCACCAGGTGCTCGAGCACCTCGCGCGGCCAGGCGAGCAAGGGCAGCTCGCGGTAGGTCTCGATGAACAGCATCGCGGCGCGGATGCGGCGCCGCCGCTGGCCCGCGGCGTCGGAGCCGGCGGAGAAGAACTCGCGCACCGAGCGGTGCTCGGCCTGATAGAGGCCGGCCAGGTGTTCGCCCTCGGCCGGGGCCAGGGACACGGCGCGCGCGCGGGCGGCGTCGGTCTGGGAGTGGTGCGCGGCGAGGAACCGCTCCAGGAAACCCGACAGGCGCTGCTCCGCGTCGGGGTCGTCGGGTTGCGAGCCGTCGATCGGCGTCCGGAAGAGCCAATCGTCGAGGGCCTCCTTGAGCGTCGGGCGGTCCTGCAGGGCGGCTTCGACGCGCAGCAGGGCGGGCGAGTCGCTGCCGTCGGGCCCGCGCAGCGCGACGCGGTAATCGGCCGTCGGGCCGTAGGCGATGCGCTCGGATTCCTCGAGGCCCATCAGGATCTCGAGCTGGCGCATCTGCGCGCTCTGGAACCCGCTGGCGGGCATGAGCTTGTCGCGGAACTCGAGGTAGTCGCGGGTGGTCAGGGTCTCGACCAGCTCGAAGTGGCCCACCGCGCGCTGGAAGATCGTCACGACCCGCGCCAGGCTGCGCACGACGCCGGAGAGCTCCTGCTCGTCGACCCGCGGCGCCGTGAACAGGTCGCGCGCCGAGCGCAGCTCGCGCAGGGCGAGCTTGAACCACAGCTCGAAGACCTGGTGCACGGTGATGAAGAGCACCTCGTCGTTCGAGATCTGCGCCTCGTCCCCCCCCAGCCCCCCTTGCAGGTCCAAGAGCTCCTCGACGCGGATGTAGTCCCAATAGGTCGTGGCGCGCGGCTGGGTCATGGCGCGGGGAGGGTACCCCTCCGGCGCGGCGGACGGCAGCGCGGACCCGCTCCCGAAAGCTACCGCGAACCGGCGGCACGGGCGGATCCGCCCGGCCCGGGATAGAATCCTCGCCCCATGTCCGCCCCCCGAAGCGCCCCCCCGGCCCCCACCCCGCGCCCCGGAACCGTCTCCCCCGAGGCCGTCCAGGCCCTGCTCGAGCGCCCCCTGCTGGAGCTCGTGTTCGAGGCCGCGGGCGTGCACCGCGAACACCACGACCCGCGCAAGGTCCAGTGCTCGCAACTGCTCTCGATCAAGACCGGCGGCTGCCCGGAGGACTGCGGGTACTGCTCGCAGTCGGCGCACCACAAGACCCAGCTCGAGCGCCAGAACCTGCTGCAGGTGGACGAGGTCGTGGCCGAGGCCCGGGCCGCGCGCGCGGGCGGCGCCGACCGCTTCTGCATGGGCGCCGCCTGGCGCGAGGTGCGCGACGGCGCCGAGTTCGACGCGGTGTGCGAGATGGTGCGGCGCGTGAAAGACCTGGGCCTCGAGACCTGCGTCACCCTCGGCATGCTCGAGGAGCACCAGGCACGGCGCCTCAAGGACGCGGGCCTGGACTTCTACAACCACAACCTCGACACGGGCCGCAGCCACTACGCGAACGTGGTCGGCACGCGCACCTACGACGACCGGCTGCGCACGCTGGCGGCGGTGCGCGGGGCGGGCATCTCGGTCTGCTCGGGCGGCATCCTCGGCCTGGGCGAGGACCGCCGCGCGCGGGCGGAGCTCTTGAGCGAGCTCGCGTCCCTCGACCCCCAACCCGAGAGCGTGCCGATCAACACGCTCGTCCCGGTCGAGGGCACGCCCCTGGCCGACGCCGCGCCGATCGAGTGGACCGAGCTCGTGCGCGTCGTCGCCGCGGCGCGCCTGCTGATGCCGCGCACGGTGATCCGCCTCTCCGCCGGTCGGCGCGAGCTGCACGGCGCGGTGCAGGCCCTGTGCCTGCTCGCGGGCGCCAACTCGATCTTCGTCGGCGACCAGCTCCTGACCACGCCCAACCCCGCGCCGGAGAGCGACGCGGCGCTCTTCGCCGCGTTGGGGCTCGAGCCCCTGCTCCAAGGGGCGCGCGCCGAGGGCTGAGGAC
>CAYMYN010000002.1:0-367495 GCA_964394665.1 uncultured Planctomycetaceae bacterium
CAACCGTCGCCTGAGTACACTCATGCGTAGTGCCGCGATGTGCTCACTTGTGCTGGGGTCGGCCGGCAACCGTCGCCTGAGTACACTCGGCGACTGGCTCACCCCCGAGGTCGCTGTGCTGGGGTCGGCCGGCAACCGTCGCCTGAGTACACTACGGCAGCGGATGGGCTCCGCGCGGCGAGAGCTGGGGTCGGCCGGCAACCGTCGCCTGAGTACACTACCTTGCCGCGCGGGCCGGGCTGCGCAACGGCTGGGGTCGGCCGGCAACCGTCGCCTGAGTACACTGCTCTGCCTTGGTTGCCATCGGGCGGCCGGCTGGGGTCGGCCGGCAACCGTCGCCTGAGTACACTAGATGTCGAGCGCGTTGGGGAGGTCATCCGGCTGGGGTCGGCCGGCAACCGTCGCCTGAGTACACTCCGATGGCCGCAAGGGCTTGCTGAGAAAGCCCTTGCGGCCGACCCTGCGCCTCAGAACAGCATCAGTTGGAGGGGTGCCTGCTCGGTGGGGCCCCGTTCCTGGCCGAGGAAGACCTGCATCTTCCCGAACTGGCGGTCGGTCACCGAGAGCAGCCGAACCTGGCCCTCGGGGGGCAGCTCGCCCTGGACCCGCCGGCTGTACGCATCCGAGTCGTCCTCGCTCGTGCAGTGGCGGGCGTAGACGGAGAACTGCAGCATGCAGAAACCCTCACGCAGGAGGGACTTGCGGAAGCGGGTGTAGTCCTTGCGCTGGCGCTTGGTTCGGACCGGCAGGTCGAAGAGCGCGAAGAGCCACATCGAACGATACGCGAGGGCGGGCACGGCTCAGGCTTCATCCGGGCTCAGGATCGGCAGGTCCAGCTTGGCCTTGGGATCGCCGATGGCCCGCACCAAGGACTGCGCCGAGCGGAGCACCCAATCCGAGAGGGTGCGCGACTCGTTTCCATCGCTATAGCGAGCCAGGAACCCCTCGAGCAGGTAGCCCCGGGCGTCGCGCTCGAGATCCTCGCCGATCGCTTCCCTTCGGCAGAGTTCCGCCACGCGCACGTCGATCATGGGCCGGAAGGGCTCCATCAGATCGCTGGCCAGGGCGAACGAGTCGTAGCGGTTGTGGTGGTGTAGCCCAAAGGAGGGGTGCAGACCCGAGCCGCAGATCGCGCGGGCCACCGTGGCTCGCAGCACCGCGTAGCCGTAGTTGAGCGCGTTGTTGGGGGGTGCCCCTTCGCGGGAGCGACGGAACGAGCCGTCCTCGAACAGAGCCTTCCAATACCGTTGGGCCGCTTGGGCCTCGACGTTCTCGGAGTCACCGGAACGCACGCGGGCCGCCATCTGCGCGAGGCCGACGTCCGCTCGGCCCAGGAGCTCGAGACTGCGCGCTTGGCCCAGGATCTTGGCGCGCACAACGGACTGCCACAGACGCTTGCGCCGGGGTGCACCCAGACTCACCTGGGCCGTGAAGCGCTCGACCTGGGTGTGGTGAGCCTGGAGGGGAAGGAGCATCCCGATCGGGATGCGTCGCTCGTCGCAGGCCACCAAGGGCACTTTGTGCCTGGCCAGCCCCGCGATCGCCGCGTGGGACAGGCTGAGGGCGGGGTTGGCGAGGATGACCGCGCCGAGCTCGCCCAGGGGCAGGGAGGTGGGCGGCGCACCCCCCTGCCGGTCCTCGAGGACCAGGCACTCGTTCTCGCAGCGCAGGTACAGGGCTCTCTCGGCGAGATCCAGGATCCGTTCACTCATGATTCCAGGTCACTCTCCCTGAAGGGGAGAGATCGACCTTGCGGAATCCATCCTTCAGGAAGGAGTTGGGATTCTTCTTCAATCTCCCACCGCTGACACCCGCCTCTCTCACATCCGTAGAGGACCGGGCATCGCTCGCGCGGAGTCCTTCCCACAACCCGTCGGAGATCGCCGAGATGCGGATGATGTCCCAACCGGGCCCGTAGGCCCTGCCGATGCAGTCGCCGGAGTGCAGGCTGAAGAGGAACCGGCGATCTTCGCCCCAGTCCCGACGCACGACGGGTAGCCCCTGGCGCCTGCGGTCCACGGCCTCGAGCCGCGTCACGAGGTGGGTCTCGAAGCCACCCTGTCCGTCGAGGCGCTCGAGGACTTCGACGTGATGATTGCTCGCCGGCGCGACATAGCGCAGGGAAGGACCGCGACCCAGGGGCACGATGCTGCGCGAAGCCCGGCTTCGCACTCGCCGCAGGACGCGACGTCCTCCGTTGCGGTCTACGATCACGGGTCCCGGCTCCGGCTTACCGGCCCGGAGCCACTCCGCCAAGCGTATGCGTAGGGCGGCGTCGGGAAGGTCCGGGAGGTGCTTCTCGGCGAGCTTGGCCACGGGGATTCGAATCCAGCCCTTCCCGTCCCCCCCTTTCGGGCTGTAGTTGCTCTCCTCGTGCAGGCTGCCGTTCAGCCCGCGCTGCGTCCGGTGCGACACCACGATCCTGCGCAACGATCGACCGAGCTCGTCGCGGAACCCGTTCCAGGGTTGCGGGATCTCGGCGAAGGGTCGACGCAGGCGCTGCCGTTCGGCTGCCTGTGCGGCGTCGGCAAGACGCTTGACGGCGGACGGGCTGGTGAGGGCCACGACGGCGGCGTCCAGTGCGTGGTGGCGATGGTCGTCCCGGCTCTTTCCGGTCGACGCGTGGTCGCCCAGCAACGTCTCCGTACCCCACAACCGTCGTAGATAGGCTGTGACCCGGCCACTGGTTGCCTGCACGCGACGGCGGCCCTGTGCGTCGACCTCCCCCCCATAGAGCGTACCGAGATACTCGGCCCCCAGGCGTGCCGCGTAGGCCGTGTCGACGAGCTGCCGGCTGCAAAACTCGTCGAGGTCCCACTCCTCCTCGGTTCGGGCCTTGAAGCGATCCAGCTTGCTGCGTCGGGAAGCGTAGGTCCGGTCGAACCCAGCCACGCGCTGGAGCATCTCGCGGAAGCGGGGCTCATCGTGGCCATAAGCTTCGAACGGGGTCCGATTCCCCTTGCGGTGGCGGTTCTCCTGGACGTCGCACAGAGTGCGGTTCGCGAAGGAGTCGTCGAAGCAACGGCTGAAGGGAACGATGTGCTCGACGTCCATCGTCGGTGTGGGCCCGAACAGGTCGTCCATGCCGAAGCCCCGGCCGGTGTAGGGACAGATCCAGCGACACTCCTCGGCCAGCAGGACCTTCTGCACGTCCTCGCGAGTGGGGTTGCGCAGGCCGGGACACCTCGCGGTGATCTGCCCAAGGGCCTTCTCGCGCAACCTCTTGTTGGCCGCGATACGCCGGGCGATCTCGTCCCGGGCCTTCTTGCCACGCTTCAGGTCCCGGGCCATCTCGATACGCACGAGGTCGGGCTTTCCGTAGCGAGCGATCAGCTCGTTGACCACCTTGCGCAGTTCGGAGAGAGTCCGAGCAACCATTGGGTTTCGGAGCTCGGGGTCGAAGTCTTGGACGAGGGGTAGACGCGGCAACACGTCGGTGTGGCGGCGGCGACTGGGATAGGCGCGATCGGCCGCCTCGGCGTAGGAGAGCCCAGCCTCCAAGTGCGGCAGGATCCGCCGATAGGCCTTCGTGCAGTGTCGGGCACGGCCCTGGGGCAACCTGACGCGTAAGAACGCGGTCTCATCCTCCCCGTCGAGCCCGAGGGCCTTCGCCACACCCCGCAGGGCCTCGGGCTTCTCGATGCTGTCCACTTGATGCGCTAGGGCGTCCCGCTGCTCGCTCGTCCAGACGTCCCAGCGCTCCGGGCCTACGATGGGGCGCAGTCGCGCGGCAGTCGCGTGTCCCTCGAGGTGCTTGCGCTCACCTCGCTGCAAATTGAACTCGAACGTGCTTCGCTTGAGCCCAAGGACCTGACCTAGCTTGGCCCATGTGACCCTGTCGTGAACAGACAGGTGCTCGATCACCTTGTCGCGTTCCTCGGGCGTGAGGGGCCGCTCATCGCCATCGGCGATCGAGACCCGCAAGTGATTGACGTCCTGAAGGATGCGCACGCGGTTGGCCAGATCCGACCAGAGGGGTGCCCGCGGCTTCGTCGGTTCGAGGCTGCAGCGGCCCACGAGATGGGCGCTGGACCGCAGGGGTCGCTGGTGGAACAAGGTGCGCTCGAGCGCGTCCCAGAACTCGGGAGACAGTCCGGCTTGCGCGGGTTCCTGTACCGCGCGGATGGCTTGGAACTCCTCCCTGTACATGGAGCGGTCCGTGTACCGCTGGCGGATGCGCTCGGCGTGAGGATCCAAGCCTGCGAAGTACGCTCCAAGGGTCGGCGCACCGGCCTTGATCATGGCCCCTCGTAGGTCCGAGATGCCCTGCTTCACCCGACCCAGTTCCTCCTCGTCCGCAGCCCGATCCGTCTTGCGGTTCGACTGGAAGCCTCGGCGCTGCGCCAGGTGGTACAGGGCGCGCCCCAGCTCGTCGGACGCCAATGGTCTCTGGAGTGCAAGGGCGCGGAGACGGTAGGGCAGCATCTGGTGCGCCATGTCGTCACCGGCTGGACAGTGGTTTGCCCTAAGGCGAGCATCCACGCCGTCCAGCGCAGCGCGAATCGCCCCAGGATCCTGGCTCTCCACCAACGGAAGCTGCCCGTGTCGGGCCAGCAAGCCGTAGACCTTCTTTCGGCGTCGTTTCCGCCGCATCGTCTGGCGCCTCGCTCCCCGGGCGAGGCGCCGGGCGCTCGCGAGGGACGCTTCCTTGTTGGTCCCGAAGTTCGCGAGACCGGCGGAGAAGATCCGGACGCCCGAGTCCACGAGCGAGCCCTGCGCCTCTCGGTTGGATCGAATCAGGGCCCAGCCGACGGAGTTGGTTCCCACGTCCAAGCCGAGTACCAGGTCCTGGGGCATCTGAGAGGAGGGAGGGTCGGGGACGGATCGGGCCATCTCGAGTTGCCTTCGGGGTTTGCGAGCAGTTCAGGATCAGGCCTCCCCGATCCAAGGCCCGGACAAGGAAGGGGAATCACTGCCACCCCCTTGCCTCCCGGCCGGGGTCCAGGGTAGCCTTTCGACGTGTACTCAGGCGACGGTTGCCGCCCATCTCAGTAAGGCGCAATCGTGCCGCGGCCCCTTGTCTCGCCACTCGTCACGCATGGGTGGCACCGAGGCAATGTCGCAAGGCCCCGCGAGGGGCCATTTTTTTTGCCCTGACCCAACCCGCCGATCAGCGCGGCGAGACGAGCGGCTCGGGGGCGGCGAGGCGGCGCAGGCGGGAGGGGGGCCAGAGGACCCAGGTGGGGCGGCCGAGGAGGCGCGAGAGGGGGACGGGGCCGAAGTCGCGCGAGTCGAGGCTCTCGGCGGAGTTGTCGCCCAATACGAACACCTGATCGGGGCCGAGTTGCAGGGGGGCGCTGACGGCGCGTTCGCCGCGGGCGGTGTAGTAGAGGTCGCGCGAGAGGCGGATGGCGCGGAAGCTGGCGCGGCCGCGCAGGCCGCCGAACCAGGCCCGCGCTCCCAGGCTCACGCCGCGGCGCAGGACCTCGTCCTGGGGGTGGAAGTGGTTGGCGGCGTAGGCGTGCAGGAACAGCGTTCGGCCGTCGATCGCCAGGGCGACTTGATCGTCCACGTTGAGGAAGCGCAGCGCGTGCCAACGGCCGGGTTCGAGGCGGGCCTCGGTCTCGAGCAGAACCTCCGTGCCGCCGCCCTGCACCGAGACCCAGCGGTGGACGAGACGCACGCGCTGGGAGCCATCCTCCTGCGGCTCGAGCTCGAGCTCGAAGATGTCCCCCATCTCGAGCAGGCCCAGGCGCAGCCGCGCCGGCGGATCGTCGAGCCGCACCTCGAGGTCCAGCACCAGGTCGTTGACCATGCTGAGCCCGTCCTCGACGCCGCCCTCATCGTCCACCCAGCCATCGAGGGCGCGGCGCGCGAAGTACATCCGATCCTGCGTCGTGCCGATCGGCACGGCGCGCGAGTCGAGGTGCCAGACGTCGCCCTCCCGGGTCCAGACCGCCGCGTCCCGCGCGTAGTCGAACCAGTGTTCGACGTCCTGCAGGCGATCGTCGAAGAGCGCCACGGGCGCCGGCCGCGGCGCGTCGACTGCCAGCCGCTCGCCGTCGATGTGCAGGTCTCCCAGGCGCACCTCGACCTTTTCGCCGGGCAAGGCGGCGGCGCGCTTGACGATCGGTCGTTCGCCCTCGCCGGCCTGGACCACCACCAGGTCGAAGCGTCGCGGCGGCACAGCGCGCGCGAAACGCACGAGCACCACGTCGCCGCGCTGCGCGGAGCCGCGCAACGTCGGCATCATCGAGCGTTTCTCGACGCGATACACACCGAAGAAGAACAGGCGCCCCACGAGCAACACGAGCGCCACGACGAGCAGGCCCGTCCAGATTCGACGCATCCCTCCACGGCGCGGGTTCATGCCAGGACGAGCAGCAGGCTCGCGACGCCGAGGTAGAGCGCGGTGCCCGAGACGTCGCTGACCGCGATCAGGAACGGCCCGGCGACGATCGCGGGGTCGATCCCGATGCGGCGGCAGGTCATGGGCACCAGGCAGCCGAGCAAAGCCGCGAACGTGACCGCGATCGAGATCGCGACGCCGACGGCCAATCCGAAGATGCGGCCGTGCTGCTCGGCTTCGAGCACGCTGGTCACGAGGGCCGTCGCCCCGCCGCAAATCAGGCCGATCGTGAGCCCCACGAGCACCTCGGCGCGCAGGACGCTCAGCTCGCGATCGGGCTCGACCTCACCGGTGGCGAAGGCGCGCACCAGGATCGTCGAGGACTGCACGCCCACGTTGCCCGCCAAGCCGATCACGATCGGCACGAAGCGCAGGAGGTCCACGCTCTGGTTCACTTCGCTGCGGTCTCCGGCGAGCACGAGGTCGAGGATCCAGGCCGTGACCAGCCCTCCGACGACCGTCACGCCCATCAGCGGCATGCGCATCAACACACGCTGCGCGATCGGCAGACGCGTCTGCTCCTGGCCGTGGATCCCGACGAGTTTGTTGAAGTCCTCGGTGGTCTCCTCCTCCAGCACTTCGAGCAGGTCCAGGGCCGGGATCGTGCCGACGAGCTTGCCCTTCGCGTCGACCACCGCCAGCTCGCGCAGACCGTAGTGGCTCGCGATCGCGACCGCCTCTTCTTGGTCCTGATCGACGCGCACGACCGGCACGCGGGCCATCACGCCCTCGACCGGCTCGTGGACCGAGCGCGCGAGCAACTCGCGGTCGGAGAGATATCCGATCGGCCGCTCCTCCGCGTCCACGACGTACACACCGCGACCTTCGAGGCCTTCCTCACCCTCGGCCTTGATGAGCTTGATCGCGTCGCCGATCCGCGCACCGATCGGCACCGTGACGAACTCGACCGTCATCACGCCGCCGGCGCTCTCCTCGGGGTGGGCGGCGAGCTCGCGCAGGTCCTGGGCGAGCTCGAGGTCGACGCTCTGCAGCACCTGCTCGGCGACCTGCTGATCAGCCAGGGCCAGCAGGTCGACGGCCTCGTCGCCGGGCAATTCCTGCACGACCTCGGTGATCTGGCGCGGCGTCAAGCGCTCGAGCAGGAGCTCGCGCAGCGACTCCTCGGCGTGCGAGAGAACGTCGGCCCGACGCTCGGTGGCGAGGGCCTCGAAGGCTTGCCAGGCGGCCTCGTCCTCGAGGTCCAACATGGCCTCGGCGAGGTCCGCGGGGTGCACCTCGAGCAGGGCGCCGGCGAGCTCGCCCGGCGGCCCCTGGAGCAGCTCGCGCAGGCGTGCGCAGGTGAACTCGGGCGCTTGCGGCGCGACCTGCGCTTCGACTTCGGGCTCGGCTCCGGGCTCGTGCATGGGGTCCTCGCCGAAGCGGCGGCGCGCATCCTACCCGGCTCCCCTGGTCGCGCCTCGCACCCAGATCAGGCCGCGCCCAGCGCGCGTTCGAGCAAGGCGGCGTGCAGGCAGCGGAGGGCCGGCACGTACTGCTCGCCGCGTAGGCCGAGCAGCGGGCCGCGCTCGTCCGTCCCCGCCCAGATCCGCAGGGGCGCGATGTCCGCCGCGGCCAGTCGCTCGAGCACCCGCGCGGTGGCGCGCGGACCGGCGCCCCCGACGACCTGCACGAGCGCCCGCCCGTGCTCCACCCGGACGCTCCCGGCGAGCGACCCGTCCCCGAGCGACCCGTACACCTCCCCGTCCAACCAGGCCTCCCACACGCCGGCCCGCGCCTCGAGGACGGGGACCTCGACCTCGCGCGCCGCCAGGGCGCCCAGAAGCTCCGCGAAGCCGCGTTCGTCGCCGACCGAGGTGAGCCGCACCAGGCCCGTGCGTCCGGCGATCGCGAGGGGCTCGCTCGCAGCGGGCGCCTCGACCAGCCGCGTGCCGCCGTGTTCCGGAGCGTGCACGTCGAGCACGCGCACGCCGATCCCCGCCCGCCGGACCGGCGCGAGGGCGTCGGGGTGCAGGACGTCCGCGCCGGCGCGCGCCAGCGCCAACGCGTCGTCGAAGGCGAGCCGCTCGAGGGTGCGGGCTTCGCCCACGAGCTTCGGATCGGCCGTCAACACGCCCGGGACGCCCTTCCAGAGCACGAGCTCCCGCGCGCCGAGGGCCTCGGCCAGGATCGCGGCCGAGAGGTCCGACCCATTGCGCCCCAGGGTCGTCAGCCGTCCCGCGGGGTCCTGGGCCAGGAAACCGGTGACGACCGGCACGCCAGGCACCTCGGCCAGGCTGCGCGCGATGCGTTCCCCGACGCCCGGCAGCAAGCGCGCACGCCCGAAGGCGGCGTCGCTCGTGAAGCCCAGGTCGAAGGAGTCGACCGGCGTGGCGTCGACGCCGTGCGCGCGCAGGGCGGCGGCCACGATGCGGGCCGAGAGGCGTTCGCCGAAGGAGAGCACGTGGTCGAGCTCGCGCCGGCCCAGCTCCCCGCGGCGCGCGATCGCGCCCAGCACGGTGCCCAGCTCGCGAGTCAGCCCGTCGACCCGTTCGGGATCCAGCCCCAGCTCGCGCAGGAGCCCGCGGTGCCGCACCCGCACGCGCTCGAGCGCCGGCCGCCCGAGGGCCGCCTCGCGCGCCACCTCGCGCAGCAGCCGAGTCACGCCCAGGTGCGCGCTGACGACGAGCACCGGTCGCTCGCCCGCCAGGCCCGCCACGAGCCCGCACACCCGGCGCACGTCCTCCCCGCGGGCGAGGGCTGCCCCGCCGAACTTGTGCACCCGCCAAGCGCTCGAGGTCTCCGGCATCGAGCGCGCAGGGTAGGTCCGGGGCGCGCTGAGTGGAACGGGCCCGTGGACGGCGTTCAGGCCAGCGGCCACAGGTCCGGGAGGACCAGCGCGACGACCGTCATCACGATCAGGGTCAGGGGCACGCCGAGCTTCAAGTAGTCGCTGAAGCGGTAGCCGCCCGGGCCCATCACGAGCACGTTGGCGGCGTGCGAGACGGGGCTGGCGAAGCTCGCCGCGCTGGCGCTCGCCACCGCGATCAGGAAGGCGTGGGGCGACGCGCCGAGTTCCTGGGCGACGGTCAGCGCGATCGGCGCGACCAACACGATCAGCGCCGCGTTGGGCACCACCACCGTGGCCGCCGCGGTCACCAGGTAGAGCGCCATCATCACGGCCAGCGGCCCGTGCACCCCCAGGCCCAGGACGATGCCGTCCGCGAGCAGCCGCGCCGCGCCACTCGTCTCCAGCGCCACCCCCAGGGGCAACATGCCCGCGATCAGGAAGATCGCGCGCCACTCGATCGCGCGGTGGGCCTGCTCCATGGTCAGGCAGCCGGTGATCACCATCGCTGTCGCGCCGGCGATGGCGGCGATCGACACGGGCAGCAGCCCCGCCAGCACCATCAGCACGACGGTCACCAGGATGCCGCCCGCCAACGGGGCTTTGCGGTGCTGGATCGCCGGCGCGTGGATCGGGTTCAGGACGATCAGGTCGGGGTTGTCGCTCAGGCTCGCGAGCTGCTCGCGCGGGCCGATGAACAGCAACGCGTCGCCGTGCTCGAGCAACATCGAGCCCAGGCCCGAGCGGTGCGGATGGCCGGCGCGCCACAGGGCGGCGAGCTCGATGCGCCGTCCCTTGCGCAGGTTGAGCTCGCCAATGCTGCGCCCGGCGAGCTTGGAGTGCGGGTGCAGCACGGCCTCGACCAGCTCGAGATCGCCTTGGTCGAAGACGCTCAGGTACGGCGTCGCGTCGCGCTCGATCTCGAGTCGCTGCAGGCCGCGCAGCAGGTCGAGATCCTCGCTGCGCCCCTGCACGAGCAGCAGGTCGCCGTCCTGGATCTCGAAGCTGGGCCCCGGCATGGCGAGTAGCTCGCCGCCACGCGAGATCGCGAGCAGCCGGAAGTCGAACGTGTCCGCCAGTCGGCTCTCGGCCAAGGTCACGCCCGAGAGTCCCGCGTCGACGGGGACGCGCACGGCGAACAGGCGCTCGGCGAGCTGCCAGGTCTGGGCCAGCTCGCGCGCCCCGACCTCGGCCACGGCGTCGAGGTCGCTCGCGCGCCCGAGCGCTTCGAGGGAATCCTCGCCGCACTGCACGAGCAACCGATCGCCGGCCGCCAGCTCGTACTCGGCCAGGCGCGTGCGGCGCACCTCGCCCTCGCGCAGCACGCCGAGCACGATGCAGCCGAACTTCTGGCGGAACCCGCTGCGCCGCAGGCTCTGGCCGACGAGGCTCGAGGCGGGCGCCACGCGCAGCTCGCGCAGGGGGAAGCGTTGCGCGAGCAGACCCTGCAGCATGGGCGACTCGCGCTCGATGACGAGCCGGCTCCAGCGCCGCAGGGCGTCGAAACGATCGAGGCGCCCCTGCACGAGCAGCAGGTCGCCCGCGCGTAGCTCCCGCCCGAGGTCGGGCAGCGGGTCGGTACGCCCGTCGCGGGTCAGCGCGATCGCGATCAGGCCCGCCGCCGAGGTCAGGCCCGACTCGGAGAGCCGTTTGCCGATCAGGGCCGAGTCGGTCGGCACGCGCAGGGCGAAGATGCGCTCCGCCAGCTTGTACTGGCTGCGCAGGTCGAGCCCGCGGCGCGACTCGTCGAGCGGGCTGGTGCGCGGCAGCAGCTTGCGCCCGACCAACGCGACGAAGGCGATGCCCACCAGGGTCACGACGCCGCCCAGGGGCGCGAAGTCGAAGACCCCCAACGGCTCGAGGCCCGCTTCGCGCAGGGTCGTGTCGACCAGCAGGTTGGGCGACGTGCCGATCAGCGTCGTCATGCCGCCCAGGTGCGTCGCGATGACGAGCGGCATGAGCAGCCGCGCCGCCCCGATGCCCGTGCGCCGCGCCATGGCGACCGCGACGGGCAACATCAGCACCGCCACGCCAATGTTGTTCATGAACGCCGACAGGAAGGCCGTCGGGATCATGAGCGCCGCGATCGCGCGCGCCTCGCTGCGCCCCACCGTGCGCAAGAGCCCGCGCCCGATCAGGTCGGCGATGCCGGCGCGGTTCAGGCCCTCGCCCAGGATGTACATCGCCCAGATGGTGATGACGGCCGAGTTGCTGAAGCCCGCGACGGCTTCGTTCGGAGTGACGAGCCCCGAGACCCCCAGGATCGAGAGCACGAGCAACGCCGTCACGTCCATCCGCACCCAACCGGTGACGAACAGCACCAACGCGCCGCCGAGCACGGCCAGGACGAAGGCGATGTCGAGGGTCATGGGTCAGGTCCGCTCCCCCCTCGGCGCGCCCCACCCCGGCCCTCACCCGCGGGACCGACAGGCGGACGCTCCCGAGGATTCGGGCGCGGGAGGTTCCCACTCCCCCACCCCCCATGCAACCCGCCCCCGCCCCACCCTCACTCCACGACGACCGTCACCACCCCTTCCGCATGCGCCGGCACGACGAGCTGCCCCTGCGCCCCGCGGCCGTCGGGGGTGGTGACGTGGTAGCGGTAGGGGCCGTTCGGGAGGGCGAGCACTCGCAGGTGGCCCTGGGAGTCGGTTCGTAGGCCACCGACTGGGTTCCGAACGCGCCCTTGGGCGATCCAGTCGGCTACCGGTTCACCGAGCTCGACGCTCTCGAGGTGCACCGATGCGTTCGCGACGGCCGCGCCCAGGCTCGATCGGACCTCCAGCGCGAGCGCGCCCAAGCGCCGCAGGTCGATCCGCTGCCAGCTCCGACCAGCCCGGACCTCGATCGGGACGTAACGCCCCCAAGCCCCAGGCGGCGCCACTTCGGCCACGTAGGCGCCCGAAGCCAGGGACTCGTACCGCGCCCGACCGTGTGCGTCGGTCGCATCCAGGGACGCGAATCGGAAGCCTGAAGCGGAAAGCAACGAGACGACCACACCCGACAAGGGCGTGTCGCCGTCGTGGATCTCGAGGTCCAGAGCGCCAGCCGCGTCCAGCACGACCTCGTACTCCTCGTCCGAGGCCGCGGGCAGGGCGATGTCGGTCATCCCCCCTCCGAGTGCAGGACGTAGGTGCAGCAACACCTGCTCGTTGGGCGGGACCAGGAAACGCACGCGCCCCTCGGCATCCGTTTGTCGCTGCGAGCGCCAGTGGGATCGATCGTCTCGTAGGGTCAAGGTCGCGGTCACGCGGGGGAGCGGCTCACCGCCTCGATCGACGATTCGTAGGCGCTGCTCGCGGGCCTCGAGGGTGAGCTCGACACGGCCCGCCTTCAGCGCTTCCGATCGTACGTGGCGCACGCAGAGCAGCTCGAGGAGATCGGTCTCGACCTCGAGCGTCACCTCCTCCCCCAGGGGCCCTGGAATGAGCGCGCGTCCATCGCGGACTGTGACCAGCCGTTGCCGGATCCGGTCGAGCCCCAAGGACGTCATCGAACGCACTCGCAGATCGCTTCGGTCACGGGCCTGTTCGTCCAAGATGACCTCGAGGCCGGAGTGGGCGGGGTTCTCGACCTCGACCCGCACCAGCCACTCTTCCCCATGCGTCAGGTAGGCATCCTCCCGGATCTCGATGCCGTCCGCGGCCTGCACCCAAACCTCGACGTGCCCCCCGACGACGCCCTCGAATTCGACGACACCTCGCGGGTCGAACGCCTGCCAAGGATGCTCTCGTTGGGCGATCAGGCGGGCCCGACACAGGGTCGGATCCAGTCCTTCTGCGATGAGCAGCACCTTGAGCGGCTGCGCCGGGGCGAGCGCGATCGTGCCCAAGTCCGCCGGGTCCTCGCTGCCAGGCGGGATGCTCACCCTACGCGGGCCGTAGCCGTCAGCGCGCACGTCCAGGTGATCGCCCTCCGGACGCAATGCGGGGAAGACGAATTTTCCTTCGCCGTCGCTGTAATCGTCGATGCGCGTGCCCGCCAACCATCGACTGTCGAACTCGATCCAGGACTCGATGCGCGCGCCCTCCACGGGTCGACCGGAGAGCGCATCGACGACGATTCCGAGGCCGGCGCGGGCGGGACGCAGATGCAGTTCGAGGGCCGCATCCACACCGGGCTCGACCTCGAGGGTGAACGGCTCGCTGGGTGTGTATCCTGCGGCGGCTGCAATCCACACCGTGGGGCCGAGCGGCGCCTCGCGGATCTCGAACTCCCCCTGAGGCTCGTCCACCACGACCACCGTGGTCGGGCTCTTGGCTTGGGCCCCAAAGTATGTCACCCGGAATTCCGGTACGGGCTCGCCGTTCGCAAGGACCCGGCCAGTAACCGTTCCGGCGGGCAGCAGATCGATCAGGAACGGAGCCGAGGATTGCTCCTCGATGCGCAACGGCCCGTAGTTGAACTCGAGGAACCCCGGCGCCTTGATCCGGATCCAGATGTCGCCCGGGCGAATGGCATCGACCAGCGCAATGCCGGCGGAGTCCGTGCGGTCCTCGCCGAGATTCCAGTCCGACTCCTCGCGCCACCACAGCATGACCTGGGCTCCCGCCACAGGGTTCTCGTCCGCGTCCTGGGTCTGGACGAAGACGAAGATCCCCCGCATGGGCTGGAAGTCGACGGTGAGGTGCTCGCCGACTCGAGCCATGGGTCGGCGCTCCTCGATCGGGATGGCGCGCCCCCCCTCCAGTCGGAAGAGCAGTCCCTGCGCGTCGCTCACGGGGAGCACCAGAGGGCCCCAGCTCCCGTCGCTCGCCACCTGCACGCGATCCAACTCGCGCTTCCTCCCTGCGATCACGGAGTGGGCCGAGACCTTCATCTCCGCGACCTGGAGGTCGCCCGCCCCCGCTAGGACGCGCCCGCTGGCGCGGAAGCTCGGGTGCAGAACCAAGCGCACTTCCCTGGGCGCCCGACCTGTCCAGGGCGCGCTCACGGCTTCCTGGGCGAAGGCCCGCAGAGTCTGTTCGCCCGGAAAGGCGGGGAGCAGGCATCGACCTCGGTCGTCCGTGCGGGCCACGCGGACCAGGGCTGCCCTGGCCAGCGCTTGGGTGGCCGTGGCCGGCTCGCCTACCTGGTGATCGTGGAGCAAGCTGACGACTTCCGCCCCTGAAACGGGCTGGAGTTCCCCGTCCACCACCGTCACCTCGAGTCCACCCGCCGAGGCCAGCGTGAAGCCCAGGTCCGTCGACTGTCCCGGCTCGAGGACACGGTGCTCGGCGCGGTAGCCCAGGGCCGTGACCCACAAGACCGTGACACGGTCGTCGTCTGCCTCCACGCCAAGCAGGAACCGCCCAGTTTCATCCGTGGTGGTCGAGACGCCCGCCAACTCGGGCCACCTCCGCGCCTGTTCGAGCGCATTCAAGTTGATCCGCTCGTCGGTAGGCCAAGTGAGCGAGACCTGCGCTCCGACCACGGGCGTCCCGCTCTCCGTAACGACGAGTCCCCTGCGCTCCGAGGCCGGCGTCCGACGGCTGTCGCTCGCCTCGTGGCCCGTCGACCCGACCGCAACCGTGACTTGTTCCAGGGCTTCGTGATCCCGTGGCACGCCCTGTCGCTGGCCGCTCGGGGCGACCTCCGGCGCAAGCGGCGGCCTGCTCGGCTGCGCTGCCTCACGGTCCGATGGAGCCCATCCGTGCCAGATCAGGACCAGGCACACGCACCCGAGAACGACCAGCATCCACCCGCCAAGGCTCGCTCTCGTCATGTCCTCTCCGGGCACGCTCCGTCGCGTGCGGATCGAGCTTCGACCTCCATCGGGCCAGGCCTCCTCATACCCGTGCAACCCCAGTCACGGAGGCGTCACCGGACCTCCCGTACTTCCCACGTTGTTCCGTGCTCCCGGCACGCCCTCTCGCGGAGCATCGCTCCCCGGAACGATGCGACGGGGCGGCTCTCCGATGACTTGTGCCAACGCTCCCCCGCCGACCGGGAAAACCGTCGCCGCCAAGAGCACCAGCAAGCTGTGCCTAACGATGCGCTCCCAGTACATCCAACACCATCCTACTGGAATTGCCTACGGCCTCACGGACCCCCGGCGCGCACAACGCCGCCTGCGGGGTGGGCGCCCATGCGCGTTGCAAGCGCGTGCGCCACTGCTCCTCCCGGAAATCGAGGAGCAACGGATGATCCTCCCTCACGAGCTCATCGATCCTCCGTGCCGCGGTGAGCGCGTTCTCGCGATCTCCGACTTGGACGCAGAGGACGAGCCAGACAGCAAGCGGATTCAGTCGAGTCTCCTCCATGCGGATCGAACGACCGTAGCACATGCAAGCTAGCGCCAGGTCGCCGGTCGTCCCAGCCACGAATCCCATGGCCTGCCACAGATGGGATCGCATCCCCGGTCTTCGCTCGGCCTCCAGAAGGCGCCTCAAGTTCCCGAGAGCGGCCCGAGGTTGCGTGTTGAGACTCTGGTCGTAGGCGATGTACGTCTTGCTCAGTATGGAAGGAAGCATGCGCTCGGCGGCCAAGACCAGGCCCGAGAGCTCGATGGATGTCAGTGACTTGTCGAAGTCGAGGGTTGCCGACTCCGCAGCAAACTCCGCCCGCGCTTCCGGCAAGAGGCTGGCCAACCTCGACACGCCCATCTGTCTGTCCGCGCTCTCCTCGCCAACCACCGCTTCCACGTCCGAGCCCTTGGAGAGCGCGAACCCTACCCTCGGGCGGGCGGTGACTTCGTGGAGCCAGCGGTCGAGGAGGAACTGGGCGGTTTCGGCGCGGTGGACTTCGAGGAGGTGGCGCTCGGCGGGGGTCAGGCCGGGGCTCGTGCGGGAGGCGGCTTCCCAGGTGCGCGCCAGGTCGAGGGGGCGGGCGGGGCGGGGGAAACGCAGGAGGCTCGAGCGGGGATCGCGGGCGATCTCGCGCAGGAGGGCCTCGAGCTCGGGCTCCAGGGCGGGCGGCTCGGGATTCACCATGGCGTGCCCCACAGGTCGAGGTCCTCGGCGTCCGGGTAGGCGGCCAGGGCGCGCACGGCGGTCTCGAAGTCCGCTTGCACGCGCTCGGGGGGACCGTGGCCCTCGGCGACGTGGCGATGCACGCTGCGGCCGTGGACGGTCAGGGCGAAGAAGGTGTGGCGCACGCGATCGGGCAAGCCGTTGAAGCGCACGCAGGCGCGGCGGGCTTGGCCCGGCTCCACGCCGAAGCGCTCGGTCACGAAGGCGTGGTGCGGCTCGGCCGGCAGCTCGAGCGGGGCGGCCTCGAGCTCCTGCTGCACCTGTTCGGCCAGGATCTCGTCCATGGACTTGTCGAGGCGGCCGCGCAGCCACTCGTCGAGCGGCGGGCGGCCGCGGTAGCCGGGGGCGGCGTGGGCCACGCGGGCGAGGGTGCGCAGCCAGACGCGGTCGTGGGAGAGCAGCAGGGCCCGTTGCTCCAGGCGGGCCGTGACGCGCGCCGCGAGCTCGAACGGGTCGTGGTCGAGGAGCAGGTGCAGGACGGCCCGGGGGCTCTTGCCCCGGAACAACTCGGCACCCGGGAAGCTCTCCCCGCCGCCGTCGCGCGTCGCCCGCGAATCGAAGTCGTCCTCGTCCAACCCGTCGCCTCACACCTTCCACGGGCCCCCGGAGCGAACCCCGGGGGAGGGTGCGGAGGGCCTGGCGCGACTCAGGACTCCGGGCGCAGGATGCCCCGGCGAGCCCCGATCGGTCAACCCCGAGGCGGGGTGCTCGCCTGGGTCGCTCGCCGGTGCCCGAAAAACCCAGGCGGCCCGGTCGGCGGACGGCGAGCGGCCCCTTTCCCTCGCAGACACACACGTGCCCCGCCCCTCGGGTCCCCGCGTGGGCCCCTCGAGTGGCCCGCGCGGCGAGTCGGCCCGCAGCCGCGATCACTCGCCGAGGATCTTGACCAGCACGCGCTTCTTGCGGCGGCCGTCGAACTCGCCGTAGAAGATCTGCTCCCAGGTGCCGAGGTCGAGGCGGCCGGCGGTGATGGCGAGGGTGGCGGAGCGGCCGAGGAGCTCGCGCTTGAGGTGCGCGTCCGCGTTGTCCTCGCCGGTGTCGTTGTGGCGGTATTGCGAGGTGGGCGCGTGGGGGGCGAGGTGCTCGAGCCAGCGCTCGAGGTCGTGGTGCAAGCCTGGCTCGTCGTCGTTCACGAAGATGCTGGCGGTGATGTGCATCGCGTTCACCAAGCACAGGCCCTCCTGGATGCCCGAGGCGCGCACGGCCTCCTCGACCTCGGCGGTGATGTTCACGAAACCCCGCCGGGTAGGGATCTCGAACAGAAGCTCCTTGCGATAGGACTTCATCGCGGGCGGAGGACAGCCAACCGGGATCGCGGCCCCGCGGGCAGACCCTAGCGGGTGAACCCCGAGGCGGGCAAGCACGCGGGTCGGGGGGTGTAGGGCCGGGGGGCGAGCGCGTGCGAGTGGGGCGAGGTCGGCCGCGGATCGGGGTCCCGCGCGTCCTCGGGCCTGGGATCGCGCCGCGCCCGGTACGATGTTGGGGCCGCGAGCCTGCGAGCCGCCGGCCACTTACCCCGATGAACGAGCGCGACGAGCTGATCCACGACTGGAACGAGCCCGAGGGCCGCTTCCGAGTGCAATTCGACGACGAGACCCTGCGGGACGGACTGCAGAGCCCTTCGGTGCGCGATCCCAGCCTCGAGCAGAAGGTGCGGCTCGTGCACCTGATGGACGAGCTCGGCATCGACACCGCCGACGTCGGCCTGCCCGGCGCGAGCGCCAAGGCGCGCGAGCACATCAAGGCCCTCGTGCTCGAGATGAAGGACCTGCGCATCACGGCCAACGTCGCCTGCCGCACGGTCTTGAGCGACATCGAGCCGGTCGCGCGCCTGGTGCAGGAGACCGGCCAGCCGATCGAGGTCTGCGCCTTCATCGGCTCGAGCCCCATCCGCCAGTACGCGGAGGACTGGGACTTCGAGAAGATGCTGAAGCTCTCGCGCGAGGCGATCGAGTTCTGCACGCGCGAGGGCCTGACCTCGATGTTCGTGACCGAGGACACGACGCGCGCCAAGCCCGAGCAGGTCCGCGCGCTCTACGCCACCGCGATCGAGGCCGGCGCCAGCCGCATCTGCGTCTGCGACACCTGCGGACACGCGACGCCCTCGGGGGCGCGCAACCTGGTGCGCTTCGTGAAGGGCGTCGTCGACGAGCTGGGCGCGGACGTGGGCATCGACTGGCACGGCCACCGCGACCGGGGCCTGGGCTTGGCGAACACCCTGGCCGCGATGGAGGCCGGCGCGACGCGCCTGCACGCCACGGCCCTGGGCGTCGGCGAGCGCACGGGCAACACGGAGATGGACCTGTTGCTCGTGAACCTGAAGCTGTTGGGGATCATCGACAACGACCTCACGCAGCTCGGCGAGTACTGCCGCCTGGCGGCCGAGGCCGTCGGCATGCCCTTCCCGGTCAACTACCCCGTCTTCGGCCAGGACGCTTTCGAGACCGCCACCGGCGTGCATGCCGCGGCCGTCATCAAGGCCTTCAAGAAGGGCGACACCTGGCTCGCCAACCGCGTCTACTCGGGCGTGCCGGCCGATCTCTTCGGCCTCGAGCAGTCGATCCGCGTGGGCCCCATGAGCGGGCGCTCCAACGTCGCCTACGTGCTCCAGAAACGCGGCATCGAAGCCAGCGAGGAGCAGATCCAGCGCGTCATCGAGCGCGCCAAGCAGAGCCCGCGTCTTCTGACCGAGCGCGAGGTGCTCGAAGCGGCGGGCGTCGCCTGAGCTCATCCTCCTGAGCCGGAACGAGCCGGGTCCACACGGAACGTGTGGGCCCGGCTCGTCCTAGGAGCGGCCCCCCTCCCCCACAGCCCGTGTCGACGACCCCTCCCCCTCCTCGCCGAAGGTTCGCGCGCAAGCTCGCGCTCTCCGTTACCGCGCTGCTCGCCGCGCTCGGCGCGGCGGAGCTCGCCGCGCGCCGGGGCTATGACGTGCACGAGGCCCGCACCCAGGCGCAAGCTCTGCTGCAGACCTTCGACACGCTGGGTGCGCTCGAGGGCGAGGGGGAACCGGGCGCTTCGCCTTCGGCCCTGCAGAACCAGACCCTGCATCCCTACCTCGGCTACGACAGCGTGGTCGGGATCCGCCGCGCCGAGCAACACGTCGATCTGCTGCGCGCGGGCAGCGACGAAGGGCCCTACGACGTGCTCGTGCTCGGCGGCTCGGTCGCGCAACACTTCTGCGGAATGCAGTTCGGGGCCCTCGAACCGTTGCGCGAACGCTTGACCGCGCACCCCGCCTTCGCGAGCCGCAAGGTGCGTTTCCTGACCCGCGCCCGCGCGGGCTACAAGCAGCCGCAGCAACTGTCCGTCTTGACCCAGCTCCTGGCTCGCGGCGCGGTGCCCGACGCGGTGATCAACCTCGACGGCTTCAACGAGCTGGTCCTGGGCAGCCACAACCCCCACCTCGGCCTGCCCGTCGCCTGGCCGTCCGCCAACCACTGGGCGCATCTCGCGCGCGGCGGCGACCTGCCGCTGGAGGCGCTCGACGCCGCCGCGCGCATGCGCACGTCCGAGCGCGCAGCGCGGCGCAGCGGACCCGAGGGCTGGCTGCACGCGGCCTACCGCAGCGCCCTGTTCGGGCGACTCCAACTGGCGCGGCTGCGCTCCTACCGCGGCGAGTGGGCACGGGCGCAACAGCGCTACGCCGACCTGCTGATCGAGGGCACCGAACCGCTCCTCCCGCCCACCGACGCGGCGAACCTCGAGGGTGTGCTCGAAGAAGCGGCCGACGTGTGGGCCGAGTCCTCGCGCGTGCTGCACGAGCTGTGCGCCGCGCGCGGGATCCTCTACCTACACTTCCTCCAGCCCGCGCTGCACGTGCCCGACTCCAAGCCGATCACGCCCGAGGAACGCCGCCTGGGGCTGGGCGCCGCGGGCCCCGATCCCAAGGTGGTCGAGGGCTATCCGCTCCTACGAGCGCGCGCCGAGGCACTCCGCGCCCGCGGCGTGCAGGTCATCGACCTGACGGGTATCTTCCAGGACGTGCAGGAGACGCTCTACTTCGACAACGTCCACTTCGTGCGGGCCGGCCACGAGCGGCTCGCCGAGCGCTTCGCCACCGAACTGCTGGCGCGCCTCGAGCGCTGAACGCGTGAGACACCGGGGCAGTCGCCCCCTTCCGCGCGCCTATCCTGCGCCTTGGATCGGGACCACTCCGGGAATCGGCGGGAGCGCTCCAGCGCCGCGGCGGGACATCCGAAGGGCGGGGTGGCATCGGGAGGGGGGGCTTCTGATGTTGGGGGTCGGAACGTGGTGGGATTGCAACGCTGGGCCTCTGCCCTCGGGTGGGTGGCCGTCTGTGTCTCGAGTTCGAGCGCGCAGCAGGGGGAATTGCTGCACGTCCTGCAGGGCGGCGGAGCGGCGGGCCGAGGGCTGGGGCACGCCCTGGCGCCGGCGGGCGACGTCGACGGGGACGGCCACGACGACCTGATCGTCGGGTTCCGGATCGGCACCGGCGGCGGGACCGTGCAGGTCTTCTCCGGCGCCAACGGGGCCGTGTTGTTCACGTTCGTCGGCGAGATGTCGGGCGACCTGTTCGGCCGCGCCGTGGGCGGGGCGGGCGACGTCGACGGGGACGGGGTCCCCGACCTGATCGTGGGCGCCGCGGGCGTCGACGCGCACGGGATCGACTCGGGCGCGGCCTACGTCTTCTCCGGCCGCGACGGCGCGCTGCTCCACGAGTTCCGCGGCGACTTCGCGCGCATGCGCCTGGGCGGCGCGGTGAGCGGCGCGGGCGACGTCGACGGCGATGGCTTCGCGGACCTGATCGTCGGCGGTCAGCCCGACTCGAACACACCCCAACCGCGGGGCTTCGCGCGGGTCTACTCGGGTCGCGACGGCTCGGTGTTGCACGAGTTCGTCGGCGGGACGAGCACGAGCCGGCTGGGCTGCGCGGTGGACGGGGTCGGCGACCTGGATGGGGACGGAGTCCCCGATCTGCTCGTCGGGGATTGGCGCGACGGAACGACGGCCGCGGGCGCGGGGAGCGTCTCGGTCTTCTCGGGCGCCGACGGCAGCCTCTTGTTGCGCGTGTACGGCGAACGCGCCAATGATCGACTCGGGACCGTGGTCTCACGGGTCGGGGACCTCGATGGCGACGGTCTGGCGGATCTGCTCGCCGCCACGCCCTGGGCCGACGCGGCGAGCGTCGACGTCGGGCTGGTGCGTCTCTACTCCGGAGCGGACGGGCGCGTGCTGCACTCGATCCACGGCGCGGCGACCCTCGACTTCTTCGGCGGGGCCGCGGCGGGCATCGGCGACTTCGACGCGGACGGCATCCCGGACTTCGCGGTCGGGGCCTACGGGGACGACGACGGGGGTTCGGGCTCGGGCAGCGTGACGGTCTATTCGGGCGCGGACGGGAACGTGCTGCTGCGCATCGACGGGGACTCAGCCGGGGACGAGCTGGGCTACAGCGTGTCCGGCGCGGGCAACGTGTCGGGCAACGGCGCGGCGGGCCTCGCGATCGGAGCGCCCAACGACAATCAGGGCGCCGGTCCGGCGAGCGGCGCGGTGTTCGTCTACGCCGGCGCGCCGCCCCCCCTCGGGCCGGATCCGGAGCCGGTCCCGAGCGTCGAACGATTCTGCGAGCCGGGCGCCAATGCCTTCGGGCCCGGCGCACGCCTCGACTGCGCCTGCGAGGGCGAGGTGCGGCTCGCGGGCTTCGCCCTGCACGTGGACGGTGCCCGCCCGCGCAGCGCGGGATTCTTCTTCTTCGGCACCGAGCGCCAATCGCAGCCCTTCATGAAGGGCACACTGTGCGTCGCTCCGACTCGCTACCGCCTTGGAGCGGCCGTGCACCTCGACCGAAAGGGCTCCGCGCGGTTGCTGCTCGAGACGGTGCGGCCGCGCTGGGTGGTCGAGCTGCTCGCCCCCGGCACGACCTGGAACTTCCAGTTCGCCTACCTCGACCCGCCCGCCTGCGGCAGCGGGCCGATCAACCTGAGCGACGCCCTGGGCGTCACCTTCGCGCCCTGACGGCACTCGGGTTCTCCCTTGGGCGTATGTCCCAGGGCGCGCGAGTCCTGCATCCTCCAAGCCGAGCGCGCCGCGCCGATCCGGTGGATCGGGCGCGCGCCGCGCTCCGGAGGACGTCATGCAACGCCGCTTCTTCTTCGCCCCGCTCCTGGCCGCCGGCGTCTGCCTCGCGGCCGTCTACGCTCCGACCCCCGTCCAGGACGATCCCCAAGCCCTCCTGGCGCGCCGCGTCCAAGCCCTCACGACCCGGGCCATGCGGGACGAGGGCGCGAGCGGGTTCTCGATCTTCGTCGAGACCGGCGGCCGCACTCTGCTCGCCGAAGGCGTCGGCTTCGAGGGTTGGGATCCCGACAAGCGCGCCGACCAGGACAGCCCGTATCGCGCCGGTCCGCTGCTCGAGCACTTCCTCTCGGTCGCGGTGCTGCGGCTCGTGCAGGACGGGAAACTCGCGCTCTCCGATCCCCTCGAGAAGCTCCTTCCCGAACTGCGCCCCGAGCCCTGGAAGGGCGTCGAGCTGCAGCACCTGTTGGCGCACACCTCGGGTGTCCCGAGCTACGCGCCGGTGCTCGCCCGCGGCCGCTTCGAGACCTTCCCCCAGGCCGAGGTGCTGGGTTGGCTCGCCGGGCGGGAGCTCGACAACGCGGCCGGCACCTGCTTCGAGCCGAGCCCCACGAACACGCTGTTGCTGGGCCTGATCCTCGAGGCCAAGACCGAGCGCGGGGTCCAGGACTGGATCAGCGAGCAGCTCTTCGCGCCGATCGAGCTCGAGGCCACCCACTGGTGCTGGGCCGGGCGTGGGCCGCGGGTCAGCGCGGGCCAGCTCCTGCCCTTCGGCGGAGAGGGCCTGTGCACGAACGCCCCCGACCTGGCCCGCTGGCTGCGCGCGCTCGTCGAGGGCGTGACCCTCGACGCGCGGCACTTCGAACGACTCGTCGAGCCGCTACGCCTGCCCGACGGCACCTTCACGCCCCAGGGAATGGGCCTGCGCGCCACGCGCCTCGATGGCCTGCGCCGCTACAACCTCGGCTGCGCGTACGCGAGCAGCCACCTGCAGGTCTCGCACTATCCCGAACGCGACCTGACCGTCGCCGTGCTCGCCACGGCCTCCGATCTCGCGTTGGCGAGCTTCGAGCAGAGCCTCGCCCGCACGGCCCTGGGCCTGGCCGAACCCGGCATCCAGGACCTCCAGCTCTCGCCGGAGGAACAAGCGCTCTACGTCGGCGGCTATTACGTCGGCTGCAACCGTCTCGAGATCGCCCGCGCCGGCCGCCGCCTGCGCATGGAGACCGCCGACGGCATCGCGATCGGACTGCTCTACCAGGGCGAGAACCGCTTCGTCTCCCAGAGCGATCCTGGCCTCAGCCTCACCTTCCGCATCGAGGAAGGCCGGGCCGTCTCCTTCGTGCTCGACGACCACGGCACCCAGACCACGGCCCGCCGCATCGACTGACGGATCGCCAGCGCCCGGACGCGATGGGCCCGGCACCCCGTGGTGTCGGGCCCTTCTCGTCGAGCGGAATCCGGAGCGGATCCATCCGCGAGGACGAGCGTCACCGCGTCGGTGGCGAGCAGTCGACCCGTGCCGGGCGCGCGCAGGAAGGCCTGGAAGGTGGCCGGGCCCGCGACGAGGCGCGAGGTCGCGACGTCGACGCGCAGGCCCCCCATGCGCCCCTGCGGCGCGGGCGTCACGCCGCGCACCGGCCGTTTCCCGGAATCGATCCGCTGGATCGGAAGTGCAGGTTTACCGGGTGTCAGCCCCCCGTGTACCCCCCCTTGGATCCTTTGCCGACGGATCCCGATCCCGCCGCAGCGTGGCTGGGCATGGATGGCTCGGTCGCAATTCTGGTCCGCGGCCCCATTGTCGGACGAATGCCCGAACTCTGATTCGAGCGCTTCTGCTACGGTCCCGATCCGCGAGGCGGAGTCGTTTTCGGGCCCTCCGGCGCCCGCTGCTCCGCCCCATTTCCCCAAAGAATCGGAGACTTGCTCCCATGACGAACCTCTCGAGGGTCGTGATGTGCGCGGCCCTGCTCGGGACGCTCGCCGTCCCGTCAGCGGCCCAGAATCGTTTCGTGAACTACGAGACTCCGCAGACGCACCCGATCGACGTCGCGACCGTCGGCGGTCGCGAGTTCGTGCTCGTCTGCAACACGCCGGACAACTCCCTGGAGATCTACCATGCGAGCCCGCCGCACGCCTTCGTGCAGCGGGTGCCTGTGGGGATGGGCCCGGCCAGCGTGCGTTGGAACCCCGACACCGGCCGGGCCTACGTCTGCAACTTCGACGGGGACTCGGTCTCGGTCGTGCGCTTGAACTCGGGCGGCTCCGGGCCCTTGGCCACGCTGGAGCGCACGATGTCGTTGGGCATCGGTGACGAGCCCGCCGACATCGCCTTCGACCCCACGAACTCGCTGGCTGCGATCTCGCTCAGCAGCTCCAGTGCGGTCGCGCTGGTCGATCCCTTGACCCTCGCCTCCACAGGCCCGCCGTTGCGCCTCAGTGTCCAGACCGGTGGCCTGGCCCAGGCGGTGAAGATGCCCCGCGCTCTGGCCTGGCTCCCGGACGGGCGCTTCTTCGCGGCCAACCTGCGCGGCGGCTCGCCGGGCGCGCAGCCCTTCATGCTCGTCGACATCGGGCTCTACCGGTGGGATACGAACTTCGCGCCCCTACCGACGGCCCTCGGGGGCCTGGGGACCACCAACCACGCCTTCGCGGCGAGCCCGGACGGACAAGTCCTGTTCGTGGTCGGCACCCGGGCGCAGAACAACGCGGCCGTGGGCGTGCAGGCCGTGAGCGCCTTGCCCACGGGGTTCGTCGAGAGCTGGCTGATGGTGGTCGACACGCCGCTCGGTGGGGCGATGAGCGTCCGCGGCGAAGCGACGGCGGGCGGGCCGCCCGCGAGCCCGATGCCGAGCATCGATCTCAACCGGGATTACTCGGCCGTCGGCAAGGTCCCGAGCTCCACGGCTCGCGCGTTGGTCCAACCCACCGACGTCCTGACCCTCGCCGACGACAGCGGTGCGCTCTCGCACATCGTCTTGACCGCCTACCACTCGGACAAGGTCGCGCTGCTCACGCCCAACGCGTCGGTCCCCGGCGGGTACGGCTTCACGCTCGTGCCCGTCCCGCCGCTCAGCACGGGCTCCTACACGGTGATGGGACCGCGGGGGCTGGCGTACAGCGCCGGCAACGACCTGTTGTTCGTCAACGGGCGCCTCGACAACTCGGTCGCGGTCATCGACCCGCGGACGGGATCCGTCACGGCGCGTTTCCCGTTGCAGTTCGACCCGACCCCGGTCGCGATCCGGCACGGCCGTCAGTTCCTGTACAGCAACCGCTTCTCCATCGACAACACCGACCCACTGAACCTCGAGGGTGGTTTCGTCTCCTGCGCCGCCTGTCACGTCGACGGTCGCATCGACGGATTGCCCTGGGATCTGGGCGAGGTCGTCACCGGTCCGGCTCTCCAACCGGGCTTCAACGATCCCGGCCCGCTGGGCGGAGGGGGTACCTCGGCCGTGGCCTTCCCCTCCGAGAAGGGGCCGATGATGACCCAGACCCTGCAAGGACTGGTCAACTCGCGGGTCAATCAGACCTTCCAGTTCATGGCCACCAACGCTCCCTATCACTGGCGTGGGGACAAGCCGGACTTCGTCGACTTCAACGAGGCCTTCGTGAACCTCCAGGGCATGCCGAACATCGGCACGACCGCGGAGCCAAAGGGCCTGACCGACACCCAGATAGCGGAGTACCGCGCCTTCATCAACACCATCGTGCACCCGCCGAACCCCGAGCAAGATCTCGCGCGGATCACGCCCGGTGCGCTCGGCCCGGATCCCAACGATCCGTTGCTCGCCACCCGAGCGAAGTTGGGCATGCTGCTGTTCCACAACGTCCCCTCGGTGGGCCTTCGATCCTGCGTCGACTGCCACCCCTTGCCCGACGGCAGCTCGAACACCGCGACCCTCGAGTTCGCGATCCCCCAAACGATCACGAACCCGACCAACGACGTCCCCCACCCGATGGAGTCGGCGGGCCTGCGCAACATCGCCCAGCGCGAGATGGTGTTGCACCAGGGTCTCGGCCCGATCCCCACGGAGCTGGTGGCCAACCACGGACTCCTGCACCCCGGGAGCCCCCTGTTCCTCGGGGCCGGCAATTCGGCTTCGATGAACACCTTCGTCCAGCTCTTTCCCGGCTCCCTCCCGACATCCACCGAACAGGAGGCGATGGTCGAGTTCCTACGCCAGTTCGACACCGGGACCGCGCCCATGGCTGGATTCGCGTACACGGTGGACTCGAACCTGTCGCCGCTCGACTCCGGCGCCAACCAGACCGTGTTCGATCTCCTGGAGGGTCAGGTCGCCGAGGCCAACGTCGGACTGGGTGTATACACTCGCAACGCTGGCCTCGAGCGCGGCTACTGGTTCGACGTGACCGCCACTCCGCCCGTCTATCGGGAGGAGGGCACGTCCAACGTCCTCAACCGCGGGCAAGTGCTCGCGCTCGCCGTGGGCACCGACGCCGTGGTGATCGCGCAAGGGACGCCGCTCGGGACCGAGCGCCGCTGGGCCAGCTCCGCGGGCTCGGCCACGCTGCTCACGGGCAACGCGCCCAGCAACGTCACCGTGCTCCCGATGGCGCCCAACACGGCCTACGTGGACGTGGCCTCCTTCAATCTGAACCTCAACCTCAACGCGGTGCCGCCCTCCAGCACCTGGGCCCTGCGCACCCTGCAGCAGAGCGTGCTCGACAGCGCCCTCAGCCCCTTCGGCCTGAGCTTCGGCGTGCCCGCGCCCCGGCACGAGCCGCCGCGACGCTTCCGCGTCACCGGAGACGACATCCGGCCCGGGGCCCTGATGCTCTTCGGGTTCGCAGCGGGCACCGCGCCCGCCTCGTTCCCCATCCAGATCCTCGAGCTCGAGATCTTCCCCACCGACCGCTTCACCTCCACGGGCGAGCGCATCTGGGAGTCGGAGGCCGAGATCGACGCGGCCCACACCCTCGCCCTCCTGAACGGAGGCTACTGGGCACCCGACGTCGTCGACGTCCTGCTGCGCACCAACAGCGCCCCCAATCTCGACCCGGTGAACTGGAACCACTACCTGGTCGGGGTGCTCAACGAGGACCTGACCCTCGGCGCCAGCACCACCAACTGGCAACGCCTCAGGGTCCAGGACGGCCGCTGACGAACGCGAGCGCGGTGCCGGGCGGACTTCGGCCCGGCACCGCGCGCATCACCGCTCTCGACTCAAGGAAGGAAGGTCACGGACAGGCCGTTGGAGAGGTTGAAGCCGGCACCGCCCGCCGCCGGGTCGCGGTACCAGTACTGGAAGTTCCAGGTGCTGCCGGCCACGATCGCGGAGCCCGCGGCGGTGAAGTCGACGGCACGGCTCGAGCTGCCGCCGGGGCCAGCGAGCTGGGGCGGATCGAGGCGCGTCAGGACACCCGTCACGCAGCGCACGCCGTTGCCGAAGGGAACCTGGGTCTGGACGCTGCCGAAGAAGAACAGTCCTTGGTCCCCCGCGATCGCGTTGGCCACAGTGACCGTGAAGGAGTTTGCGGCGATCGAGAGCGAACCACTGGAGCCGATCTGCGCTCCGGCGCCCGCCGAGTTCGGCGAGGTCACGCAGTAGAGGATCGCCCCACCGCCGGCGTTCTGGTTGCAGAAGAGCGACAACGAGTTCGAGTCGCGGTTCGAGGCGACGAGGTCCACACCGCCGTTCGGACCCAGGTCGACCGCGAGCAGCGCCCCGGGACGCACGCCGGTCGCCAGGATCTGCGCCGCCCCGAAAGTGCCGCCCAGGTTCTCGAACACCGCGAGCGAGTTCGAGTCCTGGTTCGTCACCGCCAGGTCGAGGTCGCCGTCTCCATCGAGATCGGCCGCGACGACCGTGTCGGGGTTCGTCCCGCCGGTGGCGATGTTCAGCGGGCCGGCGAAGACCCCACCACCCTGGTTGACGAAGAGCGAGAGGAAGTTCAGGCCGTTGCCCGAGGTCGCTGCGATGAGATCGCGGTCTCCGTCGCCATCGACGTCCGCCAGGGTCACGCCGGTCGGACGGAGTTGCCCGCCGACCGACAGGACCGTGGCCGCGCCGAACAACCCGCCGCCGAGATTGGCGCGCACGTGGATCTCGCGCGTGTCGTGGCTCGCCACGACCAAGTCCGCCAGCGCGTCCCCCGTGACGTCCCCGAGGGCGACGCCTGCGGGTCGCTGGCCGGCCGAATACGTTCCCGCGCCGATCAGCACGCCGCCACGGGCGAGAAGGATCGACACGTCGTCGCTGTCGCGATTGGTGACGGCGAGGTCGGGGATGCCGTCCCCGTCGAGGTCCGCCGTCGCGAGCCGCTCGGGCCTTTGACCGGTCGTCCCGCTCGCGCCCAGGGTGAAGACACCGTTCCCGGCGTTGACGAGCAGGCGCACCTGGTCGAGATCCTTCAGGCCCACGGCGAGATCGAGATCGCCATCGCCGTCGAAGTCACCGGAGACGATGTCGGACGGGCTGCTGCCGCCCGGCAGGAAAACGGGCACCGGGGCGCCCAGGCCGCAGGCGCCCGTGCCCAGGAGCAGCTCGATCTTGTCGGGCGTGTCGCTGACGACGGCGAGGTCGACCAGGCCGTCGCCCGAGAAGTCGCCGGCGGCAAGACCACTGGGGCGCTGACCGACGGGAACGTTGGTCGCCGGGTCGAAGGCGACCTGGGCCGAGGCCAGAGTTGAGCAGACGAGCAGCGCACCGCCGCGGAGGAGAGAGTCGATTCGAGGGTACTTCATGGCACAGAGGTCGGGGGGGAATGGATCGGGTCGCAAGCGCTTCGAGCGCGAAGCGCCTCCCCAAGTCCAATCCACGTGCCAACGGCACGGGCTGCTTCTTTCTGGCCTGCAATCGGGCCTCCAAGGCCCGCTGGAGCGGTTGTCGAAGCGCCTGGTTGGGTTGGTGCCGGCGTTCGCTCCGGACCCTGGACTCGGCGCGTCCGGCTGTTGGATCGTGGAGCACGAACGTGGCTCCATGAAACGCGCGCTCCGCCCGACGGCGTGATCGCCGTCGGGCGGAGCCGCCAACTCGATCGGCCGCGCGGGCGATCAGCGCGCCGGCAGCACGTGGCCGGGGCCGGGGCGCGTCAGCAGGAGGCGCGGCGGACCGCTGAAGGGCCAGGCCAGGTAGCGCGCCGGCTCGCTCCCCACGCCGACCGAGAGGTGCAAATCCCCATCGGGAGAGATCCCCATCACCGGGGCGATGTTGCCCGCCGTCCAGGGGAGGAGCTCGTGCTGGGAGCTCGGGACGTGCACGCGGTGCAGCCGGCGCGCGCCCGCATCCGTTTCGCCGAAGAAGGCCAGCCAGCCCCCGGGCCCGGCTACCGGGTGCTCGAAGCTCTCATCCAATGCCTGCGTGAAGATCTCGTTCGGCGGCTGGGAGAGGTCCGCCGCCAGCCGCAGGATCGCGTGCGGCTTCGAGCCGCTCGCGCGCCTGACTCCGAGCAACAGGTCCACGCCCACAGCCTCGATGAAGGAGAGTTCCTTCACGTCGGGGTCGAGCACCTGGAGCCCCGACGCCAGCGGGTCGACGAAGAGCAGTCGGTCGCCGTCACCGTCGTGCAGGAGGAACCCGTCGCGACCTGGCAACCAGGTCAAGGTGCCATGGGGGTCGATCGTCGAGGGTGCGAGAAACGGCGCACTCGAACTGCCGGTCGAGGTCAGGTTGTCGAACACCGGTTGACCGGCTGAGTCGAGGGAGACGCGAAACAGGTCGATCCCTTCGACGCCGCCCGCGCCGGGAAGCCAGCGCTGGCCGACCGAGGCGAGCAGGTCGCGCGACTGGGGCAGGAAACTCAGGGTTCCGACCTCGTCGAAAGTGTCGGTGTAGAAGGCGTCCGAGGTGAATTGGACTGCCGGCGCGGCCGCGCCCGTCACTTCGCGCAGGAACGCTTCTCGGGTGGCCTCGGTGGAAAGCGCTTCGCGGCGCCAAGCGGCGCGCGTGCCGTCGTCGCTCACGGCGAGGTAGGGTCCATCGAGATCGTCCGGCAGGAACCCGGCGCGCGAGAGGGGCCGCGGCACGTCGTCGACGCGCACGGCCGCCCCCGAGAGCGAGATCGTCCAGGGCACGCAAGCGCTCGGCCCATCACCGGCGGTCGTGATCACGCGTCGGCCGCTCTTGCTGGTGACGAGTTCGCCCGAGAACCAGGCTGGCTGCGGCTGGAACGGCACGCGCTGCGCCCGCGACCCCGCTTGCCGCCGGAACCGAAAGACGCCTTCGCGCGCGCCGATCCAGCCCGAGTCGGTGCCCAACACGAGCCCGGCATCGCCCAACGTCAGCGGCGGCAGGCCCACGGTCCGCAGGTGCGCCCGACTGCCATCGAGCGCCAGTTCGAAGACCTCTCCGCCTGCATCCGGCGTCGTCCCGACCAGGATCCAGAGCCCGTCACGCGCGATCGCCACGCGCCGCAGGTACGGGTCCTGATCTTGACCGGGCCCGGCTCCGGGGCGCTCACCGACCACGACGAACTCGCCGTTGCTCCTCACGAGGAAGTAGCCGAAGCGCGCCGTTCCGTCGCCCACGGGACGCTCGAACCGGTAGAGCACGCCGCCCGCTCCAGGCAGCGCGATGCGACCCGCGCCGGGTACGTCACCCCACCAGCGCGGCGCATCCGGCTCGAGGGCCATCAGGCGCGTGTGCCCGTGGAACTCGAGCGGCAGCAAGCGCGCGCCGGCAAGCTCGACGGGCGCGTCCACCTGCTGATGGGTCTGCTCGTCGTAGGCGACCACGGCCCCGAGGCCGCCCGGAGTCCCGTGGAACACCGCGTGGGAGGTCTGGGCCAGGGCGTCGGGGCCGGAGCACAGGCAGAGGAAGACGAGCGCGAGGGGGGGTCGGATCATGGGGGCCTCCTGCCGGGGGCCGAGGGGGAGGCCGCACCAGGTCAACGGGCGTGCCCCGGGACCGGGCTGGCGCGGACCGGGGGTCGCCGAGACCGCGAGAAGGCCCCCATCCTAGCCCCACCAAGCCGGCCCGCGGGGCCAGCCCAGGTCCTGGAACGGGTCGTGCCTGGATGGGGTCGCTGCACGCCGCCGGAGCTTCCGCCGGCTCGCCGCGGACCTCCTGCCCGCCCCGCCGTCCAAGATTTGGACTAGAGTCCAACATCCGGACACCGATGGCCTCCTCCTCCCAGCCCCCCATCTCCGACCTGCCGCTCCCCGCGGGCTACCGCGCCCTGGGGGTCCTCTCGGCGGGCGATCAGGGCCGAGTTCTGCACGCCGAACGGGATGGCGTGCCGCTCGTCCTGCGGCTGCTCCCCGAGTCCGACGGCCGCGCCTCCGCTCTCGAACTCGAGGTGCTGGCCGCCGTGCGCCACCCCGGGCTGGCGGAGTTGCTCGACTTCGGCTCCCTGCCCGACGGCTGCGCCTGGATCGCCCGGGCCTGGATCGAGGGCCGAACCCTAGGAGACCTCGCCCCCGAACTCTCCCCGTCGCAGAGGGCCGCCCTGCTCGCGCGCCTCACCCCGGGCCTCGACGCCCTGCACCGGCGCGGCTTCGTGCACGCGGACCTCAAGCCGGGCAACGTCATCGTGCGACCGGACGGCGAGCCGGTGCTGACCGACTTCGGCCTCGCGCGCCGTGCCGGAGGTGGCGGACCGGCCGCGGGCTCGCTGTTCTACGTCGCCCCCGAAGCGCTGCTGGGCTTGCCCGTCGACCCGCGCGCGGACCTGTTCGCCCTGGGCGTGATGCTGCACGAGGCGCTGGGCGGTCGGCGGGCGCCGGCGAGCGCCTTCTACGGCCAATTCCCGCAGGTCGACTTCCTGACCGCGGCTGGGAGCTCGCTCGAGGACCTGCCCGAGTGGTCGCGCGAGTTGGTGGCGAGCCTGCTCGAGCGCGATCCCGCGCGCCGGCCGACCTCGGCCCTCGAGGTCGGGCGACGGATCGCCTCGCGCCTGGGCCTGGAGTCCCCGGGCGGCGCGCCGCGGGTCGAGCTCAGCCTGCCGCCGCTCCTGGGCCGCGAGGCGTGGGCGCGACGCGAATTTGCGGCCGCCGCCGGATCCGGGGCCCGGGCCTGGCGCCTGTGCGCGGGCGAGGATGCGCGCGCCCTGGCCGGCGCGCTGCGGCTCGCGCACACCTTGGAGGGCGGCCGCACCGCGCTCGCCGACCCGGGCGCGCGCTCGGACCCCGCGGGGGCCGGCGAGGGCCTCGACGCCTGGGCCCAACGCGCGCTCGAGGGAGCGCCGAACGCGACCTGGATCGTACCGCTCGCAGCGGGCGAACCCTGGCAGGTACGCGCGGCCGAGTACCTCGCCCGCGCCTGGAGCCAGCGGCCCTCCGAGGTACGCGGCGGGGGCTTCGTGCTCCTGGCACCGCCGGAAGCCAGGCTCGACCCGGAGCTGTGGAGCGAGACACCCTTCCCGCCGCTCCAGCCGGGGGCTCTGGAGCGCTGGTGCGAAGCGAACCTCGAAGCCGGCGGCCGCGACATCGAGCGCCTGGCCGCCGCCTGGGCGCAGGCCAGCGGGGGGGCCGTGGCGCGGGTCAGCACCGCTCTGGAGCGCGCCGCCGCACAGGGCCTACTCGCAGCAGGGGAGGAGCGCGTGCGGGTGCGGGGCGACCTTGCCGCGTTCGAGCGCGCCATCGTCGGGGACACGAGTGCCCCCCGAACCTTCGATCCGCCGATCGATCCCGCCACGCGCGAGCTCGGCGCGCTGCTCGTGCTGGCGGGCGGCGAGCTCGCCTCGTCCGACGCGGCCCAGGTCCTGGCGGTCGATCCACAACGTCTGGGAGCAAGCGTGGCCGAGCTGGCGAGCCTGGGCGTCCTGACTCCCCGACGCGTCGAGGGGGATCTCGTCCTGGTCGCTCGGCCTGGTTCCGGGGCGGGTCTCGGAGCCCTGGTCGAGGAGCCTCACCGACGCCAGCTCGCCCTCGGCCTGGCCGCACAGCTCGAGGCGCGCGGAGCTTCGGCCGCGACCTGGCTCGCCCTGCGGGTGCGCGCGCTACCGGAAACCGATTCGATCGCGGGCGTCGTCGAGGAGGCGAGTCGATTGCGTGAGCGGGGCTCGGCCGAGCATGCGCTGCAACTGGTCGAGGACGCGCGCGCCGCGCTGACGGCGGCGGGCGCTCCGCCAGCGTCCGAGCTCGAACTCGAGCTCGGTGAAGCCTGGGTCGCGTTGGGGTACCCCGAGCGTGCCGCGGAACCCGCGCGGCGCCTGGAGGACTTGGGCGGCCCGCGCGAACGTGCGTTGGCCGAACGGTTGCGCGGGCGCATCGCCATCCAACGTGGGAACCTGGATCTGGCGCTCGAGCATCTCGCGCACGCGGTCGAGCTCGATCCCGCCAGCCGCGACGCTGCGCTGCACGCCCGCGCCCTGGCGCTCTTCCAGGCACGGCGCGATGGGGAGCTCGACCGCCTGTTCGCGGACGTCGACCTGGAGCACCTCGCTCCACGCCTGGCCGGCAACCTGCGCGCGATCCACGCCCTGAGTCGCTTCCGCCGCGGTGAAGTCGAGGAGGCGCGGGCGATGCTCAGCGCGGAGCTCGCGCGCACGATCGGCAAGCCCGATCGCCAGGCCGAGGCCATGACGCGGCTCAACCTCGCCACGGTCCTGCGCCGCACGGGCGATACCGCAGCCGCCTGCGCCGAGCTCGAGAAGGCGGCCGAGCTGTTCGACTCCGCTGGCCACCTGCCCGGACTGGCCCAGGCGCGGGCCCTCCTGGCGGGCGCCCTGCGCGACCGCGGTGAGGCGCGGCGCGCCGAGCCCCTCCTGCTCTCGGCCATCGCACTGCGCGAGCGGCTGGGCGATCGCCCCGGCGCCGACGCGGCGCGCGGCATGTATGGCCTGCTGTGTGCGGAGCAAGGACGTGTGCGCGCCGCGCTGGAGGAGCTCGCCAGCGTGACTGCCAGCTTCGAGCGCGCCGGACGCAGCACGGACGCGGCCTTGGCGCGCGCGCGTACGGCCGAGCTGCGCGCGCGCCTCGGCGAGGCACCGGCGCAGAGCGGCGAGGCGCGTCGTCGCGAGAGCGAGCGCGCCCTCGACGCCGACCCGCGCATCCTGGTCGCACGCGCGAGGACCGCATGGCTCGCGGGCGATCCGAGCGGCGCCGCGGAGTACGCGCGGCGCGCGGTCGACCTCGCGTTCCGTCTGGGCCTGACCGAGCCGCTCGAGGAGTCGCGCTTGCTGCTGGCGTTGCTCACGGCCCCACCCGGATCGAAGGAGGAGCTGCCCCGCGACCTCGTCACGCCCCGCGTGCGCGAGGACCGCGAGCTACTCGACTGCCTGGCCGCGCCCGAGCTCGACCCGACGGCGGCACTCGAGCGGGCGCGTGAGCTCCTGGCCCGCGGACGCTTCGACCGCGCCGCACGCTTGGGAATCGCGATCGTGGCGCGCTGCTCCGAGATCGACACGCGCCGCGCGGCGGCCGCGCTCGCCGAGGAGGCACTGGAGCCTTGCGAGCGCGGGCTCACCGAGGCCCAGCGGCGTTCGGCGCGCAGCGCATTGCTCGGAGTTCCCGAGCCGTTTCCCCAGGACATCGAGGGCTTCGTGCGCGCGCGGAGCACGGAGGAAGGCATCGAGATGGACGTCCTCGCTCTGATCGACATCAATCGCAAGCTCGTGCGCCAAGAGGACCTCGCCGCGCTGCTCGGCACGATCGTGGAGAGCGCGATCGCGGTGACCGGTGCGGAGCGCGGCTTCCTGGTGCTGGAAGAGCACGGCGCCCTGGCCTTCGACACGGCCCGCGACTCGCGCCGGGGAGCGATCGAGGAGCCCGAGCTCGAGGTTTCGCGCTCGATCCTCGAGCAGGCGCTCTCCACGCTGCGCCCGGTGCGCATCTCGAACGCCGTGGAGGACCCACTGCTCGGTGGCTCGGCCTCGATCGCGGCCCTCGAGCTGCGCTCGATCCTGTGCGTGCCCCTCGAGGTCGAGGAGGGCCTGCGAGGCGCGATCTACGTCGATCACCGCATTCGTGCCGGGGCCTTCGCCGAGCGCGCCGAGCGCCTGTTGTCGCTGCTCGCCGACCAGGCAGCCCTCGCGATCCGCCAAGTGCGCCGCTTCGAGGAGATCCAGGGCCTCAACGCGCGTCTGGCGCAGCGCGTCGCCGTCAGCGAGGCCGACCTGGCCGCAGCGCGACGCGAGCTGGCGCGCGCGGGCTCCGTCGTTCCCGCCAGCGGTCTGGTCGGTTCGTCGGAGCCGATCCAACGCATCCACCGTCTGATCGAGCGTTTCGCGCCCGCTTCCCTGGCCGTTCTGGTTACCGGCCAGAGCGGTACCGGCAAGGAATTGGTCGCGCGCGCCTTGCATGCCTTTTCGCCCCGCGCCGCGGGCCCCTTCGTCTCGGAGAACTGCGCCGCCCTCCCGCCGACCCTGATCGAGGCCGAGCTCTTCGGCTACCGCAAAGGCGCCTTCACGGGCGCCGAGGGCGACCGCGCCGGCATCTTCGAACGCGCCCACGGCGGCACGCTCTTCCTGGACGAGATCGGCGAGCTCGCACCCGAGCTGCAGGCCAAGCTGCTGCGCGTGCTCGAGACCGGCGAGGTGCGGCGTCTGGGCGATTCGCGCGTCACGACCGTCGACGTGCGCCTGGTCGCCGCCACCAACCGGGACCTGACCGACGAGGTCCGCTCCGGCCGCTTCCGCTCCGACCTCTACTACCGCCTCGATGCCCTGCGCATCGAGCTCCCGCCGCTCTCGGCCCGCGTGACCGACATTCCCGACCTCGCTCAGCACTTCCTCGCGCTCGAGAACGCCCGCCACGGCGCCCACAAGCGCCTCACCCCCGCAGTCCTCTCCGCCCTCTGCCGTCGCGACTGGCCCGGCAACGTCCGGGAACTCGCCAACGAGATCGCGCGCCTGTGGGTGCTCTCCGAGTCCGACCTCTCCGACCCCACCCTCGTTCGTTCTGCCCGCGACACCCGCGCTCCCGACTCTGCCTCTTCGACTCTCGACCTCGTCCGCCCCCTAGCCGACCTCGAACGCGCCGCCATCGAAGCCGCCCTCGAACAAACCGGTGGCGACAAGCGCCGCGCCGCCACCCTGCTCGGCATCAGCCGCGCCAAGATCTACCAACGCCTCCAAGAATGGCGTCAACCGTCCGACGGCGAGGACTTGACGCCCGAGCTTCAGTGAATGCCTCCCGCGAACCGGGGTCCGGGCCCCGAGCTCGCCACCCGCCGGCTCGACGACGGGGGTGACCCCTCGCCGGCAAGGGGTAGAGTGCCCGAGCGCGGCCGCATCCCGGCCGCGCCCCGACTTGGAGGCGATCGATGGGTGTACGAGCGTGGGCGGGGGTCGTCTTGGTCGTCCTGGGACTCGCGGCAGCCTGGATCTGGGTCCGCGATCGGCCGGCGGCCGTGATCGGAGTCGTCCCTGCGCCCGCAGCGGTGGAGCGCGACGTCGCGCTCCCGCGGGCGGAACTTCCCGCCCCGCTGCCCGGCGTTGAACGCGAGGGCGACCCTGCGCATGGCCGCCGCGCGCAGGCAGCTGCGCCCACGACCCCGACCCCTGTACCCGTCCCGCGTGTCGCATTGCGCGTCGTGGGTCGGGCCCTCGACGTCGGTGGCGCGCCGCTGGCGGGCGTCGAGATCCGCGCGGCGGAGCGGCCCGAAGCGGTGCTCGCGCGCAGCGCGGGCGACGGGGGGTTCGAGTTCGAGACCGAGCTGCGCCACCTGCGGCTCGAGGGCGCTCGCGCGGGCTACGCGACGGTGCGCAGCGGCATCGTCTCGGAGGATGCGCCGCAGCGGGAGGCGCTGGTCGTGCTCGCACCCGCGGTCGACCTGGCGGGCCGCGTCGTCGATCCCGCTGGCGAGGGGCTCGCCGAGGCCGTGCTCGACGTGCACGACGATTGGCAAGGGCTGATCGGGTTCCCCCTGCCCCTCGACGGCACCGAGATGCGCACGAGCGAGGCGCGCAGCGGCGCGGACGGCGCGTTCGAGTTCGTCTCGGCCCCGCGCCTGCCCGGGCGCAAGCTGCGCGTGCGCCGCGCCGGCTTCGAGGCCGCGTGGCTGGAGATGCCCGAGTTCTCCACGCGCGATCTCGAGATCCGCCTCGAACCGCGGCGCACGACCCCGGACCCCGAGCGCGTGGCCTACTTCGGCGTCGTGACCTTCCCCGACGGCACGCCGGCCGCGGGAGCGACGGTGCGCCTGGCGGGAGCTTCGACGAGCTGCGACCGCGATGGGCGCTTCGAGCTGGTGCGGGCAGGCTGGACGGCCGACGACGTGCTGCTCGTGGCCTTGCTCGAAGGTTGGCAGCCGGCGATCTGGGGCGAGATCGGGCCGCCGCCCGAGGAACGTCCCGCCTCGATCGGCCCGCTGGGCCTGGTGCTCCCGGGCCCGAGCCTCTCGCTCGCGGGTCGGCTGGAGCTGGCGGATGGCACGCCGGCGTCGGGCTGGAACGTGCGGCTGCTCGATCCCACCGTGCTCGACGCGAATCAGACCCCGCCGCCCACGGCGGAGACCCTGGGCCAGGAGTTCTCGGGTTGGGCGCGCACCGACGAACGCGGGCGCTTCGAGCTCACGGGCCTCGCCGAGCGCGACTACCGGTTGCGGCTGTGGGAGCCGGAGACCTACGTGTGCCTCGAGACCGGGCCGATCCGGGCCGGAACCCGCGATCTGCGCCTGCGGGTGCCGGCGGACGCCGTGCTCGAGCGCCTACGGGGCCGGGTCGTCACGCGTGGCGGCGTGCCCGTGAGCGGGGCGCGGATCGGCGTGCAGTTCATCACCTCGAGCACGAAGACAGGCTTCGTCAGCGAGTCGGTGGCGGGGACCGAAAGCGACGCCGAGGGGCGATTCGAACTCCCGGGTCTCCCGCGCCGGCACGTGAACCTGGTGGTCGGCGGCGATGACCTCGTCTGGACCACCTTCCCTGCGCCTGCGGAGGGCTTCGACGGCTCGCCGATCGTGGTCGAGGTCGAGCGGCTGGCGCGCGTGCGCCTGGACTTCTCGGCCGCCGACCCCCTGCCCGACGCTTTCAGCGTGCTCGACGCGGACGGCATGCAGCTCCAGATCGAGTCCCGCAGCGCCGGCGGCCGGACGACCTCGAGCTCGATCCCGCTGCACGAAGGGCGCAGCGCGGTGCTCGCCGTGAGCGAGTCGGCGACGACCCTCGTGTTGCGCAAGGGGGGCCGTGAGATCGCCCGTCGAGCGCTGCTGCTGTTGCCGGGCGAGATCAACGAGCTGGCGCCCTGAACGGCGCCGATCGGGGTGGCGCGGACCGCCCCGGGGGGTGCGGGGCACCGGAGCAGAGCGTAGGCTCTTGCGCCCCGCGCGGGGGCCGAGCGCCTCCCCGCCGCACCTCCCCCATGAGCCGGTACATCCTGAGCCACCTCGAGCAACTCGAGGCGGAGAGCATCCACATCATTCGCGAGGTCGTCGCGGAGTTCCAGAAACCCGTGATGCTCTTCTCCATCGGCAAGGACTCGATGGCGATGCTGCGCCTCGCCATCAAGGCCTTCGCGCCGGCGAAGCTCCCGTTCCCGCTGCTGCACGTCAACACGCGCTTCAAGTTCCGCGAGATGATCGAGTTCCGCGACCGACTCGCGAAGGAGTGGGGCTTCGAGCTGCTCGAGTGGATCAACCCCGAGGGCGTGAAAGCCGACATCAACCCGTTCACGCACGGGACGCAGCGCCACACGCACGTGATGAAGACCGAGGCGCTCAAGCAGGCCCTCGCCCATTGGGGCTTCGACGCGGCCTTCGGCGGCGCGCGCCGCGACGAGGAGAAGAGTCGCGCCAAGGAGCGCGTCTTCAGCTTCCGCGACCGCTTCCAGCAGTGGGACCCGAAGAACCAGCGCCCCGAGCTGTGGAACCTCTACAACGGCCGCGTGCTCAAGGGCGAGTCGATCCGCGTGTTCCCGCTCTCCAACTGGACCGAGCTCGACGTGTGGTTGTACACGATGCAGGAGAAGCTGCCGATCGTGCCCCTGTACCTCGCAAAGGAGCGGCCGGTGGTGCGCCGCAACGGAACCTGGATCATGGTCGACGACGAGCGGCTGCCGCTGGAGCCCGGGGAGACGCCCCAGATGAAGAAGGTGCGTTTCCGGACCCTGGGCTGCTATCCGCTCACGGGCGCGGTCGAGTCGAACGCGAGCAACATCACGGAGCTGATCGAGGAGATGCTCCTGACCACCACCTCCGAGCGTCAGGGCCGCGTGATCGACTACGACGAGGCCGGTTCGATGGAGGAGAAGAAGCGCGAGGGGTACTTCTGATGCTGCACCGGGACGAACTGGCGCGCGGCGGCATCGAGGGCTGGCTGGCCGAGTACGGCTCGAAGGAGCTGCTACGCATCCTGACCTGCGGGTCGGTGGACGACGGCAAGTCGACGCTCATCGGGCGTCTCTTGCACGACGGCGCGGGGGTCTTCGAGGACCAGCTCACGGCGCTCAAGAAAGACACCACGCGCTACGGCACGACGGGCGAGGAGATCGACTTCGCGCTGCTGATGGACGGCCTGCAGGCCGAGCGCGAGCAGGGCATCACGATCGACGTCGCCTATCGGTACTTCTCGACCCCCAAGCGCAAGTTCATCATCGCCGATACGCCCGGCCACGAGCAGTACACGCGCAACATGGCCACCGGCGCGTCGACCTCGGACCTGGCGATCATCTTGATCGACGCGCGCAAGGGCGTGTTGCCGCAGACGCGCCGCCACGCGTTCATCTGCTCGCTCTTGGGCATTCGCCACGTGGTCATCGCCATCAACAAGATGGACCTCGTGGACTACTCCGAGGAGGTCTTCGAACGCATCCGCGAGGACTGCGCCGACGTGCTGGCCAAGCTCCAACTGCGGGACGTGCACTTCATCCCGCTGTGCGCGCGGCGCGGCGAGAACGTCGTCGCGCCGGCCGAGAACATGCCCTGGTACAAGGGCGGGCCGCTGCTCGCCTACCTCGAGACGCTGCACATCGCCAGCGACCGCAACCTGATCGACCTGCGCTTGCCGGTGCAGCTCGTCCTGCGCCCGAACCTCGACTTCCGCGGCTTCGCGGGCACGCTCTCCTCGGGCCTCCTGCGCGTCGGCGAGGAGGTCGTGGCCCTGCCCTCGGGCCGCAAGAGTCGCGTGAAGGAGATCCTGCGCGGCGGCGAGTCGCTCGAGGAGGCCTTCGCCCCGATGGCGGTCGTGATCACGCTCGAGGACGAGATCGACGTCAGCCGCGGGGACGTGCTCGCGCGCCCCAACAACGTGCCGCAGCTCACCAACACGATCGAGTCGATGGTCGTGTGGATGCACGAGAGCGAGCTCACCTCGGGGCGCAACTACCTGCTCAAGACGGCCTGCACGACCACGCCGGTCACGGTCACCGACGTGCGGTACCGGATGAACATCGAGACGCTGCGCTCGGAGCCGGCCGCCGCCCTGGGCCTGAACGAGATCGGCCGCGTGCGCTTCGAGTCGGCGCGCTTGCTGGCGGTGGAAGCCTACGGCAAGAATCGCCACATGGGCGCATTCATCCTGGTCGATCGCATGACGAACGCCACGCTGGCGGCGGGCATGATCCTCGAGCGGACGCCGGCCGAAGAAGCCATCGACCGCCACCGCGCGGCCCACGATGCGGGCCAGAACCTGCGCCAGCAGAACTCCCTGGTGCCGACCTCGACGCGCATCGCGCGCATGGCCCAGAAGCCCTTCACGCTGTGGATCTCGGGCCTGCCGCGCTCGGGCAAGAGCTCGCTCGCCTTCGAACTCGAACGGCGCCTGTTCGAGTCGGGGCACCACGCGCTGGTGCTCGACGGCGAACAACTGCGGCTGGGCCTGTGTTCGGACCTGGGTTTCTCCGATCCCGATCGCGACGAGAATCTGCGGCGCGCGGCCGAACTCGCCAAGCTCTTCAACGAACAGGGCCTGATCGTGATCGCCGCCTTCGTATCGGCGACGCGCGCCTCGCGCCGACGCGCGCGCGAGATCGTGGGCGCCGAGCACTTCGTCGAGGCCTGGTGCAACGCACCCCTCGACGTGGTCGAGGCGCGCGACGACTCCGGCTTGTTCACCAGGGCTCGCGCGGGCGAGATCGCCAACGTCACCGGCATCGACCTGCCCTTCGAGCCCCCCGAGAACGCCGACCTCGAACTCGACACGGTCGGAGCGTCGCTCACCGACAACGTGGAGCGGGCGCTGCGCCTGCTCGCGGCGCGTGGCTTCCTCTTGCCCCCCGCCCGCCCCTGATGTCCGAACGCGCCGTCCACACCTTCGACAACGGGGTCCGGGTCTACACCGACCACCTCAACCCCCCGCAGCTCGAGCGCTACTCGCGCTGCAACGTGCACGAGGAGGACGAGGAACCCGTCTTCGTCGAGCTCGTGACCGGCCTGCCCACGGACGGCGTCTACGTGGCCCTGGGTTCAGCGATCGGGTACTACGCCATCCTGGCCCGCAAGCACGCGCCGCGGCTCGCGATCCACGCCTTCGAGCCCCTGCCCCTGCACCAGCGTTACCTGCGCGAGAACCTGGCCCTCAACGGGTTGCCCCAGGGCGACGTGCCGATCCACTCCGAGGCGGTGGCCGAGCGCGACGGCTCGACCTGGTTGGTCGAGGACTCCTACAGCAGCGCGCTCGAGGGCGAGCTTTCCCTGGAGCGTCGCGTGAAGGAAGGCATCCGGCGCACCCTGGCCGTCGTGGGCCTGCGCTCCCTCGCTCCCCCGCGCCGGACCCAGGTAGCGACCCTCTCGCTCGACTCGATCGTCGCGCGCGTCGGCGGACGCATCGACCTCCTGCAGATGGACGTGCAGGGCGTCGAGACCGCCGCCCTGCGCGGCGGGGCGCGCTCCCTCGCCAGCGGCGCCTGCCGCACCCTGCTCATCAGCACCCACGGCCCCGACATCCACGTCGAGTGCCGCTCCCTGCTCGAGTCCCACGGCTACTCGATCACCTACGACGACCCCGATCCGGGCGTCCAACCCGACGGCATGCTCGTCGCCGTCCATCGCCCGAGCACCCGCCCCTGATCGCTGGGATCGCGGGGGCGCGCAGGCTCCGATGCCGCTGCGCTGAACGGGTCGGCGGGCGGGTGCGTTCGGTCCTGACCTCAGGGCACGAAGGTGATCGCGTAGCCGTTCGAGAGGTCGAAGCCGGCGCCGCCTCCGGCGGGGTCGCGGAAGCCGTACTGGAAGTAGGTCGTGCCGGGCAGGAAGCCCTCGGCGAGCACGTCCACCTTGCGGCTCGCGGTGCCGGCGATCGAGACCGTGGCCGGCAAGAGGCGCACGCTCACTCCGCCGATGCAACGCGTACCGTTGCCGAAGGGAGCGTTGGCCGGCTTCCAGCCGTAGTAGAACAGGCCCAGGGTGTCGGGCACCATCGACGCGGAGAGGTGCAGGTCGTTCGCCGCCAGGCTCGCGCTGCCGGTGGCGGTGAGGATCGCGGCCGAACCCGTCGAGTTCGGGCTCGAGCTGCAGTAGTTGGTGCCCGGGCCGACGGCGGGGTTCGGGACCGTGAAGTACTGGTTCCCGGCCCAGTCGTTCAGGTCGAAGGAGATCGAGCCCGTGAACGCCCCCAGACCGTCGGCGCCCATGTTGATCTGCGGCGCGGGCAGGCCGCCCAGGAACTGGTTCGAGGCGAAGTTGTGGTACTGGGCGTTCACGAACGCGAGCACGCGCACGTCACCGGTCGGGTTGCCCAGGTCGGAGAGGTCGATGCTGAGCTCGAGCCCCGTCGTGACCGCGAGGGCCGCGAGCGGATTGGCCGCGCCCGTGCCGGCGACCACGCCGCCGACGTTGCTGCCGTCGTAGGCGACTTCGATCGGGTAGAGGTTCCCCGGGCCCGTCCCGGTCACCCCCACGCCCTCGTTCGCTCCGCCGAACACGTCGAGGTGCTCGGAGAAGTGCGGCGTGCCCAGGCGCGCGATGTCGAGGTGGAACTTCGGGGTGCCCGAGACGCCGCGGCGAGCGTTCAGGTGCACGTCGGCAGCGAAGCCGGCATCGAAGGTCATCCCGGCCATGGCGGACGACCAGTTGTTGCCGGGCACCCCGGAGAACACGTTCTCGCCGCCGGGGACCGAGTCGATGAAGATCTCGAGGTTGTTGAAGTTGTTCTCCAGGTTGCCGGTCAGCATCAGGTAGAGCCGACCGTTCTCGATCCGGGCATAGGCCGCGTTCAGCTCGCTCGCGTTGTCGCCGAAGCCGGTGTTGACGGTCTGCACGGCCCGCGCGGATCCGTAGACGTCACCTGCTCGCGTCCCGTCGACGGAGATCTGGGCGCTGGCGGGCAAGGAGAGGGCTGCGAGAACGGAAAACAGGTAGGGATGACGTTGCATGGTGATTCGTCTCGGAATGGCTCGGGGTGGGGACCGGGAAGGGGCCTGATTGGGCCGGTCTGGACCGCGGGTGCGGCCGATGGCCGTCCGCGACGCCCGTAGGGGCGCTCCCGCTGCCGGCCAGGACAGGGAACCCAGGATTTCTGGCCGTGGGGCCCGAGGGCCGGTGCCCCGGTGGGAGCGCGACCCGTCCCGGAGCGTGCCTGCGCGAGCCCGCCCGACCCCTCGGGATCGGGTTGGAGCCTGGCCGCCGCTCCCCCCCGGCGTCCAGACTGGTGGCGTGAGCGCGCCGATCGGAACCGGGCAGGATCGTCGCGCCGCCGCGGTCCGGCCGCGGGTCGACCCCTCCCTGTGCGACGCGCTCGAGCTGGCGGCGGAGCTGGGCGTCGACCCGCTCGTCGGCCTCGATCCGCTCGAGGCGGCCCGGCGGCTCGCCGAGCACGGGCCGAACGAGCTGCGCGCGGCGCCCCCGCTCCCGGCCTGGCGCAAGGTCCTGGCCCAACTCCAGGACCCGCTCGTCTACCTGTTGTTGGTGGCCGTGGCCATCTCGACCCTGGCCTGGATCGCCGAGGGCGCGCGCGGGATCCCGATCGACGCGCTGGTGATCGGCGTAGTCATCGCGCTCAACGCCGCGCTCGGCTACGCACAGGAGCACAAGGCCGAGCGCGCCGTGGCCGCCCTGACGTCGATGACGGCCCCGAGCTCGACGGTCCTGCGCGGGGGCCAGATGCGTTCGGTGCGCTCGGCGGAGCTGGTCCGGGGCGATGTCCTCGTGTTGGCGGAGGGCGACGCCGTGGGCGCGGACGCGCGCCTGCTCGCGGCGAGCGCCCTGCGCGTCTCGGAAGCCTCGTTGACGGGCGAGAGCGAGCCGGTGCTCAAGCATGCGAGCGTACTGGCCGCCCCCGCCCCCCTGGCGGAGCGCTTCGACATGGTCTTTCGCGGCACCCACGTCGTGCAGGGCGTGGGCCGCGCCGTGGTGACCGACACCGGGATGGACACCGAGATGGGCGCCGTCGCCGAGCTGCTCGAGACCACCCCCGAGGACCCCACGCCCTTGCAGCGCGAGATCGCGGCCGTGGGCCGCTTCCTCGGCATCACGGTGATCGTGATCGCGCTGGTCGTGATGGTCGTCACGGCGCTAGTGAACCAGGTCTCGAACCTGCGCGACCTCGCCACCGTGTTGTTGCTCGGCGTCTCGTTGGCCGTCGCGGCGGTGCCGGAGGGGCTCCCGGCCATCCTCTCGGTGGTCCTGGCGATCGGCGTGCAGCGCATGGCCCGGCGCAACGCGGTGGTGAAGAAGCTGCACTCGGTCGAGACGCTCGGTTCGGCCACGGTCATCGCGTCGGACAAGACCGGCACGTTGACCCAGAACCAGATGACGATCCAGCGCATCCGCAGCGCCTCGGGCGAGGTGGAGCTCAGCGGCGTCGGGTACCGGCCCGAGGGCGACGCGCGCGCGACAGGTGGCGGGGCCCTCGAGCCGGACCTCGCCCGCGAGGCCCGGATGATCCTCGCCGGCGGCACCCTCGCCAGCAACGCGAGCCTGCACGAGCGCGATGGCGAGTGGGAGATCCACGGCGACCCGACCGAAGCTGCATTCCTCGTCGCGGCTCGCAAGCTCGTGGGCACACAGGCGCGGATCGACGGCAGCGAGCGGCGCGGGGAGGTGCCCTTCACCTCCGAGCGCAAGCTGATGTCGGCGCTCGTCGACCCCGAGGGCGAGGGGCCCTGGGCCTTGGTCACGAAGGGCGCACCGGACGTGTTGCTGCGGCGCTGCACGCGCCTGCAGGTGGGCGAAGCGGTCGTCGAGCTGGACGAGACGCGGCGTGAGCGGGCCCTGCTCGACGTCGAGGCCCTGTCCTCCCAGGCCTTCCGTCCGCTCGGCGTGGCCTATCGCCCGGTCGAGGTCGGCAGCGTGGCCGACGAGAGCGCGGAACACGACCTCGTCTACCTGGGCGTCGTCGGCCTGATCGATCCGCCGCGACCCGAAGCCCGCGGCGCGGTCGCCGAGGCGCGCCGCGCCGGCGTGCGGGTCGTGATGATCACCGGCGATCACCCCACGACTGCCGCGCGCATCGCGATCGACCTCGGCATCGCGGCGGAGGGCGAGCAGGCCGTCACCGGCGCCGAGCTCGACGCGCTCTCCGCCAAGGGCCTGATCGAAGTCGCGCGCAGCGCGTCGGTGTACGCCCGGGTCGCGCCCGAGCACAAGCTGCGCATCGTCGACGCGTTGCAGGCCGACGGACAGGTCGTCGCCATGACGGGCGACGGCGTCAACGACGCCCCGGCGCTGAAGTCGGCCGACATCGGCATCGCCATGGGGATCACCGGTACGGAGGTCACGAAGGAGACGGCGAAGATGATCCTGGGCGACGACGACTTCGCCACGATCGTCGCGGCCGTGCGCCAGGGCCGGGTGATCTTCGACAACATCCAGAAGTTCCTGCGCTACCTGCTCTCGTCCAACATGGGCGAGGTCCTCACGGTCTTCTTGGGCGTGATCCTGGCCGGGTCGCTCGGTCTCGCGGGCGCTGGCGGCGAAGCGGTCGTCGTCCCGCTGCTCGCGACCCAGATCCTGTGGATCAACCTCGTCACGGACTCGGCGCCGGCGCTCGCGATGGGCGTCGATCCCGAGATCGAGGACGTGATGACGCGCCCGCCGCGGAGGTTCGGCCAGCGGATCCTCGGCGCGCGGGAGTGGCGCGCGATCCTGCTGCTCGGCCTGGTGATGGCCATCGCCACCCTGCTGACGATCGATTGGTTCCTGCCCGGCGGCCTGATCGAAGGCGACGACCCGTTGGTGGTGGCGCGGACCGCGGGTTTCACCACGCTGGTCCTGGCCCAGCTCTTCAACACGTTCAACGTGCGCTCCGAAACGACCTCGGCCTTCCGCGCGCTGGGCGCCAACCGCTGGCTCTGGGCCGCCGTGGGAGCCGTGATCGCGCTGCAGGTGCTGGTCGTCGAGACGCCCACGCTGCAAGCCGCCTTCGGCACGGCCTCGCTCGACGCCGCCCACTGGGCCGTCTCGATCGTGATGGCCTCGTCCGTCCTGTGGGTCGGCGAGCTGCGCAAGCTCTGGGCCCGAACGCGCCCTCACCGAAGCTGAATCGCGGGCCGAGTTACGACACCCGTCGTATGGCTCCCCATCGTGACCTGGACGAGCATGGGCGCCGTCTCTCACCCTCGCGCTCCCCATGCCGCGCCCGACCTGGCTGCTCGCTCTCCTCACGCCCGGACTGTTGCTCGGGTCCGTGCTCGGCGGCGGAGAGGACCCGCCGGCCGAACCCACGCTGCGATTCCTCGGCGCCGAGCGCTGCGGGATGTGCCACAGCACCGCGCCGGGCGCCGTCGCCCTGCGCACGAGCGACGGGCGCGACGTGTCGCCCTTCGCCACGTGGCGCGCGACGGCGATGGCGAACGCGTTCATCGACCCCTACTTCCGCGCCCAGCTCGCTCGGGAGCGGGAGGTCTTCCCCGAACGCGCGGCCGAGCTCGAGGCCCTGTGCCTGCGTTGCCACGCTCCTGCCCATCACCACCTCGAGCAGGCGGCCGGCCGCCCCGCCACCCTCGCCGGCGCAAGCGCCGACCCGCTCGCCTACGAGGGCGCGACCTGCACGGTCTGCCATCAAGCGCGCGCCGAAGGCCTCGGCGAGGAGAGCGCCTTCGACGGCAACCTGCCCGTGGGGGCGGGCGATCGCATCTTCGGGCCGTTCCAAGCTCCTTTCGCCATGCCGATGCGGAACATGACGGGCTTCGTGCCCACCTTCGGCGCGCACATCTCGCGCTCGAGCCTGTGCGCGTCGTGCCACACGCTGCGCACCGCGCACGCGCCAGGGGCGGATCTGTTCCTCGAGCAAGCGACCTACTTGGAGTGGCGCAACAGCGCGTTCTCCGACGAGGATGGGCGGGACGAGAGTTCACGCACGTGTCAGGAGTGCCACATGCCCGACGAAGGATCCCTGCGCATCGCGCGCAATCCGGGCGGCCGGGACTTCCCGCCGCTGCGAGAACGCTCGCCAGTACGCTCGCACACCTTCGTCGGCGCGAACGCCTTCCTGCTCGAGCTGCTGGCGCGCCACGGCGAGGAGCTGGGCGCCCGGGCGAACGCAGCGGAGTTCCGCGCCGCGGCCCGGGCCACGCGGCGCAGTCTCGGACGCGATGCGGCGAAGGTCGAGGTGCTAGACCCCGAGCGCACGGACGAGGCGCTACGCTTCCAGGTCGAGGTCGAGAGCCTCGTCGGCCACAAGCTGCCCACGGGCTACCCCTCGCGCCGCGCTTGGCTGCACGTCGAGGTGCTCCAGGGCGAGCGCGTGCTGTTCCAGTCGGGGTGTTGGGACGGCGAGGGGCGGCTCGTGGGCGTGGCGGACGAGCTCGCGATCCCGCACCGCCAGCGCGTCGCCGCCCCGGGTGAGGTCGTCGTCTACGAGTCGATCGCGCTCGACGCGCAGGGCCGCCCGACCACGTCGCTGGTGGCGATGGCGAGCCGCGCCAAGGACAACCGCCTCTTGCCCCGCGGATGGAGCGCGGACGGACCGCACGCGGACGTCACGGCCCCGATCGGAGTCGGGGACGACCCGGACTTTCGTCCCGGCTCGGATCGGGTGGTCTTCGAGATCGCGCTGGACGACGCCACCCCCGAAGAGCCGCTCGAGGTGCGCGTCGAGCTCGTGATGCAGACGATCCCGCCGGCGTGGGTCGACGGCCTGCGCGATTCACGAACCCCCGAGGCGCGGCGCTTCATCGAGCTCTACGAGGGCACCGACCGCACGCCGGAGCTCGTCGCGCGCGCGCGCCGCGTACTCGGAGCCTCCAGGCCCTAGCCCGGACTCCCGCCCCCCGGCTGGGGAGCCACCCGCCCACCCTGGATCCGTCCCGGCCAGCGCACCCCGCCCCAGGGACCCCGCGGGGCGGTCCAGGCGGCGACCCCTTTCGCCGATGGAGGGGGGAGCCCATCCTGGTGGCCGCCCCCGCGGGCCCGAACCGACCATGCTGCGACTCCTGCCCCTCGCCCTCCTGTTCCCCGCCGCGACCGCGGCCCTGCCCGAGGCTCCCCCGGCGCCGTTCGCGTCGGTGAGCCCCGGGGCAAGCACCGAGGAGACCCTCGAGCTGCGCCTCGTCGAGCTGATGGCGATCGACTACCGCCGCGGCCGCCGGCTGCCGGATTGGGTGCAGGCCCTCGACGGCCGGCGCGTGCGCATCGAAGGCTACATGGCCGTCGGCACCCCCGAGGGCCAGGAGACCTTCGAGTTGGTGTGGGACTCCTGCGGTTGCGGCACGAGCCAACCGCACCACTTCGTCGAGGTCACCGTGCCCGACGGCGACAGCACCCGCTTCGACCCCGAGCTGATCGGCGTCGAGGGCCGCTTCTCGGTCGGCGAGGTGATCGAGGACGGCTTCGTGAAGAGCCTCTTCCGCCTCAAGGCCGAGTCGATCGAGGAGCTGGCCGAGTGATCGCCCGGGTCGCGCTGACCGCGGCCCTGCTCGCGGTAGCGCCGCAGGGATTCGCGACGACGCAGCCTCGCCAGGACGTCCCGCGGGAGGACGACGCGGCGGAGTCCGAGCTCGGACGGCTCCTGCGCCTGGCCCGCGAGGGTGCCCCGGTCGTGCGGCCCCAGGCCGCGGACGAGCTCGCGCGCCTGGGCCCCGAGGCGGCGGCCTTCGTGCTCGCGGCGGCGGGCGAGGACAACGCTGGGCTCGCGCGCCTGGGCCGCGAGTTGGTCGGAGCGCTGGGCAAGTTCGAGGAGCCGCGCTTGCGCGCGCGCCTGTGGGCGGCCCTCGCCGACCCGGACTTTCCCTGGCGGCCGCAGGCCGCGCAGACCCTGGCCGAGAACGGCCGCGTCGAGGAGGCCGAGCGGCTCGTCGGGCTGGCGTCCGACCCGCTCGCGGCCGTGCGCGGCGCGGGCGTCGAGGCCATCGTGCGGCTCGGGCTCGAGGATCGTGGCGCGCTGCTCGAAGCGCTGCTCACCGACCCCGACGACCGCGTGCGCCGGCTGGCGGCGGCGGCGCTCGATCGGTTCGGCCGACGCTGGGCGCTGCTGTGGTTGGTCGAGGACCTGCGCCGCGACGATCGGTTCTTCCAGCAACGCACCGGGATGACGGCGCGTTTCGACGCGGCGCGGCTCTTGGGTGAGCGGCTGGGGGAGGACCTCGGGCTGCGACCGGGCGCCGACCCCACCGAACCCGAGGCGCGCGCGGCGATCGAACGCGTCGAGCGGCGCGTGCTCGAGCTGGCCGGCGAGACGCGCCGCGAGTTGCCCACGATCGCCCGGGCCGGAGTGCTCGAGGGCGAAGCCGTGCTGGGCCTCGAGATTCGTTCGTGCCGCCAGGGCGAACACTTCCTGCGCTGGACGCTCGAGGACGAGCTGTGGGTCGGCACCGGCAACGCGACGCGCATCGCGCTGCCCGCCGGCACGACACGACGCCTGATGGAGTCCGCGGCCGCCCTCGCCGACGAGATCGGGCCGCGCGGCGCGTGGGGCGAGCCGGGCTGCGACCTCGAGCAGCTCCACCTCGCCCTGCCTTCCTCGCGCCGCCCCACGACCTACCGCGCCTCGAAGGGCCCGGACCCCGACCCCGACCTCCGTCCGCTGCCCTTGGGCCGCCACTACGCCCAATTGGTCGCCTCGATCCCCGCCGACGCCGCGGCGCCCGGCGCGCCCCGCCTGCGCCAGACGATCGCCGCCGCCCTCGAGGCCGTCGGCGGTCGTCTGCCCGACGCGGCCCAGGACGCGACTGCGCGCTGAGCCGCGCCCCAGCTCACCGGCGCCAACGACCCCGCGCGTTCCGCGGCCGTCTCGATCGGAGAAACCGGGGGTTCGTTCAGTTCGGGGCGAGGGCTCGGTCGATTCCAGGGGCGCGGGCGGATGGGACCGCTCGCAAGCATCGAGGCCGTCGTGGGGCAGCACGGCGGAGCGCGGACGGTGGTACGACCACCGACGCGCCCGTCGTTCTCCAGCCAGCCGCAGGGATCCGGGAGTTGGGACGATGGGGATAGTTCGAATCGGGCGCGGGCTCTGGTCGCGCCTTGGCAGGACGCCACGGGCGGGCGATCGGGCACGAGCAGGCTTCTCGTTGCTCGAGGTGATGGTCGCGATCGTCGTGCTCTCGATCGTCTGGGGCGGAGCGATGGCCAGCCAATTGGTGGCCGGGGATCTGGTCCAGACCGGACGCGAGACCGCGGTCGCGTCGAGCGACTTGCAGGCCTGCATGGAGCGCATGTTGCTCGAGCCGACCGAGGACCTGCCCCGTGCGGGTAGCGCCTTCGAACACGGCCAACCCGTACCCCTGTTCGAGGGCTTGCACCTGTCTTCGCAGCGCATCATCGCCACCTATCCGGGTTACGTACCGGGGGGCGCCGTACCGGACCCGCTCGCGATCCGGCTCACGGTGACCTGGCTCGACTTCAAGGGACGGCCGCGAACCCTGTGGCTGGACTCGATGAGGGTACGCTGATGAGGTGCGTTGCGAGACTGCGCCGGACCTCGGCGCGCGGCGGCTTCACCTTGCTCGAGGCGACCTTCGCCACCGCGCTCATGATGCTGGTCTTCACGGGGCTCGCGTCGGCGATCCGCTCGATGCAGAACCTCGCCCACACCGCCAAGGAGCGCGGCGCGATCCAGACCGACGGCCAGGATGCGTTGGTCGAGATCCTACGCGACCTGCGGCGCTCGGGAATCGTGATGTCGGGCGGGATCCGCTACCCGGTCGTGTTCGACGGTGGGGACGCGGGCCCGGCGCACCCCGACCACAGCCATCAGCCCGCGACCAAGAACGGCGCGCCCGGCGACGAGGACGCCGGCCCGGATCGATCGATCCTGTTCCTGCTGCCCTTGGACGCGGACGGGGATCGCCGCCCCGATGTGGACGCCAACGGCGAGCTCCTCTGGGATTGGACGGTCTTCAGCTACGTGCTCGTCACGGGTCCGGACGGGATCAACCGGCTGGAGCGCAGGAGCGACGGAAGCGCGCCGCGCGTCGTGGCCCGGTTCATCGAACGCATCGTCTTCGACGACGCGGGGAGCTCGGGGTTCGAGATCCCGCTCGGCTCGGTCCGCGTGCGGCTGTTGTTCCGCAAGGTCGACGCCAGTGGTCAGGTTCAGCGCTTCACCACCGAAGCCATCGTCACGCTCAGGAACAGTTGAGGAACGAACATGAAGATCCTTCGTCGTAGGCCCGCCCGCAGCCGTCGCGGCATGGCGGTGGTCGCGATGGTCGTCGCGACCTTCTCGGTGGTGAGCGTGCTCGCGGTCATGTTGACCCTCGCCAGCTACTCGAGCGCCCGGGCCAACACCGAGCGCCACGCGGCCGAGGCGCGCTACCTCGCGATGGGCGCCATCGAGGCAGCCAAACGCGACATCGCGATCGCGACCGCCAACTGGCTCCCCGTCCCGACCGAGGGCCAGGTCGATATCGCGGGCACCGTCGCAACCTACGAAGTCGTACCGACGGACGCGATCCAACCCCAGGTCGACGCCGCGGGCATCCAGACCCTCGTGCAGGGCTTCGAGGTCCGTTCGGTCGGCGCGAGCCACCGCAGCCGGACCCCCGTGAGAAGCCTGGTGAACCTCGAGACCACGCCTCTGTTCCAGTTCGCGGTCTTCTACAACGCGGACCTCGAGGTCTTCCCCGGTCCGAACATGACGTTGAACGGGCGCGTGCACTCCAACGGCAACATGTACCTGGGCAGCGGCAACACGCTTTCGTTCAACACGAACTACGTGCGCGCCGTGGGTCGGATCCTGCGCCATCGCAAGGACGCTCCCGGCACGTCGGACGGGACCGTGCGCATGCGACGCTGGGTGCCCAACCCCTTCGACACGAGTGTGCCGATGAGTTACGTCACGATGCACAGTCGGAGTCAGATGAGCACTCTGGGCGTGGGCACGACGTCGGGCTACGACAGCAACTTCACGACGGGCATCGACGCGAATGGTGATGGTGACTTCTTCGGCTTCGGCGACTGGCCCGCATGGGCGCCCGGCGCCCTGCACTTCTGGGGCCAGAACCCGGTCGGACCGGGCGACCTCCTGCCGGACTTGCCTGTCCACTCCGGTTACACGGTGCTCGACCAGTCGCACGGCGTGACCAGCCTCGCGGTCCCGGCCCTCGGGTCGATCGCGATGTACGAACCCAGCGCCGGCGGGGATTTCGTCTGGGACAACTCGTTCCAACGCTACATGCCCACGGCGCCGGGGAGCGGGACCCACTCGAAGGGGTTCTTCCACGGGCAGGCCGACTTGTCCGTGATCGTGGCCAACGACGGCTCCTGGGACGCCTTCGATTCGCTCGGCTTCTCGGTCAAGGCGCTCTTGACGGGGGTCGTGACCGTCAAACAGATCTACGACGCCCGGCAGGCGACGGGCGGGAGCCAACTCACGCGTGTGGTCGAGATCGACGTCGCGGCCCTCAACGCATCGGGAGCCTTCCCCGCCAACGGTCTGCTGTATGCATCCCACTACGGACTCGGCACGGGGACGAACGCGCGGGGCGTCAAGCTGGTCAACGGGTCTGAGCTGGCTGCTCCGCTGACGGTCGCCTCCGAAGGCTCGATCTACGTCCAAGGGGACTACAACACGGTCAACAAGAAGGGCGCGGCGGCCATCGCCGACGCGGTCAACCTGCTCTCGAACTCCTGGAACGACACGAAGGCGCCGGGCAACCTGCCGGCGGCCTCCAACACCACCTACAACCTGGCGATCGTCAGCGGCAACGCGAACACGTCCGTGGGCAACTACAACGGTGGCTTCGAGAACCTGCCCCGTTTCCACGAGAACTGGACCAACCGCGAGGCTCGCATCAGTGGCTCGTTCGTGAACCTCTCGACGAGCCAACACGCCACGGGAGCCTGGGTACACGGCGGGGACCGCTACACGGCCCCGATCCGCAACTGGTCCTACGACCCGCTGTTCAACAACGCCGCGTCGCTGCCGCCCTTCACGCCCGTCGCCGTGCGGGTCCGCGACATCGCGAGCTGGTGAGGCCACCCGTGTGGACTTGGGCCAGGCCCGCGGACGCCGACCGGCCTCCGCGGGCCTGTGAGCGCGCGGCTCAGCGCGCTCGGCGGCCGTTCCAGACAGCGAAGGGTTCTCCGTCGACCAGGAGGTCGGCCAGGTGGCCGCGGCCGCCGCGCGCGACCCGCACGAGGGCGACGAGGTCGTGGGCGCCCGGGGGTTGCGTCGGGTCGTGGGCCGTGTGGGGGATGTAGAAGCGCTCCAGGCCGTAGTCGATCCAGAGCATGGGCGGGTAGCTGGCAAGCACGCGACCGCGCAGCGCGATCCGCCCGTCGTCGGGCGGCCGGTCGAGCACGGCGCTCGCGCGCCACGTGGGTTCGCCGGGCTCGAGCACCACCCAAACCGACTCGCCCCCGTGCAGTTCGGGGCGGGCGGGCAGGTCCTTGGAGTCGAGTTGGCCGATCGCCAGCGGCACCGCGAGGAAACGACCCGAGAGCGGGTCCATCGGATCGAAGGGGCGGACCTCGAGGCGCACCTCGACTCCCGAGCGCAGGCCCCATTCGGCCTGTGCGGCGAGGAAGGCGACCGCCGCGAACGGGGGCAGCAGGGCGAGCCAGAAGCGCAGCGCGCGGCTCATGGCGTCCTCCCCCCTAGACGCGCGGCGACGGCCCGGCGGCGGTTCGCGAAGACGTAGGCCGCGGCCATCAGCAGCAGCCCCGTGGCGAGGAAGGCGTAGGCTCCCTCGAGCTTCTCCCACAGGTACTCGAAGTACCGCGCGAGCACGCCGACCACGAACAGGAAGATGCCCCAGCTCGCCAGGTTGCCGCTCGCCTCGGCCAGCCCCAGCCCGACCAGCGCCAGCGCTCCCCCGAAGAGCACCAGATTGCCCACGATCGGCACGAGCTTCGGGGCCAGCAGCACGGTGCCGCCGAGCAGCGCCACCAGGCCCAGCAAGATCCAGCCGTCGCGCGTGGCGGCGAATCCGCGGCGCAACCCGGCCCAGGCGAGCAGCGCCGCGGCGCAGGCGCTCGTCCCGGCGACGGGGAGCAGAGCGCCAGCCGCCAGATCCGCCGGCGAGTCCCTCCACCACGGTTGGTGGAAGGCCAGCGCGAAAGGGGCCGCGGCGACCAGGGGCAGGATCGGTAGACGCAGCGTCGCGTTGAAGTGGGCGTAGGGGCCGCGTGCCGCAAGGGTCGCCAGCGCCTGCAGGCCCCCACCGATCGCCAGGCCCACCAGGACGAAGTTCGCCAAGAACACCTGCCCGCTCGCCGGACCCGGCAGGTCTTCGATCCAGACCCCCAGGTGCCAGACGGCCCAGGTGAGGAACAGCGCGAGAACCAGGGTCAGGATGGCCCGCGAGTTCGTCACCAGGGCGATCGGGATGGTCAGGCTCCACCACAGCAGGATCGCGTTGGGGTAATGCGAGTGCAGGTGATAGACCTGCGCGACCACACCGATCGCACCGCCGAAGGCGAGCACCCCGGCCAGGGTGAAGGCGCGGCCCAGCGCGGGGTGTTTGCCGGGTCGCTCGGCCAGGAGCCAACCGACGAGGTGCAGCGCGAACCAGGCCCCGAAGGCGAGCCCTAGCTTGAGCGGCTTGGAGAGCTGCTCCCAGTTGTACGCCGCCAGGTACAGCAGGCCCGCGGCCACGAGCAGCCCGCCGAAGCTCGCGACCACCGTGGCGAAGTCGAGCCCACGGGGTCGGTGCAGCACCTGATCGAGGCGGCGCGCGACGAGCTCGCGTTGGGCAGCGTCGAGATGCCCCTCGCGCTCGAGCTCGCCGAGCGCCCCGCCGATCCGCGCGCGAAGCCGTTCCATGCGCCGTTCGATCTCCCTCCCGTGGGCGGAGTCTACCCCGTTCGCGCAATCGGCGGCCATGGACAGCGAGCTCACCCTCGCCCGTGCAGCCGGGACGGGGTCGCGCGCCGCGGGGCCTGGTTGGGGGCCGGCGGCGCGGTACGCTGGTCTCCACGCTCGCCACACCCGTCCCCAGCCTGCTCCCCAGCGCGTGGTCCGAGTCCTGCTGATCGAAGACGATCCCGTTGCCGCGGACGTCCTGGAGGCCCTCCTCGTGCGGATGGGCCACGAGGTCGAACGCGCGGAGGACGGCATCCGCGGCGTCGAGCGTTTCCGCGCCGGCCGCTTCCGTGTCGTCGTGTGCGATCTCTTGATGCCCGGGAAGTCGGGGCTCGAGACGATCGGCGAGATTCGCCGGCTCGACCCGGCGGTGCGCCTGATCGCGATCTCCGGTGGCAGCCCGATCCAACCGGCCCAGGGCACGCTCTCCGCGGCGCCCTGCGTGGGCGCGGACGCGACCCTCAGCAAGCCGTTCGCCGGGGCCGAGCTCGAGGCGACGATCGCGCGCCTGCTCGAGCCCGGGGCGGGCGCCGGATCAGGCCAGTAGCTCGCGCACCACGCGCCCGGCGACGTCCGTCAGGCGGTAGTCGCGCCCGGCGTGGCGGTAGGTCAGGCGCTCGTGGTCGAGGCCGAACAGGTGCAGGATCGTCGCGTGGAGATCGTGGATCCCGACCGGATCGCGCGCGACGCGGTAGCCGAGCTCGTCGGTCTCGCCGTGGACGTGCCCGCGGCGCACGCCCGCACCGGCGAGCCAGGAGCTGAAGGCCGCCGCGTGATGCCCGCGTCCCTTCTGGTTGCCCTTGTCCGAGTGCGGCGTGCGCCCGAACTCGGTCGTCCAGACGACCAGCGTGTCGTCGAGCAACCCGCGGCGCCCCAGATCGACGAGCAGCGCCGCGGTCGCGCGGTCGACGTTCTTCGCCAGGCGTTCGTGGCTCGCCATGTCGCCGTGGGCGTCCCAGTTGCGGTTCGCGCCCACGTCGATCAGCTCGACCACGCGCACGCCGCGCTCCAGCAGTCGGCGCGCGACGAGGGCCTGCCAGGCGAAGCCCGAAGTCTTGCCGCGCTCGAGGCCGTAGAGCGCCAGCGTCTCGTCGTCCTCGGAGCGCAGGTCGAAGACCTCCGGCGCCTCGCGCTGCATGCCGCGCGACGTGCTCCAGACGCGGCGGCGCGCCGCGAGCTCGTCGTCGGGCCCGCGCGACTCTCCATGGCGCGCGTCGAGGCGCTCGCGCAGCGAGAACTCGAGCTCCTCGCGCCGAGCGTCGACGCGCGGCCGCACGTTGGGCAAGGGATCGGCTCCCGGCACCAGGCGCACGCCCTGGTGGCAGGCGGGCAGGAAGTCCGCGCCCCAGACCTGTTCGCCCGCGTACGGCAGGTGCGGCGCGATCACGACGAAGGGCGGCAGGTTCGGGTTCTCGGTGCCGAGCGCGTGGGCGAGCCAGGAACCGATCGAGGGGCGCACGAAGCTCGTCGAGCCGGTGTGCATGCCGAGCACGGCCTCGTAGTGATTGCCGTGCTGGGCGAAGAGCGAGCGCACGAGGCACAGCTCGTCGATGCGCTCCCCCACGAACGGGAAGAGGTCGCTGACCTCGGTTCCGCTCGCTCCCCGGGGGCGGAACTCCCAACGCGGGCCGAGGAGCAGGCGTTCGCCGAGCTTCTCCCCATGGCGCCGCGCGAGTTCGGGTTTGGGGTCGAAGGTCTCGAGCTGCGAGACGCCGCCCGGCAGGAAGAGGAACAGGAGCCGCCGGGCCTTGGGCTTGAAGTGCGGCGGGCGCGGCGCGAGCGGGTCGCTCGCCGCGAGCAACCCCTCGAGCACGCTCCCCCGGGCCCCCGCGCCCAGACCCAGCGAGGCCAGCCCCGCCGCGCCGGCGCGCAGTAGCGCGCGCCGATCGAGGGGCGAGGGGTCGGATCCGGCGGTCTCCAAGCGTTCGCGATCCTCACCTGCGCGGCAGCGGAGCGCAAGCTCAGTCGAGGTACAGGAACCCGTTGCTCGAGAACACCACGCGTGCCAGGGCAGCCAGGGCCACGAGCCGGGCGGCTTCGTCTTCGTCGCCCGCATAGGAGTCGAGGAACTCCAGGGCGTCCTCGAGCTCCCGCGCCTCCGGGGAACGCGCGTACGCCAGGCGCCAGAGCGACTCGACGCGCGCCCCCTCGCTCCCGCGCTCAGCCGCCACGCGCCGCGCGGCTCGTTCGCTCAGCGCGTGCATCCACGGGTCGTTGGCGAGGAAGTGCGCCTGGGATGGCGCGATCGTCCGACCGCGCAGGGCGTGGCTCGCGTTGGCGTCCGCGCCGTCGAACAGCGCCAGGAACGGATGGCGGCGCAGGCGCGGCACCATCAGGTAGAGGCTGCGCCAGTCGTGGTCGTAGAGCTCGGGGAACGGGTCGTGTTGGGTCCACTTCCAGCGCGCCCGCTCGGGAAACGGGTGCGCTCCGGGCGATCCGTGCTCGAGCGCGCCCGCGACGGCGAGCAGCGCATCGCGCAGCTCCTCGGCCGAGAGCCGACGCCGCGGGTGCCACGCGAACGCCGGCCGCGCGCCGCCGTGCTCCGACTCCCCCATCGGCGTCGCCCGGCGATAGGCCGCCGAGAGCACGATGCGGCGCACGAGCGCCCGTGTCGACCAGCCGTCCTCGACCAGGCGCGCGGCGAGCCAGTCGAGCAATGCGGGATCGGATGGCCGCGCGCCCTGACGCCCGAAGTCGCTCGGCGTAGCCACGATGCCCTGGCCCATGAGCTGCGCCCAGACACGGTTCGCCCACACCCGCGCCGTGAGCGGATGGTCGGCGCGGGTCAGCCAATCGGCGAGCTCGCGCCGACCGCTCCCGCTGCGCCCGTCGATGCGCGGCGCGCCCTCGAGAACGAGCGCCGCGGGGAATCCGCGCGGCACCGACTCACCCCGTCGCCGCGGGTTGCCACCCTCCAGCAGGGGAACGTCGCGCGCTTGCCCTTCGCGGCAGGCATAGGCCGTCTCGAAACGCGGCGGCGCCGGGGGTGTCGGCGCCGTGCGGGCCTCGGACTGGGGATCGGGGGGCGGCTCGACGCGGGTCGCGGCGGCCGCCGTGAGGCGCGCCCTGCGTTCGAGCTCGGCCCGCTCGCGGCGCTCGGCCTCGAGCTGCGCCTCCCGGGTCTGGAACTCCTCGACGAGCCTCGCGTGCTCGGCGAGCCGCGCCTCGAGCTCGCGCGGAGCCAGCAAGGGCACCAGCCGATCGGGAGCCCGCTCCTCCTCCGAGCCAGGGAACGGGTAGATCGTCGAGGCGAGGATCCCCTCCAGCGCGAAGTAGTCGCGCTGCGGGATGGGATCGAAGGGATGGTCGTGGCAGCGCGCACAGCTCAAGGAGAGCCCGAGCACGGCGCGGCCCAGGGTGTCGAGGGAATCCTCGCGCACCAGGTGCATCTCCGCGTCCTTGCCGACGCCGAAGCGCCGCGCGAGCGCGAGGAAGCCGGTGGCGATCACGCCCGCGGAGTACTCCTCGGGCACGCTCTCGTCCGCGAGCAGGTCGCCGGCGAGCTGCAGTCGCAGGAACTCGTCGTACGGCAAGTCGCGCTCGAAGCTCCCCACGACCCAGTCGCGATACCGCCAGGCGTCCTCGATCGGGTAGTCGCTGCTGTCGCCGGCGGTGTCGGCGTAACGCGCCAGATCGAGCCACAGGCGACCGAAACGCTCCCCGTAGGCGCGCGACGCGAGCAGGCGCGCGACGACACGTTCCTCGGCCCCGGGATCCCCATCGCCGAGGAAGGCCTCGAGCTCCGCGGGCGTGGGCGGCAGGCCGGTGAGGTCGAAGCTCACGCGTCGCAGCCACTGCGCGCGCGGAGCGGGCGGCGCGGGGGCGATCCCGGCGGCCTCGAGCGGAGCGAGCACGAAGCGGTCGAGCTCGCCGGCGCACCAGCCCCCGTCCTCCACCGCGGGCGGCGCGGGGTCGCTGCGCGGCGCGAAGCTCCACCAGGTTCCGCGCAGGGGCTCGTCGCCGTAGGGCGCGCCGAGCTCGATCCAACGCTCGAGGTCCGCCAGCTCCGCGGCGGCGAGCGGCCGGTCGGGGGGCATGGCCAGCGCCCCGGGTTCCCGCCGCAGGACGGCGAGCAACGGGCTGTTCCCGGGGTCTCCGGGCACCACGGCTGGCCCTCGGCCGCCGCCCGCGAGCACGTCCGCGCGCGTCGCCAACGAGAGTCCCGCCCGCCGCTCGACGCCGCCGTGGCAGTCGAGACAACGCGCGGCGAGCAGCGGACCCACGCGGGCCTCGAACAGCTCGAGTCCCGCCGCGTCCTCGCCGTCCGCCCGAGCGACCCCGGCGAGCGAGGTCCAGACGGTCCAGCACAGGGCGGCAAGAACGGACAGCGGCATGGCGGGCACCGATGGGGACGATCCTAGCGCGCCGCGGCTGTGGACGCCCGGAACGCGCCGAGTATGCTCCGCGCCGAACGAGTCCGTCGAACGAGGATCCCGCCGCCGGGGATCGCCACCGCCGCCGTACCCCGCGTGAAGTCCGCACGTCGATCCCTGACCCGCGCGGCCGCGCTCGTGCTGGGCCTCTCGTGCGCGGTGCTCCTCGGCGAGCTCGCCCTGCGGATCCACAACCCCGTCACCCTGCGGCTGCGGGGCACCGCCCTGGTCCTGCCGACCAACCGGCACGACGTGATCCGCCATCCGCACCAGCAAAAGCTCGACGCGGAGGTGCACATCGTCCGCAACGAGCTCGGCTTCCGGGGGCCCGCTCCGCCGGCCGACTTCGACTCGCATTTGACGATCGTCACGGTCGGCGGCTCCACCACCGAGTGCCTCTACCTCAACGAGGAGCGCACCTGGCCCCACGTCCTGGGCCTGCGGCTCGCGGCGGTGTTGCGCGACGTGTGGGTCAACAACGCGGGGCTCGATGGCCACTCGACCTTCGGGCACGTGCAGCTCGTGAACCAACTGCTGACCTCGCTGCGCCCCAAGTACGCGCTGTTCCTCGTCGGCGTCAACGACGTCGACCGGGACGAGCTGAACGTCTTCGATCGCTCCATGCTCGTCGCGCACCAAGGTTGGAAGCAGCGCCTGATCCAAGCCAGCGACCTGCTCTCGACCCTGCAGGCGATCGTGCGCACGCGCCGCGTCAAGGACCTCGGGTTGGGGCACTTGACCGAGCTCGACCTCGCCTCAGCGCCGACCTCGAGCGAGACGCCGGAGCAGGCCGCTGAGTTCGTCGCGCGCCACCGCGACGAGTTGGCGCCGCGCTACGCCGAACGTCTGCGCCTACTCGTCGCGCTCTCCCGCGGAGCGGGGATCGAGCCGATCCTGGTCACCCAGCCCGTCCTCTACAGCGGTGCCGAGGACGTCGCCACGGGCCGGGCGCTGGGCGCGCTGGAGGTCGGCGGACGCTCCGCAGCGACGCGCGCCGAGGCCCTCGGGATCCTCAACGCCGCCACCCGCGCCGTGGCCGCGGAGCTCGACGTCCACTGCATCGACCTCGCAACGGAGCTGCCCGCCGACTCGCGCTTCTACTACGACTGGATGCACTTCACCAACGAAGGCGCGGCCCGCGTGGGCGAGATCGTCGCCGACGGGCTGGCGCCCTTCCTCGCCGCGCGGCATCCCGAGCACGTTCGGGAGCCCTGAACGCCGCTCGGGATCGGCGGGGCGCCCCGCGCTGGTTAGAGTGGCCGCGTGATCGAGGGCAGCGAAAAGAACGCGTCCGCGGACGAGTTGGCGCGCGTCGCCGAGCGCTGGCGCGTCGACGGTCAGGGCGAGCGCTACCGGCGCGTGCGCTGGCGGCGGCGCGCGGCACGCGACCCCAAGCTCGTCGCGCGGCTCCTGGCGCGCCACGCCCCGCGAGCGCGGATCGTCCTCGACGTCCCCGCCGGCAACGGACGGCTCGCCCCGGCGATCGATGCCTCCGGCGCGCGCTGGTGCGGCATCGACGTCTCGCCGCAGATGCTGGCGGCCGTGCCCGGGGAGCAGGCGGGCCGCTGCGCCGTGGGACGCGCCGAGCGATTGCCCGTGCGCGACGGCGCCTGCGACGCGCTGGTGTGCTGCCGCCTCCTGCACCACGTCGAGGACCGCGCAGCGCGGCGCGCCGTGTTGGCCGAGTTCGCGCGGGTCTCGCGCGGCCCCGTCCTGGTGTCGTTCTGGGATCGCGCCGCCTGGCCGACCTGGCGTCGCCGTCTGGGTCTGGGCTGGCCCGGGCGGGACGGCCGGCACGCGACGACGCGCGCCGAGCTGCGCGCCGACCTCGAGGCCGCCGGCCTCGAGTGGCTCGAGTTCGCCGCTCCACGGCGCTTCCTCTCCGCCCAGACCTTCGCCGTGGCCCGGCCGCGGCGCGCCCGAGCTCTCGCCGCCCTCGGCCCGCCGTGACCCTCGAACGACCGGCCCGCGATCTCGTGCTGCTGTGCCCGCCCGACTCGCCGGCGGCGGCGCTCGATCGGCACGCGTTGGCGCGCGAACTGCTCGCGCGGGTCGAGCGTCGCGCGCGCGACGGCGGAGAAGCCCTCGAACTCGAGGGCCTCGGCCGCGTCTGGCTCAAGGGTGGACCGCTGCGCCGTCACGCCACGTGGCGTCACGGCCTCGCCTGGCGCGCCCTGCATCGGCCTCCGCCGCGCCTGCGCGAGGCGCGCATGCTGGTCGCGCTCGGAGCGGCCGGAATCCCCGCCGCGCGGACGCTGTTGGGGGCCGCGCGCTTCGAGGGTGCGCGCTGTCGATCGCAGGCGCTCGCGCTGGTGCTCGAACCCGGTGCTTCGCCCTGGAGCGCAGCCCTCGCCGGAGACGCTGGGCCGCGGCGCGCGGAGCGCATCGACGCGCTCGCCACCCTCGTCGTGCAGCTCCACGCGGCGGGGTTCACGCACGGCGACCTCTACCTGCGCAACGTGTTGGCCAGCGGGGAGCGCACGTTGTTCCTCGATTGCTGGCGCGCCCGTCACCACGGGCGACGCGCGGGCGGCCTCGCGCTCGGACCCTCGGCGCGCGAGCTCGGGCAACTGCTGCACGAGGCGGGCGGCGTGCTGACGGCGGAGGAACGCGAACGACTGGTCGGCGACTACCTCGCCCAGCGCGCCGCAGTCGGCGCTAGTTTCGAGCCAGCGCGCTTCGCGGCGGCGGTCGAGCGCGCCCTGCGCCGCGAAGGGGCCAGGCGGGGATGACCCCTCAGCGCTCGCGGCGAGGGTGTCGTTCGCGCGAATGCGGGTAGCGGGTTAGCCTGACCCGGCTCCCCGCGGCGCGAAGTCCCGAGGTTTTCGCATGTTCATTCGCCGAGTCACGATCCCCTTCCTGTTGTGGTGCGCGCTGCTGCCCCCGGCAACGGCCCAGTCCTCGCCGCTCCCCGGATGGCCGTTCGAGCTCGGAGAGACTTCCGCCCTCTTCAGCCCCCCCACCTTCGGCGACGTGACGGGCGACGGCCGCGTCGAAGTGGTCTGCGTGCTCGGCAAGCCCCTCGCCATCGGGCTCGCTCAGGAGGGCCTGTACGCCTTTCGCGCGGATGGCGGCGAGGTGCGCGACGGCGACCTCGATCCGACGACCCACGGCCTGCTGCGCGCGTACGACTTCTCCGGGGCGCACACGCGCGGCCCGGTGACCTTGGGCGAGCTCGACGGGACGGCGGGCCTCGAGTCGCTCTTCTACAGCGGCAACGCGCTGCAGGCCGTCCGCGGCGACGGCGCGAGCCTTCCGGGCTGGCCGCTGCAGTTCTCGACGCCGGTCGACTCCTTCGCCTCGGCGCCCATCGTGGTCGCCGACGTCGACCAGGACGGCCTCGAGGACGTGATCTTTACCTCGGGCTACGACACGGCCCTCGAGCGCTCGATCCTGCACGTCGTCGATCGTTTCGGCGCGCCGCTGCCGGGGTGGCCGGTGATCCTGCCGCGCGCCAGCTTCGGGATCCGCGTCTACAACATCCTCGTCGGGGACTTCTGGGGCGATGGGCGCCTGGAAGTCCTCGCCTCCTCGACGCCCGAGGTCGTCACCGCGCCGCGCGTGATCGTCGCCTTCGACCACCGCGGCGCGCAGCGTTGGAGCCATCCGTTCGCGGCCCACGATCTCGTCGCGGGCGACATCGAGGGCGACGGACGCCTGGACCTCGTGGCCCTCGAACGCCCGCAGGTCGTGGCCGGCCGGTGGGTGACGCGGCTGCTCGTGCTGCGCGCCGACGGCGTGCCGCGGGCCGAACGAACGTTCGACCTGGGCCCACGCATCCACGCCCAGTGGACCGAGACCGTGAACGGCATCCCGAACGTGCCCGTGCGGCGGGAATCCCACGCTTGGACGGGGGCGCATCCGTACAACGAGCACTACCCCGACGTGTTGTCGTTGGGCGACGTCGACGGCGACGGCTCGCTCGAGGTCGCGTTCTCGGTGCGCTACCTCGACATGCAGGTCTACGGCGACGAGACGTTCGAGGTCCAGTACCCCACGATCCACCGCCACTTCGGCGCGACCTACGCCGTCGACCTCGCGAGCCTCACCGCCCTGCCGGCCTACCCCCTGCGCCACCCTTACGTCACAGGCAGCCTGGTCGGCCCCACGGATCGCTACGTCTCCGCCGATCGGCTGATCGACCTCGACGGCGATGGGCGCCAGGAGCTCGTGACCTCGGAGGTCGACTTCACGCTCCCCGGCCTGAGCGAGGTGACGCTGCGCTTCTGGGACGCGCTCGGACAGGAGCGGCTGCAACGCACGCTGCGCTCGACGACGCCCAGCAACGGCCTGGTGCTCGAGCCGGTCTTCCGCCGCACCACCTTCGGCGATGTCGATCGGGATGGCCGCCTCGACTTCGGCCTGAACATGCGGCGCGGTGAGCTGCACCTGGAGCGGCTCGACGCCCCCGTCGCACCGACCGCGCCCAACCCCTACGGCGCCTGGCCCGTCTTCCGTCAGAACGAGCGTCGCACCGGCGTGCTGCTCGGCCGCTGAAGGCCCGCGACACGCGGCCTCAGGTGGACTCGAGCGACGCCGTGTCGATCACGAAGCGGTACTTGACGTCCGAGCGCAGGAGCCGCTCGTAGGCCTGGTTGACCTGTTGGATGGGGATCACCTCGACGTCCGCGGTGATGCCGTGCGCGCCGCAGAAATCGAGCATCTCCTGGGTCTCGGCGATGCCGCCGATCAAGGAGCCCGAGAGGCGGCGCCGGCCCATGACCAGGCTGAAGGCGGACAGGGTCAGGGGCTTCTCCGGCAGGCAGACCAGCGAGAGCTCGCCTTCGAGCCCGAGCAGCGCGAGGTAGGCGTCGATGTCGTGGTCGACCGGGATCGTGTCGAGGATGAAGTCGAAGCTCCCCGCGTGCTCCTGCATGCGCTCGGCGTCGCGCGAGACGACGACCTCGTGGGCCCCCAGGCGCAGCGCATCCTCCTGCTTGGAGGCCGAGGTCGTGAACACGACCGTGTGGGCTCCCATGGCACGGGCGAACTTGACGCCCATGTGCCCCAGCCCGCCCAGTCCGGCGATGCCGACCTTCTTGCCCTTGCCGACGGCCGCGCGCCGCAGGGGCGAGTACGTCGTGATGCCCGCGCACAGGAGCGGCGCCGCGCCCGCGGGGTCGAGGTTCTTGGGCACGCGCAGCACGAAGTGCTCGTCGACGACGATCGCCGCCGAGTAGCCGCCGTAGGTGACCGGGGCGGTCCCGTGGCCGTCCGGCGAGTTGTAGGTGAAGGTCGAGCTCGCGCAGAAGTTCTCGAGGTTCGCCTTGCACGCGGGGCACGAGCGGTCGGAGTCGACCAGGCACCCGACCGCAACCAGGTCGCCGACGCGGTGCCCGCGCACGGCCGAGCCGACCCGCCGGACGCGTCCCACGATCTCGTGCCCCGGCACGATCGGGTAGACGGTGGGCATCGCGGCGTTCCACTCGTCGCGCGCCAGGTGGAGGTCCGAGTGACAGATCCCGCAGAACAGGATCCCGATCTCCACGTCGCGCGCCGTCGGCTCGCGGCGCGGGATGCGGGTCGCCGCGAGGGGCGCGGTGGCGCTGGCGGCGGAAAAGGCCTTCGTGAGTTGCATGCTGCGGTGTTCCTGGGCGCGTTCGCGCGGGCGACGGGTCGCGGGCATCGGCCCGGTTCGGAGATCGAGCCGGCCTCACCTCGAGCGACCCATTGGAAGTGACCGCCCGCGCGCAGTCCACCCCGGCCGCCGTCGTTCGGAGGGCTCTTGGGTGTCGCGCTCGCCCGCTCGCACGGGAACCGAGTTCTTGGCGCCGTCTCCAGCCCGGTGCGACTCCGCCGAGGGTGTTCAGTCCCTCGCAAGCCGGGGAGCCAAGGAGGGCTGCTCGGGCGGCAGGGTGTAGCGCTGGTTCAAGTAGGCCCAGCCCGGCCAGAGCGCGTGTGCCAGCGCCGTGGCGGCCAGCTCGGGATCGAGGGGCTCCGGCTCGAGCGGACCCCCGGTGCAGCGGTACTGGAGCGGAGGTCGGCCGGGGCTGTGCACGACGAGGTGCTCGCCGAGCCAGTAGCCGTGGTGGTTGTCGTACTGCAGCAGCGCGCGTCCGGGGTCGTCCGCCGGGAGCGACGTGAGGTCGCGACCGATCATGGGGTGGACCGCATCGATGCCCAACAGGGAGAGGAGGGTGGGCGCCAGGTCGATCTGGCTCGCGAGACGCGGATCCGAGCGCGGCGCGACATCGGCGCCGAGGATCACTCCCGGGATGTGGAAGTGCTCCACCGGCACCAGCTCGTGACCGTAGACCCGCGAGTCGTGGTCCGCCACGACCAGGAAGAGCGTGTCCGCCCAGTAGGGGGCGCCGCGGGCCTTGCGGAAGAAGTCGCCCAGGGCCCAGTCGGCATACTGCACGGAGTTGTTGCGCGTGGCGAGGGGCTCCTCGTACGGGGTGACGCGCCCGCGGGGGAACTCCCATGGGCTGTGGTTCGAGACGCTGAAGGCGAGCACGAAGGCAGGCCCCTCGCTCGCGAGGAGTTCCTGGTGGACGCGCTCGAGCAGGTCCTCGTCGCTGACGCCCCAGGAACCCTCGAACACGGGGTCCTCGTAATCACCCCCATCGATGGCCGCGTGGAAGCCGTTGGCGAGGAAGAACCCCTGCATGTTGTCGAAGTGCCCCTCGCCTCCGTAGACGAACGTAGCGCGGTAGCCCCGCCGGCGGAGGAGAGCCGCGAGCGTGAAGAAGCCGCCCTGGGCGCGCGGAAGGTCCAGCACGGCGCGGGCGGGCGAGGGTGGGAAGCCCGAGACGATGGCCTCGAGGCCGCGCGCCGAGCGAGTTCCTGTCGCGTACAGCCTCTCGAACCACCAACCCTCGCGGGACAGGGCATCCAGGTTCGGTGTGAGGTCGAGGCCGCCGAGCGCACCGACGTACCGCGCGCCCAGGCTCTCCTCCACGATCACGACCAGGTTCTTGGGCCGGCCCGCACGAATCGGGACGGCCTGGGAGTGGAGGGCGGGGTTCGAGGGGTCGACGGGCGAGTGGCTCCTCCCCGCGGCCTCGCGCACGCGTCGCAATGTTTCGGCCTCGGGCATTCGGCCGTAGAGCGCCTCGGTATCGACCTCCTTGCGCAGCCGGTAGACCTCGTAGCCGACGTTGTAGAGCGAGTTGAGGGCGAGCGCGTTGACCAGGGGATCGTCGCTGAAGGCGACGGATGCCGGGTTGATCGGCCTGTGCTGCAGGCCGGATCGGGCGCCCAGGATCGCGCACGCGACGCCGAGCGTGCTGAGCATCGGTCGCTTCCAGGCCGCCAGGCGGACCTCCTGGCCGGGCCGCAGGGTTCTCCATCCTCCCCAAGCGAAGGCTGCGACCAGGACCAACGCGATGAGCAGTCCCGCGCGGTGCTCGGCCCAGATCGTGGCGCCGACCTCGCGTGGCGAGTCGAGGTATTCGACGAACAACCGATTCGGGCGCAGCCCGAACTCGCCGACGAAGGAGGGCGTCGCCAGCTCCACGAAGACGATCGCTGCCAGGGACGTGACCAACAGGATCGACTGCGCCGTCCTATAGGCGCGCGCCACCGGGGAGGAGCCCACGGCCCATGGAGCCAACGCGACCCATGCGGCGGTGAGGATCGAGAGCAGGGCGACGTCGATGCGCAGCCCGCCCCACACGAGCGCCGCAAGGCCGCCTTGGGCGCTGACCCGTTCCCACTGCCACGCGATCAGCCCGAGACGGCTCACGCTCAGCACGAGCAGCCCGAGCACGAGGAAGACCAAGATCGGCTTCCAAGGATGGCGGCGCGCACGGTCGAGGAGTGGAGAGCGCGAGCCGTGCTTCGGCGTGATCGTCATGTCCTTCCTTGGCGCCATCAGCGCGGTGCGAGCAGGTCGAGCTGGGCTCCAGACGACGTCTACCCAGGAAGGGATGCCCGTCAGGCTGCTCCGTCGACGCGGGTTCCGGGCCGGATCTCGGGGGGAACCTAGCCGGCCCCGTCGCGCCCCGTGCTTACAGGCGTGCAATCCCTCCGGCATCCACCCGCCAAGTGCGCGACACGGCTCCGCAGGGCCCCGATGGGGGGATTCCGGCGGTCGCAGCCGGGATTCGCTGGACAGGATCGGTGGATCTGGTTGGGGTGGGGGCAGGGAGGGGCACAGCCGGCCTTCGCTCCCGACCCAGGTCCCAAGCCGATCGGAGGTGTCCCGTGGGGTACAAGCTGAGCTCCGTCCTGTTCGCCGCGCTGATTCTCGCCGGGCCTTCCCGAGCCGATCTCCTGCGCGTCTCCTCCAGCGGTTCGGTGGAGTTCACCCACATCCAAACCGCGATCCTCGCCGCCGCCGAGGGCGACGTGATCGTGGTTGGGAACGGGACCTACCCCGGGTTCGTGATCGACGGCAAGGGCGTCTCGGTAGTCGCCATGCAGGGGCACCAGGCCCTCATCGAGGGCCCGGTGCGCGTGCGCAACGTGCCCGCGGGGAGCACGGTGCTCCTCTCCGGGCTTCAAATGGCCGCGACCTACGCCCTACCGACCGATGCCTCGCCGCCGCCGGTGCTCGAGCTCGCGACGAACGCCGGCAGCATCCGCGTTCAAGGCTGCCTGATCGGCCACGTCGTCGTGCCGCCATCCTGCAGTCGAATCTGGGGCGTGACCGCTGCGCACCTCATCGACAGTCCGGACGTGTCGTTCGTCGATTGCGAGCTGGCGGGCTCCGACGGCACCACCAACCACTGGTCGCTCTACTTCTGCGATGGCATGCCGGGGGGCCACGGGCTGCTCATGGAGCAAGGCTCTCGCGCGGCGCTCGAGAACACCCTCGTCAACGGTGGGCGGGGCGGCGACGGTGGCGTCTTCGGCGGCGACGGTGGGAGCGGAGCCCGGGTGCTCGATTCCTGGCTCTTCGCCAGGAACTCCGTCTTCCAGGGAGGCCGCGGCGGGACCGCCCAGGACACCTTCGCCTATCAGGACGGGCACGGGGGTCACGGCGTGTTCTCGAGCGCGCTCTCGCACTTGGTCCACGTCGACTGCAGCTTCGCCGGGAGCATGGCGGGTTGGGGCGTCGGGAATGGGCTGCCGGGTCAACCCCTCGCCGGACCCGGCACGACCGAGGCCCTTCCCGGACCGATCCCCGTCCTGCTCGCGCCGCGGATGGCCGTGGCCGGCGCCACGGCCAGCCTGGTGATGGGCAACGTGGTCGGCGACGAGGTGCGCGTCGCGCGCCGGCCGCGGAGTGACTTCCGGTACTGGCCGCTCGCGGGGGGAGTGTGGCTCCTGCCCTTCCCCTCGCCGCTGGCTCTGATTCCCGATGCGATCGTGCCTCCCCAAGGCACGGCGTTCCTCGACCTGGCGCTGCCGTCGGTCACTTCGCGGGCGGCCCTGTTGCACCTGCAGACCCACCACACGCCGCTCGCGGGTCCCCCGAGGGTGAGCCCGGGGCGGGTCGTGGTGTTGATCGACCCCACTCCCGTTCCCGGCCAGGATTGCAACGGCAACGGGGTGCTCGACCTGGTGGATCTCCTCTTGGGCAACGGGCAGGACTTCGACGGCAACCTGCTCCTCGACTCGTGCCTGGGTCCGGGACCTTGGTACGTCGACGCCGGCGCCGCCCCGGGCGGGAACGGCAGCGCCGCGGCGCCCTACCAGACTTTGGCCGAGGCCTTCCAAGTGGCCGCGGATGGCTCGACGATCCTCGTCCTTCCGGGGCTCTACACCGGCGCGGCGAACCGCGATCTGGATCTCACCGGACGCGCCCTGACCGTGCGCGGGCTGGGACCCGCGGGGAGCGTGGTGATCGACGCCGAGCACGCCGAACGTCTCCTCCTGTCCACCATGCAGGTGCAGGGGACGGTGCGCCTCGAGAACCTGACCGTGCGGCGCGCGCGGGCCGCGCAGTTCTCGTTACCCGCGGGCCAGGGCGGCGCGCTGATGCTCGACCCGGCTCCCGCGCGGCTCCAACTCGTCGGCTGCCGCTTCGAGGAGTGCAGCGCCACCGGCCAAGGCGGCGCCCTGCGCATGGTGGGTGGCTCGCTAGAGATCACCGACACCGTGTTCGACGCGTGCACGGCCTCCCTGGGGGGTGCGATCTCGATCTCGAACGCCCAGGTGGAGATCCGCCGGAGCCTGTTCCACCGCAACCTCGCGGCGGACGGAGCAGCGATCCTGGGCACGGGCCTGACCCGGAGCTGGTTCCACGGGGTGCGCTGGCTCGACAACGCGGCAAGCACGGGATCGGTGCTGCGCCTGTCCGACGGTTCCCAGGGGGTGCTGCTGCAGGATTGCGTCGTGGCTGGCAACAGCGCCGCGCAGGCGACCGTGCGCATCCACAACGGCGCCTGTGGGCCGCACGACGTGCGCCTGAGCGGACTGACGGTGTTCGGCAACGGCGGGCCGGCCGGGACGCGGGCGATCCTGCTCGAAGGCCGGCTCAGCGCGCACCTGCGGAACTCGATCCTCTGGGGCCACGCCAACGGTGGATTGGGAGCGGTGCGCCTCGCGACGGCCGCGGGCTGCGCCCAAGGGCCGCTGCTGACGGTGGCCTACAGCAACCTCGAGTCGGGACTGTCGGCCTTCGAGGCCCCGCTCGGTTGGATCGACCCCGGCTCGCAGATCCTCGATCTGCACCCGGCCTTCGAGAACCCGAACGGAGCGGACGGGAACCCGGCGACCTGGCTCGACAACGACCTCTCCCTGTCCCTGGCCTCACCCTCCATCGACGCCGGCTCGACCACGGCGCTCCTGCCCGACGTGCTGGACCTCGACGGCGACCTCGACGCGTCCGAGCCCGTGCCCCACGACTCGCTCGGCAATCCGCGGGTCGTCGACGTCCCCTCGGTCCCCGACACCGGCGAAGGCGGCCCCCCGACGGTCGACATGGGCGCCTTCGAGCGCCAGCGCTAGCGCTCCCTCGGGGTCGGGGCCCGACGCCGCGCGGTAGGGGCGGGCGGCGAGTGGATTTTGACTGGGGGCCTCTCGCGCCCTGGTGTTCTAGTCCACTATAACACCACATCGGCACGGAGCCGGGCCCCTGGGCCGGCCGCCGATCGAGCATGGCCCCCCCCCTCCACATCCACGTCGTCCCCGGGGACGAGGCCCCCCTCTACCGGCAGTTGGTCCGGCAGATTGCCGAGGGCATCTCCATGGGCTCCCTGGAGCCCGGCGAGCGCCTGCCCTCCCTGCGGGAGCTGGCCGAGCGCCTCGTCGTCGCGCCCCTGACCGTGAAGAAGGCCTACGACGAGCTCGAAGCTCGGGGCCTGATCGAGAGTCGGCGCGGTCAGGGGACCTTCGTGCGCGCCGGCGCGCGGCGGAAGAGGGCCCCCGACGCGGAGCGTGTGCGGCCGCTCGTTCGGCGCTTGCTGCTCGAGGCGGATCTGGGCGGTGTGGGGCAACAGGAGCTCCTGCACCTGATCGCGGAGGAGCGTTCGAGCCTGCTGGCCGAACGCGAAGAACGGAGACCGACCTGATGAACGTCTTGGAGTTTACCGGCATCCGCCGCAGCTACGAGCGCGGCCGCCCCGTGCTCGACGGCGTCGATCTGGCCCTCGGGGCCGGCGAGGTCGTCGGCCTGCTGGGCCGCAACGGCGCGGGCAAGACGACCTTGCTCCACATCGCCATCGGGCTGCTCCTGCCGGAGGAAGGCAACGTGCGCCTCTTCGGCCTCGACCCGGTTGCGGACGGCGTCGCGGTCAAGCGCCGCGTCGGGTACGTGGCCGAGGATCAAGCGCTGCCGCCCTACCTCTCGGTGCGGGCCGTGCTCGACCTGCACCGCTCGCTCTATCCCACCTGGGACGATGGGATCGCGCGCGAGCTCCTCGATCAAGGCCGCCTCACTGGCCGCGAGCGCATCTCGCGCCTCAGCAAGGGTCAAGCTCGACACGTGGCGGTGCTGTGCGCCGTCGCCCATCGGCCCGAGCTGTTGCTCCTCGACGAGCCCGCCGGCGGCTTCGACCCGGCCGCGCGCCGGCGCTTCCTCGAGACGGCGCTGCGGTTGCTCGCGGACGAGGGCGCGACGGTGCTCTTCTCCTCGCACCACATGGAGGATGTCGAGCGCCTGGCGAGCCGGGTGTGTCTGCTGGACGACGGCCGCAAGGTGCTCGACGCCGAGCTCGACGCCCTGCGCGAGGGAGCGCGTTTGGCGGTCCTGCCCGCAGGGAACGGTCTGAGCCCCGAGGGATTGCGCGCGCTCCCCGGCTGCGTCGCGGCGCGGGTCGTAGGCGCGGAGCTGCGCGGCCTGTTCGTGTGCGATCCGGCGGCCGTCCGGTCCGTGCTCGCCGGGCGAAGCCACGAGCCCCACCTGCGCGGCCTCTCTTTGGAGGAGCTGTTCATCGAGCTCGTGGAGGCCCGTCAGTGAACGCGGTCCTCCTGCGCAGCGAGCCCTTCCTGCGCCTCGCGCCTTTGGCCGCGCTGCTCGCTGGAGTCTTCGCCTCTATGCTCGTGTTCCCCGACGCGCCCGGATTCGACCGCGAGCGGGCGGCCAACCCGACCACTCTGTACCGCGTCCTCTCCTTGGCCGCCTTCGTCGCCTTGATGGGGTTCGCGACCTTCGTCCCGGCCGGGCGGCGGCTCCAAGCCTTCGAACGCACCCTGCCGATCCCCGCCCGGAGTGTCGTGGCGACGCGCGCGTTTGCGACCGCCATCGGCCTGGCGTTGCCGTTCGCCGTGGCGCTCATCGCGCTGGCTTTGCGGGGCCAGCCGGACGCGAGCGGTCAGCCGCTGGTGCTGGTGGCGCTCTCGTTGCCCTTCGTGATCACCGCCACGGTGCTGTTCGGATTCACCGTCTTCCCGAGCCACGCGGCGCTAGAAGGAGCGAGGCTCTTTGCGGCGCTGGCCGGCATGGCGATCCTCCTGCTCTTGCCGACCGCGTACTTCGCGCCCTGGATCGCGCCGGCTTACGCGGTCCTCGCGCTTTGCCTGCTGGGCTTGCTCAAGAGCCCGGCGAGCTATCTCTATCCAACTCGCCACCCGAGTTCAGTCTCCGCGAGCCCGACTAAGGGCTTTGGCGTGCCCTTCGGCCTCGACCCCCTGCACTGGACTCTCTTGCGCAGCACGGTGCTGCGGCCTCAGACCTTGGGGCCGCTGCTTGCTCTGCTGTGGATCGTCCCGTCCGTGCGGCAAATGCACACCTTCTTCTTCTGGATTATTGCGTATTTCGTTTTCAGCGTTGCGCGCGTCGGGTTGTGCGTCCTGCGCGGCCTCGGATCCCTCCCGATCCCCCGCGAGCGCGTCTTGCGCTACGCCTCCCTGACACCCCTCCTTTGCCTTGTTGGCGCCTTTGGGGCAAGAGCTTTCGTGACCCTGGATTATCCCCCCTTCACCGGACTGCATACCGGAGTGGAGCTCGATCGCACCTTTGAGAGGACCCTGGACGGCCGCGACGAGTACGGACCCCAACTGCTGGTTCCCCCGCGACTCTGGAAACTCTCCGCAACCGATGAGCCTTTCGTCGTCCAGGCTCCTTGGGGCGAGACACACACGCCCACGCCCCACCCGCTCTTTTTCGGAGCGTCCCTGGCGGCGGTGAATCCCTACAGCGTCAGCAGCGAGAGCACCGTCCAGTTCATCTCCTGGCAGATCTCCCGCGCACTCGCGGAAACGGGCGGTCCATCGATGGATGCCGATGGGGTTCGCGAACGATTCTTCGCCCAATACGACCCTACGAGTCCGGTCGACGAGCTCGGCTGGGAGTTCAATCGGGGGGTTATCCACGCGGGCAATCCGGCCGGGATCCAGGCCCTGGGAGGGCTGGCACTCCTCGCCATCCTGACCTGGGCCCTGGGCTGCGCCTGGGCCCTGAGTCCCAACCTGCCCGGAATCGGTGTGCGCACCTGGCGCCGCCGTCGCTGGGGAAGGCTGATCCTCCCGGCAGCGAGCTTTGCGCTGCTGTACGCCCTGACCTTCATCATCGACGATAAGGACGGGGTGGTGTTGCCGGTGCTCTTGGCCTCGTTCCTCTCCCAGATCGACACGCTGGTCGGTGGCTCGCTCGTCGGCTGGATCCTGCTCGACCTGGCCCTCGCCGCCCTCGTCTACCTGGCCTTCATGCGCCGCGTGCTGCGCATCGATCCCCCGGTCCCCCGCAACGGCTGGACCGGCCGGCCCTTCTCTGTCTTCTGAACTCGAAGGGACCACGACTCCGACGAGGCCCTGGGTGCGCTTGCAGCCGGTCAGCGCGATGCGGGCGGGACGGCGGCGTCCAGGGCGCGTCGTAGCTCGTCGGCGCGCGCTGCGTCGCCGGCCTCGAGGAGGCGGGCGTGCAACATGAGGCCCGTGGCCTGGGGGGTCAGGCCGAGGCCGTCCATGACCGTGGCGCTGGCTGGGCGCAGGGAGAGCGCTGCGAGGAGGTCCGTGGTCGACGCGGCGAGATCGCCGGCCTCGAGGGCGAGGCGCGCGCGGCCGGCGAGGGCGAGGACCTGGTAGTGGTGGGCCGTGTCCGCGTACTGCGCGTCGCGGGCCTGCGACGCGTGGCACTCGAGCGCCCGGCCGTAGGCCTCGCGGGCCAGCTCGAACTCGGTGCGACGGCGGTGGTGCTCGGCGGCCACGAGGAAGGCGTAGCCGGCGAAGCCCTCGAGCCGCGGGTCGGGCCCGTCCTCCCCGGCCGCGGCCAGCCGCGCGTCGTAGTCCGCCACGAGCGCTGCCGGTCCTCCCTCCCACAGAAGGCGCTCGACGAGCCGCGCGTGCAGCGCTTCGGCGAACGGGGCGCGCTCGAGCCAGGCGTCGAGCTGCTGCGCGGCATTCGCGGTCGCACCGATCCAGCGCAGGAAGTCGATGTGCGACGTCGCCGAGCGTAGGTCGACGACGTCGGTGCCGGCGAGCGCCGCGTGGGCCGCGATCGAGTCCGCCAGCCACTCGGGGCGCCACGGCCGGCCCACGCGATAGGCGTCGCGGATCGCGCGCTGGCGGGCGTCGGCGAACGAGAGCAGCGCCCGGGCCGCGACGAAAGCGCGTGGACCGTCGTCCAGGGCGAGATCCGCGAGCATCCCGCCCTCGAGGGCTTCGACGGCCAGGCGCCGCGCGCTCATGGAGTCCCCGACCGCCGCCGCCAACACGGCCGCCAAGGCCGCGCGCCGTCCCGGCGCGGTGGCGGGATCGACGCGTTCGAGGGCGGCGCGCGCGTCCTCGAGCAGGATGGCGCGGAAGTCACGGTCCGTCGACGTCCACGCGAGCTGCACCAGCGCTTCGCCGAACGCCAGCGCGCCTTCGGCCGAGCTCGCGTGCTCCGCGCGCGCAGCGGCGACCGAGGCCGACATCGGCGTCGCGCCCGCGGCCGCGAGGATCGGCGCGAGTTTGCCGGCGTCCACCCACTTCGACTGCATCCGCAGCGCCTCGTGCAGGGCCGCCAGCGCCTGCGCGCGCTTCGAACCGCCCGCCATGCGCGCGACGGTCTCGAGCAACGGTCGGCGCTCGCCTTCGTCGAGCGGGACCTTCAGCGCCTCCGCGAGGACGTCGAGCGCTTCTTCGGTCTCGTACTTCGCCAGCGCCCTGCGCGCGAGGCCCGCGAGCTCCAGGTCGTAGCCGAACAGCGCCTTGCGCACGACCTCGACGTGCGCCACCGACGGGTCGGCGACGAGCGCCTCGAGCAACTCCGTGCGCGCCGTCTTGTCCCCGCCTTCGTAGAGGGCCTCCAGCGCCTCGCGGTCCGCGACGTCCGCGCTGGCCACGCGCGCGGCGAGGCTGCGATCGCCGCGCACCTCGGGCGGAGCGAACCCCTCGGCGCCGCGCACGAAGGTCGTGAGCACGGTCTGCGTGTCCCACGAGAAGTAGACGTCGTGGACCTTTCGCCCCTCGAGGTCGAGCACGATGTGCCGCGGCGAGATGCGCTGGCCCTCGAAGTACTTGCCGTAGAGCTCGCGCTCGGCCTCGATGTGCTCGCCGCAGGTGACGGAGCCGAAGCGAGGGCAGAGCACGCGCTCGCCGCGCTCGTCGTAGTCGCGCGGCGTGTGCCGATAGACCGAGGCGATCACGCAGACGTAGCGCGCCATGTACGCCGCCGTCTCCGGGTCGCGGTAGCGCACGCCGGCGAAGTGCTCGCTCGCGATCTCGCCGTCCATGTTGACGACGACCATCAGCGGCATGTTGCGTTCGCGCGCTGTCTTCCACGCGTCGGTGAAGGAGCGCTGCCACTGCACCAACACGGGCTTCTTCCAACCCTCGGCGCTCGCCGCGGGCCACATCTGCTCCTCCGTCATGCCCTCCGGCAACTGGGCCGGCGAGCCCATCCGGAAGGCGTCGTCGGAAGGCGGAGCACCGGTGCGCTGGCGGACCTCGCCTGCGGGATCCTGCGCACCCACCGCGGGGCCCAGCAAGGCGAACGCGGCGAGGAACGCCGCGGAGAACGGACGGGAGAGAATCATGGGAGTCATCCGCGGGCAGCCTAGCACGGGTGTCCTGGGCGGTCCGGCGCTGCCGGCGGCCCGCGGGTCGGCGATGGACGGGGATCGCTCGCTCCCAGCCCCGGAGGCCCGGCGCGGGCCTTCCCAGGCCCGGGAAGGTGCGCGCGACACGGAACCGGGGCGTGCAACAGTGGTTTGGGGCGCTTCTTTTCACAGGTAGTCGCCGCCAACGGCCGAGGCGGACGCTCCATCCTCCCTCGCGGGGGCGGCGCTCGCCGCCGTTCGACGGCCCTGCCCCGCGCGGTCGGAGTTAAGCTCGCCGCCCGCCCCGCGCCCCGAACCTTCCTGGAACAACCATGGTCGCCATCACCGCCGCCCACGACGTCTTCAAGTTCGCTCCGCAGGGGGGCGAGGACACGCCGATCCTGCGCGGGCTCTCGCTGGCCGTCGAGGAGGGCGAGTTCCTGTGCGTGATGGGTCCCTCGGGCTCGGGCAAGTCGACCTTGCTGCACACGCTCTCGGGGCTCGATCGACCGAGCGCGGGGCGCGTCGAGCTGGGCGGCCGCGACCTCGGGAAACTCTCCGAGCGTCAACGCACGCTGCAGCGGCGGAGCACGGTCGGGTACGTGTTCCAGTTCTTCAACCTGCTGCCGAATCTGACGGTACTCGAGAACGTGCGTTTGCCGCTCTCGATCGCCGGTCGGCGCGGGAAGTTCGAGGGCCAGGGGCCCGAGGAGTTGCTCGAGCGCCTGGGCCTGGGCGGGCGCTTCGACGCCAAGCCCCATGAACTCTCCGGCGGCGAGATGCAGCGCGTCTCGATCGCCCGCGCCCTCGCCGGCGGTCAGCCGCTGCTCCTGTGCGACGAGCCGACCGGGAACCTGAGCCAGAAGGCGGGGCTCGAGGTGATGCAGCTCCTGCGCCGCGCGCGGGACGAACACGGCCGCTCGGTGCTGCTCGTGACCCACAACCCGCGCGACGCGGCCTTCGCCGATCGCGTGCTGTTCCTGGTCGACGGTGAGCTCGCCAAGGACGTCGAGCTGCACGGTCCCGGCCTCAGCGTCGAAGCGGTCCACGAGGCCCTGGCCAAGCTGGCGATCTGATGGGACTCGCCCTGACCGTCGCCCGGCGCAGCCTGCTCTCGCGACCGGGCCGCACGCTCTTCTCGTTGCTGGGGATCGCCCTGGGCATCGCCACCGTGGTGGGCGTCTTCACCCTCGACCACAACACCGTCGAGGGGCTCAAGCTGCGCTACGTGACCGATTGGTCGGCCGACCTCGAGGTCTCCGCCCACGCCGACGTCCCCGATCCGCGGGCCGAGCTGCGCCAGGTGCCCGGCGTCGCCGCCGCGACGGCCTTCTTCCAACAAGAAGCCGTGCTGCGCCGCGCCGACGCCGAACCGGCCGCGCGCGGCGCCCGCGCGGGGCGCGGGCAGGGCGGGCCCGAGCTGCGGGCGCCCGTGCTCGCCGTCGAGGCCGCGACCCTGGGGCGCCTGGACGCCTACGAGATCCTTTCCGGCCGCGCCATCGACCCCGATGCGGCGGGCATCGAGCTGCTGGTGGGCGAGCGGGTCGCAACCGAGCTCGGGCTCTCCGCCGGCGACCCCCTGTTGCTCTCGCGCCCGGTACGCAGCGCGCGACGCGCCTGCATCGACGGCGTCATGCAGGAGGTCGACGGCGCCGTGCGGGACGTGCCCGTGCAACACACGGCCACGGTCGTCGGCATCCTCGCGCGGCGCAAGCTGGGCGATCGCGCGCAGGGCGGCATCGTGCTCGCCGACTACGGCAAGATCCGGGAGGTCTACCGCGGCGCGCGGGTGGACGAGCGTTTCTGGGTGCGACGCGACCCGGCGGTCGACCTCGAGCGCCTGCAAGCCGACCTGTCGCGCAGCTTCGCCTACGACATCGGCCGCAGCGTCATCGTCGGCGAGGCCGCTGACGAGCGCGCCTTCCGCAACGGCGTGCGCATGGCGGGCCTGCTCGCGCTCGTGCTCGGCCTCTACATCATCTTCCACACGCTCTCGACCTCGCTCGTCGAGCGAGTCCGCGAGGTCGGCACCCTGCACGCCCTGGGCACGACCCGCGGCCAGATCGCACGCATCTTCCTCGTCGAGGCGACCGCGCTCGCCGGCCTGGGTGGGCTCTTGGGTCTGTTCGGGGGCATCGGCCTGGCCCAACTCCTGCTGTCGAAGGGCATCAGCACGCTGGGCTCGGGCCGCAACATCCCGTTCGTCGAGGTGCCCTGGGAGGTCGCCGGTCCGCTGACGCTCCTGGGCGTCGCCGTCGCGCTCCTGGGCTCGATCTACCCCCTGCTGCGGGTGAGAGGCGCGTCGAGCGTCGAAGCGCTGCGCGGCGAGCAGGCCCTCGCCGCCGCGAAGGGCACGCGCGGGTTCCACCTGTTCACCGCGATCCTGTTGGCCGGGCTGTTGCCGGGGCTCTACTTCGTCGTCACCCCCGTGGTCGGCGAGGCCACCGGCGCGCTGGTCGGCTCGATGCTGGTCGCGGTGGGCGTGCTCGCGCTCCTGGTCGCGGTGCCGCTCGTCGTCCCGGCCCTGCTCGCCGGCCTGTGCCGCGCGATCGCCCTGCCGCTGCGCGCGATCTGGCCCTTCTCGGGCTCCATGGCGGCGCGCACGATGCTCGACAACCCGCGCCGCATCGCGATCTCGACCGCGGCCCTGGCCCTGGTGGCCTCGGCCTACGTCGGCCTGCAGGGGATGACCGCCAGCCTGCGCGGCGAGGTCGAGGTCTGGGCCGACGCGGCCGTGCAGGACAAGCTCTACGTGCTGGACGTGCCGCCGGTGTCCTACTCCGCCCTGCGCACCCGCCTGCGCGCCGAACCTGGCGTCCTGGGCGTCGAGGCCGGCAGCTCACGCGTCTACTCGCCCTTCCTGATCCTGGGCATCGACGTGGACGAGATGACCGGCCACGGACCGCTCCTCGAGACGCCCCGCCTGCGCGCCGCCCTGCGCCGCGCCGATGGGATGATCCTTTCCGAGCGCCTGGCCCGGAACCTCGGCTACCAGGTCGGCGACGCGGTGCAGGTCCGCATCGGTTCGGGCAAGGTCGTGCCCTTCGAGGTGGTCGCGATCAGCGACGCCTACGGGTTCTTCCCGCACCCCGACGAACGCATGTACGGCGTCATCAGTGCCCACCACATGGAGCACTACTTCTGCCTCGACACCGATCGCGCCGACCGCCTGGCGATCAAGATGGCCCCGGGCGCGGACTGGGAGCCCGTCGCCGATGCCCTGCACGACTTCCTCGGCGGCGAGACGCCCGTCCGCTTCCGCACCGGCGAGGAGCTCGGCCGCTTCGCCGCCGCCGACATCGCCGACGACTTCGTGCTCTTCGACATCGTGCTCGGTCTGACCGCGCTGCTCGCGGCCCTGGGCGTGCTCAATGGCATGTTGCTCTCCGCCCTCGAACGCTCGAAGGAGCTCGGCGTCCTGCGCGCCCTGGGCACCGCTCGCCTGCAGATCGCGGGCATGGTGCTGATCGAAGCCGCGGTCGTGGGCCTGGTCGGCGCCCTCGTCGGGCTGCTCCTGGGCAGCGCCCTGGGTCCGGTCGTGGTCCGCTCCCTCGAATCGCTCTCCGGCCTCGAGCTGCCCCTGCGCGTCCTGGGCCCCTGGCTCACGACCGCGCTCGTCGGCACGCTCGCCCTGACCCTGCTCGCCGCCCTGTATCCCATCCACCGCATGAACCGCATGGATCCCGTGCGCGCCGTGCGCACCGGTTGAGCCTGCGGAGCCCCTTGCCGTGGCGGGGCTCGGACAGGGAGCGCGCCGCGCCCTCGCGAAGAGGACGCGGCGCGCCGGTTCCGGCCCTGGAGGCTGGGATCAGGGGAAGGTCAGGTACATGAGGTGCCGGGTGGGCATCACGTGGCCGACGAAGGGCGGCACCGGGCCCGAGGACAGGGCCTGCGAGTAGTTGCTCGCGAGGTCGGTCATGTTCTCGCCCGGGTAGTTCGGGAAGGTCTGCGGCGAGATCGTCACGACCTGGAAGCCCTTGGCCGTGGTGGAGCCGTAGACGACGTCGAGGGTCTGGCCCGCCGGGTTCAGGGGCGAGTCGTGCAGGATCATGCCCTCGTCCAGCCAGACGACCTCCGGGCCGGGGTAGCCGAAGTTGGTGCTCCAGTGGCCGATGGAGGTGGTCGCCAAGTGGGTCCAGGGGAATCCCGCGCCGGAGAAGTCCACGCTCTCGGCCCGCGAGCCGCAGGCGCTCTCGATCTTGAAGACCCGCTCGGTCACCTGCGGCGACACGCCGAAGGGCACCGGACAGATGTCGTTCAAGAACTCGATCTTGGCCTCGGAGCGCTCCTCCGCCCAGCAGGGGACGAAGAAGTCACCGGTCTGACGCATCGACGCGCGCGTCGCCTGACCCTGGGGGGCCTGGTTGAAGTTCGGCACGAAGGGGTTGGCGGGCGTGTGCGGCGCCACCAGGGCGTAGGCCCGGGTGGGATGGAAGGGACCGGGCTGCGAGGAGATCGCGGGATCGTGGATGTAGTGGTCGTACTGGTGGATCAGCACCGACGACATCTCCCAGTTGCCCGTGACGCAACTGCGGGCGTAGTCGACGTAGCCGTAGTAGAAGACCCGCGGGTTGAAGTTCAGGCTGTTGGGCACGATGCACGGGTTCCCCGGGAAACTGGGAAAGCGGGAGAGGTCGACCTTGGCCAGGAAGCGCCAGACCTGGTAGCGCTCGCCGAGGGGCGAGCGCTCCTCGAACGTGCGGCTGTAGTCCAGCACCAGGTTCCCGAAGAGCTGCGGAATCCCGGTGGCGGACTCCACCACGCGCATGTCGGCGCGGTACTCGCCGCAGTCGACCTGCACCGGGGTGCCGAAGATCCAGCGAATGTCCGGCGTGCCTGCGGGCGAGCAGGAGCTGTAGCAGACCGCCAGGCCCGGCATCACGTAGCTCGGGAAGGCCGGTAGCTGGGCGTTCACCGCGCTGAAGCACGGGGCGCTCAGGCCGTCGGGAACGAGGCATTGCGCCGAGAGCGGCGCCGTGGACGCAGTCGCAGCCACGAACAGAGAGAGAATCAGGGATCGCATCGAGGTACCTCGAAGGGGGGAATCCGCCGTCGAAACGACGGGTCGCCGCGGGAAATGGCCAGAGCTCATGGCGCGCGGCGCAGCGCCGATTGCTCGTTGGCCCGGATTGAATCGGGATTCCCGATCGACGGTCAAGCGCCTTCACCCGAGAATCTGGCCGCGTGCCAATTCCGGCACACAATCGATTCCAGGAAACCCGCGCCGAGTCCGTCCCAGAAATCGGACCCTGCCCATAAGTCGAGTCTGGGTAGCGAGATGCGCCGATTCGATTCGACTTGCCGGAGGTGGATTCGCGAATTCGGGAAGGACGCCCGGACTGGAAGGCGCCCACCCAGCAGCGCTTCCGGCGGACCGCGCACGCCGGTCCTCGCGGGAGTGGCGCGGAAGGCGAGCTGGCGAGCGCTGAGGACCCGCCGCTCGGCGCGCTCCCCTGGGCCCGCCTGGACGGGCGACCTCGGAGGAGAGGCCGGCGATCGCTGCTACGCCGCCCGGCAGCGGCCCGGGGCTCGGGTCCCCGTCGCGGAGGTCGCTGCGCTGGAGCGGCGTCGTCCGGCGGCCCGCGGCCTCGTACGCGTCAGGCGATCTCGACGAAGCCTGGGACCGGGATCGGGGTCGGCTCCGGGGCGGCGGGCGCGGGTTTGCCGTTCGTCTCCGGCGCGGCGCCGGTGCTCGCCGGTCGGGGCAGGCCGTAGAGCGACACGCGCACGTTGTTGAAGGCGCACGTGTAGCACTTGTGGTAGCGGTTGCGCTGGCGGTCCTGGCACGTCCCCTGGTTCACCTTGTGGGCGAACAGGGCGTCGGCTCCGTCGATGCGGGTGGGGCAGTTGCGCAACTCGTGGGAGTTCGCCATGGCGGGTCCTCCTCGGTGGGGCGTCGAGCGGCGAGACCTCGAGGGTCCCGTTCACGCGGCGCGGTGGAGCGGTCCTCGCCGGCGGGGCAGGGGGTCCGTGGCCCGGGCCATCGACCCGCGCCCTCCCCCAGAGCGCCGGGAACACCGCGGCGCCCATTCTCGGCCCCCCGCGAAGGTCCGATCAAGGCCCCGACAGGATTCGAACCCCTGGCCCGCCCCTGGGGCACCCCACGGGCTGCTAGGCCCGGCCCAGGGCCGCGCGCAGGCTCGCGAGGGCCTGGTGGGCGGCGGCAGGGCCGCGATGGCTGTCGCGGGAGAGCTCGACCGCGGCCAGGCCGCGGTAGCCGACCTCGAGCAGGGCGGCGAGGGTGCCCGGGAGGTCGAGATCGCCCTGACCGAAGGGCAGGTGCTCGTGCACGCCGGCGCGGATGTCGTCGAGGTGGAGGTGGGCGAGGTCGGGCGCCAGAGCGCGGATCTGGTCGGGCACCGGGAGGTCGCCGGTGCACAGCAGATGGCCGACGTCGAGGGTCAGGCCCAGGGCCGTTCCGTCGGCGCCCAGGCGCCGGCGCAGCTCGCGCCAACCGCTGGGGCGCTCGACGAACATGCCCGGCTCGGGCTCGAAGGCGAGCGCCACCCCGCGCTCGGCGGCCAGGTCGAGGGTCGAGCGCACGCCGTCGACGAGCCGCGTCCAGAGCTCCTCGCGCTCGCGCCCTCCGACGCCGCCCTCGGCGGTCATCCCGCCCGGCGCGGCGCCAGCCCAGATCGACATCAGGGGCGCGCCGAGCTCGCGCGCGAGGTCCAGGCAGCGGCGGTGGAAGTCCAGGCGCCGAGCGCGGCCTTCGGCTTCCTCGTCGAGCAGGTTGGGGCCGTGTTTTCGGAACGGGTCGAGCAGGTAGCGCGCGCCCGTCTCGAGGGCCAGCTCGAGGCCCAACGACTCGCTGCGCGCCCGCACGGCCTCGACCTCCCGCGGATCGAGCCGGTACGGATCGAGCTGACCGACGTCCGGCGTGAGCGCCACGCCCTCGTACCCCAGGTCGGCGAGCAACGCCAAGGCGTCCAGCACGCGGTGGTGCGCGAGCCCGTTCGTGTTGTAGGCGAGTCGGAACACGGGGTCGCGGATCAGGAGCGCGGCACGCTGCCCGGCGGGGCGCCCGAATCGGGATCGATCTCGGGCGCAATCTCGGTGGCCGGCTCGACCCCCGGTTCGGCGGGCGCGGCCGTCGAATCGGGCGCTTCGACCTGCGCCTCGGCGTCGGAAACGGCGGCTGGCCGGTGCGGCTCGCGCGAATCCCAGGGCACCTCGGGTGCGTGGCGAGCCTCCCAATCGCTCCCCTCGGGCGCGTTCTGCGCCTCGGGGAGGCCCTGTTGATCGAGGCGCCGGCGCCAGGTCTCGGGCCCGCCCTGCAGCGGATCGAAGCGGCGCGCCGAATCGACCCCGCGCTGGAGTTGGCGCCACTCCTCGGCCAGCCCGGTCTCGCGCCACATGGTCCCCAGGGAGCGCCGCAGCTTCACGACCTGGTGCGCGCCGCGCGCGGCGACCTCGGGCAAGCGACGCCCGAACACCATGATGGCGACCACCAGGATGAACAGGAGCTCGCCGTAGGAGAGGTTGCCGAAGAGGGCCAACACGCGCGCCATCCTAGCGATCCGCGGCACGCCGCGACCGCTCGACGCCGGACCCGCCGCGGGCGGCCCGTCCGCGCAACGCCGCGGTACCCTGGGACGCGGACCTCCCCTCCTGGCGCGAGCCCGGCCGCGCCCCCGCCCGGCGACGGAGAGCGCGAACGGCCGCCGGCCGACCCGACCCGATCCCATGGACCCCGACTTCGACACCCGCGTGAAGACCGTGTTCGACGCGGTCCTCGACCTGGCCGGCAGGGAGCGCGAAGCCGCCCTCGGGCGGGCCTGCGGGGACGATCGCGAGCTGCGCGCGCGGGTCGAGGCCTTGCTCGAGGCGGCGGAGCGGGACGGGGCGTTCTTGAACGACCCGACGCCCACCGCGGACGATTCGCCCGGCGCTTGGATCGGGCCCTACCGGCTGCTGGATCCCATCGGCGAAGGTGGCTTCGGCATCGTGTACCGCGCCGAGCAGACCGGGCCGGTCCGTCGCCGCGTCGCGCTGAAGGTGCTGAAGCTCGGCATGGATTCGCGCGCGGTGGTGGCGCGCTTCGAGCAGGAACGCCAGGCCCTGGCCCTGATGGACCACCCGAACATCGCCAAGGTGTTCGACGCGGGCACGTCGGAGTCGGGCCAGCCCTACTTCGCCATGGAGCTGGTGGAGGGCGAGCCGATCACGGCCTTCTGCGACCGGCGCGCGCTCGACCTGCGCCAGCGTCTGCTCTTGCTGGTCCAGGTCTGCCGCGCCGTCCAGCACGCGCACACCAAGGGCATCCTGCACCGCGACATCAAGCCCGCGAACGTGCTCGTCGGCCTGCAGGACGGCCAGCCCGTGTGCCGCGTGATCGACTTCGGCATCGCCAAGGCGGTGCAGGGTCCGCTGACCGAACGCGCGATCTTCACCGAGCAACGCCAGCTCATCGGCACGCCCGAGTACATGAGCCCCGAGCAGGCCGCCGGCGACCCCGACATCGACACGCGCTCGGACGTGTACGCGCTCGGCGTGCTGCTCTACGAGTCGTTGACGGGGACGACGCCCTGCGATCCGACCACGCTGCGCTCGGCACCCTACGGAGAGGTGCAGCGTGTGCTGCTCGAGACGGATCCGCCCGCTCCGAGCGCGCGGCTGGCGCGGGCCCATGCGGATCGGGCGCAGGTAGCCGCCGCTCGCCGCACGGAGCCCGAACGCCTGCGATCGGCCGTGCGCGGCGAACTCGACTGGATCACGATGCGCGCGCTCGAGAAGGAGCGCGCCCGGCGCTACGACAGCGCGGGGGAACTCGCCGCGGATCTCGAGCGCCACCTCGCCGGCGAGCCCGTGCTGGCCGCCCCGCCGAGCGTCGCCTACCGTGCGCGCAAGATCCTGCGTCGCCATCGCCTCGCCGTGGGCGTGGGCGCGATCGTCTCGGGTGCATTGATCTCCGGAGCGGCGTTGGCCCTCTGGCAGGCGGCCGTGGCCGCCGAACAACGCGACGTGGCCCAGCTCGAGGCCCAGGCGGCGGAGTCCGCGCGGGAGGAGGCCGAACGTCGGCGCCTGGAGACCGAAGCGGTGGCGCTCTTCGAAGCCGAGCGCCTGCGGCAGATCGACGTCGAGGCCATGGGCCGCCGCATCCTCGCCGACCTGCTCGAGGACGCGCAGCGGGGCATGCTTCGCGCCAACGTCACTCCCGAGAAGTTTGCCGAGCGCCGCGCACACCTCGAGGAGTTGCTCGCCGACGTCAACGCCACCAACATCGCGCGCAGCACGCTGGACGCGAGCATCTTCGAGGGGGCGCGCAGCGCGGTCGACCTCCAGTTCCAGGAGCAGCCCCTCGTGCGCGCGCGGCTGCTGCTGACGCTCGGCGAGATCCTGCTCGAGCTGGGCCTGTACGAGCGTGCGGACGAGATGCTCGTGCCCGCGCTCGAGATCCGGCGGGCGAACCTGGGCGATCTCCACGTGGACACGCTCTGGGCGCTCGGAGCGCTGGCCACCCTGCGCACCTATCAGGACCGTTGGCCCGAGGCCGAGTTGCTCTTCGACGAGGCCCTGCGCGGCCGCCGCGCGACCCTCGGCGAGCTCCACATGCAGACCTTGATCGAGCAGAACAACGTGGGCATGGCGAGGCTCTACCAAGGGCACCTGCGCGAGGCGGAGGCGCTGTTCGCGGACCTGCTCGAGAAGATGCTCCTGACCGTCGGCCCCGATGCGCCCGCCCTCCTGCGCGTGTCGGCCAACCTGGGCGGCCTGCGGATGGAGTTGGGCGAGCCCGCCGCGGCCGAGCCGATCTTCCGCGACGCGCTCGAACGCGCGCGGCGCGTGTTCGGACCCGACCACCTCCACGTGCTCGCCACCACGAGCAATCTGGCGCTGGCGCTCGAGCGCTTGGGTCGCTTGGACGAGGCCGAGGAGCAGTACCGCGACGCGCTCGCCCGCGCGCGCCGTGCGCTCGGCGAGGACCATCCCGAGACGTTGCTCTACAAGAGCAACCTGGGATACCTGCTCGGCTCGCGCGGGAAGCTCGACGAGGCCCGAACCTGGACCTTGGAGGCCCTCGAAGCGCGCCGACGCCTGCTCGGCCCGCGCCACGCGGACACGCTCCAATCCCTGCACAACGCCGGCGTCCTGCTCGCGGCCCAGGGCGATCCCGCCGGCGCCGAGGCGCTGCAACGCGAGGCCCTCGAGGCCCGTCTCGTGTCGTGGGACGGCGCGCACTGGTCGGTCCTCCAGACCCGCGACTCGCTCGCCGAGCTCTACCTGCGGGAAGGCCGCCACGCCGAGGCGGAAGACCACCTGCTCGCCGCCCACCGCGACGTCGCCGCCTCCTCACAAGCCTCGCCCGCCCAACTCCTCGAACGCATCCAAGCCCTCATCCGCCTCTACGACGCCTGGAACCCCACCCAAGCCGACCTCTGGCGCAGCGAACTCGCCCTCCAAACGCCCACCGACGCGCAGTGAACCCCGACTCCCTTAACTCCCGTTCGGCCCCGCGAGTGTCCCCCATGCCCCCAGCCAGCTCGGACCGCCCTCTCCCCCGCCCCTCGCCGGAACTCCGCGCACGGGTCAGGCTGGGACTGCGCTTGTCGGCCTGAGGGCTCGCGGTGGGCGCGCTCGTCGCCTGCGGGGACGGGGGGAGCGCGGGGACCGCGACTCATGCTGGAGTTGCACGAATACTGCTTCCAGGTCACTCGTCCAGGACCTGGATGAAGTCAGCTACGATGCGCACGCGCCCTTCATCTTCGCAGTCGAGATGGAGAGCCTCGCAGGATGGGTTTAGCGGCTCGAGCATGATCCGGAAGTGGCGCCATGTGCCGTCCTCGGAGTGGACCTTCTCGCTGCGATAGCGCTTGATCGTGTAGCGTTCCCCCGTCTCGGGGTCCTGGTCGTCGCGTAAGGCGGCGAGCACGATGCGCGGCTCGCGGGAGCCCGCGGCCGCGGGGGCGAACAGGCAGTAGGACCCGTTCGGGATGCGTGGCTCCATCGACCGGCCAACGACCTGGGCGACGAACATGCCCTTACACAGTTTCCGCACGCCCTCGACCTGAACCCACTCGGTGTCCGAACCTTCGGGGAGGTGCGTCTCGCCAAAGCCACCCGCCGCTGCCTGGAGCGTGACCAGCGGCACGCAGGTCCGGTAGCGATCCTGCGGCCGAGGATCCACTCGCCGCGGAGCCTTCGCGGAACCCGAAGTCGGTTCCGGTCGAGACTTGGCCCGCTCGAACCAGCCCCCATCATGCTCGAGGGCCTCGCGCAGGTCTCTTCGCTCCAGGTAGGTTGCCAGCTTGCGGAAGTGGCGGCGCATGGCCTGTCGATCGTCCAGTTCGACACAGGAGATCTCGATCACCTCCCAGCCTTGATTGCGGAGCCAGGAACGGATGCGCTGGTCCTGTTCCCGGGTCGTCGGGTTGCCGTGCAGGTGGCCGCTGAGGCCGTCCAGGTAGATCGCCACGCCCTCCTCGGGTGCCTGGTGGGGCGCGCGATAGATAACGTCGGGGGTCGTGGTGCCGATGGCGCGATCTAGATGCAATTGTTCCTCACGGATTCCGGCCTCGAAGCCGGCCGCGACGAGCAACTCGCGCAGGCGGCGCTCGCCGTCATTGGCTGAACGCCCCACCTCGGGCGCTGCGCTATCGGGATGCCGGGGCGGGATCTCATGGGACAGCGCCAGCTCCCGTCCCCAGGCCTCCAAACACTCGAGGGCGCGTCTACGGTCGAGGTGCTTGTGGTAGTAGCCGTTGCGGAAGGTCTGCAGGCAGTCGATGCAGGAGGTCTCGCAGGCGCCGGGACACTTCTCGACCAGGTCGCGGGCAGCGGCGAGCACTTCCCCAAAGCGCTGAACAACCTGGTCGAGCAAGCCCGAACCACCCGGCATGGGATCCCAAAGCAGGCCGTCGACCTCGTCACGGTACACGTGCCCGATCACCAGGACCTGGAGGTCGTCGCTCTGCATGTCCAGCACGCTGGCGGCCGCGAAACGCAGGGTCTCGAGGATGCTGTAGGCCGTGCCCTGATCCCGACACGCAGGTAGGGAGAGGACGTCCGCCGTCACGTCGGCGTAGAAGCCCACAGGCGTAGGCTCCCGGCGGCAGCGCTCCTGATGTCCTTCCGAAAACTTCTGGCGTTGCTCCAGGGACGAGAGAGGGGACACGCTCTGGCCACAGGTCGTGCACAGCGGATAGCCGAAGCGATCCTCACGCGAACTGTCGGCGATCGCGGACGAGGCACCCACGTTCACCAAGCGTAGGCGAACCCCACGGCGGTGCAGCACCGTCTGGGCTCCCCAGCTCCATGCACGGCCGCCGCCATGGGGTCCTCGCTCGAGGCCAAAGACGGCTACCGGGAGTTGGAAGCGTAGGTCCTCTTCGTCGGATATGTGGGACTGGTGCACCAGGTCCACGTCGCACACCGCAATGGTCTGGAGCACGGCCGAGTCGAGAGATGATGGGGTCGCCTTCAGGGTGGTGGGCCTGACCGCCTGGCGCTCGACGGAAATCTCGAAGGCCGGCGTCTCGATCCGGTCTTGGTCCACGTCGCGGTGGAAGCGTCGGGCCACGAAGCGATGGCCGTTGGCGTAGATCAGGTTGCCGGGCACGTACTCGCGCAGAGCCGTGCTGGGGGGCCGTGGAAGGGTGAAGTCGAGGGCTCCGGTACGCCAGAAGGGAATCTCAGCGGTGCCCAAGATGGAGCCCACCTCGAGGCCATACCCAGGCAGGAACCCCTGCGCGGCCAGCACCCCCATGGTGTTCGTGTCGTCGTAGCCCTCGGCCTCCCGGCGCTGCCGCTTGGCGGTTCCTTTGAGCCGCTTGATCAGCCGATCGCATCGGCGGAACAGAGCGTCGTCGTCGGGATCGAGATCGCCTCGCTGCTCTCGCGATCGACTCAAACGCGCGATCTGGGCCATGGTCCAGTGCAAGCGTCCCGCGAGCCGCGCAACGACCGCTTCGAGGCGCGGCACCATCTGGTCGATGTGCTCTCGCAGCACCGCGGGGGTCACGACCTCTGCATCCGCGGCCGGCCAGCCCTGGGTGAAGGCCTGCTCCACGAAGGCCACCAGGTCGTTCCCGTGGCGGTCGATCAGGTCCCGCAGGGGCGAGCAGTCGAAGGGCTCGCCGCGCACCAAGCCATCCTCGAACAGGTACGCCGAGACCTGCGGGGGTAGGCAATGGTGCAGAGTCCTCTGGATCTCGGCGCGCTCGGCCTCGGGACGTCCCGGTTCTCGCCCGAGCTGGTGCAGCCGTGTGATGACCGTCGCGTGAACGTGCTTGGCGACCATCAGCTCGTTGCGCAGGTTGAAGGCGGGAGGATCGACGCGTCCGGCAAGGAGCTTCAGGGGTTCGTGGAAGTAGGCTCGGTCGTGGGAGACCGGTCGGCAGTAGGTGAGGTTGACTGCCATGCGGTGTCGTCGACCGGCCCGGCCGGCGCGTTGCCAGTAGTTGGCGGGCAGGGGCGGGACGTTGCGCATCAAGACCGAGTCGAGCTGGCCGATGTCCACGCCTAGCTCGAGGGTCGGGGTGCAAACGAAGACGTTGACCGCCTCGGACTCGCCCTTGAAGAGGTTCTCGAGGCGCTCGCGCTCGGCCCGCGGGACCATGGCGGTGTGCTCCTCGGGCCGCAGCATCGTGTAGCCCTGGTCGAGCAACTGGAGGTCGTAGTCGTCCTCGTTCTCCCGAACGAACTCGAGACCGCCGTCGCAGCGCCAGGCGGGACAGAGCTGTGCCGGAGTGCGCCGGGTGGTCCGACGGCTGCATTGCTTGCAGCGCCAGACGCCATGGTTCGCATGCAAGCGCAGGCGATCGGCGTCCACCTGGTAGAGGCCGCTCACGGAGGGCAGGTTCCTTCCCTTGGAGCCCTTGAGCGTCACGGGCACCAAGAGACGCCGCTCCTTCAACTGCTCGAAGAGCTCCTCGAGGAAGGAGACGATCTCGTCCGTCGGCACGGTCCACTTCCGCGCGAGCTGGCGGAAGGTCGTATCCCCACGATCGCTGATCCACTGGGTGACGAGTTCGTTCTTCTCCCCGTCGCCGCGACGCAGCTTGGTCCCCCGTGGCCCGCCGAGCTGCGGCAAGCAGCCCTGCTGGATCTCGGGATCGCCGTCCATCCAGTACTTGCCGAAGATCCCGTGCCAGGGGTCGTGCAGCACGCGGGTGCGGCGTAGGGCATCCAGCAGGCTGGCTACACCCTCCCGGAGTTCTTCGGCAGGCAGCCCCAGCCGCCGCGACCAGCGCTGGATCCAAGGCCAGCTCGCGTCGAGTCCCTCGTACTCGATCTTCATCCGGCCCCAGGGCTCCAGGCCGATGGACTGGCGCGAGGACAGGGTCACCTCGCGCAGGACCTGGAAGCGCAGGAACTTCTGACGCTCCTGCTGGTGCTTGCCGCCGCTGCCCTCCTTGGGCTTGACCTGCCAGACCTCTGGAATGAGGGCCCGGGAGAGCGCTTCGTCCTTCTCTAGCGCTTCGTCCATCGTCAGGGCCAGGTCCCCGACGGACAACGCGCCTTGCTCGAGGCCCTGCGCCATGAGCGCCCGCATGCGGAAGCGGCGCGCATGGTCCTTCATCCAACCGGCCTGGAAGGCAGCGTCCTGGCGGTTGTCGCAGAAGACGAGCAGCCTTGGCCGCTCAGCGTGATGCACCATGTCCTGGGCGAGCACGTGCACGTCGGCGACGTGGGTCGCACGCACCGGCCGAGCCGGCTCGCGGTAGCGGCTGCCCAGGCGCCGGCCGGTGCTTCCGCAGGAGAGGCAGCTCGTGAGGAAGCCCGGGTTGTCCGCCTTCTGACGGATGGCGTGCAGCACGACACGACCGCCGCCCGCGCCGCAGTGCAGGCAGCGCTCACCCGCCTCCCGGTGGGCGGCTCCGCAGGAGCGGCAGAAGTGCAGAGCCGCGGTGCGCTCGTGTTCGTCGAGGGCGTCGTCGTTCTCGCTGCCCAGGATCCGGTCGGCGAGAATCACTCGGCGCCCGCCGTGGGACTCCTCGAGGGGCTGCCAGAAGCCTGTCTCGCCGACGGCCTCGCCGCCCCCGGGCTGGCGGCCGACGTACTCGAAGTCCTCGAGGAAGGCGATGTAGTAGTGCTGGCCGCAGGTCGTGCAGGTGGTGACCGGGAAGTGAGCGTGTTGCCGCCCTTCCTGCGCAGAACTCAGCTCGTCTTCCGCGGTCAGCCAGAGCTGGGGCCCCGGCTCTTCCTCCGGGAAGCTGACGACCGAGCCGCCGATCCCGCGCAGGAAGAGGTGCACCACGGGTCGCAACAGGGGGCGTCCCTCCCGACGTGCCGCGGCTCCAAGGGTCAGCCAGGCCAGAACTTCGGCCTCGGCGACATCCCGCCCTGCCTCCTCGCTCAACTGCCTGGCGAGCTCGTCGAGTCGTTGCGGGGAGGCGAGCAACTCGCTCAATCGAAAGACCAACTGCTGGCCGGATAGGGCCGAATAGAGGGCCTCGGTCCACTCTTGCACGGGGAGTTCGAGGCGGGCGAGCTCGCGGAAGATCCCGCGCACGGCTCCTGCTTTCACGTCGTCGACGGCCTCGACGAGTTCCTGCAGGAGGACGCCGGGATCCCGCCCCGGCGGTGCTGGAATGGGATGCTGGGGCGTCCAGACCTCGCGCTCGTAGGCCTCCCCCACCGTGGCGACGGAGTCCTTGGGCACGCCGAAGAAGCGCGCAGCAAAGTCCTGGGCCGCGTCGGGGTGCTCGCGATCGACGATCGTGGCCGAGGTCGCCACGCACACCGTGTCCCGCGCTCCCCGCCCGCAGAAGCTGCGCAACCTGCGGATGAGGCAGGCCGTCTCGGCGCCCAGGGCGCCGCTGAAGGTGTGGGCCTCGTCGAAGACCAGGAAGTCGAGTCGCGCGCCCGAGAAGAGCTCGACGTCCCGCTGGCGCGTCAAGAGCAACTCGAGCTGCTTGACGTTCGTCAGCAGGATGCGCGGTTGCCGGCCCGGGGTGCGCATGGCTTCGCGCGAGCAAACCTCCTCGGGGGGATGCACCGTCTCATCGCGCGACTCGCGCCGCACGCGCTCGAGCACCGCCTCGTAGTCCGCCTGCGAGGCGCCCGCCCCCAGACGGACTCCCGTGACGTCAGCCTCCCCCTCGGGAGTCTTGCCGACGTACATGCCGAAGGGGATGCCCGTGCCGGCGAGCAGCCCGCGGATGCGCTGGAGCTGATCCTCCGCCAGGGCGTTCATCGGATAGACGATCACCGCGCTGATCCCCGGTGCTGCCCCCTCGTCGCGCAGCTCGAGGCAGCGGCTGATCACCGGATACAGGAAGCACTCCGACTTCCCCGACCCCGTTCCGGTCGAGACCAGGGTCGTGCGCCCGGCTCGGATGGATCGGATCGCCTCCCCCTGGTGCCCATAGACGTGGGTGATCGCCGCGGGGATGCGCTGGCGCATGTGCGGGTGCAACACCCCTTCCGCCACGAGCTCCTCCACCGCCGCACCCTGGCGGAAGGGACGGGAGAGGCTCACATAGGGTCCTTGGAGCAGCGGCGAGCGCCGCGTCTCGTCGAGGGACAGCAATCCGCGCATCTGCCCCAGCAGCCGCTCGTCCGTGAACGGATAGGCCGTGAGTTGATAGCGCAGGAAGTTGCGCACGACCTTCTCGGTGTAGACGATGGGGTTGAGTGCCATGATGACTCAGGGGAATGGGGTCAGCGCCCGAGCGGCTCCCCCGGCAGCTTCGCGACCAGCCGCTCGAGGACGATGCGTGCAGCCTGCTCCGGATCGTAACCACCCGGGTCAGCGAGCAGCGGAATCAGATCTTGCAAGAAGTTCGGATCGCCCATCTTCTTGTGCAGATTGGCCTCGAATGCTGCTCTGGGGACCGACGATCCACCATGGGCCAGGTAGCGCTGGAAGCACGTGACCACCTGGGCGTCGTCGATCACGAGGCTTTCGAGGGCCTGCCAGAGGTCATAGAGATCGCGCCCCTTGCGGCGCTGGTACAGGGCTCTGAGCTTCGTCGCCAGGAGCTCCTCGTTCGCATAGGCCCGGATCGACGCCGTCCCCGAGAACCAGGGGCTCTGCACCGCGAAGGGGAGCAAGCATGGCTCTAGCACAGAGAAGTGCTCGCGGGTGTTGATCTCGATCTTGACGCGCATCCTTTGGACGGGGCGCGCTGTCGTCTCGAAGCGGTAGACGAGGGTCGCGCGTCCCTCGCCCTGCTTCCAGCGTGCCTCCCCGAGCCAGGGATCGAGGCGGGTCCTGATCGCATCGAAGACCGGCCCGATCCCGCCGGAAGCAATCTGGACGAGATCGATGTCCTCCGAATAGCGTCCAGGCTTCGGGAGGACCAGCTTGTGGAGCGCCGTGCCGCCGCGAAAGGCAAGGCTCCGGGCGATGATCGAATCGCTGAAGAGTTCGACGAGGGCACGGGACAGCACAAGGTCCTGCTCGACCTGAGCGTCGCTCGGCCAGGGTGCGTGGTGACGCCAGTGAGCGAGGTGGGCCCGGGGGATCACGTGTCGACCTCGATCATGACGTTCGGGATGACCCGCCAGCGCGGATCCGCTTCCCGCTTCGTGCTCCGCTGCCCTTTCGCCAGGAGTACCGGACGCTGGCGACGGCCCCTGAGCCACGCTGCGAGCCCTTCGGCCTTCTCGGCCTCGCCGACCAGATCGAGCAGGTAGCCCAACCGCTGGACATCGGGAAGGGAGTGCAACGGCGCGAGCGCTACGAGCGCTTCGCCGGCGAGGACCTCACCCAGCTCGCCGAGCACGGTCGCGACGTTGTCGAGGTGCCCCGCTGCCGCGGGGTAGCGCACGAGGTCGAAGGCGGTCGCCTCGGGGTTGGACACACGCATCGTGCCGGTCTCGGTCTGGACCCGGATCACGGGGATGCGCTCGGGGTCGCGGGCTTCGTGGAACACGATCCTGCCCTGCCCCGCGCGGGCCGGGCGTGTCGGCCGATCGGTGAGGACCTGGAACACCATCGGCTGCTGGTGCGCGGCCCCATGGAGCGCCGCGGCGCTGAGCAATCCCACGTAGTAGGGCTGCCCCAGGAAGCGCATCAGGTCGTCGATGAACCAGCTCGGCGGCGGCGCGCCCGCCGAGCGGTACTCGGCAGGCACGATGACGTGGAAGCCGCGCCGTGGGCTCGCGATCCTCGCGGCGGCCCGCAGCCGTCGCAGGGCCGCGTCGAGAGCCACTCCCCCCAGCCTGGTCTCCGACTCGACTTGCTCCGTCACGAAGCAGTACCGCCCGGTCCCCTGGAGCCGATCGATGTAGTCCGCCAGGAGCCCTGGCCGGGGGGGACCTTGCCGCGCCATTCTGCTTGCAAAAACTAACGCGGGGTGTTGGGTTTTGCAAGCGGACTGGCGGCGAGCCGTTCAGCCCGGGTCAGGGCGAGGCTCACTCTGCCTGCCCCCGTCGCCCGGCCGCCCGCTCCGGGGTCGGGCGGGCCGACTGGCTCCAGCGCGCGGACAGGACGGCGCAAGCAGCGATTGGGGTGCGGAAGCGCAAGCAGCGCTCACGCATGCCCCCCCGCGGCATGTCGCTCCTTGCCCTCCTCCCCGAGCCCGGGCAGCCTCTCGCCATGGCACGCCCTGATCCCCGCCAGCTCCGATCGACGGACCTCGGTCGCGAGGGCCTGCGCGAACCGGTGCGGAACTGGACCGCCTGCCAGCGCCGAATCTTCGTCGAGCGGGCCATCGAGCGGCTGCCCCGGGACCTCCTGGTCGAGCTGCTCGAGGGTTTGGTGCGCCCCGACCACCTTCACGGCATCGGGACGTCGCCGACCCCTCCCCTCCTCGACCGTGTCACCCGACACGTCGAGGCGACCAGGCGCGGCGATTTCCTGGGCGACTACGCCCTGCGCAACCGCCACGGCGAGCGCGAGCCCCAGGAGACCCATGCCTGGGTGGCCGCCACCTCGCACCTCTTCGACCTGGCCCTCACCCGCTGCGCCGACCCCCATGACGACGAGGCTCGGACCTGCCTCGACCTGCTGAGCGCCCTCTCGCACGAGGTGGACGAGCGTCCCGAAGAGCTGGTCTGCTTCGAGGACTCCGACGCCGCCCTCGAGCTCTCCCACGAACTGGACCGCGCGCGTCGCCTCCTCCGCCCCTTCGAACCACGCAACCCCTGATGGAGCCCCACCGCGCCTGGATCCTCCAATGCGAGGCCGCCGAGGGCATCCGCGAGCGCTTCGGCGCCCAGAAGGCCCTCGGCTACCTGATCGGCGAGAAGCTCATGGCGCACCTCCACGCCGCAGAGCGGGACCCTGACTTCGCTGCCGAGATCCCCGGCTTTGTCGCCCACATCCGCCAAGTCTTCGAGCCCTACGAGCTGCGCGCCTACCTCGATTTCGTCCGTCGCGTGGGCGCTGCCGACCGCGTCTCGGATCACCCCTTCGCCTACGACCGCCAGATCGGCATGTTCAGGGAGGACCTCGTCAAGTACGAGGCGAACATCCTGTGGATGGGCCGATTCCGGGAGTTGCTGCTCGACTAGATCTCCTAGCCCGGGTGATTCATGGGCTTTTGAGCAGACGAGCCCAATTCGTTGTCTGGCGGTGCTTTGCGAGCGCGGACACCCGGATAGGATGTCCGCGCTCGCAAAGTGCCGCCAGGCGACGAAAGGCGGCCGTAGGCCGCCGGTTGGGCCGTCTGGTCGGAAATCTCATGAATAGCCCGCGCTAGGTCCATACACGAGCGCCTCGACGTCATCGACCTGGGCGAAGGCCCGCTCGATCTCGGCTCGCACCCGCTCCCAGTCGAGCCCGCCGTTCCCGCACCCCAGGGGAGGCAGTGCGACGGAGCGGATCCCCTTCTCGCGCAGCACTCGCACGAGGTCGACGAGTCCCTCCGTGACCCACTCCAGCTTGGAGCCATGGCGCCAGTGGCGTTTGGTCGGGAAGTGCAGGATCCAGCGCGGCCCCAGGAGCTCCTCGCCGCGGGTCACGAACACCCGTCCGACGCGCACCTCGCCCCGCTTGGCGGCCTCCATGTAGGCCCTGGCGCTTGCGGGGAAGGCATCCTTGAACTGAAGGGCGATCCCCTTGCCCATCACCCCGACCTCGTTGACCGTGTTCACCACGGCCTCGGCCTCGGCCTCGAGGAGGTTCCCTTGGGTGTAGCGGATCATCGGAAGTACCAGCTCCGTTCGACCTCGAGCTTGAGCGACAGCCCTCGCTCGCGCAACTCCATTGCCATCCGTTCCCTCGAACCGGAAGCTCCGCTTCACCAAGGTCTTGAGGCTCGCGACGAGAAAGGCGAGGTCCGTCACCGGGGTACTAGGACTAGGCATGCCACCGTTGGGCCGTGCCGTTGTCCGGCCAGAAGGACTGTCCGGCCCCCTACTCTCCCTGCGCTAGAAGCGGGATTGGCGGTTGAGGTTTCGCACCTTGCGCTTGAACTCATCGATGGAACGCTTCACATCGCGTTCCAGCTTGCTGGCATCGTCGCCCGTGTACTGGATGCTCACCCTGCAGCTTGGGCACGTTCGCGTGTTGCCAGGCTTCATGTTCGCCATCCGCTCCTTGAATCGCCTGCCGCAGTGGGGGCAAGGGATCTCGACTTCGAAGGAATTCATGCCGTTTCCTCAGCGGCAACGCCGCTCGATGCTCTTGGGTGTGCTGCGGTTGTGGGGCTTTACCCGGACCGATTTCGGCCCGGGCTTCTTGCCGGTCCGGACGGGCCGGCAGGTTATCTTCTGCTTGGTCATGTTGCTGCTCGCTATGTGGAAGGCAAGCCGTATCCGGCCCATCCGCGCGAGGTGCTGGGCCGCCGTCCCGACTACCTGCCGAGACAGCGACCTGCTCCCCGCACGCGGCGTGCTCGGGCGGCCCGCGGCCTACCTGACGAAGGGGGGTCGTCCCCCCGTAGACAGCTACGTCTGGGCCTTACCGCGCCGCCTGCTGGTTCGGCGGTAAGGCCAGTACGTATAAGGGAGGCGGAGGTCATGCCTTGAACGAGAACACCCCACAGCAGCCCGATGACGCCACGATCGCGCTCCTGATCATGGAGGACGGAGAGAACCTCCGGGTCCTCCTTGAGGTCCACGGTCCGGCGGTCAAGGGGTCGCTCCGGAAGACCTATCGGGGGATCCTCTCGCAGGACGAGCTCGAGGAGGTCCTCAACCAAGCCGCCGTCAAGGTCTGGCGGAAGATAGCTCAGTTCGACGACACGCTCGGTACGCTTGGTGCGTGGTTTCTCACCATCGCTAGAAACGTCGCCAAGGACTACCTGCGCCAGGCCGACCGGCAGGGGCTCGAACTCCTCGAGGATCCTTCGGAGCATGTCGACCCGTGGAGCGTGACCGAGAGCTTTAGCGATGACCCCGGCGTGAGAAAGCTCACCGAGGCTGTAGACGAGATCATCGAGCAGACCCTCTCGCCGCAGCAGCGTGAGATCATCCTCGCCGACATGGCGGCAGACGGTCAGGCCGACAACGCGCGGCTAGCCGACCGGCTGCAGACGTCCGTCGCGACGGTTCACGCGTCGCGTAGCAAGGCACACAAGCGAATCCGCGAGGAACTCGCCAACCGAGGCCTCGCGCCCACCGTAAAGGAGTAGCCGATGAGCCCCTACGACAACGACGCTCTCCAGAAGTTGCTCCGCGAGGTCGCTCAGAAGCGGGGCTTTGCGCCCCTCTCCCCGGAGCAAGCGCAGGCGGAGTACGACGCCGCCCCGCGCGAGCCGCTCTCTCCGGAAGAGATCGACCGCATCGTCCGCCACGCCCTGGCCGGCAAGCCGCCGCGTCGCCTCCGTCCGACGTCCCCGAGCTACATCGAGGAAGAGAGCCCCGTAAGCGAGGACATGCTCGTGCTTAACCGCAACGCCGGCGAGCTCGATCCCGAGACAGCACGCAAACTCGACGAACTGCGGAAGAGCGCCCTCGCAGAGGACGATGACGAAGACGAGTCTCGACTGGAAGATTGAGGCCCAGCGCCAGAAGTTGGCCGCTACGAAGGCCGCTGAGGTCTTGGAGGCCTTTGGCTATTCGGTGCCCGTTGATCCGCTTGCGATTGCGGCCCACGAGGGACGGAGACGGCTTCGCCTATGCGGGACCGACCTGGGGGACGCCTTCGACGGACAGCTCGAGTATCATCATGCGAAGGGTTGCTTCCTTCTCATCTTCAATACCAAGTACGACGGTGGCGGAGGGATGCACCGCCCTCGCACGCGGTTCTCCATCGCCCACGAGCTCGGGCACTACCACCTCGAGGATCACCGTAGCCATCTCCTGCGCGGCGGCCGTCCTCACGCCTCGAAGGGTGAGTTCATCGTCGATGCCATCGTCGAGCGCGAAGCTGATGCCTTCGCCGCTGCGCTCCTCCTCCCGACACAAGACGTGAGGGCCATCGTAAACCGGAGCCCGTTCTCTCTTGCCACCGTTCAATCCGTCGCCGACACCTTCGACGTCTCGCTCGTCAGCGCGGCGCTACGCGCCGTGAACCTATCCCACTTCCCTGCCGCAGTCGCCGGTCTACCACTTGGCGGCACGCCCTGGCTCGCATGGTCGACGGCCTTCAAAGATGCCGGCTGCTTTCGACGGTCAAGCAGGGAGCTTCCATCCGTTGATGCCGCAAGGCAGCTCGAGTTGTTCCGGCTCGGCCTGGCCAAGCCCTGCCAGCACGACTCGAAGCTAGGAGAGTGGTTCCACCTGCCGGACGACGGGCATCTTGATGACGTCCTTGTCACAGAACAGTACGTTCCCATCGGCTCGATGGGAATGCTGCTCGTCGTCATCTCGGCTGACGAGGACGACTTCTACGAGGAATAGACCAACAGGGATGTGCGCGTCCTGCGGGGTGCGCGGCTCCAAGTCGCCGAACATCAAGAAGGGCGGCTGTTCACCTCGAAGAGGGTCCCTGTCCCTACTGGCCATCGCAACTCGGGACTTGCCCTGTAGACGGGGACAGCCCGGCTCGCGATGAACTCCCGGATGGCCTTGGACTTCTCGCTGGGGATGAGCGCTTCGAGGGACATGCGGTCAGTCGAAGAGGGTCTTGTCGGGGGTCGAGGGGCGGCGGGCTGGGGTTTCGGCGACCTTGGATTGGGGGGGGTGGCCGAGGTCTTGGAGGAGGGTGGCGTGGGCGTAGGGGCCGAGGTGGGTGAGGGTGGGGGGGTGCCAGGCGGCGAAGGACGGGGAGTCGGGGTTCGAGAGGAGGGGGCGGAGGAGGGTGAGGAGGGTGTCGTGGCCCTCGTGGGTGTCGAGGTGTTGGAGGGCGGGGAGGCGCGCGGAGTCGGGGAGGAGGGGGAGGGTGCGGGCGAGGAGAGCGTGGCGGGTCGCGGGGGGGAAGGGGAGGGAGTGGGCGGCGGCGCAGTGGGTGATGGTGTCGAGGGCGGCGGGCCAGGTGGGGAGGGGTTGGCGGGCCAGGGGGGAGGCGAAGAGGGTGACGAGGTCGGCGGGATCGGTGAGGTCCGCGGCGGGAGCGAGGGAGGCGAGCCAGCGGGCGGGGGCGAGGTCGGCGAGGACGTGGGAGAGCAGGTCGAGGTAGGCGAGCTTGCCGAGCAGGTTGCGGGCGTGGAGGTGGCACTCGCGCCAGGACTCGTCGGGGGTTTGGGCGAGTTGCCAGTCGTAGAAGCGCGAGCCGAGGCGAGAGGCGACGGGTTGGGGTTCCTTGGCGCGCTCGTCGTGGCCGAGGCCGTAGTCGGCGAGGCGCAGGGTCTCGGGGAGGAGCCAGCCTTGGCCGTCTTTCTGGGCGAGGAAGGCCTCGATGCCGCGCTCGCGGTCGCCGCCGGCGGACTCGATGTGGCGGGTGAGGTCGTGGAAGGCGACCAGGGTCAGGACGGTCTGGCGCAGCTCGGGGTCTCGGTCGTTATCCGTTCGCCAGAAGCCCTTGGGAGGAAGGTCAGCCATCCGACCCTGGGGGTGGTCGCAGTCAGTGAACACGGTGGCGAGGTCGCTCGCGTCCAGGTCGAACTGCGCGGCGGAGACCGCATCCAGGAGGATCGAGAGTCGTACCCGCTCACTCGGAGAAAAGGCCACGGGCCATTGTGATGGCATGTTCGCCCAGAGAGTGAGCCATGAAGCGGCAAACTGGATGCCCGTCAAATTCAGGGTCGCTGAAGCTGTCAACCAGCAGGGCGCTGCTGGCGGCCGGGCTGGCAGCGCGAAACTCTCCACGATATGCCAGTTGAGCGTCGTAGAGCTCATTCGCGCACGTGCCGCCCAGTCGAAGGTGAAACTTGCTGCGAACGTTGCGACCTGAAGATTCTCGGCCGTGGATCTATGCCCATCCAACAACGGGACCTTGTTCCCGCACGGAAACGACGGCACTAGGGCCGTGATGAAGGTGCGCGCGTCGGTTGTGCGTGCTATGTCCCGGAACACCAAGCGCGCTCCGGACGCGGGGTTGTGGCGCAGGGCGCTACGCGGCAGCAGGAAGTCGGGATCGAGATCGAGGCGGGCTCCGTCAGCGGGAGAGGACATGCCGGCTGCCCACTGGTTCAGGTACATCATCCTCCCGAGGTACAAGGGCAGGGCCATGTCCTCGATGTCCGCCTCGCGGAGCCAGGCGTCGGCTTCGCGGGAGAGGAGGATGCCGGGGGGGAGGGAGGCTCGTGGGACGGGGAGGGTGTCGTAGGGGGGTTGGGCGAGGCGGAGGCGGGGGGAGGTGGGCTGGAGGTCTGCGGCGCGGTGGGTGAGTTCGGCTTCGCAGGTGGGGTCGAGGGCGATGGGGCGGGTGGGGTCGATCTCGAGCTCGGGCCAGAGGTCGGCGATGGGGCGCCAGGGGCCGAGGATCCAGCGGCTGTACTCGTCGGGGCGGTAGCCCTTCTCCTCCCACCTGGGGCGCGGGGGGAAGAGCTTCGAGTCGTTGGTCATGTCGAACTCCCTCGAGTAGCGGATGCCCCAGCCGTTGGGGCCGTCGTCGCCGAGGAGGACGGAGTTCGAGTAGATCTTCTCCAGGATCTCGAGATCGCGCGGGGACTGGATCTCGAGGATCGCCTTCGAGCGGGGGCTGAAGCGGTCGACCTGGGCGCGGGTGTAGGGGGTGGCGCAGGTCTCGGCGCGCTCCCAGTCCTCCAGGCGGCGGCGCATGAAGGCGGTGTGGATGGCCTCGGTCGTGCCGCCCTTCTGGACGAGGATCGGGTTGAACTTGAAGGAGCGGTGGATGGCGAAGATGCCGTCGCGGTTCTCGAAGCCGAAGAGCCACTCCCAGCGGCAGCGGTCGAGGAACAGGGCGCGCAGGGAGCCCGTGCCGTGGTCGGAGTAGATCCCCGAGGGCACGACGAAACCCAGGCGGCCGCCCTCGCGCAGCAGGGCGTGGGAGAGCTCGAGGAAGAGCTTGTAGAGGTTGAGGTCGGCGGAACCCTGGTGGCGGAAGGGGTGGGCGGGGTCGGCGAAGCCGCCGGAGTGGGCGCGGCGCTTGCGCCAGATCTCGTGCAGGGCCTCGCCCGCGCGACCGCGCTCGATGCTGAAGCGGTCCTGGCTCTTCTCGTTCTCTTCCGGGTCGCCGAAGGGGCTGGAGGCGTAGCCGCAGAAGTTCGACTGGGCTCGAAAGTCGGCGCTGTAGTCGAGCCAGGCTTCCTCGACCTCGCGGTTTGCGAAGCACTCGGTCTGGCGGCGCAGGGCCTCTTGCTTGCCGTAGGTCCTGTAGAGCGGATCGAGGTTCGAGAAGAACTCCTTCGAGCTGGGCTTGGCGATGTCCCAGGGCGGATTCCCCAGGATCGCGTCGAAGCCGGCGCCGGGGGCGTGGAAGACGTCGGGGAAGGCGAGCTCCCAGTGGAAGAAGCGCTTGGCGCGGGCGATGTCGCGCACCGCCTCGAGGGTGTCCTCGGTGGGCGAGGCAAAGGTGGTTGGCAGGGGCGCCACGTCGATCCAATCGGCGGGCCAGAACCAGCAGGCGCACCACAGGTCCATGGCGCTGCGCAGGGCCTGGTAGGCGTCGCTCCCCAGGAACTCATCGCGGTAGATGCGCGCGCGCTCGGCGCTGTCGTGCACGGGCAGTTCGTGCAGGCGCGCGAGGGTCGCGCGGGCGGCGGCCAGGGCCTCGGTCGGAGAGGCGCCGGGGGGCGAGAAGAGGCGCGTCTGGCCGCGCAGGGAATCGGCGAGGTCGGCTTTGAGCTCGTTCGCGAAGTCACGGAGGGCCTGGGTGCGCTGGTTCCTCCCGTAGCGCACCCCGTTGGAGTGCGTGCGGTCGCCGCCCTCGCGATTCTTCCAGGCCATCACCGGGTAGTGCTGGAACTGGTCGAACCAGGCCCCCACCAGGGCGTTGCCGCAGCGGATCTTGTGCTCGAGGAAGGTGAAGGGCAGGGAGCGGTCGAGGGTCTCGATCCACAGGGAGAGACGACAGAGCTCGACCGCCAGGGGGTCCAGGTCCACGCCGTGGATGCAGCGCTCGACCACGTGGCGGCGCAGCAGGGCTTTCAGGCGCGGCTCGAAGGTGGGGTCCTCGGGGCGGCAGGGGACGAGTTCGTCGCCCAGGCGCTCGGTGGGCTCGAGGTCGAGGGGCGGGGGGCCCTCGAGCAGGCGCACCAGGGCGCGGTCGCCGTCGGAGCGGATGCGGCCGTGGTGGAAGAGCGAGGCGTAGAGCGCATCGGTGAGGAAGCGCAGGGCCGCGACGGGGAAGGTGCCCGAGCCGCAGGCGGGGTCGCAGACCTTCAGGGCCAGGATCGTCTCGGGCGCCTTGGGGGTCCAGGCGGCGGCGGGCGCGAGCGGATCGGACCGGCCGTCCGCTCCGGGCGGAGCGTCGTAGGCCAGGGGGCGCAGGGTGCGCTGGACCGTGGGCACCGCGAGACCCGGGCGCGTGTAGAAGGTGCCCGAACCCTTGCGCGTGCCGCCCCATCGCACGAGGAACCGCTCGCCGGGCAGGATCACGCGCGTCACGAGCTGGCGCGCCTTTCGGGCGACGGCGGCCTCGTGCTCGCGGGCCCGATCGGCGGTCAGGCGGCCCCGGGGACGGGGGACGAGCCGGCCGACCTCGACGGCACGCCGGGCCCACTGTTCGGCGCGGGTGCGCGTCCGGTGGCGGGGGTCGTGGGATTCGTCCGCGTCCCCGGGGTCGGGTTCTTGCGGAGAGTCGTCGGCGTCGTCCTCGGGCCCCTGCGCGTCCTCGCCGTCCGCATCGCCGTCGGCTGCGGCGGTCGTCTCGACCTCGGCCGATTCCTCGGCGGAGTCCTCGCCCGGGTCCTCGCCATCCCCACCGTCGCTGGAGCTGGTGTCCCGCAGCTTCTCCAAGAGGTTCGCCAAGGCCCGATCGTCCATCGCCTCCAGGCGCGAGAGGGGCAGGGCGGGCTGGTTGCCCACGGCGAGGAACACGACCGGATCGCCGGCGGGCGCGGTCTTGAGCTCGAAGTCGAGCAGGCCCTCGTAGAGGATGCCGATGTACTCGCTCGAGAGGTCGGAGAAGTCGACCGGAACGGTGACCCAGGTCGCGGCGCGGCCCTGGCGCAGCTTGACCTGGGTGCGCGTCAGGCGCTCGAGCAAGAGGCGCAGCTCGTGGTCGGAGAAGAGCTCGCGCTCGAAACAGGCGCTCTCGAAGACCGCCAGGGTGCGCGTCAGGCCGTCGGCGGCCGCGGGATCGGCGGGGGCAAACAGCTCGCCGCCGTAGGCCGGCACGGGCAGGCCCGGGTGGTGGGAGCCCGCATGCACCAGGCGGAAGAGGGCCAGGAGGCGCGGCCAGGCGGAGAAGGAGCGCGCCAGGCGCCGGCCGCCGCGGGCGGCGACGCGCTCGAGTTCCCCCAGCAGGCCGTTCAGGCCGTAGGAGCCGTGGTAGAGGGCATTGTCGCGGGGCAGGAGGTCGCGGGACTCGGCGAAGAGCACCACCACCATGCGCATCACGACCCGGCAGGCGGCGCGGTAGATCTCTTGGGGCGCGACGTCGGCGCAGCGCTCGTCGAGGGCCGGGTCGTGGGCGCGGACGAGCAGCTCGACCGCTTCGCGCACACGCTCGCCGAGCACGGCCGAGAGTTCCGCCTGGCCCTTGCGGCTGTCTTGGATCGCGGCCAGAAGGGGCCCGGGGGCGCTGGACTCGGCTTGCACCCACAAAGCCGGAGCGAGCAGGGCGCGCAGGGCAGTGACCTGCGCGGAGAGGACGCCCTCCTCGAACCACAGGTCGATGTCCCACTCGCACCAGGCGTCGAAGTCCAGGCCCGCGAAGACGAGTCGCCATTGGCGGCCGTTCGTGACCAGCGCCAGGCGCTCCTCGCCGGCGCGCAGCCACTGCAGGGCGTGGCTGACGATCTTGCGGCCCCGGCCGATGCCCAGGCGCGGCTCGGCGTCCACGAAGACCGGCAGCAGGCCGCCCTTGCGCGCGCGCCAGAGCTGGCGCGGCCGGACGGCTTCCTTGGTGACCGTGCGCCGACTCCACTCGGCACCCACGTCGCTTCCGCGCTGCCAGGCACCGTCCTCGGCACCGAAGCCGCAGACCTTCGTCAGCACGAAGGCGACGAACCCCCCCACCTCGGGCCCCTTCTCCGGCAAGGCCGCGACCCGGCGGCGCAGCTCGGCCTCGAAGAAGGACGCCAGGGGCGGCGGCGGCTCCTGAACCAACCGCCGCAGCCGCGGTGGATCGAGCAGAAGCCCGCCGTGGCGCAGGCGGTCCCAGCCGAGGAGGTCACTCACAGCGGAATCCTTTGAGCCGACGTTCCGAGCCTGATGCAAGAGCGCCATGACCTGGCCCTTGCCGGCGACGCATCTCGATCACCACGTAGGCCAAAAATTGTCCCACGGCTTGCCGGGAGGAAGTACCGGAGCATCGCCAAGATACTCAAGACAGGACTCGATGGCCTGTGCCATCCGCTCGTTACCGGCCTCGCTGTCGTATGAGTGACCGGCATGGATCCGGATCGCCCCCGACTTCTGAGCACGGTAGACCGCGGATCTCGCGCGCAAGAGCTGCTTCACTTCGGGCAGGTGCTCCAGTGGGATCGTGTCCACGCCTCCGTGGCCATAGAGTCCGCCGTACAACTCCCTGTCGAGCCAGTGCTCGACCTGCGAGTACCGCACTGGGTCGAGGCGTCGGAGCGCTTCCTCCGCTTCTCTCCTGGCTGCGAGCAGCAGCTCGCCGTTGGGGGTGTTTGACATCGCGTGAGTGGTAGTTGTGATTCTGAGAGTCCCTGTGGCTGAAATCTCACGCCCCTGAGTCCCTACGAGTTTCCTCGGGTAGGCGGACCTCGAGGGTTACGGGGAAGACCTGGACGGTTCCGGAGAGGGCGTGGCGGCGGGGGAGGAGGTGCTCGAGGATGCGGCGGCGCTCGCGGTCGAGCTGGTCGCGGACTTCCTCGTAGTGGCGGCGGCGGCGGGCGACTTCGGTCTGCTTGTCGGCGATCAGATCGTCGAGGCGACGGGCGTCCTCGAAGAGCAGGCCCTGGGTGCGCTCGCGCTCGAGGCGCTCGATCTCGCGCTCGAGCTTCTGCAGCGTGTTCTCGGCGATCAGGGACGAGACCTCGCCCTGGCGGCTGCGGTAGCGCTCGTCCTCGAGGCGACGGGCCCGGGCGTGGGCCTCGGTGAGGTCCGCCTCCAAGCGCGCGGTCAGGCCCTCGGCGTGGGAGCGCAGGGCCGCCTTGAGGGCCGGGGCGCAGCCGTCGACGAGGTCGCGGGCGCGCTCGAGGTGGGCGGGGTCGATCGTCGGGCGGCCGTCGTTCAGCTCGCGGGCCGGGCGAAGCGGGAGCGGAGGCTGGAGATCGTCCCCGGCGAGCGGGAAGGCGAGGGTGCGCACCCAGTGGTGGAACGCCTCGCGCAGCTCGTTGACAGCCAGCTCCTCGACGCTGACGAGCAGCAGGGCGTCGGCGCCGGCGGGCACGCCGCCCAGGCGCACGGTCCAGCGCGAGACGTCCTCGCCGGTGCCTGGGAAGCGGCGGCGGGTCAGGGCGCCCAGGGCCTTCTGCAACATCGGATGCGAAAGGTGCATCCACGCCACGTCCGCGCGGGGCCGGAACACCGTGCGCGGGCCGACCTGGTGCCGGAAGGGTTCGGCCGTGAAGGCCAGGCGCGGCAAGGCACGCTGGCCCTGGCCCAGGGGCCGACGCAGGGAGTCGTCGACGACCGCGGTCCAGCCGGGGAGGTCGGGGTGCAGGAGACGGCAGGTGCGCAGCTCCTCGGAGCAGTCGAGCTGCGGGCGGCCGGCGTGGATCGCCAGCGCCGCCTCGAGGGTGTCTCTCAGCGCAAGCGGGTCGAGGTCGAGCTCGGCCTCGAGGTGCTCGAGGTCATCCTGCGCCGAGTCGCCCGCGCTCGCCGCGACGACCGTCGCATCGGCGGCGATGGCGGATCGGTCGCGCGCGCGCTCGAGGCGCAGGTCGAGGTCTCTCTGCACGGCGGAGAGGTCCTCGCCCTGCACCAACCGGCGGTGGGCGGCCTCGTCGAAGAGCTCGTTGACCGAGCCCAGGTCCTCGCGGATCTCGTCGGCCTTCCTCAGCACGTGCCCCAGGAACCGCAGGTCCTGGTCGTCGTCGCTCACGAAGTGGTGCACGGTGACGTCGCGGGCCTGGCCGTGGCGATCGATGCGGCCGTTGCGCTGCTCGAGCTTGGAGGGGTTCCAGGGGCAGTCGAAGTGCAGGAGATAGCGGGCGGTGCTCTGGAGGTTCAAGCCCTCGGCGGCGGCGTCGGTGGCGACGAGCACGCGCACCGGGTCGGCGGGGTCGTTGAAGGCCTGCTTGACCGCGTCGCGCTCGAGGTCGTCCAGGCCGCCAAAGAGGGTGCGGATGCGGCCTTCGCTTCCGAAGCGGGACGTGAGCCGCCGCTCGAGGTAGTCGAGGGTGGTCTTGTACTCGGTGAAGACCACCAGGCGCTCGTCCTCGCGCCAGCCCTTGCCATTGCGCAGCAGATCATCGACGAGGCGCGCCAGCTCCTCGAAGCGCGAGTCGCGCGCGGGGTCTTGGTCGATGACGTCGCCGCGCTCGAGGTCGAAGCCCAGGGCGGCGAGCGCGGCGTCCAGGGCGGCGATCTCGGACCCAAGGTCGGCCGCCACGGCCTGGAGCCAGGCGCCCACCACGCCGGTGGCGGTGGCTTCACGGGACTGGGCCTCGCGGTCGTCGCCGGTCTCCTGGCGCAGGTTGCGCTCGGCGGCGAGCAGCTCCGCGTCGCTCGCGGCCTCGGCTTCGGCGAGTCCCTGCTTGGCGCGCCGCCACGACTCCGCGAAGGCCGTCGGGCAGGACAAGAGGCGCTTGCCGAGGATCTCGACCGCGAAGGTGCCCGAGCGCCGTCGGCGGGCCTCGCCGTCGACGACCAGGGAGCGGACCTTGGCGCGGAAGGCGTCGAAGGCGCGGGAGAGCTCGAGCTCCGCAGTCGAGAGCGCGAGCAGGCGCGGGCTCGGGGGGTTGCGGGTGCAGAAGCGCGGCGGGTCGGTGCGCGCGTTGATCTCGCGCTTGAGGCGCCGCAGGACGACCTGCTCGATGCGTTCCTTCTCGGCCGGGCGCAGCTCGTCGGTCTGGCTGAAACGCACCGGATCGAGGATCTCGAGCAGGCCGGTGAAGCAGCGCGTGTGGCCGTTGTGGGGGGTGGCGGAGAGGAACAGGCGGTGCTCGAAGTGGGGCGCGACCAGGCGCAGGGTCTGGCAGAGGTCGCTGTCGTCGCCGAAGGCCGACGGCATCAGGTTGTGGCACTCGTCGACGATGAGCAGGTCCCAGGGCAGGCGCGGCGAGCCCTCGGGGGTGCGGCAGGCGGCCAGGAACTGCTCGCGCACGTCCTCCTGCCGCAGGTAGTGGTAGGAGGCGATGATGCGGCTGGAGGCGCGCCAGGGGTTGGCGTCCATCCCCAGGCGCTTGCGTAGCGTGTGGGTCTGGGCGCGATCGACGAGGTCGAAGGAGAGCGAGAACTTGTCCCACATCTCGTCGCGCCACTGGAGGCGCAGCGAGGCCGGCGTGAGGATCAGAACGCGCTGGATGCGGCGGCGCAGGAGGAGCTCGCTGAGGATCAGGCCGGCCTCGATCGTCTTGCCCAGGCCCACGTCGTCCGCGATCAGCAGATTGACGCGCGGCATGGCCAGGGCCTTCAGGAGCGGCACGAGCTGGAAGTCCTCGACCTCGACCGCGCCGTGGAAAGGGCTCGCGATCGGCGGGCGCGTCCAGGGTGCCCTTCCGTCGGGCTCGAGCCAGGGGTTGGCGGCGCTCCAGCGGGCGGCGCGCAGGAGGGCGTCGAAGTCCACGGCCGGCATGGGGTCGGCCGCGGAGTCGGGCAGCGCGGTGGGCTCGAGCAGGCGGCGGTGGGGTTCGAGCTCCCAGAGCAGGCGCTCGGCGGAGGGCGACTGGTCGTCCTTGTACTCCAGGTGCACCAGGTGGATGCGACCCAGATCGCCATCGAAGGGCTCCACCGAGGAGACGACCGCGCGTCGATTGCGCACCGTGGCGAACATGCCGACGCGGGGAGGGGATTCGGCTTGGGGATTGGCCATCGACAACTCGAGGAACGTCGCACCGCCCATCGCATGGCGAGATGCCATGCGGGCTGTGGGTCGCGTACGGGCGGCGTCGATCATCGGTCGGAAGCACGGCGCTGTCCACCGGACAGTACCCGTTGCGACGACAGGATGGGGCGAGCCGTCTGGTGGCGCGCTGTAGGACTTCGTCGTGTAGAGGGATGATCCGCGGGCAGTGGTAGGATCGCCGGCATGCACCCAGAGGAAGAGGACGCCGTGGAAAGGAGCGTGCGCGTATCGAGGGGGGTTTCGTGGACCGTGGGTTGGATTGCCTTGATCCCCATTGCGGCCTGCGGAGGGAAGGCGGATGTGGACCCGGAAAACGGGGTCGGGAGCGCTGTTCCCGCGACGAGCGCCGACGGGGGTGCTGCTCCCTCCGGAGAGCCGCGGAGTGGTCCCCGGGAGCCGATCGAGTTGTGGGTGCGGGGGTTGGGGGATGGGGGGGCGGGGGGGATCGAGTCGCATCGGGTGCTCGTGCCCGAGGGTTGGGTCGTGGAGGGGGGGGCGTGGTGGGCGCCGGCGCATGTGCCTGGGGTGCCGCCGAGCCGGGAGATGCGGGTGAGCGGGCCGGGGGGGTGGAGCATCGAGGTGGGGCCGACGCGGGTGGCGGCGGACTTCGAGCCCTCGGCCTTCGCGCGGATCCAGCTCGGCGCGCGGCGCGCGGCGGAGGGCGCGGTCGAGGGCGTGCTGCCGGTCGAGTATCTGCCCCGCGACCCACAGGGCTGGGAGACGTGGATCCGCGAGAAGGAGCACCGGCGGCGGCGGCCCGGAGCGAGCGGGCTCGTGGTCGAGGAGATCGTCGTCGTGCCCGGGTTGACCGAGGTGCTCGGCGCTCGGCTCGCGCCCCTGCGCGCGCAGGCCGAGCAGCGCAACCGGCAAGCGCTCGCCGCGGGCGAGAAGCAGCAGAGCTTCGCCGAGGGCGCGGTGATCGCGGCCAGCCTGCGCTACCGCGAGGCGGAGCGGGACTGGGAGGAGCTCGTCCTGCTGGGCGCGGTGTACAGCGGCTTCTCGACCGAGATGGGACGTCAGGTCGAGTGGGCCGTGGAACCCTGCCTCGCACTCCGCGCGCCGGTCGGCGAGCTGGACCGGGCGCTGCCGCTGCTGCTGGCGATCGCCACGTCCGTGCGGCCGACGGCCGAGTGGCAGGATCACGTCGCGCGGAGCGCTCGGAAGCCGAACCCGCTCGCGAGCCTGGCCGCCGAAGGGGGCGTTGGGCTGTTGGTCGAGGGCCGGCGCGCGCTGGGACCCGTCACGGACGGAAGCGCGACGGCGCGGGCCGACTCGGCGCAGCGCACGCTGCGGCGCCTGGAGGAGGGCCTGCGGCGCAGCGCGCGACATCGCCTCCCCGAGTTCGAAGGCGAAGTGTTGTTGCCCCGCGAGCACGGGCCGATCTCGTCGGACGGGCAGGGCTCGTACCGCCTCGGCGATCGCGGGCGCGACGCGCGACGAGCGGTGGTGCAGCCGCTCGCGGACTGAACGCGCCCGTCAGGGGCGCAGCCAGCGGTCGAGCAGGCCCAGGCGCGGCCGGCGCCAGCCGAGGACGGGGTCGAGGCCGATCGAGAACGACGTGCCGCCCTCGCCCGAGCGCCGGCCGATCTCGAACTCGAAGATCAGGTCGTGGCCGTAGCGGCGCAGCAGGAGGCGCGTGTCGAGACTGCCGCCTTCCTCCTGCAGGTTGAGAATCTGGCGCGCTTCGATCTCCCAGGGCCCGTGCGTCCGATACCGTCCGGCGAGCGTGACCGCCTCGTAGATCGTGCCCTGGGGCTCGTACACGCCGCGGGCGTACCCGGTCTCGAGCGCCAGGCGCTTGTTCGGCTCCCAACCGAGCGCGGTGCGATTGAAGATCGTGCCGCCATCCTCGGGGTCGTAGCGGCCGTCGTGGACCACGCCCACCGGATCGCCGCGCACCTCGGTCAAGAACTGCCCCAACACGGCGATCGGGAGGAACCCGTCCTCGCGCCCATCGGAGAGGTCCGAGGCGTGCGTCAGGCGCAGGTCGATGTCCAGGTGTCGCAGCGTGTCGGGGCGCCACCAGCGCAGGCGCAGGTCCGCGTCGACGAAGGTCCCGGCGAAGGGCGCTTCGGTGGCGTCGATCGGGAGCGGCTCGCCGCCCGATTCGTCCGAGGCGAGGTCCGTGCGCACGCCCAGGCGCGGCGTCACGTCGTGCAGCCACCCACCCGAGGTCTTGCGCCAGAGCGTGGTCGAGGCCGAGAGGCCGGCGAGCAACGCGTGCCGCGCCGGGCTCTCGTCCGGGTCGAGGCCTGCGCTCCAGATCGTCGAACGGGCCGCGACGAAGGGCGTCAGCGTGACGCCGCTGCGCCCCAGGGGGACCGGCAGCTCGAGACGCCCCTGGGAGTCGAGGCGCTGCACGTTGCGGTCCTCGGTCACACCGTCGTCGAAGACCGGATCGAAGGGCGAAACCACGGGGGAGTCGGTCTGTCGCCGGCGCAGGAAGGCCGCGTCCATCGATCCGCGGAAGAGCACCGGCCGTCCGAAGGCGTCGAAGAGCGGCGTGAGGTTGCGGAAGACCCCCACGGAGGGCAGCTCCTCGACCTCGTTGCGGAAGGAGTTGGTGCGCGTCTTCAGGCTGCCGCTGAAGTAGTCCGGACCCTTCGCCCGCCGCCAGTGCAGGAAGGTGTCGCGCTGCTCGTACTCGAGGAACTCGCCTTCCTGGAACTCGGCCTGCACGCCGACGTCGCTCTGGGAAGCGATGGCGATGTCGAGCCACTCCTCGCGGTCGATGAACATCCGCGCGCGAGCATGGGTCACGCTGCGCCAGGGATCGCGCTCCTCGTCGGGAGCCCGCACGAGGCCGCGGTCGTCACCCGTGTCGTAGACGACGTCCAGATAGGCCCGCAGCCAGAAGGCGTCCGGGGACGAGATCTCCGCACCCACCCCGAGCCCGACGCCGCGCGAGCCCAGATAGGACGCGGAGTAGCGCGCGCGGGCGTCGATCGAGTCCTTGTCCTTCGCGCCCATGGCGCGGCCGACGGTGTCTCCGACCGCGCCCAGGTCGCGCGTGATCGTGGCGCGCAGGAACTGGCCGAAGCGCGCCGAATCCCCGATGCGGATCTCGGGGATGACCGGCATGCCCTTGCCGTCGCTGGGGTAGCTGAGCGGCGGGAGCGGCAGGCTCCAACCGTTCCGGAAGCGCAGCGAGTTGCGCTTGAGCTTGACGTCCCAGACGACTTCCTCCTTCTCGGGGTCCGGGATCAGGCGCAGGTCCTTGGTGCGCACGAAGTAGTGCGGCACCTCGTGCGTGCAGGTGGTGACCGTCGCATTGTCCGCGCGCCACGAGCCGTCGGCGGAGTGCCGCAACCACTGGGAGGAGACCACGACCTGACTCGGTTGATCGCGCACGTCGACGTCGATGAAGAGCTCGGCGTCCTGCAACCAGCCGTGACCGTCCACGAGGTCGAAGTAGGCGCTGCCCATGCGCGCCTTGAGGCGGCCTTCCTCGAAGAGCTCGATGTTGTCCTCGACGTAGACCTCGTTCAGCACCGGGGCCAGGCGCGAGAGGTCGAGGCGGCCGAAGACGTTGATCGTCTCGGCGGGCTCCGCCGGCGCGACGCCGGATTCGCTGACGCCCGCGACGCGCAGCTCCTCGGGCTCAGGCTCCAGACCGAACCAGGCGCGGGCCTTCGAGCGCCACTCGTCGCGGTCGAGCCACAGGAGCACCCAACCGGCGCGCAGCTCGCGGTCCTCGAAGGTGACGCGTGGGTTGCGCAGCGTGACGAGGGTCGAGTCCTCGAGCTCGAAGGGTTGGAGCGAGTCGTACTCGAGCGTCCAGCCCTCGAAGCGCCCCTCGCCGGCGACCAGGCGGCCGGCGTCGGCGCTGACGAGCATGCGCTCCGGGTCGTAGGTGATCCAAGGCGATTCCCAGGCGGCCAGGCCCAGGTCCAGCCGCGCGGGTTCCCCTTCGAGCCGCAAGCTGCCGGGGCGCAGCTCGAGCAGCTCGCCCGTGCCCTGCACGTCGAGACCGTAGCGCAGGTCGAAGCCGTTCCAGGCCACCAGGTGCCGCAGCGGGATCTCGCTCGCCTCGAGCCCCGGGAGCCCTTCGGGACGGCCGACTTCGCCCCACACGTCCTGCGCGCGCAGCGACCAGGCGACACCGTCCGCGAGTCGGCCCTCGAGCAGCACCGCGCCGTGGAACGTCACGGCTTCCTTCTCGGCGCGCATCCAGTCCGCGCGGAAGCGCTCCAGCACCGGATCCTGGGCTGCCTGGTGCCGACGGCGCGGGGCGCCGCTGTCCTCGAGCTGCGCCGCGACGTCGATCGCCTGGACCGCCCCGGCCTCGAACTCGACGACCTGGGCGCGCAAGCGGTAGGCCGGCCCGCCGTCGGGCATGCGGCCCTGCGCGACGACCGTGTCGCCGACACCGGCTTCGAGCCGGCCGCGCCGCGCATGACCCTCGTACACCAGGCGCTCGCCGCGCGCCGAGACCTGCACGTCGCCGCGCCAGTCGAGCTCGACCGCGCCGAGCGCCTCGACGAAGTCCAGGATCGTGTCCGGGCGATCGGCCGCCTCGTCGCGCACGGCCTGACCGGCCGCGCGCACGCTGCGGGCCGAGAAGTTCGCGAGCCCGAACGCGCCCTCGATGCGCCCGCGCGTCACCTCGTCCGCGCGCAAGCGCCAGGGCGTGTAGGGCGAATCGGGATCCGCGGGATCGGGCAGGCGCTCGAGCTCGAGGCGCTCGACGTCGAGCACCAACGAGTCGATCTCGCCTTCGACTTCGGCGTGCACGCGCCCCTCCGCGAAGGCGCGTTCGCGACCCAGGACGACGCGCTGCGCCCGCAGGCTGGCGCGCTTCAAGCCGCCGGCACCGGGCGCGGGCAGATCGACGCGCACGGGATCGCCGGGGCCGGCGAGCAGCTCGAGCTCGGTGGCCTCGGGGCCCGCGCCCGGGAGCGGTTCGAGCGTGCGCGCCTCGCGCGCCACGGCGACCAGGCCGCCCGCGCGGTAGACGATGCCGCCCGACGCGTTCACGCGGCGCGTGGCCCAGTCGAGGTCGCGCAGCTCGCCGGTTTCGAGCTCGAAGCCGTCCTCACCCTCGACGACGATGCGCGCCTGGCGCGCCAAGGGCAGGGTGACGTTGCCTTCGAGGAGCGCGAGGTCGATGCCCGATTGAACCTCCACGCGCACGGGCCGGCCGCGCTCGTCGGTGCCGGTGAGGCGCGCGGGGCTACGCGTCACGGCGGTGGTGCGCAGCGCTCCGGCTGGGTTGCGTTCGAGGTCGACGCGCAGGTCGTCGCCGACGAAGCGCTGGCCCTCGAACAGGCCGCGTACGTCGCCGACGGCCAGGAAGCTGCCGCTGCCGCGCTCGCGATCGAGGCGTCCGGTCATGCGCCGCGCGGCGGTCAGTTCGAGGCCTTGGACGGGCGCCTCGACGCGCGTCGGGCCGGTGGCGACGAAGGCGGGCTGGCCCAGGAGCTCGACCTCGATGCGGCCTTCGCTGACGATGTCGAGCGCGAGCGGCTCGGCCTGCGGACGCTCGGGGTCGGGGACGTGGACGCGCCCCCGCGGGTGGCCATCGAGGGTCGCGCTCGCCAGCCGGCCGTCGAGCCCGAAGGCGAAATCGGCTCGTTCGCCGCGGAAGAGGTCGTCGCCGCGCTCCAGTTCGACGCCGCCCTCGGCGTAGCCCTCGAGCACTTGGAACGTCTCCGCGTCGATCACGAAGCCGCGCACGAGGAGCGTGTCGGCGTCGATGCGCACGACCTCCTCGTCGACGAGCTCGAGTCGCCCCCCGCGCTCGATCCGCAGCGCGACCATGTCGCGCTGGACGCCGTCCTCGCCCGCGGGGAGACGCTCGAGGCGGCGGATCTCGAGTGGCCCCGTGCCCGTGGCGGCCAGGCGCGCGCGGCCGCCGTGGGGCAGGACGAGGCGCACCTCGCCCTCGCGCTCGATGCGCAACAGATACGGTTCCTCGCTGCCGAACAGGCCCAGGCCTTCGGCGTCGAGCCCCTGGCCCTCGAGGACGACCCGCTCGGCCGAGCGGAACTCGCGCGCCGCGAGGTTCGCCTCGAGGCTCGGCACGCGCAGGGTCGCGGGTACGAAGTCGGCCCCGGAGAGCAGCTCGAGCACCACGTCCTGGAACGTGACCCGGTCGTCCTGGGCGAAGTTCGGGGCGCCGGCGGCGCTGGTGACCCGGGTGCGCGTGAGCGGCGAGGTGAGGATCGCGCGCAGCTCGCCCGCCCGCGGCTCGTACATCCAGACCTTCACGTCCTTCAGGTCGTAGAGGTCCGATTCGATCGGCAGGACCTGGGGCGACTCGACGTGGAAGAGGCGCGGGCGCTCGCCGGTCTCGACGCGCTCGCTGGCGTAGCGGGTGAACTCGAGCTCCCCTTCGAGCACGATGCCGATCTGGCCCCCGGGCCCCGCCTGCGGGTCGGGGAAGGTCACCGGCGCCTCGACCTGGATCGGCTCGGGCGACCGTTCCCCGGCCAGGCCCCGGTCCCGGAACCAGGCCGCCAGGAACAGCACCGCGAGCCCGCCGCCGAACAGCAGCAGGAAGATCAGCGCGCGTCTCATCGCGCGGCGGCCGTCGGCCCCCCATCCCATCGACCGCGGGCGACGAGCATCGCCCGGCACAGGGCGCGCACCGCCCCCGCTCCGCCGCGGGCCGGCGCGATCCAGTCGGCCCGCGCCAGCACCTCGGGTTCGGCGTCGGCGGGGGCGACGAAGAGCGCGGCGCCCCCGGCCAGGGCCAGATCGGGCAGGTCGTCGCCCATCGCGATCGTCTCGGCCGGGGCGATGCCGAGCTGCTCCTGGACCTCGGCCAGGGCCGCGGCCTTGTCCGAAACGCGCGGGCGATAGGCCGCCACGGCGAGCTCCCGCGCGCGCCGCTCGACCGCCCGCGACCCGCGCCCCGTGATCCAGGCCACCTTCACGCCGGCGCGGGCGAGCAGCGCCAGCCCCTGCCCGTCGCGCACCGAGAAGCGCACCAGCTCCGCGTCGCCGACGTAGACGACCCCGCCGTCGGTCAGCGTGCCATCGACGTCGAGCGCGAGCAGCCGCGCGCGCTCGAGCGCGGGCTGGAGGGCCGCCGGCGGGCCGCTGGTGTCACGCCCTTGCATTGGGTGGCTTCCGCGCGCGACGACGCCCGGGGCGCTGAGGGTAGCGCAGGAGGGCCCGATCCCGAGGGCCCCAGCGCCGTGCGCGGGCCCGGGTCAGATGCGGATGTCGAGCAGGTCCTGCACGTCGAGCAGCCCGATCGGCCGGCCCTCGGCGTCGAGCACGGGCACCTGGTCGATGCGGTTCTCCTGGAGCAGGCGCTGGGCCTCCTCGACGAGCTGTTCGGGGCCGATCGACTTGGGGTGCCTGCCCATCAGGTCGTCGATGCGCGCCGTGACGTCGAGGGTGCCACCCTGCAGGATGCGGCGCACGTCGCCGTCGGTGAAGATGCCCGCCAAGCGGCCGTCCGCGCCCACCACCAGCGCCGCCCCCGGGCGGCCGGGGGTCTGGGTCATGGTGATGAGCACCTGGGCGAGGGGCGATCCGCTTTGCACCAGCGGCAGGTACTCGCCCTGGCGCATCACCTCCCGGACGCGCATCAGGCGCCGACCCAGGGCGCCGGCGGGGTGGTAGAGGGCGTAGTCCTCGCGGCCGAAGCCGCGCTCGGCCAGCACGGTCATGGCCAACGCGTCCCCGAGGGCCAGCATGGCGCTGGTCGAGGCCGTGGGCGCGAGCTCCAGCGGGCAGGCCTCGCGCACGGTGCCGATCTCGAGCACGCAGTCCGAGAGGCGCGCCAGGGTCGATTCGGGGCGGCCGGTGACGGCGATCACCTCGGCGCCGAGCTTGCGCGCCGGTCCGAGCAACGCGATCACCTCGTCGGTCTCGCCGGAGTTCGAGAGCGCGAGCAACACGTCGCTGCGGCGGATGCGGCCCAGGTCGCCGTGCAGGGCCTCGCCGGGGTGCAGGAAGTGCGAGGGCGTGCCGGTGCTCGCCAGGGTGGCGGAGACCTTCTGTCCGACCAGGCCCGCCTTGCCCATGCCGGTCACGACCACGAAGCCCTGGCAGGCGAGGACGCGGCCGACGGCCTCGGAGAAACGCGCGTCGAGGTGGTGCTCGAGCTCGGCGATCGTGCGCGCCTCGATGCGGATCACCTCGCGGGCCCGCGCGAGGCGTTGGGCGAGCGTTGCGGGCTCCTGAGGCTGCATCGGCTGCGGCGCGGGGACCGTGGGGTGGCCCGCGCTGCGGGCGATGGGTGGGCGCGGGCGCATGCGGGGATCCGGGCCGGGTCGCGGGAGAGGCGGGAGTCTAGCAGCCGAGCGCGAGCAGCCCCTACTGCGCGGGCTCGGGGCGCGTTGGGCGGCCTACGCGGCCGTGTTATAACGGCCGGTCGACCGGCGCGACCCGCCGTCCGACCCCTCCCCGCCCCGTACCGGGTCCCGCCGCCCGCCCCACAGACGCGCCCTCGACTTGGATCCCTTCCAGATCGCAGCCGTGGTGCTGATCGTGATCCTCTCGCTCGGGGTCCACGAAGCCGCCCACGCCTGGGTCGCCTACCGCTGCGGCGACAGCACCGCCAAGGATCTGGGGCGCCTGACGCTCAATCCGATCCCGAGCATCGACCCGATCCTGACGATCCTGGTCCCGGGCATGCTGCTGTGGATCGGCTCCCCGGTGCTCTTCGGCGGCGCCAAGCCCGTACCTGTCAGCTACCACCGCCTGCGCCATCCGGCGCGGAACATGATGTACGTGGCCCTCGCAGGGCCGATCAGCAACGTGCTGATCGCGGCGTTCCTGTTGCTCGTGGTCAAGGTGCTGGTCTACGGCACGGGCATGCCGGTCGCCAACCTCGCCGTGAAGGCTCTGTCCCTGGGCGTGAGCTTCAACCTCGTCATCGCGATCTTCAACATGCTGCCCGTGCCGCCGCTCGACGGCTCGCGGGTCGTCAACTGGCTCCTGCCCGAGTCCATGCGGCCGGCCTTCGCTTCGTTGGAGCGTTTCTCGTTGTTGCTCGTGTTCGTTCTGCTGTTCGCCTTCCGCGAGCCGGTGTGGCGCCTGATCTCCGCCGCGTACGACCCACTCTCCAAGGGCATCGACTGGGTCACCGGGGGCATATGGTGAACGCCGTGAGCGACTACTTCGTGCGCCTCGAGGACGTCTTCCACGGGCCGATGGACCTCCTGCTGCACCTGGTGCGCGAGCAGGAGGTCGAGATCCAGGAGGTCGAGATCTCGCGCGTCGTCGACGGCTACCTCGCCTACCTCGACGCCCTGAGCGAGCTCGACATCGAGCTGGCGGGCGATTTCCTGGTGATGGCGGCGACGTTGATGACGATCAAGTCGCGCTCGCTGCTGCCGCGCGAGGAGGTCGATCTCGCCGACGAGCTCGACCCCAAGGACGAGCTGATCCAGCGCCTGATCGAGTACCGCCGCTTCAAGGAGGCCTCCGATGGCCTCGGCGCGCGCTTCGAGGAGCGCGGCCGCTTGCGCAAGCGCGGCAGCCACCCCGAGCTGCGCGACCAGGAGGTCGAGGTCACGCTCGAGCTGGGCGAGCTCAGCGCTTGGGACCTCCTGGGCGTCTTCTCGCGTCTGATGCGCGAGACCCTCGCCAACCGGCCGCGCACCGTGAAGGCCGATCCTCGGCCCCTGCGCTACTACGTGCTGCAGCTCGCCGAGCGCGTGCGCGCCGCGCACCAGTCCTCGCTGCGCGAGCTCGTCGCGGCCCTCGACGACGGCGTCTCGCGCGAGTCGCTGGTGGGCGCGTTCTGCGCGTTGCTCGAGCTCGTCAAGCTGGGCGTCGTGCGCGTGCGACAGACCGGCGACCGGGAGGACGTGGAGGTCTCGCTCTCCGAGCAGGCCGCGAGCGACCTCGAAGGGCTGCTCGACGCGGCCCGCTTCCTCGACGAGGGCGAGGAGGAGCCCACCGAGGAGGAGCAACGCATCACGCCCGCCGCGCCCGAGCCCGACCCCGAGCCCTCGGACGGGCGGGGCGCGGAGTAGGCCACGACGCCCCGCGCGGGCCTCCGCCCCGCACTGCGCCGGTGATGGGGCCCAAAACCCGGCCGCGTGGTGGACGCCGCCCCGGCCCGGGCCCATATTCGCCCCCTTTCCGGCCCCCCCAGACCGCGCCGGGCGGCCAGCCAGACCGCCCCATCCCATCCCGCCATGAGCAACGCCCTCGACGTCACCGACAGCACCTGGGACGCCGCCGTCCTGCAGAGCCAGACCCCCGTCCTGGTCGACTTCTGGGCCGAGTGGTGCGGCCCCTGCCGCACCATGACGCCCTTCATCGACAAGCTGGCCGAGGAGAAGGCCGGCGCGCTGAAGGTGGTCAAGCTCAACACCCAGGACAACCCCGAGGTGCCCGCGCGCTACGGGATCATCTCGATCCCGACCTTCCTCGTGATCAAGGGCGGCGAGGTCGCGGGCCAGATCGTCGGCGCGATGCCCTACGCGCGGTTCAAGCAGCAGGTCGAGCAGTACCTCTAGGGCTCACGCCCCCCGTCTGGCCGTGCGGGTCGTCTTCCTGGGCTCGCCGCCCTTCGCCGTTCCGATCCTCGCGGGCCTGCTCGCCGGACCGCACCCGGTCGTGGGCGTCGTGACCCAGCCGGCGCGGCCGGCGGGACGCGGGCGGCGCAGCGAGCCCTCGGCCGTCGAGGCGCTCGCCCGCGCGCACGGCGTGCCCTTGCTGACGCCCGAGACGACCCGCGACCCGGCCTTCGTCGCCGCGCTGCGCGCGCTCACGCCCGACGTGCTGCTCGTCGCGAGCTACGGCGAGATCCTGCGCCAAGACGTGCTCGACCTCGCCCCGCTGGGCGCCTTCAACGTGCACGCTTCCTTGCTGCCGCGCTGGCGCGGCGCGGCGCCGATCCAGCGCGCGATCCAGAACGGCGACCGGATCAGCGGCGTGTGCGTGCAGCGCATGGTGCGCGAGCTCGACGCGGGCGACCTGTTGCTCTCGCTCGAGCTCGAGATCGGCCCGCGCGAGAACGCGGGCGAGCTGCTCGCGCGCCTGGCGGACCTGGGCGCGCGGGCGGCGCGCGAGGCCCTCGATCTGTTGGCGCGGGGCGAAGCGAGGCTCGTGCCCCAGGACCCAGCCCGCGTCACCTGGGCGCCCAAGCTCACCAAGGAAGAAGGTCGGATCGACTGGTCGGCCCCCGCGCTCGCGCTGGACGCCCACGTGCGCGCCATGACGCCCTGGCCCGGCGCGCGCACCCGCGAGCCCGGCGGGCGCGACCTGCTCGTCGAGCGCGCCGCACCCGCCGAGGGCAGCGCCGCGCCCCCGGGCATCGCCCCGGGCACCCTGCTCGCGACCGACGGTGAACTGCTCGTCGCCACCGGGGAGGGCGTGTTGCGGCTCGAGCGCGTGCGGCCGGCGGGGAAGAGCTCGCTCGCGGCGGCGGAGTACCTGCGCGGCGCGCGCCTCTCGGTGGGCGAGCGCCTGGGGGCCCAGCCTTGAGCGCGCGCCGCGCCGCCTTCGAGGCCCTGCGCTCGGGCAGCGACACGCCCCTGCGCGAGGTCGACGCCGCCGCGGCGCGACACGGGCTCGACCCGCGCGACCGCGGCCTGGCGCGCCGCCTGGTGGGCTGCGACGTCCGCCATCGCGGGACGCTGCTCGCGCTCGTCCATCGCTTCGCGCGCGGCAAGCCCAACGCGGACCTCTCCACCCTGCTGCGGCTCGGCTTCGCGCAGCTCTTCCTGCTCGACCGCATTCCCGACCACGCCGCGGTCTCCGAGACGGTGTCCCTGGCCAGCGACGTGCTGGGGCTCTCGAAGGGCCGCTACGTGAACGCCGTGCTGCGCGAGGCGATTCGCGCCCGGCGCGAGGGTTCCTGCGGCGATCCGCGCCGCGACCTGGTGGACCGCCCCTGGCACTTCGAGACGCCCCTGTTCCGCGATCCCGACGAGCACCCGCTGCTGTGGGCGGAGGACGCGCTCAACCTGCCCGCGACCCTGATGAAGGGCTGGATGCAGCGCATGGGCCGCGAGCAGGCCTTCGCGCTCGCGCGCGAGCTCCTGCACGAACCGCCGCTCTCCCTGCGCTGCCTGGGTCCGCGCGCCGAACTCGCGGCCGAACTCGAGGCCGCCGGGATCCCGACGCGACCGGGATCGCACCCCGCGATCCTGCTCGCCGACGCGGAGCACACCGAGGCGGTGATCGCCTCCCCCGCCTTCACCCAGGGCCGCCTGAGCGCGCAGGGCGAGACCGCGTTGGCGGCGGCGGAGCTCGTCGGCGCGCGAGCGGGCCAGCGTGTGCTGGACCTGTGCGCCGCGCCGGGCGGCAAGACCGCGGTGCTCGCCGGCGCGGGTGCCGAGGTCGTGGCCAGCGACGTCGATGCGGGGCGCCTCGGTCGGCTGCGCGAGACGCTCACGCGCCTGGGGCTCGCCGAGCGCGTCCGCGTGCAGGCGCCGGCGGAGCTCGCGGCCCTGGGCCCCTTCGACGCGGTGCTCGTCGACGCGCCGTGCAGCAACACCGGGGTGCTCGCGCAGCGGCCCGAAGCGCGCTGGCGCTATGGGCCGAAGTCGCGCGCCTCCCTCGCGGAGCTGCAGCGCGGGCTGCTGGCCCAGGCCGCCGAGCTCGTGCGCCCCGGCGGCGCGCTGGTCTACTCGACCTGCAGCCTCGAGCCCGAGGAGAACGCCCGCCGCGTGGCGGAGTTCCTGGCCTCCGACGGCCGCTTCGTCCTGGAGGAGGAGATCGAGGGCCGCCCCGCGCCCTCGGCCCCCCAAGGCCCCACCGACGGCGGCTACGCCGCTCGCCTGCGGCGCGCGCCTGGCGGGCCGCCGGAAGGCGGCGTACCCTCGTGCCCCTGATGCCCAAGCAGACCCGTTACTCCGCCCAGGAAGAGCCCGAGGGTGGGCGCCGGCCGCGCCCGGGGGCCGGCTCCAAACCGACGGCCTCGATGCTGCCGTTGCTCGCCCTGGGGGTGTTGCTCGCCGTCGCGATCGCCGCGGCCCGCATGTACAGCGGCGGGCAGGGGGACGGCGAGCCGACCCAGGAACCCCAGGGCCACGTGCCCTTCGCCAGCGTCCCGGACGAAGCCCCGCCGACCCGCGCGACCGGAGGCCGGACGACGCGCGCCGCGACCACCGACCGCGCGCCCGCGGGCCTGGAGGCCGAGGCCGTCTGGACCCGGGCCCTGGCGCGGGCGGCCGAGGGCGACGAGGCCCTGACGCGCGCCAAGACGGCCCGCGAGCAGGGGGACTCCACCGCCGCGCAGAGCGCCAACCGCGCCGCCCGCGACGCCTACGACGAAGCGCTCACCGACACCGCGGCCTGGTTCGAGGACCTGCTCGCGCGCTACGGCGACACCGATCGCCAGGTGCGCCAGATCAGCCGCACGCGGGATGGCTGGTTCCAGGTCCTGACCGCCCTGCACAAGACCACCGGTCGCTGAGGGCCCCCGTGGCGATCCCCCGAGCTTCGCACTCCGGGAGCGATGCTCGAGCACCCCGGCGCGCGTTGGTGACCGGGGCCTCCTCGGGCATCGGGGAAGCGAGCGCGCGGCTCCTGGCGCAGCGGGGGTATCGCGTGGCGCTGCTGGCGCGGCGCGGGGAGCGGCTGGAGGCCCTGGCGCGGGAGCTCGCGCACTGCCCGGGGGGCGCGCCGCTCGTGCTGGTCGCCGACGTGCGCGACCCCGCGGCCCTGGGGCGAGCCTTTGCGCAGCTCGAGCGGGAGTTCGGCGCCCTCGAGCTGCTCGTGAGCGGCGCCGGGATCGGCTATCGCGCACCGGTCGAGGAGCTCGAACCCGAGCTGGCCCGCGCCCTGCTCGAGACCAACGTCCTCGGCCCCTTGATCGTCGCGCGCCTCGCGCTTCCGTTGCTGCGGCGCGGCACGCGGCCAGTGCTGATCCAGATCGGCTCGGTCGTCGGGCGGCGCGGCATCCCCGGCCAAGCGGTCTACGCGGCGAGCAAGGCCGCCCTGGCCTCGATCGGCGAGGCCCTGCGCCTGGAGTGGGCCGAGCACGGCATCGCCGTCTGCACCCTGGCCCCCGCCCTGACCAGCACGGGCTTCTTCGAGGCCCAGGCCAACCCGCGCGGCCTGGCCGCGCCGGACCTGGCGCGGGCCGACGGCCCCGAACGCGTCGCGGCCGAGATCCTGGCCCTCGACCGCCGGCCACGGCCCGAGCGGGCCCTGCGCTGGAAGTGGACCGCGCTGGCCGCGCTCTCGCTGTTCGCCCCGCGCCTGGCGGACCGGGTGCTCGCGCGGCGCCTGGGCGGCGAGTGGCGATCAGGTTGAGCGACCGCTGGCTCAGGCCGCGTCGGCGTTCTCGTCCTCGGGATCGAGCTCGAGCACCAACTCGCCCTCGTCCGCGAGCGGACCGATGTCGAGGCCTTCGCCCAGCTCGTCCAGCTCGGCGAGCACCGCCGCGTCCGCCGCGTCGAAGAGGTTCGACCACTCCGCGTCCAGGCCGCCGGCCGCCTGCGGCACCGGCGGTGCGCTGGTCTCCAGGTTCAGGTTGTTCTCGATCCAGCGCCGGTTCGTGTTCACGGTGCCCACCACCGGCAGGATCGTGAAGTCCGTGCGCGCCGCGAGCAGGCCCAGGGTCTCGGCGGGCACGATGGCCGGCATGACGATCGTGAGCAGCTTCCCGAAGCGACTCAGGGGCACCAGACCGGTCTGCACGAGGAAGCCGCGGTCGAGACCCTCCAGCGCGTCCGGATCGGGGTTCGCGACGTCGACCGAGAGGAAGGGCAGGTTGAAGATCTCGCACACCAGGCGCGAGAGCTCCCAGTCGGCGACCAGGTTCGCGCCGATCAGCGCCTCGGGGAAGGCCGCGCCCCCCTGGGCGGCGAGTTGCAGGGTCTCGTCGATCGCCTGGGGTTCCACCAGGCCTCGCTCCTTCAGCACCTCGGCGAGGCGCTGATAACCCAGTCGCTGATTCTGCTTCTTCAAGGCGGGAGGGGGCCGGGGACCTCCCCCATGATCGACCCGAGGCGGTCTCGACCTGAGCCGGAGGTCCAGCCCCGCTCCCTGGAGCACCCACGCGGGCCGCGCGGCGCCCCGAACGGGCGCCCGGCGGCCCCTCCCGCGGCCCCCGGTCCGCCCGCGCCGGACCCGGAAAGAAGTTCAGACGTCGAGGTTCGTGGCCTCGAGGGCGTGGCGCTCGATGTACTCGCGGCGCTGTTCGACGCCCTCGCTCATCAGGATCGTGAAGATCTGGTCGGCCCCCATCGCGTCCTCCATCGTGACGCGGTACAGGCTGCGTTTGGCGAGGTCCATGGTGGACTCCCAGAGCTGCTCGGCGTCCATCTCGCCCAGACCCTTGTAGCGCTGGATCTCGACCTCGCCCTGGGCGCGCGTCCGCAGGGTGCGCGCGAGCGCGGGCAGGTCGGTGCAGTGGGTCGTCTCCTTGCCGCCCTCGACCTTCCAGTTGCCCCCGCCGCGCAGCACCAAGCCCCGGCGCTCGAGCGCGGCGAGCACCGCGCGGAGCTCCTCGTGGTGTCCGACGCGCGCCGCGACGACGTGCGCGTGCTCCATGCGGAAGGGCGCCTCGGTGCTCTCGTACACCCGCAGCTCCTCGCCCGGCGCCAGCGTCGCGCGGCGCAGCTCGAGGAAGTTCGTGTACTCGGCGAGCGTGCTGAAGAAGTGTTCCTTGCCTTCGACGAAGGCCCAGTGCGTGGGCAGGTTCTCGCCGTCCCAGGTGGCGAGCAGGTGCGCGGGCGGCACCGGGCTCCAGCCGGGGACGGCCTTCTCGGTCAGGCTCTCGAGCTTGCGCAGATCGTCGCCGAGCTCCTTCAACTCGGCGCCCTCGAAGGTGCGATCCGCGACGACGTCGTGGATGCGCAGGGACTCGACGCCGCGCTCGACCAGGAACTTGCGCAGCTCCTCCTCGGTGTTGATGTAGCGCTCGAGCTTCTTGAGCTTGACCTTGTACAGCGGCGGCTGGGCGATGTAGAGCCGACCGACGTCGATCAGTTGGCTCATGTGCCGGAAGAAGAAGGTGAGGAGCAGCGTGCGGATGTGCGAGCCGTCGACGTCGGCGTCGGTCATGATGATGACCTTGCCGTAGCGCAGCTTGCTGATGTCGAACTCCTCGGCGATCCCGCAACCCAAGGCCGAGATGATGAGCTGGATCTCGGAGTGCCCGAGCATCTTGTCGAGGCGCGCCTTCTCGACGTTCAGGATCTTGCCCTTCAGCGGCAGGATGGCCTGGAAGAAGCGGTCGCGGCCCATCTTGGCCGAGCCACCGGCCGAATCACCCTCGACCAGGAAGACCTCGGACTTCTCCAGGTCGCGCGTCTGGCAGTCGGCCAGCTTGCCGGGCAGGTTGCCGCTCGCGAGGGCCGACTTGCGACGTACCAGCTCGCGCGCCTTGCGGGCCGCCTCGCGGGCCTGCATCGCGCGCAGGGCCTTGTTCACGATGGCCTTGGCGGCCGCCGGATTCTCCTCGAGGTACGTGGCGAACTGCTCGCCGACGACCGAGTCGACGATGCCCTGCACCTCGCGGTTGCCGAGCTTGTCCTTGGTCTGCCCCTCGAACTGGGGATGGGGCACCTTGACCGAGAGCACCGCCGTCAAACCCTCGCGGAAGTCGTCCCCCGTCGGCAGCTTGGCCGCGTCCTTGACCAGCTTCTCGTTCTTGACGTAGTTGTTGAGCGTACGGGTCAGCGCCGATCGCAGACCCGAGAGGTGCGTGCCCCCGCCGTGGGTGTTGATGTTGTTGGCGAAGGTGAAGACGCTCTCCTGGTAGGCGTCGGTGTACTGGAGCGCGAGTTCGACCTCGTACTCGACCGACGGATCGTCGGGCGAGGTCGCGCTGCGCACGAAGTGGATCACCTCAGGATGCAGGCGCTCCTTGTTCTGGTTGATGTGCTCGACCATCGTGCGCAGGCCGTCGGGGAACTCCAGGTGCTCGGAGAACCCCGTGCGCTCGTCGGAGAGATCGACGCTGAAGCCGCGCGTGCCCATCAGGTAGGCGAAGTCGCGCAGGCGCTTGCGCACGATCTCGAGGTCGTAGTCGATGGTCGAGAAGATGGTCGCGTCGGGCTTGAAGCGCACCTCGGTACCCGTGCGATCGGTCTGGCCCAGGGTCTCGAGCGGGCCTTGGGGTACGCCGCGCGCGAACCGCATGCGGTGCACGTGCCCTTCGGTGTGCACCTCGACCTTCAGCCAATCGGAGAGCGCGTTGACGCAGGACACACCGACGCCGTGCAGACCGCCCGAGACCTTGTAGGCCCCCGAGTCGAACTTGCCGCCGGCGTGGAGCTTCGTCAGCACGACCTCGACCGCGGGCTTGCCCTCGGAGGGCACGATGCCCACCGGGATGCCACGCCCGTCGTCGCTCACCGACACCGATCCGTCCTCGTGCAACACCACCCTGCAGCCGGTGGCGTACCCAGCCAACGCCTCGTCGACGGCGTTGTCGACCACCTCCCACACGAGGTGGTGCAGGCCGCGGACGTCGGTGTCCCCGATGTACATCGCGGGCCGTTTCCGGACCGGATCGAGGCCCTCCAGCACGGTGATGGAGCCGGCGTCGTACTTCTTCGTCTCGGTGCGATCGGACATGGGTATCGCTCGGGGCGGCGTGCGGTGGAACTCGGAGGAGCCGCGCCGGGGTCAGCGGAGGGTTCGGTCGATCGGTCGGCGGGCAGGCAGGCTCAACGGGCGAGCTTGAAGACGACCCGTGTGATGCGCTGGCCGCAGAGTCGGTTGGCCTCGCGCAGGTAGTGCTCGCCGGTGAAGCCCTCGAGCTCGCTCTTGTGGGCGGCGGAGTCGACCTCGATCAGGAGTTCGCCGCCCCGCAGACGCGCCGGCCGGGCGCGGCGGGCGAGCTCGCTCCCGACGGCTCGATTCCAGGCGTCGAAGACGCGCTGGTCGTGGATGCGCGAACCCAGGCCGCTGGCGGCGAGGAAGGCTTGCACCGCGTCCCCCAGCGGGGCCACGGCGCGCGCGCGCGGCTCGGGTCCCTCGGCGGGACGTCGACCCGGCGCGGCTGGACGGATCGAACGCGGCTTGGCCATCAAACGTCCACCGTGATGGGCATCACGATGTAGATGTAGCTCTCGCCCAGGGTGAACTTGCCGGGCGTGTTGCGCTGGTCGAACTCGAGGCGCACCGAATTGCCCTCGCAGTGCTTGAGCCCGTCGAGCACGTAGTCGGGGTTGAACGCGATCTCGGACTGGGCGCCCTTGTACACGACCTCGAGGTGGGCCTTGGCCTCGCCCCGACCGACCGACTGGCCGAAGAGGTCGAGCTGGTCCTTGTGCATCCGCAGCCGGACCGCGCGCGCGTCGTCGCCGGTGACGTTGGCGACCAGGCGCAACTTGCGCGCGAGCAGCTCGGCGTCGGCCTCCATGAGGTTCCCCGGAGAAGCCGGGATCACGGCCGCGTAGCGCGGGAACTCGCCGTCCACGAGGCGCGCGAAGATCTCCGCCGAGCGCGTGCGCAGCCCGATCTGGTTCTCGAGGAAGTAGAGCTGGATCTGGTCCAAAGGGTCGCCGATCACGCGGCAGAACATCTGCATGCCCTTGGTGGGCACGATGGCCGGCTGCGCGGGCGGGCGCGGGGCGTCGACGGGAGCCCAGGAAAGCGCCAGACGCCGACCGTCGGTCGTGACCATGCGCAGGGTGCCCTCGTCGACCTCGGTCAGGATCCCGTGCATCGCGTACCGACCGCCCTCGCGCGCGGCGGCGAAGGCGGTCTGGCCGACCAGGCGCGCGAAGGTGCCGCCCTGCATCGAGAGCGCCGCGTCCTCGGGCAGGCGTGCGATGACCGGGAACTCGTCCGGATCGACGGTGACGAGCTCGCACGAGTCCGATCCGCCGCTGATGGTGCAGGTGCGCCCGTCGGTCTCGATCGTCACCGTCTCGCTGCCGAGGTCGCGCACGAAGTCGGCGGCGACGCGGGCCGGGATGACGGCCGGGCCGGGCTCCTGCACCTCGACGTCCTCGATGCGGTAGCGCAGCGACACGTCGAGGTCGGTGCCGAGCAGCTCGAGGGACGAGTCGGTCGCCACCAGGCAGACGTTCTCGAGCACCGGCTTGGCGCTCTTGGCGGGGATGATGCTGTTGGCCACCGCCAACCCCTCGCGCAGCTTCTCACGGTCGCACAGGACTTTCATCGCGCCGTACCTCTACCGCAGAGCGGTGTGGTGACTTGTCCACCGTCGAGCGGTGTGGGGGGTCTTCCCTCTCTACTCTTAGAGAAAGATCTTCTTAGCAGTAAGGACCGGTCGAAACCGGGGAGAACGGCGCGCCCGGTTCTCGCAAACACGGCTGCGCAGCGGGTTTGCGCGCGCGCGCCGGACGTGGATCGACGGCGTGGCACGGTGGAGGGAGCGGGGAGTACGCGCGGATGATCCACGCTCCTCGACAACGGGCTCGGGTGGACCCCGGGAACGTCGCGGAACGCTGTGGAACGACGGTCGGGATCTCCACATCCCTCCCGGGTTCTCCTGGCGTTCTGCATGCGTCCGTTCACTGCCCTGGTGTGGTGTCGAGGAGGTGTCGTTCGAGGTGCGCGAGGGGTGCGTCGCGCGCGCCGCGCAGCGGCGCCGTGGGGAGGCCCCCGAGCCCCGATAGGATAGGGCCCGAGACCCCCCGCGTACACGCTGGCGGGCCGCGCTCGCGGGTCCGTCGGGGCCGTTGCCCAGGGCCCTGTGTGGGTGCTCGGGAGGGCGCGGCGAGGCCCTCCGCGACCGTGACGCTGGGTCCGGCCCGGAGGGGGCATGGAGGCCCGCGGCGGGCGCCCGGGACGGAGCGGGGACGGGATCTCAGGCCCCAGAGCCCGTCCCAAGACGTGGTGCGCCCCGTGGCCGTGCTGGAGCTCGCGCCCGCGGCGTTGCAGCTCCTCCGAGTCTTGCAGGTGAATACGCGTCGTCGCTGTGCCTTGCGGATCGCGGCCCCAGCACGCCCACGGGGCTAGGACGGGCTCTTGGGGGCCTCGAGCTCCGAGAGCAGGCCTTCGACCACGCGGCGCGTGTCGGCGTCCTCGCCCATCAGCCGCTCGATCTTGTCGACGCCGTAGAGCACCGTCGAGTGGTCGCGGCCTCCGAAGAACCCGCCCACCTCCTCCAGGGAGTGACGCGTGATCTTGCGCGCCAGGTACATCGCGATCTGGCGCGGATAGGCCACGGCGTTCGTGCGGCGCTTGGACTGCAGCTCGGAGAGCTTCACGCTGAAGGCCCGCGTGACCACGCCGATGATGTCGTCCATCGTGGGCTGGCCGCGGCGGGTCACGAAGAGCTCGCCCAGGGTCGTGCGCGCGAGCTCGGGCGTGACCGGTTGGTTGGAGAGGTCGGCGAAGGCCAGCAGCTTGAGGATCGCGCCCTCGAGCTCGCGGATGTTCGTGTCGATGCGTTCGGCGAGCAGCTTGGCGACCTCGTCATCGAGCTCGTGCCCACGCTCGCGGCTCTTGCGCTTGAGGATCGCCATGCGCGTCTCGAAGCACGGCGGCTCGACCTCGGTCACCAGGCCCCACTTGAAGCGCGACACGAGCCGCTCCTGCAGGGTCGGGATGTCCTTGGGCGGGCTGTCCGAGGAGAGCACGATCTGCCGCCCCGCGTTGTAGAGCGTGTTGAAGGTGTGGAAGAACTCCTCCTGGGTGCGCTCCTTGTTGGCCAGGATGTGGATGTCGTCCACCACGAGCACGTCCACGTTGCGGTACTTGTTGCGGAAGCGCTCCAGGTCGCCGTTCTCGAGGGCGTTGATGAAGTGGTTGACGAAGGTCTCGCAGGAGAGGAACAGGATGCGGACCTCGGGCCAGGTCGCGAGCAAGGACGAGCACAGGGACTGCAGCAAGTGCGTCTTGCCCAGGCCGACGTTGCCGTGCAGGAAGAGCGGGTTGTAGACCTTGCCCGGGGCCTCGGCCGTGCCCATCGCCGCCGCGTAGGCGAAGCGGTTGCAGGGTCCGACGACGAAGTTCTCGAAGGTGTACTTGGGGTTGAGCCCGACGTCGCTGCCGCGCACCAGGCCGCCGGTCCCGGGGCGGATGGCGGGCTCGGCCGGTTCGCGGCCGGGCTCCTGCGCGGACGGGCGATCGACGCCGAGGGCCGGGGAACCGTCGCCGTTGCCGTTGCGCGGCCCGTGGGCCAGGCCGTTGCCGTTGCCGCGGTGCGACGTCGCCGGGGAGGGCGGCTCGCTCGGGGGGCGACGCTCCGCGGTCAGCTCGGGGTCGACCTCGATCTCGACCCGGCGTTCTCCCCCGAAGGTCGCTGCGACGGATGCGTGGAGCGCGTCGAGGTAGTAGTTGCGCAGCCACTCGCGCGAGAAGTTGTTCTGCACCGCGAGCAGGATGCGGGCGTCGTCGAGCCCGACCAACGCCGCGCGCCGGAACCAGGTCTCGTACTGCTCGGGCTGGACCCGCTCGCGGATCGCCGCGGACAGGACCTGCCAGGCCTCCGCCAGGTCCGCCGCGCCCCGTGCCGCGGAGTCCCGCTCGCGCACCTCGCCCCCGACACCGATCTCGCCTGGGTCCTGCATCACCGCCGGATCTCGCCTCAATGCTCGCACCTCCTCGAGGGTCCCCGCGAAACGCAGGGACGTAACCACACGAACGGCCGTTGGGGCCTAGCGCCCGGACCCGTGGTGAGCACGGGTTCGGGCGGCACGCCGAACACAGGCGCGGGGCGAAGGGAGGCCGGCGAGGAGCGCCGCTCCCGTGCAGGGCTGCGCGCGCTGGGACGTCGGCGTCCGACGCGCCGTGGACCGTTCGTAGCGGGGATTCATGGGCATTGGGCGAGGAGACGAAGGGAGCCCGATCGCGAACGAATGGACTTCGTCGCGCTCTCGAGATCGCTCGTGGACCGCATGGTCCTCCGGATCCGCTGGGGGTCGGACGGATTCCGAAGGGCTGGGAGCCTTCCGATTCAGAGCCGTGTCGGGGGTGCGTGGCTGCGCGGTGTCGGCGCTCGCCGAGGCTGGCCTCAACTCCCCGTGGACGGGCGGCCGGGCGGGTTCCGCGCTGGGGTGCCCGTCCCCGATCCGAGGGTCGGGTCGGGGGCGGCCGCGGGGCCGTGCTGGCTCGGGGGTTGGTGCGTTGCCGGAGGACGAGGAGCTCGACGCGCGTTGGGCGACGACCCCCCTGCTGGGGAGGTGCGCATTACATGCTCGCGAGGCGCCGAGGTCAACGCCGCAGCGTCGATCTCTTGACCTCTTCTTCGCAATCGCGAGCAGGTCAACGTGTTGCGGAAACCGACATCATGCTTCTCCTCACGATGTCCACAGCCGTGTGGACATCTTCGCGGGTCGTCGTGCGCCCCAGGGACAGGCGCAGACCCGCGCGCGCCGCGTCCGGCGCGAGGCCCAGCGCGAGCAAGACGTGGGATGGCTCGAGCGATCCGCTCGCGCAGGCCGAGCCCGCGCTCGCTTCGAGCCCCTCGAGGTCCAGGCGCGCGACGAACGTGCGACCGTCCACGCCCGGCAGCCACACGCACAGCGTGTTGCACAGGCGCGGGGCGTCGATCGCCGGACCCAGCAGCCGTAGGCCGGGCAGCGCGTCGCGCAGCGCGAACAGGAGCTCGCGCGCGAGTTCGCCCGTGCGGCGCGCGAACTCGGCGCGTTCGCGCACGGCCAACTCGATCGCGACGGCCGCCGCGCCGATGGCGGGCACGTTCTCGGTTCCGGGACGGAGCTCGCCCTCCTGGCCACCGCCGTGCATCAGGGGCGCCAGGGACACCCCCGGCCGCTGCACCAGGACCCCGACCCCGAGGGGTCCACCGACCTTGTGGGCAGAGAGGGACAAGAGGTCGATGCCCAGCGCGGCTGGCGCGAGCTCGACGCGCCCCAGCGCCTGCACCCCGTCGACGTGCCACAGGGGCCGGCGGGCGGGGGGCAACTCGGCGAGGCCCGCCGCCAGGGCGGCCACGTCCGTCAGGGAGCCGAGCTCGTTGTTGGCCCACTGGGTGGAGAGCAGGGCCGTCTCGCCGGCCGTGACGGCCGACAGCAGGTCCGGCACGGGGGGGGATCCCTCTCCGTCGACCCCGACGAGGGTCAGGGGATGGCCGCGGCGCTCGAGGGCCCGGGCCGGGCCGAGGACCGAGGAGTGTTCGATCGCCGTGGTCACCAGTCCCGGTCGACCGCCGCGGGCCTCGAGGGCGCCGATCAGCGCCAGGTTGTTGCTCTCGGTGCCGCCCGAGGTGAACAGGATCCCTTCCTCGGCGACGCCCAGGGCCGCCGCCACCCGTTCCCGCGCGAGGTCCAGGGCCGCGCGAGCCCTCCGACCGGCGGCGTGCACGCTGGAGGGGTTGCCGCCCAGCTCGTCGTTGAGGGCCAGCCAGGCGTCCCGGGCCTCGGGCCGCAGGGGCGTGGTGGCGTTGTGGTCGAGGTGCACGCGCACGGGCGCAGTCGTAGCACATCGACGCCCCGCCGGCGCTAGGGCCGGGGCGGGGCGGTCCCGAGGGTGCGCAGCTCGTCCTCGACGCCGCTGGGCGGACGCGGTTGGGGCCGGAGCTCGACCTGGCCCAGGTCCTCCGTCGGGGGGAGCGCCTCGGGCAGGGCGCTCAGGACCTCGATCACCTCGTCCAGGGGATCGGCCCCGCCCTCGCGCAGCTCGGGCAGCACCGCCGCGCGCGGCGCGGCGTCGGCCGAGCTGGTGGGGAGCTCGTGGATCGCCCGCGGCGCGGGCAACGACGCCAGGGCGGGGAAGCGCGCCTCCTGCTCGATCAACGCCAGCGCCAGCCGGCGGTGGTCGTAGGCCCCCTTCGAGTCGGGGGCGTACTGCAGGATCGTCTGTCCGAAACTCGGCGCCTCGGCCAGCTTCACGTTGGCGCGGATCGCCTCCTTGAAGACCTGGCCGGGGAAGAAGCGCCGGATCTCGGCCAGCACCTCGCGCGCGAGCCTCAGGCGGCTGTCGTAGAGGCAGGGCACGATGCCCGCGATCTCGAGCCCCGGGTTGAGCTTGCGCCGTAGGAGCGCCACGACGTCCCTCAGCTTGCTCATCCCCTGCAGCGCGAGGAACTCGGTCTGCACGGTGACGAGCACCTCGCTCGCCGCGGCCAGGGCGTTGATCGAGAGCAGCCCCAGGCTCGGCGGGCAGTCGAACAGGAGGTAATCCGCCGGCTCGACGCCGTGGGCGTCGCGTTCGGCTCGGATCCACTCCTCGATGGCCTCGCGCAGCAGCATCTCGCGGCCCATGGCGCTGGCGAGCTCGAGCTCGGCGCCGCTGAGCTCGATGTTGCTCGGCACCACCCGCAGGTTCGGCGTGGCCGTCTCGCGCAGCGTCTGCGCGAAGCTCGTCTCGCCGCCGAGCAGCGTGTACGTCGAGGGCTCGGAGCTCTGGATCTCGAAGTCGACGTGCAGGCTGAGGTTCGCCTGCGGATCCATGTCGACCAGCACCACGCGGCGGCCCTGCTCGGCCAGCGCCGCCCCCAGGTTGGTGGTGGTCGTGGTCTTGCCGACCCCACCCTTCTGGTTGATCACGGCGATGCGGCGCATGTGCGGTGCGGCGGGCGCGGGCCCGGCGAGCGGCCGAGTGTAGCGGTCCGTCGACGCCGGTCGAACCGCGACGGCGTTCAGCCCGCCGGCGCGGGATCGGGGCCCTCGAGCTGGAGCACGACGTGCTCCGCGCCCAGGGCCTCGAGGTCCGCCAGCGCCTCGAGCCAACCCGCGCCGTGACGCGCGAGCAGGCCGAAGGCCGCCAGACGCTGCTCCTGGGGTTCGCCCTCGGGGAACAACGAGGCCTCGAGGCGCCGCGCCCGCCGCCGGTCCTGGCCGAGCTGGTTGGCGCGCGCCCGTTCGGCCTTCTTGGCCAGGCGCTCGAGCTCCCCCGAGAGGTTCCGCACCAGGCGCGCGAGCTGCCCGGCGAGGCCCGGGTCGACCGCCTCGAGCTCGGCCTTGGGCCCGAGCAACCCGACGCGCGCCACCCGGGCGGCCTCCCGAAGGCGCGCTGCCGCCGCCTGACCCCCCGGGGACATCCCTCGGGCATCCACTTGAGGTTCCTTTGGGGCCACGCCGGACTTCAACACGTCCCCCACCCCCAGCCCCGACCGCTCTAGGGTCACGCGCACCTCGGGTTCGACCAGGCTCACCCCGGCCCGCAGGGCCGCCGGGCGCGCGGGGAGGCCCAGCGCGGCGAGCTGGGCCGGCCGGGCGAGGTCGAGGGCGAGCTGGTCGGGCTCGAGCAGGTGCACGGCCAGCGGCAGGGCGAGCTCGAGGCTGGCGCCGAGCCAGCGCGGCCCGGGGGCCCAGTCGCCGGGCTCCTGGACCGCGGCGGCGGCCAGCTCCGCCGGCGTGCGCGAGCCGGGCCTCGTCGGGCTGGCGAAGCCCTCGCCGGCCGCGCGGAGTTCCTCCCGGCCCCGGGGCCCCGCGAACAGCGCCGCGGGCGCCGCCGCGACGGCCAGGCGCTCCCCCTCCCCGCCCTGGAATCCGGCCGGGGGGTCCAGCGCCCGGTCGACCTCGGCCAGGCGGCCGAGGGCGCGTGCCAGATCGGGCCGCAGCCAGGCGGGGTCGAGCGGCACGAGCCCCTGGGCGCCGAGCAGCCCGGCCAGGGCGCGGGCGGCGGCGCGGACCAGGCTCTCGCCCTCGCGCGGCACCGACGCGTCGAGCGCCTCGGCCAGGTGCCGGCGGTCGCCGTGGAGCTGCGCCAGGGCCGCGCGCAGCGCGCCCAGGCCGTGACGCCCGCTCGAGAGGGGCACTCGGGCGGGCCAAGGCTCGCCCTCGAGGCCCTCGAGCGAGACGCGCAGCAGGTCGTAGTGCCGTCCCAGCACCCAGGCCTCGGGGCGCTCCGCCGGCGTGTCGTCGAGGGCCAGCACGGCCGTGACGGGGCGTTCCCAGCGGGCCGTCAGCTCGCGCGCCAGGCGCGCCGCCGCGGCCCCCGCGTGCAGGGTCGCGAGCGGACCGGCGAGCAGGCGCGCGGGGCGACGCGCGAGCACGATCGAGGCGCGCGGGTCGGCGAGCCGCCGCAGGCCCTCGAGCACGGCGATCGGCGGCTCGAGGGCGCTCGCCCCGGCCTCGAGGCGCGCCGCGAGTTCCGCGCGTTCCTCGAGCGCGAGCGGGTCGCGCTCGACCGGCGGGGGCCCGAGCTCGGCCACCGAGCGCACGACGCCCGGCGCGAGCTTTCCGGCCAGGGCGGCGCGCACCAGTGGACCCGGTCCGAGGACGTCCGCGGGCAGGAACTCGATGCGCACGGCCATGCGCCCGCCAGGGTACGGCCCGGCGGCGGGCCTGGCGACGCGCGCGCGGCGGCCCGCCGCGCTCAGACTCCGAGCGCCCCGCGCAGGTCGGCGAGCATGGCGTCCAGGGCGCGGCTCGAGGCTTCCTGCCAGGGGAGCTCGGGGTGCTGCTGCCAGGCGAAGGCGACGGCGCGCGAGCTCGCGACGAGCGCGCCCTGGGCACCGGGGAGGAAGGCGTCGCGCGTGTCCGCGGCGCTGGCGCCTTGGGCGCCGTAGCCCGGCAGCAGGAAGGGGGTGGCGGGCATCCGCTCGCGCATCGTGCGCAGGACTGCGGGGTGCGTCGCGCCGACGACGGCGCCGACGGAGGAGAGGCCGCACTCGCCGATCAGCTCGCGGCCCCAGGCGTGCACGCGCGCGGCGACGAGCTCGGAGAGCGGCGGGTCGCCGTGCAGTTGGAAGTCGGCGCTGCCGGGGTTCGAGGTGCGCACGAGGATGAACAGGCCGCGGCCGGTCTCGCGGCAGACCTCGAGGAAGGGCTCGATCGAGTCCGAGCCGAGGTAGGGGTTGAGCGTGACCGCGTCGCACAGGGTCGCGGGATCGGCGCCGGAGGACTCGGACAGGTAGGCGTCGGCGTAGGCGCGGGCGGTGCTGGCGATGTCGCCGCGTTTCACGTCGCCGATGACCAGCATCCCGGCGCCGTGGGCGTGGGCGACGACGCGCTCCCAGGCGGCGGCGCCGTCGGCGCCCAGGAGCTCGAAGAAGGCCGACTGGGGTTTCACGGCCGGCACGCGGCCGCGGGCGAGGTCGATGAGCTCGCACAGGAAGTCCGCCACGGCCGCGGCGCGGCGGGCGCGCGGGGCAGAGGTGTCGCGCACCACGGCGAAGGGCGCGGGCAACAGGCTCGGGTGCGGGTCGAGGCCGAGCACGCAGGGGCTGCGCGTGGCGCGGACGGCGGCGACGAGGCGGTCGGCGAAGTTCATGGGCGCGGGGGCGGCTCGGGCTCGGGGAAGGGAAGTCGGGTCCTCACGCGGGCGCCGTCCCGTCCCCGGGGGCGGTACGGCCGAGGCGCCGGCGCATCTCGTCCTCGAGGCCCTCGACGAGCTCTTGGGGCGGGATCAGCACGCCCACCGAGACGATGGTGCGCAGGGCCTCGTCGACGCTGATGTTCAGGGGCACGAGGCGCTCGAGCTCGATGAACACGGTGTAGCCGGTCATGGGCACGGGCGAGCTGGCGATGTACACGCTCACGAACTTGCCGCCCACGCCCTCGTGGATGCTCTTGAGGCCCGCGCTGGTCACGAAGCCGATCGACCAGATGCCCTCGGCCGGATAGGGCGCCGCGACCACGGCGCCGAGGTCGATCTCCTTCTCCGAGAGGAAGAACTCGACCACCTGCTTGGTGTAGGGGTAGATCGAACGCACGACCGGCACCTGGAGCAGGGCGCGGTCGACGCCGGACACCAGGCGCCGGCCCAGGTAGCCGCTGGCGAAGTAGCCCAGCGTGATCACCAGGAGCAGCGAGGCCAGGATGCCGATCAGCGGGGGAACGACCTTCTTCACCGCGCGGCGCAGCTTCTCGCCGTCGATCGCGAGCTCGTCCAGGTCGCGCAGCAGGCCGGCGCGCGAGTCACGCAGGATCGCGAGCTCGCTGCGGAAGGCCTCGGCGCGGGGCCCGGAAGCCTCCAGGGTGCGCTGGAGCTCGGCCGAGAGGGCCTCGGGGCGCAGGAACTCGTCGTCGTAGGGATCGATGTCGAGCTTGCGCAAGAGCTTCCAGCCCAGCCCGTTGCCCTCGAGGGACCAGTAGATGACCGAGTTGATCGGGCCGGTGACGTAGTCCTGCGCGAAGCGCACCACCGCGGCCAGGATGAAGATCGTCAGCGCGACCGGCAGCACGGCCACCAGGCCACGGAAGAAGAAGCTCTTGCGGCGCGGGCGCGGCGGGACCGGCGCTGCGAAGGTTCGACGCTCCTGCTTGGGGGGGGTCACGCGGCGGGTCCGCTCCGTCGCCGAGCATAGCGGTCCGGCGCCGGCGAACCTCGGGGTCGTGCGGCCTGCGGGCCCACGGGGGCTCAGCCCACGTTCGGCGCGCCCGTGCGCGAGGCGTAGAGATGCTCGAGGTCCTCGTCGAACTTCGCGCGCGCCGCTGCCTCGAAGGCCTGCCACCCCGCGGGGCTCCAGATGCGCACGTCGTCGAAGTTGCCGACCACGATCACGTCCCGGCGGTTCTCGTCGGTGCGATCGAGCCCGGCCTTGGCCAGCAGCGGGTCGGGGATGCGCACCCGGCCCTGGCGGTCGAGCTTCACGGGCCCCGAGTTGGCCGCCAGGAAGAGCAGCACCCTGCGGCGCCGCGCGCCCCCCTCGGAGCCCGTCCGTAGGGCCGTCACCCAGCTCTGCCAGGCGTGGGTCTCGCGCACGCAGACGCTGCCGTCGGGCTCCAGGTTGGCCATCAGCGTGACGTCGTCCCGTTCCGGATTGAGGACGTTGCGCAGGCCCTGGGGCAGCAGGATCCGGCCCTCGGGGTCGAGGCTGGCCGGGTGTTCCCCGAGGAAGCTGGTGCGCGGGCTGGTCATGGCGGCGGACGGGGCGGCCGGTCCAGGCCGGCGCGGGGCGGGAAGATACCCGAGCGCCCCCAAAGGCCAAGGGTGAGAGCGTGGAAAGTGCGTCGAGATCCCCGGTGTCCCCCAAGTTGCGGTGCTTCAGTGGGGTCTTTCTCCCGCAGCTCTCCACAATCTCCCAAGTTGGCCCCGTCGGGTGCCGGGGCCGCGCCGCGCCCCCGGCAGGGCCGATCGAAGGCCGTTCCGCGACCGGTGCGCGGGGTGACTCCACCGACTTTCCACACGCCCGGATGCGCCCGAAGAGGCCCTTCCGGGGCGGCCGAGGTCCCCGGCGCCGCCTGGGGAAAGTCGGTGGGGAGGGGCGCGGCGCCCGCTCAGCGCGCCCCCGCCGACCCCCCGAGGAACTGGCGCGCCACCCCGTCGGCCAGGGGCAGGCCCCGGTGCGTCAGGCGGTAGCGGGACCCGTGCTCCTCGAGCAGGCCCTCGTGCGCGAAGGCCCGCGCATGGGTCAGGGCCGGGTCCTCGGCGGCCGGGAGGTGCTCCAGGCCGGCGCGCCGGCGGGCGGCGAGGGGATCGACGCCCTCGGCGAGGCGCAGGCCCAGCCACCAGGTCTCGCCCAGGCGTTCGTGGGGCCCGAGCCGCTCGCCCGAGGCGAGGCAGTCCGCGCCGCGCGTCAGGCGCTCCTGGTACCCGCGCAGGACCTTCAGGTTCGCCAGGCGCGCGCCGGAGTGGTGGCTGACCGCCGAGGGCCCGATGCCGAGGTAGTCGCCGTTGTGCCAGTAGTTCTGGTTGTGGCGGCACTCCTGGCCCGGGCGGGCGAAGTTCGAGACCTCGTAGGCCACGAGCCCCGCGGCGGCGGCGAGCTCGCGCGTGGCCCAGAAGAGCTCGAGCTCGAGCTCCTCGGGCGCCTGGCGCAGGCGGCCCTGCTCGAGCAGCCGGCGGAAGAGCGTGTCCTCCTCGAAGGTGAGGTCGTAGGCCGAGAGGTGCTCGGGGCCGAGGGCCAGCACCCGCGCGAGGTCCGCGGTCCATTCCGCCAGGCTCTGCCCCGGCGCGGCGAAGATCAGGTCGACGTTGAGCTCGCGCGCGCCGGCTTCGCGGGCGGCCTCGAAGGCGCGGAAGCTCATCGCCGCGTCGTGGACGCGGCCGAAGAGCGCCAAGGTCCCGTCGCGCAGGCTCTGGAAGCCGATCGAGAGGCGCGTGGCGCCCAGGTCGAGCAGGGCGCGGGCCTTGTCGCGGTCGAGACTCTCGGGGTTGCACTCGACGGTCACCTCGTGGGCCGAGGCCCGGAACCCCGTCAGCGCGTCGAGCCCGTCGAGCAGGCGTCGCAGCTCGCCGATCGAGAGCAACGAGGGCGTGCCCCCGCCCACGAAGACGGTGCCCGGCCGCCGCGGCGCGCGTAGGCGGGCCTCGGCCAACAACGCCTCGACCATGCCCCCGGTGTCCTGGCCCTGGGCCGCGACCGAGAAGAAGTCGCAGTAGCCGCACTTGGCGGCGCAGTAGGGGAAGTGCACGTAGAGCGGCGTGCCCTCGGGGGCGCGGCGGCCCCACAGGGCCGCGAGCTCGGGCGCGATCGGCTCGGGGGGCCGGGTGTGGACGGGATCGGAGGGAGTGATGGCGCCCAGCAGGGTAGCCGCCCGCGGGAGCAGCGGGTCGGCCCGCTGGTTCTCCACCGGATCTCCCCGGGCGCCGGGCCGTTTCGTGGAGAACGGCCCGCGTCCCGTGGAGAGCTCGGCCGGGAGGGGTGGAGAAGCCGTGGAGGAAGGGCGCGGCAGCCGGCGTGGGCCGACCCCGCCACGGCCCGTGGAGCCCGTGGTACCGTCGGTGCTCCCCCGAACCCAGATGGCTGACCCCGGCAGGCTCGCAGCGACTCTGGAGCGCGCCCGCAACGGCGAGCGCGAGGCGCTCTCGGACGTCTTGGCCGAGCTGCGCCCCGAGCTGCTGCGCTTCGTCGAGCTGCGCCTGGGTTCGGACCTGCGCGGGCGCCTCGAACCCGAGGACCTCGTCCAGCAGGCGCAGCTCGAGGCGGTCCGCCGCTTCGGGGAATGGTGCGCCCTCACCGGCTACCCCTTCCGGGTCTGGGCGCGCCTGCTGACGGCGCAGGTCCTGGACGAGGCGCGGCGTCGTCACGTGGGCGCCCAGAAGCGCGATCTGCGGCGCGAGGTGGGCTTGGTGTCCGCCTCGCGGGCCAGCACCGGGGCGGTCGCCGAGTGGCTGGCGGCCAGCCAGACCTCGGCCTCGGAGGTCGCCCGCAGGCACGAGCTGCGCGCGCGGCTCGAGCAGGCCCTCTCCAGTCTGGAGGAGGGCGATCGCGACATCCTGACCTTGCGCCAGATCGAGGGCCTCTCCAACGAGGAGGCGGCGATCGAGCTGGGCCTCGCCCAGGCGGCGGCCAGCAAGCGCTTCGTGCGCGCCCTCGCCCGCCTGCGGCCGTTGCTGCGGGGCTTCGATCCCGCCCCGGGATGAATGCGATGGACGGCGATTCCACGATCCTCGAGCGGCTGGTGGAGACCTTCGTCGCGCGCCGGCGCGCTGGGGAACGGATCGTGGCCGCGGTCTACGCGGCGGAGCACCCCGATCACGCGCCGCACCTGCTCGAGGCGCTCGAGGCCGCCGAGCTGCTCTCGAACCTGGGCTCGGCCGCCCACCCGCTCGGGGCGAACGGCGCGTGCGCCGCGCCCGGGATCGGCGCGCGCTTCGGACGCTTCGAGCTCCTGCGCGAGCTCGGCCGCGGCGGCATGGGCGTCGTCTGGGAAGCCTTCGAGGAGCCGCTCGCGCGTCGCGTCGCGCTCAAGTTCCTCCCGCCCGAGTTGCTGGGCAACGCCACCTCGCGGGCCCGTTTCCAGCGCGAGGCCGAGCTGACCGCGCGCCTGGCGCACCCCTCCGTGGGATCGGTGCTGGCCGTGGAACTCGAGGGTCCCGCGCCCTTCATCGCCATGGCGCTGATCGAGGGCGAGAGCCTCGCCGCGCACATCGTCCGCGCCCGCGAGGAAGGTCGTCGCCTGGCGCTCGGCTGCGCGGAGGGACAACCACAGGACGCTCGGGCCCTCGCTGGCTGGTTCGCGTGCGTCGCCCGCGCGCTCGCGCACGCCCACGAGCGCGGCGTGATCCACCGCGACGTGAAGCCCGGCAACCTGATGGTGGCCGAGGACGGCCGGCCGGTGTTGGTCGACTTCGGCCTGGCGCGTGAGCTGGAGCAGGACGGGCCGTCGCTCACGCTCAGCGGCGAGACCGCCGGGACCCCCTCCTATCTCGCGCCCGAGCTGATCTCCGGCCACCAGGTCCGTCCGGACGCGCAGACCGACGTGTATGCGCTCGGAGTCGCGTTGTTCGAGGCGCTGACGTTGCGACGCCCCTTCGAAGCCCCGACCCGGGAGGCGCTCTATCGCGAGATCCTCTCCGGGCCGCAGCCGCGCCTGCGCTCGCAGCGCCCCGACCTGCCGCGCGACCTGGTGACGGTCGTCGAGACGGCCTTCACCCGCGACCGCCGGCACCGTTACGCCGACGCGACCGCGCTGGCTGCCGACCTCGAGGCCGTTCGGGACGACCGTCCGGTTGCGGCGCGCCCCGTGGGATCGATCGTGCGCGCGTTGCGCTGGGCGCGACGCGAGCCACGACAGGCGGCGCTGATCGGCGTGTTGTGCTCGAGCCTGCTCGTCGCGGCCCTTGCCGGCGGGGCCTACATCGCCTCGCGCGACGACGTGCTCGCCGCCGAGTCGCTGTCCCTCGCGCGCCAGGCCGAGCGGGCCATCGCGCTGGGCTTTAGTTGTCTGACCGATCGCGACTTCGCCGGCGCGGACGTGGCCTTCGCCGAGGCTCGAGAGCTCGACCCCGGTCTGATCGAGGCCCACGCGGGGCGCGTCCTGGTCAGCCTCTCGGCCGGGCGCCCGGAGCAAGCCCTCGAACGTCTGGCCGCCGCCCCGGATCTGCCCGTGTTCGAGCGGCTGCGCGCCATGGCCCGCGGGGAGCCGGTCCAGGACGACCTCGAGAGCTTCGAGGCGCCCAGCGCGGTCGAGCTCTTCCTCGAGGGCGAGCGGCTGTTCGTCGAGTCCGAGCGCCTGCCCCCCACGGCCGCCCGCGCCCGCGCGGCGGAGGCGCTGGCGCACTTCGACGAGGCCGTGCGCCGCGCCCCGGCGGCGCGCTCGCTCTACCACGTGCGGCGCGCCAACGCGGCGCAGGTCGCGGGCGACCTCGAGGCGGCGCGTTCGGCGGCCCGCGCGCTGCTGACCCTCTGGCCCGACGCCCAGCGCGAGCTGTCCGTCGCCGGATTCGCGCTCTGCGAGCTCGATCCGGTGATGTCCCGCCGGCTCCTGCAGCGAGCCTTCGAGCTCGATCCCACCCACCAGGCGACCCTGCAGGGCCTGGGCATCGCCTGTCTGTTGAGCGGCGACCCGGGCGCCGCCGAGGTTGCCTTCCGCGCCGAGCTGCGGATGGCCCCGGAGGACCACCGGGCCCACAACAACTTGGGCCTGTCGCTGGTCGACCTGGGACGCTTCGACGAAGCCCGCAGCGCCTACGAGCGCGCGATCGAGCTCGAGCCCGGCCGGGTGCAGGCCTGGGCCAACCTCTCGGACCTCGAGGCCCTGGCGGGCGACCACGCCGCCGCCGAGCGAGCCCGCGCGCGGGCCGTCGAGGCCGACCCCGAGGACCCCGTGCAGCGCTACAACTGGGCCGTCTCGCTGCGCCGCGTCGATCGCCACGCGGAAGCCGTGGAGCAGTGGCGCTGGTTGCTCGAGCGGGAGTACGAGGTGCCCACCTGCTGGTGGGGCCTGGCCGTCAGCCAACGCGCGTTGGGCGCGCGCGTCGAGGCCCTGGCCTCGACCGAACGGGCGCTCGAGGACCTGCCCGACGAGGAGCGGCTGCACGAATTGCGGCGCCTGTTGCGCGAGGAGATCTCGGGCGCCCCGCTGGGCGGCGAGTGAAGTGCGCGAGGGGGCGGACCGGATCCTCGCGCCCCCGTCGACCCGAGCTCCGTGCAGGACTTGCACACCTCGAACGCAACCACGTCGACCTCGTGCGATCGACCGAAGCGGTCGGCGTGCGGGTGGGGGTGGGGCCCCGTGCATCGGATGGCCGAGCGCGGGCCGCGCGTGACGCCGCTGGACGACTCGGCCTGGAACGCAGGCGCGCGCCGCGGGTCCATGCCCCGCGGCGCGCGGACCGGCCAGCCTCAGCCGCGAGCGCGGCCGAGCGCGGCCTCGCACCCGCTCACGGCGCCCACTGGATGCGCACGCCGTTGCTGAGGTTGTAGTTGGAGCTGTTGCAGAAGGACGTCGGGTCGCGGTACCAGACCTGATAGGTGCGCATCGCTCCCTCGGCGGGCACTGCCCCTTGGGCGGCGAGCGTCGGGTCCCCCGGGCCGGGGAAACTCACGCTGCCCCCGACGTCCGAGGTCCGGATCGCCAGGCGCGTGTTGAACCCGCCGGCGCAGCGCAGCCCTTCGCCGAACACCGTGCCGCTCAGGGCGCTCGTTCCCTGGAAGATCAGGCAGGGCTGGGTCGCGGTCATGAAGTCGACGGTGAGCACGGTGTCGCCCGCCGCGATCGAGAACAGGCCCGAGGCGCCGAGGCGCGCGCCGTCGCTCACGTTCGAGTTCCCGCAGCCGTGGCCGGGGGCCCCCTGGTTGCCGCACGGGCAGGGCGTGCCGCTGCCGTCGCCGAAGCAGTATGCGGTCGCCGTACCGCCGACGGTCGACTCCCAGCGCGAAGCGCTGATATCGTAGTCGGTGTCGTTCTGGCGCAGATGGCTGACGATCAGGAAGCGGTTGGGGCCACTCGGATTCGTGTTGCTGGCGGCCACTTTCGAGACGCGATAGCTGAGGCCCAGTGAGAAGACGTCCTCGTAGGCCTGGGCGATGGCGAGCTTCCCTCCGGACACGAAGTACTCGGACAGCTTGAGCTCGTCGTACGAGAAGGCCGGCACGAACTCGGAGTAGGCGAGCATGAAGCGCAGCCCGTCCGAGTCGATGCTGGGCGCGAACTGGGCCACGGACAGGGCCCCGCTGTTCTCCATCACGCTCGTATTGACGCTGTCCAGCACGGTCCCGTTCTGGATCAGCGAGACGATCACGTCGGGCTGCGCCGCGATGCCGTTGCGCCGCTCGAAGGCCACCGCCGAGACGCTCGGGTCGTTCAAGGGGCTCGAGGCGCACGGGAGGGCATCCCGCGCGATGCCGAAGGCGCTGATGCCGAACGCCGTCCCCAGGCCACCAGCCCAGCCGATGTAGACCGCGTAGATGTCGCCGTGGGTGACCGGATCCTGGCGCGAGAACGCCAGGGTCCACTGCACGGCGCCGTTGGACTTCGAGAGCGAGGGCGAGGCGTCCCGGAAGCCTCCAGCCGCAGGGATCGGAGTGGCGGCGATGTGAATCGACCCGCCGGCGGTCACCAACGCGTAGTGGATCTCGTGCGTGATGGCGCTACCGGGGATCTCGCGCTGGAAAGCGACGCAGAAGTAGGCGGGTTGGGAGGGATAGGGGTCGCCGCCGACGGTCGGCGCGAACTTCTCACCGGTGTGCGAACCGCTGATCGTGAACTGCGAGCCGAACTCGAGGATCGTTCCGTTGGGTTTCACGGTTCGGCCGCGGACGATGCGCAGCCCCGGTCCATTGACCTCCGCCACGACGAGGCAGCGTGTGTCGGCGCGCAGATAGGCGATGCGGGGGTTGCTCCAGGTGCTGCTGGTGAAGTCGATGTAGCCGTCCTGCCAGAGCTGGCCGCTGCTGGAGATCACCCGCACGCGCACGTCGTTGTCGGTGGCGGAGAACACCTCGTGGTAGACGGCCAGCCAGACGCCGTTGAACGAATCCCAGACCGCGTCGGGCTCGCGCGTGTCGGTCGTCGTGGAGTCCAGCCAGTCCTGACCGAGGAAGGGGTCGATGATCAGCGGAAGCTGCGCGGCGGCGACGAACTCGGCATCGACGGTGATGCGCAGGCCCTGCGGGCCGAGCTCGGTGCGCGCGTCGACCTTGCGCCCGGAGGCGTCGAGCGCGAAGGCCGGGCTGTAGCGCACGCTGCCGTGGACGCCGTGAAACTCGAGGCCGGTCTCGCGGACCTGGGACTGGTGCTCGCCGGCGACCGAGAGCTCGAGCACCAGCTCCCCACGCCGGGGCAGCTCGTGGAACACGAAGAGCTGCTCGACCGAGTCGTGGGCGAGCCGATACGCCTCGACGAACGAGCCGCGCTCGAGCTCGACGCACTCCGCCGAGCGTCGCACCCGGGCGCCGCGTTCGAAGGCCAGGGGCGCACCGCCGAGCGTCACGCGCTCCGGCGTGAAGCGCAGCTCCTGGCTCGGCAGGTGGGGGCCGAAGCTCGCGATGTAGGTGGCTCCGAACCCATCGAAGCTCATCTTCCAGTGCCGACCGCGGGCCCAGAGGGCGCCGTCGCCTGGTTCGTCGAACCACACGCGCGGCTCGCCGGCGGAGAGGGCCAGCACGCGCGCTTCGTCGACACCGAGGGCCGGAGCGCCCGCGGGCGCGGGCGCCGGTTCGGTCAGGGGGAGGGGTCGCTGCGAGCGATCGCCGCCCAGGGCGGAGGATGCGCTCGCCAGCAACAGGACGGCGCAGCAGAGGCCCACACGGGGCCGCGGGGCTCGGGAAGTCATCATGGTCGTGGTTCGTGGATCGAGGGTGTGCGAACGGGGTGGCGCGTGCCGGACGCTCCGTCCGGGCGGGCGTCCCGTCCCACGCCGATCTGCGGAACCCGAGGTTCCAGGACCGGAATTCTGGCCGGGCGCCGCGATCCGCGAGCGGAGGAACCCCGGGTCAGCGGGCCGGGATGCCGACCAGCAGGCCCAGGGCCTCGCGGGTGGCGCGCGCGTCCCCCACCATCCGAACCCGCGAGGCGACGGCCGCGATCCGCTCGCGGTAGAGCGCGGGGGCCGTGGCTTGCAGGGCGGGCTCGGCGTCCACCAGGGCGAGCAGGTCCTCCCGCAGGGCGAGCAACGCCCCCGGTGCGCGCCGCCCGAGACGGTGGGCCGCGCGGTACAGGCCGAGGAGCTCGGCCTCGGCCGGGAAGCGCCAGAAGTTCGCCGGCGCGGGCACCAGGAGGTCCGGCGGGGGCCGCCGGGCGTCGTCCACGAAGGGCACCAGGCGCGGGCGGCCGTCCTTGGCCACGACGGCCAGGAAGCCCTCGACGAGGCGCCGGCGCAGCGCGGGCTCGAGGTCGACGAGGGCCTCCAGGGCCCGCGCCTCTCCGGCGCGCACCCGGATCGCGAGCCGGCTGGCCTCGATGCGGATCGTGACGCCGTAGCGTTGGCCGTTCTCGCGGCCGGCGGCGAGCAGTTCGGCGGAGAGGGGGAACTCCCGGCGCCCGAGGTCGAGGTCGCGGCCGACGACGACCAGCCGATCGCGCTCGAGCACGACCTGGCACATGCTGCGGCCCTCGACCCCCAGGCCCAGGCCGATCCAGCCGCCGCCGGAGAGGTCGGCGAGGTATCCGATCGCAGGCTCCAGGGCGCCGCGCTCGACCGGCCCGACGCTGGGCGGCATCGGGGCCGCGGGGTAGTCCATGCGCAGCGGGTCGTGCGCCACCGGCTCGCCCGGGGCATGGCGCAGGTCCATTTGCGACCAGTAGGCGGGGTCCCAGGGCCAACCGTAGGCCATGAGCTCGTCGCCGTCCTGTTCCCAGCCCCAGTCCACGTGGCGGTAGGAGACGCGCCGTGCTTCGATCCACGACCTCCAGACGCGGTCGAAGCGCTCGAGGGGGCCGAACAGGCGCTCCATCAGCGCGCGGTTCGTCTCGCCGTCCACGACTTCGCCGGCGTAGTAGGCGTCGCGCCACAGGCACCAGCGGAACCAGCGATCCGGATCGCTCCAGAGGAAGTGGGTGTAGGTCGCGCCGAGCGGGCCGCCCTGGTTCCAGTGCCGCGTGATCAGCTCCTCGATCGGGAGGCAGGACTCCTGGAGCGCCAGGACGCCCTCGGCGGTCGGGTGATTGATCGGGGCCTGGTCGAAGACCGCCAGGGTGAGCCGTTTGTGCGCCGGATCGTAGGCGTGTTGGGCGGCGGCGTAGACGAAGCTCTCCTCCCCCATCGTGTGCCGCGGCATGCCTTCGCGCGTCGCGACCCCGAGCAGCATGTGCAGGTTCTCGTGGATCACGAGGTCGCGCTGGTGGTAGCGCAGGGTCCCGCTGGGGTAGTTGTAGGCGGTCAGGTTGGCCCACAGCGTCACGCCGCCCCCGTGGCCGTTCCAGGGCCCGCCCAGGTCGTCCACGATCGCTCGGCGCATGCTCTCGAGCGACTTCGCGTAGACGATCGCCATGCGCGTCGAGTCGGCGTCGGGCGGCTCGAGTCCGGTGAGCGCCACGAGGTGCGGGAGCGCGAGCTCCGAGGTCTCGAGCACCATGCGCGCGTGATCGGGGCCGAGCTCCGACTTCAGCGCGTAGTGCTGGCTGACGTACCACTCGAAGCCTTCGGAGTTGCCGATGCGCTCACCGGCGTGCGTCCGCGGCACGTTCTGGCCGACGGCCACGACGGCGATCTCGAGCGCGGTGGAGGTGCGGCCGGAGACGACGAGGCGGGCCGGGGTCGCGGAGGGCGGCGGGATCGCATCGCCCTCGCCAGCGGGCGTGGCCGTCGGGGCCACGAGCGCGACCAGGAGGACCGGCGCGGCGGGGATCCGGGGTGCCCAGCGGCGGCGCGGAGTCGGGACGGGGTGGCGGGCGGCGTGCATGGGGCGCAGACCGCCCATCCTCCCCACGGCGGCGCACCCGCGCCAGCGACCGTGGGATTCTCCTTTCCCCGGCGCCGCGGGCCTCAGCGCTCGCCGGGGGCCTCGCCGCTCATGACGGCGTAGAGCCGGCGCAGGGTGTCCTGCTCGATCTGGCGCACGCGCTCGCGGGTCAGGCCGACGACCTTGCCGATCTCCTTGAGGGTCATCGGCTCGGCCCCCTCCTCGAGGCCGTAGCGCAGGCGCAGGATCTTGGCCTCGCGCTCGTCCATGAGCTCGAGCAGCTCGCCCAGCTTGGCGACGAGATCGGAGTTGAGCGTCACCTCGTCCGGCGGCTTGGCTCCGGGGTCCTCGACCGTGTCCTGGTTGCCCGAGAGCACGTCCAGGGACACCTGGGGGTTGAGGCCCGAGACCACGATCGTGCGCTTGAGCAGGGCCCAGTTCACGGGCGGGACACCCAGCTCCTCGGCGACCTCCTCGACGGTCGGCACGCGGCCCAGGTGGTAGGCCAGCTCCTGGCTGACCATGCGCCACTTGGACATGATCTCGTTCATGTAGCTCGGCACCCGCACCGACTTGACGGTGTTGGTCAGCGAGCGGCGGATGGCCTGCTTGATCCACCACGTGCCGTAGGTCGAGAAGCGGCAGCCCGCATCGGGGTCGAACTTCTCGGCGGCCTTCATCAGGCCGATGTTGCCCTCGGCGATCAGGTCCTGCAGGGGCAGGCCGCGCTCGGTGTACATCTTGGCGACGGAGACCACGAGCCGCAGGTTGGCGCGGATCATGTGCTCGCGTGCCTGGAGGTCGCCCGCCTGGATGCGGCGGCCGAGCTCCTTCTCCTCCTCGGCGGTCAGGAGGGGGACTTCGTTGATCTCCTGGAGGTAGGTCTCCAGACAGCGCTCGGACGAAATGGCTCCGCCTCCGTGGGGGTTCGGCGCGCGGTGATCGGGGTCGGGAGCCTGGCCGCGCGCCGGCGACCAGCTCCCGGAGGACTCGACCGCGCGCGGTTCCCGGGGCGGGGCGCGCTCGAGCGATCTCCGCCTCCCCCATCGTCCGCGCCGCTGGGCGTCCTTGAGGGAGGATCGGGGGCCCCCGTCCGCCCCCGTCCGCCCGGGGCCCGCCGCCCGCCGGTCTGGTACCGTGGCGGCTTGCGCGCGACCCTGACGGCTCGCGCGGACCGAGCATCCGGCATGAACGACGCATCCATCGACGAAGTCGTCTCCGAAGCAGGCTTCCGGGCACCCCTCCAGCGCCACGCGGAGATGTTCTTCCGCTTGGTCAACTCGCTCCTCGAGCGTCCCGAGACCGTCTGGAGCAAGCGCCAGTACTTCCAGCTCTTCAGCGAGGCGGACACCCTCGAGTGTTTCCTCGACGATCATGGAGCGCGGCACAACCGCGCCTACCACGTCTGCCGGGAGTTGGTGGCCTCCGTGCGCAGCTTCGCCCTGGCCGGCTTCGCGCTGGGCCACCTGCTCGGGCGCATCGAGTCCTACGGCACCAACCTCGACCTCTATCCCAGTGAACAGGGCGACTTCCTGCGCTCCATGGCGCGCGCCACGACGGCCCTGCAGCGCAACACGCTGGCCCTGCTCGAGGGTTGCCGGGAAGAGGTCCATCGCCTGGGACTTGCGCTGCCCGACGCAGGATTCCCGGACAATGCCTACGGGAGCGAGGGGCTGCGTCGCAAGCTCCCGCGTAATCTGGGCGAACAAGTCATCGAGGAAGAGAAACAGAAGGTCGCCGAGGTCGTCTCGCGCTACCTCTCGGTGTGCGCCCTGTTCGACGATCTGGGCGTGCGCCGCATCGAGGACAAGGAGGCGCGCGAGAAGTTCTTTCGCAAGAGCTGCTCCGAGGAGCAGGCCCGGGTGTACGAAGCCTCGGTCCACAACCTGCAGTCGGCCTACGACACCTACGTCAAGGGAACGACGCGCGAGGCCCAGGATCCGCGACTTCCGCGCCTGCGCGGTCACATCTCGGCCGCTTTCCATCTGCTGGAGGCCGTGACGTTCCTCGTGCACTTCATCGAGCGCCACGAGACCGCGCAGCGAGGGGACGACGCAGGGCGGCGCATCGCGCGCCACGTCCGACGCGAGGAGGTGCGCGACCTGACCTTGAACGACCTCTTCTTCTGGGCCTGGCGCTTCCTCGAATTGGGGCGGCCGCTCGCCGAGGAGGTCTTGCCCAACTACACGAACGTGCAAGAGCTCGAGGTCGAGCTCGGCGACGACCTGACGCTGCACGCGCGGCCGGTCTCGTTGATCGTGCACATCGTGAATCGATACGGCACGCCCGTCGAGCTCGAGATCGGTGGCGCCACGTGCAACGCAGGTTCGATCATCGAATTGATGATCGCCGTGGGCTCCCATCCGGACATCCGGCGCTTGCGGTTTCGCGGCGACGAGAATCCCCTGCGGGACATCGGGCTGCTCTTCCGGGGGCGCTTGGGCGAGGACGGGATGGACAAGCTGCCCGAAGCCCTCTCCTACCTGCGGCGCGGCGGAAGCTGACCGACCCCGGGAGCGCGTTCGTGCGCGAGGTCCCCGGTAAAAGGGCTCGAGCCGCGCCGTTCAGAGCCCGAGCGAGAGGCGGTCGGCGAGCATCCCCGGCAGGCCGGCCCTACGAATCCGGTGCGCTTCGGCCTCGATGTCGTACTGGACGCGGCGAATCCAGACCCGATCGAGGTCGCTGTCGTAGATCGCATAGGCAGCGCGCGGGTCCTCGTCCCGCGGTTGGCCCACGCTACCGACGTTGACGAGGGCATGACGGGATTCGCTGAGGTCGATCTCGGTCTCGGTCGTGTAGGCGGTGCGCAGCGGATCGTCGTGCATGCGCATCAGGGTCAGCGGGACGTGCGTGTGCCCGACGAAGCACACGGGGAGCTCCATCACGTCCAGCGACGGGTCGCCGTCGGTCGTGCTCTGGACGTAGTCGAACAGTTCGGGCCGGTGCAGGGTTCCGTGGGCGACCGTGCAGTGGTCGGTGTCGAGGGTGTAGGGCAGGCTCGCGAGCCAGGCACACTCCTCCTGCGAGAGCACGCTCTGCGTCCAGACCACGGCCTGGCGTGCGACCTGGTTGAAGTAGAGGAGGTCGATCTCCCCCACCACGGCCGTGTCGTGGTTCCCGCGCACGACGGCCACGTCCAACTCGCGCAGCAGGGCGATGCACTCGCGCGGCGCGGCCCCGTAGCCGACGACGTCGCCCACGCTGAGGATGCGCTGCACGCCCTGGCGTTCGAACGCATCCAGCACTGCCCGCAGGGCGGACAGATTGGCGTGGACGTCACCGAGGATGCCGTAGCGCATGGCGGGGTTCCTGTCGGTTCGTGTGCGAGGGAGCGCCGAGCAGGAGCGCCGCGACCAGACAAGCTAGGATCGACGCCAGGCTCGCTCCAAGCTGAGGACCCGGCCCGTGAACGCTCGCTTCGAGCAGGCGGAAGGGGTCGAGCAGACCGGCGAGGGCGCTGCCCACGGCTCCCGAGCCCTCGAGGAGGGCCGGAAGCAGCGTGCTCGCGCCGATCAGCAGTCCCGCCCGGGCCGCGGGCCCCGCGGGGGCCTGGAGGATGACCAGACCCAGGGCGCACAGGTGTAGGCCCGCCAAGGCGCTCGCCCCGACGAAGTGCGCGGGTTCGAGCGGGCTTCCCGTCAGGAGTGGCAGGCCCGCGGCGGCGAGCCACCCCAGGGCGGTTCCGGCCCCCAGCGCGCTGACTTGGGCCCAGGTCCGCCCCGGGAACGGGGCCCGCGCGAAGATCCACTCCACCTCGGCCAGGAGATGGACCGCCAGCGAGGCTCCGGCGAGCATCCCCAGGTGCGCGAGCTGGAGGTGGGCCCGCCCCACCAGGAAGGGGTCGGAGTGGATCCCCACCGGCCCCAGGGTGGCCGCCAGGCCCCACAGCCCCGCCGCGGCCACGCAGGCCAGCCAGACCCAAGGCGTGCGCAGCAAGCGCAGCACGGTCCAGCGGGCGCAAGCCAACCCGATCACCCTGACCTTGTACGACGGCGTGCCCGCCTCCGGGAAGGAGCGTTGGCGCGGGCCGGGATCGACCCCCGAGGACCAGGGTCGTGCGGCGCCTCTCCAGCTGCATGTCATCCCCTGAGCAAGGGGCCCGGGGAGCCGTGGCGACGCCCTCGATCGAGTAACGAAAACGTAAGGGCCGGCCCCTGAGCCCAGTTCCCCCGCCGGGACCGGTCACGTGCTCCCGGGGCTCCGCTCCTTGACGGGCTCCCCGGGCTCTGTTGGACTGCGCGGCCGATCGTCCCCGGGGTCGGCAGCCCTCCACGTTTCTTCGAGAGGGGGGGTCACCGGGCTGGGGCGGGCGGGTCAGCTCGCCCGGACGCGACGTTCCGCGTCCGACGGATCGAGTCCGAGGGATCACGAAGGAGCAGCAGCCTTGGAGCGAAGACTGGGACGTGGCCTGGGTTCCCTCCTGGGAGGTTCGGAGTCCGGGCCCGGCCAGGACGTCTCGAAGAACCAGCTCGAGCTGCCCATCGATCGCATCCAGCCGAACCCCTTCCAACCGCGGCAAGTCTTCGACCCGGAAGGCCTCGAGGAACTGGCACAGAGCATCCGCCTGCACGGGATCCTGCAACCCGTGGTCGTTCGCCAGCGCGGTGGGGATGCCTACGAGTTGATCGCGGGTGAACGTCGTTGGCGCGCCGCCCGCGCCGCGGGTCTCAAGGCCATCCCCGCCCTCGTCCGCTCCGACTTCGGGGATGCGGAGATGCTCGAAGTCGCCCTGGTCGAGAACGTCCAGCGGCGTGACCTCGACGCGCTCGAGAAGGCCCGGGGCTACTCGCGGATGATGCAGGACCTCGGCCTGACCCAAGAGCAGGTCGCCCAGAAGGTCGGCCTCAAGCGCGCCTCGGTCGCCAACCACCTTCGCCTCCTGGAGTTGCCCGAGCCCGTTCAGGCCGCCCTGCAAAAAGGCCTGATCACCATGGGTCACGCCCGCGCGCTCCTGGGCGTCGAGGGAGAGCGCTCGGTTCTGGCCCTCCTGGGCCGCATCTCGCGTGAGGGTCTCTCCGTGCGCCAGGTGGAGGCCCTGGCCCGTCCGCAGCCCACCGCCGCCGCGGGCTCGCCGGGACCCGGGGCAGGGCACGGTGAGATTCGACCCCAAGCCCCCTGGGTCGCCGAGGTCCAGCGCCGCTTGCGTGAGGCCCTGGGCGCGAAGGTGACGGTCTTGAATCGCCCCGGTTTCCAGGGGCAACTCGTGATCGAGTATCACGGTCAGGACGACCTGAACCGCCTCCTCGACCAGCTCGCTCCCCAGCCCCGCCTCTGAGCCGGGCTCACCGCGCCCGCCGGAGGTCCCGCGATCCGGCGGCCTGCCCTGCCTCCCGTTGGGCTGGCGTTCGGGGTGTGGATTCCCTGTGGAGAGCAGGCCGGCCCTGCGAGCCGAGCGATGGCCGGAGGAGCCCCCCAACGGCATCCTCGGGCCTGCCCGTGCGGAGGCCAGGGCCCCATCGGTTGAACCCGGCGTCCCGGTCCCGACTGTGGAGAACCTGGTCCCCTGCGGCCCCTGCGGTCACCGGGCCGCGGGGTGTTCCACGTGGAACACTCGGTGGTCTGCGCCGCGCTCAGGATGGACTGACGCCCTCCGGGTGGGCGGAGTGTTCCACGTGGAACATCACCCCCACGGGGCCCGCCCCAGGGGCGTCGAGCCCGGTCCGGGAGGCAGAAGTGTTCCACGGGGAACACTCGGGGGTCGGCGCCGCGCCCAGGGGGACAGGGGCCTTCCAGGCGGGCGGAGTGTTCCACGTGGAACATCACCCCCACGGGGCCCGCCACGGGGTCGTCGCGCCCGGTCTGGAGGGCGAAAGTGTTCCACGTGGAACATCTCCCGAGCGTGGCCCCTGCGTGCGCCTTGACGGCAACGACGGGAAGCGAGTGTTCCACGTGGAACACTCGGGAAGATCACCGACGCGGGTGCGGCGAACCGACGTCCGGGGCTGAGGGGAGTGTTCCACGTGGAACATCACCCGAGGGTCGGCCGAAGCGCGCCGCGGTGATCTCGAGGGGAGCAAGTGTACCACGTGGAACACTCGAGCTCGAACGCATCGCCCGGCGGGGATGGGGGTGGCTGGGGGGCCCCGGGACAGGGCTCGCCCGAAGGAAGGGGCGGTCCTCCCCGGCTGGCCCAGCGGGCCTCCAGGCCGAGCGGGACATGGGGGGCAGGCCGACACGTCGGGCGTATCGTGCCGAGGCGCAGACGGGGAGGGGGCCACGTCCCTGGCGCGTGGTCCTGACGGAATGCAAAGCGGGCAGCCATGGGCTGCCCGCTTTCAACGAGGTGCGCGCTGGGGGGGGAGGAGCGGCCTAGAGGACCTTCGCGGAGCGGATCGCCACGGGGTTGATCGGCTGCCCCCGTCTCATCGGATTGGAATCCAGTTGTCCGGCTTCGATGCGCCGGACCACCTCCATGCCCTCCACGACCTTGCCGAAGACGACGTGCTCGCCATCGAGGTGATGGGCCGGAGCGACGGTGATGTAGAACTGGCTGCCGGAGCTCTCGACATCGCCCCCGACCTTGGCCGCAGCGAGGTAGCCCTCGAAGTGCCGGAGGTCGTTCTCCTCGCGCTCGACCTTGTAGCCCGGTCCTCCCACGCCCCAGGTCGAGCGGTCGTCCTCCTTCGAATTCGGGTCCCCGCCCTGGATCATGGATCCGGGCTCCACGCGGTGGAAGCGCGTGCCGTCATAGAAGCCCTCGCGCACGAGCTTCAGGAAGTTGTCCCCGTGCTTGGGAGCCAATTCGGGGTACAACTGCACGACGATGACGCCCTCGTCGGTCTCGATGCTCACGCGCGGAGCATCCGCGGGCGGGGACGGATTGGCGAAGAGGTGATCCTTGCCCGTCTCCCAGGCGCCCTGGGCACGAACACCCTGGAGGAGACTCTCCGCCAGGGTCAGCGGAGTGGCCTGGCCGGCGACCTGGAAACGCTCCTTGACCAGGGGGTGGGAGGGATAGGTGTCCTGCAACTTCCTGATAGCTGCCTCGGATCCGGGGTAGTCGCGTTTCTCGGCGAGGACCTTTGCCTGCAGGAAGAGGGCCCAGGGCCCCGCTTCGGTCTGGGCGAGCTCGGGATGCAGGGCGGCGAGGGCCTCCGCGTCGCCGACGAACCCAGCCAGGGACCCTCCGGGCTCGACGTGGGCCCAGATTCGGTTCCAGCTCTGGGTCAAGGTCTCGCGCCGCTTCTCGCTGAGGTACTGGAACACGAGCACCGCGATCGCGATCAGGGCCGCGAGCGCCGCCATCAGCTTCCAGTTGCGCTCGATCCAGAGGCTGAAGGCGGATTGTTCGTCCGCGGCGGCCACGGTGATGTCGGTAGCGGCCTTGTGCTGGGCCATGGAGTCGTTCTCCTGTCTTTGAGGCTACCTTGGGTAGCGCTTGGGATCCCCTTGTAGCCAGGGTGCCCGCTGCGGTCCGGGCCTCGGCCGGCCCGCGGGCGGGGCCTCGAAGGCCGCCGCGAACGAGATCACCCGCGGGTTCGCGGCGTCCAGGGCACCGGTGGGGTGTCGGAGTCGCGAGCCCGGGATCATACCAGCGCCGGGAGCGGGCCCACAAGCGGCGCCGCGAGCGCCGGCATCCCCTGCGCCGGTACCATGTTCCTCCCCCCAGTCCCCGCGATGCCCACCCCCGTTTCCGCCATGAACGTCTGGACCGTTCTGCCCCTGTTGGCCCTCGTCGGCGCTCCCCGCTCGCTGGAGGCGTCGGAGGCTGTTCATCCCTTCGTCCAGGACGATCCCGCCAAGGAGTTCGCCAAGCGTTTCGAGGCGGCGGGCAACGACGTCGACAAACTCTGGGACGTCCACCTGTGGGCCGACGCGTTCGGCCTGCGCAACGAGAGCCGCCGCTGCTTGCGCAAGATCGTTCAGGTCGATCCGCAGCACCGCGCCGCCAACGAGGCGCTCGGCCACATCTTCTACGCCGGGCGTTGGTTCCCCTCCGAGCGCAAGCTGGCCGAGTTCAAGAAGGAGGAGGAAGCCCGCATCGCGGCCGAGAAGGGCCTGGTGCGCTGGAAGGACCAATGGGTCCCCGCGGACGACGTCCCGAACCTCGAGAAGGGCCTCGTGCGCGACGAGCAGGGGCGCTGGGTGAACAAGGAGGAGTTCGAGAAGCTCCAGGCCGGCTGGCGCCGTCAGGATCTCCTCTGGATCCCCCCCGACGAGGTCTCCAAGCTCGACGAGGGCCTGTGGAAGTGCGGCACGGACTGGCTCGCGATCGAACAGGCCGACGCCTACCACGCGCAGATCGGCCGCTGGTGGAGCATCCCCACGGACGCCTTCGTGCTGCACACCACCTGTCGGCGCGAGCTCGCCGAGCGGGCGACGCACGTGCTCTACGCCACGGTGCGCGACCTCGTGCGTGTGGTCGGGACGCAGCCCGCGGAGCCGGTTCCGGTGGTTCTGCTGCGCAGCGCCGAGCAGTACAACCAGATCGCCTCGAACGAATCGCCCCTGGGGCCGGTGGCGTCGCACGGGCTCTCCTCGGCCCACCACGCCTTCTTCGCCGACGTCTGGTTCGACGTGCCCGGGCAGCGCTTCCACGGCGCGGGGTTTGGCTACTGGGACGACTCCAGCCCGTCCGGCAACAGCTACGGACCCCACTCCCTCCGGCACGCCGCCGCCCAGGCTCTGCTCGAGGGGATCGACCCGAGCCCCAAGACCCTCCAGCGCACCTTCCGCGGCCGGGGGCAGAGCCACGACGTCAAGGCGTTCTACGCCGAGAAACGGTTCCCCGAGTGGTTCCGCTACGGCGCCGCGAGCTACGCCGAGCGCTACTTCGTCGACTCGACCGTCGCCTCCGGCGGCAACCCCAACTGGGCCCGCGAGTGGTCGGTGCAGAACATCGTCAACCGCGGCGGCCTGCGGCCGATCGCAGAGATCCTCGAGAAGCAGCTCGATGCCTGGGACCCGGCCGATGCTGGAAAACTCATGAACGAGCGCGGGCTCCTGGTCGCGTTCCTGGTCGACGGCGGCTTCCCGCCCCTCGCCGAGGCCCATGGCGAGCTGAAGATGAAGATCCGCAAGGGCGAGGATCTCAAGTCCGTCTTCGCGAAGATCCAGAAGCTGCTGGTCGAGAACGAGCAGCAACTCCGCAAATTCGCCAACCTCTGACGCGCAACTCCGCGCTTCGATCGCGCCGCGGCGCTCCCGGTTCGCAGGGGGCGCCGCGGCGGTTGCGCCCTGGAGCCCGATCCGATCCCCACGCCATGATCCAACTCACCGCACTCCTCTTCCTGTCCCTCGCCTCGAGCGGCGACCACGCCGCCCTGCACCCGGCCGACGCGAACCTCTACCTCGAGGTGCCCAACGTCCCGGCGGCCCTCGAGGCCTACCGCCAAGCGCCCCTCGTGCGCCTGCTGCAGGACGAAGAGATCGGCGCCCTCGCGCGACGCCTCGGCGGCCTGCCCGAGGACTTCGACCTGTGGGAGGGGCTCCAGGATCAGATCGCGGAGATGACCGATCCCGGAGTCCTGCTCGCGCTACGGAACCTGGCCGACATCGGGGGCGAGCTGCGCTCGGCCTCGGTGGCGTTCACGGGTCTCACGGGCTCGGACGCGCTGGCCCTCGAGCTCGAGATCGACCCGGCGGCCTTGCTGCGCCACATCGGGGTCCAGGTCGTGTTGGAGTTCAGCGACGCCGTGGCCCCGGCGCGCCTGGTCGGCATGCTCGGCCTGGGCTTGCCGCCCGCGCCGGACGCGGAGGGACCCGGGGAGCTCGAGCTCCTGGGCGAGAGCCGCACGATCCAGCGCTTCAGCCTGCCGAATGCGCCCTATCTGCCCCCGATCTGGACCGTTACGGCGGATCGACTGCTGATCTTGGGGCTCGGAGCGAGCTCCCCGACCGAGCTGGCGGCGCGCGCCGCGGGCGGCCCCTCCTTCCTGGCCCGCGCCGGTGAGCTGCGCGGCGCGGAGCGCTTCAGCACGCCGTCGGGAGCAACTGTCTACGAGAGCACGTGGTGGCTCCCCACGCCGCCCTTCTATGCGGACCTGCTCGAGCAGGAGACCCCCGAGGCCGCGGGGGAGATCGCGGGCGCGCTGCTCGGGAACTTCATGCCCTTCGAGCCCACGGTGATGCGCTCGCGCCTCCAACTGCGCGAGGGGAGCTTCGTGAGCGAGAGCTTCGAGCGCCGCGCCGCGGCGGCCTCGACCGCGACTCCGCCACTCTTCGGCAGCACCCCCCTGGCCGCGGGGGCCCTCGAGCGCGCGGCTCCGGAGGCGGTCTGGGTGTGGGCCACGAGCATGTCGCGCGACGCCCTGCGCGGAGCGGCCACCAGGCTGGTCGAGATGGTGGTGGCCGGGGACCCCGAAGAGGGGGACTTCGGGCAAGGGCTTCCGCCGGAGGTCGCCGCGAAGTTGGGTCCGATGTTGGACGGGGTCTTGGCCTCCTTCGGGACCGACCTCGTCGTGTACATGCTCCCGATCGCGGGCCTCAAGATCCCCCAGATCCACGCCGTTCTGGGCCTCGAGAACGCGGGGGCGTTCGAGCAGAACCTCGCGGCACTCGCGAAGTTCGTCGAGGAACAGGCGGGGGGCATGGTGAGCCTCGACACGCGGCCGTACCGGCGCCAGCCCGTGGTGACCCTCAAGCCGAACCTGGGGGGCATGGGGATCCCACCCATGATCTCGTTCGACCTGACGGTCGGCATCGTGGGGGATCGGGCCGTCGTCGGGCTGTCGGCGATGGACGTGAAGAAGGAGATGCGCCGCCTCTTGGGCGAGGAGGCCGGCACCCATGCGGTGGCCCGGGAGGGCAAGGCCCCCAAGGGAACCACCTCGATGCACTGGCTCGACTGGGGGGCGCTGGTGGGAGGGATCTACGACTCGGCCCGCGCGTTGGCCGCCCTCGTGCCGGACGCGAGCATGCTGCCGGTCGACGTGACCCAACTGCCCGAGTCGAAGGTGTTCACGCGTTTCTTCCGGCCCACGACTGCCTGGAGCCGCGGGGGCGAGGATGGGATCTACAGCTACTCCGAGTCCTCGTTCGGCCCCGAGTTCCTGATCACGGCCCTCGCCGCCGGCCTGACGTTCGGGGCCGTGAGCTCGAGCGCGAGCGAGGAGTTCGTGTTCGTCGAAGGCCTCGAGCCCGCCGAGGCCGCGTCCGGCGACACGCTCTCCGCGCTCCAGGAGGTCAAGCTCGCGGTCGTGCTCTACCGCAGCGAGCGCGGCGAGCTGCCGGCGGCGATCGAGGACCTGCTGCGTCCCAGCGAGGCCTTCCCGAGCGGCTACCTGCGCCGCGGTTCGGTGCCGGTCGACGAGTGGGGCCGGGCCCCGCGCTACGCGCGTACCGAGGGCGGCCAGGGCTTCCTGGTCTGGTCGTTGGGTCCGGACGGCGAGGACGCGGAGGGCGCCGGCGACGACGTCGTCGCCCCCTGAACGGCACCCCCGTGGTCGGCCCCGGCAGCCCGCGCCCGCCCCTGCGCGCGCGCCTCAAGCGCGCGCGCAGGGCCCTGGGGCGCCGACTCGTCGGGGGGCCCGGCCGGCTCCTGGTGGGGCTCCTGGCCCGCACCTGGCGCATCCGGCGCGAGGGTGAGGAGCACCTCGCCGCCGCGCGCCAGGACGGCGGACACTTCATGGCCCTCTGGCACGGCTCGATGCTCGTGGCCATGCCCGGCCATCGCGGCCCCGACTACATCGTCCTGGTGTCGCAGAGCGGCGACGGCGACGTCTCGGCGCGGCTGCTGCGCTCCTTCGGCTACGGCGTGATCCGCGGTTCGGCCAGCCGCGGCGGGGCGCGCGCCCTGCGCGAGATGCTCGCCGCCCTCGACGCCCGCGGGATCGTCGTCGTGACGCCCGACGGGCCGCGCGGCCCGCGGCGCTCGATGAACCCGGGCCTGGCCTGGATGGCGCGCGCCACCGGCCGGCCGATCGTGCCCTGCGCCTTCGTGACCGACCGCGCCTGGCGGCTCTCGAGCTGGGACCGCTTCGCGATCCCGCGTCCTTTCGCGCGCGTGGCCTACGCCTACGGCGAGCCGCTCTACGTGCCCCGCGAGGCGAGTTCGGCCGAGCTCGACGCCGCGAGCGAGCGCCTGCGCGACGCCCTGCTCGCCGTCGAGGGCCGGGCCGCCCGGACCCTGGGCCTGGAGGACGCGCCGTGATCCGCGTGGGCCCGGCCGGTTGGTCCTATCCCGACTGGCAGGGCATCGTCTACCCGGCGCCCGCGCCGCGGGGCTTCGACCCGCTGGCGCACCTCGCGCGCCTCTTCCCCTGCATCGAGCTCAACAGCTCGTTCTACGCGCCGCCTGGCGCCGAGATGGCCGAGCGCTGGTCGGCGCGCGTCGCGCCCTGCGCCGAGTTCCGTTTCCTCGCCAAGGTCCACCGCGACTTCACCCACACTTCCGCGCCCGCGGAGGGACCGGACGACCCCTGGCCGGCGGCCGCGGCGTCCTTCCTCGCGGGCCTCGCGCCGCTCGAACGCGACGGGCGCCTCGCCGCCCTGTTGCTCCAGTTCCCGGCCGGTTTCGCCCGCAACCCGGCGAACGCGCGCCGCCTCGAGCGCCTGAACGAGCTCTTCGCCGCGCCGGGGCGGCGCGCCCTGGCGGTCGAGCTGCGCCACCGGAGCTGGTTCGTGCCCGCCGCGCTCGAACGCTTCAGCGCGCTGGGCCTGGCGGTCGCCCACATCGACCTCCCCGCCGCCCCCGAGCACCCGCCGGTCTGGCACGAACCCACGGCCTCCCTGGGCTACCTGCGCCTGCACGGCCGCAACGCCCGCACCTGGTTCCAGCCCGGCGTGGGACGCGACGCGCGCTACGACTACCTCTACGGGCCCGCGGAGCTCGACGAACTCGCGGCCCGCGCCCGCCGCCTGGCGGGGGCGACCGACGAGACGTTCGTCGTCACGAACAACCACTTCGAGGGCCAAGCGGTGGCCAACGCCCTCGAGCTGCGCTCCCTGCTCGAGGGCACCCCGCCCGCCGCTCCGATCGAACTCCAGGCCCGCTTCCCGCGCCTGCGCGCGGGCACGCGCCCCCAGGGCCAGGGCCGGCTGTTCTGAGGCGCGACGCGGACCGGCGCCGAGTACCGTTGCGGCGAGCCGCCATGCACGTCCACGCCTTGCTGAAGCACGCCGCGCGCATCGACCCGCGGGGGACGGCGCTAGTGGGGGACGGGACGCGAACCTACGGCGAGCTCGAGCGGCGCGTGGCGGCCCGCGCGGGCTGGCTCGCGCGCCGGGGCGTCGGCGCCGGCGAGCGGGTCGGCTTGCTCGAGGACAACACGCCCGAGTTCCTCGAGTGGACCTTCGCCGTCGCGGCCCGGGGCGCGGTGCTCGCGCCGCTCAACACCCGTCTGCGGCCGACGGACCTGGCGGCCTGCCTCGCGGACGCCGAAGCCCGGCTGCTGATCGCCGGGCGCGGTTGGGAGCGCGAGGGACACGAGGCGGCCGCGGCGCGGGGCGTGGCTCTCGAGTGCTGGGTGGAGGGGGAGGGTGAGGATCCGGCCCTGGGCCCACCCCTCGCGGGCTTCGCGGAGCCGGCCGAGGACGAGCTCGCGCACCTCTACTACACCAGCGGCACGACCGGCGAGCCCAAGGGGGTCATGCTGACCCACGGCAACGTCTGCCGGCACGCCCTGGCGGCCGCGATCGAGCTCGAGCTCACCGCGCGCGACACCTGGGGCCACGTCGCGCCCATGTTCCACCTGGCCGACGCCTGGTCGACGCTGGCGATCACGCTGGTCGGTGGCCGGCACGCCTTCCTGCCGCGCTTCGAGACCGCAGCAGCCCTCGATCTGATCGAACAGCAGCGCGTGACGCTGACCAACCTCGTGCCCACCCTGCTGGTGCGCATGGTCGAGCACGGCAGCTTGCCGGGACGGGATCTCTCCAGCCTGCGACTGGTGCTCTCCGGCGGCGCGCCCATCGCGCCCGACGTCGTGCAGCGCGTGGTGACTCGTCTGGGGGCGGAGTACGTGCAGACCTACGGCATGACCGAAACGAGCCCGTACCTCACGCTCTCGAAGCTCGCGCCGAGCCAACGCTCCTGGTCGCCCGAGGAACGCCTCGCCTGGAGCGCGCGCACCGGCCGGCCATTCCTCGGCATCGAGCTCGAGGTGATCGACGGCGAGGGCCGACCCGTGCCCGCCGACGACCGCAGCGTGGGCGAGATCCGCGTGCGCGGTGCGACGGTCACCCCCGGCTACTGGCGCCGGCCCGAGGCGACCGCGGCAGCCCTGCGCGGGGGCTGGCTCTACACCGGCGATCTGGCGACCCTCGACGAGCACGGCTCCGTGCGCATCGTCGACCGTGCCAAGGACGTGGTGATCACCGGCGGCGAGAAGGTCTACACCACCGAGGTCGAGGCGGTGCTCTACCGCCATCCGGACCTCTTGGAGTGCGCCGTCTTCGCGCGCCCCGATCCCGAGTGGGGGGAGCGGGTCTGGGCCGCGGTCGTGCCCAAGGACGGCGCGAGCCTGGACCTCGGGCAGTTGGACCTCCACTGTCGCGCGCACCTGGCGGCCTACAAGATCCCCCGCGGATACCGCGTGCTCGATGCCCTGCCGCGCACGGGCTCGGGGAAGATCGCCAAGCGTCTGCTGCGCGACGGCTGAGGATCCCCCCCGGATGCGCGCCCGCCGGTCACCGCGCCAGGCCGCGCCCGTAGGCGCGACTCGGCGCGGCCCCCAGGGCGGTAGGATTCCCCCCTGCGCCGCCCGCTCCCCGTGGATCCCTCGTCCCTAGTCGCCCCCGCCTACGTGGCGAACCTGTCCTTGCTGGCCCTGTTCGGGCTGCATCGCCTCGACCTGCTGCGGGCCTTTCGCTGGGAGCGATCTGGGGAGGGCGATGCGCAGCGTTCGGTGGGGGAGCTGCCGGCGATCACGGTGCAGCTCCCGCTGTTCAACGAGCGCACGGTCGCCGCGCGGCTGATCCGCGCCGCGGGCGCGCTCGAGTACCCACGACAACGGCTGGAGATCCAGGTGCTCGACGATTCGACCGACGAGACCGGCGCGATCGTCGACGCCGAGGTCGCGCGCCTCGTCGAGCAGGGAGTCGATGCCCGCGTGTTGCGCCGCCCGACCCGCGCGGGATTCAAGGCCGGCGCCCTCGAGCACGGGATGGCGAGCGCCCGCGGCGAGCTCGTGTGCATCTTCGACGCCGACTTCCTGCCCGCGCCGGACTTCTTGCTGCGGCTCGTGCCGCGTTTCGCCGATCCGCGCATCGGCATGGTCCAGGCGCGCTGGAGCCACGAGAACCGCGAGGAGAACGCCTTCACCCGCGCGCAGGCGACCCTGCTCGACGGCCACTTCGTGATCGAGCACAAGGTGCGCTTCGACCGCGGGTTGTTCTTCAACTTCAACGGCACCGCGGGCATCTGGCGGCGCGCGGCGATCGAGGACGCGGGCGGCTGGCAGCACGACACGCTGACCGAGGACCTCGACCTCTCCTACCGCGCGCAGCTACGGGGCTGGAGATTCTCCTACGCGCACGCGGTCGCCGCGCCGGCCGAGCTGCCGCCCGACATCGCGGCCTTCAAGGGTCAGCAGCACCGCTGGGCCAAGGGCAGCGCGCAGGTCCTGCGCAAGCTCGGGCCGCGCCTCCTGCGCGCCGACCAGCCGCTGCGGGTGCGCGCCGAAGCCCTGGCGCACCTCGCCGGGAACATCGGCTACCCGTGCGTGTTCGGGCTCGCGCTGCTCCTGCCGCTCGTCGTGCGCTTCCCGGCCCGGGTGCACCCGGCCGTCCACCTGGCGTTCTTCGTCGCCTGCACGCTCTCGGTGCTGCTGTTCTACGGCGCGAGCCAGCGGGCCCTGGGCCGCGGCCCCTTGCAGCGCGTGCGCGACTCGTTGCTCGCCGTGGTGCTGGGCATCGGCATGAGCGTGTCGCAGACCCGCGCGGTGCTCGAGGGCCTCTTCGGCCGCACGGGCGAGTTCGTGCGCACCCCCAAGCGCGGTGAGCGCGGGTCCGCGGGGCCCTATCGCGCGGTCCTGGGCGGGTTGCCGGGGGCCGAGCTGCTGGTCGCGGCCTGGTTCGCCTGGGGCGTCGTCGGTGCGCTCGAGCGCGACGCGTTGGGTTCCCTGCCCTTCCTGCTGCTGTTCCTCGCGGGCTTCGCCTGGGTCGGATGCCTGTCGCTGGCGAGCCGATTGCGAGCGCGCTGAGCCGGGATCGGGCAAGATGGGGCGGGGATGGCGCTCGAGCGATCCCCCGCTCCCGACCGACGGGCCGCAGCCTCGATGATCCTCCGACACCTGCTCCTCGCCGCGCTGTGCGCGCTCCCGACCCTGTCCGGCCCGGCCGGCGCCCAGCAGACCCCGGGCGAACTCCTGGAGGAGATCCGCCGCGCCCGCGACGGCGTCGAGTTGCAGGTCTTCGAGCGCCTCGGGCGCCTGGGGACGGCGGAGGCGCTCACGGCCCTCGAGCAGGCCGTGGGGCTCGTGCGCCAGGTTCCACCCCTGCAGTCCGGCTTCGGGGCGTTCCGGCACTTCCGCGGCAAGGAGGGCCTCGAACGTCGCGCGATCGCCTTCGTGGCGGCCGGCGCCGAGGGCAGCTTCGAGCCCTCCCGTAGGGCGGCGGCGCGCGGGCTCTCGTTCTTCGGCGAGGCCGCCGCGCCCGAGCTGCGACGGCTGGTCGAGCGCTCGCGCGACGCCGAGTGCCGCGCCTGGGCCGTCGGACCGCTGATCGCTGGCCTGGCGAGCGCGGGCGGCGCGGCGAACCTCGCCCTGGTGCTCGACAACCTGCAGATCGGGCCCTCGGGCACGCGCGAGGCGTTGCTCGCCCACCTGCGCGTGTTCGCGTCGCCCGAGCTCCTGCCCGCGCTGGCGGCGCGGATCGCCGATCGCAAGGCGGAGCCCTTGCTCAAGGTCCTGATCGTGGAGACCCTCGCCGCCGTCGAGGGCGCCGTGGTCGTGCCGAGCCTGCGCGCCGCCCTGCGGGACACGCACGAGGCCGTGCAGTACGCCGCGCTCGTGGCCTTGACCGAGCGGCGCGAGAAGGCCCACGAAGGCGACCTGCGCCGGCTCCTGCGCGCGGAGGACGCGGCCCTGCGCCGGCTGGTGATCGTCTCCCTGGGCAAGATCCGCGGCGAGGCGGAGGGCTGGCCGCGCGAGCTCCTGGGCTTCTCCCAGGACCGCGTGCCCGCGATCCGCATGGGCGCCGCCGTGGCCCTGGCGGAGCTGCGCACGGGGGAGGCGCTCGAGCGGCTGCACGCCATGCTCGCCGACCCCGACCGGGCCGTGCGGGCCGAGGTGCTGCAGCAGGTCGGCAACCTGCGACGCAAGGAGTCGATCCCATTCCTCATCCAGCGCGTCAACGGCGAGACCGGCCAACTGCGCAGCGACGTCCTGACGGTGCTGCGCCTGGTCACCGGCCAGGATCAGGGCACGGCCTACGAGCGGTGGAAGCGTTGGTGGGACGGCGAGGGCGAGGCCTTCCGCGTGCCGCCCCACGAGGAGGCGCTCGCGGCCGAGCGCCGGCGCAGCAACCAGCGCCGCGACGGACGGACCGTGTCCTCGTTCTACGGGCTCGAGGTCGTGAGCGACCGGGTGTGCTTCGTGCTCGACACCTCCGGCTCGATGCGCGGCGCGGTCAGCGGGGGCCGGACACGCATGGACGTCGCGCGCGAGGAGCTGGCCCGCGTGCTCGAGGGCTATCCCGACGGCGACCTGTTCAACGTGATCTTCTTCTCGACCGACGTGATGGCCTGGCAGGATCGTCTGGTGGCGATGGACTCGAAGACTCGCCCGGCCGCGCTGAGTTACGTGCGGCGCCAGAACGCCGACGGCTACACGGCGGTCTACGACGCCCTGGCGCGCGCCTTCGAGGACGAGCGCATCGACACGATCTACCTGCTCACCGACGGGGCGCCCTACCGCGGCTCGATCGACGATCCGGGCGAGATCCGCGCGGCCGTCCGTCGCTGGAACAGCGCCCGGCACGTGCGCGTCCACACGGTGTCCATCGGCACCGAGAGCGCGCTGCTCCGCGACCTGGCCCGCGACACGGGCGGCGAGTATCGTTCCGTGCGGGACTGAGAGCCCGCGCTGGCTGGCGTCCCGCCCACGACCCATGACGCCCGCCCTCGCCGCCCTGGCCGCGTTCGCGCTGTACGCCCTGGGCTACCGCTTCTACGCCGGCTTCCTGTCGCGGCGCATCTTCGACCTCGACCCTGCGCGCGTGACGCCGGCCCACGCCCAGCGCGACGACGTCGACTACGTGCCGACGCGGCCGGCGGTGCTCTTCGGACACCACTTCGCCTCGATCACCGGGCTCGCCCCGATGCTCGGGCCGGCGGTGGCGGTGATCTGGGGCTGGGCGCCGGCTCTGCTGTGGGTCGTGCTCGGCGCGCTCTTCGTCGGCTGCGTGCACGACATGGCGGCGCTGGTCATCTCGGCCCGCTCGCGCGGCATGTCGGTGGGCGAGGTCGCCAAGTCGGTGATCGGGGTCCGCGCGGGACTGCTGTTCCACCTGATCATCTTCTTCGGCATCGCCCTGGCGATGGGCGTGTTCGTGTTCGTGATCGCGCGCCTCTTCTCGCTCGAGCTCAGCCCCGGGCACCCGGGCTACCCCCAGGCGGTGATGCCCTCGGCCACGCTGATGGTCATTGCCATGGTCTCGGGGATCCTGATGCACCGCCGGGGGGTGAGCCTGCTGCCCGTGGCGGTGATCGGCTTCCTGCTCCAGCTCCTCTCGATCTGGGGCGGCATGAAGCTCCCCACCCTGGGCCTGCCCGAGTCGTTCTGGCCCGCGCCCGCGACCTGGACCTGGATCCTGCTCGCCTACGCCTTCGCGGCCTCGGTGCTGCCGGTCTGGGCGCTGCTGCAGTCGCGGGACTTCCTCAATTCGTTGCTGCTCTACCTGGGCCTGGGGCTGGCCTTCGCCGGCCTGTTCCTCGGGGACCACGCCTTCGCCGCCCCGGCTTTCCGACCCGATCCGCCGGGAGCTCCGGGGTTGCTGCCGTTCGTGTTCATCATCATCGCCTGCGGCGCGGCGAGTGGTTTCCACGGCCTGGTGAGCTCGGGTACGACGGCCAAGCAGCTCGACCGCGAGACGCACGCCCAGCCGATCGGGTATGGGGGCATGATCGGCGAGAGCCTGCTCGGGCTGCTCGCCACCCTGGCCTGCACGGCGGGCGTCGCGTCACCGGCCCTGTGGCACGAGATGTACCACGACTGGGCGTCGGTGCAGGGCCTGGCGATGAAGATCGACGCCTTCATCCACGGCACGACGACCTTCGTCGTGGACCTGGGCGTGGCGCCGAATCTCGCGGCCGCGCTGATCGCGATGGTCGTGGTGTCGTTCGCGCTGACGACCCTCGATTCGGCGACGCGGCTGCTGCGCTTCAACATCGAGGAGCTCAGCTCCTACCTGCGTCTGCCGTTCGGGCAGAACCGCTACGTCTCCTCGCTGCTCGCCTGCGCCACGATCGGCACCTTCGCCTTCTACGAGATCGAGGGCCGGCCCGCCGCGTTGGCGCTGTGGACGCTGTTCGGCACCACGAACCAGCTCCTGGCGGGCCTCACGCTGACCTTGGTCTCGCTGTGGCTGCGCGCGCGCGGAAAACCGACCTGGCCCACCGCGCTGCCGGCCGTGTTCATGATGCTCAGCACCTTGGCCGCGATGGCTACCAACCTGCGCGACTTCGCCCCCGGCGGCCGCGAGCAGGACCACCTCCTGCTGATCGTCGGCTCGATCCTCTTCGTGCTGGCCCTGTGGCTGATGGTCGAGGCCCTGCTCGCCCTGCGCCGCCCCGCCCGGCGTTGAGCCTCGGCTGCAACCAGCCCCAAGCGAGCTCAGCATCCCCCGCGCGCCAGTTGCTCGACCCACCCGTCGAGGGCGCGCGCCGTGTGGGCGGCGTCGTGCCGCGCGAGGGCGGCGCGCTGGGTGCGGCGCCGGGCGGGATCCCGCAGGGGGAGTGGGTCGCGCGCGGCGACGACGAGCCGTTCGACGAGGTCGGCGGACGAGTCGTAGAGCGCGCCCGCGTGCAGCGACTCGGGCAGGACCTCGGGATAGGCGAGTCGGCGGGGGAGCAACGGAGCCGCGCCGCAGGAGAGGGCCTCGAGTACCGCCATGCCGTAGAACTCGTGCCGGGCGCAGGAGATCACGAGGTCACAGTGGCCGAGGTGCCGGGCGTACTCGGCCCGGTCCGCGAGCGGGCCGCGGTGCCGGACGATCGGGGTCAGGGGCTCGAGCGCCTCCGCGACGCCGGCCGGCAGCTCTCGCGCGCTCGGTCCGAGCAGGACCAGCTCCAGCGCCGCCCCGCGCGCGCGCGCGGCGGAGAGCGCCCGCAGCACCGCCAATGGGTCCTTGTCGTGCTCCCAACGTTGGTTGAAGACCACGCGCAGTGGACCCTCGCCCCCCGGGCCCAGCGGCAACGCTTCGAGCTCGATGCCGGGTGGCACGACCCGCGCCGCGGCGAGTTTCTGCGCCAGCTCGGCGCGCGGAGCGGGCCGCGGCAGGGCGGCGAGGAGCTGACGCGCCGCGGCCTCGAACTCGCTCCGGTGGTACTCGGAGTTGAACGCGATCGCCTCCGCCGCGAGGCAGGTCAACACGTTGGTGAAGCCGTGGCCGAGATCGCGCTCCTCGCCTTCGCCGAGCGGATAGGTGAGTTGGTTCTCGTGGAAGTAGACCAGCGCCGGGATCTGGGCCCACTCCGGTGGAGCGAGCCCGCGCAGGCGCGCCAGGTCGACGTAGTCGGACACCACCAGCACGTCGGCGAGCGGCAGCCCCGCGAGCCGACGCGCCAGCGCCCACGCTCCGCCCTCCATGCGCCACTTCCAGTGCCGCGCGGGCAGCCCGAGCACCTCGACGGCGTGCGCGCTGCGCGCCCGCCACGCGCCCAGGAAGCGCTCGTGGCTGCCGCCCAGCCACGGTTCGAGCGCCAGGACGCGCAAGGGTGCGCTCATGGGCCGGCGCCGGGGCGCGCGACCCCCGGACCGTGCGCGTCGCGGCCGCGGCGGTGCTGCGGGCCGCGGGGGCTCGGGTCGCGCAGGGATCCGGGCATCCCTGGGGTTCAGGTCGCGGCGCCGGTCAGGGACTCGACCAGGTCCATCTTGGTGATGATCCCGATGAGCTGATTGCTCTCGCCGACCACCAGGCCGACCTCGTCGTGGCTGAAGCGGTCGAACAGGGCGCGCGCCTCGTCGTCGTGGTGCACGGTGCGCACGTTGCGGAACATGACCTCGGCGACGGCGCTCGAGAGGCTGGCGCGATCCTCCACGAGGCGGCCCAGGAGGTCCGACTCGGTCACGATGCCGACCAGGCGGCCCTCGTCGATCACCGGGAGCTGGCTGATGCCGTGCTCCTTCATCTTCAGCACCGAGTCGGCCACGGTGTCGGAGCTGGTGGCCGTGACGAGCTCGCGCGGCGGCATGCGCAGGAGCAGCTCCCCCACGCGCCGGGTCTTCCAGCTCGTTTCGCTGAAGCGGTTCTCCTTCATCCACTGGTCGTCGAGGAACTTGGTCATGTAGTTGCGCACCGAGTCCGGCAGCAGCGTCACGATGCGCTTGCCCTGGCCCTCGCGGCGCGCGACCTGGACCGCGGCCCAGACCGCCGACCCGCAGCTCCCGCCGACGAGCAGGCCCTCCTCGCGGATCAGGCGCCGCGCCATGATGAACGACTCGCGGTCCTCGGTCTTGACCCACTCGTCGACGAGACTCCGGTCGAGCACGTCCGGGATGAAGTCGTAGCCGATGCCCTCGACCTTGTAGCTGCCGATCTCGCCCGGGCCGGCCAGGATCGAGCCCACCGGGTCGACGCCCACGATCTTGACCTTGGGCAGCGCTTCCTTGAGCCGGCGCGCCACGCCGGTCAGCGTGCCGCCGGTGCCCGCCGTGAGCACGCAGATGTCGAGCTTGCCGCCGGTCTGCTCGAGGATCTCCTTGCCCGTGCCCTCGTAGTGCGCCAGCGGGTTGTCGGGGTTCGCGTACTGATCGAGCACGTGCGCGTTGGGCAGGATCTTCTGCAGCTGGCGCGCGACGCCGATGTGGCTCTCGGGCGCGTCCCAGGCGGCCTCGGTCGGCGTGCGGATGATCTCGGCACCCAGCGCCTCGAGCACCACCTGCTTCTCGCGGCTCATCTTCTCGGGCATGGTGATGATCATGCGGTAGCCGTAGACGGCCGCCGCCAGGGCCATGCCGATGCCCGTGTTGCCGCTGGTGGGCTCGATCAGCGTGTCGCCGGGCTTGATGCGCCCGCTGCGCTGCGCCTCCTCGACCATGCGCTTGCCGATGCGGTCCTTGACCGAGCCGCCCGGGTTCATGAACTCGCACTTGGCCAGGATCTCGGCCCCCGTGTCGCGCCCGATGCGACGCAGTTGGACCAGGGGCGTGTTGCCGATGCACTCGAGGATGGACTTCTTGATCTGGGACACGGACGACCTCTCGGAGGGGCGGAGTTCTCGGGGCGCGGGCCGCGCATTCTAGCCCTGGCCGCGCGCCGTCCGCCCCTCGGAGCCCGTCCGAGTCCGCGCGCTCAGCCCCCGCCGGGCGCCGCGGGCCGGAGCAGCAGCGTGCCCCGGGGTCCGACGCGGACCGCGAGCAGGGCCAGGGGTCTCCCTCCCGTGAGGTGCAGGTCGAGCCGCTCCCCCGTGCGCAGCGAGAAGCGCCAGCGGTGCCAGGGGCAGGTGATCGTCTCGCCCGAGAGGGTGCCCTGGAAGAGTGGTCCCTCGAGGTGTGGGCAGAAGCTCTGGCTGGCGAACACCTCGCCGCCGACGCGGTAGAGCGCGAAGCTCCCCCAAGGGGTCTCGAGGGGCCGCGGGCGCTGCGGGTCGATCTCGTCCGGTCGCAGGTCTGTGTCGAACTCGCGCGGTGCGTCCATCGGGCGTCCATGGAACCACACCGCGCCTCGCCGGACGAGCGGGTCGGCCCGCCCCGAGCTACCGGAGGGTGCACCGAGCTGCGAAGATCGGCCCGTGGCCCAGGACACCCTCGTGCTCGTCGTGCCGCCCGCCCAACGCGGCCCTCTGAAGGAGCGCCTCTCCGCCGCGGCCTTCGAGTTCCGCTCCGTGCCCCATGCGCTCTTCAGCGTGAAGGGCGCCGACGTCGTGGCGACCCTCTATGCCTCGGGAAAACTCGTCGTGCAGGGCGCCGATCCGGCCGCCTTCGTGGGGCGCTTCCTCGGGGACGCCGCGCTGCCCGCCCGCGCTCCGGCCGGCGGCGGCGCGATGCGCACGCTCGAGGTGCCGACCACCGGCTCGGACGAGTGCGGCAAGGGCGATTACTTCGGCCCCCTGGTCGTGGCGGCCGTGCGCCTCTCGCCTGAACAAGCGCGCGGGCTCGTCGCCTCGGGCGTGATGGACTCCAAGCGCGTCAGCGACACCAAGGCGCTGGCGCTCGGCGCCGCGATCCGCCACCTACCCCACGCGGTGCGGCGCCTCGATCCCCCCGAGTACAACCGCCGCCACGCGGCCGCGGGCAACCTGAACGGGTTGCTCGCCGACCTGCACGCCGAGGTGATCCGCGAGCTCGCCGCCCCGGGCGAGCGCGTCGTCGTCGACCGCTTCGCCGACGAACGCCTGGTCGCCAGCCGCCTGTCGGACCTCGCCCTCGAGCTCGAACAACGCCCGCGCGCCGAGGACGACCCCGCCGTCGCCGCCGCCAGCCTCCTGGCCCGCTCCGAGTTCCTGCTGGCGTTGAAGGAGCTCGGCGAGGCCCACGACCTCACCCTCCCCAAGGGCGCCGGCCCCCCCGTCGACGTCGCCGCCCGCCTGCTCTACACCCGCGGCGGCCACGCCCTGCTCGCCCAACTCGCCAAGCTGCACTTCAAGAACACCCAGAAGCTCCCGCGGCCCCGGGGGTGAGCTTGGGGTCGGCCAGTCTCAGGTGCTTCGGGGGCTGGCTCGCGGGGCGCGACGCCCCTGGGCTTCGGGGAGTCTGGCGGTACCCTCGGGGAATGCCGGATGCCCCCTCGAACCCCGCCCTGGTGCCGGTGTCCGGCGCGGACAATCGGTTCGTGCTCGTCGACGGGCGGGGGGCGGAGTTGCCGGACGATCGGGCGGGTTTTGCGCGGGAGTTGTGCGCGCGGCCGGGGCCGGGGGGCGAGCGCTGGGACGGGGTGCTGTTCTTGACGGCCGCGGGCCAGGCCGGGGCCCACGCGCGGCTCGAGATCCGCAACCGCGACGGGTCGCGGCCCGAAGCCTGCGGCAACGGGCTGCGCTGCGCGGCGTGGTACCTGCTGCGGGAGGGGATCGTGGCCGGCGAGCGCGTGTCCATCGAGACGGACGCGGGCGTGCGCGAGGTACGGCTCGTGGAGCGCGGCGCGGACGGCCGCTCGGCCCTGCTCCTGGGCTCGATGGGGCCGCTCACCTGGCGCGAGCCCGACCCGCCGGTGGAGCTCGAGGGCGGCGAGCGCGCGGGCCTCGCCTTCGACCTCGGCAACCCGCACCTCGTCCTGCGCGTCGCGGACGAACGTGCCTGCGACGTGGCGCGCCGCGGCGCCGCCCTCCAGACCCACCCGGCCTTCCCGCGCGGCGTCAACGTCGGCTTCCTCGCCACCCGCGACGGCGCCCACCACCTACGCGTCTTCGAACGCGGCGTCGGCGAGACGGCCGCCTGCGGCACCAACACCGCCGCCGCCGCCGCCTACCTCATGCTGCGCGAAGGCGCCTCCCCCCCCCTCGACCTCCACCTCCCCGGCGGCGCACTGCGGATCGAGCGCACCGACGATGAACTCCTCCTCCTCGGGCCGGCCACTCTACTGCCGTGACACAATCGCAATAGAGCAGATTTCGATCACAGGATGTTGAATCAAAGTCATGGCCCTTGGTGTAGTGCGACAACTTGGCCAACGAAGTGCTCCTCGTGCCGCACCCCGATCTTCTTCTTCTCATGCCGGCACGGATGCAAGGTTCTCTTTGACGAATTGGGCCATCCCTGGCCTATTCATGATTGTGAAGCCTCGTGGGAGAGCACGCTCGAGCGATCGGTCGACGCGGAGGGTCGGATCAAGGTCCGGCTCAGTCCCAATATCGTCATCATTCGGCCGCCAGACTCCTTCAGCCTACTAGATGTGGGGCAACCTCGAAATGCAAATGGGAATGTGGGTGACCCGATCGTAGCGGTCGAACCAAGAAGAAACCAAGAAGTGCAGCTTGCCGGAATCCTGCGTGAGCTACTGCTGGTCGTCGATCCTGCGAGGTCACTCGGGCTGGGGCACCCCTCGGTTGCACGAAAGCGACTAGGCGTACTCGGAGTAGAGCCTATGAGCCAGATAACAGTGCATGCGCCCGGCGAGCCCGGCGATGGCCTGGAAAGCTACACCGCCTGGGTGTCGCGTCGCTTGGTCGGGAGAGTGGATAAGGGAGATGCGGTGTCGGCGAAAATGACCGCAGTTCTCGTTCCCCCAAAAACGTACATTTGGCACTGTGTGAACTTAGACAGGGTTCGATAACCTGCACGACCGAGGCGCACTGCGCATCCAGGGCGAGCGCATGGTGCAGGGTGAGGCAGAGCGCCCGTTCCACCTCCCGCCGACCTGGGAAGGCCTGGTGCTCGGCCTGTTCGAGACGCGCACCGATGGCGCCGGGCGCTTCCGCTTCGACGGCCTGGGCACGGGGACCTTCGAGCTATCGACCGTCCAGTTGCACGCGGGCGTCCCGCGCCGCCAGGCCTGGCTGGTGAAGTCGGGCGACCCGGACCTGCTGCTGCGCCTCGATCCGGCGGGCTTCGAGGACATGGTGTTCGAGGGCCGCGCCTTCGACGCCCTGACGGGCCTGCCGGTGCGCGAGTTCACCCTCACCCTGCTAGGCCGGTTCCCCGGACTCGAGGGCAACGCCTGCGCCTTCAACAGCCAGCCCATCCCGGTGCACGACGAGGACGGCCGCTATCGCATCGGCGGTTTCGCGCCCATGGAATCCGGGCTCTTCGTCAAGGCGGCGGGCTATCGCGATCAGGGCTTCGTCCCGACCGAGCGCGGTGCGGGCGTGCACCACCAGGACCTCGAGCTCTTCCCCGTGCGCTCCTTGGCGGTGCGCGTTCTCGATGCGAGCGGTGCGCCGCTGCGTGCGACCCTGATCGTCGCCGACCGCGACGGGCATACCATCTGGGTACCCGCCAGCGCGCGTGCCCTGGTCGGTTCCCTCGGGACCGATGGACGCGGGGAGGCCCTGCTCCAGAACCTGCCCGCCGCGAAGGTCACGGTGCAGGTGTTCCTGGGGCCGGGCGAACGCGCACGGCTTCCCGAGGGCCGGGCCCACTACCAGGTCTTCGACGTCGACCTCGAACGCCCCCTGGAAGAGGTCCTGGTCCTGCGCACCGAGTTCGCGTTCGCGGACTGAAGCGCGCTAGGGGAGCGTCGGGTTCAGTCCTCGGAAGCGGACTGCAGCCGCGTCACGAGCTCGCGGGCCTTGGCTTTGGCTTGCGGGCCGCTGTGGCCGCGGTAGCGGATGGTGAAGGTCTCGTCGAGGACGACCAGGGTGGGCCAGCCGCGGACTTGCCAGGTCTGGGCGATCGAGCGTGGAGCGCCCTCGGGTTGGTTCTGGAAGCTGCGCCAATTGAGCTCGTTCTCCTCGACGGCGCGGCGCGCGCGCTCGAGGGAATCGCTGTTCACGCCGATCAGCACGAAGGGGGCATCACGCATCTCGTCCACGAGCGACCGCTCGGCGGGGTAGAGACCCCGGCAGGGGCCTCACCAGTCGCCCCAGAAGCTCAGGAGGATCACCTTGCCGCGGTGATCGGAGAGACGGAACGGCGCGCCGTCGAGGTCGAGGCCCTCGATGTCGGGCGAGACGGCGCCGATGGCGAACCGTTCGCGCAGGTCGATGGGGGCCATCAGCTCCTCGCGCAGCGCCGGATCGCGGGCCGACTCGCGGGCGGCGAGCAGGGCCGCCTTGGCGACGCGGTAGCGCTCCGAATCGAGAGCGGCCTTCTCGACCGCCTCGGAGTGCTCGAGCAGCGCCAGCCAGCCCCGCACGTCGACGTCCGGGTTGGCGGAGAGCGCGTCCAAGAACCGTCGCCGGTCCTCCTTGCCCAGGCCCTGCACGACGCGCGGCAACAGCGTTCCGAGCCGAGCCCACGCGGGAGACTTGGAATGGTGCTCGAGCAGGCGCTCGAGGATCGCGCGGCCGCGCTCCTGGCGCGCGCCGCCATAGTGCAGGGCCTGCACGAGGTAGTAGGCCGCGTCCTCTCCGGGGTGCGCTTCCGACCAGCCGACCAACTTGTCGATCACGGGCGTGAAGTCCGGGCTCGACATGGGGAGCGCGGCGACCGCCCGTCCCTCGGCCTGGGCGCGCTCGAGCTCGGCCGCGTACCGTTCTTGCTCGCGGGCCGCTTCCGCGCGCCAGGCGTCGACGATCGCGTCGGCCTCGCGTCGGATCTCGGTCAGGCGTTGCTCGACCTGCGGTGAGGGGACGACCGCTGCGGGCTCCTGCGCCCAGCCGAACGCGGTCGGGCAGGCACACAGCATCGCGAGCGCAAGTAGGGTTCTCATGGGGGCCTCTGGCTGCCGGGAGAGGGGAGCCCCAATGCTACCCACAGCGCGAGTCGGGGGTCGAGGGACCCCTTCCTGCGCCCGAGTCGGAGCGCTGCTCGTACCAGGCGGGGCCCAGCGGCCGGTCGCCGGAGCCAAGAACGCGCGGGGCGTCCGAGAAGACCCTTCCCGGACGCCCCGCGTCGTCGCCGAGGGCGCGCGCTACCAGGCCCAGGTCACCTCGTAGGCGTTGCTCAGGTTGAAGCCCGAGCCGCACTCGCCCTGGGTGTCGCGGTACCAGTACTGGTAGTAGCGACGATCCCCCGGCGAGACTCCGCCCGCGGCCGGGATCGAGATGGTCGAGGTCGCGGTCCCGTTGCCGTCGGCGAGCACGACCTGGAGGCGCATCACGATGCCCGTCGTGCACAGGCGCCCGTCGCCGTACAGGATTCCGTTGCCGCCCGAATGCACGAGCGCGCCCTGGAAGAACATGCCCGCCATCCCGGGGAGCGTCTGTTCGGCGCGCAGGGCGAAGTTGCCCTGGCTCGTGCGGTGTGTGCCCAACGCCGAGAGCCGGCTACCCGCGCCGGTGCTGTTGCGGCAACCCCGTCCGGGCGTGGAGGTGTTTCCGCAGGGGCACACCGAGGCCGCGCCGTGGCCGAAGCAGAACGGGGTCCCCGGAGGGGAGACGGCGTCGTGCAGCACGCCGACGTTGACGACCGGGGCGTCGTTGTCGGCGTAGTGGTAGGTGCCCAGGAACCGGTACGGTTGCGTCGGCACTCCCGCCGTGCCGCTCTGTTGTGAGGTGATGCGCGTCCGTCCCGGACCGTAGATGCTCGTGGTGCTCCACACGCGGGTCTCGGTCGGGACGAGCGCAGCGGTCGCCACCGAGAGGTCGAAGGTCGAGATGCGGTACGAGGTCTGCTGCGGGGGACCGGCATCGTACTCCGCGTAGAGCATCGCGAAGACGTTCCCGTCGGAGTCGACCGAGGGATGGATCTGATTCGTCGTGGAGGGATCGCCCTGGAGCGCGGAGAGGTTGGTGCTGGCGGTGACGGGCAGGTTCCCGCGCATCGCGCGGCCCTGGATGCGCGAGCTGGAGTTGATGTGACGTTCGTAGACGACGAGGTACTCCCGCTCGCCCGCGCCTCCGCTCAGGAGCGAGGAGACCTGCGGCGCGCGGTCGTCGAGGGCCGACGTGTCGATCGGGAAAGTCGGCGCCACGAGGCTGCCGTTCCAACCGATCTGCGCGCCGCAGATGTCCTCGTCGTCCGGCCCGAAGGTGCGTTGCCACACGACGTTCCAGCGCTGGCTCTGGGCGGGCGCGCGTCCGTTCGACTTGGAGATCGCGACGAAGCGGTCCAGCGTGCCGGAGGTATTGTCGACGTACTGCGAGCTCGGGAAGAGCAGCGAGCCGTTCGGGCTCACGAGTTGGTAGTGGATGTCGTGGTCCGAGGCGCCCATGCGGCGCTCCCAGACGACGCAGTAGTACGTCAGGGGCACCGAGACGGGGTCGCCGCCGACGTCAGGGCGCAGCTTGTCGCCCGCCAGGCCGACGCTGATCTCGAAGGGCAGGCCGGTCGAGACGCTGCCGGCTTCGCGCGTGCGGCCTCGTACGGTGTAGGGAGTGGAGCAGTTCGCGGACGTCTGGCAGACGACCAGGAACTGATGGGCCACGGTGTTGTTGGCGATCTTCGGTCGCTCCCAGCATTCGTTGGTGAAGTCGATCGACGCGGTCGAGGCCGGAACGGGCACCAGGTCGAGGTCGAAGAGCTGACAGAAGACGTCCTGATCGCTGGCGGTGAAAGGCCGTTGCCAGACGATGCAGTAGCGGTTGGTGACCGAATCGTAGGCGACGTCCAGGTCGACTCCGGCGACCGACGGGTCGGTGGCGAAGACGATCGATTGGTAGATCGGGTCGATCGTGATGGGGAACGTGGCGCGGGCGAGGAAGGAGCGCGGGACATCGATGCGCAGCGCGCCGTCCTCGAAGGTGGTCTCGAGCGCGAGGCGCTCACCCGCGGCATCGAACGCGACGGCCTGGGTGCATCGGACGAGCCCGTACTCGTTCGAGAACTCCAGACCTCCGTCGGCCGCGCGCGCATCGAGCTCGGTCGCGACCGCGATGCGCAGCGAGAGGTCGCCGTCGGCCGGGACGTGGTCGAAGTGGAAGAGCTGCTCCATCGTCTCCGCCGTCAGCCTGTAGAACTCGACCAACGAACCCCGGTCGTAGCTCACGTACGCGCCGTCCCGCGCGGGGGCGACTTCCGAGGCGAAGTCGAGCTGCCGAGAGCCGACCCGAACCTCTTCGAGGTGCATCTCCAACGGGAAGTTGCGCGGCGCGAGGGAGCCGAAGCGCGGGTAGTAGGTCGTGCCGCCGGCGTCGAACCGCGCCTTGTACGCCTCGCCGCCGAGCACCCACAGCACGCCGTCCGACGGCTCGTCGAAGAGCAGCAGGCCGGTCAGGTTCGTCCACGGGAGGAACGCGGAGCGGGGCGGGTCGTCCGAGCTGGGATCGGAGGGCTGGTGCAGTCGCGTGTCGAGGAGCTCGTCCGGCGTCGGCGCCGGCTTGCTCGGTGGGATCCACTCCGGCTTCGAGTCGGCCGCCCCCGAGGGTTCGAGCGCTGCCTCCGCGGCGGGCGAGCGCTGGGCGGAGGAGGGGACGGCGAGCAGCAGCAGGCCGCACGGGAGGAGCGCGGGGTGGAGTCGGAGCGGGGCCATGGCGTGTCCGGTTCGGGTTGGAGGTCCGCGCGTCGGGGAGGGGCTGCCCATCCCCCGCGCAGGAGGGCTTCCCGCGGGTCGGCCCCTTCGCGGCGCGGAAGGGCCGAAAACCCTCGGCCCTGGCAGCCGGTCGAGGAGGGTCCCGCTGCGGCGAGGCTGCACCCCTCCGCCGCGGCGCTACGATCGATCCGCATGGACGAACGATCCGCGCCGGCCGGGGACGGAGGCGACGAGCTCCTGCTGCCCGACCTGCTCCTGGCCGCGGCGTTCTCCCGGCGCGCGGGTTCCACGGGGCCCGTCGATCGCCTCGATTCGGGACGCGAGCTCGGCGGCTATCGCATCCTCCACCGCCTGGGCGCCGGCGGCATGGGAACGGTCTACGTGGCCGAGCAGCGCAACCCGCGCCGGCGCGTGGCCCTCAAGCTGCTCACGCCCTCGGGGAGCACCCGCGCCCTGCTGCGCCGCTTCCAACAGGAGGCGGAGCTGCTGGGCAGCTTGCAGCACCCCGGCATCGCCCAGATCCACGAGGCCGGGACGGTCGAGCTCGAGGGCCTGGGCGTGCCCCTGCACTTCCTCGCGCTGGAGCTCGTCGAGGGGTTGCCGCTGGACGAGTGGGCGCGGGAGCGCGAGCTCGACCTCCCCGCGCGCCTCGAGCTGCTCGCGCGGGTGTGCGACGCGCTCGAGCACGCCCACCAACGGGGCGTCGTGCACCGCGACCTCAAGCCGGCCAACGTGCTCGTGACCGACGACGGCCTCGGCGGGCCGGGGCAGCCCAAGGTGCTCGACTTCGGCGTGGCGCGGGTCCTCGAGTCCGAGTCGCAGACCGGGGCCAACACCCGCGTCACGCTCGAGGGGCAGCTCGTGGGGACGCTCGCCTACATGAGCCCCGAGCAGGCCGCGGGGGACCTGGCCGCGATCGACGCGCGCAGCGACGTCTATGCCCTGGGCGTGTTGCTCTACCGGCTCCTGTGCGGGTCCGTGCCGATCGAGGTCGGCGGGCTGTCCCTGGCCGAGGCCGTGCTGCGCATCCGCACCCGCGTCCCCGAGCGGCCCTCGCGGCGCGAACGCGGTCTCCCGACCGAACTCGACACGATCGTCTCGGGGGCCCTCGCCAAGGATCGGGACGAGCGCTACGCCTCGGCCGCCGAGCTCGCCGGCGACCTGCGGCGGCACCTGCGCGGCGAGCCGATCCTGGCCCGCGAACACTCGGCGCTGTATCTGATCGCCAAGCTCCTGCGGCGGCACCGCCTGCTGGTCGGCTCGGCGTTCACCATCGTGCTGCTGGTGCTCGCCTTCGCCCTGTTCGCCGGCGTGCAGGCCCGTCGCAACCGCGCCCTGGCGGACTCGGTGGGCCTCACGCGGGACGCGCTGGCCCGGGAGCTGCGCCGCTCGAACCTCGACCGCGCGCGACTGTTCGCGATGGCCGGGCACCTCCAGAAGGCCGAGGACCTGCTGTGGGGCGAGCTCGCCCACTCGGCCGGCGCGCAGGACGTGTTGTGGGGTCTGCGCGACCTCTACCGGCGCTTCCCATGCCTGGCGACGCACGAGCTCTCCGAACGCGCGACCTACGAGTTCGTGGCGCTCCCGGATGGGCGCCTGGTGAGCCTGGGCTACGACGGCGAGCTACGCGAACACGCTCCGCCGGACTTCGCGCCGCGCGCGAGCGGGTTTCGGGCCGAGCACGGCACGCAGCGGCTGCGGCTCACGCCCGACGGCCGTCACCTCGTGCACCTCGACGTCCGCCGCATGCTGTCCGTGCTCGACGCGCGCAGCCTCGAGGTCCGCTTCGCGTTCGATCTGGGCAGCGGCGCGTCGAGCGGTCACGAAGGCAACGCGCTCGCCTGTCCAGCCGACGACCTCGCCTGGGTCGGGCTCGACGACGGGCGCCTGCTCGAGGTCGAGCTGGGGACGGACGGCGAGCAGCACACGTTCGCCGAGGTCGGCGCGCCCGTGCGCGACCTCGAGCTCGCGCCCGGTGGCCTGCGCCTCGCCCTGGGCCTGGCGGACGGATCGGTGGTCCTGTGGGACCTCACCCGCGCGACGCCGCTCTGGAGGACCGCGCCCACGGGTCTCGAGGTGCGGCGCATGGTCTTCGACCGAGCGGGCGAGCGCCTCTACGCGGGCGGCGTCGACCGAAGAGTGCGCGTGATCGACTGCGCGGACGGGGCGCAGCTCGAGGAGTGGTCGGCTCCCAACGGCACCATTCGCCAGATCGAGCTCGACCCGCCGCGCGCTCGGGCGCTGGTCAGCGGGTGGTGGTCGCTCGACGAGTGGTCGCTCGACGGGGCGCGGCGGCGGGTGCGGCTGCGCCACCCGACCGAGTGTTTCCAGCTCGTCGAGGACGGCACCGTGCTCGTCACCGCGGGCAGCTTGCAGGTGCGCGCCTGGGAGGCGCGCGTGATCCAGGATCCGCGGCCGTTGGTGCGCGCGGAGGGCCGCAGCGTGGCCGTGTTCCTCGGGGAAGGTGAGCTGGCGCTCGTGGGGGACGAAGCCGGTCGTCTGTGCGCGGTCGAGACGGCGACCGGCGCCGTGCGCTGGAGCGCTCCCGTGCTCGACCGCCGCATTCGCGCGATCGCGGTCGGTGGCGGTGGGGAGTGGGCCCTGGTCGCGGGCGAGGCAGGGCGAGCGCTGCGGGTCGACGCGCGCGACGGACGCGTCGTCGGGAGCTTCGGACCCGTGCGGGCGCTGACGCGGGGCTCGTTGGCCCTGCACCCGGACGGTCGCCGGGTCGCGCACGGCGAGCGGCCGGGCTCGGTGATCGTGCGCGACCTCGAGGCGCGGGCGCCGCACGTGCGCATCGCGCTCCTCGGAGACGTCGGCGGGCTCGCCTGGTCGCCGGACGGGACGCGGCTCGCGATCGTGGATCGCGGGCGCGGCCTGGTCCTGTTCGACGCCGCGGGGAACGAGCTGCGGGCGCTCGAGGATCGCGGCGCGTTGTGGATGCCGAGCTTCGCGCCCGACGGCGACGCGCTGGTCGTCAGCACGTGGGCGGGGGAGCTGCTGCAGGTCGACGCGCGCACGCTCGAGGTGCTCGCGGTCCTCGAGGGCCACACGGCGACCCCCTGGGACCTCGCCTTCCCCGCCGGCGAGTCCCAGCGCGTGCTGAGCGCCTCGGGGGACGGCAGCGTGCGGCTGTGGGATCTCGAGGAGGGGCGCGCGCTGGTGGTGCTCGACGAGCTCGAGGGCTGGGAGGCGTTGAGCGTGGACGTCGCCGCCGCCGGCCGGCGCCTGCTCCTCGCCAGCTCGACCGGCGCGGTGCACGCGATCGACCTCGCGGACGCCGACCGCTGCATCGTCGGGAACCTGCCCCACCAGACCGGACGCCTCGCGCGACTCGGCCATTCGGACGCGGGCGACGATGCTTGGGAGCGGGACGTGCGCGCCGCCCTCACGCGCCGCGGATGGTGAACAGCTCGAGGAGTTCGCGCAGCTCGCGCGCCGCCTCCTCGGGGGCGTCCGGATGGTGCTCGGCGATCACGGCGCGCAGGGAGCGCTCGAACTCCTTGCGGGCCTGGGCGTACTCGTGGTGCACGAAGTCGGGCTCGAGGGCGAGCAAGGCCGCGATGCGACGCACCTCGAGGCCCTCCTGGAAACGCAGGCGCAGGATCTCGACGCGCCGGACGGCGGCCACGCCCTTGCGCTGCGCCTCGCGGGCCTGGTGTTCGCCGGCTTCGCGCAGGAGCTCGGCGGCCCAGGCCTGGTCGAAGGCGCGCCCCAGCGTGCGCTCCTCCTCGAAGGTCAGCGCCTCGATCACCCCGGTCTCGGCCGCGATCTCGCGGCGCCGACCCCGGCGTGTCTTCTGGCGCAGGGCGACGTTGCGGCAGGCGGCGAAGAGCAGGGCCCGAAAACCCGCCCCGCGCCCGCGCTCGGCGCGTTCGAGGATGCCTTGGGTCTTGAGGCACTCGACGAGCACCTCGCCCACCGCGTCGTCGAGATCGGTTCCGCTCGGCCGCAGGGGTCCGAGCGAAGCGAGGCAGGCCTCGACGAGCGGCAGGTACCTGCGGCCGAACTCCTCGCGCGCCGCCCGGCCGCCCTCGGCCGCGGATCGGATCAGGGTCCACGAGGTGAGCTCGTTCATCGTCGGGCGCCGGTCGCGTGCGTCGGGAGCCCTTCCCGCGGCGGCGCCGGTTCGCGGGGGGAACTCCTGGAATCGCGGGCGACGAGCGCGCTTCCAGCCTAACCCGCCCCCGGAGGGGGCGCCGACGGCCGGCGGTCGGGCCGCGGCGCTTCCCTGCTTCCAGGCCGCCGGGTAGCGTTCCCGGGGACGCCCATGAGGCAACGACTCCGATCCCGCTCGACGCCGAGGGACTTGCGGCCCGCACGCCCGAGCGCGGCGCGGGAGGCCTGAGGCGTGGGTTACCTGGTCGGCATCCTGGCCGCGTTGGCGGCCCACGGGCTCGTGGAAGCGGGGTTCGGCGGCGCCGTGGGGCCGGTGTGGCTGGCGCCGGGGTTGTTGTGCGTGCCCTACCTCGGCGCGGGCTTCGCGGCGCGCCTGGGCGGACGGGGGCGGTTCCGGGCGGCGGCGCGCGTGGCGCGGAGCCTGGAGCTCTTGCCGCCGCTCCTGCACTACGTGGTCCTCGGGCCCCTCGGTTGGCACGCGGCGGTCGAGGGCTTCGTCGGGGAGCCGATCTCGCTGCTCGAGTGGCCGCGCGCGAGCATCTTGCTCCTGCTCGCGCCCTACGTCGTCTTCACGCTGGCCCTGATCGACGCGCAGGCCCGCTCCCAGAGCCGCGGCGACCAGGCCCGCGCGCGGCTGCGGCGCTTCCAGGTGCGGATGTTCGCCAGCGCGCTCGCCCCGGTGGTCGTCTACGTGACGCTCGCCGCGGCGGTGGGGGCGAGCGACGCGCTGCGCCTGCGCATCGAGAGCGTCGCGCTCTGGAGCGCGGCGTTCTCCGTCAGCCTGCTGGCGCTGTTCGCCCTGGGCCTGCCGCTGCTGCTGCGCAACACCTGGGACACGGTCCCCCTGGCGCCGGGGCCCGAGCGGGCGGTGCTCGAGGCGGTGGCGGCAAGGGCAGGCTTCCGCTGCCGCGATCTGCTCGTGTGGCGCACCGGCGGGCTGGTCGCCAACGCGGCCATCGTCGGCCTGACGCCGCGCGACCGGGTGGTGATCTTCAGCGACTCGTTGTTGGGCCAACTCGGGCCGCGCCAGCTCGCGGCGGTCTTCGCGCACGAGATCGGGCACGCGAAGGGTCGCCACGTCTTGGTCTTCCTGGCTTGGACGGCGGCGACTTTCCTGGGGGCGGACCTCGTCGTGCGCTGGATCGATCCCGGTGAGGAGTGGGTCGGCCTGGTGGGGATCGGCCTGGCGCTGGTGCTGTGGGGCGTGGGTTTTGGGTGGATGTCGCGGCGCTTCGAGCTCGAGGCCGACCTGCACAGCCTGGAGCTGCTGCGCGATCCGATGGGGCTGGCGAGCGCCCTGGAGCAGGTCGGCGGCCACGCCCGCGAGGCCGCCGGTTGGCGCCACTTCTCGATCGGCGATCGCTTGCGCTACATCGCCCGCGTCGCCGCCGACCCGGACGAGGGGCAGCGCCTGCGCCGCCGATTGCGGCGCATCGCGCGGCTGGGGGTGGTGCTCTGCCTCCTGACCGTCGGCCTGCAGGTGCGCGCCCTGGTGCGCGAGTACCCCGCGGACCAGGTGACCCTCGACCTGCGCCTGGGTCGCTACGGACGCGCCGCGGCCGGGCTTGGGCGCCTCGCGGCGCCTGCGGAAGACCTCGCGCGGCTGGTGGGGCTCGCCGCCGGCCTGGAGGGCGATCCGGGCTCCACCCCCGGAGCGCGCCTGTGGGACGCCGCGCGGCGCGCCCTCGCGGTCGGGGAGCTCGGGCGTGCGGCCGACTACCTGCTGTTGGGGGAGCTGGCCGGCGACGGGGACCTCGCCCGGGCCCGCGAAGTGCTCTCCTTGGCGCTCGAAGGCCTCGCGGCGGACGCCGAGCGGGCGGCCCAGCCCCTGCCCGCGGACTGGCGGCCCATCCTCCTGGGCGCGCGCCCGGGCGCGGATCAGTAGGACAGCCCGTTCTTGCGCAGGTGGACCAGCGGGTCGGCCTCGCGCGCGAGGTGCGCGTCGACGACCTCGCCGAAGACGATCACGTGGTCGGGCAACTCGTGTTCGCCGATCACCTTGCAGGAGAGCCAGGCGAGGGCGTCGGTGAGCACCCGCGCGCCGCCGGCGACCTCCTGGGCGGCCAGGCCCTCGAAGGGATCGTTGCCCTTCTTGAAGAAGGGGTTCATCAGGCCCTTGCTGCGTTCGTCGAGGATCGAGACGGCGAAGTGCTCGCTGCGGCGCATGCCGGAGAGGTGCTCGCGCCCGTTCGCCACGGCGACGCACACGGTGGGCGGCGCGAAGCCGGTCTGGACCAGGAAAGAGCCCAGGAACCCGGCGGGTCGGCCCTCGATGCGCGTCGTGACGAGGTAGAGGCCGGTGGGGATGCGGCCCAGGGCGCGGGCGATGGGCGAGGGAGCGGCGTCGGCCATGGCGGGTGGGGCTGCGGGGCTGCTGGGCTGGGGGCCTCGGGTCGGGCGGGCGCGCAGGATACGCCCGTGGGCAGGGCTCGGGAACGCGCGAGCGGGCCCCAGGGCCGCTGACCTTAATATGCGGGGCGGCTGGCCTGGAAACGGCCCCCCGGGGCCCGGATAATGCCCGCCTTCGTGCTCCGATGAAGCCTCGCCGCACCATCCTGCGCTGGTCCCCGCCCGGGAGCGAGGCGCCGCCCGCCGACGCGCGTTCCCTGGCCGAGCGCCTGGAGAGCGTGGCCGCCGATCGCACCGGTTGCGCCGACGAGGTCGTGCGCGACGCGGCGCGCGAGGCGGCCCTCTGGCTGCGGCCGCGCGTGGCGCAGGAGTCCTCGCGGGCGGCGCTGGCCGCCGAGCTGCGCCGGGGGCTCGTCGCGTGGGAGGCGGCCCACGCCTGGCGGGCGCCGTGCGCGCGGTTCCTGGGGCGGCTCACGGCGCGCCTCGAGGCCAGCTCGGCCACGGCCGCGGCGCTGCACGCCTTCCTCGAGGAGGAGGCCCGGGCGGCGGCGAGCGAGCGGCGCTCGATCGTGCCCTTCGCCCTGCGCAGCTTGGCGCGCGGGGAGCGGGTGCTGGTCGTCGGGTACTCCGAGACGGTGGCGCTGGCGATCGAGGAAGCGGCCCGCGCCGGCCTCGCGCCCGAAGTGTTGGTGGGCGAGGGGCGCCCCGAGCTCACCGGCAAACGGCTCGCGCGTCGGCTCGCGCGGCGCGGCTTGGCGTTGCGCATGACCTACGACGCGGCCCTGCCCGGAGAGGTCGCGGGCGCCGACCGCATCTGGCTCGGCACGGACGCGCTCGACGCGCACGCCTTCTTGGGCCGCGTCGGCGACCGCGTGCTCTTCAGCGTCGCGCGCGAGCAAGGGGTGCCGATCGAATTGCTCGCCACGCGCGACAAGCTGCACCCCGCGGGTCGCGCCGACGTGCCGGCCTGGAGCGAGCGCGAGCCCCACCTGCTGTGGGGCGATGCTCCGCCCGGCGTGGCCCTCGAGGCGCGCTTCCTCGAACGGCTCGAGCTCGAGCTCCTCGACACCTGGATCCACGAGCGCGGGCGCTGCGCCAACCCGGCCCGCGCCGCGACCTCGCCTCCCGCCCGGCTCCCGCGCGAACTCGTGCACGAAGGGACCGACCTCCACGCGACAACATGAGTGACCTCGGAGTCCCCATCACCCAACCGGGCGAGCGGATCACCTCGCGTTCGATCGAACGCGAGATGAAGGAGTCGTACCTGACGTACGCGCTCTCGGTGATCCACTCGCGCGCCCTGCCGGACGTGCGCGACGGCTTGAAGCCCTCGCAGCGCCGGATCCTGGTCGCGATGAACGACCTCAACCTGGGGCCGCGCAGCAAGCACCGCAAGTGCGCCAAGGTCGCGGGCGACACGTCGGGCAACTACCACCCCCACGGCGAGGCGGTGATCTATCCGACCCTGGTGCGCATGGGCCAGGACTTCTCGTTGCGTTACCCGCTGATCGACAAGCAGGGCAACTTCGGCTCGATCGACGGCGACCCGCCGGCGGCCATGCGATACACCGAGGCGCGCATGGCGGGCATCGCGCTCGAGATGCTCGCCGACCTCGAGAAAGAGACCGTCGACTTCGAGCCGAACTACGACGAGACGCGCATGCAGCCCACGGTGCTGCCCGGCCGTTTCCCGAACCTGCTCTGCAACGGCTCGGACGGCATCGCGGTCGGCATGGCGACCAGCCTCCTGCCGCACAATCTGCGCGAGATCTGCGCCGCGTTGCGTGCGGTGCTGGACGACCCCAACGTGTCGCTCGGCACGTTGTGCGAGATCGTGCGCGGACCCGACCTGCCCCTGGGCGGCCTGATCCTCGGCCGCCGCGGCATCCTGCAGGCCTACACGACCGGCCGTGGCCAGGTGCGCGTCCGCGCGCACTACGACGTCGAGGACAAGGGCAACCGCCAACAGCTCGTCTTCACCGACATCCCTTACCAGGTGCGCAAGACGGCGATCATCGAGAAGATGGTCGACCTGGTGCGCGAGGGCCGCATCACCGGCATCTCGGACGTGCGCGACGAGTCGGATCGCCAGGGCATCCGCCTGGTGGTGGAGCTCAAGAAGAACGAGGACCCGCAGGTCATCGTCAACCAGCTCTTCAAGTTCACGCCGCTGCAGTCGACGCTCAGCATCATCAGCCTGGCGATCGAGGACCGGCGCCCGCGGACGTTCACCCTGCGCGGGCTGCTGGACGCCTACATCCGCCACCGCAAGGACGTCCTGCGCCGGCGCACGCGGTTCTTGCTCCGCAAGGCCGAGGAGCGCATGCACATCGTCGAGGGTCTGCGGATCGCCGTGGACAACATCGACGAGGTGATCGCGATCATCCGCGCCAGCATGGATCGCGACGAGGCCCGGTCGCGACTGATGTCGCGCTTCAGCCTCTCCGAGCGCCAAGCGCAGGCCATCGTCGACATGCGCCTGGGCAGCCTGACCGGGCTCGAGCGCGACAAGCTCGAGGAGGAGCACAAGAAGCTCGCCGCCGAGATTGCCGACTACCACGACATCCTGGCGCGCGACGAGCGCGTGGTCGGGATCATCCGCGAGGACCTCGACGACCTCGAGCGCAAGTACGGGGACGAGCGCCGCACCGAGATCAGCGAGGAGGAGATCGAGGGCGACTTCGACATGGAGTCCCTCATCACCGAGGGCCTGATGGTCGTCACGTACTCGCGCGACGGCTACGTCAAGCGCATGCCGATCGACGTCTACCGCTCGCAGGCGCGCGGCGGCCGAGGCATCCGGGGCAGCGAGGCCAAGGAGGGCGACGCCCTACGCGCGCTGTTCATCGCCGGCACGCACGACTACGTGTTGTGCTTCTCGAACCGCGGCAAGGTGCACTGGCTCAAGGTCTATCAGCTACCGGAGGCGGGGCGCACCTCGAAGGGGCGCGCCATCACGAACCTCCTGCCGCTGGAGGAGGGCGAGACCATCACCAACATGCTGCGCGTCAAGGAGTTCGACGCCGAGCGCTTCGTGGTCTTCGCCACCCGTCGCGGAGTGGTCAAGAAGACGTCCCTCGAGGCCTTCTCGCGGCCCAAGAAGGGCGGCATCTGGGCCATCCTGCTCGACGAGGGCGATGAAGTCGTGGGTGTCGGGCTCTCGCGCCCGGGCGACACGATCCTGGTCGCCTCGGCGACCGGAAAGGCCGTGCACTTCGACACCAACGCCGTGCGCAAGATGGGCCGGGCCTCGCGCGGAGTGCGCGGCATTCGGCTCGGCGAGGAGGACGAAGTCGTCGGAATGGTCGTGTCCGAGCCCGGCGCGACGCTCCTGACGGCCACCGAGCGCGGCTTCGGGAAGCGCACTCCGCTCTCGGAGTACCCCATCAAGGGCCGCGGGGGCTTGGGTGTGATCAACATCCGCACGACCGAGCGCAACGGCCGCGTGATCGCGATCGCCCTGTGCCGCGAGGGCGACGACGCGCTCTTCGTCACCAGCGAAGGGATGATCGTGCGCACCCAGATCGCCAACATCAGCACCATGGGGCGCAACACCCAGGGCGTGCGCCTGGTGAACCTCAAGAGCGGCGATTCCCTGGTGGGCCTGGGGGTGGTCTTCGAGAGCGACCTCGAGCGCTACCAGAGCGAGCTCGAGGAGACCGGCGGGGAAGTCCCCTCCGCGCCCCTCGGCGTGACCGAGCTCGGGGACGACGATCACGGATCGGACCCGGATCCTGTGGACGACGACGGGGCCGAGGAGGACGAGGCCGACCTGGACGACGAGGAGTGAGCGATGCCGAGCGCCCTGTTCGAGAGATTGCAGACCGACTTGAAGGCCGCCATGCGCGAGCGCGACGACCGCGTGCGCGACACCCTGCGCATGGCGATCTCGGAGGCGAAGAACCGCCGCATCGAGCTCCTGCGGGAACTCGAGGACGGTGACGTCGAGGCCGTGTTGCGCAAGGCCGTGAAGATGCGCCAGGAGAGCGCGACGCAGTACGACGCGGCGGGGCGCGCGGACCTGGCCGAGCGCGAGCGCGCGGAGGGAGCGATCCTGGAGCGCTACCTGCCCCGGACGATGGGCGAGGACGAGGCGCGCGCCGCGGTGAGAGCCGTGATCGAACGCCTCGGCGCCGGCTCGAAGAAGGAACTCGGAGCGGTCATGAAGGCCGTGCTGGCCGAGAACCCGGGGCGCATCGACGGGAAGCTGGCCCAACGGATCGCGGGCGAGCTGCTCGCTTGAGCGGGACGCAGGTGGTGGAGGAGTCCCGGCCGGACGTCGTCGCGCGTCACGGTCGGCTCGGCCGCCGGACCCTGCTCGTCTCGGCGATCACGCTGCTCTCGCGCGTCGCCGGCTACGCGCGCGAGATCCTCTCGGCCGCCCTGTTCGGCGACCGCTCGGGCATCTTCGACGCCTTCATCACGGCCTGGCGCGTCCCGAACCTCTTCCGACGCTTCCTGGGGGAGGGTGCGCTCGCGACCTCCCTGCAGACCGCGCTCACCGAGGCGGACGCGCGCCACGGGGCCGAGGTGGGCCGGAGGCTCTTCTGGAACACGTTGCGCACGCTCTCGGTCGTGCTGGGGGTGGTGTGCGCGGCGGTGATGTTGTTCGTCGCCGCGCTGCCCGACCGGATGCCCCTCACCGGTTGGGCTTGGCTCGGCGACGACCCGGCGGCCGTGCGCGAGCTCACGGTGCGCGTGATGCCCTTCGTGGTGCTCGTGTGCCTGGCCGCGGCCGTCGGGGGCGCGCTCAACGTGCGCGGCCACTTCGCGCTGCCGACCGCCGGCCCGACCCTGCTCAACGCGGTCTGGATCGGGGTGCTCGCCGCGCTCGGCGGCGCCTACGGCTACGAGGTCGTGCGCGCCGAGGGCGAGACCTTCGAGATGGTGCGCTGGCTCTCGTGGGGCGTTCTGCTCGCGGGGCTGGTGCAACTCCTCGTGTTGCTGCCCGCCCTCGGCCGCCACGGACTGGGGCTCCGGCCGGTGGGTCCGCCGCCCGAACGGGTGCCCGGCCTGGGCCCCTGGACCGTGCTCAAGCGCAGCGCACCCCTGGCCCTGGGCGCGGCGGTCTACCAGATCAACGTCATGCTCGACGGCTTCATGGCGATCAGCCTGCTCGCCGAGGGCGGCCCGACGCTGCACTACTACGCCAACCGCGTGCAGCAGTTCCCCATGTCGCTCGTGGCGGTGGCGGCGACGGCGGCGGTGTTCCCGGCCATGACGGCTCTCGGTCACACCGGTCGACGCGGGGAGCTGCGCAGCCTGCACGACCGCACGCAGCGGTTGGTGCTGTTCCTCGCGTTGCCCGCCGCGGTCGGCCTGTTCGTGCTGGCGCGGCCGATCATCGCCGTCTCCTTCGAGCGCGGCGCCTTCGGAGCCGAAGGGGTCGAGCGCGCCGCCGCGGCCCTGCGCATGTTGGCCCTCGCGTTGGTGCCCGCCGGCGCGACCGGCCTCGTCGCGCGGACCTACTACGCGCTGGGCGACTTCCGCACGCCCGTGCGCATCTCGGCCCTGGCCCTGGTCGCCAACGTGGTGCTCAACGTCGTGTGCGTGGTGGGCCTGCGCATGGACGTCGACGGGTTGGCGCTGGCGACGGCCGTGACGAGTTGGGGGAACCTCCTGCTCCTGCTGCCCGGCCTGACCGATCGCCTGGGGCTGCCCCCCTCCGCCCCCGGCTTCGGCTCCTCGGCGCTGCGGACCCTGGGGGCGTCCCTGGTCTGCGGTCTGGCCTCCTTCGGGGCGCACGCCGCGCTCGAGGGCCACGCGCCGCGCTCGATCGCGCTGCTCGTGGCGATGGCGGCCGGGGCGCTGGCCTTCGCCCTGGCCGCGCGGGCGCTGGCCGCGCCGGAGTGGCTGGAACTCCGGGCCCGTCTGACCCGCCGCCGACGCGCCTGAACCCGGTCCTGGGACGGTCCGGGGACGGGGCGGCCCGGCCAGCGGGGGGCTAGTGCCAAAGATGATGTGGCCCTAACTCTGGGCACCACAACATGTAGGGGCGATGCCCCAGAACGGGTCCAGAAACGTGCCAGCCTGGGGTTTGGAACGGGCCAGAGCCTTCGCTACGGTGGGCCCTCGCTGCCGCGCTCCGCCGGGATCCCCACCCGGAGCCGTAACCTCTTGCTCGCAAGCAGTTTACGGCGACGGGCGCGCCGGTGTCCGACCCGCGAGCGGCTCCCACACGCCGGAGCCCGCCCGCCCCGAACCATCCATCGACAAGAGGAAGAAGGACGTGAACCCCACTGCGCCCATGTCCAAGCGAGCCGCCCAACCGGCCGGTTCCGCCAAGAGCACCGAGGCCCTGATCCAGCTCGAGTCGGTCAACCCGCCGGAGGGCCTGCCCGCTCCGGACCTGACCGAGAACGCGCGCAAGGTGCTCGAGCGGCGGTACCTCAAGAAGGACCCCGAGACCGGCGAGGTCTGCGAAACCCCCGAGCAGCTCCTGTGGCGCGTCGCCTCGCACGTCGCGCGGGCCGAGTTCGAGTTCGAGGGCGGCACCGCCGAGCGGGCGCTGGCGGTGGCGGGTGAGTACTACGACCTGATGGCGCGCCGGCGCTTCATGCCCAACAGCCCCTGCCTGATGAACGCGGGCCGCGAGATGGGGATGCTCTCGGCTTGCTTCGTGCTGCCGGTCGAGGACTCGATCGAAGGCATCTTCGAGGCGATCAAGGCCACGGCCCTGATCCAGAAGGCCGGCGGCGGCACGGGCTTCAGCTTCTCGCGCCTGCGTCCCCAGGGCGACCTGGTGCGCAGCTCGGGCGGGACGACCGAAGGGCCGCTGTCCTTCATCCAGGTCTTCTCGAAGGCCACCGACGCGATCCAACAGGGTGCGTTCCGGCGCGGGGCCAACATGGGCATTCTGCGCATCGACCACCCGGACATCGTCGAGTTCATCACCTTCAAGGACGATCGCACGCGGCTGACCAACTACAACGTCTCGGTGGCCATCACCGACCGCTTCCTGGAAGAGCTCGAGCGCGATCCGGGGACGGTGCACCAGGTGATGAACCCGCGCACCAAGCAGTGGCGCAAGCTCGCCAAGCTCGACGCGCAAGGCAAGCCGAGCGAGGACTCTTGGACCGTCGGCGAGCTGTGGAACATGATCATCTCCCACGCCCACTCCTCGGGCGAGCCGGGCGTGATCTTCATCGATCGCATCAACGCCACGAACCCGATCAAGAACGTCGGCCTGATCGAGGCGACCAACCCCTGCGGCGAGCAGCCCCTGCACCCGTGGGACTCCTGCAACCTGGGTTCGATCAACCTCGGCGTGCTGGTCAAGGGCACCGGCGCCGAGGCGCGCTTCGACTGGGACGAGTACAAGGCCGTGATCCACACGACCACGCGATTCCTCGACGACGTGATCGAGGTCAACCGCTATCCGCTGCCGCAGATCGACAACATGTCGAAGACGACGCGGCGCATCGGGCTGGGCGTGATGGGCTTCGCCGACGCGCTGTACAAGCTCGGCATCGCCTACAACTCCGAGGAGGGCGTGGCCTTCGGCGAGCAGGTGATGCAGGTGATGAACGACGAGTCGCACCTGGCCTCGGAGATGCTGGCCGAGGAGCGCGGCGTGTTCCCCGCCTGGGAAGGCTCCGACTGGGAGCGCCAGGGCCGTCGCGTGCGCAACTCGTACACCACGACCGTCGCGCCGACCGGGACGATCTCGATCATCGCCAACTGCTCGGGCGGGATCGAGCCGATGTTCAGCTTGGCCTTCCTGCGCCAGGTGATGAAGGACACCAAGGGCCAGCCGACCGTCATGCGCGAGGTCAACTACGTCTTCGAGCAGGAGGCCAAGGCCTACGGCGTCTGGTCGGACGAGCTCGTCGACCAGATCCTGCAGCAGGGCACGCTGGCGCACCTGGACGAGGTCCCCGAGGAGCTCAAGCGCATCTTCGTCACCGCGCACGACATCACGCCCTACTGGCACATGAAGATGCAGGCGGCTTTCCAGCGCCACTGCGACGCGTCGATCTCGAAGACGATCAACTTCCCCCAGCACGCCTCGGTCGAGGACGTGCGCGAGATCTACGACATGGCGGTGCGCGAAGGCGTCAAGGGGGTCACGGTCTACCGTGACGGCTGCCGCGAGATGCAGCCCATGGCCCTCAACAACGCCAAGGAGAGCGCCCCGCAGCCCGCGGGCGTCCCCGCGTCCGCTGCCGAGCGCGCCACCGAGCCGGTCGCCGCCGCGCACGCCGGCGAGCTCAAGCCCATCCGGCTCCCCGAGATCATGAGCTGCCTGCGCATCCGTCAGATGACGCCCTTCGGCAACATGCACGTGAAGGTCTCGGTGGACCCCGTCAACGAGCGGGAGCGCGAGGTCTTCGCCCAGCTTGGCAAGGGCGGCGACGTGGCCAACTCGGACCTCGAGGCGATCTGCCGCATCCTCTCGCTCTGGTTGCGCGCGAACGGCAGCCTCGAGCTGGCGGTCAAGCAGCTCGACGGGATCGGCTCGAGCATGACCGTCCCCACGAAGGACGGCCGGATCATGTCGCTGGCGGACGGCCTGGCGCGGGCGCTGCGGCGCTACCTCGACGCGAAGGCGCGTTGGGGTCTGCGCGGGCTGCTGCTCGGCGAGGCGGGCATCGACACGCCGGCCGGCACTCCGGCGGCCCAGCCCATCCTCGGCAGCACGCCGCGCAACGTCAGCCAGTACAAGATCAAGTGCCCGGCTTGCAGCTCGGCGCTGGCCTTCGAAGAGGGCTGCGTGAAGTGCTACGCCTGCGGCTTCAGCCAGTGCTGATGGTTCTGGGCGACTGAACCCGTGCCCGCTGGGCGCTGGAACGGACGGGCCCCCCGCTTCGAGAGGAGCGGGGGGCCCGTCCGCGTTCGGGGGCTGGGCGCGAAGGGCTCACTCGCCATCACGCCGCGGGGCTTCGGGTCCGAGCTCGCGGCCGAACATGTTGCGCCGGGGCGGCGCATGGTGCGTGCGCTTGAAGTACAGACGCGCTTGGCGCTGCAGGTTGGTGAGGATCAGGCGCTCGCCCTCGAGCTGATAGCGGTACAGGCGTCGCTCGCCCGGGGGCTCGAAGGCCAGAAAGCCCTGCTCGTCCACCTCGGCGCCCACGACGCCCTCCAGCGCGAGCTGTCCGAAGGCGTCGATCTGGACGCGGTGCACGCCCGACTGGAAGTAGGCTTCGAAGAGCCGCTCGCGCACGGTCTCGACCATGCCCAGGTGCAGCTCGATCGAGAGGAACCCGTCGACGATCAGCAGCATGCCGCTCTGACGGAAGGCAGGATTGCGGGCCGCGGGGCTCTCCACGCGCTCGAGCTCCCAGGCGCCCTGGAGCTCGGCGAGGCGAGGATCCAGGGCCGGACGTTCGGCGGCCGACTTCGCAGGGAGTTCTTCGTCCTGGGGGAGCGCGCCGGGGCGCAGACCGAAGGCGAGGCTCGAAGCCAGCGCCGCGCCGGCGAGCAGGGTGGGGAGCGGGTTGCGCATGGGGGGCTCGGGTCAGGGCGTCGGTGGGGTGAGGGGATCAGGATAGAGTAGGGGCCATGGGCGCTGAGCCGGTTCGTGTCGCCGCCCGCGTCGAGCGGCCCGCGGAGCCCCAGGGCGTGGCCCATGGGCACCGCGTCAACGCCGCCGTGAACCTTCTGCTCGCGACTTCGAAAGTCACGATCGGTTGGGCGGCGGGCTCCTCGGCGCTCTTCGCCAACGGAGTCGAGCACCTGGGTGACCTGGGCAACAACGCCTTGGCGTGGCTCGGGCACCGCGCCTCGCAGGCGCCGCCCGACGAGGATCACCACTACGGACACGGCAACGCGGAGGCCCTCGCGACGGCCGCCATCGGAGCCATCATCCTGGGCGGCGGGTTGGTCGTGATCTGGCGCGCGTTCTCGGGGGCGTCGGTCGCCGAACCGGGGTTGTGGGGCGGCTTGGCCCTGGGCGTGGCCGCGGCCTCGGCCCTCGTGTGCGAGGGGCTGTCGCGCTGGACGCACCGGCTCGCCGCGCGCCTGGGGAACGGGCCCCTGCGGGCGTTGGCACGCGACAAACGCTCCGACGCGCTGACGAGCCTCTTGGTCGTGGTCGGGGTCGGCTCGTCGCTCCTGGGCGTGCGCTGGCTCGAGCCGCCCGTGGCGGTCGTGATGGGGGCGGGCATCGTGTGGATGGGCCTGCGCAGCCTGCGCGAGGGGCTCGACGTGCTGATGGACCGCGTCGACGATCCGGAGCTGCGAGGTTCGCTGAAGAGCGTCGCGAGCGCGATCCCCGGCGTGCGCGGAGTGCAGCAGGTGCGCGTTCACCCGCTCGGCTCGGAGCTGCGCGTCGACATGCAGATCAGCGTCGAGGGTTCGCTCTCGGTGCGCGAGGGGCACACCATCGCCCACGAGGTCGAACGCGCCGTGCTGCGCCAGGAGCCGCGCGCCGTCGAGGTGCACGTGCACGTCAATCCGGCGTGATGGGCGGGAGGGAGCGGCGGAGGGGCGCGGGTGTCGGCGGGTCGGGCGCCGCGGACCTCGGCGACTCTCTCTCACGGGACCCACCCCCACCGTTCGCCGACCGACCCCCCGACCCTGGCGGCCGCGGGTGGTTGCGTCCACGTTCGGCAAGAGCCGGCGCAATCGCGACGGGGCGCTCGAGCACCGACCGCGGCGATCGGGGGGTCCGAAGCCGCCGGGCGCTCGCATTCCTTACAGAAGGGTCGCCCCGACGCCCCTGTTAGGATCGTACGGCGCGTCCTTCCCCGCCCGGGCCCGGCCCGACGCACCAACTCCCTCCCCAGCCCCCGCGATGCGACGACTCCTGCTCACCTTGGCCGGGCTCCTGGCCGTCCTCTCCCCCAGCGCCCAGGCCCAGGAGGACCTCGTCCAGGGCGAACTCTTCGTGCGGCGCGTCGGGGACGGGGTGCGGGCCCTGATCCGCATCCAGGTCGAGGAGGACTGGCACATCTACCACACCGACGTGGGCCCGAGCGACGCGCCCGGGCTGCCCACGACCCTCGAACCGCGGGGCGAGAACGTCGAGTGGGGCACGCCCGTCCTCCCCCAGCCCTACAAGCACGAGGCCGCCGGGAGCTGGTCGTGGTCGCACCACGGGACCGTGCTGATCCGCATCGAAGGCCGCGTCGCCGGCGGGGAGCCAGGGGACATCGGCGTGCTCGTCGAGGGCATGGTCTGCGAGGACGACGGGGTCTGCATCCTGTTCGAGCTCGACCTCGAGGACGGCGGCGAGGGCGAGGACGAGCTCTTCGCCGACTGGGAGGCGCGCACGGGCGCCTCGGGGCCGACGGCGAATCCGGATCGGCCGGCGGCGATCGGCGGTCTGGGCCTGCGCCCTGCGTTCCTCGGGGGCCCCGGCGCCGAGGACGGGGAGGAAGAGCTCGAGCTCGAGGAGCTCCAAGCCGCGCTCTACGTGCGCCAGGACGGCGAACGGATCGAGGCGGCGCTGGTGCTGAAGATCGCCGCGGGCTGGCACTACTACCACCACGAGCTCGGCGACCCCAAGGCGATCGCCCAGGCCGCGCGCATCGAGCTGCGCGGCGAGGGGGTCGAGTGGGGAGCGCTCGAGTGGCCCGCTCCCAAGCGCGAGGAGTACGACGACTTCTGGGTCTGGGCGCACTCGGGCGAGGTCGTCCTGCGCGCCAGCGGCCGGGCGACCGGCGAGCCGCGCGGCATCGCGGCGCGTGTCGAGGGCCAAATCTGCGAGCGGCTGTGCCTCGAGGTCGCGCAGACCGTGCCCGCGTCCGGCCGCGGCGAAGACCGATACTTCAACGAACGGCCGGTTCCGGCCTCGACCACGCCCGCGCGCGGCTCGGACCAGCCGAGCGCTGGGAGCTCTGTGGGCGCCGGGACCGCGACGAGCACCGGATCCTCGGGGGGCGGGGGCGGAAGCCTGTTCGCCTTCATCCTGGCGGCCATCGCGGGCGGCATCTTCGCGCTCCTGATGCCCTGCACCTACCCGATGATCCCGATCACGATCAGCTTCTTCACCAAGCAGGCCGAGGCGCGCGGCGGCAAGGTGCTCTCGCTGAGCCTGGCCTATGGCGCGGGAATCGTGCTGATCTTCATCGCCATCGGAGTCGCGGTCGGACCGCTGATCCTGGCCTTCGCCACGAATCCGGTGACGAACCTCGTGATCGGCATCCTGTTCGTGCTCTTCGCCTTCGTGCTCTTCGGCGTGTGGACCCTGCAGCCCCCGCGCTTCCTGATGAGCGCCGCGGGCAAGGCCAGCCGCAAGGGCGGCTACGCCGGGGTCTTCCTGATGGGCATGACCCTGGTGGTCACTTCGTTCACCTGCACGGCGCCCTTCGTCGGCTCCTTGCTCTCGATCGGCGCGACGGCGGGCGACGGGCTCGGGCGCATCGCGATCGGCATGGCCTTCTTCGGCCTGACCATGGCGGTTCCCTTCGTGTTCCTTTCCCTCGTCCCGGGCAAGCTACAGTCGATTCCCCAGAGCGGCGAGTGGATGCACGTGCTCAAGGTGACCTTGGGCTTCGTCGAGCTCGCGGCCGCGCTCAAGTTCTTCTCGAACGCCGACCTCGTCTGGGGGTGGGGACTGCTGTCGCGCGAGGTGTTCCTGATGCTCTGGGCAGGCATCTTCGCCGTCGCGGCGTTCTTCCTGTTCGGCAAGATCCAGCTTGCGGGCGAGCGCGTCGAGGAGATCGGACCGGGGCGCATGGTGGCGGGGCTCGGCAGCCTCCTGCTCTCGCTGTACTGCCTGCACGGCTACAACGGCCACGAGCTCGACACGGTCATGACCGCGATCGCGCCGAACTACTCCACGCGCATCGAAGGCGGCGGCCACGGAGGCGAGGGCGCGCAGAGCGCCGCGTCCGCGGCGCAAACGGGTCACACGATCGTGACGGACGACTTCGCCCGGGCGCGCACCATGGCCGCCGAACGGAACGCGCCGCTGTTCATCAACTTCACCGGCTTCACATGAGCGAACTGCAGACCGATGGAAGAGCGCATCTTCCGTCGGCCGGCGGTCGCCGGCGAACTCAAGCAGATGATCGAGGCGCGGCTCCACAACGACGGGCCGGATCGGGCCTACCGCAACGAGATCAAGGACCTGCAACGGCGCTTCGGGAACTCCCTCGCGACGCCGACCTACGTCCTGCTCGATCCCGCCACCGAGCGGGTGCTCGGCGTGCACGTCGGCCCGCAGTACGACCCCGAGCTCTTCGCGGCCTGGTTGCGCGACACGCGTGAGGCCGGCGGGTTCGGCGGCAGCGCGAGCCTCGAACGCTCGAGCGGCGGAGCGCGTTGACCCGCCGCGCGCGGACGAGTCCCCGCGGCGTCAGCCCAGGCCCAGCAGCCGGCCGCCCTGGTAGACGAGGAAACTCGCCGCCCATGCCAGGGCGGTCATGTACACGAACAGGAAGAGCGGCCAGCGCCAGGAGTGGGTCTCGCGGTAGACGGCCGCGAGCGTGCCCATGCACTGGCAGGCCAGGGCGAAGAAGACCATCAGCGAGAGCGCCACGAGCGGCGAGTAGACCGGCCGACCGTCGGCGCGCACCTCGGCTTGCAAGCGCTGGCGCAGGGTGGTCGATTCCTCGTCCGCGTCGCCGCCCACGCCGTACACGATCCCCATCGTGCTGATGAAGACCTCGCGGGCGGCGAAGGCGCCGAGCAGGCCGACGCCGATCTTCCAATCGAATCCCAGGGGTTCGATCGCGGGCTCGAAGGCGCGACCCAGGCGCGCGCCGTAGGTCTGCAGGAGCTGGGCCGCGGAGTGTTCCGCGTCGAGCTCGGCCAACAAGGCCTCGCGCGAGTCGTCCTCGAGCTCCTGGGTCTCGAGCGCCGCGCGGCGAACCTCGAACTCGGCCGCCAGCGCCTGGTCGCGGGGGAAGTAGAGCAGGGCCCACAGGACGACCGTGCAGGAGAGGATCACCCCACCCGCTTCGGTCAGGAAGAGCTTCCCGCGGCTCCACATCATGCGCAGCACGCCGCCGAGCTGCGGGCGCCGATAGGGCGGCAGCTCGAGCAACAGCGGGACCCGCGGTCCGCGCAGGAGCGTGCGCCCGAGCACCGCCAGCGCGATCATCGCCACCACGGTGCTGAACAGGTACATGGCGACCATCAGCAGACCTTGGACGGGCACGATGCCCAGCACGAGCGCTGGGGGGAAGAAGGCCGCGATCAGCAGCGTGTAGACCGGCAGGCGCGCCGAGCAGGTCATCAGCGGCACGACCATCATGGTCAGCATGCGGTCGCGACGACGCTCCATCGTGCGCGTGGCCAGGATGGCCGGGATGGCGCAGGCGAAGCCGGACATCATCGGTACGAAGGCCCGGCCGTGCAGGCCCAAGCGCTTCATGATGCGGTCCATCAGGAACGCCACGCGCGCCATGTAGCCCGTGTCCTCGAGCAGGCCGATGAAGAAGAACAGCAGCAGGATCTGGGGCAGGAAGACCACCACGCTGCCGACGCCCGCGATCAGGCCACCGACGAGGAAGTCGGTGAAGAGACCCTCGCCCAGCAGGCCCGTGACGCCGTTCCCGAAGGCATCGAACGCGGTCTCGACCCAGCCGATGGCGGGGTCCGCCCAGGTGAAGAGGGACTGGAACACCACCCCCATGACGAGCAGGAAGAGCGCGAAGCCCGCCACCGGGTGCAGCAGCAGGGCGTCGACGCGCTCCGACCAGCCGCGGGCCGTGCTCTTCCCGCGCACGAGGTCCCCGGCGTGGCGGTCGATCCAGGCGTAGCGACCGGCGATGATCTCGCGCTCGATCTCGCGGCCCTGCGCCTCGGCCGCGGCGCGGCTCGCATGGACGGCGCGGCGCAGTTCCTCGGGGACGCCCAGCAGCTCGTCGTCGGAGTCGAGCGACAGCAGGGCCCACAACGCCAGGGCGCGCCGGCGCCCGGGCTCGGCGACGTCCCAGGCGGTGGGCAAGGAGCTCTCGACGGCCTCGACGTCGGCCAGGAGCTGCGCGGACTCCGGCGACCAGCGCACCTCGGGCCGCGCCGAGTCGAGCTCGTCGAGGGCCCGCGCCAGGGCCGCGCGCAGCTCGTCCGCGCCGCGCCCGTCGATGCCGCAGAAGGGCACGACGGGGACACCCAGGGTGCGCCCGAGGGCGGCGGCGTCGAGGGTCTTCCCGCGGCGCTCGAGGATGTCGACCATCGTCAGGGCGACGACGAGCGGCGCGCCCGTCTCGAGCACCTGCAGCGCCAGGTAGAGGTTGCGCGTGAGCTGCGTGGCGTCGACGACGAGCAGCACGAGGTCCGGCCGCGGGTGCGGCGGGAGGCCCGCCACCGCCGCCAACGCGATCTGCTCCTCGGCGCTGCGCGCGGAGAGGCTGTAGGTGCCGGGCACGTCGAGCAACGATGCGCGGCGACCGCCGGCCAGCTCGAGGCGCCCCTCGTGGCGCTCGACGGTCACGCCGGGGTAGTTGCCGACCTTCAGCTCCTGGCCCGTGAGGCGATTGAAGAGCGAGGTCTTGCCGGTGTTGGGATTGCCGGCGAGCACGATCAGCGGCTCGCCGCGCGTGCTGCGGCCGGTGGCCGGTGGGGAGGCTTGGACGCGGACGGGCGGAGGGGAGCTCGACATGGGGGATGGGGCTCAGCGCTCCGGCGCCGCGGCGACGAAGATCTGCTCGGCTTCGGAGAGGCGCAGCGAGAGGTGGCAGCCGCGCAGCTCGAGCTCCACCAAGCGCCCGATCGCGACCCGGCGCACGACGCGCACCGGGGTGCCGGGGAGGAAGCCCATCTCCATCAGGCGCCGCCGGAACGAACGTTCACCGCCGACCCGTTCGAGGGTCGCGCGGCTGCCAGGGGAGAGGTCGGCCAGGGTCTGCATCGCTTGCGGTTGAGACTGGTTCTCAGTGTAGGCGCGCCCGCCGGCCGGGGGAAGCGCCCGCGGGGCAGCGCGGCCTACCATGGGCGCCGCTCGCCCACCCCCGGTCCGGGCGGCACGGAGGACCCATGCACAACCCCAAGGAAGTCGCCGGACGCGCCGCCGCGGCCGAGGTCGAGGACGGCATGACCCTGGGCCTGGGCACGGGCTCGACCGTCCACTTCGCCCTGCTGCGCATCGCCGAACGCGTGCGGGAGGAGTCCCTCGACCTGCGCGGGGTGCCGACTTCCACCGACACCGAGCGCAAGGCGCGCGAGTTGGGCATCCCCCTCGTCGACCTCGAGCAGGTCGAGCGCATCGACCTCACGATCGACGGGGCGGACGAGGTCGACCCGGACCTGCAGCTCGTCAAGGGCGGCGGCGGCGCGTTGCTGCGCGAGAAGGTCGTCGCCTCGATCAGCCGCCACATGCTGGTCGTCGTCGGGCGCGACAAGCTCGTCGCGCGCCTGGGGAGCACGTTCCTGCTGCCGATCGAGGTCGTGCCCTTCGCGCGGCCCACGGTGGGCCGGGCCCTGGCGGCGCTCGGCTGCGAGCCCGTGCTCCGACGCAACGGGTCGGAGCAGCCCTACCTCACCGACAACGGCAATCAGATCCTCGACTGCCACTTCGAGGGCGGCATCCCCGACCCCCGCGCCCTCGAGGACGAGCTCGTCCGCATCCCGGGCCTCGTCGAGTGCGGTCTGTTCATCGACCTCGCCCACGCGGTCGTGATCGGCGAGACCGACGGCAGCTTCGAGCGCATCGAGAAACCCGCGCGCTGAACGACGCCGCCCCCGCCGCGCGGGTGGCGCGGCGGGGGCGGCTCGAAGTGCTCGGAAATCAGAGGGACTGGATGAAGGCCAGGATGGCTTCGATGTCCGCGTCCTTGTCCGTGCTGTTGAGGGTCGTCTGGACCTTCGAGAAGAACGGGGATCCGTGGCCACGGATGTCGTGGAACTCGTTGAAGGACTTCATCAGGCCCGGACGTGCGTTGGCGTCGTTGTAGGCGCCGTTGCCGTAGACCGTGCCGGGCGACATGTCCATCTGCGCCGCCGGATCGGTGATCGCGCGCAGCGAGAACGCAGCGTGGTCGTGGAAGTACGGCGCGGTCGAGAACACCCCCAGCTTGGTGGGGATGCTGAAGCGTTCGGCCGAGCGGGTGAAACTACGGAAGGGGAAGAGCGGATCGCAGTTGGGGTCGTTGATCGGGTCGCAGGGGCACAGGTAGCTGTTGGGGTCGTCCCGCGCGAAGACCACGTTGCTGTCCGGGTTCATCGGCGTGTACGTCTCGACGTCCGGGAACCCGTCGAAGTTGCGGTCGAGGTCGGGGAAGCCGTCCTCGTCCATGTCGACGTTGACGCCCGTGTTCACGTTGCGAATGTTGACCGCGATGATGTTCTCGCGCAGCGAGAAGCAGTCCGGGTCGAAGTTCTCCATCGGCGAGCCGTCCAGAAGTTCCGGCAGCAGCACGTCGACCGTGAAGAAGCGCGGGACGGAGTTGTTGAACGGATCGATCTCGACCCGCGGGTGACACGTGGCGCAGCCCGCGCTGCGTCCGGTCGGGTTGAGACCCGTGTCGTTGGTGCCGAAGAACAGGTCCTGGCCCAGCTCGGCCAGCGGCGTGAGGCCGTTGCTGACCGGATCGAGGTTCGGGTTCAGCGGGAAGGCGATCTGCTCGTGGTAGTCGATCAGCGACTGGCGCTCACTGGGAGTGAAGATGCCGTGGCCGCCGTTCTCCCCACCGAACATGGGGCCGGTCTCGCCCATGTGCAGGCGCTCGGCCTTCCACAGGAACAGGCCCGTGCCGAGCGTCCCACCGTAGACCGGCATCGTGCTGCGCGGGCCGCTGGGGCGCTGCCAGACGTTGGCATCGTCGCCGCCCTCGAAGTGGCACGAGGCGCAGGAGTTGTTGAAGTTGCCGGTCGTCTGGCTGCGCGAGGCGTCCTCGAAGATCTCGAAGCCCAGGCGCTCGGAGAAGGTGAAGGTGTCGGTCCCGGTGATGGTCTTGATCTGTCCCCCGACGCGTTGGATGGCGCCCGTCGTCCAATCGACGCGCAACGTCGACAGCGTGCGCGTGCCTTCGTTGAGCACGTAGACCAGCGCGTCGTCGTTGTCCGTCGCGGCGTCGGCGACCAGCGCCATGCCCATCGGGACGTCGCCCAAGGGGGTGGTCTCGTCGAGCGGCGCGCGCGGCGCGAAGTCGAGCCGCGGGGGGTAGACGCTGCGCAGCACGAGGTCGCTGCCGCTGCGGTCGTAGAGGAACACGTCCTCCGACCCGCGGTTGAGCATCAGGACGCGCTGCCCGTCGGGGCTGAAGCGCACCCGCGAAGGGTGGCCGGCGCGGTGGCCCATCTTGCCCGTCGTCAGCGCGGCCTGCGGACGAAGGCGGAACTTGATCAGGTTCGAGAGCGACTGTTCGCCCGACACGCCGTCGGTGACCAAGGCTTGCGCCTTGGCCACGAACCCGTCGAGGCTCGGTTGATTCGGGATGTTGACCGTGACGGTGCCGCCCACGGCATTGAAGGTGAAGCGCGGCTGGAGGCGCAGAGTGCCCGCCGAGCCGAGCGGGACGTTCGCCTCGAAGTTGCCCAGCAGCACCACGACCGTGTCGCCGGGCCGCCAACCGCTCACGACGAGCTGGGCCTGGCCGCCGAGTACCGGGCTGCCGACGCCCCCGAGCAAGATCGGGTTGCCCGAGCTGGCCATGGTCTTGCCCACGCCGAAGGACGCGTACTCGGCGGGCGCGGTGGGATCGGCCCACTCGTTGTGCAGACGCGCCGAGGCGTCCCCGGGTTGACCGTAGGAGTTCTGGGCGAGGTCGAGCACGGTCAGCGCCGGGTACACGCGGTTGGCGAAGTCGCCGGGGATCGCGCCGCCGAAGTCGTGGTTGACGTCGTGGTTGATGTTGTGGAGCAGGTGCGGCACGAGCCCCAATCCGCCGTCGGGCGAGAGCGCGATGTCCTCGAGGAAACGCGGCAGGCCCTGGCTCTGGACCACCTGCACCGGCACCGGGTTGCGGAACGTGTCGAAGGGATAGTCGTTGGTGTCGATCTTGGCGGCCAGCGCGAGCCCCACCGGCACCCCGCGCGGGCTCAGCGTCACGTCGAGAACCGACACGTAGGGCGACTTGTTGTGCGTGACGTAGATCCGCTGGCTGTCGGCGCGGATCGTGAAGCCGCGCGGCTCGCCCAGGTCCGCCAGGCCATCGATGTCCTCGTCGACGTCGGCCACGGTCAGGCCGGGCGGCACGAAGTTGAGGTTGTTCGGGTACTGGAGCGAAGCGACTTCGAGCAGGCTCGCGGCGTCGTAGAGCTTGATCGTGCCCGAGCGGAAGCCGCTGACCGCGAAGTACTTGCCGTTCGGCGCGACGGCCAGGCCGTAGGGCTCGACCCCCACGTGCGTCAGCGTCGTCTGCACGCTGAGCGTGTTGGTGTCGATCACGCTGACGGTGCCCAGCGAGTCCGCGGGAGTGAACCCGCCGATCACGAAGTTGCGCTGCAGCGAGACCGTCCCGCGCTGGTTCGCGACGAACAGCCGCGCCCCGTCGGCCGAGAGGGCGACCGAGCGCGGGTGGAAGCCGACCGGGATCTCGCTCACGACCGCGCCGCTGGGGACGTCGACCAGGGAGACCGTGTGGTTGTCGCGGTTCGCGACCCAGACCCGACCGGAATCGGCGGGGTCGACGGCGATCGCGGAGGTCTGGGAGTGCTGGGCCTGGAGCGCGCCGGCCAAGAGACCGAGCAAGGCGAGGGAGCGGAGCGGAATTCGGGACATGCGGGTCTCGTGGGTCCGTGGGGCACGGCACGGGGCCGGCCCCGGGGATCGTGCGGGGGGAGGTGTTCGGCGGGGGCTGCGGCCGTCGGACGGGTCGCGGCCGGCTGCGGTTCCTCGCGCAGGGCCGCTGGCGGGGCGCCCGAGTGTGGCGGGGGTTCGCGGAACCCCTGCCGGCGCCGCTCCGCCGCGCGGGAGGGCCCCCGAGAGCATACCCGGCACCCCGCGGGTCGGGGGGGATGCATGCTTCCTCAGGACGGCATCCGATCCCGCCCTTTACTTCCCATCGGGACCCGCGGCGCGTTGTCGCGGCGCGCTCCCCGGAAGCCGTTTCCGGCCCGCCCGCACCTTTCCGCCGGACCGGGAAAGGACTTCGTCCCCGCGGGGCCCGTCGGCGGGGCCGCGAAACGCTTGTAAGTGACTACAGGCTAGGGACTTCCGCGTTCTGGGCGCACTTGGCAATCGGATTGCTCCTAGGGCTGCGTGCACCTCGCCCCGAGCCCCCCGATCCCCAGCGCGTCCGAGCGCCCGGCCCCCCCGGGGCGGGCCCGTTCCGAGCCCACGCAGGAGTCGGGGTTCGGGGACGTCCTGCGGGGGACCGAGGGCGGCCCGGCCGCCCAGCGCGACCCTGCGGGCGATCCCGGGGCACGCGGAGCGGGCGAGGCGTCCGACGAAGCCCCCTCCGAAGGATCCGAGCGGTCGGCGAGCGACGCCGCCGTGCCCCCGACAGCCGCGCCGGTGGCGCCGGTGGCGACCGAGGGCGACGTCCCGGCCGTTGCCGCCATCGACGCCACGGCCGGCGCACCCGACCTCGACCCGCTGCTGGGGGACGCGCTCCCCGCCCAGGCGCAGGCAGCGCGCCCCGACCCACGTTCGGCGCTGCCCGCCCGGGCCGGCCTCCCATCCACCGCGCCGACCCCCGGCGCGCCGACGCCCGCCGCGAACGGCCAGCCCACCGCCGAAGCTCCCCCGGTCCTGCCCGCGGACGGGGCGAGCCCCGACCTCGACGGCTCGCCGCGCGAGCCGGCCGCGCCCGCCCTGCTGCGCGCGCCGACGCCGAGTCCGGCCCCGCCCGCCGCGGGCCCGCCGAGCCCGCCCTCGCCCCCGATCCCCGATCCCGGCCCGCAGGAGCGTCTGGCCGCCGACGTGCTGCGCCAGGTGCGCGTGGCGCTCGATCCGGCGCGGCGCAGCGTGACGGTGCGCCTCGATCCACGCGAGCTGGGCTCGATCTCGATCCGCCTCGACCTCGGCGTCGGCCGCGTGCGAGCCGTGCTGCGCGCCGAGACGCCGCAGGCGCTCGAGCTGCTCGAACGCCACCTCCCCGAGCTTCGCGCCGCGCTCGCCGCCCAGGGCCTCGAGGGCGAGGAGTTCGACCTCGGCCTCGCGGAGCAGCGCGACCCGCGCGGCGGACGAGCCCTCGACGAACGCCGACCCTCCACGTCCCGCGCCGAGCGCGAGGACGAGCCCCTCGAAACGCTCGAGCTGCGTCCCTGGAACGACGGGTCGGCGCTCGACACCTACGCCTGACCGCATCGACCCCCATCGAAGGCACCGCCATGACCATCCAAGGCATCTCCGCGAACGATCCCGTCTACGGCAGCGCCAGCTCCGGCCAAGCCGGAGAGCTCGGCAAGGACGCCTTCATGAAGCTGCTCGTGACGCAGATGAAGAACCAGGACCCGCTCTCCCCGATGGAGGGGCAGCAGTTCGCGGCCGAGTTGGCGCAGTTCTCGAGCCTCGAGCAGATGCAGAACCTCAACGACAACATCCTCGGCCTGGCGGTCCTGCAGCAGAACAACGCCTTGATGTCCCAGCTCACCTCGAGCAGCACGCTGATCGGCCACGAGGTGCAGTACATGCACCCGCAGAGCGGCGAGCTGCGCACGGGCGTCGTGTCCTCGGTCAAGCTGCAGGACGGCCTGGCGATGCTGAACATCGACGGCCTGGACGTCCCGTTGGGCAACGTGACCGAAGTCACGGGCGGCGGCGCGGGCGACACGACCGAAGGCTGACGCACTCCCACCCAGAAACCCCGCGAGCACTCCTCCCATGGCCAGCTCCCTCTTCACCGCGCTCAGCTCCCTCCAGGCCCACCAAGGCTGGATCGACGTCATCGGCAACAACCTGGCGAACGCGAGCACCCCGGGCTTCAAGTCCTCGCGGGTCACCTTCGCCAACCTCTTCGCGCAGACCTACGGCCACGCCAGCGCCCCGACCGGCGCGCGGGGCGGCCGAAACCCCATCCAAGTCGGCGCCGGAGTGGGGCTGGCGGCCATCGGGCGCAGCTTCGACCAGGGCGCGCTCGCGCAGACCGGGCGGACCTTCGACCTCTCCCTGCGCGGCCAGGGCTTCTTCGCATTGCAAGGAGGGCAAGGCCCGCTGTACACGCGCGTCGGCACCTTCGGCCTGGATGGTGCGCGCAACCTCGTCGATCTGCGCACGGGCTTCCGCGTGCTCGACCCGAGCGGGTCGCCGGTCAGCCTCGATATCGACGGGATCTTCCCGCCGCGCGCCACGACCACCCTCGACCTCACCGGCAACCTGCCCAAGGAAGTGGGCGGGCCGTTGGCCGAGGTCCTGACCGGCGCCAGCGCCCTGGCCCACGGCGTGCCGGCGACGCTCACCGGCAACCAGGCCGGACCCTTCACCCTGGCCGCGGGCGAGACGTACTCGATGACCGTCAGCGTCGGCGGCGGCGCGCCGCAGCTCGTCTCGTTCCTCGGCACGGGCGCCGACATCACGGCCGCGGACGTCGCGGCGGCGGTGGACGCGCTGGAGGGAGTCAGCGCGAGCGTCGATTCGAACGGCTTCTTGAGCATCGTCAGCGATCGCACGGGCCAGGCCGCGAGCCTGCGCGTCAACCCGGGCAACCCCAACGACCTCGCGACGCTCGTGGGCGTGCCGACGCAGCTCGTGCTGGGTTCCGAGGGACCGCTCGGCCCCACGACGACGCTCAACGACCTCCCGGGCAACACGACGAAGTACGCGAACGGTGACGTGATCGAGGTCTCGGGCGTCGACACCGACGGCACGCCCGTCAACGCCAGCTTCGTGTACGGCGTCGATGGGACCACGGTCCAGGACTTCGTCGCCTTCCTGAACGGGCTCTACCCCGGCGCCCAGGTCTCCGTCGACGGCGAGGGGCGTCTCCTGGTCGAGGCCCAGACGCCGGGCGAGGCGAGCCTCGCGCTCACGATCTCCGACGGCTCCGCGCAGGCCGGCGCCACGGACTGGGCGAGCTACGCGCTGGCCGTGACGACGAACGGCACCGGACCCGATCAGGTGGTCGCTTCGACCGAGGTCTACGACGCGGCCGGCGTGGCCCACCAAGTCACGTTGACCTACGAGCGCCAGGCCGACGGGAGCTGGACCATCCTGCCCTCGATGGACGCCGCCCAGGGGACCATCCTCTCGGGGCCGATCACGGGCCTGCGCTTCGACGATCAAGGACGTCCCACGGGGCTGGGCGCGGTCTCGCGGGTTCTCGAGGTGCGCTTCCAGGGCCAGGTGGGCGTGCAGCGCATGGAGCTCGGTCTCGGCTCCGACGGTCAGTTCGACGGGCTGACGCAGCTCGGCGGTCCGGCGAGCGTGTTCGTCGCGTTCCAGGACGGCTATGGCCGCGGGGAGCTGGCGAACCTCGCCGTCGAGCTCGACGGCGAGATCACGGGCTTCTACTCCAACGGCCAGACGCGCCGCCTGAGCGCGGTCGGCGTGGCGTTCTTCAGCAACCCCGAGGGCCTGCGCGACGCCGGCGACAACCTCTGGGCGGCGAGCTCCAACAGCGGCCAGGCGGTCCTCGGCGGCGGCGGCGTGGCGGGCGCGGGGGACGTGATCGGCGGTGCGATCGAGAGCTCGAACGTCGACACGGCCGGCCAGTTCGTGCACTTGATCGAGGCCCAACGCGGCTACCAGGCCAGCGCGCGCATCGTGTCGGTGCAGAACGAGATCCTGGCCGAGACGGTCAACCTGCTGCGGTAGGTCGCCCCGCGGATCGTCGCGGGCAGGCGGCGCGGGCGGCGAGCGCGGAGCTCGCCGCCCGCGCCGTTGCATCCCCGCCCCGAAGATCCTTCGCGCAAGCCGTTCGCGGCCCGGAAATTCTTTCCGCCGCGCGCGGGGAGCGCCCGCGACGCGGAGCGCCCTGGCTGGTCGAGGAGGCCGGGAACCGGTTCGGGACGCGCTTGGCCCGCCGGTTGCTCCTACACCCTCGCGATGAACCACGGACTGTACAGCGGAGTCGCGGCCATGCGCTCGGCCGAGCGCCGGCTCGAGTCGGTGACGCTCAACCTCTCCCATGCCGCCACGCCCGGCTATCGGGCCCAGACCAGCACGACGCAGTCGTTCAGCCTGGGCGCGCACGGGCACGAGGGGCTCCACACGGGCCTCTCCACGCGCCACACCCAAGGCGATCTGGCGCCCAGCGGCGATCCCCTGCACCTCGCCCTCGAAGGACCCGGCTTCTTCGTCGTGGAGGGCCCCCAGGGCGAGCTGCTCACGCGCCGCGGGGACTTCTCGCTCGACGCCGCCGGCGTGCTCGTCAACTACCAGGGCCTGCCCGTCGCCTTCGAGGGCCGCACGGCCCGCATCGACCCGCTGGGCGAGAGCATCGCCATCGACGGCGCGGGAACCGTGCGCCAGGGGACGCGCGAGGTCGGACGCCTACGCCTGGTGGACTTCGAGGACCCGGCCGCGCTCGAGCGCATCAGCGGCGAGTTCTTCAGCGCCACGCCGCAGGCCCGTGAACGGGCCGCGGGCGCACGCGTGCACCAAGGCAGCCTCGAAGCGAGCAACTCGGCCGCGGTCGACCAATTGATCGAGCTCGTCGGCGTGCAGCGCAGCTTCGAGTCCGCGAGCCGCCTGATGGGCCTCATCGAACAATCGTACAAGAGCCTGATCGAGCGCCGTTGAGGCGCTCGGACCGGAACCGGAGAGAAACCAGATGATCCGCTCCCTGATGACCGCGGCCTCGGGCATGAAGGCCCAACAGAAGACGGTCGACGCGATCGCCAACAACATCGCGAACGCGAACACGACCGGCTTCAAGCGCAGCGAGCTGTCCTTCGGCTCGTTGCTCTACCAGACCTATCGCGAGCCCGGAGCGCCGCTCTCGGCCAACCAGATGCGGCCCAGCGGTCTGCAGATCGGCAGTGGGGTGGAGATCACCGGCTCCTACACCGACTTCCGCCAGGGAGAGATGGTCGCGACGGGCAACCAGCTCGACCTCGCCATCCAAGGACAGGGCTTCTTCCGCGTCCAGATCCCCAACGGCGAGTTCCGCTACTCGCGCGCCGGCAGCTTCCAGCTCGACGGCAACGGCAGCATCGTGACCAACGAGGGGTACCTGCTCGACGGCGCCCCGACGGTCCCCAGCGACACGATCGGGATCATCGTCGGCGAGGACGGGAGCATCGCCGCCCTGACCCGCGAGGATCAACCGGCCGCCGTGATCGGCACGATCCCCGTGCACCGCTTCGCCAACCCCGCCGGCCTCAAGGCCCAGGGCGGCAACCTCTACAGCGAGACGGCGAGCTCCGGCCCCGCGCAGCAGCAGCCTGCGGGCCAGAACGGGACCGGCACCGTGCGCCAAGGCTTCCAGGAGCGCTCGAACGTGGCCGTCGTCGACGAGCTCGTGTCCCTGATCCTCGCGCAGCGCAACTACGAGGTGAACAGCCGCGCGGTGAAGGTCAGCGACGAGATGCTCCAGGAAACCAACCAGATGATCCGCTGACGCCATGCTCACCCTCTGCCTCCTGCTCGTCACCGGAGTCTCGGTCACCCTGCCCGCCGAGGCGCGCGTCGCCAGCGCCGAGATTCGCCTGGGCGCGATCGCCCGCGTCGAGGGCGACGACCCGGTCGCCGTGGCCCGCGTGCGCGAGCTCGATCTCGGGTACGCCCCTTCGCCGGGATACTCGCGCGTGCTCGCGCGCTGGAAGATCGAACAACAGGCCGCGGAGCACCTGCCCGGGCTCACGCTGAGCTTCGCCGGCGAGCCGGCGGTGCGCGTGCGCGCCGAGGTGCGAGAGCTCGCGCCCCTCGAGGTCGAGGAGGCCGCGCGCAACGCGCTCCAGAGGCGGCTAGGCAACGGGAACGTGCGCCTGACCCTGCTCGAGCCGATCCCGGCGCTGTCCGTGCCCGCGGGCGAGGGCGGCTTGCTCCTCGACGCGGAATTGCCGCTCCAGGAGCTGGCCGTCGGCCGCGTCAGCGTGCCGGTGCGCGTACGCATCGACGGCGCGCTCTACCGCACCGTGTGGACGACCTGGCAGCTCGAGGCGACACGTTCGCTCCCGGTGCTCGTGCGCGACCTGCCCGCTGGCGCGCCGATCGGCCCGGACGCGGTGCGCTTCGAGCAACGCCGCCTCGAGGCACCCCTGGGGGGCGAGCCGATCGACGCCGCGATGTTGATCGGGACGGTCGCCGCGCGCCCCCTCGGCGCGGGGGCGGTGCTGCTCGAGCGCGACGTGCGTCGCGCGTTGCTGGTGCGCCAGAACGAGCAGGTCCAGCTCGAAGTCCACCGCGGACCGATCGTCGCGCGGGTCGGCGCCGTCGCGCGCCAGAGCGGCCACCACGGCGCGAGCGTGCGCGTCATGGTCCCTACCACCGGCCGCGAGGTCACGGCCCGCGTGATCGGCGAGAACCTCGTCCAGGTCGTCCTCGGCGGCGCCCAATGACCCGTAGCCAACCCATGCACGACTCCCTCCTCCGCACCCTGCTCGTCGCCGCCTGCCTGTGCGCGCTCGACGCATCCGCCGCGGCCCAACAACGCCGCGGCTCGATCTACGACCCGGCCGGCGGTCCGGTGGGCCTGATCGGCGACAAGACCGCCGCGCGCCCGGGCGACCTGATCACGATCGTGATCCAGGAGAGCCAAGAGCTGCGCAATCAGGAGACCAGCGACCTCAAGCGCGAGTCCGACCTCGACTACAGCCTGAACGCGTTCAACATCAAGCCCAACATGTTCTCGACGCTGCCGAGCTACGCCTCCTCGTCGAACGACCAGTTCAAGGGCACGGCGCAGTACGAGAAATCGGGCGCGTTCACCGCGCGCGTCACGGCGATGGTCGTCGACGCGTTGCCCAACGGGAACCTCGTGGTCAGCGGCCGGCGTGAGATCCGCATCGACCAGGAGACCAAGCTGATCGAGTTCAGCGGCGTCGTGCGGCGCTACGACATCCGCCCCGACAACACGGTCACCAGCGAGCTGGTCGCCGATGCGCGCGTCTCCTACCAGGGATCCGGCCCGCTGACGCGTACGACCAACCGCCACGGCCTGGGCGGTTTCCTGCACCGCGCCTTCGTCTGGCTGTGGCCCTTCTGAGCGTCGCCCCGAGATCCCCATGACCACCACCCTGTTCCTCCTCGCGCTGCTGCTCGGCGCCCAAGATCCGGCCCCGCGCCCGCGCGGAGATGGGCTCGAAGTCCTGACGGGCGGCGTCGAAGCGCCCGCGCAGCCGAGCGGCCGCTCGAGCGCCGGCGTGCGCCACGCCACACGCCCCGTCGGCGAGGCCCGCCGCACGCTCTCCTCGAACCTGGCGCCCGTCGCCAGCCTGGTCGCCGTCCGCGGCCAGGAGGACAACCACGTGATGGGCATCGGCATCGTCACGGGCCTGGCGGGCACGGGCGACTCGAACGAAGCCGCGCGGCAGCTCCTGCGCAACCTCCTGCTCACGCGCAACATCAACCTCGACCTGCAAGCGCTATCGAGCAAGAACATCGCCGTGGTCCACGTCGAGGCCGACCTGCCCGCGGGTCTCGAACCCGGGCGGCGCATCGACGTGCGCGTCTCGACCATCGGCGACGCCAAGAGCCTGCAGGGCGGCATCCTGACCCTGACCGAGCTCACGGACATCTCTGGCCGCACCGTCTACGCGACCGCCTCCGGCCCGATCACGGTGGGTGGCTTCCTGGCCGAGGGCAACGCCGCCAGCGCCACGCGCAACCACGTCACCGTGGGCACGCTGCCGGGCGGCGGCAAGGTCGAACGCAAGGTGCCGACCAGCCTGGTGAGCGAGCACGGTTACATCTACCTCGACTCGATGGCCGGCCACGATTCCTTCGGGAACGTCGTGCGCATCCTCGAGGCCATCGAGCGCGTCTACCCCGCGGCCGCCGAACCCAGCGAGGACGGCAAGACGATCAAGGTCCGCGTCCCGCGCGACCTGCCTCCGCGCCTGCACGTCGCCTATCTCGACTCGATCCTGCGCATGGAGGTCGAGGCCGACGACCTGGCGCGCGTGATCGTCAACGAACGCACGGGCGTGATCGTCATGGGCGGCGACGTGCGCCTGCGGCCCGGCGCGATCGCCCACGGCAACCTGACGGTGACGATCGCCGAGACGCCCGAGGTGAGCCAGCCCGGACCGCTCTCCCAGGGCCGCACCGAGGTCGTGGACCGCACCGAGCTCGACGTCGAGGAACAGACCGACGGCCTGGTGCTGGTGCCGGGCGCGGTGACCCTGCAAGAGGTCGTCGACGTGCTGAACGTCCTGGGGACGAGCCCGCGCGACATGATCAGCATCCTGCAGGCGATGAGCCAGGGCGGGCTGCTCGTGGCCGAGATCCGGAGGATGTGATGACGAACCTCGATCTCGGAGCGCTCGGCTCGGCCGGCCGCGCGACCCAGGGCATGGGCGCCGAGCGGCTCGCGCAACGGGCCGCGGAGCTCGCGCGCTCGGACCGGACCGAGGACGCGGCGCAGCGCTTCGAGGAGCTGCTCGCGACGGTGCTGGTGAAGGAGATGCGGCGCGCGTTGCCCGATGGCCTCTTCGGCCAGGGGCCTGGCGCCGACGTCTTCGAGGGTTGGTTCGACGAGCACATGGGCAAGAGCCTGGCCCGCGACGGCGTCCTGGGCCTGGCCGAGGTCGTGCGCGAGGGCTTGGTGCGCAAGGCCGAGGAACGCAGCCGCGAGGGAGCACAGTAGATGGACCGCACGACGTCGGAAGAACGCCGCATCGCGAACCTGTTGGAGGCCAACGTGCGCGCCGAGCTGAAGCTGCGGCGCGCCATGTTGGAGCTGGTCGTCGCCCAGGAGCGCGCGGTGCTCGACGATCGCCGCGACGACCTCGACGCCGCCCTGCGCGAGCTCGAGGTGCTCCTCGCGCGGGCCGCGGAGCCCGCCGCCGGGCGCTCGCGCCTGCTCGCCCAGCTCGGTGCCCTGTGGCGCATCGACGCCCGCGCGCTGACCTTGGGCAGCGTCGCTCTGCGACTGGGCGAGCACGGCCGGACCCTCGGCGAGCTGCGCGGCGAGCTGCGCGAGGTGCTCGCGACGCTCGCCCGGCGCAATCGGCGCTTGGGCGCGCTGATCGCCCTCCAGCGGCGCATCGTGCGCGACGTGGTCGGCGCGGTCCTGGGTCAACCCTCCGGCGAGTCCCTGCGGGACGCCGGCACCGTCCTGTGCGCGGAGGCCTGAGCGATGACCGGCATCGGACTGCACATCGGGCTCAAGGCCCTGCTCACCTCCCAGGCCGGCCTGGAGGTCACGGGCCACAACGTCGCCAACGCGAACACGCCCGGCTACTCGCGCCAGTCGATGAGCCTGGGCAGCAGCATGCCGCTCCACCTGCGCGGCCGGCTGATGGGTACGGGCGTGGATCCGGGCGTCGTCACGCGCACGATCGACGCGTTGCTCGCCCGGCGCATCGTCTCCCAGGCTTCGGGCTTGGCCCGCGCCGAGGCGAGCGCGATGGGTTACGCGCGCATCGAGTCGCTGCTGGGGGAGCCCGGCGAGCTCGGGATCAGCGCTCGCCTCGGTTCGCTCTTCGGCGCGCTCTCCGATCTCTCCGGCGGTGTCCACGACGGCGTGCTGCGGGGAGCGGCGGTGCAGCAGTCGGCCGGTCTGGCGGCGCACCTGCGCGACCTCGCCGCGGGTCTGGACGGGCTCGCGGCGGACAGCTTGGCCCAGGTGCCCCTGGACCTGACCCAGATCAACCGGCTCGGAGAGGAGATCGCCCAGCTCAACCTGCGCATCTCCGAGCTCGAGGCCCAGGGCACGCCCGCCAACGACCTGCGCGACTCGCGCGAGATGCGTCTGGGCGAACTCGCCAAGCTGGTCGACGTCACCTATCAGGAGCAGCCCAGCGGCGCGCTGACGGTCTCGCTCGGCGGACGGATGTTGGTGGGCTCGGCCCGTGCCTACGCGCTCGAGAGCGCCAGCGACGCCCAGGGCGGACTCGAACTGCGCATCCAAGGCGGCAGCGTGCCGCTCTCGGTCGTGCGCGGCGGCGTCGCGGCGCGCATGGAACTCGGCCGGCGCACCGTCCCGGAGCTGCGTTCTCAGCTCGACGTCTTCGCGCGCAACCTGATCCTCGAGTTCAACCGCGCCCACAGCACGGGCGTGCCCGCCCAGGGCTACTTCCGCGAGCTCGTCGCGGCCTATCCGGTCCAGGACTCCAACGGCAACGGGAACCGGCACGACGAGTTGCTCAGCAACGCGGGCCTGCCGTTCGACATCCAGAGCGGCGAGCTGCAAGTCAACGTGACGGACATCGCCAGCGGCGCCGTCACGACCCACCGCATCCCGGTCGATCCCAACAGCACCACCGTCGGCGGCTTCATCGCGGCGCTCGGGGCGATCCCGGGGATCTCGGCCTCCCTCGACCCCAAGGGGCACCTGCGTGTCGCGGCCGTGCCTGGGAAGGGCTTCGACTTCGCCGCGCGCATCGACCCACGGCCGGACGACGTCGGCTCCTTCGGCGGTGGGCAGGCCTCGCTGGCGACGGCCGGGAGCGCGCCCTTCGCCTTGGCGGACGGCGACACGCTCGAGCTCGTGGGCCCCGCGGGCGCGTTCACGGTCACGCTCCAGGCGAGCGACTTCGCCGCGATCGGACAGGCGAGCGCCTCGGAGGTCGCCGCGGTGCTGAACGCCGATCCGGGGCTCCAGGCCAACGGCCTGCGCGCGGTCGAGGTGGACGGCAGGCTCGTGCTCCAGACCCACGACACGGGAGCTCAAGCCCAGTTCACGGTCCAGGGCGGAAGCGCCCTGGCCGCGTTGGGCTGGAGCGCGGGCACGAACGTCAACGGGCAGGACCTGGCGGTCGAGGTCGCGATCCAGGGTTCGTACTCCGGCGCGGCCAACGATCGCTACACCTTCACGCCCAACGTCGACGGCACGATCGGCGTCACGCCGGGCCTGCGCATCGAGGTGCGCGACGCGGCGGGTCAGCTCGTGACGACGCTCGACGTGGGCGAGGGCTACCAGCCCGGCACGGAGCTCGACGTGGCCCACGGGGTCCGCGTCAGCTTCGGCGTGGGCGAAGTCTCCGCCGACCACAACGACCTCTTCGCACTCGATCTGGTCGCCGACTCGGACAGCGCCGACGTGCTCGTGGCCCTGGGTTTGAACGCCCTCTTCACGGGAACCGGCGCGGCGGACATCGCCCTGCGCGCCGACATCCTGGACGATCCATCGAAGCTGTCGGGGTCGAGCAGCGGTCTGGCGGGCGACAACGGCGCGTTGCTGCGCATGCTCGGACTGGAGAGCAACGGCCTGGCCGGACTCGACGGGCAGAGCCTCAGCGGGTTCTACGGGGGTTTCGTCGCCGGCATCGCCTACGACGCGTCGGCCGCGAACAACGCCTTCGAGATCGAGGGTTTCCTGATGGACGGGCTGCTCCAGCGCCGGGACCAGATCTCGGGCGTCAACGTCGACGAGGAGCTCGTGAACCTGCTGCAGTACGAGCAGAGCTATCAGGCCGCCTCACGCTACATCCAGGTCGTCTCCCGGCTCGGCGAGGAGCTCTTGGCCCTGATCTGATCGGAACCGAAACCATGAACCTGCGGCCGACCACGAACTCCAACTACAGCCTGCTCGCGAGTCAGATCCTGCGCGGGCAATCGAAGCTCGTCCGCGCCCAGGAGCAGCTCGCCAGCGGGAAGCTGCTGCTGCGGCCCTCCGACGACGCGGGCAAGACGCACCAAGCGCTGACCCTGCGGCGCCAGATGTCGGAGTTGGCGCGTTTCCGCGGCGCGGCCGAGGCCGGGATCCCGCTCCTGCAGGCGGGCGCCGCGGCCCTCGAGGAGACGACCGGCGCGTTGTCGCAGGCGCGCGAGCTCCTGCTGCAGGGCATGAACGGCACGCTCGGCGAGGTCGACCGCGCGACGCTGGCGGCCTCGATCGAGGGGCTCTTCGACCAGGTGCTCGCCGGAGCGAACTCGCGCTTCGGAGACCGTTACCTCTTCGGCGGGACGCGCACCCAAGACGCGCCCTTCCAACGCAGCTCGAGCGGCGTGCGCTACGTCGGCGACGCGACGGCCCCGACGGTCGCCGTGGGCCAGGGCACGCGCGCGGCGATCGGCACGCCGGGCGCGAGCCTGTTCCTGCTCGACGCCTTCTCGGGCGTGACGCGGGTCGGCGGCACGGGGTTGGCGCTTGGAACCCACCCCAGCCAGGGCAGCGGCACCGCGAACCTCGAGCTGCGCCACGACGCCACCCTGGGCTCCCCCGGCTCGGGACTCACCCTGGTCGACGGCGGCGCGCGGGACACGTTCCTCGGCGTGCGGGACCTGGTCGTCGACGCGGCCGCGGGCAGCGTGCGTCTCGGCGCCGGGCCGGCGGTCGCGTTGCCCGATCCCTCCGACCCCGCCGCGGCCGAGCTCGTGCTGGTGGACGAACACGGCGCCGAGCTGCGCCTCGACGCGCGCGGATTCGACGGCACGTCGAGCAACACGACGCTCACTGGGGCCGGCGCGATCTCCCTGAACGGTGGCCCCTTCCAGGCGCTCGATCTGGGCGCGGAGAACCTGCGGCTCGTGGGCGCCGAAGGCTCGCCGGTGCTGCACCTCGATCTGACCGGCGTGGTGCGCGCCGGCGAGGAACAGCTCACCTTCCGTGGCCGATCGAGCGTCTTCGACGTCCTGGCGTCCATCGCCGCGGACCTACGCAATCCGAGCGGCCTGCCCCAAGCGGAGCTCAACGAACGGCTGGGCGTGCACCTGCAGGAGCTCGACGCGCACCGCGAGAACGTGCTGTCGGGGATGTCGGGCCTCGGAGCGCGTCAGGCGCTGCTCAGCGACACCGTCCAACGCCTGGGCGGCGTCGAGTTCGAGCTGACGGCCCTGCTCTCGGGCGTCGAGGACGTCGACGTCGCGCAGGTCGTGCTCGAGGCGAACCGCGCCGAGCAGACCCTGCAGCTCGTGCAGATGGCCGGCGCGCGGCTGATCCAGAACTCGTTGCTCGACTTCCTGCGCTGAGCCGGAGCCCACGATGATCGACCCCGAACGCAATCTGCCGTCCCTCGCGCCGCGGGTCTCGGAGGCCGCGCGCCCGCGTACGCCCGCCCAGTCGGACGCGACGCGGGCGGGCGCCGGCGCCGCTTTCCAAGCCCTGCTCGAGAAACTGCAAGCCCAGGCGGCCCGTCTGGGTCAGGACTCGCAGCGCATCGAGAGACCCGCGGAGCTCGCGCAGGCGGTCGAGGAGGCCCAGAACTCCCTGCGCGACGTGTTGGCGCTCGAGCACGAGCTGCTCGAAGCCTTCCGCCAGGCCCGCGGCGAGGGCGCCGGACCCGGGGCCAAGCCGTGACGATCCAGGTGCTCGAGCGCAGCGAGGATGGGCTGCGCCTGATGCAGCGCGTGCTGCGCGATGGCGAAGCCCTGGCGCCGGAGTATCCGCTGGTCTTCGGCGCCGGTGCGCCGGGGCGGGTGGCGGTCCTGCGCGAGCACGGAGCGACCCGCTCGGCGTGCGCCCTGCTCCCGCGCGAGCTCGTGTTCCCCGGTGGAGAGCTGCGCGTCGGCCTGATCGGCTCGGTCTCGACCGAGACCAGCCACCGCGGGCGCGGCCTCGCCAGTCGCACCCTGGACGCGGCGGAGGGCGCGCTGCGTGACCAAGGCTGCCTGGCCGCGCTGCTGTGGGCCGATGACGGGGCCTTCTACGTGCGCCGCGGCTATGGCCCGGTGGGCAACGAGGTCGTCCTGCCCCTCGAGCCCGAGCTGGAGTCCCTGCTCCCGCTGCCTGGTGGTGTCCGCCCCGCCGACCCGCGGAGCGACGCCACGGCCGTGCACGCGCTCTACCTGCGCCACGCGCGGCGCGTTCGGCGCAGCTTGGCGGAGACGGCGGCGTCCCTGGCCGTGCCCGGGATGCGAACCCTCGTGCGCGTGCACCGCGGCAAGCTCGTGGCCTACGCCTGCGAAGGTCGCGGTCGGGACCTGCAGGGCGTCGTGCACGAGTGGGGCGGGGCCGTGGAGGACGTCGCCGCGTGCCTGCGCGCGATCCTCTCGGCGCGCCTCGGTCTCGATCCGCGCGCGGGAGTGTTCCTGCTCGCGCCGCACGCGCACGGCGAGTTGGTCCGCCGCCTGGCGCGCCTGGGCGCCGCGCCCATCGGGGGCATCCTGGCGCAGGGCAAGCTGCTCGATCCCGATGGCGCGCTCGAGCGCATCGCGGGTCATGCGCGAGCGCGCTTGGACCTCGAGCGCGTCTCCGCCGAGCGTTGGTCCCTCGCGCGCGGAAATCGGCGCATCGAGTTGGGGTTGGAGGAACTCCGTGCGCTGCTCCTGGCTCCGCGCGCGTCACGCGCGGCCGTGCACGACCTCGAGCAGCGCCTCGACGTCGCGTTCCCAGGCCTGCCGTTGGCGCCCTTCGTCTGGGGTCTGGACTCGATCTGACGCGCGGGGAAGTCGGGCGCCGAGTCCGTGCCGCGGCGCCGAACCCGGTCCCTTCGTGGCTCGATCGGCGCCCGCCGCCCGGCCCCGGGGGCCCTGGTAGACTTCCGGGCTCCATGCCCGCCGCACGACGATTCTTGCCCGGAGCCCTGGTCCTGCTCCTGGCGGGAGCGGGCCTGTGGTTCTGGCGCGGGAGCATGCCCGCGGAACCGCCCGCGCCCACGGCGGAGCCCTCCAGCCCTTCGCCGCCACCCGCGGTGCCGCGGGCGGAGGCGCCCCGCGCCCCTCGCGTCGCCGCTCCCGCCGGACGCGACTTCCCGGTCGCGAACCACTCGTTGGCGATGTGGATGGCCGACGAGTCCGGGCAGGGCGGACCCCTGTCGCGCTTCTTCCACCTCGAACCCGCGCGGCCGATGGCGTCCCTGCGCGTGGGTGCCCCGCGCGACCTCGAGGTGGTCGCCCTGTGGCTGCACCTGGGCGCGAACTCGCGGGATGGCGCGGCCCTGCCGCTCGCGGTCGGCCTGCGGGCCGACGACGGGTTGGGCCGGCCCGAGCCCTCGGACGAGGGCGACGAGCGGTTCGAGCTCACGCACGGAGCCCCGCGTTGGCTGCGGGTGGAGCTCGCCGCCCCGCGCTCGTTCCGCGCAGGCGAGTGGGTCCATGCCCTGCTGCGCATCCCGGAGGGATTCCCCGCCGAGTCCCAGGCCGTGCTCACGACCCTGCGCTCGCGTGCCCCGGCGCCGTACGTTCCCGATCCGGATGGGGGATTCGAGAGCCGCTACGACCCGGCGCTCGCCGTGCTCGTCGATCACGGGGACGGCCTGGGCCTGCACGTGCAGCGCGGCTCGTACGCCGCCCACCAACCGGTGCTGCTCTTCGAGGAGCGCGACGGCGGTCTCGTCGGCCAGCCCTACGACCAGGTCGAGGAGCCGGTCGTCGAAGGCCCGGTCCTCGCCGGCCAGCAGTTCGTCGCCCCGCGCGACATGACCGTGGACTACGTCGCCGTCCACCTGCGGCCGGAGAGCTGGAAGCCGGTCGGGACGCACGCCGAGGTCGTGTTGTTCGCGGTCGCGGAGGACGGCTCGACGCGGGAGCACGCGCGACAGCGGATCGCGGACCGCACGCAGCAGCTCTACTACGGCCGCGCCCACTGGTGGGGCGTGCACCTCGAGGAGCCCGTGGCCCTGGCGGCCGGTACGCGCTGGATCCTGGCGCTCGCCGCGCCCGGGCTCGCCCCGGGCTTCCGTTTCTCCGGCCTGCGCTGCAGCCTGCCCGAGCAGGGCGGGCCCGCCGCCGAGCACCTTCCCACCTGGGGCCGCGAGCTCGGCCGGGCCATGATCTCGGAGGACGGCGGCCTGAGCTTCCGATCCGCGCGAGCGGCCAGCGACTTGCCCGTGATGCTCGGCGAGGTCGGTGAGCCGACGCCGTTCGCGGTCCTGGACGAGATGCGCGCGGAACCGGTCGACGACAAGGACCGCGCCACGCGCTGGATCGCCCACCCCAGCCATCTGGCGCCGGGGCAGCGGGTCGGTTTCCTGATGGTCCTGCGCAACATCGGCGTCCCCAGCTCGCGCCGCATGCCGATCTACTGCCTGCTGCGCGACGACGAGAGCGGTGAAGTCTTGGCCGCGAAGTTCTGGCGCGATCTCCAGAGCAACGCCGAGGTCGGTCGTTGCCTGGAGGTGGCGATGCGCGACCACCCACGCTGGCGCGTGACGATCGAATCGGGTCACCTGGGACCCGACGGCCAGGCGGTCGTCGACCAGCGGCTGCCGATCGAGTTCCTGCGCCTGGAGGGCCCGCCCCCCACGAACCTCGCCTTCGAACCCTGCGGAGCCGGGGAGCGATGAACATCGAGCCCCGTTCGCACTCCGCCCTGCGAAGGCGCATGCTCACCGCCGCGCTGCTGCTGGCGATCTTCCTCGTGGGTTGGGTGCCGGCGCTGCGCGGCCTCGACTTCGGTTCGCACTGGGACGAGCACCACCGCGCGAGCACGGTCCAGGCGGCCCTCGAGTCGAAGGTGTTGTTGCCCGGGTGGTACCACTACCCCTCGGCCTGTTTCTGGATCACGCTCGGCGCGATTTCGCCCGAGCTGGTCCGCACCCTGGGTGAAGTCCCCGCGCCCCTCGGCGAGAGCGGCTGGCCCGCGGTCGTGCGTCGGGTCAGCGGACTGATGGACTCGCCCGAGTTCCTGCTGCGCCTGCGCGCCTTGTTCAGCGCTCTGAGCCTGCTCGCGGTGTTCTGGGTCGGTCTGGCGGCGCGCGGCCTGGGTCGATCGCGCCTCGAGGCCGGCCTGGCCGCGGCCTTGATCGCGACCAGCTTCGAGCTCGGCTACCACGCCCGCTGGGCGATGCCGGACGCGGTGATGATGCAGTTCGTCGCGCTGACGCTGCTCGCCCTGGTCCTGGCGGACTCCCGGCGCGCCGCCTTCTGGCCGCTGGCGCTGGCCGCGTTGAGCGCGGGCGCCGCCACCTCGACCAAGTACCCCGGCGGCTTGCTGTTGTTGCCCGTGTTGCTCGCCGTCCCGCGCGCGGGCGCGGCGGCGCGCGTGCGGATGCTCGAAGCCCTCGGCGTGCTGCTGCTGTTCGCCGCCGCCTACCTGGCGATCACCCCGGGCACCGTGCTCGATCCGATCCGGTTCCGCGAAGACCTGTTGTTCGAGATCCGCCACTACCGCACCGGGCACCATGGCTACAACGTCGAGCCGGGCTTCGTGCACCTCGGGCTCGCGCTGCGGTACCTGGGCGGCGAGCTGCTCTCGCCCTTCGGCGTCCTCGCCTACGCCTTCGCGGCCCTGGCCCTGTACGGCGCGGCGGTCCTGGTGCGCGAGCGCCCGCGTCTGGGGGCGATCCTGCTCGCCTTCTGCATCGCGTACCTCGGCTACTTCGCGACCCGCCGCGTGTTGATCGTGCGCAACCTGCTGCCATTGGCGCCGTTCCTGGCCCTGTTCGCGGCGCGCGGCGGCGGGGCGTTGCTCGAGCGCCTGCCGACGCGCACCCCGCGCCGGGTCGGGGTCGCGGTGCTGCTCGTGGCCTTGAGTTCCCAGGCGGCCTACCAGCTCCACGCCGCGCAGACGATCCGCGAGCGCGGGACCGATCGTTTCGCCCGCGAGCTCGGCCGCTGGCTGGCGGCGCGCGACGACGAACGATTCTGGGTCTCGCCGCGCGCGCGCGCGGAGCTCGCCGCCGCGGGCTTCGAGCCGCACGTCGGTTGGAGCGAGGATCGTGGAGAAGCGCTCGACGGCTACGTCTTCCACCGCGACGAGCCGATGCGGATCCGCAACTTCCGCGGCAACTGGCCCGGCATGACGCGCGCGACCTTCGGCCCCCTCGACGTCAACTTCGAGTGGTACGTCACCTGGCGCAGCCCGCGCTTCGTCGTGCTCACGCCGGCCGCCGCCCGCGAGCTGGGCATGGTGCGCTGAGCGCTGGGCCGAGAAACGATTGCGCGGCGTGTCGGAAACGTCTTCCGTGCGCCGGGTTCCCGCTCGGCAATCCCTTCTGCGGCGGGGCTCGGAGCCGGGGCCCGAGGGCACGCATTTCCGTTCAGGGCATCCGGGGGGCCTCCGATAACCCCCCCATGCAGATCTCCCGGTCCCAACCCAACGTCCAGCCCACCCGTCCCGTGCAGGCCGTCGCGGTGTCCCCGGAATCCACCCGCGCGCGCTCGACGCCCGCTCCCGCCCAGGCCGAGCGTCCGACCGAACCGCCGGCCGAGCCCGCCGGTCAGAGCGCCCGGGAGCGCCTGGGCAACCTCGCCGCCGCCTATGGCGAGCGCCTGGAGGGCCTGGTCGAGGCCGGCAAGCTCACGAGCTCCCAGGCCGCGGCGCTGCAGGAGACCCAGCAGTCCTTCCTGAAGAACCTGCATCGGCTCGCCGCCCAACACCTCGAGGGGGGCGAGCCCAGCGGCGCCATCGGCGCGGGTCTCGCGAAGGTGATGCAGGACCTGCGGAGCTCCTTCCGCGAGGCGCTGGCGCAACCCACGGACGTCCAAGGCGGCGCCACGCCCGCCGAGCGCCTCGCGAACGTGCGCGAGACCCTGGGCGCGCGCCTCGAGGCGTTGCTCTCCCACGCAGGTCTCGGGAACGAGGCCCGCGCCTCGGTCAAGGAGCTGGCGGGCGAGTTCGACGCCCTGTTCCAGCGCCTGGGCGAGGCCCTCGCCCAGGGCAACCTGAAGAACCCCGAGCACCTCTCGGCCGCCTTCGCCGACCTGCTCGGCAGCCTGCGCGAGAGCGTGCGCACGGTGCTGGCGGAAGACCGGCCCACGAAGGGGGCGCCCTACACGCCCCACGGTGCCCTGAAGGCTGGCGAGCTCGACCCGGGCTCGATCGAACGGCTCGCCTGAACGCGCGCCCAGAGCACGGCGAACGGCAGCGCCCCGGCGGTCACCGACGGGGCGCTGCGCCGTTCTCAGCGCGCGTAGTTCTCGGGGAACAGGCGACGTTCCACCATCTCGATCGCGATGTGGAGGCACTTGATGTGCACCTCCTGGATGCGGTCGGAGGTGGTGGCGCGCGGCACGACGATCGGCACGTCGACCAGCTCGCGCACCTTGCCACCGCCCTTGCCGAGCAGCCCGACGACGTCCAGGCCGCGCTCGCGCGCCGTCTGGCAGGCGCGCACGATGTTCGGCGAGCCGCCGCTGGTGGAGAGCACGACCAAGAGGTCCCCCGACCGGCCATAGGCGGCCACGCTGCGCGCGAAGACCTCGTCGAAGCCGAAGTCGTTGGCGATGCAGGTGAGCTGGCTGGGGTCCGAGAAGGCCAGGGCCGGCAGGGGGTCCCGATCGCTGCGGAAGCGGCCGGTCCACTCCTCGGCGAAGTGCATGGCGTCGCACATGCTGCCGCCGTTGCCGCAGGCGAGCAGCTTGCCTCCCCGGCGCAGGGCGGCCTCGGCCAGGTCGGCGAAGCGCTCCATGCCCTCCAGGCACGCCGGGTCGGCCAGGAACGCCTCCAGGGTGGACGCGGCTTCCTCGAAAGCTGCCCGGAGCGGGTCTATGAGCGCCATGCCCGCATTCTGGGGCCCGCTGGCGACCGCGGCAACGGCGCCGCAGGAGACCCTCGGACGCGCGGCCTTCCCCTACCCCCGTCCTCGGTCGGGGCCGGACCCAACCTCGGATCCGGATCCGGACCACGGCTCCAAACCTCTCTCTAGCAACGACTTGGAACGCCGCTCGCGTTTCTGGGAGACCTGGAGAGGCGGAGCCGGGACCTGACGTCGTTTCCTACAGTGAGGGGGCAACGACACATGAGCCGACTAGGTGAGATTCTCCGCAACTCCCGCGGAAAGGAGTCGAGGGTCCAGTTTGCCCGCAAGCTGGGGCTCTCTTACACATTCGTCAGGGCCATGGAGCACGGCCTGCGCTTCCCGTCGGACAAGGTCCTGACGGAGATCGCGCAGCGGCTCGAGCTGGACGCCGAGGAGCTTCTGCTCGCGGCCTACTGCGACCGCTCCCCGGCCCTGGCAACGGTCCTCGCGGGGCGCGGCATCGCCATCGCCGCGCACCAGCCCGAGGGCGCTCCGGACGAGGCCGAGGAGGAGGCGTCCCCTGCGGACGCGCCGCCCGCGGTCCAGGTCGCGAAGCGCTTCTAGGCACCCCGCGTCGGACGGCAGGTCCACGCCTGTACGGAAGGCGCCCCGGCCCCCGCGGCCAGGGCGCCTTTCCCTTTTCCCCGGTGCGACCAGCCCTCCCCGGCGAGCCCGCGCGCCCTGGGTCCGGGGGACCCGGACGCCCCCGCGGTCGTTACCCTCTCGGGCCTGCGATGAAGCCCCTCCACCTCGCCCTCCTGACCTTGGCCGCCGCGGTGCTGACCGCGATCGCCCTGCGCGCCCCGGAGCCGACCTACGAGGCGCCCCGCGCCGTGCCGCGCCACCTCGAGGCCACCCCGTCCGCAGGCCAGCTCCTGCGGACCTTCGAGGTCGCGGGCATGTGCTGCGATGGGTGTTCCGGCCGCCTCTACGCCGCGACGTTGAAGCAGCCCGGGCTGAGCGCGGCGGCCATCCGCGTCGAGGAGGGCCTGCTCGAGGTCCTGTGCGCCGCGGACCTCGACCCCGCGGCGCTCGCGGGGGCCCTCACCTTCGACAAGTACACGGTCACCCCGCTGCCGTGAGCCTCCCGGTCGCGCCCCCGCGCCGCGCCTTGGCGACGGCGCTGATGGTCCTGGGGGCCGTGCTCGTGTTGTGGAGCGTGCTGGCCCTCTCCTCCGCCGGATTCGGCACGCGGCCCACGGCCTCCTTCGCCCAGCGCCGCGGCTACGACCAGGTCAAGCGCGACGTGCACGCCGCCTTCCCCCTGGCGCTCCTGCGCGCGCTCGCCGGCCTGGCCCTGATCGCCGGCGGCGCGCGGCTGCGCAGGCCCGACGGCCAACCCCCGACGGCCTGAGCTGCGCCCAGCTCGTCGGCCGGCGCCGGGCCGCTCCGGCGCCCGTACCCCGCTCGCCCTCCCTCCGCGCCCATGCAGACCCACGACCACGGTTGGCGCCTCGAGCGCAGCTACGCCCGTTTGCCCGCGGTGCTCCACGCGCGGGTCGATCCCGAGCGCGTGCGCGAGCCGCGCTGGGTGGTCTTCAACACGGCGCTGGCCGGTGAGCTGGGGCTCGAGGTCGAGGGGTTGCGGACGGAGACCGGAGCGGCCCTGTTCGCGGGCAACGCTTTGCCCCCCGGCTCCGAGCCCATCGCCCAGGCCTACGCGGGGCACCAGTTCGGCCACTTCACGACCCTCGGCGACGGGCGGGCGTTGTTGCTCGGCGAGCAGATCACGCCCGCGGGGAAGCGCGTCGACGTTCAGTTCAAAGGCTCGGGGCGCACGCCCTACTCGCGCAACGGCGACGGCCGCGCCGCGCTGGGGCCCATGTTGCGCGAGTACCTGGTCAGCGAGGCCATGCACGCCCTGGGCATCCCGACCACGCGCAGCCTGGCGGTCGTGGCGACGGGCGAGCCGGTGTACCGCGAGACGACCCTGCAGGGTGCCGTGCTCACGCGCGTCGCCGCCAGCCACATCCGCGTCGGCACGTTCGAGTGGGCGGCCGCGCAGCGCGACCCGGCGCCGCTGAAGGCGCTCGCCGACTACACGCTCGCGCGGCACGACCCCGAGCTCGCGGATGCGCCGCACCCCGCTCGGGCCTTGCTCGAGGCGGCCTGCGAGCGCCAGGCCGCGCTGGTCGCCAGGTGGATGCAGGTCGGCTTCATCCACGGCGTGATGAACACCGACAACATGGCGCTCTCGGGCGAGACGATCGACTACGGGCCGTGCGCGTTCATGGACGCCTACGACCCCGACACGGTGTTCAGCTCGATCGACCACGGTGGGCGTTACGCCTACGGCAACCAGCCGCGGATCGCGCAGTGGAACCTGGCGCGTCTGGCGGAGGCCCTCCTGCCGCTGCTCGACCCGCGGCAGGAGCAGGCCGTCGAGATCGCCAACGAAGTCCTGGGCGGCTTCGAAGCCCGCTTCCAAGCGCACTGGTTCGGCGGCGTGCGCGCCAAGCTCGGCCTCTTCGGCGAGGACCCCGAGGACGGCGAGCTGATCCGCGACTTCTTCCGCTGGATGCAGCGCACGCGGGCCGACTTCACGAACTCCTTCCGCGCCCTGGCGAACGAGGGTGCCCTGGAGCGCGCGCCGTTCCCCGAGCCGGCCTTCGGGCCGTGGCATGCGCGCTGGAAGCGCAGGCTCGCGCGGCAATCCCAGCCCGCCGCGGAGACCCTCGCCGGCATGCGCGCCCACAGCCCGGCCGTGATCCCGCGCAACCACCGGGTCGAGGAGGCCCTGGACGCGGCGCAGCGAGGCGACCTCGCACCGTTCGAGCGCCTGCTCGCCGTGCTCTCCGATCCGTACGGCCCCACCGATCCCGGCCCGGAGTTCACGCAGCCCGCGGGGGAGAGCTTCGCGGGCTACCAAACCTTCTGCGGCACCTGACCCGCCCCCACGCGCCGCCCGGCCCTTCAATTGTCGTTGAGCCCGAGGGGCTCGCGCGTGTGCAAGCGATCCTTCCAGGACGCCTCGAGGCGGATGACCGCCGCCGCCTCCATGTCCGGGGACACCCGCTGGAGGATCGAGAACCGAAAGTGCCGCGGATCCCGCTCGCGAAGCAGTCGATTGCCACCATGCCCGCTGGCCGCGTAGCTCCGCCATCGCCCCAGCAGATTCTCGCTCCCGTAGGCGGAGCCGACGTACCCCAGCCCGGCCGACGTGTCGAAGATGTAGTAGATCGCACGCCACTGGGACAGCACGTTCCTCCAGCGCGTCGGAAGGGCGCCGAGCTCGTCCCAGGTCAGGTCGAGTCGATCCCACTCCGGCATGGCCGCGTCGAGCTCGCTCTCCTCCAGGATGGCGGCGATGGGGAAGTCATTGCGGTGCGCTCGACGCCACCAGGACCTCTCGGGCGCTGGCCAGCCGACCACCAGCCTGCCCTTCCAGCGTGCGTAGAACTCCGTCAGCCTCAGATCGAACCAAAGCACCTCGCTCCGCTCCTCCTCCTCGGTCCATCCCCGCATGCCGTGCCTCCTCAGCTCGATGTTGGCGGGGATCTCCCAGTACTCCTCGAAGCTGAGTCCGCGCGCACCATCGATGGAGTAGAGGCCCACAAAGAGGGCCCTGCCCGGACCCTGGCCGAGGAACGAGGCCACATACCCATCACCCACCATCCGGGCCATCGACCTCTCCAGCTTCTCGACCTGGGTCTGCTGATAGGCGTTGAACACGCTCGGCCGCTCCGCCGCGAGCCACGGCAGCACCCTATGGAGCCCCGCCTCATGGGGCCGATGCCGCAACACCAGGACCCTCCCCGGATCGATCCCCTCCCGCACCAACAAGTCGTCGAAGTTCATCGCGGCCTCGTCTGGTCAACCCTCAGCATCAACGAGGGCGCGCAGCGGTCGGCCGCTGCGCGCTGTTGCTGGACATCAGTTGGACCCTTCAATCTCGGCGAGTAAGTCCAGAATGGCGAGCCGTGTAAGCGCCTCCTGCTCCTCACGGCTGATGGTTGCCGTCCCATCGAACAGTTGATGGCCGTATCGGCCGAACTGAGAGTGATTCCCGCCTGCGATCTCCACCCACTTCGTGTGCGCCGGAAGCAGTCCTCGATTCGCCAGGACCCGGTCCAGAGGAGCGACCCCGTCGTTCGAAGCGTGGATTTTCATGACTGGAATGCGCAGGAAGGACAGATCGAAATCCTTCGGATGTGTCGTCGCGATCAGCACCATCCCGGCGAGGGAAGCTGCGTCCGTCCGTGCCATTCGGGCCGCCAAGGCTGCTCCGAGTGAGTGTCCTGCAATTACCCAATGCGTCACCTCGGGATGGGCCACGATCACCCCTCGTGCCCGATCCACAGCCGTGCGCTTGTGCGACTCAAGAGGAGCGAAACGGTAAGGCAGCTTCACTGCGAAGACCGGATACCCCTCCTCAGCCACTGGCCGAAGCAAGGGCGCGTAGGCCTCAGCGGCGATGCCGGAACCACAGATGAAGATCAATCCCGTGTGGCCACTTGCCGAAGCGGGCACGAACATCAGGCTCGTGGCGCTGTTCAGAGCAGAGACCTCTGGGCCGCTTCGCAGGATACTGTCATCGACACCACGCGTGCGCACTGAATTGGCCAGCCACGACATCGCGCAAATCGCCCACAGCACGAACCCCCAGCGAATCCAACGGCGAATGGTCCGGTGCTTTCGCTTGGTCTTGTCGCTCGAATCAGTCATGATGCAATGCTTGCTTCCCAACGCCCAGCATGCGCGGCGGCGCGTAGCAGCGCTTGCTGGGTGCTGTTGTTAGCCCGCGTTCTCTCCACTGCCTTCCCAGGGCCGCGCTCTCTCGAGTGTGACTGTTCGGCGCAAGAGCTTTGCGCCCATGCGGAGTGAACTAGCGAAGTGAATCTCCCATTCCCGGCTTTCCAGCTGACGGCCTCGGCTGTCGGAGATCGCGAGCCTCCGAAGTGTCTTCTGATTGTTGAACCCGTCAAGTATCACCTGCGCAGCGTCTCCGAATCGGAAAGACACCCGGATGCGATTCCTCAGAACATACGTCCCCTCGGGCGCGACCTGATCGCCCACCTCGAAGACTTGAACGTCGGCAAGAGTGTTCGAGCCCGCGCCAAAGGGTTCGGAACGCTCCAGAAGGAACCGGAGGACCTCCGCGTCGTGGAACGAGGGCCAACGTCCAAACACCTTGATCAGGTCATCTGCACCCGGAAGCCTCACAGCTCTCCCTCGTCAGGCTGACGCGCATTGGGCGGATCTGCGTGACTCGGGCGATGCGAGGAACCCGAGCCCCGCTCGGTAGCGAGGGAGGGCCATTGCCTTGGGGGGGGCAGTGCCTGGGGGCGCGAAGGGTCCCGCATGTGGCGCGTGTTGACGGGTCGTGTCTCGAGAGGGCTGGGCGCGACTCGAAGGCTCCTGTGGATCTGTGGCCACGGCCACGATGCTAGGAGACTAGCGGGGATGCGGTGCTGCGGCAACGGCGGGGCAGGAGGGCGGGGAGTCCTGGGGTGGCGGAGAGAGGTGCTGTCGAGGCGACGTGTGGGACCTCGTCGACGGTTGGGCGCTGCGAGAGACGCGGGAGGGCTGGATCGGGTGCAACCGTGGGGGGCGTGGTGCGGTCCGGGTCCTTGCTCGCACGAGCACGCAAGGGGGGGTCGCGGATCGCACGGTGGTCCGGCTCCAGTCCGTGCCCGTGTGCTCACTCGATCAGGAGGTAGATGATGTTCGCACGCAAGCTGCAAGTTCTCGCCGTGGTCGCTACGGCACTCCTCGCCGGCTGCCGCTTCTCGGGCAGCTACGAGGGGCCCGGCGGGGCGGTCGGGGTCGAAGGCCAGATCGATCCTCGCTCGGGCAAGCCGCCGGACAAGCGCGCCGTGTACTTGGGAGAGGGGACGATCACCCTCGAGAACGGCGCGACGTACCGGGGCAAGTTCTTCGACACGGACGGGGACACTCGGCCGGACAAGTTCCAGCCGGACGCCGGTCAGCGGCACGGATTCGGCCCGGGTCGGACGAACGGTTCGGACTGGTACGAAATCGGACCGGCTTCCTGAGCGGGGAGCCGTTCGGAAGGCGGCCTTCCTTGGGGGCCGCCCGAGTGGAGCGCGCCGCCTCCTGCCCAAAGGCCTGTTCTGCTAGGTTCCACGGGGAGGGGGCGGTGCGCGTACCCGCTATCGGAGGGAAAGAATCATGCTCGAGCGAAGACCCAATCGTCGTGCGCTGACCGTCGCCGTGATCGGAGCGCTTCTCGCGGCTGCGGGCGCCTACCTCGTGCTCGGGCGCGGCGCTCCCCCGTCCGCCGGGACGATCCCAGGCGGACGCGCCGGAGCGCCGCTGGAAGGGCGGCGGTTGCCCAGCCCCGCGTCGGGGATCGAAGTCGAGCCGAACCGCGACCGGGCCGGGGAGCGCGCGCCAGCGCGGGCCGCCGAGGACCCGCCGGGCGAGCCGCTCGGGCGAGCGGTGCGCGGCCGCTGCGTCGATATCGACTCGAACGCGCTCCCGGGCGTCCGGGTCGAGTGGATCGCGGAGGAGGTGGACGCTGGCTCGGGCGGGGAAGCGGGTCCGGAGCCGGCGGCCACCGACCCGTCGGGTAGGTTCCGATTGGAGGGGGTCCCCATCGATCGGGCCATCCGCGCGTACTTCCGGGCCGAGGGATTCCTCCCGGTGTCGATGGCGCTCGCGCTGGGGCCGGGACCTGGGGACTTCGATCTGGGGACCATCGTGCTCGCCCGCGGCGTCCGCCTGCTCGGGACCGTGACCGACGAGAGCGGCGCGCCACTCGTAGGCGTCTCCGTCGCTCTGGAGCGCTACACCGAGGTCCCGCGCACCCAGGACCCGCGCTCCGAGCAGTCGCACCGAGGGGTCACGAACGCCTTCGGTGAGTTCGATCTCGGTCCCTGTCTGCCCGGTACGTACCTCGTGGATTGCGAGGACCTCGCCGTCCTCGAGGGAACGCCGACCCTGGTCGCGCCCACCGCGCAGGAGCATCGCGTCCACCTCGTGGTCGCCCGGGGAGTCGGGGATCGGCTCCTGCAGGGGCACGTCAAGAGCAGCCGCGGGGAGTTCCTCGAGGGTGCGCGGGTCCATGCGACCGATGGCCGGGGCGGACACTGGAGGGCGACCACGGACGCGCGGGGCGGGTTCCGACTGCTGCGCGACCGACCCGTGGTCGGTGAGCTGACCCTCTCCGCGGTCGCTCCGGGCCACACGTTGACCGTCGCGTCCTCGACGTACCCATGGGGCGCCGAGGACGCGCAGGTGACGCTGCGCCGGGCGCCGGGGATCTCGCTCGAGGTGCTCGACGACGCGGGTCGAGGGGTTCCGTCCTACGCGGTGCGGATCTACCGCATCGGGGCCCACCCCCTGGCTCCGTTGCAGCGGGAGCCGCTGCGATTCTCCTCCGACGTCGGTCCCGACGGGTTCTCGCAGATCCCCGACCTGATCGAGGGCGGTTACTGGTTGCGGGTGGAGCCCGAGGGCCGGGAGGATCTCGAGCGCAGTCCGTTCCTGCCGCTGGTGCTGCGCGTGGATGCCCGCACCGAGGAGCGCCCGGAAGAGCTGCGGGTCGTGCTCCCGCGCCGCGTGGTGCGACGCGTGCGGCTCGTCGCCCCGGGGCAGGTACCCGTCCCCGGCTGCGGCGTGGAGCTCTTCGAGACCAAGCCGGAGGATCGGGGCACGGGGGTGTTCGCGGGTGCTCCCCTGGGGCGGGCGCTGAGCGTGCCGCGGGAAGCATTGCATTTGAGCGCACGGCGCAGCGACGGGCGGGGCGAGCTGCTGATCCACGGGCCGTCGGACACTCCGCTGGTGCTGGAGATCCTGGGTCCGGGCTGCATGCCGAAGAGCGTCGAGCTCACCCGTCTCGACGGGGAGGGAGTGCTGGAGATCCAGGTCGACGTCCCGACCTCGACGATCGTCAGCGTGACCTCGCAGGACACCCTGGCCGACATCGAGCGCGCGCTGCAGAGGTCCCCGAGCCTGCGCTTCTTCCCCGAGGGGGCGGATCCGCGGCGCGAGGGCCAGCGCCTCGTGCTCGATTCCCGCGCCTTCTCCGGCGCATCCAAGGGCACGCACGAGCGGACCGCGTACCTCCCGCCGGGGCGCTGGACACCGGTGCTCGACCTGCACCGGGAGCGGATCGCCCTCGAGCCCTTCGACCTCGCCCACGGCCAGTCGCACTCCCTGGTCCTCGACCTCGAGCCCTACGCGCCGGCGATCCTGGAGGGCCTCGTCCTGTGGGGTTCGGAGCCGCTGTCCCTGGTCGACATCGAGCTGCAACAGTGGGTCAGCGTGCTCGGCGGCCAACAACCCTACTGGCAGTCGCGGCGCGTCCAGTGCGACGCCGCAGGGCGATTCCGGGTGGAGTGCCTGCCGGGCAAGTACCGCGTGCTCTTGCCGGGCACGAGCGCGAACACGCTGGGCGCCGTCGCCCTACCCGAGGAGCTCGAGCTGACGCCCCGCGGGAGCCTGGCCGTGGAGTTCCGCGTGGAGCTGGGTGCGATCCGACTGCGCTTGGTCGACCCGCGCGGACGGCCGATCGGCGGGGTCACGGAGGTCGAGCTGCGAAGGGCCGCGGACTCCGGCTGGGTCTGCGCCTTCGCCGCGTCGGACGCGGAGGGCTGGACCCAGTTTTCGCGCTGCGAAATCGGGTCCTTCCACCTGACGGCCTTCCCGCGCTCTCTCTCCGAGTTCCGCGCGCGGGTCGACTACGCAATGCAGGAGGGGCTGGAGGCGCTGGAGGCCAAACGCATCGAGCTCGGGGAGGTCCACGTCTCCGCGAACCAGACCGTCGAGCTCGAGCTCACTCTCCCCGATGCCTACTTCGAATGAGAGCCCGCCCTGGAACCCGAGGTTGCCTCCGGGATCCAGGGCGGGCTCCGAGCCCCGACGGCGTCGTGCGCTCTCAGCTCCGCTTGAACTTGTCGAAGAAGCCGCCGTTCCCGGTGCCCGAGCTCGGGGTGGGCTTGGGGGTCGCCTGCGGGGCGGCCGACTTGGGCAACGGGGCGCGGGGGTAGGGGCTCGGGGCGCCCTGGCCCGCGGGGCGAGCGGCGCCGCCCTCGGGGGTCGGCGCGCCGGGGACGGCCATGCCCGGGCGGCGCTGCGGGGCCGCGCCCGGGGCGCTGCCGTAGGCGCCGGCGGCGGGCGCCGCGGTTCCTTCCTCGACCTCGATCCCGAGCGCCGCGAGGCGGAAGCCCTCGGCTTCGCACTTCTTGGCGAAGTCCTCCTTCGCGATGCACTTGAGGTAGGCCTCGTTGGGATCGACCAGGCCCTTCTGGACCAGCTCGAGCAGGGCATCGTTGAGCAGGCGGCTGCCGAGTCGGCCGCCCATCTGCATCAGCGAGGGGATCTGGTGGGTCTTGCCCTCGCGGATGTTCGCCGCCACCGCGTTGTTGACGATCAGAGTCTCGAGCGCCGCCACGCGCCCGCCGCCGACCTTGCGGCAGAGGGTTTGGGCGACGACGCCCTTGAGCGAGCTGGCGAGCATGGTGCGGATCTGCGCCTGGCGCTCGCTCGGGAACTGGTCGATGATGCGGTCCACCGTGGTGGCCGCCGTGGAGGTGTGCAGCGTGCCGAACACCAGGTGCCCGGTCTCGGCCGTCTCGATCGCCATCTCGATCGTCTCGAGGTCGCGCATCTCGCCCACGAGCACGATGTCCGGGTCCTCGCGCAGCGCCGCGCGCAGGGCGCGCTTGAAGCTGTCGGTGTGGTAGCGCACCTCGCGCTGGTTGACGAGGCACTTCTTCGAGGGGTGCACGAACTCGATCGGGTCCTCGATCGTGATGACGTGTTCGGCGCGGCTCGAGTTGATGTGGTCGATCATCGCCGCCAGGGTCGTCGACTTGCCCGAGCCCGTGGGCCCCGTGACGAGCACCAGGCCCTTCGAGAGCTGGCACAGGTCGAGCACCGCCTTGGGCAGGCCCAGCTTCTCCGCGGACAGGATTTCCGAGGGGATCACGCGGAACACGGCGCCCGGCCCGCGGTGGTCCGCGAACAGGTTCGAGCGGAAGCGCGCGAGCCCTTCCAGCGCATACGCGAAGTCCGTGTCGTGCGTGCGCTGGTACTCCTGCCAGTTGGCCTCGGGAGCGATCTCCTCGAGGATCTGCTCCATGCACTCGGGCGTGATCGCCTCGAAGCCTTCCACCGGGACGATGTCGCCGTGCAGGCGGAACATGGGGGGCATCGAGGAGGTGAGGTGCAGGTCGGAGGCGCCGGATTGCACCATCATCTCGAACAGGCGATCGATCCAAGCCATGGGGTTCTTGCTCCTTGAGGGGGTTCGAACCCGGCCCTTCGGCCCCGGCACGCGGGGATCTTGAGCCGGCGCGCCCCCGAAAGAGCGCAGCCGTGGCCCCGGAACGCGCAGGAACCGCACCCGCGCTACCCTTCGCGAATGCGGCCGGTTCTCTTCCTCGCGTGGCTGGGCGCCCTGGTTTTCCAGGGGTGCGCCATCCCTTCCCACCCGGCGCCGAGCGACGGGTCCCCGTTGCGGGTCGTTTCCTACAACATCCGCCATGGCCGCGGCATGGACGGTCGGGTCGACCTCGAGCGCACGGCGGCGGTGCTGCGCGCCCTGGAGCCCGACCTCGTGGGCCTGCAGGAGGTCGACGAGCGGGTCGAACGCAGCGGCGGCGTGGATCAGGCCGCGGAGCTGGGCCAGCGCCTGGGCCTCGCGCACACCTTCGGCTCCTTCATGGCCTACGGCGGCGGCCGCTACGGCATGGCCCTCCTCTCGCGCCACCCGATCGCGCGCGCCTGGGAGATCCCGCTGCCGACCGGCAACGAGCCGCGGGTCGCCTTGGCGGCCGAGATCGCCCATCCCGCCGGCACGTTCGTGGCCGTCAACGTGCACTTCGATTGGGTGGCGGACGATGGTTTCCGCTTCGCGCAGGCTTCGACCTTGACGCGGGCCCTCGACGAACTCGTTTGGCCGTACGTCCTGCTCGGCGACTTCAACGACGGGCCGGGCTCGCGCACCCTCGAGCTCTTCCAGAGCCGCGCCGAGGAGGCGCGCAAGCCCGAGGCCGAACGCTCCACGTTCCCCTCGACGGAGCCCGTGAAGGAGATCGACTTCGTGTTCGCCGCCCCGCGCGGCGCGTGGGAAGTCGACGGGGCGCGCGTGGTCGACGAGCGCGAAGCATCGGACCATCGGCCCCTGTTCGCGTCCGTCCGTCGGCTCGGAGCGCGCTGAGATTCAGCGCGCCGAGGCGCCGGCGCGGGCCGCGATCAATGCGTCGAGTTCCTCGCGCAGGCGGCCCAGGATCTCGTCGTAGCCGTGGGCGCCGAGGTCCTCGGGGCCGCGCTTCAAGTTGACCTTCTTGGGGCCGCACCACAGGCCCAGGTCCGCGTCGTCCGTCTCGCCCGGGCCGTTCACGCGGCAGCCCATCACGGCGATGGTGAGCTTGTGCTCGGCGGCGTAGGCGGTCAGCTCGCGCACCTCGGCGGCGAGCTCGATGAAGCGTTCGTTCTCGACCCGCGAGCAGGAGGGGCAGGCGATGATGTTGAGCCCCTGGCCGAAGTTCGGCGGCACCGAGCGGAATCGGCCGTTCGAGATGTCGTCGACGAGCTGCCGGCCGACCTCGATCTCGAGCCCCTTGTCGGCGAAGGGCACGGTCAGCGAGACCCGGATCGTGTCGCCGATGCCGCGCGCCAGGAGCTGCTCGAAGGCGATGCGCGTCTTGATGATGCCGTCGGGCGGCATGCCGGCTTCGGTCACGCCCAGGTGGATCGGCACGGCCGGGCGCGCGGCGGCGAAGCGCTGGTTGGCCTCGATCACGAGGTAGGGGTCGGAGTCCTTGATCGAGACGCAGAAGTCCTGGAATCCCAGCGATTCGACGAGGTCGCAGTGGTCGGCTGCGCAGCGCGCGATGGCCTCGACGTGGTCGCCGGCGAAGCGTTGCTTGTACTCGGGCGCGATCGAGCCGGCGTTGACGCCGATGCGCAGCGCGTTGCCGTGACGCGCGGCGACGTCCACCAGGAAGGCGACCTTGTCGCGCACGGGCTTGGCGGGCTCGTGGTGGTGCAGGTGGCCGGGGTTGTAGCGCAGCTTGTCGACCAGCGGCGCGACCTCGCTCGCCAGGCGGTAGTTCTCCTGCAGATCGATCGAGAGGCGCGCGTTCGTCTGGGCGCGGATCTGGCGCAGGGCCTCGACGTCCTTGGGGGAATCGATCGCGATGCGGATCAGGTCGGCGCCGGCGGCCTCGAGGATGCGGACCTGCTCCAGGGTCGCCGCGATGTCCTGGGTGCGGGTCGCGGCCATGCTCTGCACGGCGATCGGGGCGGCGCCGCCGATCTCGAGGTCGCGGACGCGGATGGTGCGGGTCTGGCGCGGCGGGAGCATGGGGCGGGATCCTGGGACGGGCGCGGCCGGCGCACGAGGGGCGGCGTGCGTTCCGATCCGGGGCGAGGCGCGCGGGCCGGAAACGGGACGCGCGGGCGAAGAATCCTAACCGCGGGCCCTCCGGGCGTCGGATGCGGGGCGGAGAAAGCTCGCGTCCCGCGGACCCGCGCGTGGGTCGGCCTCGGAAGTGCCTGTTCGGGTCGACCCCGTCCGGGGGGATTGGCGCGGTCCCGGGGGCGCGCGTGGGCTTCTTCGGGGCCCCACCTGCCGCCACGCGGCAGGGAGGGGCCCTCCTTCCATCCTGCGGCCGCGCCCTCGAGCCGGGCGACGCGCGGCCGCGGTTAGAATCGGCGCCGGCGAGCGTGGCCCTCCGGAGGGGAGGACCCGCGTCGCCCGGGCCCTCGAGGAGAACTGCATGCGCGCCGAAGTCGTCGTGGTCGGAGGTGGGGTGATCGGCCTCTCGGTGGCCCTCTTCACCGCGCGCCGCACCGACCCCCTGCGTGAGCCGGTGGTGCTGCTCGAGCGCGCGACCCCCGGCTCCGGCGCCTCGGGCCGCTCGAGCGCCCTGATCTGGCAGCAGGACGAGGACCGCTGCCTGGCCCGCATGGCCCGCGACGGCCTGCGCCACTACGCGGGCTTCGAGCGCCAGACCGGGCGCTCGGTCGGTTTCCGTGGGGTCGGGGCGCTGACGATCCTCGAACCCGGGGCCGGATCGCGGCGCGCGGAGCTCGAGCAGCGCTCCCGCGAGCTGGGCAACCTGGGCATCCGGCTCGAGCTGCTCGAGGCGCCCGAGCTGCGCCGGCGCTTCCCTCTGCTCGAGGTCGAGCCCGACGCCCTGGCGACCTGGGAACCGGACGCCGGCCACCTCGACGTCGAGCTCGCCTTCGAGGCCACCGGCGCCGTGGCGAAGAACGCCGGCGCCGTCCTGCGCCCGGGGGCCGAGACTTCGGGGCTGATCGTCGAGGACGGGCGCATCGTGGGCGTGAGCACGCCGAGCGGGCGCATCGAGGCGCGCAAGGTGGTCGTCGCGGCCGGGCCCTGGAGCGCGGAGTTGCTGGCCCAGGTCGGCGTGCACCTGCCGCTCCTGACCCGCCGCACCCGCGAGCACCAACTGGCCGCCCCCGGCCTGCCCGGCGCCCCCCTGCCGGCCCAGGCGCCACAGCACGCCGACGCCGCCCTCAGCGCATCCGCCGCCGCCGCGGCCTTCGCCGCCCGCGCGGGGGCCGCGGCCGCCGAGTTCGACCGCCGTTTCGCCCACTCCCAGGACGAGCCCGCCGCCGGCTTCACGCACCCGGTGCTGGTCGACCGCGCCCTGGACCTGGTCGTGCACTGCGAGCCTGCCCACGGCCGCACCTTCGTCCGCCGCCTGCGCCGCGCCGGCGAGCCGATGGCCGACCCCGACGCCCCCCAGCCCCCGGTCGAGGACGCCTTCCGCGCCTGGGCCCGCGAAACCCTCGCGCGCCGCCTGCCCCTCTACCGCTCCCAGCCCGACCTCGACTCCCGCGCCGGCTGGACCACCGCCTCCCCCGACGGCCGCCCGATCGTCGGCGCCGTACCCGGCATCGCAGGCCTCTTCGTCGCCACCGCCCTAGCCGACGACGCCTTCCGCCTGGCCCCCTCCATCGCCGAAGGCCTCTCCCAACAACTCAGCGACCACCCCCCCAGCGCCTACGACCCGGCGCTGTTTTCCCCCGAGCGGTTCGCGTAGCGGTCCGACTCGGATCCGGCGCGCGGGGCGTCAGCCGCTGACGACTTCGGTGATGCGGACGGCGTAGTGGTCGTCGAGGGTGACGATTTCGCCGCGGGCGACGATCTTGCCGTTGACCAGGATGTCGGCGGGTTCGTGGGCCTCGCGGTCGAGGGGGACGAGGGAGCCGGGGCCGAGGTCGACGAGGTCGGCTAGGCGCATGCGGGTGCGGCCGATCTGGACCGTGACGCGCACGGGGACGTCGAGCAGGCCGTTGAGGCCCAGGGGTTGGCCGCCGGGGGCGGCGGAGCCCAGCTCGGTCAGGGCTCCGACTTGCACGCGCACGGCTTCCGTCGCCTGCTCGATGGCGCCCTCGAGATCGGGGCCGTTCTTCAGCTCGCTCATGATTCAGTCCTCCTCGGGAGGTTGGAAATCCAGGACGCGCAGGGCGAGGCCGCCCTGGTGGCTGCCCCACAGCGCGCGTCCGCAGGGGTGCTCCTCGACGCGCAGCACGGCGGCCTCGCCGACGGGCGCCCCCAGGGGCACGACGTCGCCGACTTCGAGCGCGAGCAACTCGGAGAGCGGCACCTCGATCGAGCCCAGCTCGGCGCTGAGCTCGATCGGCACCGAGCCCAGGTGCGCGGGCAAGGGGCGCGGACGGCGGGCCGTGCCGCCCGGGCGTTGCGCCGGCAGGATGCCGGGCAGGTAGAGGCGCAGGGTGGTCGCGGGGAGGGCCGGGCCAGAGAGGGCGACGTAGAGCGCCACGCGGCGCGGCTCGCGCGCGAGGTCGGGGTCGAGGTCGAGCTCGAGGGCGCGCCGGCTCTGGAGCAGGGGGCCGAAATCGGGCGCGAGGTCGAGGGCGCGGGCGACGCCGGCGGCGAACTCCTCGAGGAGATCGGCGAGCACGCCGGCCTCGATGGGGGAGAGCGGTCGCGGCGCGCGCTCCTCGCTGCCCAGCGGGGCGCCCAGGGCGCGCTCGGCCAGGGCTTGGGCGGCTTCGTTCGGGCACACGAGCCAACCCTGCTGGCCGCCGACGAGCAGGCGTTGGACGAGGAAGGGCTCGCGCAGGCCGTCGAACAGGTCCAGCGCGCCGACCTCGTCCACCTGCTCGAGGCTCAGGCGCGAGTCGTCCCGCACCCAGGCCGAGAGGCGACCCTCGAGCTCGGGCAGCGCGGCGCCGACGGCCCGCGCCAGGCGCTGGCGTTCGGCGCGCGAGAGGCGCAGCGGGCGCGCGAAGTCACGCGACGCGACCTCCGCCTCCCGCGCGGCGCCGCGTTCGGCGTCGGGGGAGAGCAGGGCCTCGGTCTCTTCGCGGCTCAGCTCGGCGCTCAAGGGAGTTCCTCGGGGACGGTGCGTTCGTGCAGCCTCACTGCACCAGGAAGTACTTCGGCAGGATGCGCCGAATCCTTCCGTGGGTGCCGACCTGGACCTCGCCGCGGAAGTCGGCCACGAGACCGGTCACGTCGAGGTGCAAGGTGCGCCCCTCGGCGTCGAGCACGACGAGGTCGGTCTCGTTTCCGCTGAAGCTGGCGGGCGGGCCGTCGTCGAGGCGCACGGTGCGCTGGGCGGCGTCGACGCTCAGGCGGTGTTCGTGGAACGGGCCGCGGAAGCTCGAGCGGTCGGCCGAGAACCCGGGCCGCAGGCCGGAGGCGGGGTCGAGGGCCAGGGCGAGCTTGGTCGGACCGACGTGGATCGGGAACAGCACCGGCTCGAGCTCGACGCGCAGCTCCTCCATGAGCGCGTCCTGGCTGGCGCGGCCCTGGACCTCCTCGAGGGTCTTGGTCGAGCAGACGGCGAGCACCGTGCTCTGCAGGTACGGCTCGTACAGCGGGTCGCGGTTGCGCTGCACGACGTAGGTCTCGTCGTAGGCCTCGTAGATCACGCTCAGCGTGAGCTGCAGGAAGCGCTTCATGCCGCTCCCCGCGAGGTTCACCTGATACTTGTCGGAGAACAGCTCGGTGGTGAACGGCCCGGCGAAACGCGGCGTGGTCTTCGATCCGGGCGTGGCCACGAGGAAGGCCCCGTAGGCGGCCATCACGATGCCGACGACCAGGCCGGCGGCGAGCAGGATGCGCTTCTTCGAGCCGGACGCGTCGGCGGCGTTCTCCGGCGACGCGCCTTTTTCGGGAGCGGCTTGGAGCTGGGGTTCGGCGGCGGTGACGGCCATGGGAGGTCCTCGGGAGCGGCCCCTAGTTTCGGGAGCGGTGACGGGGCGTGATCAGGCGTGCATCCACCGCGCGGGTCTCGACGCCCTCGGCGCGCACCTCGACACCCCAGGCGCGGGCCTGGATGCGCTCGGCGCGCAGGGCGTGGTTCTCGACGAGGTACTGCGCGACGGCGCGGGCGCGGCGGAAGGCGAGTTGGTTCGCGTCGAGGCCTGGGCGCTCGCTCGGCGCGGCGTGGCCCTCGACGAGCAGGATCTGTCCGCGCTGCGGCGCGAGCGAGGGCGCGAGGCGGTCGAGGTAGCGGCGCGCGTCGTCGCTGAGCGTCGCCGAGCCGCGCTCGAAGACGGCCGCGAAGGGGTAGCCGATCTCGTCGTGCGGGGCGAGGCCGGTCGCGGCGCGCGCGCGCAGGCGCTCGAGGCTGGTCGCGTCGAGGTGCTCCTCGACGCGTTCGCCTTCCTCGGCGGGCGGCAGGTTGAAGCGCCGACGCGTGTGCTCGAAGACGTTCTGCTTGTCGGTGGCCGAGAGGATGCCGTTCATGCCGTGGGACTTGATGGCGACGATGAACGAGCCGACGCCGCTGGCGAGCAGGCCGTAGTTCTGCTCGCGCGAGAGCGACACGAGCAGGATGAAGAAGGTCAGGACGAGCGTCATCATGTCCCCGAAGGACACCATGTACGCCGGGACGCCCTGCTTGGGCTCGTCGACGATGGCGCTCATCGGACGGCCTCCGTCAAGTCGGCGTGGCGCGTGCGCGAGAGCGACAGGATGCGCACCTCGACGCGCCGATTGAGCGTGCGCCCCCAGGCCGTCGCGTCGTCCGCGATCGGATCGGAGTGGCCTAGGCCGGCGATCTGCAGGAGCGGGGCGGGCATGCGGCTCTCGCGCAGAAGCACCGCGGCGGCGGCCTGCGCGCGCGCCAGGGCGAGGTCCTCGGCGTCGGGGAACGCGGGACTGGGCTCGAAAGCGCTGTCGGTGTGGCCCTCGACGACGACCAGGTGCGGGTAGTGCTCGAGGGTGCGGCCCAGCTCGCCCAGGGAACGCGCGAGGAAGGCATTCACCTCGATCGAGCCCGGCGCGAAGGCCGCGCGCGGATCGAAGCTGACGAGCACGCCATCGGCCACGTCGTTGAGGTCGAACTCGATGTGGTCCTCGTCCAGGCGCTGCCCCATGGCCTCGATGTCGTCGGGCAGTTGGTCGGGGGGACGCACGTGCGGCGTGGAGGAGCCGCGCTCGACCTGGATCGCGGCCATCAGGTCCTCCTGCGGTGGCTGGGGAGCCGTCGGTCCGCCGGGATCGACCAGCACGCCGGGCGTGCCGCCCAAGTTGCCGACGACTTGGAACGACTCGAAGCTGTCGAGGCTCGAGAAGGTCATCAGCAAGATGAAGAACGTCACCAGCAAGGAGATCATGTCCGAGAAGGTGACGATCCAATCCGGCGCGCCGACCGGGAGGTCTTCGGCGATCTTGGCCATGGTCAGACCGTGACCTCCTCACGTTCCCTGGGCGGCAGGAAGCCCTTGAGCTTCTCCTTGATCAGGGCCGGTTTCTCGCCGGACTGGATCGCGACGATGCCCTCGATCATCAGCTCGCGCAGCAGGATCTCCTGCTTGGCGCGCACGTCGAGCTTGCCCGCCAGCGGCAGGAAGACCATGTTCGCCAGCACGGCGCCGTAGAGCGTGGTGAGCAACGCGGTCGCCATGCCCTGGCCGATCATCGAGGGGTCGGACAGGTTCTGGAGCATCTGCACCAGACCGACCAGCGTCCCGATCATGCCGAAGGCCGGCGCGAAGGTGCCCATCTGCTCGAGCAGCTTCTTGCCGCCGGAGTGGCGCTGGCGCTGCCACTCGGCCTCGAGCGACATGATGTCGCGCACCGTGTCGGCGCCGAAGCCGTCGATGACGAGCTGGATGCCCTTGGAGAAGAAGCGGTCCTCGACCTCGGCCAACTTGCTCTCGAGCGCCAGCAGCCCTTCCTTACGCGCCAGGTTGGCGTAGGTCACGATGCGCTCGATCTCCTCGCCGGGGGTGGAGGCGCGCTGGATGGCCGTGATGGCCATGACCTTCGCGATGCTCTTCACCTCGGCGGCGGGGAAGTTCATCATCGTCACGGCCAGGGTCCCGCCGATGACGATCGAGAGCGACGGCGCGTGCACGAAGATCGCGACGCCGCCGTCTCCCATCGCCATGGCGAAGAGCACCATGCCGAAGCCCAGGAGGAGGCCGATGAGGGTCGAGAGGTCCATGGGGGACGGCGCGGATCAGGGCTCGACGCGCCGGAACGCGTCCACGAACTCGCGGTACACGGCCTGGGGCAACGCTTGCAGCAGGGCGGCGGCCCGCTCGTCGGAGAGCTCGCGCAGGACGAGCGCGGCCTCGTTCGGCTCGAACGACGCCAGGCGTTCCGCGAGGTCGCCGGGATCGCCCTCCTCGAAGGCCCGCGCGACGCGGCGCCAACTGGCGCGCTCGCGTTCGGCCTGAACCTTGACGTCGCGCTCGGCCTCGGCCCGGCGCAGACGCAGGTCGGTCTCCATCCCGTCGAGCTGGGCCCGCATGCGCGCCAGCAGCTCGAAGCGCTCGGCCAGGCCCGCCTCGCGCTCGGCCAGGGCCGTCTCGCGCGCGCGCAGGTCGGCGCTCACCTCGCGCACGCGGCGCAACTCGGCCTCGAGCTCGCCGGTGAGCTCGCGCAGGGCGGAGTTCGAGAAGGGCGCCGGGATCTGGAACACGCCCAGCACCGAGGCCTGGCTCTGAACGAGGTCTTCCCGCGCGCGTGCCGGAACGGGCGCCGGCTCGCCCGGGACCGGGGGCGTGCCGTCCGCGGACGCCTCGGGCACGAGTGCCCCGAGCCCCGCGACCTTCTGCAGGGGGGTGCCGGAGAACACGGCGAACGCCAGGAACGTGCCGCAGAACAGCGCCACCCCACCGACGGAGTAGGCTGCGATCGCAAGGGCCTTGCTGCTCATGGTCGTTCCGTCAGGGGGGCCTCCGCCCCGTGGAGCCTGGATCGGCCGTTCTCGCCGGGGGCTGGATGCCCGCCGAGGGCGGCGGAGCGCCGGGCGGCGCCCTGGATGGCCCGCTCATCCGCTTCCCGGGCTTCGAGGGTCGTGGCGTCCCGAAGATGGGACGCGCGGGCGCGTTGGTGCAGGCGCTCGAGGCCCTCGACCTCGGCGTGTAGGAGGCGCCAGGGCTCGCGGGCGGCGTCGGCCTCGGCGCGGCGGCGCGCGGTCTGGGCCTTCTCGCGCGCGGCGAGCGCGGCCAGGCGCCGCAGGGCGTCCTGGGAGCGCAGCACCTCGGGCGGCGAGAGGGCGCCGCGACCTTGAGCCACGCGCAGCTCGTCGAGGGCGCGCTCGAAGGCGAGCTGGGCCAGGCGTTCACGCTGGGCGGCCTCGCGCCAGCGGGCTTCGGCGGCGGCCCAGCGTTCCTCTGCGAGGTGCTCCTGGGTCTGGCGCACGCGTTCGAGGCGCGCGAGGCGGAACTGGAAGCGGCTCATGGGCGGGCCTCTGGACCGTGGGCGAGCAGGCCCACCATCGCGCGCGTCTCGGCGATGGACGTCAGCTCGTCGGGGTGTTGGCGCAGGAAGGTCTCGATCACCGGCAGGCGCTCGAGGGCGAGGTCGAGCTTCTTGTTCGTGCCGCGCTGGTAGGCGCCGATCTCGACCAGATCGCGGCCCTCGCGCCAGGCCGCGAGGTAGGCGCGCACCTGGGCCGCCGCGGCGAGCCCGTCGGCCGTCACCAGGCTCGGCATCAAGCGCGAGAGGCTGGCCAGCACGTCGACGGCCGGGAAGTGGCCCGACTGGGCCAGCTCGCGCGAGAGGTAGAGGTGTCCGTCGAGCAGGCCGCGCAGCGTGTCGGCGACCGGTTCGTTGGGATCGTCGCCGTCGAGCAGCACCGTGAGCAGACCGGTGATGCTGCCCGTGCCCAGGGCGCCCATGCGCTCGACGAGCTTGGGGATCGTGGCGAAGAAGCTGGGAGGATAGCCGCGCACGGTCGGCGGCTCGCCGGCGGCCAAACCGATCTCGCGGCAGGCGGCGGCGAAGCGCGTGACCGAGTCCATCACCAGGAGGACCGAGAGCCCGCGGTCGCGGAAGTGCTCGGCCACGGTCACCGCGACGAAGGGCGCGAGGTAACGCTCGATCGGCGCGCGGTCGGAGGTCGCGACGACGAGCACCGAACGCGCGCGACCTTCTTCGCCCAGGGCCTCGTGCACGAAGCTCTGCACCTCGCGGCCGCGTTCGCCGACCAGGCAAACGACCACCACGTCGGCGTCCGTGCCGCGCGTGATCTGGGCCAACAGCGAGGACTTCCCCACGCCCGAGCCGGCGAAGATGCCCAGCCGTTGGCCGCGTCCGAGGGTCGCCAGCCCGTCGATGGCGCGCACGCCGGTCTGCAGCGGCTCGGCGATCGGCGTGCGCGAGAGCGGGTCCGGCGCGGGAGCGCGCACGCTGCGCAGCTCGCAGCCCTCGAGCTCCGCGCCGCGGTCGATCGGTCGGCCGAAGCCGTCCAGGATGCGGCCGAGCAACGCGCCGCCGACCTGCATCTCGAAGGGGCGGCCGAGGGCCGTGACGAGCGCGCCGGGCGCGACGCCGTCGAGGTCCCCGTGGGGCATCAGCAGCGTGCTCGCGCCGCGAAACCCTACGACCTCGGCGTCGAGCGGTCCGCCGGCGTCGCGTTGGATGCGGCACAGCTCGCCCACCGCGGCGGGCACGCCGCGCGCCTCGACCAACACGCCCGAGACGATGTCGACCTGGCCGCGGTACACCGGGCGCAGGGCCGAGCGCACGAGCTCCTGGCAACGGGCGAGGTCGAGCATCAGAGCACCTCCCCGCGCAGCCGCTCGGCGATCGCCGCCACGCAGGCATCGACCTCGTGCACGAGCAGGCCCTTGGGCGTCGTGACGTGGACCGAGCCCACGGACACGTCCTCGTCGGCCTCGATGCGCGTGCCTGCACGGAAGGCGACGTGCCGCAGGCGCTCGACGTCGAGCGGGTTGAGGTGCACGACGCACGCGCCGCGGCCGACGCCCGACTGGGCGAGCGTCTCGCGCACGATGCGCTCGATGTCGTGGCGGCCCGCGGAGAGCTCGACGCGCAACAGCTCGCCGGCGATGCCGAGCGCGAGCTCGACGGCTTGCCGCGCGAGTTCCTCGCGCGCCTCGGCGAGCCGCTCGTCGAGCTGGACGGAGGCCCGCTCGAGGAGCAGCGCGGAGCCGGCCTGGGCCGCGGCCTCCCCTTCGCGACGCCCTTCCTCGCGCGCAGCGGCGAGGCACGCCTCGAGGCGCCGGGCGAGCAGCGCCTCGGGCGGACCCTCGCACAGGCGGGCCGCGCGCACGCGCCGCGCCAGGTCGAGCGATCGGACGGTGCTCACTGGACGAGCTCCTGGCCGCCGCGGGCGGGGCGGAACTCGCCCGAGTCGATCAGGCCGTGCACGCTCTTGAGCAGGTCGCCGCGCGCCGCGAGGACCTCGCCCATCGGCGTCGGGCCGGCGAGCTCGCGCTCCTCGCTCACCATCTCCCGCACCCGCGACGAGAGGTTGCCGAGCACGTTGGCCTCGACGTCGGCCGGGCAGGCCTTCAGCGCGATGGCGAGCGTGCGCGTGTCGACCGAGGCCAGGATCTTCTGCATGCTGCGCTTGTCGACCTGGGCGAGGTCGCTCCACGTGAACATGCGCTCGCGGATGGCGGCGACGGTCTCGTCGTCTCCCAGGCCCTCGAGCACGCTGCGTTCGAGGGTCTCGTCGCTGCGGCCCAACATGTCGGCGATCGTGCGCAGGCGACGCTCGGGGTCCGGGGCGGCGGGCGCGTGTTCTTGCTCGGCGAGGCGGCGCGCGAGTTGGCGCGCGACGCTGCGCAACGCACCGGCGGTGGGCGGCTCGAGGGCGGCCATGCGGCGCACGATCTCGAGCGAAGCCTGGGTGTCGAAGCCGTTCAGGACCTCGGCCGAGACGCTCGGATCGAGGTGCGCCAGGACCAGCGCGATCGAGCCCGCGGGCTCGCTGCGCAGCACGCGCGCGACCAGCGCCGGGGGCCGCGACTCGATCTCGGCGAAGGGGCGCTCGGCGAGGCGTCGCTCGTGGATGGCGGCCAACATGCGCTCGGCCTCATCGGGGCCGAAGGACGCGGCCAAGCGCCGGCGCAGGTCGGCGCCGTCGGCGGGGTTCACGCCCGTGCGGCGGTGCAGCTCGCGGGCGAGGTTGCGGTACAGGCGCTCGACGGCCTCGGGTTGGGCGAAGCTCGTGTCGAGCTCGCCCATGGCGACGGCCACCTCGCGCACTACGCGCTGCTCGAGGTGTCGCATGACGCTGGCGGCCTCGCTCTCTCCCAAGGAGAGCAGGAAGGCGGCCACGCGGTGCGGGCCACGGGGCTCTTGGGTCGCGCTCATCGGGCGGCTCCGACCGGCTCGTCCTCGAGGGCCCAACGCGAGAGGATCTCACCGACGCGCTCGGGGTCGCTCTGGATCAGCTCCTCGACGCGGGCGCGGGCGAGCAGCTCGGGATCGACGGCGGGGGCCGGCGCTGCGGCGGCGGGGGCCTCGGCGGCGCGCGTGAGAGCCGCGCGAGCGCCCTTGAGGCTCTTCAGCAAGACGATCACGAAGACCAGGCCCGCGAGCACCTCCAGCCCGCGCTCGAGCAACAGCTCGAGCCACACGTTGGGCTCGGCCGGCGGCGGGGTCGCGGCGGGAACGGGCAGTCCGCGCTCGTCGCGCTCGATGCCGGCGAAGGCGGTGGCGAAGGCGCTGAAGCGATCGCCGCGCGTCTCGTCGAAGTGCAGGGCCGCCTTGACCCACTTCTCGAGCTCGGGCAGGCGCTCGGACAGGGTCGAGTCGACCGCCAGCGCAATGCTCATGCGCCGCATGGTCGGCGCGTGCGAGAGCTGGTGGCGCGTCTCGCGGCCGACGGCGGTGACGCGCTGCGTCTCGCTCTCCTGGGCCATGGCCGCCGATGTGGGTGCGGTGCGGCCGGGCGCGGCGTTCTCGACGCCGAACTCGCCCGCCGCGTTCGAGCCCAAGCCCGCCACGCCGCCGGGTCCACCGCCCGTGGGCGTCTTGGAGCTCGTGCTCGACTCGGAGACGACGACCTTGTTGGTCGGGTCGAGGCTCTCGCGGATCGACTCGACGCGGTCGTAGCTCCACTCCGAATCGACCGTGACGTGGGCCACGCCGGCCCCGAACATCTGGGCGAGACCGCTGTTGGCGATGGTCGCCTTGTGCTGGTCGTAGCGCCGCTCCAGCTCGAGCAGCTCGTCGGCGCGCGGGCCGCCTTCGGCCAGCTCACTGCCGTCGTACAGCATGCGCCCGTGTTGGTCGACGATGACCACGTTCTCGGGCGGCGTGTTGAAGCGGTAGCGCACGATCTTGGCCACCGAGCGGCCCAGGTGCGAGCTAGGGGTCACGCCTTGCCTGAGGACGAGCGAGACCGAGATCGTGGGCGCGGGCTCGGGCGCGAAGGGCGAGCTGGCGGCCAGGGAGCCGGTGACCGTCGCGCGCTCGACGAAATCCAGGGCCTGGAGCTGCTTCTCGCACTCCTGCCACTCGCGCTTGCGCGCGGTCTGCAGGCGCTCGACGGTCGTCTGCCAGACGCTCGAGACCCGCGTCGAGCCGCTCGGGATCCCGACCTCGGCCGGCGTGAGCGCGCCCGACAGGGCGACCAGGTTGCGAGCCTTGTAGATCGAGCGGCGATCGACGTAGATCGTGTAGGGGCCTGGGAAGGGGCTGACCTCGTAGGGCAGGGCGCCCTCGCTCAGGGCAGCTTCGCAGGCGGCGCGCTGGATGTCGTCGAGGCCCGCGCGCAAGGGCACGAAGTCGGGGCGGCTGGCCTTGTAGCCGCCGAGTCCCACGACGAGCAGCAGCAGGGCCAGGCTGGCGCCGACGGCCAAGCGCGCACGCGGCGCGGCGTTGCGCCAGAGCTCCAGGAACGTGTTCAGCTTCGAGGGCATCGTTGGAGGTTCCTAGGGCTAGACGCCCATGCGCATGACTTCGCGGTAGGCCTCGACCAGCTTGTTGCGGGTCGCCAGCGCGAACTTGAAGGTCAGGTCGGACTGCTTGATGCGCGCCGCGACCTCGTGCAGGTCGTTGACCTTCCCGGAGAGGATGTCGAGGTGCACGGTTTCGCCGTGCTTGACGGCGGCGTCGAGTTGTTCGAGTCCGCGGGTGAGCTGGCCGGCGAAGGGCTTGGTGCCCGACGCGGCCGAGGCATCGGCGCCGAGCGAGTCGGGGAGGCGCTCGGCGAGCCGCGCCGCGGTCTCGGCCTGCCGACGCAGCGCGGCCTCGATGGCGGCGCTGGCCAGTCCGCCGCTTCCGATGCGATCGACCATCTTGCGATTCCTCCGCGGGGTGGGTCAGGGGTTCACTGGGCGAGCTGCAGGGCGCGCTCGGCCATGCGGACGAAGCCGCGTTGGGCCTCGAGGTTGGCCTCGTAGGCGCGCATCGCGGTGATCAGGTCGGCCATCTCGCGCGCCGTCTCGACGTTGGGGAACCTGACCAGCCCGCGTTCGTCGGCGTCGGGGTGACTGGGGTCGTAGATCTCCTCGAAGGGCGTGTGGGTGTCGGGCTGGATGCCCGCCACGCGCACGCCGCGGGTCGATTCGCTGCCGTCGCGCAGGCGCTGCAGGATCGGCTCGAAGTGCACCGTCTGGCGACGGTACGGGCCGCCCTCGGCGGTGCGTGTCGTGCGCGCGTTGGCGATGTTGCGCGCGATGACGTCGATGCGCGTGCGCTCGGCGGCGAGTCCGCTGGAGGAGATGCGCAGGCTGGTGAAGAGTTCGCGGAATCCGTCCATGACTAGCGGTCCTCCATGATGGCGCTGCGGACGAGCTCCATGCGCCCGGCCAGGATCGTGGCGTAGGTCTCGAACAAGAGCCGGTTCTCGCTGGCTGCGTTCATCTCGAGCTCGAGCTGCACGTTGTTGCCGTCGGGCCCCGCGGGCGTGTCGAGGTCGGTCAAGACCTGCGGGGTGACGCGCTCGAGGTCCTTGCGCCCGCGGCGCAGCTCCTGGGCCACCAGGTCCTCGAACCGCACGACCTGGCGCTTGTGGCCCGGCGTGTTGATCTGCGCGATGTTGCTCGTGATCACCCGCCCGCGCAGGGTGGTCGCGGACAACAGGCGCAGCAGCAGGCGGCCGTCGTCTCCCTGGAGGTCCATGGCGCGTCTCAGGCCACCAGGCCCGCCTCCCGCCAGATCTTCATCTTGTTGCTGAGCGTGCGCGCCGTCAGGCCCAGGCGCCGGGCGGCCTCGGTCTTGTTGCCCCCGGTGGAGACCAGCGTGGCCAGGATGGCGATGCGCTCGATGTCGGCCACGCGCCGGTTGGCGAGCTCGTGGGCGAGGCGCTGCTCGGGGTCGGCGGCCGAGGGCTCGTTGGCGCGGATCACGGTCGGCGCGGCGGTCGTGGGCCCGAAGGCGAGGTCCGGGGCGTCGATGCGCTCGCCCTTGAGGAGCACGATCGCGCGTTGGATCAAGTTCTCGAGCTCGCGCACGTTGCCGGGCCACGACCAGGCGCGCAGGCGCTCCAGGGCGCTGGGCGTGAACGAGGGTGTCGGGCGGCCCTGCGCGCGGGCATAGGTCTCGGCGAAGTGTTGGGCCAGCGGCTGGATGTCCTCGGGCCGCGAGCGCAGCGCCGGCAGGTGCAGCGGCAGGACGTGCAGGCGGTAGTAGAGGTCCTCGCGGAAGCGCCCGGCGGCGATCTCGGCCGGCAGGTCGCGGTTCGTCGTGGCCAGCACGCGCACGTCGACCGAGAGGGTCGTCGTGCCGCCGACGCGCTCGAATTCCTCCTCCTCGAGCACGCGCAGGAGCTTGGCCTGCAAGGCCGGGCTGATCTCGCTGATCTCGTCGAGCAGGAGCGTGCCGCCGTCGGCCAGCTCGAAGCGGCCGGGCCGCATCTTGTGCGCGCCGGTGAATGAGCCGCGCTCGTGACCGAAGAGCTCGGACTCGAGGAGCTGCTCGGAGAGGGCCGCGCAGTTGACGCGGATGAAGGGTCCCCCGTGGCGCGGCGAGTTCTGGTGGATGTAGTGCGCGATGCGTTCCTTGCCCGTGCCGCTCTCGCCGGTGATCAGCACCGTGCCCTTGGAGCGCGCGATCTTCGACGCCGAGCGCAGGAGATCCATCATGGCCGGCGCCTTGGCGATCATCTCGGGCGGCGCTTCGCCGACGATCTCGGAGCGCAGGTAGAGGTTCTCCTCCACCAGACGGTGCGTGCGCTCGACGCGCCGCAGCACGAGCTCGATCGCGTCCGGCGTGCACGGCTTGAGCAGGAAGTCCGCCGCGCCGCGCCGCATGGCGTCGATGGCGGTCTCGAGCGTGCCGTGCGCCGTCACGACCACCGCGGGCAAGCCGGGGTGCGTGCGGCCGAGCTCCTCGACCAACCCGACCCCGTCCATGCCCGGCATGCGCAGGTCGGTGAGCACGAGGTCGGCCGGCTGCGCGGCGAGCGAGGCAAGGGCTTGCGCGGCGCTCGCGGCGGTCGTGGTCCGATAGCCGAGGGCGGCCACGGCCTCGGACAGGAACTCACGCGAGAGCGGGTCGTCGTCGACGATGAGGATTCGTGCGAAGGGCATGATCAGCGGGGAGCGACGGGGGCTTCGGGACGGGTTGCGGGGGGAGTGAGCGGGACACGGATGCGGACACGCGCGCCCCCGAGGGGGGAGCGGCGCGGGTCGAGTTCGAGGGCTCCGCCGTGCAGGTCGGCGATGGCGTGCACCAGGGAGAGCCCCAGGCCCGTGCCTTCGGCGCGGGTGGTGAAGAAGGGGTCGGTGACGCGCGCCAGGTGTTGGATCGGGATGCCGGGGCCGGCGTCCTCGACCTCGAGCACGGCGTCGTCGCGCTCGCGACGGAGCTCGACGCGCAGGGCGCCGCCGCCGGGCTGCACGTGGATCGCGTTGGCCACGAGGTTGCGCAGGGCCTGGCGCAGTTGGACGCGGTCGCCGCGCAGTTCCTCGAGCCGACAGTCGACCTCGATCGGCCAGCGCTCCGGCCCGTCGAGGCCGCGCACGGCAAGGGCCAGGGTCTCCTCGACGAAGGGGCCCGCGGCGAAGGTCTCGACGCACAGGCGCGCGGGCTCGGCGAGCGAGAGCAGACCGGCGATGATGCCCTCGACCTCGCGCACGCCCTCGCGGATGGCTTCGAGCCAGCGGCGTTGTCTGGTCTCGTGCGCTGGGTCGAGCCCGCGACCCGGAGCCCAGGCGCGCAGGAGCAGCTCGGCGAAGCCGCCCACCGCGTTCATGGGGTTGCGGATCTCGTGCGCGAGGCCGCCGGCCATGGTGCCGAGGGCGGCCATCTTGTCCACGCGGTGCAGGCGTTCGGCGAGCGACTCGAGCTCGGTGCGGTCGTCGACGATCTCGACCGAGCCCGCGAGCTCGCCCGCGGCGCTGGTCACCGGCGAACGCCGGGCGGCGACGCGGCGCAGATCGCCGTCGGGGCGAGACACCTCGAGCGACCCCGTCGCGCCCGCCGTCAGCCCCGGCAGCGCGCCGCGGCCGAGCAACTCGCGCGGCTCGCGCCCGAGGATCTCGGCCAGGGCGCGATTGACGCGCACCAGCCTGCCGGACGCGTCGCGCACGCCCACGCCGCAGGGCAGGGCCTCGAGGATCGCCTCCAGCCACTCGCGCGTGCGGTCGAGCTCGCCGACCTTGCGCTCGAGCTCGGCGTTGGTCTCGACGAGCTCGCGCTCCATGCGCTCGGCGCGCTCGGCGAGCCGCTCGTAGCCGTTCAGCAGATCGCCCGAGACGGCCCGCAGCGCGGCCGCCATGGCGTCGAGCTCGGTGCTCGCGCCCGTGGACTGGACCAGCGTGTTCACGGCGTCCTCCGCTCGGCGAGGCGCGTCTCGAAGGCGATGCGCCAGGCGACGAACTCGCGCTCTTCCCGCGCGCGGCGGGCCAACTCGTGGGTCGGCTCGAGCGCGGCGATCAAGCTCTCGTGGGCGCGCAGGGCCTCGTCGAGGCGGCCCAGGCCCTCCAGGCAGCGCGCGCGCCAGAAGTCGGCCTCGGGAAGCCCCTGGTGGCGCTCGAGCAGGGCCAACCCCTCGGCGTGGCGTCCGGCGCGGAAGTACGCGCGACCGTGGCGGATCGGGTCGGCGCTGTAGCCGGGCGTCTCGAAGGCGACCGGCTCGCGATCCGCGCGGACGGACGCGGAGGGGAGCTGGGACTCGGGCCGCAGGCGCTCGCGCTCGGCGTCGCCCAGGCCCGTGCGCGGGGCGACGGACGCGGGGGGCGGTCCTTGTGTCGCGGCGAGGGCGCGCGCATCGGCGCCGAACACCTCGAGCTCGTCGAGCTCCTGTTGCAGCGCGCCGACGTCGCGGCGCAGGAGTCCGAGCAACTCGTCCCGCTCGCGTTCGTCGCCGATGGGCTCCTCCGAGAGGCGCAGGGCGCGCTCGATGGTCTGGGCCGCGTCGGCTTCCTGCGCCGTCAAGCCGCGCGAGAGCTCGGCCAACGCGGCGTCGATCTCGGCCATCAGGGCCGTGAACGAACCGTCCTGACCGTTCCAGGCCGGGAGCGTCAGCGCGCCCGCCAGGCCGAGCTGGACGAGGTAGGTGAACTTCAGCATCTAGAGCCTCCCCCCGTAGGCGTCGATCGCCTCCGCGAAGCGACCGGCGGTCTCGAGCAGCTCGCCGGCGAGCAGATAGAGCGCCCGGCGTTGTTCGGGCGAGTCGAGCTCGGGCACGATCCGGCGCAGCGCGTCTAGGGCGCCCTCGACGTCGCCGCTCGCCACGCGCGCGGCGGCCAGGGCCTCGGCCAGGCGTCGGCGTTCGCGCGGCTCGAGCTCCGCGCGCAGCGGGAGCAGGGCCTCGAGGGTCGCGCGCGCCGCGTCGTGCACGCCGTCGGCGAGCAACAACTCGCCGCGCCGCAGGCGCTCGAGCGCGGTCGCTTCGACCAGGCTCGAAGCCGAGAGGCCGAGCCGCCCGCGCGCCTGGGCCAGCTCGCCCAGGAGTTCGTCGCCGAAGCCACGTTCCTGGGCCAAGCCGTGCACGAAGATCACGGCCAGCTCCTGACCGGGCGCTTCCAGCGCGAGGCGCGCGGCTTCCTTGAGCGCGCGGCGGGCGTTCGGGGTGCGCGGATCCTGGCTGAACGCGATCCAGGCGATGGCCGCGTCGTTCGGGCGTCCGGCGCGTTCGAGGGCGCGGGCGCGCAGCTCCATCGCTTCGAGCGAGACGAGCAGCGCCGGCTCCCACACGCAGGCCTGCTCCAGGGTGCGCAGGGCTTCGAGGTGCAGGCCCGAGGCGACCTCGGCCTGGGCGCGGACCAGGGCCCGTTCGGCCCGTTCGCCGCGCGCCTCGGTCGGGTAGGCGCGCTCGAGGGCGTCGAGCACGAACAGTGCCTGGCGCGCGTCGTCCTGGTGGACGAGGCAGCGCGCGAGCTCGAGGCGCGCCGCGGCGTGGTAGGGGTGCGGGAGCTGCAGGTTGGCGAGATCGGTGAAGCGGCGGCGCGCTTCGCCGAAGGCCAAGGTGGCCACGAGCGCCCGTCCACCGCGCCACAGCGCCTCGGGCACGAGCGGCGAGTCGGGGTAGCCCTCGACGAGCTGATCGAAGTGCTGGGCCGCGCGCTCCGCCCGCCCGCGCTGTTCCTCGAGGGTTCCCAGGGCCAGGCGTGCCCCGGCGCCCTCGGGATGGTCGGGGAAGCGCACCAGGGCGGCCAGGTAGGCGTCCAGGGCCGCGTCGAGCAGCTCCGCGGGGCGGGTGAAGGGCGGCAGTTCGCTCTCGACCGCGATCTCGCTGGCCGTCAGGCGCGCGCGCAGGCCGGCCGCGCCCAGCACGTAGCGCAGGGTCTGTGCGACCGGGCGATCGGTGAGCTGCACACTGACGCGCGCCGTCGGCGGCAGATCGTCGAAGCCCACCACGCGCCGGCCGAGCCGCGCGCCGAGCTCCTCGACGAGCCCTCGCACCGGTGCGTCGCTGGCCCGCACGCTGCACAGGATGTCGCCGTCGACCTCGCGCAGGCTCACCTCGTGGGCGGGCCCGGGAACGAGCATGGCGAGCAGCAGCAGGAGCTTCACGGTCTGCCCTCCGACCCGGCGAGGGCCTGCGAGCGGAAGGTCTCGGCCACGAGGAACGAGGCGCGCGCCTCGACGTGTTCGCGGCGTGTGCGCTCGAGGCCGTCGACGCTCGCGAGCAAGGCGAACAGGCGGCGGCGGGCTTCGACCGGGCGGGAGCCGGCGAGGTCCTCGCGGGCCAGGCGCAGCGCGACCTCCTCCGCGGGCTCGATGCCCACCGGCGCTTGGAGGCGCGGTTGGGCGGGGTCGAGGCCCTCGCCGGCGGACGGCCGCGGCGGGCTGACCGTGGCGGCGGGGACGGAGGCCGTCTGCGCGCGCTCCGCGCGCACCTCGACCAGCGTCTCCTGGAAGGCGCGGCTCGTCTGCCAGAGGAAGGCGAAGAAGCCCAGGTTCAGCAACAGCGCGGCGGCGACCAGGATCCAGATCGGCCGCGACGGGCCGGCGACGACCACGGGGGCGGGGGCTTGGGCCGGGCCGGTGCCACGCTGGGCGCGCAGATCGAGCTCGACGACGTCCGCCGAGCGGGATGTCTCGGGCGAGGTGCGCTTGGCCTTCGCCGGGCGCGCCTTGGCCTGGGGGACCTCGCCGAGGAGGTGGGTCACCGAACGCGTCGCCGCGTCGATCGACTCCTCCAGTTCGGGCTCGTCGAAGAGGTCCTCCCCGCGGTCGAGGTCGCCGTAGAGCTCTTCCTCCGCCAGCAGGTGACCGAGCGTGGCGCCCGATCCCTCGGCGCCTTCCTCCGCGAAGGCGACGATCGTGGGGAAGTCGAAGAGGTCCTCGCTCTCGGGCGCCTCGGCGGCGGCCGGAACGCGCGGCAGCGCTTGGCCGGAGGCGAGCTCGGCTTCGGTGGGGAAGTCGTCGAGGGCCATGGTCTAGCTCCAGAGCGCCATCGCCAGGGCGCGGCGCGGGTCGGGCCCGGCCAGCAGTCGGCCGACGAGCACCGCGAGCGCGGGGGAGAGCACGAGCCCCTCGCCGCCCGCTTGCACGCGCCGCAGCAACGCGCGCGCACCCTCGGGCAGGAGGAAGTCGAGCTCGGAGAGGTCCAGCTCGTTCGGTCCGTCGAAGGCCGCGCGCTGCGCGCCGAAGCGCAGCACGACGCGCGTCCCCTGGCCGGGCGCGCTGTGTACGTCGATGCCCTCCGCCAGGGCGGCGGCGCGACCCAAGCCGCTCTCGAAGCCCTGCTCGAAGGCGTCGGCCAGTGCGATCGCGGGGTCGAAGCCTTCGCCCTCGTCGCGGATCGTGACCACCAGCTCGCCGGCCTCGGCGCAGGCCTCGACCTCGACGCGGCCGGCGCTCCCGGCGAAGGCGTGGTGGCAGGCGTTGTGCAGGATCTCCGCGCTGGCGCTGGCCAGGCGCGCGCGGCAGGCGGGGGCGGCGTTCGCGCGCAGGGCGAAGGCGGCCAGCTCGCGTGCGGCGAGCTCGACCGAAGCGGGGCGCGCGGGATAGGAGCGACGCAGGACGCGTTCCTGGGCGGCCTCGAGGGCCGGGGCGGGATCGCGGCGCGCGAGGTCGCAGATGGCGGCGACGAGCTCCTCGACGTGGACCGGCTTGCACAGGACGTCCGCGGCGCCCAGGCGCAAGGCCCTGCGCAGATCGGCCGCGTCGGGACGGCCGAGCATCACGAGCAGGGCGGGGCGCGAGCGCGCGTCGCTCCAACGCTCCGCGCCCGGCCCCTCGAAGCTGGCGAGCTCGGCCACGACGACGCGCGCGTGGGGTTCGAGCAAGAGACCGCGCTCGAGGTCGCGCGCCGCGCGCACGTGCAGCCCGCGCCGCTCGAGGGCGCTCGCCAGGGCGTGGGCGCTGGTGTCCTCGGGGTCGATCAGCAGGACGCGTAGGGACGGATCGCGCATGGGGACGGTCGCTCCTGTGGGCGCCGGAGTGGGCGCCGGGGTGGGCGGTCCTGCGCGTATCGGCAACCTTTGCGCGGTCGCTTGATGCCCGCGGGGCCGGATCGGGCAGTTTTTTCCCGGGGCGGGATCCGGCTTCACCCGAGCGGGCGGTTCTTTCCCGGTCCGGAGCGGCGCGGCGCCGGGATGGCGCGCCGCGGCGGGCAAGGTCCGGCGGTCGAGCACCGCCGGCGCCGCGGGCCGGGGCTCAAGCCAACGCGAAGGCGCGCAGCTTGTTGTAGAGCGTCGCGCGGTTGACCCCGAGCAGGCGCGCGGACTCGCTCTTGTTGCCGCCCGTCAGCTCGAGGGCGCGGCGCACGAGACGTTCCTCCATGCGCCGCAGGTCGAGCTCCTCGGCCGCGAGCGGTGCGCCCGGCGCGGCGGCGCCCGGCGCGTTCTCCTGGAGGCCCAGGTGCTCGGCGCCCAGGGCCTCGCCGCCGGCGCGCACCGCGGCGCGCTCGACGCAGTTGCGCAGCTCGCGCACGTTCCCCGGCCAGTGCCAGGTCTCGAGGCAGGTCAGGGCCTCGGGCGAGAGGCGCGCGCCGGGGCGGCCCAGGTCGCGGGCGATCCCGACCAAGAAGTGTTCGGCGAGCAGGGCCGCGTCGCCGGCCCGTTCGCGCAGGGGCGGCACGCCCAGGGAGAGCACGTTGAGGCGATAGAAAAGGTCCTCGCGGAAACTCCCGGCCTCGACCATGGCGAACAGGTCGCGGTGCGTGGCGGCCAGGATGCGCACGTCGGCCGTGCGGTCCTGGGAGCCGCCCACGCGGCGGTAGGTGCGCTGCTCGAGCAGGCGCAGGAGGCGTGCTTGAACGCTGGGCTCGAGCTCGCCGATCTCGTCGAGCAAGAGCGTCCCGCCCTCGGCGGCGGCGATCAGGCCGGCGCTGCCCTCGGCGCGGGCGCCGGTGAAGGCGCCGGGCTCGTAGCCGAAGAGCTCGGACTCGAAGAGGCCCGGGCCCAGGCTCGCGCAGTTGACGGCCACGAAGGGGCCGGCGGCGCGTTCGGAGCAGCGGTGCACGGCGCGCGCGACGAGCTCCTTGCCCGAGCCGGACTCGCCGGTGACCAGCACCGTCGAGCGCGGGGCGGCGGCGACGCGCAGGACCTGCTCGCGCAGGGCCGCCATCGCGGGCGAGGCGCCGACGAGCTCGGAGAGACCCTGGGAGTCGGCGCCGCGCGGGGCGGCGGGATCGCGTCCGCTCGCCGGGCCCTCGAGCACGGCCAGATGGGCGCGCAGGTCGCTGGCGCGGGTGGGGTGGGGGAAGGCGTCCAGGGCGCCCTCGCGCAGGGCGCGCACCGCGCCCTCGACGTCGCCCGGCGGGACCAGGGCCAGCCAGGCCGGCGCGGACTCGCGGGCCGAGCGCCGCAGGGCGGTCGAGGCGGCGGCGGACACGAGCGCCACGTCGACGCGACCCTCGCATGGAGTTGCGGCGGTTCCCAGCTTGGATCCACCCCAGATGGGGCCGGCTTCGCGCGCGTCGTGACCGAGGGCGCGCAGCAGGGCCAGGAGATCGGCGCGGCGGGCGGGATCGGGATCGGCGACGAGGACGGCGAGGGGCATGGGGAACGGATGGACCGGCGGCTGCCCCCCCGATCGGAAGGAAGGCCCCCCGGACCCAAGGACCCCCGGAAGGGATTTCTCGGTGCCGGGAAGTTCCTTCCCGCCGCGCGCGCCGCGCCTGGGACGGCCCAAGGCGAGGCGCGGGAGTCGCAGGCCGAGAAAGTCGGGCCACTGCTCAACCGACGCGGACCTCGGCCGAGAACCGCTGGGAACCGAGGCGACCGGCCCGACGGGGCTCCGACCCGGTCCCAGCCGCTCTTTCCGAAACCTGCTCACCGTCCGCGCCGAGCGCGCCCTCCCCAGTGGAGGACGCCGTCGCGAACGGAGTCGCGCGACCCCGACGAGCAGCCCTCCGCCGCGGTGGAGGGGGACCGGCCGCGCGACACGGTCCGCCGCCCGCACACCGGGTCGAGAGAGGGCCGCGAGTTCCGTCCCGAGCCTCCCGCGTGCCAATGGGGGGTGCAGGGAACGGCCCGCGGCTGCGGCGATCCCGGGGCGAGAGACCACCCCACCCTCATCCATCAAGAACCCAGGAAGAATCGAGACATGGGACTTCGCGTCAACACCAACGTCGCCTCCATCAACGCGCAGCGGAACCTCTCCACGGTCTCCCAGCGCCTCAGCGGCAACTACAGCCGTCTGTCCTCCGGCCTGCGTATCGCCAGCGCGTCGGACGACGCCGCCGGCCTCGGCATCTCCGAGCGCATGCGCGGCCAGATCCGCTCCTACGCGGTCGCCTCCCGCAACGCGCAGGACGGCATCTCCCTCGTGCAGACCGCCGAGGGCGCCATGGACGAGGTGAGCAACATCCTCGGCCGGATGCGTGAGCTGGCCGTCCAGGCCTCGAACGGCACCCTGACCACCACCGACCGCGCGACGATCGACACCGAGTTCTCGCAGCTCATCGAAGAGGTCGATCGCATCTCGGGCACGGCCTCCTTCAACGGCCTCAACCTGCTCGACGGCTCGGCCTCCACGGCCGACATCCAGGTCGGCATCGACGCCGGCGGCGACAACGTCATCGCCGTCAGCCTGCAGGACGCGACCGCGACCACCCTGGGCGTCAACTCGCTGGACACGACCTCGATCAGCAACGCCCAGGCCGCCATCACGGCCCTGGACAGCGCGATCAACTCGGTCAGCACGGCGCGCGGCAGCCTGGGCGCGGCCCAGAACCGCCTCACCAGCGCCCTCGCGAACACCCAGAACGTGCGCGAGAACCTGTCGGCCGCCGAGAGCCGCATCCGCGACGTGGACGTCGCCTTCGAGACCGCGGACCTGACCCGCAACTCGATCCTGCAGCAGGCCGCCACCTCGGTGTTGGCCCAGGCGAACAGCCAGCCGCAGCTCGCCCTGTCGCTGCTCGGCTGATCCGGCGCCGCACGGTGAACGGACTGGCCCGTGGGCCGGACCGTTCCGAACACGGAGGGTTCCGCCTCGAGCGGAGCCCTCCGTGCCTTCTTCGATCGGCAAGGGAGCAGGGTAAGAAAGATTTTCCGTGGCACGTCCGAGCGGATGTTCGCGGCGCCGGGCCCGCGCGCGCGAGCTAACGCTGCACCCGATCCGCTCCGATAACCGGGGCGCAGGAACGACCCGGGGATCCCATCATGTTCAGCTTCAGCGGTCTCGCCAGCGGGCTCAATACGGGCACGATGATCCAGCAGCTCGTGGCCCTCGAGCGGCTGCCGATCCAGCGCTTCCAGGCCCAGAAGGCCGACGAGAAGAGCAAGCTCGACCTGGTCGGCACGCTGCGCAAGCACGTGCGTTCCTTGCAGGACGCGGCCGGCGAGATCCGCACCCTGGCCAAGTTCCGCTCCTTCCAGGCCCAGGCCAGCCAGGAAGGCGTGGCCGCCTTCGACGTCGGCGGCGGCGCGAGCGCCGGCTCCCACAGCCTGCGCGTGCAGTCCCTGGCCCAGGTCGATCGCTGGACCTTCGACGGGATCGCCGACGACACCCAGAGCCTGGCCAGCGGCGCCGGCCAAGGCCTGTCGTTCAGCGTGGGCGGCACGCTCTACGAGATCGAGATCGACCCGGAGGAATCGACCTTGCAGCAGGTGGCGGCCGCCGTCCAGGCCCAGGCCGGCGAGGCGGTTGCGGCCAGCGTGGTCAATACCGGGACCGCGAGCGCGCCCAGCTATCAACTGGTGCTGACCTCGAAGACCTCGGGCGTGGACGGGCGCATCAGCGGGATCACGAGCTCGCTCGACGGCCTCGCCATCGACGCCACGCCGCCGGACGACGCCGGCGCGCCCCAGAGCGTGAACAACATCACGGTCGGCAGCAACGCCGTCGTGGTCCTGAACGGGCTGACGGTCGAACGCTCGACCAACAAGATCGACGGCGTGCTCGCCGGCGTCACGATCGACCTCCTGTCGCTCGGCGACGGGCAGGAGCTCACGTTCACGATCTCGCCCGACAAGGACGCCATCAAGGGCCGCATCCAGAAGTTCGTCGATGCCTACAACCAGGTAATGGGCTTCATCGGAACCCAGAACACCTTCAACCCGGACAGCGGTCCCGGGGGCAAGCTCTTCGGCGACTCGCTGCTGGCGAGCGTGCGGCGCGAGGTGCGCGGGGCGCTGTTCGACAACGACCTGAGCGCGATGTCGGGCGGGGAAGCCGGGTTCGCCACGCTCAACATGGTCGGCATCAAGCTCGAGAAGGATGGCAAGCTGAGCATCGACCAGACCGTGCTGGACGAGAAGATCGCCACCGACCTCGACGCGCTGGCCGACCTCTTCGTCGACACCGACGGCTTCGACAACGGCGGGGCCGAGCCCAACACGCCCGGTTACTACGAGGACCTGAGCGCCGACACGGGCCTGGCCGAACGCCTGCACCGCGCCATCGCGCGCATGTTCCAGACCATCCCCGGACCCGAGGGCACGACCCTCAAGGGCATGTTCGACACGCGCGCCGACCGGCTCAACGCGTCCATGAAGCGCTTCGACAAGCAGATCGAGCAGCGCGAGCGCTACATCGAGCAGTTCCAGGCCGGGCTCGTGAAACGTTTCGCCGCCCTCGAGCAGCTCATCGGAACGTTGAACTCGCAGGGAGCGGCGCTCAACAGCATGCTCCTGTCCCTCCAGCCCCGGAACTGACGCGCGAAGACGCGGATCCCCCCGACCTCCATGGACGCCAACGCAGCCGCCCACGCCTACCGCTCCGCCGCCCTCGAGAACGCGCCGCCGATCAAGATCGTGCGGATGCTCTATGCCGGCGCGCTGCGCTTCATCGAGCGCGCCCGCCGCGCGGGTGGCTCGGTCCCCGAGCGCGCCCACTGGATCGCGCGCGCGGACGCGATCGTGAAGGAGCTGCGCTGCTCGCTCGATCACACCTACGACGCCAAGCTCTCGGGCGACCTCGAGCGGCTCTACGTCTTCGTCGAGGAGCGCCTCTCGCAGGCCCAGATCCAGGGCCGCTTGACGGCGCTGGACGAGGCCGAGCGCGTGCTGCGCACCCTGGAGGGCGCCTGGGGCCAGATCCAGGTCCCGGGCGCGCCGGTCGAGGCCGGGGCGTGAACATGGGCCCGACCGAGTTCGAACCGCTGCTGTCGGCCTGCGAGCACGGCCTGCGCGACTTGATCGCGCAGCTCGACGATCCGGGCGTTCCCGTCGAGCAGCTCGAGGCCGCCCGACGGCGCTGGGACACGAGCCTCGAACGATTCCTCGACGCGCTCGGCCAGGTCACCCTGATCGACGAGCCCGGTCGCGTGTTGTTGACGCGGCGCATCGAGCGTCTCTCGGCCCTGTGCGCGCTCGTGCGCCAGCGCACGGAGGAAGAACGCGACGTCGTGCTGGAGGCCGGCGAACGCGCCCGGGCCGAGCAAGAACGTCTGCGGGCGCACGGCACGGACGGCGATCCGGCCGGCTCGTGCTGCGACTTCTCGGGCTGATCGCGGGCCGGCGCGGACCTGTCGAGACCTTCGACAGGCGAGCCGCAGGGGGTGTCGAGATCCTCGACACCCAAGGCCTGCCGATGCCCCGCGCGGGCCCCAGGAGCGCTCCCGCGGCCTGGCACCGGCCTTGCACCCGGGGCGGCGACCCACCGGTCCCGCCCCATGAACGCACCGCCGATCCTCGCCCTCCTCGCGCCCGACGAGTCCCTCCTGCGCCCCTTCGGCGCGGTCGGGCCGGACCTCGGCCGCTACGTCCTCGTCTGCGCGGTGCTCGTCGTGTTGGCGGGTGGCCTCCTGCTCGCCCTGCGCAAGGGACTCGCCGCGGGCCTGCGCGCGCGCGCCTCGCGCCGTTCGCTCAGCGTGATCGACGTGCTGCCCCTGGGCGGACGCCAGCGCGTGCTCGTGCTGCGCTGCTACGACCGCACGTTCCTGATCGGGGCCGGCGACAAGGAGCTGACCCCCATCGCGGAGCTCGACGCCTCGGTCGGCGGCGAAGCGCCCCAGAAGGACCCCCTGCCCGCCGATCGTGAGGCGTTCGCCCGCGCGCTGGAGGCGATCCGCAAGACCCTGCCCGCGCCCAAGCTGGGCGCGAGCGCCGCGGCGGGGAAGCCGTCGCTGGTGCCGAAGACTCTCACCCCCGCGACGGCCGCGCGCCCCTCGCCCGAGGCTTCCGCGCCCGCCCCGCCCAGCGCGCCGCCGCAGGAGCGCGCCCGTCCGCGCCTCGAAGGAGTCGTCGGTTGAGGACCTTCCTGCGTCTGTTCGCGGCCCTCGTGGTCCTGGTGCCCGCGGCCCTCGCCCAGGGCGTCGCGCCCGACGCGGGTGTCCTCGGCGCCCTGGGCGACTTGGCGCTCGAGCCGCTCGATCCGGCGCTCGCCGGCGCGGCCGAAGAACCCTCGCGCCTCAGCACCGCGGTCGAGATCGCCGTCCTGTTGACGGTGCTCTCGCTGCTGCCCGCGATCCTGATCACGATCACAAGCTTCACGCGCATCGTGATCGTGCTCTCGTTCGTGCGCCGCGCCCTGTCGGTCAACGAGCTGCCGCCGAACCCGGTCATCATCGGCCTGGCGCTGTTCCTGACGACCTTCGTGATGGCGCCGGTGGCCGAGCGGGTGCACGCCGCGGCCTGGGTGCCCTACCGCGCGGGCGAGGTCGGCTTCGAGCAGGCCGGCGAAGCCGCCTGGGGCGAGCTGCGCGGCTTCCTGCTCGCGAACACGCGCCAGAGCGAGCTCGACCTGTTCACGCGCATGGCGGGCGACGACGCGACCGCCGCGGCCGAACCGGGCCTGCGCGTCGTCGTGCCGGCCTTCGTCCTGAGCGAGCTCAAGACCGCCTTCCAGATGGGCTTCCTGCTCTTCCTGCCCTTCCTGGTCATCGACCTCGTGGTGGCGAGCATCCTGCTCTCGATGGGCATGTTCATGTTGCCGCCGGTGATGATCTCGACGCCCTTCAAGATCCTCGTCTTCGTGTTGGTCGACGGCTGGCACCTGGTGTGTCAGTCGGTGGTCTCGAGCTTCATCACGACCTGAGCCATGTCCTCCATCGACCTCGAGATCAACGACCTGGCGCGCGAGCTCCTGCTCACGACGCTGATGCTCGCCGGGCCGGTGCTGCTCGTGGGCCTGGTCGTCGGCCTGATGGTCAGCCTGTTCCAAGCGCTGACCTCGGTGCAGGAGCAGACCCTCAGCCTGATCCCGAAGATGATGGCCGTGATGCTCGTGATCCTGCTGCTGCTCGCGCCGGCGCTCTCGATCCTGCGCGAGTACACGAGCCGCGTCCTCGCCCAACTCACGACCTTCGGCCTGTCCTGATCGCGCACCGCACCGTGTTGCCCCCCGGCCTGATCGAAGGCTTCGGCCTGTACCTCGCCCGCACCAGCGCCCTGGTGCTGGGCGCGCCGTTGCTCGGCACGGGCTCGGGATTCACGGGCTACAAGGTCGCCCTGATCGTGCTGGTCGCCCTGGTGCTCTTCGCGGCCGGTGGCGCGCCGCTCGAGGGCCCGGTCGACCCGCTGGTGTACGGCGCCCTGTGCCTGCGCGAGGTCCTGATCGGTCTGTTCCTGGCCTTCGTGTTGCAGCTCGCGATCCTGGCCGTGCGCGTGGCGGGCGAGATCATCGGCCACGAGATGGGCTTCAACATGGCCGGGATCAGCGACCCGACCACGGGCATCCAGACGCCGCTCGTCACGCACTTGTACGAGACGATGTTCCTCCTGGGGCTGCTGGCGGTGAACGGTCACCACTGGCTCTTGCTGGCGCTCGAGCGCTCGTTCCAGCGCGCCCCGATCGGAGCCCTGGCCCTGGGCGAGGGCGTGCCCGGCTTCCTGACCACGCTCTTCGGCGAGATGTTCCGCGCCGGGCTGACCTTCGCGGCGCCCGTGCTGGTGCTGCTCGTGCTCGTCTCGGTCTTGATCGGCCTGCTCGCGCGCGCCGTGCCGCAGGTCAACGTGATCGAGATGGGCTTCACCCTGCGCATCGCAGTGGCGCTGGTGGCGATGTTCCTGTTCGCGCCGCTGCTGTCCCCGGCCCTGATGGGGCTCTTCACGACCTTGATGGACGCCCTCGAGACGGCGCCCGGGATGAACGGAGGCTGAGATGGCCGACGAAACCCCGAAGGACGAGAAGACCGAGGAAGCCACCCCACGGCGCCGCAGCGAGGCGCGCGAGAAGGGGCAAGTGGCGATCTCGACCGAGCTGATCTCGGCCGTGGCCCTCTCCGTCGGCCTCACGGCGCTCCTGGTGGGCGGCGGCTTCATCGCCAGCCGCGTCGGCCTGCTCGTGGTGCAGGGCCTCGACCTCGTGGGTGCGCGCGGCCGCGACGAGCTCGACCCCGGCGCGGCGGCGAGCCTCTTCCGGCAAGCCGCCGAAGGCGTCGTCCAAGGCGTCTTGATCGTGGCGGTGCCGCTGCTCCTGGTGGGCCTGCTCGTCGGCTACGGCCAGGTCGGCTTCCAGATCGCGCCCAAGGCGATCGGATTCGACTTGGCGCGCCTCAACCCCACGAAAGGCGTCTCGCGGCTGTTCAGCGCGCGTTCGAGCGTGCGGACCCTCTCGGCGCTGCTCAAGGTGATCCTGATCGGCGCGGCGATGGGCACGGTGACCTGGCTCTCGCTGGCGGACATCGCCTCGATGGTCGGCAACGAGCTCGGCCCGGTGATGACGGCCACGGGCTCGATCGTGCTGCGCGCGGCGATCGCGGGCCTGATCGTGATCTTCGCCCTGGGGCTGTTCGATCTCGCCTTCCAGCGCTTCCAGCACGACAAGGACCTGCGCATGTCGCGCAAGGAGATCAAGGAGGAGCACCGCAACAGCGACGGCGATCCGCACGTCCGGGCCCGCATCCGCCAGGTGCAGCGCGAGATGGCCAGCCGCCGCATGATGGCCGACGTCCCGACGGCCACGGTCGTCGTGACCAACCCCACGCACTACGCCGTCGCCCTGCGCTACGAGGGCGCGGGCAGCGCGGGAGCGGCCCCCACGGTCGTCGCCAAGGGCGTCGACCTCGTCGCGCAGCGCATCAAGGAGCTGGCCCGCGAGCACGGCGTCCCGTGCTTCGAGGACGTGCCCCTGGCGCGCGCCCTCCACGCCCAGGTCGAGATCGGGCAAGAGATCCCGGTCGACCTCTACGCCGCCGTCGCCAGCGTCCTCGCCTACGTCTACCGCGTGCGCGGCGAGCGCGTCGCGTCCTGAGTGAACCATGAGCGCCCCCTCCGACACCCCGCTGCGCGGCGCCGAAGGCTTCGGCTCCTTCCTGCGACGTTACGCCGACTGGCTGGTCGGCATCGGCGTCCTGGGGCTGATGGTCACGCTCGTCACCCCGGTTCCACCCGGGGTGCTCGATCTGATGTTGACCGCCAACATCACGATCTCGCTGCTGCTGCTCATGGTCACCATGAACGTGCGCGGCGCGACCGAGGTCTCCACGTTCCCGACCTTGTTGCTCTTCGCGACCCTGTTCCGCCTGGGCCTCAACGTCGCCAGCACGCGCCTGATCCTCACCGGCGGCGAGGCCGGCAGCATCATCACGGCCTTCGGCGACTACGTCGGCGGCGACAACCTGTTCGTCGGCCTGGTGGTGTTCCTGATCCTGATCATCATCCAGTTCGTGGTGATCACCAAGGGCTCGGGGCGCATCAGCGAGGTGGCCGCGCGCTTCGTGCTCGATGCGATGCCCGGCAAGCAAATGGCGATCGACGCCGACCTCAACGCCGGCCTGATCGAAGCCAAGGAGGCCAAGGAGCGCCGGGCCAAGATCGCCGAGGAAGCCGAGTTCTACGGCGCGATGGACGGCGCCTCGAAGTTCGTGCGCGGCGACGCCATCGCGGGCCTGATCATCACCGCCCTCAACCTGATCGGCGGCATCATCGTCGGCACCCTGGCCGGCATGAGCGTCGGCGAGGCGGGCGAACGCTTCTCGAAGCTCACCATCGGTGACGGGCTGGCGAGCCAGATCCCGGCCCTGTTCATCTCGACCGCCGCGGGCGTGCTCGTGACCAAGAACGCGAGCAGCTCCAGCCTCGGCCAGGCCCTGATGGGCCAGGTCGGCGGACGCCCGCGGGCCACACTGATCGCCGCCGGCATGATGTTCGTGATCGGGCTCTTGCCCGGCATGCCCTCGTTGCCGTTCTTCGTGTTGGCGACGGTGTTGCTCGTCCTGTGGCGCAGCACGCGCGGCATCGACGCCGCCGAGGTCGCCGAGCAGCAGCTCCTGGCCGCTGGCGCCGAAGCGGCCGCCGAGGCCCCCAAGGCGGGCGAGGAGCGCCCCGTGGACGAGCTCCTGGGCGTGGACCGCGTCGCGCTCGAGATCGGTTACCGCGTCATCCCGCTGGTGCAGGACCCGGCCGGCGGCGGCATCCTCGACCACATCGCGCAACTCCGCCGGCGCTTCGCCTCCAAGGAGGGCGTGGTGCTCCCGCCGGTGCGCGTGCGCGACAACATCCGATTGGCGCCGGGCGGCTACCGCGTGCTGATCGGCGGGCAGGAGGTCGCGCGCGGCGAGATCGAGCCGGGCAACTGCCTGGCGATGGACAGCGGCAGCGCGAGCGGGGAGCTCAAGGGTCGCGCGACCCGCGACCCGGCCTTCGGTCTGCCGGCGCGTTGGATCTCCGAGGGCCTGCGCGACGAGGCCGAGCTGCTGGGCTACACCGTGGTGGACCCGACCAGCGTGCTCGTCACGCACCTCGCGGAGACCCTGCGCGCCGCGTTGCCCGAGGTGCTCTCGCGCGACGACGTCAAGGAGCTCGTCGAGACGGCGCGCAAGCACGCCCCCGCGGTCGTGACCGAGCTGCTGCCGGACAAGATGAGCCTGGGCGAGGTGCACGCCGTGCTGCGCAATCTGCTGCGCGAGGGTGTCCCGGTGCGCAACATGCCCGCGATCCTCGAGGTGCTGGCCGACAACGCGGCGCGCACCAAGGATCCCGAGACGTTGACCGAGCTGACGCGCCAACGTCTGGGCCGCGCGCTGTGCGAGCAGTACGCGGACAAGGACGGCACCGTCCACGCCGTGACCCTCGACCCCGAGATCGAAGGCAAGCTCGCGGCGGCCGTGGGCCTGGGCGGCGCCGAGGGCGATGCGCGGGCGGTCAGCCCGGCCTGGTTGCAGGCCCTGATGGAGCGCATCGGCGCCTCGATCGGCCAGAGCACCCAGAGCGGCAAGGACTGCGTGTTGCTCGTGCGTTCGAACGTGCGGCGTTTCGTGAACGAACTGGTGCGGGCGTCGCTGCCGAAGGTGGCGGTGCTCTCCTACAACGAAGTGATCCCGGCCCGTGCCGTCGAGACGGCGGCCGTGGTGCGGATGGAGGAATCGCGATGACGATCCACAAGGTGCGCGGCACGGACCTGCGCTCGGCCCTCGAGCGCGCACGGACGGAGCACGGGGAGGGTGCGCTGGTGCTCGCGCGCGAGACGGCGCCCGACGGGGGCGTGATCCTGGCCGTGTCGCCGGGGGAGCGCACCGCGGCGGTGGGCGGCGGGGCGAAAGAAGCCGACCGCACCCTACCGGCGGGCTTCGAGGAGATCGCGCGCCGACTGCGCGCGCACGGTGCGGCCGACGAGCTGGTGCTCGAGGTCTGCCGCGAGGCCGCGGAGCAGGGAGCCAGCGATCGGCACCCGATCGACCGCGTGGCAGCGGCCTTGGGCGCGCGTTTCCGCATCGCCCATCTGCCCGCCGCGCGGGGAACCTCGCGCGTGATCTCCTTCGTCGGCGCGACCGGGGTCGGCAAGACGAGCTCGCTCGTCAAGCTCGCCGCGCGCCTCCTGCGCGGTGAACGCCGCGTGGAACTGGCGACCCTCGACACGCGCCGCGTGGGCGCGGTCGAACAACTGCGCGCCTACGGCAAGCTCTTGGGCGTGCCCGTGCACCTGGTGCACGCCGACGACCGGCTCACGCCCACGGCCCTGGGTCTGCCCGGCCCGGAGGTCGTGCTGCTCGACACCACCGGCCGGCCGGCGCAGGACGCGCCGCGCCTGCAGGAGCTCTCCCGCGGGCTCGGCGCGGGCCTCGAGCACGAGAGCCTGCTCGTGCTGCCGGCCACGGCCAACGAATCGGCCCTGCTCGAGGTCGCGGAGAGCTGTCAGGACCTGCGCCTGATCGGCGTCGTCATCACCAAGATCGACGAGACGCGCGAGCCGGCTCCGGTGCTGGACCTCGTGCGCGAGCTCGGCCTGCCGGTGGCCTTCCTGTCCGACGGCCAGGACATCGGCCGCGACTTCCATCGCGCGCGCCCCGACCACCTGGCCGATCTCCTGATCCGCGGGAGGCTGGCGTGAGCTTCGCACCTTGCATCGAAGCGACGCCCGCGCGCGCCGCGGGCCGCGTCGCCGCGCCCTTCGTGCTCGTCACCGGGGGCAAGGGCGGCGTCGGCAAGAGCACCTTGGCGGCCAATCTCGGCGTGTCGCTGGCCGCCCGCGGCCGGCGGGTGTTGCTCGTCGACCTCGACCTTGGACTGGCGAACCTCGACGTGCTGCTGCGCCTGCAGCCGGCGCGCACGATCGAGGACGCGCTCCAGGGCCAGTGCGCGCTCTCCGAGTGCCTCGCGCGCGGCCCCGAGGGCTTGTTCGTGCTCGCGGCCGGCAGCGGCAGCGTGGCGATGGGGCACCCCGACCCGACCCGGCGCGCGCGGCTGCTCGAGGGGCTGCGCGAGTTGTCGATGGACTTCGACCTCGTGCTCGGTGACTCGGCCGCGGGCATCGGCCACGACGTCTTGGGCTTCGCCTCGCACGCCGACCGCGTGTTGCTCGTCACGACCCCCGATCCGGCCGCCATGACCGACGCCTACGGCCTGGTCAAGGCGCTGGACGGCTTCGGGCGCGTCGAGGGCCGCGAGGTGCCCACGCCGGAGCTGGTCGTGAACCAGGTCAGCGGCCTCGAGGAGGCCGAGCGCACCGCCGGTCGCCTGCGCAGCGTCTGCGAGCGCTTCCTGTGCCGCTCCCCGCGCAGCGCTGGCTGGCTGCCCCGCAGCCCCGAGGTGGCCCGCAGCGCCCGCCTCCAGGAGCCCTTCGCCCTGGCCGGGCGGGACGGCCTGGCCCAGCGCTGCCTGGTGCGAATCTCGGAACGGATCGAGCGCGCCCTGGTCTGACCGCGGCGCCTCAAGGGATCGGAAGAAATGACCGACATCGACTCCGGACGGACCGGCGCGGCGGCGCTGTGGCAGGGCCTGGGAAGGCTCGTGGCCGCGGGCGCCGGCGCGGCGGGAGCACTCCTCGCCCTCGGGCACGGGGCCGCCCTGGACGTCGCTTGCCTGCGCGGCGGAGCGATCGCCCTGGTCGCGCTCTTCGTCACGCGGGTCGGGGAGCTGCTGCTGGCGCGCACCGCTGGCCGTCCCGCAAAGGAGACCACGGGCCATGCGCCGCACCACCCGCGCTGAGTTCGATCGCCCGAGAGGGCGCGCCCGCCGCCTGAACGGCCATGGCTGAGTACGAGCCCAACCCCACGACCGACCGCGACACGCTGGTGCTCGGCCACGTGCCGTTGCTGCGCCACATCGTGGGCCGCATGGCCTTCGAGTTGCCCGGCGGCATGGACCGGGACGACCTGTTCGGGTTCGGCATGCTCGGGTTGCTCGCGGCCGCGGACTCGTGGGACCCCGGCCGTGGCTTCGCCTTCTCGACCTACGCCTATCCGCGCATCCGCGGCGCGATCCTCGACGAGCTGCGCCGCCAGGACTTCTTGCCCCGCGGCCGACGCGAGAAAGTGCGCGAGCTCGAGAGCGTCGTCGCCGAGGGCCGCCAGCGCGATGGTTCTCCGCCCAGTCCCGAGGAGATCGCCCTCGCCATGGGGCTCTCGGTCGAAGAGGTCGACGAGGTCCTGCTCGCCGCGCGCAGCGCCCTCGAGTCCTCGATCGACGGCCCCGGCGGCGAGGAGCTCGGCGCGTTGCTGGGCGACCCCAAGGCGCTCGACCCCGTCGGCTCGGCCGAGTGGAACGAGCTGCGCGAGTTGCTCGCCCAGGCCGTCGCGGACCTGCCCGAGCAGGACCGCACCGTGATCACCCTGTACTACGCCGAAGAGCTGCTGCTGCGCGAGATCGCCCAGATGATGGGCGTGACCGAGTCGCGCATCAGCCAGATCCACACGCGCGCCCTGTACCGCTTGAACCGCGCCCTGGCGGTCCACGTCGGCGCCTAGTCGCGCACCAACCCCTCGCCGCAGCGCCCACCATGGACGGATCCATCGAGCGCGTCACCGAGAGCCTCGCACCGCGGCCCGTAGCGGCGCGCCGCGAGCGCCGCCGCCGCGAGGACGAGCCCGAGTTCCAGCTCCCGACGGCGACGCAGGGCTCCGAGTCCTCCGCGACCGTCCCGAGCCCGGAGCCCGAAGCGCGCCCGATCGCAGCGCCCGAGGAAGGCGAGCCCGGTACGCGCCTGGACGTGCGCGGCTGACCGACGAGACGACCCGACCCCACGAGGAACGACATGCAACCCGTCATCATCAAGCGCGAACGCGTGGCCCTAGGCGCCCCCCCTCCGCGCCCGGAGCGGAACGCGCAGGCCGCGTCCTGCTCCAGCGCGCCCGCGAAGCCCTCGCTGCGCGCCGTCGAGCAGGACGGCGTGGTCGTGGCGCTCGAGCTCACCTGCTCCTGCGGCGAAGTCTCGCTGGTGGAGCTGCGTTATCCCGCCGATCCGGAGGCCCGCCCGTGAAGCGCTTCTTGCTCGCCACCCTGTGCCTGTGCGCGTCCTGCGCCATCCCCGGGCCCCAGCCGCTCGAGACGGTACCCGTGGGCGCCGCCCCCAACGCGCGCCTGGAGACCCCCCGACCCACCAGCGAGGAGCCGCGCCTCTACGCCCGTGACGGCAGCGTGGTGACGCCGCGCAGCGCGCCGCGCGAGGGCCCGCCGCCGGCGCAGCGCGAGCTCCAAGGCTCCGAGGGCAGCCGATTCCACATGCTCGAGCTCTACCAGCAGGTCGTCGACGAACGCGACGCGCTGGCGGGCGAGGTGCGACGCTTGAACGGCGAGCTCGATGCCGCCCGCGTGCGCCAGGGGCGCAGCGACGAACGCCTCGCGCGGCTCGAGAAGGAGCACGCCGAGCGGGCGCAGGAGCTCGAGCTCCTGCGTGCCCAGAGCCTCGAGCTCGCCGGCCGCCTGACCACGGCCCAGATCCGGCGCCTGCAGGCCGAGAAGCTGCTGCTCGAGACGCGCCTCGAGACCACCCGCGCCCAGGGCGCGTCCGCCGCCCTCGTCGACAGACCCGGGACCTCCGAGCGATGAACTCCGCGCGCCTCGCTCCGATCCTGCTGGTGTGCGCGCTCGCCGGCGGCTGTCGCAGCACGCCCGAGCCGGTGGCGAACCTCGCCCACGCGCGGCACGTGGAGGACTTCCAGACCTACCGCATCCAGCGCGTCGGTCTGCTGCCCTTCCGCGGCGCGGCGCTCGAGGCGAACTACGCCGAGGTGCTGCAGCAGGCCTTCCACGCCGAGCTCGTGAACGCGACGCCCTACGAGCTCGTGCGCCTCTTGCCCGGCGACCTCGAGGAGGTGCCCGGCGCCGATCCCCACCGCCGTGGCGGCTACGATCCGCGCACGATCCTCGACGTGTCGCGCCGCTTCCGCCTCGACGGCGTGCTCGTGCCCACGGTGACCGACTTCCAGTACTTCCCGCCCCTGCGGCTGGGCGTGCAGCTCGAGCTCGTCTCGAGCGAGACCGGCGCGTTGCTGTGGACCGCCGGCGTGCACCTCGACACCTCGGACGCCGCCGTGCGCCGTGGGCTGGAGGCCTTCCATCGGCGCCGCACCGACTCCCTGGGCGACGAACGCTGGCAACTGACCCTGCTGGCGCCCCGTCGCCTGTCACGCTTCGCGGCCTGGCAGGTCGCGGGCGTGCTCTAGGAGTCTGTTGGGCATAGACCCTACTGCGGCGAAGCGTGCTCCGCCGGGGCCGCGTCGGGCTCGCCGAGCCATGCTCAACGGCCGATGAGGCCGCCTCCGCTGTCTCGTCTTCGCCCTCCTTGCCCCAACGCATCACGCTTCGCCTCGCTACGGGCCTATGCCCAACAGCCTCCTAGCGCGAGTTGGAACGGGAGCGGGGGACGCGCCGTGTCGACGGCGCGTCCCCCGCTCGTGTTCAGCAGGATCGGGAGTCGGGCGCTGGCCTACTCGCCGCCCAGGAGGCGGGCCGCGGCGCGCTGCAGGCGCTCGGGCGAGAACAGGCGGCCCTCGGCGAGTTCGCGGGCCAGCGACTCGAGGCGCTCGGCGCGGGCGGAGGGGGACTCGAGGCCCGTGGGGCCGGGGAGGTGATCGACGCGCGCGCCGAGGTCGGCGCTCGAGAGCTCCAGGCGATCGGGGCCAGCGGGAGCGGCGGGCTCCGTGCGACCCTCGTAGACGTCGCGCGGGAGGCTCGGCCGGGCGGACGAGTCGGCGCGCGAGGCCGGGCGGGCGGAGTCGGACCGGCCGGGCTGGCGCGGGCCGAGGGGTTGGCTCTTGTCGACGTGCATGGGCGTGGGCCTCCTTGGGAGCCGGGGGCTCCGCGGGGGTTATCGGCGGCTCCCCGGGGCGCTTGAGGGAAAACTCTGCCGGGTCCCGGGGCCGTGCCCAGGGCGGGAGCGTCCGGCCCGGTCGGGCCCCCGATCGGCGCTCGATCCGCCGGGCTTCGAATGCCCAATCGATTGTCGCAGCGGGGCTTACGTCTGCGCGGGTTGTCCCCGGCGAGGGCCGGTCGCATCATGGCGGCCCCCGCGCTCCCGGAGGATCCATGAGCCCCCTCGACGCCCTGACCCCCTCCGCCCTCGCGCTGCTCTCGATCTTGGCCGCCGGCGTCGCACCGGCCACCGCGGACCCGGCCGGCGGCCCCGGCGCGGCCTTCGGCGCCGCGCTCCAGGGAGAGGCGGGAGAGCCCCTCGACGCGCGCTCCTCGCGGGTCGACTACGACATCCGCGCGCGGCTCGACGGGGCCACCAAGCGCTTGGCGGGCGAGCTCACCCTCACCTTCACCAACCGCACGCCGGACCCGATCCCGGACCTGTGGTTCCACCTCTACCACAACGCCTTCGCCAACAACCGCTCCACGCACCTGGTGCAGAGCGGCGGGCGGCTGCGCGAGGTGGACGTCGACCAGCGCGAGGTGGACGAGTGGGGTTGGCAGCGCGTGACGCGCGTCACCTTCGAGGGCCAGGACGTCACGGACACCTTCCGCTATCGCTGGCCCGACACCGGCGAGCCCAGCGAACGCATGGACGACCGCACGGTGTTCAGCGTCGACCTGCCGCGCGAGGTGGCGCCCGGCGAGAGCGTGCGCATCGACGTCGTCTGGGAGGCCCAGGTGCCGCGCGTGCGCCGGCGCACCGGCTACAAGGACGACTTCCTGTTCCTCGCGCACTGGATCCCCAAGCTCGGTGTGTACGAGGGCGGCCGCGGCTGGAACGCGCACCAGTTCCACGCCAACACCGAGTTCTACTCGAACTTCGGCACCTACCGCGTCGCGCTCGACCTGCCCGCCGAGTACGCCGGCAAGGTCGGCGGCAGCGGCAAGAAGGTGCTCGACGAGGTGCGCAAGGACCGCGTCGAAGTGGTCTTCGAGGCCCCCTCGCGCGAGGACCGCGAGCGCCTCGACAACTTCGGCAAACAGGCGCTCGTGCACGGCTTCACGTGGACCGGGCACACCACGTGGCAACCCGACAAGGGGCACCCCTTCCGCTGGGCCGAGTGGGCGGCGAAGTACCCCGAACACGTGGCGCGCGCCCGGCGAGCCTTCGGCGAGGAAGAGCGCCTCGAGGGCCGCGACGTCGACGTGACGCTGCTCATCAACCCCGAGCGCCGCGGCCAGTCCGCGCGCCACGCCCACGCGACCCACGCCGCGCTCTTCTTCTACGGCCTGTGGTTCGGCGAGTACCCCTACGAGGGCATCACGGTCGTCGACCCGCCCTGGGGCGGCCGCGCGGCGGGCGGAATGGAGTATCCGACGCTCTTCACCTCGGGCACGAACTTGGGCACGACGCCCGACATGCACGCGCCGGAGAGCGTGACCGTGCACGAGGCCGGCCACCAGTTCTTCTACGGCCTGGTCGGCAACAACGAGTTCGAGGCGGCCTGGATCGACGAGGGGCTCAATTCCTACGCCGACTCCGAGGTGCTGAAGATCGTCTACGGCGACCAGCGCGAGGTCACCTGGTACTCGGGGGTCGCGTTCGGCGGCGTGCGCCCCGGACCCTTGCCGCGCGCGAGCCGGCTCGATCGCGTGCTGACGGCCCAGGACTGGTCCTTCACCCTGCCCCTGCCCTTCCGCCAGAACCCGCGCCTCCCGCTCCAGCCCTTGCAGCTCGGCGGCGTCGTCGACTGGTGGCGCGACCAGCCGCTCTTGACGCTCGTGCCCCAGTTCAACGATCCGCGCTGGGCCGATCGGCGCGGTTATCTCACCGATCCCGACTCGGACCCCGTCGATACCGTCGCCTTCGAGTACGTCGACCGCCGGAGCTACCGCGCCAACAGCTACCCCCGGCCGGCGGTCATGTTGCGCACGCTGAAGGGTCTCGTGGGCGAGGAGGCCTTCCTGCGCGGCATGCGGCACTTCGCCCGCGAGTGGCGCTACCGCCATCCCTACACCCAGGACTTCATCAACGCCTTCCTCGAGGGGAGCGAGGCGCAGGTGCACTGGTTCCTCGAGGACGCGCTGCGCAGCCGCAAGACGATCGACTGGAGCGTCGAGGTCTCCCAGGGCACGATCCCGCCGCCGAAGGGCTACTTCCAAGCCGAGCCCACGGGGCCCTGGGAGCTGCGCACCGACGCGCCCGATGCCGCGGAGCCTGCCGGCGAGCAGGGCGGACCCTGGGAGGTCTCGATCCTCCTGCGCCGCAAGGGCGAGCTGTGCCTGCCGCTGCCTTGGAAGGTGCGCTACGAGGACGGCACCGAAGAGATGTACGAGTGGAAGCGCGAGGAGCAGATCGCGAGCGCCTGGTACCGCTGGAGCTTCCAGAGCCCGCGCCGCGTGGACGCGGTGATCCTCGACCCCGAGCGCCGCTACTACATCGACCTCGACATGTCGAACAACCAATGGGTGCGCGAGACGAGCACCCTGCCCGCGCTGCGCTGGAGCGCGAGCGTCCTGAACCAGGTCCAACACCTCCTGCACTGGTACGGCGGGATCGGAGGCTGAGCATGGACGCCGCGACTCACCAGCGCCCCGCTCTCGAGGAACCCGAGGAGCGCACCGTCGTCGGCCACGCCCTGGTGTGGTCATTGGCCCGCGCGCCGCTCTGGCTGCTGACGTACGGCGTGCAGTTCCTGCTCGCCGCGCTGCCGGCCTACGCCGTCTACGTCTGGTACGAAGGCGTGACCCAGAACCGCTACGCACCCGAGGACCTGCTGCACCATCTCGACGTGGTGTTCCGCACCGACCACGGGAGCTCCCTCGCGCAGCTCCAGGGCGGCGGCGGCGCCCAGCTCGTGTTCCTGGTCGCGGCGAGCCTGCTGTTGGGCGTCTTCTTCGCGGGCGGTTGGCTGCAGATCGTGCTCGAGCGCACCCAGGGCCAGCAGGTGCGACGCTTCCTCTATGGCGGCGCGCGCTACTTCTGGCGCTTCGCGCGCTTGCTCGTGTGGACCCTACTCGCCCTGGCGCTCGCGCGTTGGGTCCTCTACGGCCGCCCCTGGCAGGAGCTCGTGCTCGGTTCGTGGCTCGGCGTGCCCGAGCACGACCGGTCGGCGCTCGAGACGCTCTCCTCCGAGGAGACAGCGAGGCTCCTGGGCTGGCTGCGCGACGGCGCGTTCGCGGTGTTCTTCGCCTTGCTGCTCACCTGGGGCGACTACACGCGCACGCGGCTCGCGCTGCAGGACACGCGCTCGACGATCGGCGCGGGCCTCATGACCTTCTTCACCCTGCTGCGCCATCCGATCCGCACCCTGCGGCCGATGCTGGCCCTGGTGCTGGTCGAGGCCGTCGTGCTGGTCGGGCTGTCGTACTTGGCGCGTTGGATCGGCGATGGGCTCGCCGAGGCCGCCTCGTGGTGGCGCGTGGCGGCGATCTTCGTGATCTTCCAGCTCGCGATCCTGCCTCGGCACATCATCCGCGGCGCCCGCTACGCCGCCGCCGCGCTGGTGAGCAAGCAGATCGTGCGCCCGCTGTTCCGCCCCGACCCCTGGAAGGCCAGCATCGGCGGCCCCGGCGGCCCGCGTTATCCGCTCGAGGAAGGCGACGAGTACGGCGTTTCGCTCTGATCGCGGGCGACGATGAGCCCCAAGCCGCGCGACGATCCGAAGCCCGAGGGTGCGCCCCGCCCGCGGAGTCCCTTCGAGGCACTGCGCGGGCTCGTGCCGGACGGGCCCGCGCCCGCCGCGGAGCCCGGTTCAGGGCCCGCTCCCGAGCCTGCGCGGCCCGCGGGCTCGCGCGCGCGGGTCACCGTTCGCCGCGAGCGCTCGGGCCGCGGCGGCAAGAGCGTGACGCTCGCGGAGGGGCCGGGGCTCGTGGGCCAGGACCTCGACTTGCTCGCGCGCCAGTGTGCGAGCGCGCTGGGCCTCGGGGCGCGGATCGAGGGGGAGGCCCTCGTCGTGCAGGGGGACCAGGTGGAGCGCTTGCTCGCCTGGCTCAGCGGCCGCGGATTCGGACACGTCACCCGCGGCAACTGAGCCGGGACACGCTGGATTTCCGCGCGCTGGACTCGAGGCCGGTATCCTGCCGAGGTCGCGATTCGATCCACCCGGAGTCCGCCATGCGCCTCGCCAAGCTTCTTCCGTTCGCGTTCCTCGTCACTTGCGGTCTGTGTGCCTGCGACCGCACGACCTTCGAGGTGCACGTCGAGCCCGACGGCGCGCGGTTCGTGCGCTCCCTCGCGGTTTGGCACGACGTCGAGTCGAAGGGATCCGGGGCGCGCGGGCCGCGTGAGCTCCCGGCGAAGCAAGCCGCGCGGCTGGCGGCGCTCTATGGCGCGTCCAAGTTCGAACCGGGCACGGTCCTGAGCGCGTCCTTCGCGCGCGCGGCGCCCGACGATCTGGGCGGGGCGGGGCGCTACCTGCGGCTCGCGACGCCGCTGGGCGACCTCGTGCACTACCAGGAGCGCGTGGGCGGCGACGACGATCTGGTGGCGCACGCGCGGCGCGTGACGGCGGCCGGCGAGCGCGCGGCGGCGCTCGTAGCGGCCTGGTTGCGCAGCGAGCTCGGGGGCGCGCCGCGCTGGGCGGTGCTCGAGCCGCAGCTCGGCGCGCCGCTCGCGCGGGACGTGGCCAACCTGTCCTTCGCACTCCAGCTCGAGCTGGACTCTCGGCGCTCGATCTCGCCGGAGGGGGACTCCTCCGGCCACGCAGAGGGTGTGGCCGCGCGCCTGTCGATGTACTGCGTCGAGCGCGGCTACTTCGAGCTCGAGGACCTGCCGCTGCTCCTGCGCGCGGCCTCGAACGACGGCGACTCGGCGGAGGATGCCTCGCTCGCGCCGCTGCAGCGTCTGCTCGCGCGGCGCATGGGCCTGGACGCCGGGGAGGACCTGCCCGAACAGCTCGGTTTCCTCGCCAGTTCCAAGTCGGCGAGGGCTTCGTGGGAACGCTTCGAGGCTTCGGCGGAGTTCGCCGCGCTCCTCGCTTCGTGGCCCACGCCAGATGGCGAGGACGCGCTGGGCGCGCTGCTCTCGGACCTCTTCGGCGCGGCGTTCGGATGGACGCAGGAGCGACTCGTCCTCTCGCTCACCACGCGCGGTGCGCCGCACTGGACCAACGGCGCATGGGATGCCGACACGTCGCGCGTGCGCTGGGAGCTGGACATTCCCGGCCCGCTGCGCCTGCCCGCGATCTGCTACGCGACCTGGGCTGAGCCGAACGAGGCTGCGCAGGGCGCGCTCCTGGGCGGCGTCGCCCTGCGCGGTCGCGCGCTGCTCGACTACGCCGTGTGGTACGCGGGCCTGGGCGAGGCCGAGCGCGTGGACTGGGACCGGCAGCTCGCGACCCTCGACCCGTCGCGCTCGCTCGCCCCGCAGCTCGAGGCCCTGACGCCCCCCGCCCTCGGGTCCGGTTTCGGCGACCCGCGCAACTCGCTCGCGGCCGGCCTGGGCCTCGCCGAGGCCCGATAGCGGCCCGGCGCGGGCCCGAGAAATCCCGAACCCTTCGGCAACCGGACCGCCGGACCCCGTTAGATTCCATCCCAAGGTGCGCGTGGCTCCCGGCACGACGGTCTTCGTCGGCCCGATGCCCCTGGCCGATGGGCGCGAACTCGGCGCGCTGATTCGCGCCGAGCTCGTGCAGCCCGCGAAGGCACGGGAACTCGACCCGCGCTGAATCGAACGGAGTGGAGCCGCCGCCGCGTGCGCGGCGGCGGCCCCTGGGAGATCACTTGCGGATCGCGGGCTCGGGGTCGCCGGCGATGACGCGGTCGAAGGAGATGCGGCCGGGGCCGGCGAGGAAGACCAGCAGCGCCACGGCGAGATAGAGCAGCGCGAACTCCTTGCTCGGAGAAGCGCCCCAGAGCGGATCGTTGGCGTGCACCTTGAAGGCCGCGACGGCCATCGTGCCGGCCACGGCGAGCGCGGCCGGGCGGGTCAGTAGGCCGATCGCCATCAGCGCGCCGCCCAGGAGTTCCGAGAGGCCCGCGGCCCAGGCGGCGACGAGGGGCATCGGAAAGCCCATCCCCTCGATGCCCTGGACGAAGGCCTCGCTCGGCCCGATGGATCCCTCGCGCACGAGCTTGCTCCAGCCGTGGCCGAGGGCCATCGCGACGCCGGCGAAGGCACGCACGATGAACAGTCCCAGGTCTGCGCGCCAGTAGCCGAGGTCGCGGGATTCGAAGAAGAAGTGTTTCATCGGGAGAAGGGGCCGGGCTGTCGGGGGGCCGGGAGTTGGAGGGTTGATCCGAAGCTGCCACCGAAGGCGAGCTCGGCCAAGGGTTTGCGGGTCCGCGGCGCAAGCTCGCGTTCGCGCAGCTCGTCCGGGAGTCGGGTCGGATCCCCCGGATGTCCGAGGGCGATCATGGCGACGGGTTCGAATCCGGCTGGAATCGAGAGCTCGGCACGCGCGCGTTCGGCGTCGAAGCCCGCCATCTGGTGCGCGACCAAGCCCAAGGCCGTCGATTGGACGAGGAGGTTCCCGACCGCGAGCCCGACGTCGTGCCAGGCGTGACGGTTGGGTTTGTCGTTGCGCGTGAAGCTCGTGCGCGCGATGGAAAGAACCAGCAGCGGCGCCTTCTCGGCCCACACGCGATTGGTCGCTGCCAGGCAGGTCGCCAGTCGCTCGAAGGCGACCTCGTCCGTGCGCTCGGCCACGACGAAGCGCCAGGGTTGTTCGTTGAAGCACGAGGGCGCCCAGCGGGCGGCCTCGAGCAGGCTCGCGAGGTGCTCGGGGGAGATCGGGCGCTCGGAGAACGCGCGCGGGCTCCAGCGCTCGACGATCAGGCGTTCGAGGGGGTGCTCGGCGGGTGCGGGTTTGTGCATGGTTCCGGTTCCTACGCTCGGAGAGCGGGGTCAGCGTCGCGCCCGGGCGCGGAGCGGTGCGATGGGCGGCAGGCGCAGCTCGAGGGGCGCCCCCAGGGTGTACTCCGCGGGCGACGTGCGCGAGAGGAAGGCCAGGGCCTCCACGCCCGCGTCGAGGGCCCGGCGCAGACCGGCGCCATAGGCCGGGTCGATGTCGTCGGCGGGCTCGAAGTGCCGCGCGTCGCCGCGGCTCACGAGGTAGACCATCATCGCCCGCTCGCCCGCCGCGACGCGCGCCGCGAGCTCCTCGAGGTGCCCCAGCCCGCGCGCCGTGACGGCGTCCGGGAAACGCGCGACGCCCTCCTGGACCAGGGTCGTGCACTTCACCTCGACGTAGCAGGGCGGGCGTCCCTCGTCCTCGAGCAGGATGTCGATGCGGCTCTTCGCGCCGTAGGGCACTTCGCGCCGCAAGCGCGCGTAGCCCGAGAGCGTCGGGATCGCGTCGGCCGCGATGGCCTCGGCGACGACCGCGTTCGGCAGGGAGGTGTCGACGTGCACCCACGTTTCGCCGATGCGCACGCTCTGCAGGGTGTAGCGCAGCTTGCGCGTCGCGCTCTCGCTGTCGCGCAGCACCACCGGCGCGCCCTCGGGCACGCACCCCAGCAGGCTGCCCGTGTTCGGGCAGTGGGCCGTCAGGACCTCGCCCCCCGGCAACTCGACGTCCGCCAGGAAGCGTTTGTAACGGCGCAGCAGGCGGCCTTCGAGCAGCGGGGCGTCGATGCGCATGGGCGACCTTGTACCGGTCGCGGGCCGGGCGACCAAACCGTCCGCCGGACGATTGGTAGACTGCTCCCATGTTCCGTACGTCCGGCCCCGCGCTGCTGCTGTCCGTCCTGTTCCTGGTCTCCCCGGCATTCGCCGCGCCACAGACTGCTCCCGCGGCTCCTGAAGTGCCCGAGGGCGTCCCCGCGGGCCTGGGCGCCGCCTTCCACGCCGGCCGCCGCGCGGCGCTGCGTGAGGCGCTGGGGGAGGGCCTGATCGTCCTGCGCGGGCGACCCGAGACCCGCGCCTATGCGCGCTTCTTCCAGGATCCGATGTTCTGGTACCTGACCGGGGTCGAGGGCCCCGATGCGGCGCTCGTCATGGACGCGGCCACGGGCGAGGAGCTGCTCTTCCTCCCGCGGCCGCAGAGCGCCAAGGAGATGTGGGAGGGCGAGCTGTGGGACACCGGCGACGCCTGGGTCGGCACGGTGACGGGCATCGCCCAGGTGCGCCCCGAGCGGGGCCTGGCCGACTTCCTGCGACAGCGCGTGGAGCGCGGCGCGCGGGTCTGGATCACGACCCAACCCTGGCTCGAGCTCGCGGGGTCCTTCGACCGCGCCGGTCCGTACAACCGCCGCCGCGCCGCGGATCCGCTCGACGGCCGCGGCACGCGCGAGGAGGCGCTGCGACGCTTCCTCGTCGAGGAGCTGGGCGCCGACGTGGCGGACTGCAACGAGGTGCTGTTCGAGCTGCGGCGGGTCAAGACGGTCGAGGAGATCGCCGCCTTGCGCCGCGCTTGCCAGGTCGGCGTCGAGGCCATGAACGAAGCCATGCGATCGACGCGCGCCGGGCTGATGGAGTACGAGCTCGAGGGCGTGATGGAGCTCGTGCACCGACGCCTGGGCGCCGAGGGCAACGGCTACTACGCGATCGTCGGCTCGGGGCCGAACTCGCTCGTGCTGCACCACTCGCGCAACTCGCGTCGGCTGCGCTCGGGGGAGGTCCTGCTGCTCGACTTCGGGCCCACGGTCAACCACTACGTGTGCGACATCACCCGCACCTGGCCGGTCGACGGGACCTTCACGCCGCGCATGCGCGAGCTCTACGATGCCGTGCTCGCCGCGCAGGCGGCCGGCATCGCAGCCGCCAAGCCCGGGGCGACCATCCGTCAGGTGGATGCCGCCTGCAGCGCCGTGCTGCGCGAGCGTGGATTCCAGCGCCTGATGCGCCACGGTGCCTGCCACTGGATCGGCCTCGAGGTGCACGACGTGGGCGGCTACGACGCGCCACTCGTCCCGGGCGCGGCGCTGACGATCGAGCCGGGCCTCTACGAGCCGGCCACGGGCATCGGCATCCGCATCGAGGACGTCGTGGTCATCACCGCGGACGGCTGCGAGGTGCTGACCGCCGGCTCACCCAAGGACCCCGACGAGGTCGAGCGCATGGTGGCCGAGGTCGGCATCCTCGACTGGCTCGACGCCGGCCGCCGGGCCCCCGTGCGGGAAGGGAGAGCCTCCGTAGGCGAACCGGGCTCCAGGTGATCCTCGCCCGCTGATCGCAGCGGCCGAATCGCTGTGGCAGTCCATCGCCCGTCGACGGGCACTTTTCGCCTTGCATGCAACCTGGCGGGCGCGACCGCGGTAGGAAGGGGCCGTGGAGCGCGCGCTGTCGATGGAGGATCAGCCCGGACCGTCGCCTGGGGGACGGCCCGGGCTCGCGGGTCTGGTGGGGGAGCTGCCGCGCGTGCGCGCCCTGCTCGCACGCCTCCTACGCCGCGCCGGCCAGGGCGCCGACGCCGACGATCTGACCCAGGAAGTCGCGCTGCGGGCCCTGCGCTACGGACGGAGCTTCGATGCGAGCCGACCGCTCGGGCCTTGGCTACGGCGCGCGGCCGTGCGGGCCTGGATCGACGAGTCCGAACGCGCGCGGCGCAGGCCCGGCGCCCTCGAGCCCGAGACCGCGGCGGCCCGCGAGCGCGGCGACCGGCTGGCGGAGCGCGAGGAACTGGCGTTGCTCCTCGCCAGTCTCAGCGAGAAGGAGCGCGTCGTGTTGCTGCGCTTCCACGCCGGCGGCGAATCGGTGGCCGAGATCGCCCGTGGACTCGGCCTGCCCGAGGGCACGGTCAAGTCGCACCTGCACCGGGCGCGCCGAAAACTGGTCGAACGGCGGGCGGAGGGCGAGCGATGAAGGCGGGCGACGAACTGGGTGCTTGGGAGCTCGCGCAGGAGCGCTTGGACGAGCGCCGTGATCCCTTGGCCGACCCGGAGTGGGCGAATGGCCTCGAGAGCGCGACGCGTCACGACCTCGAGCGCTTGGCGCGCAGGCTGAGCTTGCTCGAGAAGCCGCCGCGCGCACGGCTGGCGCCTCGTCTGGCGGCGGCGGCGCTGGTGTTGCTCGCGCCCGTCGCGACTTGGCTCGCCGCGCGCGACACGGACCCGGAGCAGACCTTGGAGAGCGCGCGCCTCGGATCCGAGGTGCTCGACGTCGACACCGAAGATGCTGACTCCTTCGCCGAACGGGTGGCCCCCGAGCGGATCGTCGCCGAGGCGGCGCCCGAACGACCCATGGCCCGCGTGCTGCACTACCGCCTGGTGAGCGAGACGCAGCGCGCCGGCGAGCGCACCCTCTCGATCCGCACGCCGCAGGGCGTCGAGCACCGCCGCGAGTCGAGCCGCGCCGACGCCGAGATCACCCTTGCCTGGAACCAACGGAGTCTCCAACCATGATCGCCAGTCTCGTGCTCCTGCTGTGTGCCTCGCAATCTCCCGACGTTCCTGCCCCGACCGGAGACTCGAAGCGGGAGGTCGTGCTCTACGACGTCCGCGACATCGCCCTCTCGCAACGCGAACAGGCGGCCAGCGCCGAGGAGCGTGGTGTCCTCTTCCGGCGCGCGACCCTGGACTTCGAGCAACTCCTGAAGGCGTTCGCTCCCGTGGGCTTGGGCGAAGCGGTCTTCGCCGTGCACGGCGCCGACGGCGGCCAGGCGAGCCTAGGGGTGCTGGGCGGACCCGACTTGCATGCCTGGATGCGCGAGTGGCTGCCGTTGCAGCGCGATGGAACCATGCTGGACGTGTTCGCGCGTTTCTTCGAGGTTCCGCAGGGTCACATGCGTGCCCTCGGGATCGACCCAGAACGCTCGCGGGCCGTCGAGGATCGGGATCTGAAGACGCTCTTGCGTTCCATGGACGGGGAGGGCGCACGCGTCCTCAGCGCACCTCGGGTCCTTGTCGGCAGCGGCTCGCGGGCCCAATTCATGGTGGGGGATCAGAAGTCCTTCGTCACGGACTGGCGCCTCGTCCGCGTCGAGCCCGGCCCGAAGGAGATCGCCGATCCCGTGATCGAGTCGATCTTCGAGGGCATCCGCTCGGACATCCTCGCCACCGCCTTGCCCGATGGAACGCTGGGGATCATCCTGAAGACCGAGCGCTCCGAGCTGCGCAGTCCGGTCGAGACGCGCCAGGTGCGTCTGCGCCCGGACGCCGCGACGACCGTGGAGCTCTCCCTGCCCGAGGTCCACACCGTGTCGCTCGAAGCGAGCCTGACCCTCGCCGACGGCACGACCGCCCTCCTGGGCATGGTCCCCGGCCGCGAAGGCCGGGAAGTCGGCACCTTGATCATGGGCCGCATCGTGCGGCCCCGCGTCGAGCCGGCCCCCGGCCCGAAGGTCGAAGGAGCGGAGACCGGGGGGGGCGCTGAGCCCCCTCTCGCTTGGGACAAGTCCCCGGACGTCCGGGAGAGCGGCTCCAGGTGATCGGCGCCCGCGGCCGATGGGGCCCGGCGGGGGCGGTGGGTCCGATCCGGACCGGGACCGTCCGGTCCCCGGGAGCTTCCCGAACCACACCATGACCCGAGCAACTGCGCTCCGGCCGCCCCCCTCCTCCTCTGGGCAGCGGGCGACGCTCCTTGTTCCGTTTCCCAGAATCCCGGCGCCCAGGGAAGGATGAATCCAGAGGACGAATCGCTGCCACCATGACGCGGGCCATGGGCCGGAAGGAGGGCAGCCATGCACGTGCGACGCGTCCTGGGTAACGCCCACAGTCGAGATGCACGCGAGGATGTCGCTCGGCGGTGCGCGCTGCACGAGCGAGACGTGAACAGCGACGCCTCGGATCTGGTGAGCTACGCCTACAACGCCCAGGACGAAGAGATCTGGCGCCAGGACTAGGCCGTAAGAGTCTTTGAGAGCACCCGGGACGCGGCGGGGCGGATCACGCAGACCCGTGTCACGACCCTGGCGAGCGGCTTCGACGGGGCCGTGCGCCGGATCGAGACGGCCTACGACGCCCTCGGGCGGCGGGAGACGGTGACCCAGGTTGACAGCTCGGGTACTTCCGGCGGAACCGTCCTCGACCAGGCCGGTTTCAGCTACGATGGCTGGGGCAACGTCGAGACCTATCGTCAGGACGTGGACTCAGTTCTTGGCGAGACGACCCCCGAGCACGAGTACGAGGTGAGCTACACCTGGGCCAAAGCGACCGGCGGGCGCAACAGCCTGCGCCGAACCGGCATCACGCTGCCGAGCGGCGCGAGCGTGAGCCTGGACTATCGCTCGGTGTCCGGGCGCTTCGACGATGCCGTGAGCCGGGTGACCTCGCTGACCCACGGGGCCACCGTCGCGGTCGCCTACGAGTACCTGGGCCTCGGCCAGGTGGTGGCTACCGACTACCCCGAGCCCGAGATCCGCTGGCGCCTCTATGAGGGCAACACGACGGGCGATTACACCGACCTCGACCGCTTCGGCCGGGTCGTGCACAGCCGCTGGACGAAGTACGGGGAGCTGCCCTTCGGGATGTCGCCGCCCAACATCTACCACGTCGAGCTCGACGGCGACGGCCTCTTCACCGGCACGGACGAGTGGGACGACTGCCGCGAGCACAACGACGTCAACGAGATCTTGAAGCCTAACCTCGACTGCGACACCGCCGAGGTCGACCTCGCCTACGACGCCGCGGGCAACCTGATCGACGACGGCAAGGACTACAAGTACGTCTACGACGCCTTCTACAGGCTGCGCTTCATCAAGACCCAGGGAGACGACGTCGTCTCCGAGCACCGCTACAACGGCCTGGGCCACCGCATCGCTGTGCACGCGGACACGGACGGCGACGTCGATGGCAGCGACACCTGGGTGCACCTCGCCTATGACGAGCGCTGGCGCCTAGTGGCCCGCTACTGGGCCGGCGACACCGATCCCCACGAGCAGTACCTCCACCACCAAGCCGGCCTCGACGGCCACGGGGGAAGCTCCTACATCGACCTCGTGGCGCTCCGCGACCGCGACACCGACGACAACGGCTCCCTCGACGAGCGCATCTACTACTGCCAGAACTGGCGGGCCGACGTGCCCGTGCTCGTCTCCTCCTCGGCCGAGCTGCTCAAGTGGGTCAAGTACTCCGCCTACGGCGTGCCGTTCGGGTTGCCTGCAGGTGACGCCGACTCGGACGGCACCCGCGACTCAGCCGACCGCATCCAAATCGCCGCCTGGGCCTCCGCCCCCGCCTACGACGTCCGCGGCGACCTCAACCTCGACGGTCTCGTCAATAGCACGGACCTGACGTTGGCGAGCGGGGATGTGGGGATGGGGAGGGGGGTATTTGTCCTTCTGGGTAACGTCTTGGGCTGGGCCGGCGGGGAGCATGTTGATGGCGTGTCAAGCGCGGTGAGGTTCAGAAACAGAGTGATGCTGTCTAGCATGGGGCGTTGGGGGCGCCGTGACCCACTTTTTCTTGGCGCAATGGACTCGGAAGGGGGCATAAACCTTTACCAAGGACACATGTCAAGGGCAATTGTCCTGCATGATCCATATGGGCTATCTACAATCCATCTTGCGTGCGATGCGTCGATGGGGCCTAACGGACAATCTGGAAAACCAGGGGCGTGTGCCGATGTGGGTACGGAGGTCCGTTTTCAGTGCAAAAGCGGACGGTACTGGTGGAAGTACCAGGCTTTTGACGCCGACTACGCAAAGGGAAGTAGCGAGAGGCTTTGCAGGGCCGAGCTTCGTGGACCTTGCATTCCGGGTACAGAGCACATTGCTAGGTTGTCCTGCAAGCTGTGCTGCGGATGCGGCAATCAGGAGGTGTGTCGGGTTCACGGCAATGCAGGGGCCGATGACGACGATGGGGACGGGTGCGCAGAGGTCACTTTTGTGGGACAAGGCTTCACCGGAGGGGAATTTTCAGAGGACCTCGATGAATGGGGTACTTCAACCGCTGAACACGTGGCTGTAGGGACCGCTCTAGTGATAGCTGGGGTAGCTAGTGGCGGTGCTGTAGGCGGGCTTCTCTTTGGTGGAGTGGGAATTGCATTCACCATCAGAAACCCCTCGGGGCAAAGCATGAAGGTCTGCTGTCCTATGAATGATTGTCCATCGAAATGTGCAGGCCCCGGAGGTGGGGGCTCGGGAGGTCGGGGCGAGCCCGGCGGTGGAAGTAGTTCGGGAAACTGACTAGCCGTGTTGTGATCATGAGTGCCACTTTTGCTATGCGTGGGGCTGCCTATCGCGGGGTCTTCCGTTCGCTGGTGATAGCGCTTCTCCTGATGGCGGTGTATTGGACCGGATTCAGGGCTGAAGTTATTCTGCTGGAAGGGCCAGGCGACGGGCTTCGGGTAACATCTGAAGATTGGGCGCTTAGGTTGCCTGAGCTTCCGGTTTACTTGCCGAATTGCGCGCATAGTCGTAGGGCCTGGTATTCACTGGTTGACGGGCGCATGACGTCTGTTGCGGTTTATGTGCGCTTTGATAAGGCCGCCTATGATGAGGTTGTAAGTAACACTCTTCGGCTTGCTCGCGAGCACGGCTGGAGCTACAGGGAAAGGAGCTTTTTTGTAGGTGGTGGTTTGGACGTCTGGGGAGCTCACGCGTTCGGCGAAGTTGGCTACAAGATTAGGCCGTATCGTTGTGAATTGCGGGCGACATGGTCACAAGCTAGATAGCGTTGATCGTCCGACGGCCAAGCCCGGTCTCTCTCGGATTTTTCGGAATCCTTGCCTCTGTCCGGGTGAATCTGATGGCGTTGCCGTTGCTTTCAGAGCTCAGGCTGTGGCCAGACAGCGGCTACGTATATCGATCGCAAGTTTGTTCACTCGGGGGAGTATGGGCTGATCCAATCTAAACCGTAGTGAGATACGTCCGATTGCGGGTCGAATCGCCTCGTCCCATTTCGGGGACTATGCGACGGTCCCAGGGGAGCATGAGCATCACCGCCAGTTCCCCGGTCAGCGGCTCCTGAGCGCGACGCGCTGACCCCGGGCCACGCACGCGCGGGTCCCCGCCGGGTCGCCCCCTGGGGGCCCCGAGGCGCGGTCAGGGGACCGGTCGCGGTTCCGAGCCAGGTCCCCGGCGGTTCCCCGGCCGGCGCCTCGGGATCGCGTGATGCGCAGCACACCCGACGCCGCTGGTTCCCCGCAAGCGGCCCCCCGGAAGCGCCGGGCCCGGGGCCGTCGGGCTCGAGGGACCTGTGGCGCCCGGCTCGCCTAGGGGCCGTCCAGGTTCGCAATCAACGCGTCAACATCGGCCCCCGCAGTTCCCCGGGATCGGGCCTTCGAGGGGCGGTTAGGGGGCTCCACCGCGTCAACGGCTCCCCGTGGCACGCTCCCAATCGGGCCGCATCATCGGCGGCAACGGCGGGCTGGTGGCCATGAAGAAGCTCGGGGACCCGAGTGCGACATCGTCGAGCTCGACGTCGATGACCTTGCGGCGACCAGCCTTGGCATCGCGCGGAGCCGCACCGCCGAGCTGGCCGACCGGGACGAGGAGACCCTTGCCCGCCTGCTCCGCGAGCTGCAGGCCGAGGACGCGCTCGAGCGGGGGGTGAGCGCGGATGGGCTTCCTACGCTGATCGACGAGCTGCTCGAAGGCTAGGGGAGCGACCTGGCGGGCCCGGGCGCAGCGGGGGACTTCCGAGCAGCGGGCCTGGCCGCTGGGCGCCAGTGAGCCTCCGTGTCCGCGACGGGGCGCACTAGCCCGTCCCTGACCGACGGATGTGAGGAGATCCTGCCGCAGTCCCAGCGGTCCGGTGAGCGCTACGAAGGGTCGTCGCCCCAGGGGCCCCCCTGGTTCGGGGGCGGTGAGGTGGTACCTTGGGCGGCCCATGACCTCGCTCAAGGAACTCCAGGAACGCGCCAAGGCCTACTCCCGTCGTCTGGAACAGTTGCGGGACCGTCTTTGACTACGCCAACAGTCGACGGCGTCAGGAGGAGATCGAGGCTGCTCAGAACGAGCCGGACTTCTGGAACGACGCCGAGCGTGCCCAGAAGTTGGTGGGCGAGCTGAAGGCCATGCACGCGGTGGTGGACCCCATCGGCGAGGCCACGACCGCGTTCGAGGAGCTCGAGCTCTTGGCCGAGATGGCGGCCGAAGCCGGTGAGGAGAGCGTGCTCGACGACGCGCAGGCGGCGGTCGAGCGCCTGGAGAGCATCGTCGAGAAGCTCGAGTTCCGCGTCATGTTGGGCGGCCCCCAGGACAGCGCGAACGCGTTCCTCCAGATCGCGCCGGGCGCGGGTGGCGTCGACGCCTGCGACTGGGCGGGGTTGCTCCTGCGCATGTACATGCGTTGGGCGGAAGCGAAGGGCTTCGAGGTCGAGGAGATCGAGCTCACCGAAGAGCCCGAGGGTGGGATCCGATCGGCGCAGATCCACGTCAAGGGTCCCTTCGCCTTCGGGCACCTGAAAGCCGAGACGGGTGTGCACCGCCTGATCCGCATCAGCCCCTTCGACAGCCAGGCGCGACGCCAGACGGCCTTCGCCTCGGTGGACGTGACGCCCGAGCTCGAGGACGAGGCGGAGTTCGAGCTCAACGAGGCCGACATCCGCGTCGACACGATGCGCGCGGGCGGCGCGGGCGGCCAGCACGTGAACAAGACCGAGTCGGCGGTGCGCATGACGCACATCCCGACCGGCATCGTCGTGCGCAGTCAGAACCAGCGCAGCCAGCACAAGAACAGGGCCATGGCGCTGACCCTGCTCAAGGCCAAGATCGTCGCCATGCACGAGGCCCAGCGCGACGCCGAGATGGCGCAGCTCTACGGGACCAAGGGCGAAGTGGCCTTCGGCAGCCAGATTCGGACGTACTGGATGCACCCCAACCAGCTCGTCAAGGATCACCGCACGGGCACGGAGAAGGGCAACATCTACGCCGTCCTCGACGGCGATCTCGACGAGTTCATCGAGAGCTACCTGCGCAAGCGCAAGCCCCAGCAGAGTGCACCCTGAGCCCCTCGGCGAAGAAGGCTACTTGCGTTTCAGCACACTGAACAGGTCCGAACGGTGCATCGTTCGGCGGGGCTTGGCGAACACGCGCTGGCGCTTGACGTCCGAGACCGTGTAGTAGGCGCCAGGGTCGTGCTCGTCGATCAGGCGCAGGAGGCGCGGCACGCGGCGGCGCTTCTCCACGACCAGGAGCACTTCGACCGGTTGGGCGAGCTCTTTCTCGGCCTGGATCTCGACCACCTCGTACCCCTCGCCGCGCAGGCGCGAGGCGAGGTCGACGGTCGGATCGGGCGACACAGCGCGCACGAGCTCGGTCCCGATTGCCAGCTTGTTCTCGATCAGAACGCCTACGAACGTCCCCGTCGCGAAGCCGGCGGCATAGGCCACCGCCAGATACCAAGCGGCCCCGATGTTCGCGATCACCTGCGCCGAGGCTGCGATCCAGATCAACGTCTCGACGAAGCCGATCGCCATCGCGAGAGCGCTGTGCCCGCGGATCACCAGGATCGTGCGCACCGTTCCCAAGGACACGTCCGCAACGCGAGCGACGAAGATCAGGAGGGCGAGCAGTCCCGAGGGTTCGAGCAGGAGCTCCATGGGCCGCGGCGCAGCGCGCCGCACACTCGACACCATACGCCATCCGCCGTGGCCGGTCGAATCCGGCCGGCGTTCACTTGGGCGCGCGAGCGGAGAGCGAGCGCAGCTCGCCCTGCCACTGCTTCCGCAGGTGACCCTGATGGGCGAAGACGTCGTCGAGTTCGAGCGGGTCGCTGGCCAGGGAGAAGAGATCCATTCGATCCGCGTCCGCGTCCAGCACGAGCTTGTAGGTCTGATCGCGCAACGCCAGCAGGGTTCGCGGCGCGGCGGGCGGCCGCGTCTCGGCCAGCAGGACGCGCTCGGCGGGCTCGAGCAGCGACACGCCCGTCGCGCCCGGCAGCGGAGGCTGCCCGAGGAGGTCGAGAAGCGTGGGCGCGATGTCGATCTGGCGCACCAGGCGCAGGCGCTGGCGAGCCAGGTGCTCGTCCTCGCGACCCTTCGGCTGGCGCACGATCAGCGGCACGCGGAGCAACGAGTCGTGCAACAGCCCGCCCGCGCCGACCAGACCATGCTCGCCCAAGGAGAGCCCGTGGTTCGAAGTGACCACGATCAGCGAACGTTCGTAGAGTCCGCGCTGGCGCAACTCGTCGAGCAGCGCCCCGACGGCTCGGTCGCTCTCCTCGACTGCACGCCGATAGGCGTCCCGTACGCCGACGAACGCGCCCGTTGCGGCGTTCGGATCGGCCGGCACGTCGAACGGCCCGTGGGTGTCGGCGACGTGCGCCAGGAGGAAGAAGGGACGGCGTGGATCGAGCTTGTCGAGCAGGGCCCGCGCGCGGGCCAGGGCGTCGTCCGCCGGCGCGACGGCCAGGGTCCCCGGATCGAAGCGCTCGAAGCCACGGTCGATGCCGCGTCCCGGAGCCGGTGGCTTCAGCGCCGCAAGCGCGAAGGACGCGCGCGTCTGGTAGCCCCGGCGCGCCAGGTGCGCGGCGAGCAGGTCGACGTCCTCGGGCACGCTCTGGCCGTCGGCGTGAACGCGTGTCTCGTGGGGCAATCGCCCCGAGAGCAAGCAGGTGAAGGCCGGCAGCGTGACGGGCGTGTGGGCGAAGACTTCGTGGAAGACGGCGCCCTCGCGCGCGAGCCGATCGAGATTCGGCGTGCGCGCGGCGCCGATCGAGTCCGAGCGTGCGTCGGCGCGCAACGAGTCGACCACGATCAGGACCAGGTGCGGCCGCTCCCGACCCAGACCGTAGGCGACGACGCCCAGGCACGCACAGACCATGGCGAGCAGCCCGAACCAGACCGGTCGGCCGCTTCCCCTGCCCACACTGCGAGTCCCTCTCGATGCCATGCCCCGCGGGCGCGGCGTGTTCGCTAACGGTCCTTCCCCGACGCCTGCCCGTCGGAATCATCGGAGATGTATCCGAGAGCCTTGAGGGCGTCCCGGTATTCCGGGCTACCGATGGTCTCGGCCTCGCCCGCGGCGGGCCGGTAGGGGCGTCGGTTCAGGATCGAGACCACGACCTTGCGCAGCTCCTCGACCACGGCCGGATACTCGGCGGCCAGGTCGCTCTGCTCGAGCGGGTCGATCTCGATCCGATACAGTCGGTCGGGCGCCTCCGTGAAGTGGTAGTAGGTCCACTCCGGCGTGCGCAGGGCGAACATCAGGCCGGGCTCCCACTTGCGATCGCGCACGGAGCGCTGGGCGAAGGCGAAGGGGCGATCGAAGCCGCGCGAGAGGAAGTCCCGGCCCTCGGCCTGGAGCAGGAACTCGCGCGCTTCCTCGGCGGGCAGGCGCGCCACCAGGGTCGGCAGGAGGTCGATCAGCGAGACCGGCCCCGGCAGGCGCAGGGGCTGGGGCACGAGCGTGCCGGGGAAACGCAGCACGAGCGGGACGTGGATGTTGTCCTGCTGGATCTGGCCGTGTTCGAGCCAATCGTGTTGGCCGAGCGACTGCCCATGGTCGGACGTGAAGGCGACGATGGTGCGGTCCCACAGGCCCCGCTCGCGCAGCTTGCCGAGCAGCCGTCCGAACTGGTCGTCGACGGCGCGCACGTCGCCGTCGTAGAGGTCGATCAGGTCTCGCAGCGCCTGGCGATCGATGGGCGGCAGCTCGACCTCCTCGCCAGCCGAGATGCGCGGCGTGAGGTCGGGGGCGAACAGGCGCGAGAGCTCGATGGGCGGGAATCTCTGGGCCAAGCGCTCGGGGTTCACGCGGCGCGCATCGAGCAGTGCTTCCACGCGCTCGTCGCCAGAGAACATCGACGCATGCGGCTCGTCGGGGATGTTGGGCTCGTGCGGATCCCAGTAGTGCACCCACAGGAAGAAGGGTTCGCGGAGCTCGCGGCCCGCGAGCCACTCCAGCACACGCTCGGTCGTGTCGTCGGCGGCGCGCGAGCGGTCGTGGAAGTCGCGTGCCGCGCTCGGGTCGTGGTCGTCGAAGAGCTCGAAACCGTCCGCGATGCCCGTCTTCGAGCTCACGGTGGGACCGCTGACGAAGGCCGCGGTCTGATAACCCGCTCGGGCGAGGTAGCGCGCCACCGAGCTGCGGCCCTCCACGGACTTGAAGGGCGCGTTCAGGGCGCTGCTGTTGGAGAGGTAGCCGTGCTGGTGGGGGTAGAGCCCGGTCAGGATCGAGAGGTGCGAGGGGAGCGTCGTCCCGGAGGTCGAGAGTGCGCGCTCGACGAGCACGCCCTCCTTGGCCAGGGCATCGAGCGCCGGCGAAGTCTCGCGGAAGTGCCCGTAGCAGGAGAGGTGATCGACGCGCAGGGTGTCGACGGTCACCAGCACGATGTTGGGCAGCTCCGCGAACTGCCCCGCCGCGGGGCGTCGATCCCGTCGCAGGTAGGCCACGGCCAACACGCCGGCGGCCAGCAGCAGGACGGTCGAGGTGACGAGGGCGCGGCCGGCGCGGCGCGGGTCGGACGGAGGAGGTGAGGTGCGGGGGGCGCGCATGTTCGCGGCCATCCTACCCGCAGGCCGGGGGGGCATCGCCCTGGACTCCGCGAGGGGCGAGCGAGGGCGGCGCGGCGGGTAGGATCCGCGCCCATGAAGGCACCCGGCTCCCACCCGCACTTCGACGATCGCGGCACGCTCCACTGGCACACGCGCTGGAGCGCGGCCCAGGCCCAGGCCCGTGCCGAGGGGCGCCTGATCCTGATCGACCTGGGACGGGTGCTGTGCAGCCAATGTCGCACGCTGGTCGAGGCCATCGTCCCGCGGCCCGACGTGGCGGCGGTGCTCGCCGATCGTTTCGTGGCGCTGGCGGCGGACGCCGACGATGCCGAGGAGGAAGTCGAGGAGCTGTGCATGAAGCTCGAGGACGCGTACATGCTGCCCTTCGTGGTGGTCGCCGACGCCAACGGCCAGTTCGTGGCCGGGACCTCGGGCGCCCAGACCCCCGCGGGGTTCCTGGCCTTCCTGCGCGGGGCACTGGAGCGCGCCTGACGTTCAGCCGCGTCCGCGGCGCTACACTGCGCCTTTCGGCGCCCGGTCGGCGCCGGTCCCAAGACCCCCTTCCGAGCCCGGGTGGGCTGGAGGATCGCCGTTCCATGCACAAGGTCCAACGCGCCCTCGTCAGCGTCTCCGACAAGTCCGGCGTCGAGAACTTCGCCCGCGCCCTGGCCCAGATGGGCATCGAGCTGCTCTCGACCGGCGGCACCTTCCGCCTGCTCTCGCAGGCCGGCATCCCGGTGCGCGAGGTGTCCGACTACACCGGCTTCCCCGAGATCATGGACGGCCGGGTCAAGACGCTGCACCCGCGCGTGCACGGCGGCATCCTGCACCTGCGCGAGGAGCCGAGCCACCTCGCCGCATTGGAGGAGATCGGCGCCCTGCCGATCGACCTGGTGGTCGTGAACCTCTATCCCTTCGAGGCCACCGTGGCGCGCGAGGGCGTGGGCCGCGAGGAGGCGGTCGAGGAGATCGACATCGGCGGCCCGAGCATGTTGCGCGCGGCGGCCAAGAACCACCGCTACGTGGGCGTGGTCTGCGATCCTTCCGACTACGGCCGCGTGCTCGACGAGCTGCAGCGCAACGGCGGCGCGCTCTCGGACGGACTGCGCCGCGACCTCGCCCTGCGAACCTTCGAGCGCACGGCGAGCTACGACGCCGCGATCTCGCGCTGGCTCTTCGAGCAGGAGCGCGACGCCGGCCACTCCGCCGGCGCGTACCCCTCCGCGCTGCACTGGGTCGGCAAGTCCCTGGGCGAGCTGCGCTACGGCGAGAACCCGCACCAGACCGCGGCCTTCTACGCCGCCCCGGGCGCCTCCGCCGAGCCCAGCATCGCCGGCGCGCAGGTGCTGAACGGCAAGGCGCTCTCCTACAACAACATCGTCGACCTCGACGCGGCCCTGGCGCTCGCCAAGGAGTTCGACCGGCCCTTCGTCGCCGTCACCAAACACAACAACCCCTGCGGCGCGGCCGCCGCGGACGAGCTCGCCGCCGCCCTCGAGGCCGCCTGGGCCGGGGATCCGCTCTCGGCCTTCGGCTCGGTGCTCGCGTTCACGCGCCCCCTCGACGGGCCCTGCGCCGAGTTCCTCGTCTCCGGCAACCGCTTCGTCGAAGCGATCGTCGCGCCCTCCTTCGACCCCGAGGCCTTCGAGCTCCTGACGCAGAAACCCAAGTGGGGCAAGAGCGTGCGCCTCTTGGCCTGCGGGCCCTTCGGCTCCGCTTCGCGTCGCGCGAGCGAGTACGAGATCAAACAGGTCGTCGGCGGATTCCTCGTGCAGGGCCGCGATCTGGTGGCGTCGAGCGCGGCCGACCTCGAGGTGCGCACCCGGCGCGCTCCGAGCGCCGAGGAGCTCGAGGGCCTGCTCTTCGCCGAGCGCATCGCCAAGCACGTCAAGTCGAACGCGATCGTGATCGCCCGCGGGACACGCGTCCTGGGCGTCGGCGCGGGTCAGATGAGCCGCGTGGACGCGGTGCGCCTCGCCGTCCACAAGTCGGGCGAAGCCGTGCAGGGCGCGGTGCTGGCGAGCGACGCCTTCTTCCCCTTCCCCGACGGCGTCGAAGCCGCGATCGGCGCGGGCGTGACCGCGCTGTTGCAACCGGGCGGATCCGTGCGCGACGAAGAGGTCCTGGCTGCCTGCGACCGCCTGGGCGCGGCGATGGTGTTCACCGGCACGCGCCACTTCCGGCACTGATCAGCTTCCGGAAGCGGGGTCGTCAGGGCAGCAGCTCGAGCTCGAGCCGTCGCTCCACTCCGGCGCGCAGGGTGCGCAGGCGCAGCACGTCGCCGGGCCGGCGCTCGAGGCGCACCCAGGCCTGGAAGTGGTCGTGGGAGCGGAAGTCGCTCCGCTCGTCGACGCCCAGCAGGACGTCCCCCGGCGCCAGGCCCGCGGCCCGCGCGCGGCGGCCGAGCTCGGCGTCGGGGCCCGTCTCGATCAGGTAGGTGACGCGCAGCGCGAAGGCGTCGACGTCGAGCTCCAGGGCGCCTTTCTCCGCCGCGTCGAGGAGCCGCCCTCCGAAGCCCGGGCCCGGTCGCAGGCCCCACTTGTAGGGCCGCCAGGAGTAGGAGAGCGCGTCCCCGCGTTTCCAACCCGCTTCGAGCGCCAACGTCGCCAGGATCCGTTCCCCGCCGCGCTCGAGCTCCAGCGGCAGAATCGTCTCGTCCGGGGACGCGCGGTGCAGCACCCACGTCAGGTCGTGCACGCTGGCGATGCGTCGTCCCCCGGCGCGCACCAGCACGTCTCCGGCGCGCAGGCCAGCCCGCGCCGCCGGCGATCCCGCGTGCACCGATCGGATCCGATCCTGTCGCAGCGGGTCGAGCTCCAGCCCGACGCGCGTCGGCGGCGGGTAGATCCAGATGTCGTCGGGCCCGAGGCGTCCTTCGCGCAGGGCCTGATCTCGTTCGGCGTCGTGCACCGAGTGGCAGTGCACGCACTCCTGCGGCTTGCCAGCGAGTTTCTCGGCCAGGATCGGCAGGTCGAGCGGGAGGCGCTCGGGACCCTCGGGCGGCAACGGCGCGCGCGAGTAGGCAGCGTGTTCGACGAGCGCGGAGCGCATCACCCCGAGCAACGCCTCGATCGAGCTCCACACCAGGGGATCGGTCTCGTCGCGCCCACCGAAACGGTGGTACACCGTGCCGTCCGGGTGGGCGAGCAGCACGGCCAGCGTCAGGTCGAAGTCGAAGCGAAAACGCTCGATGTCGAGCGGCCGCATGTCGACGACGCGCACGCAGACGAAGCGGCGCGCGAGTTCGCGGAACGTGCGTGGGGGACGGACCAACTGGTCGTCGAGCTCACGGCAGTCCCTTCAAGGCTGGCAACGCAGGAGCAGCAGCAGGGGCTTGCCCTCCGCCGCCGCGCGCGCGCGGGCCGCGCCCAGGTCCTGCTCCCAGACGAAGTCCTGCTCGCCGCGCAGCGTCGCGAGGCTCAGGGTCAGCAGGGACAGCAGGGGCAGGAGCAGGACGAACGCGGAGCGCGGCATGCCGGCCAGGATACCCCGCCCGGCTTGGCGCGTCCCGCTCACGGTTCGTCGGTCTTGGCCGCGAGCGCTGCCGGCCGCGCGCTCGGGCGGGGCTCGGCGGACGCGGCGGAGAGGTGCTCGAGCGCGGGGCGGGAGCCCGGCACGAGGTCGCCGTGGCCGACGCTCTCGAGCCAGTCGTAGATGCGCGCCAGCGGCGTGACCAGGCCCATGTGGGGCACGACGGTCGGACGCAGGGCGCCGTGGGTGTAGATCTTCGAGAAGATGCCGATCAGCTCGTGGGTCGCCGCGTCGAAGATCCCGCCGCCGGAGTTCCCGATGTAGGTCGGCGCGCTGATCATCCAGTAGGGCTCGCCATCGACCTGGTGGCGCAGGTCGGCCACCTCGCCGAAGGTCGGGATCGGGTCGTTGCCCAGCGGGCAACCGACGGCGTAGACCGAGCCGAAGATCGCGACCTGCTCCAGGGTCTGGCGCGTCGCGAGGCGCGCGCCGTGCTCGTAGGGCGCGTCGGACTCCATCACGAGCAACGCGGCGTCGAGCGCGGCGTCGTGGGCCAAGAGCAGCGCGCTCTGGTCGAGTTTTCCGCCGTCGCGCAGATAGACGTGGACCGGCACGGGGTCGATCGGGTTCTTGGGATCGCTCTGGATGTCGCGCACGACGTGCCAGGCGGTGAGCAGGTAGGTGCGGAAGCGGCCGTCCTCGATCGGGATCGACGGCAGGAGCACGCCGCTGCCCACGGTAGCGGTGCCCGAGAGCTGCACGGTGGGGCCGAGCAACTCGCTCCACATCCGATCGGTGTCGCGGCTCAGGTTGCGGCTCAGCTCACGCAAGGTGCCCTCGTGGCGCGTCGCGAGTCCCGAGATCTCGTCCACGCGGCCACGCAGTCCCGCCCACTCGGCGTCCAGCTCGCGGGTGAGCCCGTGGATGCGCAGGTCGACGGCCTGCACGGCGGCCTCGCGGGTCGAGCTCTCGAGCCGACCCAGGTGCTCGGTCTGTCGCTCGAGCCGGTGGCGCGCGTGGAGCAGCTCCGCCTCCAAGCGCCGCAGGCGGCCGGCCAGCTCCTGCGAGCGTTGTTCGCTCTCGTCGATGCGAGCGAGTTGGCGGTGGGCCTCCTTCAGCTCGCCCTGCAGGCGCTGCACCTCGCCACCCAGGTTCGCCAGCAGCACCAACGTCGGATCGGTGCCGGGGTGGGAGGACGCCTCTTGCAGGTAGGAGGTCGCGCTCAGGCCCCCCAGGAGGCCCAGGGTGGCCAGGAGCCAGGTCGAGCGTTGCATCGGGTTCGATCGGGGGACGGGGTGCGGGAGGCGGGCCGCGCGCCCGCACCCGGCCCTATCGGCGCGGGCCAGTCCGGAAGTCGAGACCGCTCGCCCCGTCCGCTCCCCCGCGCCCCCTTGCCCAACCCAAGCCCTGTCCTGGCAGGGGCTTACGACCCGACCCCCGCGGCCCCCGGTCAGCGGAGGGGTTCACCCCGCAGCCGCACCTCGAGGATCCGGTCGCCCACGTCGAGCACGTCCAGCACGTCTCCCCCCGCCAACAGGCGGCCGAAGAGGGTGTAGCGCGTGTCGAGGTGCGGGGTCGGCCGGTGGGTGACGAAGATCTGATGGCCGGCGCCGTCGAGGTCGTCCCCGCGCGGCATCCCGAGCGCCCCGCGCTCGTACTCGAGCGGGCTCAGCTCGGCCCGCAGCGGCAGTCCGCGGGCGCTCGTCGCCCCGTTCCCGTCCCCGCGCGGATCGCCGCCCTGCACCACGAAGTCGGACACCACGCGGTGGAAGCGGGTCCCCGCGTAGTGGCCGGCGCGGGCGAGCTCGAGGAAGTTCTGGACGTGGAAGGGGGCGACGTCGGGCAACAGCTCGAAGACCATCCGGCCGCGGGTGGTGACGATCTCGACCCGCGGCGGATCCGCCAGCCGGTCGAGGTCCGGGGCGGGCGCGTCGTCGAGCTCGCGCCGGGCGGGCGCCGCGGGCGCGAGCTCGAGCTCGGGCCGCAGCCGCGCCAGCTCCGACCGTGCGAGCCGCCGCACGTGCAGCACGTCGTCGTCGATCGCGGCCAGCAAGAGTTCGGACGCGTCCAGGTGCTCGATGCGCGCGGCCAGGGCCAAGACCTGGGCCCGCAGGGTCGCGCCCAGCTCGCCTTCGGCCCCGCGGAGGGCCGTCGCGAGGTACGGCAGGTCCTCGGCCAGGGGCTCCTTGGCCAGGGCGCCGACCGCGGCCAGCCGCCGCCCGAGGTCGGGGTCGGCGAGCGCGCGCCGCGCGAGGTCGCGGCCCCCGCTCGCCAGGTGCGCGCCCGCCGCGCCGATCGCCGCGCCGGACACCAGCCGATCGTCGTCCCGCGCCAGGCGCTCGAGGATCGCCAGCGCGCGCTCGCTCGGCAACGCGCCCGTCGCGCGCGCCACCCCGGCCCGCACGAAGGGGTCGCGGTCGAGGGCTCGCATCGCGAGGTCCGCCGCCGCCTCGGCCCCCGCCAGCCGCGCCTCGGCCTCGATCGCCGCGGCCCGCACGGCTCCCGAGCCGTCGTGCACGAGGCGCTGCAGGACGGGCGCGGTCCGCGCGCGTTCCTCGGGCAGGGCTCCGAGGGCCGCGGCGATCTCCTGGCGCACGTGGTGGCTGGTGTGGGCCGCGGCGGCGAGCAGGGCCCGCGGGCTCTCGGGATCGGGGGCCGCGGCCAGGCCCCGGGCGGCTTCGCAGGCGACGCGCCAATCGGGGTCCTCGAGCGCGCGCGCGAGCGCCGCTCCGCGCTGCGGATCCTGCGCTAGCGCAGCCAAGCCCTGCACGGCGAACAGGCGTTCGAGGGTCGGGCTGGGGGGGTGGGCCTGGGCGAGGAACGCCTCCCGTGCCCGAACCGAGCCGCGCCGCGCCAGGGTGAACGACACGCGCCAACGCACCTCGCGCTGCTCGGCCTCGCGCTCGCCCCGCTCTCCGCGGGCGAGCACCGCGAGCAGGGCCTCGTCGACCCGCCCGGCGTCGGCCGCGTCCTTGGGCCATCGATGGGGAGCCAGGGCCGCGGCACGGCGCACCGACTCAGCGGGGTCGGAGAGCCTGCGCAGCACGTCCTCGCGCAAGCCGGCGTGGTCGGTGGCGAGCAGGCTGGCCGCGAGCACGGCCCGCGCGCGCACCAGCTCGGAGCCGTCCTCCAGAGCCGCGCGCAGCGCGCCCGCCGCCTCGCCGTCGCGCCGCAGGCCCAGGGCGAAGGCCGCCTCGGCCCGCACCCGTTCCTCGGGATCGCGCTCCAGCGCGCGCACCAGCGCCCGCGTCACGTCCGAGCCGTACTCGGGATGGGGCAGGCTCCCCAGGGCGCGCGCGGCGAGCCCGCGCGTCGACGGCGAGCCTTGCTCGAGCAGCACGGCGAGCAACCCCCCGCCGTCGCTGCGCCGGTTGAACAGCCGCAGGATGGTGTCGGCCGGATTCGCCAGGGCCGCCTCGCGCGCCCCGGGCGGGACGAGCTCCTGGCGCCCCGGTGCGTCGGGGCGCTGAAGGCTGCCGCACGCGCCGAGCACCCCGCACACGAGCACCAGCCAGCGGCCCACGCTGGCTCGAGCGCGGCCGCTCCCTCGGATCGGACGGGCGTTCTCGACTCGAGTCTCGGCGCACATCGCAGCTCTCCCGCCCGGCCAAGGTACGGTGCCGCGACAAGAAGCGACAGGCCCTTGCACGGCTCGCCGTCGGCGCGCTGCGCGAGGACCTGGCGTTCCCCCTTGCGGCACCGCACTCGGGGTCGGGCGGAGATCCGGCCTCCCGCGATCATACGTGCCGCCAGGGTGACCACCATGGCGACAGCGGGCATGTCCCGAACAATTCGGCGAGCGCCCGTTCGGTCCGCGGCGCCGGGCGCACCTCGACCCGGAAGTCAGTCATGCGCTCATGCCAGTCCAAGGCTCGAGGAACCTGCGAGAAGCCAGGACTCGAGAAGCCTCGGAAATGCCAGATCCATGCTGACTCCCATGCACTCATTCCCGACGTAGGTGTTCCTCGTCTGTTCCAGACGGTCACGGTGTCGCGCGCCAGTAGGCACTGCACTCAGCGGACCAAATGGACTGGAGAATCTCATCGGGGTGGAACGAGAAGCTTCACCCGGGCGGCTCGTGCCGACTCGATCGAGACGTGCGCTTCCGGTTGGGGTGGACTGAAGTGCTGTCCGGCGGCGGACTCGAGCGTGACTTGGTAATCGCCCACGGGGATTCCCTGAGTCATGAACGGGGGCGCCTCGAAGGCCAGCATGTCGCCGATCTTGCCCTGCATCAGCATGACAACCAGCGGCCCCTCGTATTTGGTCCCATCAGGGAGCTCCACATCGAGCTCCAGGGCTCCCGCCTCCCGGGTCTCGATCGTGCAAGAGGTGCGCGCGCCCTTCGATACCTCGACGATCGTGGGGCGATCCGGTTCGACCATGACTGGCGCATGGCCAACCACTCCCGAGATGTAGACCGAGTATACGCCACAAGGCAGGTGTTCGAGAACCAGCGGAAGGTCATCCGATCCGCGGATCGCGAAGACGTGCTTCTCGCCACGGGCCAGCTCGGTCAACCACACGTTCGCTACTTCCTCTCCGGCCGGACGCTCGAGCAACGAGAGTCCGCCAGCGACATGGATCTCCACCGCACCCCAGCAGTCCTCGACTCGTTGGAGAGGAATCACAATATCGAGAGGAGGCTGGTCGAGGCGTCGAAGGCGGTACTCCCCTCCAAATGACTCGTATCCAGCCACTCGCCCACCGAAATGTAGAACGGGGAGCTCGCTTGGACCGAAAGGACCCTTCACGATCGTCAAGTGCTGGTCGCTGGGCCGGGCGTCGTCCATTGCCGGCATCTCGAGCCATGCCGGGTCCAGGAGGACGTCTCTCACGGTGTGCACCGAGACCGTCAATGTGAACCCCGGTGTCCGGCTGGCCCAACCGCACGGGGCAGGGGTATCGCCAGAGATGCGCAACCGCTCGCCGTCGGTGCCGGTGAGATGGATGCGCGCACCGTAGATCGCTTCGAGCTCGAGAACGATCGGGTCTGGAGACGCCTCGAACGTAAGTGGGCGCATCAAGTATCCCGCAGGCCCTCCGGCGATGACTCGATAACGGACGCCGACGGGGATCGGGTCCAGCTCGAAAGCGCCCCCTTGGGTGGTGATCGACTCGACGACGGGTCCCTCCTCCTCGCCTTCCAAGATTCGCCTCAGTCGACTCGCATCCATAGGCAAGAGCGCAGGCCATGCGATCACTCGATAGCCGGCCTCGACCTCGGCTCCTCCTTTCCAACTCAGGCGGCCAGCCAACCTGGGGAGCACTTCCATGTAGATGGTCAGCGAACTCTCCCCCTGCGTGGGGACCGGGCGCCATGCATCGCGGTAACCGACCCGTGTGGTTTCTATCGCGCCGACAGGTTCTTCTGGTAGCTCGACGGTCGATTCTCCCTTGTCGTCAGTGATCCCAGCGGGGAAACTCGCGCGTCGCCCTTCGGCATGGAGGTACACCTCGACCCCGGCGATGGGCTTCCGCGTGAGGGTTAGAGCCTGGATCACCAAGGTACGGTTGGAGCCTGGGACACCATCTCGCGAAGTGCCTTCAGCCTGAAGTGGAGCCTCATCGATTTCCTGAGGCGGTCGGGTGATCCAAGGACTCACGCTCTCGGGCTGTTGGTCTCCGACGGCGAGCCCTGGATGAACCTCCGGATCTGCGTGCCGCTGTATCCAGGTCCAGCGAATCGACAAGACGAGACACACAGCCACCGATGCGGCGACTGCTGAAATCAGGCCTGGCCTGGCTCTCATTGGGGGCAGATCGCTTGCACCTGGGTGCGGGGTTCGTTCCACCACAGCTGGCAAGGGCCGCCGCCTCCGGGGCACGGCGGGCAGTCTCCGGCCTTGCGCGGAACCCAGAGTTCGCCCACCACGTGGAGGACGACTTGGCAGCAGGCGTCGATCGGGCCCTCGGGGTCACAGGTGCAGGCGATCCAGCCGTTCGGCAGCATCTTCGGCTCACAGCAAGGGCCGGGGTTGCAGGACAACGTCCAGTCCTGTCCAACACCACCATTCGCGCCCGACGCGCGGCAGGTACTCGACTCTAGGCTACTGGTCGGCGCGAACCGTGCGGAGGCTGACCAGGCCCAGCCCAGCGGGGTCGCGACGAGAAGAAGGCTCGAGACGATCAGGCACTTCAAATCGGTCTTGTTCATCCGAGTGCTCGCGTTCACGGGGTCAGGGGAAGGTCCCCTGCGCGACTCGCGCGGGGGGTTCTCGTCATTCTACGGCCCCGGCCCCGGCCTCGGCCCCGGCCTCGGCCCCGGCCTCGGCCCCGGGTTCCGCGGGCGTAACCTGTTGTCCGGGCTGAGTTTACGGGATGCTCGATTTCCAGGATTCTTCTCCTGGCCCGCCTCGCCCCCCAGTCGAGGATCCGTACGTGGAATCGGTCTCACGAGGGACCGGGGCCGCGTCCGTCATTCAAGGGGGCGAGCTCCTCGAGAGAAGCTCTGTAGGCCAGAGGATCGACTCTCAACGAGCTCCTGTGGAGGGGCGCTTGCAGCCAAGTGAGACTTGGCCTCTTCCTGGTGTTCTTCCAGGTCGTGGAAGCGTGTCCGAACCTCAGCGGGGCCCGTTGCGGTCGATGCGCACGGGGACGGTGCGGCCGCGGATCTTGGTGTGGCGCAGGGCGCGCAGGATCTGGTCCGCGTGGCGGGCCGCTACTTCGATCAGCGAGAACCGATCGGCGATCTCGATCGCACCGACCACGTTGCCCGGCAGGCCCGTCTCGCCCGTGATCGCCCCGACCAGATCGCCTGGGCGCATGGCGTGGAAACGGCCGGCGCCGATGAAGATGCGCACCGAATCGAAGCCCTGACGGTCCTCCTTCTGGCGCGGCGGACGCGGGCCCTTGGGCGGGCGCTCGTGGCCGAAGGTCGGGCGCTGCTTGGACGGGCGGCGCTCTTCGGGGGTCGGGTGCGGTTGGGGCTCGAGGTCCTGGTCGTCGGGGTGGGCGCCCTCGCTCGCGTGGCTCGCCTCGTGGGCGAGCTTCACGGCGGCCGCGGCCAGGTCGAAGAGGTCGACTTCGGCGGCCAGGCTCTCGACCAGGGTGCGGTACGGATCGAGTTCCCCGGCGAGCACGGTCTCGACGAGCGAGGCGCGCGTCAGCTCGAGCTGTCGCGTACGCAGGTCGGCGACGGTCGGGATCGTCTCGAGCGAGATGCGCTGGCCCGTGGCGCGCTGGATGTTCTGCAGCAGCCGGCGCTCGCGCGGCTCGATGAACGTGATGGCCACGCCCTCGCGGCCCGCGCGGCCCGTACGGCCTATGCGGTGCACGTACGCGTCGGGCTCGGTCGGCACGTCGAAGTTGACGACGTGCGAGACGTGCTGGATGTCCAGGCCCCGGGCGGCGACGTCGGTGGCTATCAGGAGGTCGGTGCGGCTGTCGCGGAAGCGGCCCATCACGCGGTCGCGCAGCTCCTGGGCGAACCCACCGTGCAGCGCCTCGGCGCGGTACCCGCGGGCGTTCATGGCCTCCATCACCTCGTCGACGCCCAGGCGCGTGCGGCAGAACACGATCGCCGAGGCGGGCATCTCCATGTCGAGCACGCGGCCCAGGGCGACGACCTTGTGCGCCCGCTGCACGACGTAGGCGACCTGCCGCACGCGCGGCATCTCGCCCGGCTCGCTCGTCTCGCGCGCAATCGAGATCTGCACCGGATCGCTGAGGTGCTGGCGCGCGATGGCGAGGATGCGCGGCGCCATCGTGGCCGAGAACAGCGCGGTCTGACGCTCTTTCGGAGCCTGGCCCAGGATCGCCTCCAGGTCGTCCGAGAAACCCATGTCGAGCATCTCGTCCGCCTCGTCGAGCACGACCGTGCGCACGTCGTCGAGCACCAGGGTCCCGCGCTCGAGGTGGTCGAGCGCGCGGCCCGGCGTGGCGACGACGACGTCGATGCCGCGCTCGAGCACCCGCAACTGCTGGTAGATCGCCTGGCCACCGTAGATCGGGAGCACGCTCGCCCCGCGGTGTTTCCCGTAGCGGTGCACCGCCGCCGCGACCTGCATCGCCAGCTCGCGCGTGGGCACCAGGATCAGGGCCCGCGGCCGCCCCGGGGCGGGCGCGCCCTTGGGCAGTCCCTGGATGAGGGGCAACGCGAAGGCGGCCGTCTTGCCCGTGCCCGTCGCGGCTTGTCCGAGCAGGTCGCGGGCGGCGAGCAGCAGGGGGATCGCCTCGCGCTGGATGGGAGTCGGCTCCTCGTACCCCAGCTCGCTCAGGGTGGTGGCCAGGGGGGCGGAGAGGCCCAGGGCGCTGAAGCCGGTCTGGGGTGCGGTCGTGGGCTCGGTGGGGGTCATCGCGACTTCGGGGGACGGGCTCGAAGCGCGCCAGTATCGCACGAGCGGCCCCGGCCGTCCCGGACCGGCTCCGAAGTCCTCGATGGGGGCCCGGGGACGCTCCTGGGCGAGCCCTGGGCCGTTGGGATCGCCGTGGGGCGGGGGCTAGACTTCGCCGCGTGCCCCGAACCCGCCCCCATCCACGGTGTCGAGCGTGATCGTCCAGAAGTTCGGCGGCACGTCCGTGGGTGGACCGGAGCCGATCCGCCGGCTGGGCGGCATCGTCGCGGCCGCGCTCGAGCGCCGGCCGGTGGTCGTGGTCTCGGCCGTGGGGGGCGTGACAAACCAACTGCTCGCCCTGGGCAAGGCGGCCCTCGCCGGGGCCTGGCGGCCGGGGTGGGAGGAGCTGTCCACGCGCCACAGCGCGATCCTCGGGGAACTCGACCTCGACCCCGGGCCCTGCTCGACGCTGCTCGAGGAGCTCGCGAGTCTGCTGCGCGGCGTCGAGCTGCTGCGCGAACTCACCCCGCGCACCCTCGACCAGATCGCCAGCTACGGCGAGCGCCTCAGCGCGCGCATCGTCGCCGCGCACCTCGCCTCGCGCGGGATCGAGGCCCGCGCCCTGGACGCCTGGGAGGCCGGGCTCGTCACGGACAGCCGCTTCGGCGGCGCCCGTCCGTTGCCCGAGTGCGAGGACTGGATCCGTGCCGCGCTCGGCGCCGAGGGCGCGCTGCCGGTCGTGACCGGCTACATCGGCCGCGACCTGGCGGGCGACGTGACGACGCTGGGGCGCGGCGGCAGCGACTACTCGGCGGCCGTCTTCGGCGCGGCCCTCGACGCCGAGGAGATCCAGATCTGGACCGACGTCGACGGCGTCATGACCGCCGATCCGCGTCTCGTCCCCGGCGCGCGCCACGTCGAGGCCCTGACCTTCGCCGAGGCCGCCGAGTTGGCCTTCTTCGGCGCCAAGGTGCTGCACCCGGCGACGATGATCCCGGCCCTGCGCAAGAACGTCCCCATCCGCGTCCTGAACAGCTTCCGCCCCGAGTTCCCCGGCACGCTGGTCGTCGCGCGCCTCGAAGGGCCCGCCCGCCGCGTCAAGTCGATCGCCAGCAAGGACCACATCGTGGCGATCAACATCGTCGCCGCGCCGATGCTGCTCCAGTTCGGTTTCCTCGAACGCATCGCCGAGGTCTTCGCGCGCCACGAGATCGTGATCGACGTGATCGCCACGAGCGAGGTGTCGGTGGCGCTCACGACCGGCGCCGACGCCCGCATCGAGCCGGCCGTGGCCGAGCTGGCGCGCTTCAGCGAGGTCCACGTCGTGCGCGACCTGGCCCTGGTCAGCGTCGTCGGAGAGGAGCTGCGCGACCACGCGGGCATCGCGGCCGCGGTCCTCGCGACGTTGGCCGAGCGGGGCGTGCAGCTCGAGATGACGAGCTATGGCGCCACGCGCAACAACCTCTCGCTCGTGATCTCCCGCGCGCGCCTCGCCGAGGTCGTGACCGCCCTGCACGAAGAGCTCTTCGCGCTCGCCGCGAAGGCCTGAGAGGCCGAGAGAAAATCGAGCGGACCCGGAACGGACCATCCAGACGGCCACTCAGAACGCCTTTTGGACGGCCGGCAAGCCGGCCGTACCGAGAGTGCTCGAACTCTTCTCACACTCCGAGCCGATCGCGGCGCTCATCGCGATAGGGCGAGACGCCCCGAGTAGACGCGCAGGTAGCCCCGGGTCGACGCACCGCCCTCGAGGCCGGGCGCGCCGATGGCGAAGTCGGGGATGCCGTCTCCGTCGATGTCGCCCAGGCTCGCGAGCGCCGCTCCGAAGCCGTCGTCGTCCGCGCGCCCCACGAGTTCCCGCCCCCCGGCATCCACTCGCCCCCGCACGAGCAGCACGCGCCCCGCTCGCGCTCCCCCGTCGCCGCGCTCGGGGTCGCCGACGAGGAACTCCGGCCGGCCGTCTCCGTCGAGGTCGCCGATGCCCGCCACGGGCCCCATCCCGGCCCCGGGCCGCCGTCCGTCGCGGCGCCAGAGCAGGCCGCCGTCCGCGCCCGAGCGCACCTCGACCCGCCCCGCGTCGATGCCGCCGGAGTCGGCGCCGACCGAACTGACCAACACGTCCGGCCGGCCATCGCCATCGAGGTCGCCGATTCTCGAAATCCACTGTCCGAGTTGCGCCCCGATCTCGGCCCCGTGGACGCCCAGGAGCGCCGCGCCGTCGCGTCCCGAACGCAGCCACGCGCTGCCGGCGTTGAAGTGCCCCACGTCGCCCAAGGGCGCCCCGATCCACAGGTCCGGCACCCCATCGCCGTCGGCGTCGCCAGCGGCCGCTAGGGCCGTTCCCAGGAGATCGAACGGCGCGCCGTCGAAGGTGAGGAGCAACGCCCCGCTCGCGCCGGAGCGCAGCTCCACGCGCCCCGCGGCCGTCCCCGCGCCGTTCGCGAACGGCGCCCCGACGGCGAGATCCGCGGCCCCGTCCCCGTCGACGTCGCCCACGTTCGCGAGCGCCGCGCCGAAGCGCGCCCCGCCGTTGCCGCCGGTCGCGCTCCACAGCAGGGTCCCGCTCGCCCCGGAGAACACGCTCACCCGTCCGCGCGATCCGCCGTGGCGGGGAGAGCCCACCGCGAAGTCGGGAACGCCGTCCCCGTCGACGTCGCCGAGCCCCGCCAAGCTGGCGCCGAACTGTTCGGACGTCGTCGGACCGACGAGCTCGTGCAGCACGCTCCCGCTACGGCCCGAGATCACCCACGCCTGCCCCGAACCCGGTCCGTTGCGCGCGGACAGGGGGGCGCCCAGGGCGAAGTCGGCCCGGCCGTCCCCATCGAGGTCGCCGAGCCCCACCACGGCCGCGCCGAATCGATCCCCATCGGCGGGGCCCACCAGGCTGTGGAGCAACTCCCCGCCGGCGGAGGCCTCGGCCGCCGCGGCCACGATCGACATCCACGCGAGCGCCCCACCCGATCCCCAACCCCTCGCTCCCATCCCTAACCTCCCGCGCGATTCGCGCAGGAGCCAGACCGCGGACCCCGGGCGAGGTTGCGGGGCAATCGCGAGGAACCGCGGCGCTCCGCCCGCGGAGCGGTCAGGGTCGGTTCCCGAGCCGGCGCGCCAGGTTCCCGTCCATCGGCTTGAGTTGCGAGGCGCGGAGCAGGTGCTGCCGCGCCGCCGCGGGGCCCTGGGTCGCCTCGAGCAGGTCGCCCGTCATGAGCTGGGCTTCGTACGAGTAGGAGTTCAGCTCGAGCGCGACGCGCAGGGTCTCGAGGGCGTCCTCGAGGCGGCCGGCCCGCACCTGGACCAGGGCGAGCATCAAGCGCGGACGCAGGAAGTCGGGGAAGTGGCGCGTCAGCTCCTCGAGCGGTGCGATCGCCCGCTGCGGCTCGTTGCGCGCGAGCGCGAACTGGCCCAGCGCCATGTGGACGCCCAGTTGGGCCGGGACGAGGGCGACCGAACGGCGATAGGCGTCGAGGCCCTCGTTGATGCGGCCGCGTCGCAACAGGGCAGCCGCATCGAGGTTCAGGTCCTGCAGCGCCAGCCAGTCGACCTCGCTGCCGGGCAGGTTGGCTCGGCCGCGCAAGGGCACGAAGCTCTCGACGGGGTAATCGGGCACGGCCGTGAGCAGCGCGCGCAGGTCGCTGAACCAGCTCCGGATGCGCGGCCGTTCGGCGAGCAGGTCGGGCGGGAACGTCGCCAGCGCCGCGCTGGCCGAGAAAGGGAAGGTCTCCATCCGGCCGGTCGGCCAGTAGCTCGACAGCGGGTTCCTCTGGTCGGTCAGGATCTCACCCGTCCCGTACTCGGCCAGGAGTTCGGCGTGCGTCATCACCAGGCGTGCCAGGAGATGCTCGCCGGAGGGCACGTCCACGTCGGCCAGGTCTCCGGCCGCCGCCGGCTCCTGTGCGAAGCGCGTCACGACGTTGCGCCAATCGAGCGGCCGCTTGGAGCCGATCAGCAGCAGCTCCTTGTTCGTTCCCGTGACGAGCACGCTGTACGGGAAGGCCTGCACGAAGGTGCGGACGATCAGGCGCCCCGCCGCGGGCGGCAACTGGTAGATCGGCACCCACTGGCTCATGCAGCCTTGGTCGGTCAGGTGATCGAGCACGTCGCGGTAGTACTCCCGCGAGTAGAGGCGCTCGATGCCGTGCATCAGGGGCGGCGGCGGCTCGCTGGTGATCAGGTCGTAGCGGCCCTCGGTCAATCGCAGGAAGCTGCGGCCGTCGTCGTGGATCAGCCGCACCCGCGAGTCCTCGTACACCCGGTCGTTGTGGAACTCGAAGAGCGGCGCGTGCTCGAACATGTTGCGCTCGAGGTCGACGATGTCGATGCGCTCGAGGGTCGAGTGTTTCGCGATCGCCGCCGCCGTGTTGCCCACGCCGAAGCAGATCAGGAGCGCGCTCCTCGGGTCGTCCACCGAGAGCAGCGGGAGGTGCGCCATCACCTTCATGTAGCGCTTCACCTCGGGGTTCACGTCCGACATCTTGGCCGTGTCGAGGAACAGCGCGTTGCCGTCGGGCTGCGCCGAGACGAAGGTCGTCCAGCCGCTGCTGCCGCGCATCTCGAGAACTCCGTGGAGGCGCAGTGGGTTGTTCTCGGGCAGGTGAGCGGGGGAGAAGTCCCGCGGCGCGAACCACACGGCAGCCACGACTCCCAAGCCGACGACGATCGGCCGCAGGCGGCCCAGCGGTCGGTGCTCGCCCATCCAGATCAGCGCCGCCACGAGCAGGGCGAAGATCCAGGTGAACAGCTCGAACGAGTAGAAGGCGTTCACCCGCGGCGCGACCCACGAGAACACGACCATCCCGGCCAGGAACGCCACCGTGTTGAGGCCGTAGATCGGGCCCAGGTGCCGGCCCTGCCGTTGGGCCGCGTTGCAGATCCAGGGCAAGAGCAACGAGACCAGGTAGAAGGCCGGCAGCACGATCACGCCGGTCAGTACCAGCACCGCGGCCAGCATCACGAAGCGGCCGTCGGGGTCGAAGGGGAGGGCATCGGCCACGCCCTGGATCACGCGCTCGAGCTGGACGCGCAGCGGCAGGAGGGCGACCCGCGTCACCAGCAAGAACACCAGGAAGGAGCAGGCGACCAGGACCTGGACGCGGCGCAGGCTCCAGTGCGGGCGGCGGTGGATCGTCCAGCTCCCCAGGAAGATGCCCAGGATCGCCCAGAACGAGACGAACGACATCGCCGCGCCGTTGAAGACCTGGATGAAGTGCACGCGGCGGAAGGCGTCGGCCTCGAGGCCGCCGGCGAGGAAGCCGGAGATCGCCGCGCTCGCCAGGAGCACTCCCAGCGGCACCGGAGGCGTCCCCGCGGCGTCCCGCGCCGGAGCGGCACGCCGTGGCGCGGGGGTGGGCTCGGCGTCCCAACGAACCTGCCAGGCGTCGCCGCGCGCCAGGAACGCCGCCGCGAGGGCGGCGTTGCCGGCCACCAACACGTACAGGGTCAGGTCGTGCCCCAACCAGCGGATCAGGACCCACTCGCACAACAACACGGCGCTGCACGCGCCCAGGGTGTTCCAGGCGTACAGGCTGGCGGGTAGCTCCGTGCGCCGCGCGAAGGCCTTGCACAAGAGCGGGAAGCTGACCCCCATGAAGAAGCACGGCACGAACACCGCGAGGAACGCGAGCGGCGCCTTGAAGAGCTGTAGGGCCAGCGTCGGCTCGTACACGCCGGCCTTCAGCTCGTAGGGGAAGGTCCCCAGCAAGGTCAGGGGCACGAGTCGCTCGACCAGCACCGACAGCGCCGTGACGGTGACGAGCGCCTCGACCAGGCCGTACGCCCGCAGCGGGCCGCCGCGCGCGAGGCGCTGGAGGAGGGGACCCAGCCGCGGGCTCGCCAGCGCGCCGATGCCGAGGCCGCCGATGAACGCGCTGACCACCAGCGCGAACGTCAGGGTGCTCGACCCGAAGCGGTCGACGAAATGCCGCAGCCAGACGACCTGGTAGCCCAGGCTGAGGAGGCCCGAGAGGGCGTACAGGAGATGGAGGTGTCGCAGGGGCACGGCGGCTCGGGCGCAGGATCCCCGCGGGGTTCCCGGGTGGGTAGGGGAGTGAGGGAAGTGCTCCGCGAAGCGCGGATCCCTCCGCGCGCTGCCGGTCGGGTCGCCGCCGGGCACGCCCTCAGGGGCGGGCCCGTGACGGCATCGTGCCGGGTGACGACTCGGTGAGGCCGATCGCCGGACCCTTCCGCCCTCCGCGTCGGAGCGCGAAACGCGGAGGGCGCGGAAGATACCACGCCCTCCGCGCGCCGCCGAACGGCCGCGCTCCGGTCACTCGAGGTGGCTGCGCAGCATCCAGGCGTTCTTCTCGTGCACGTCCATGCGGCGCGTGGCGAGGTCGGCGGTCGCCGCGTCGCCCGCCTTGTCGGCGGCGTCGATCACGCGCTGGGCGGCCTCGGCGACGGTGCGCTGGTCGGCGGCGAGTTGCTCGATCATCTCGACCGCCGTCACACGGCCGGTGGATTCCTTGACCTTGGCCAGCTTGACGAACTCCGAGTAGCTCCCGGGCGCGAAGGCTCCCAGGGAGCGGATGCGCTCGGCGATCTCGTCCACCGCCAGGGCGAGCTCGCTGTACTGGGTCATGAACATCGTGTGCAGGGTCGTGAACATCGGCCCCGTCACGTTCCAGTGGAAGTTGTGCGTCTTGAGGTACAGCGTGTAGCTGTCGGCGAGCAGCACCGACAGGGCGTCGATGGTGGCCTTGTCGCTGCGGATCGGTGCGGGTCGTTTCGTGGATTTGGCCATGTCGTCGAGGAAGGCGCGGAGCGCGCCGCACTCCCGAGTGCCCGCCGCGGAGGCGTCCGCCGCGAGAACCGGGGCCGAAGAGGGTACCAGGTCGGAGTACGCCCGAGCACGACCCTCGGCCACCACCTCTCCGGATCCGGCCCACGCGTCGCCCCTCAATCCCCGCCGAGGAAACGCTGTTCGATGAACAACGTGTGCGAGGCCAGGGCCTGGTAGCCCATGCGCTCGTAGACCGGCCGTCCGGCGGCCGTGGCGTGGAGGAAGGTGGGGTGCTCGCCGTGGGTGCGGGCGGCGAGCTCGAGCGCGCTGCGCATGGAGGCGTCGGCGAATCCACGCCGCTGCATGGAGGGATCGGTGGCGACCAGCGCGACGTAGCGATGCCCGTCCACCCTCATCACCGCCGAGCACGATACCGGCACCCCGTCCGCTCGACCGAGCACGGCAACGTGCTCGCGCCAGAACGCCTGCCTGCCGATGGTGGCGTGGGCCGCGCTCAGGTCCATTCCATAGGCCCGCGCGTTGACCTCGAGCAGGGCGGCGCAGCCCGCGTCGTCCTCCGGACGGGAGAGCTCCAGTCCCGGCGGCTCCGCGGTCAGCGGCGCGACACGCTGGGCGAGCATCCCGGTCAGCGGCAGCAGGGGGACGAGTCCCACGCCCGCGAGTGCCTCCGCGGCTTCGGCCGGTGCCTCGAGCCCCTCCTCGGTGACGACCAGGAACCACGGCACGTTGCGCGTGCTCGACCACTGGCAGGCATCCCTCCCGCGGGCCGCGAGGTCGTCGCTCGAGAGTCGTTCACCGCTCACGACGGCGATGTTGAAGAACGGGATCGGCAAGTGGCTGAACACGAATTCGAGCCCAGGACGGGAATCACGGATGTACGTCGGGGCGGGGGCGCACATCAGCTCCCAGGCGCCGAGTAACTGACGTTGGCTGAGCTCGAGGGATTCGTTCATCGTCGCTGGGCGGTGGGGTTCGGAGTGGGGCTGGCAGCGATGAGCTCGCGCGGACTGCGCCGGATCACCAGCGATAGGACCAGATCTGCGCCGGGGCGACGAGCTGCTGGGGTTCGAGTTCGACCAGCTCGAAGTGGAAGCCGATCGGCGCGGGTCCGGGGTCGTCGTCGCGGCCATTGAACTGGGTCGCGCCGCTGCGCGCGCCGACGCAGACGAGCTCGAGCCGTTCGAGGCGCGCGCTGGGGAGTGCATAGCGCGCGTGTCCGATCCAGTCGAGCTCGAGGCCGCGCACCTGGTCCTCCTCGGAGCGCTCGAAGCCTGCGGTTCTCCAGCGGCCGACGGCGCGCGTGCGCGAGGAACCCGCGAGCCGCAGGTGCAGCACTCCGTCCTCGACGCGCTCGAGGGTCGCGCGCAGCTCGGCGTGCTCGACCTCCTCGTCGCGGAAAGCCGTGGTCTGTCCTCGCACGAAGTCGACGAGCTGCGCGCGGGCGATGCGGCGCGCCAGATCGCCGGGGACGGTCCAGGTCGCGCCCGGCTCGGGCAAGGGCTCGGGCGCGCACAGGGCGCGCACTTCGGATGGACGCAGCCAGGCCCAATCCTCGTTCCAGGCCGCGGGGCGCCAATCGCCGCGGCGGGCGGCCGGGGGTTCGGCGCGCGGCAGGTCGCGCGCCGTGACGCGCAGGGCGACGCCGCCGGCGGGAAAACGGGCCTCGTAGCGGCGCGTCGCTTCGCGCTCGAGGGCTGGATCGCTGGGCAGCAAGCGATGTTCGCGGGGCAGGGTGTCCCAGACGACGAGGGCGCGCTCGAGCATCTCGGCCACCTGGGTCGCGCTGCGCGTGTTGATCGAGCCCAGGAAGACGCCGCTGGGCGCGACGGCGTAGATGCCCTGGCGCGTGTTGCTGGGCTCGGTACGACCGCCGTAGTGGCCCTGCTCGGCGAAGGACTGGAAGAAACGGCACTCGCGGTCCTCACCGCGCTGCAATCGGCCGACCTCGTCCGCGACCGGCACGAAGGCCTCGAGCAGGGCGACGATGCGCGCATCCGACCAGACCGACCGCCTGGCGATCACGCCGTTGTTTCATGTGCAGCCGAGCGGGTGGCCGTTCATGGCCCACAGCAGGATCGGGAGCTCGCGCTGCTGCGCCTCGATCACGCCGTCCCACAGGCTGGCGCGCCAGGCGTGACGCTTCCAAGCGAGTTCCTCGGCGCTGGGGAGGATCTGCGCGCGTACGCCCTCGAAGCTGTCGGCGCCGGGGGTCGCGGACGTGCCCGCGGGCTGCTCCTGCGCGAAGGCCTGGGGCGCCCCGAGCAGGAGTTGCAGGACCAGGGTCGAGCGCAGGAGGCTTCGCATGGGGATCTCCGTGGGGTGGGGCCACGCGCGGGCCAGGGGACCGATCCTACGAGCACGGGCTGGATCCAGGGAAGCCTTGGACCCGCCGCCGCTGCTCGCTCTCAAAGCCCGACCACGATCGCCGTCACCAGGAGCCCGACGCCCAGCAAGAAGCCCAGGAGGACCACGGCCACGACGGGCAGGGCGCTACGGTCCTCGGGGTGCATGGGGCGGAGCGCGGAGGGCAACCCTCCCTGAGCGCGGAATGCCGTGGGGAAGAGTACGCAGGAGGCGGACCCCCAGCGCTCCCCAGCCCGTATACCATCCCATCCCCATGTCCAACTCCCAGAGGACTCTCCTGATCGTCGCCACGTCGCTCGCCCTCCTCGGCGCCGCGGCGCTCTTCCTCCTGGATCGTGGGCCCGGCTCGGCCGCCGCCCTCCCCGGGGCATCGCGCGCCGCGCTGGCTCCCGCCGTCGCGCCACCTCCGAGTCTGGAGCCCCAGACGGATCCCTCGGCGGAGCAGCAGCGCGCCACGGCGCGCCAGGAGCTGGTCGAGGCGACCCCCGACGATCCGTTCGCGGCGGCGCGCTGCGGCTTCCGCGGCCGGCTGCTCCTGCCGACCCTCGAGCCCGCGCCGGGCCTCGAGGTGCGCCTCTTTCGCTTCGGGATGGAGATGTTCCCGCGCTCCGAGCTGATTCCCGAGCGGATCGAGCCCGCGTCGATCGACGTCGACGCCGGCCGCGCGACGAGCGGCGAGGACGGCCGCTTCCTCGTCACCGGTGTCTGGCCGCGGGGCGTCTACGTGCTCGCGGCGGGGGCCGGCAGCGACACGCCCCTGTGGCAACTGGTCGATCGCACGCCCGGGCCGGGCGAGATCATCGATCTCGGCGACCTCGTGCTGCAGGCCATGGGCACGATCACGGGCACGGTCGTCGACGACGCCGGGGAACCGCTCCCGGGAGCTCTCGTGCGCGCGGCCGACCTGCCGGGCGAGATTCTGGCCTTCGCCCCCATCGAGCGCTTCGATCCCTCCGGGGCGCTGATCGTGCGCGACGGCGGCAAGGGCCACGTCTTCTTCATGCCGCCCTGGGTGGAGCAGCGCTACCGCGATCTGCCGATCCCTAGCACCTTCACCGACGCGGACGGCGCCTTCACGCTCAAGGGCGTCGTGCCCGGGACGAACGTTTTGGTCGTCACTTCGCTCGGCTTCCGCGGCCAGGTGGAGCCCGGCATCGAGGTGCGGGCGGGCGAGACGCGCGACGTGGGCGAGATCGAGCTCGACCTCGGCGAGCTGATCCAGGGCTTGGTGGTCGACACGGCCGGCGAGCCGGTCGCGGGCGCGCAGGTGCTGCTGGCCGAGGGTCTGGGCCCGATCCCGGTGGAGCTTGCCGGGCCGCCGCTCACGGCCGACCGCGCGGGTCGTTTCTCGCGCTCGGGCCTCGCCGGGCGCAGCGTCACCGGTGCGGCGCGGCGCACGGAAGGCGATGCGTGGACCGTGTTCCCCCAGGAGTTCGTGTCGCGCGAGCTCAAGCTCACCCTCCCGGCGACCCACACCCTGACCGTGCGCCTCGTGAGCAGCCAGGGCCTGGCCATCGAGCGTCCCCGCCTGCGCCTCGTGCAGCGGCCGGACAACGCGGGGCAACGCGAAACGCTCGAGATGGCGACCCTGGGGCTCGTCACCGATCTCGACGTGTCGCGGCGCCAGCGGACCACGGAGGACGGCCGCATCGTGCTCCCCGACCTCGCCACCGGCCGCTACCTCCTGCTCGCCCAGTGCGATGGGCATGCGGTCACCGCCAAGGAGATCGACCTCGAGGGCGAGCGGGAAGAGACGCTGACGCTCGAAGCCGCGCGCGCGGTCCTGGTGCGCGTCCTGGATGGCGAGGACCAGCCGGTGGCGAACGCGGAGGTCCTGGCCGCTCCGTCGGGCAGCGGAGATCACCTGCGGCATGGTCCCTTGCCCTGCGGACGCACGCGACCCGATGGGACCCTGCTCGTGACGCAGGTGCAGTCCGAGGAGATCTCGATCACGGTGCGCCACCCCCTGTACGGCAGCGCGCAGGAGCGGGTGAACGTGAACCAAGGTGAGGCCGTGATCGTGCTGGCCGCGCCCGGGAGCCTCGAGGGCGTGCTCACCGACGGTGGCCAGATTCCCGAGCTGGGCAAGTGGATGCTCGCCATCACCGGCCGCGGGATGGGCGAGGTGATGCCGGTCTTCACGGTGCCCGACCTCGAGGGGCGCTTCCGCGTCCAGGGTCTGCAGCCGGGGGACTATCGCATCAACTCCTTCCCTGCCATCGGAGGGCTGAATTCGGTCGGCGGGCTGCTGGGGTCGATGCGCCAGTCGATCGAGCTCGGCCAGGGCACGCAGGAGTCGTTCGAGATCCGCTCCGGCGAGCGCACTCTGCTGATCATGGACGCGACGACCAAACCCCCGATCACCGGGCCGGCGGCCAACGTGTCGGGCCTGGTACTGGTCGACGGATTCCCGGGGACCGGGCTGCGCATCGGCGGCTGGGCGATGGTTCCGAGCGATGATGGGGACAATGATTGGCGCCGCTTCGCGGCCGAGGTCGACGTCGCGGGCCGCTTCGACCTAGGTCGTGTGCCCGCGGGCTCGATCCGGCTCTCCCTGACCGACCCCAACGGCTCCCGCGGGCTCTTCGCACCCGAGTCGCAGGACCTGTGGTCCGAGACGCTCCAGATCGTCGACAAGGAGGACCGCGAGCTGCGCGTCGAGCTCGTCACGGGCTCGCTGGTCGGGACCGTCCTCGACGTCGATGGTGCGCCGGCGGTCGGCTGCCGCGTGACCCTGCGCGGGGCCGCGACCCAGAGCGCGATGACCGACGAACGCGGGCGTTTCTCGATCTCGATGCTCGCAGCCGGTTCCTACGGCGTCGAGGCCCGGGGGGCGCGCGGCGGGCGGGCCGAGTTGGGCGGGGTCGAAGTCGCCGCCTCGCGCACGCCGACCTCGGTCGACCTGCGCCTGCAACGCACCTTCACGGTCCGCGGCCGGGTCGAGATGGCGGCCTTCGGCGAACGTCCGCAGTGGCTGTGGATGAGCGTCACCTCGGTGGAGGACGAGGGCCAGCCGCGCCGCCGGCGCAACTCGGGCTCGCAGGTCTCGACCGAGGGCCTCTTCACCGTCGAGGGCCTGCTCCCCGGCCGCTACACCGCGAGCTTCTTCCTCCCCGGTCGCCAGCAGTGGACCATCGAGCGACCGTTCGAGGTCCGCAACGCCGACCTCGACGACCTGATCCTGCGCCCCATCCGCCGCGAGACGACGCCCTCGAACGGCTGACCATCGACTCTGCCCCCCCCGTAGCGCTCTGGGAAGGGGGGGGTATGCTCGGAGGGGGCACCTTCCCCGGGACGAGGGCCGTATCCGGAGCGCACCATGCGTCGAGCCGAATTGCTGTTCAGTTTCCTGATCTTGATTGCTCCGGCGGCGGGCGCGCAGTCGCTCCCCATTCCGACCGCGGCCGTGGCGCAGATCGGATTCGGGGGCGCTTTGGTGGGGCCCTGCCAGCCGGAGTGGATCCCGACCTTCGGCGGGGCGCCGTACTTCGCCGAGCAGTTCGGCGGCAGCTCGCGGCGCATTTTCGCCCTGGCGAGCCACGACGACGGCAGCGGCGCGGGGCGTCGGCTCTACGCAGCGGGACACTTCGTGACGGCCTGCGGTGCGTACGCACGTCGCATCAGCGTGCTCGATGGCGAGGTGTGGCGTAGCGTCGGGGATGGGTTCCTCGCCCGCGTGAATGCGCTTTGCGAGTACGACGACGGCCTGGGCGGTGGCCCCCGACTGTTCGCGACGGGCTTCTTCGGCGCCAGCGGGGAGGGCCAGCCGCTCCAGCGCATTGCCGCCTGGGATGGTTCGACCTGGGCGCAGGTCGGGAGCGGCTTGAACGCCGAGGGCTACGCCATGGCCGTGCACGACGACGGATCCGGTCCACGGCTCTTCGTCGCCGGCGCCTTCACCGACGCCGGCGGAGTGCTGGCCGCGCGCATCGCGGCTTGGGATGGAACGAGCTGGTCGGCGCTCCGCGGCGGACTCTCCGGCACGGTTCACGCACTCGCGGTGCACGACGATGGCGGCGGACCCGCTCTTTTCGCCGGTGGCCTCTTCGCGCTCGCCGGCGGCCAACCCGCGTCCAACGTCGCCAAGTGGGACGGCTTCGCCTGGTCCGCGCTGGGCGCGGGCGTCGGAGGCACGGTACTGGCACTGGCATCCTTCGACGACGGCGGGGGACCGGCGCTGTTCGCCGGCGGCGCCTTCGCGACGGCGGGGGGCGGGGGAGCTTCGCACGTCGCTCGCTGGAACGGAACGTCCTGGTCCGCGCTGGGCTTGGGGACGGACGGTGACGTGCGCAGCCTCGCCGTGTACGACGACGGCAGCGGGGCGGCGCTCTTTGCCGGCGGCAGCTTCGCGAACGCGGGCGGTGCAGCGGCGGGTGCCCTCGCCCGCTGGCAGGCTGGCTCCTGGTCCGCGCCGAGCGCCACGCTGCTCTTCGACATCAATGCCCTGCACGTGCACGCCGATCCCGGCGGCGGCTCTCCGCGGCTGCACGGGGCGTCCGATGGAGGAGTCGTCTACCGCTACGACGGCACGCAGGTCGAACGCCTGGTCGAGGATGGGATCAACTGGTATGTGCGGGCCCTGCACGTGCATGACGATGGGGACGGCTGGCCGTCGCTGTTCGTCGGCGGACGGCTCACGAGCGTCGGAGACTTGCAGGTCGCGCGCATCGCGAAGTGGAACGTCTGGGGCTGGTCCGCCCTCGGGAGTGGGCTCTCGAGCCTGGTTGCCGCCGAGGTGAACGACCTCGAGTCCTTCCACGACGGGCACAGCCCGGGCCCGGCGCTCTTCGCGGTGGGCTTCTTCGATCAGGCCGGGGGCGTGCCGGCCCTCAACGTCGCGCGCTGGGGTGGGGGCGCCTGGTCCGGCCTCGGTTCGGGTCTGAACGGTCGCGCCCAGTGCGCGCTCGCCTTCGACGACGGATCCGGTCCCGCGCTCTACGTCGGCGGCGAGTTCACCCAAGCGGGCGGAGCGCCCGCCGCACGCATCGCGCGCTGGAACGGAACGCAGTGGTCCAGCCTCGGCGGCGGATTCGCGGGGCCGGTGCAGGCCCTCGCCGTGCACGACGATGGCTTGGGCGGCGGACCCGCGCTGTACGCGGCGGGCCCGCAGAGCGGCATCGTGGCGCGCTGGGACGGGTCGGGTTGGACTCCGCTCGGCGCGGGCCTGAACCAGGCCGTCTACGCGCTCGCGAGCTTCGACGACGGCAGCGGGCCGCGGCTCTATGCAGGTGGCTTCTTCACCTTCGGCGCCGGACAGGGCGGGAGAATCGCCCGCTGGAACGGCGTGGCTTGGGAGCCGGTGGGAGCCGGCTTCAGCTTCACCGTCAGCGCCTTGCTCGTGCACGACGACGGGAGCGGGCCGGCGCTCTACGCGGGGGGCGGGTTCCAGTCCTCGGGCTCCCAGTCCGTGCGCTTCATCGCGCGTTGGGACGGGACGAACTGGTTGCCCCTCGGCAGCGGCACGAACGACGCCGTCTCCACCCTGGCCGAATACGACGACGGTACGGGGAGCGGAACGCTGCTCCTCGCCGGCGGCACCTTCGCCAGCGTGATCGACTCGAACGACAGTTACCTCGGCCGTTGGGGCGGCTGCGCCGAGGACGCCCTGGGGGACGCCTACTGCTTCGGGGACGGCGGCGGCACGCCCTGTCCGTGCAGCAACGCCGGCGGCCCGGGGGAGGGCTGCGCCAACGGCAGCGGACGGGGCGCGAGGCTCTGGGCCTCGGGATCGGCCCGAGTCTCGACCGGCGAGCTGCGCCTGCGCGGCGCGGGCCTCGTCGCGGGTCAGGCGGGGCTCTACCTACAGGGCAACAACGCCACGAACGGCGGCGCCGGAGTCGTCTTCGGCGACGGCCTGCGCTGCGCGGGCGGCGGGGTCGTGCGGCTGCAGGTCCGCATCGCGAATGCCCTGGGGCTCTCGCTCACCAGCCTCGACGTCGCGGCCCGTGGCGGCGTGGCCCCCGGCGACACGCGCACCTACCAGATCTGGTACCGCGACGTCTTCACGTCTCCCTGCGGTTCCGGCTTCAACCTCTCGAACGGACTGGCGCTCACCTGGTCCCCGTGAGGACGAGACCATGCTCACACGCCACGGCGCGCGAGGACGATGGCGAAGTCCTTCTGGTGATCGGTCCAAGTGCGCACGACGTCCAGGCCGGCGGCACGCAGCTCGCCCGCGATCTGGGGCAGGGTGAACTTGGTCGAAATCTCGGCTTGCAGCTCCTCGTGTCGGCCGAACTCGACCGTCAGGCCGGCGCGGGCGACGTGCACGGACTGTTCGCGGAGAGCACGCAGGCGTAGGTCCACGCGCGTGTGGAGCGGATCCCACAGGCCGACGTGCTCGAAGGCCTCGAGGTCGAAGTCGGCGTCGAGCTCCCGATTGATCACCTGGAGCAGGTTGAGCGTGAACTCGGCGGTCAGCCCGGCCGCGTCGTTGTACGCCTGGAGGATGCGCTCGAGGGGCTTGACGAGGTCGACGCCGAGCAGGAAGTAGGACCGCGGGGTCATCCACGCGCTGACCGCGCGTAGGAAGCGGGCGCGCTCCCGCGGGTAGAAGTTGCCGAGGGTCGAGCCCAGGAAGGCGAGGACGGCGACGCCCGCGCTCGGCAGGGCACCGAGGTGTTGGTGGAAGTCGCCCACCACGCCGTGGACCTGGAGCGTCGGGTAGCGCGCGGCCAAGCCCTCAGCCGCGTCGCGCAGGGTCGGCTCGCTGACGTCGAGGGGCACGAAGCGCCGGAGCGTCCCGGCGTCGGCGAAGGCGTCGAGCAACGCACGCGTCTTGTCGGACGTGCCCGATCCCAGCTCGACGAGCGTCTCGGCGCCAGTCGCGGCGGCGATCTCGTCCGAGTGGCGGAGCAGGATCTCGCGTTCGGCCTCGGTCAGGTAGTACTCGGGCAGACGCGTGATGCGCTCGAATAGCTCGCTGCCGCGCTCGTCGTAGAGCCAACGCGGCGAGAGTCGCTTGGGGATCGTGGCGAGGCCGGCCGCGACTTCGCGGGCGAGCGCGCGGGCGTGCCAGCCGTCCTCGAGGCGTACGTCGAAGGTCGGTTCGCGGGAGGTGTGGGCTGCGGCGGAAGGGGGTTGGATCCTCATGTGCCTCCGTCGGCGATGCGGACGCCCGAAAGCACCCAACGACAATGGGCTGGGAAGAAGTTGCGGTACGTGGGCCGGCAGTGTCCCGGCGGGGTGTACGCGGACGAGCCGCGCAGGACACCCTGTCCCGACATGAACTTGCCGTTGTATTCGCCGACCGCACCCCGGGCCGGGCGATAGCGTGGGTAGGGCAGGTAGGCCGACGAAGTCCACTGCCAGCATTCGCCGAACACCTGCGCGAGTCCGCCCCGCGCCGGGAGCTCGGCGGCCCTGGGTTGGAGCGCGGCAAGATCGAAGGCGCGGCCCTCGGACACGCCTGCCGTGCGCACGGCGTGTTCCCACTCGAACTCCGTGGGCAGGCGCGCTCCGCGCCAGCGGGCGTAGGCGTCGGCCTCGTAGTGGCTCACGTGGCACACCGGCTCGGCGTCCAGCACCGGGCGCGTCCCGCCGAGCGTGTGCACGAGCCACCCGGTGCCCTCGCGATGCCAGTAGAGCGGCGCCTGCCAGCCCTCCCGACGCAGCGTGGACCAGCCGTCCGACAACCACAGCTCCGCCCGCTGATAGCCACCGTCGTCCATGAACTCGAGCCACTCGCCCGCGGTGATCAGGCGATCCGCGATTCGAAAGGGCTCGAGCAGGACCCGGTGGCGCGGTCGTTCGTTGTCGAAGGCGAAGTCGCTACCGACGTGGCCGATCTCGACGATGCCCCCGGGTTCCATGGATGGGGCGTCGACCTCGATCCAGCCGAGCGCGCGCCGCGGCACGTCCGTAACGGGGTCCGGCGCATACACGGGGCGCCGTGGATCGATCGAGAGGACGTGCTTGGCGTCCATCAACAACAGCTCCTGGTGCTGCTGCTCGTGGTGCAGGCCGAGCTCGACGAGCTCGAGCAGCTCTCCGTCCTGCTCTTCGACTCCGGCGAGCAGATCGGCGAGAGCCTGATCGACGTGGGCGCGGTAGCGAGCGACCTCCTCGGCTCCAGGACGGCTGAGCGACCCGCGTCGCTCACGCGGGAACTGCGGCCCGACGCCCTCGTAGTAGCTGTTGAACAACTCGCGGAAACGCGGGTCGAAGGGCCGGTAGTCCGGCGCGAAGCGTTCGAGCACGAAGGTCTCGAAGAACCAGGTGACGTGTGCCCGGTGCCACTTGGTCGGGCTGACGTCCGGCATCGACTGCACGGTCTGGTCCTCGGGAGTCAGCGGCGCGGCCAAGCGCTCGGTCGACGCGCGTATCCCCCGGTAGACCTCGGATGCGTGCTGCGGAGAGAGCATGGCGAGGCCTTACGTCCGTCGTCGGCCTGGAACGCGGACGTCGCGGCGCTGGGCTCGTGCGCGACGTCTGGCGGGGGAGAGACCATACCATGATCGTCGGGGGACTTGCTCTCGCTGGGCCCGCGGGGCGTGCTCCACGACCAGCACAGCTCCGATGGGGTGCCCGGATGAGCTGGAGTCTGCGCCGAGGAGCGTAGAGCCCCGGCGCGCCCCATTCGGTACTCCTATTGCACGCGAGGGATCCTGCGATCCCCGGGTGGCCGAGTCGGCCTCCGTCCGTCGCGCCACGACACCATGCGACGAGGTGTTCACCCTGAACAGCCCCGCTGATCGAGCGGGCCGTCCGCTGTCCTTCCATGCCGTCCACGGTTGAGGGCCGGGCACCTTGGGAGTACACCTTGGCTCGCGCTTCGCGACGCCCACGCGTCGCGGCGCTCGTACAGCGTGGTGAGCCGTGCGAGGGGCATGCCCCGCCGACCTCGACCACGGGCAAGAGAAACTACGGCTTCCACAGGTTGCGACCATGAACACGTTCTTCCATCCCACCCAACTCCTCGCGGGCTTGACGGTGCTCGGTGCCGTCGGCTGCGCGTCCACCCACGAGCCCACCTCCCCGCACACCATGGAAACCAAGTCCGCCGCCAAGGCCGAGTACGCGCAGGACTCCTCCGGCCAAGCCAACCCGACGGGCCGGGCCATGACGAACCTCGACTGGTGGCCGGAGCAGTTGGACCTGCGAATCCTGCATCAGAACAACTCGAAGAGCGATCCGTTCGGCACGGGGCTCGACTACGCGGCCGAGTTCGCCAAGCTCGACCTGGCGCAATTGAAGCGCGAGCTCGCCGAGCTGATGACCACCTCCCAGGACTGGTGGCCGGCCGACTGGGGCCACTACGGTCCGCTCTTCATCCGCATGGCCTGGCACAGCGCCGGGACCTATCGCATGGGCGACGGACGCGGCGGTGCCAGCGACGGCACGCAACGCTTCGCGCCGCTCAACAGTTGGCCGGACAACGCCAACCTCGACAAGGCCCGCCGTCTGCTCTGGCCGCTCAAGCAGAAGTACGGTCAGAAGATCTCCTGGGCCGACCTGATGGTGCTCGCCGGCAATGTCGCCTACGAGTCGATGGGCTTGGAGATGATGGGCTTCGGCGGCGGCCGCGAGGACGTCTGGGAGCCGCAGCACGACGTGTACTGGGGCCCCGAGGCCGAGTGGCTCGCGGACAAGCGTTACCGCGGGGAGCGCGAGCTCGAGAATCCCCTGGCTGCCGTGCAGATGGGCCTGATCTACGTCAACCCCGAAGGTCCCAACGGCAACCCCGACCCGCTGCTCGCCGCCCACGACATCCGCGAGACGTTCGGTCGCATGGGCATGAACGACGAGGAAACGGTGGCGCTGATCGCCGGCGGTCACACGGTCGGCAAGGCCCACGGCGCGGGCCCCGCTTCCCACGTCGGTCCCGACCCCGAGGCCGCGCCCATCGAGCAGCAGGGCTTGGGCTGGAAGAACAGCTTCGGCAAGGGCAAGGCCGAGGACACGATCACCAGCGGGCTCGAGGTGACCTGGACCGCGACTCCCACGCGCTGGTCGCACAAGTTCTTCGAGAACCTCTTCGACTACGAGTGGGAGCTCACGAAGAGCCCCGCGGGGGCCTCGCAGTGGACGCCCAAGGACGGCGTCCGGCCCGTGCGGAGGAACGTCCCCGATGCCCACGTCTCCGGCAAGATGAACCTGCCGATGATGCTGACGACGGACCTCTCGCTGCGCTTCGACCCGATCTACGGGGAGATCTCGCGGCGCTTCTACGAGAACCCTGCCGAGTTCGAGAAGGCCTTCGCGAGCGCCTGGTACAAGCTCGTGCACCGCGACATGGGGCCCAGCACGCGCCTGCTCGGTCCGGAAGTCGCGCCGCCCCAGATCTGGCAGGACCCGGTGCCCGCGGTGGATCACCCTCTGATCGGCGCGGCCGAGATCGCCGAGCTCGAGCGCCGCATCCTGGCCTCGGGTCTCTCGACCTCGCAGCTCGTCGCCGCGGCTTGGGCCTCCGCGTCGAGCTACCGCGACAGCGACAAACGCGGCGGTGCGAACGGAGCGCGCGTGCGCCTCGCCCCGCAGAAGGACTGGCCCGCCAACGACCCGGCGGAGCTGGCGAAGGTGCTCTCGGCGCTCGAGCGCATCCAGGCCGACTTCAACCGCGCCCAGACCGGCGGCAAGCGCGTGTCGATGGCCGACCTGATCGTGCTGGGCGGCAACGCGGCCGTGAAGGCCGCGGCGGACGCGGCGGGCGTGAAGCTCGAGCTGGCGTTCTCCCCGGGCCGCACGGACGCGACCCAGGAGCAGACGGACGTCGCCGGTTTCGCCGTGCTGGAGCCGACCGCGGACGGCTTCCGCAACTTCTATTCGGATCGGACCTACTTGCGTCCGGAAGCGGCCCTCGTCGATCGGGCGAGCCTGCTCTCCCTGACCGCCCCCGAGATGACCGCGCTCGTCGGCGGCCTGCGCGTGCTCGGCGCCAACACGGGTGGCGCCAAGCACGGCGCGTTCACCCAACGCCCGGGCGTGCTCAGCACGGACTTCTTCACGAACTTGCTCGACATGGGCGTGGTCTGGAAGAAGGTCGGGGAGAACGAGCACCTCTTCGAGGGACGGGACCGCAAGTCGGGCGAGCTGAAGTGGACCGCCACCTCGGTCGACCTGCTCTTCGGCTCGCACTCCCAACTGCGGGCCATCGCCGAGATCTACGCCAGCGAGGGCGCGCAGCAGAAGTTCGTGCACGACTTTGCCGCGGCCTGGTCCAAGGTGATGAATCTCGATCGCTTCGACCTGATCGCGGCCGCCCGCGGCGGGAACTGATCGAAGCCGACGGAGAGCTCGGCCCGCCCAGCGGGCTCGAATCGAAGCTGGGAGCGCGGCGCCGTCGGCCCGCGCTCCCAGCGCCGTTCCAGGCTCGAGGTCAGCGCCGCAGGTAGAGCCCGCCCTGGAAGCGGAAGCCGGCGATGCCCGTGGTGCGGTCCTGCTCGTCCCAGGCGGGGACCAACACGAAGGGACTCGGATGGCCCGGCCGGTGGTAGGGGCAGTCGGGGCCGGTGAGCAGTCGGCCATTGGCGAAGTCGGGCTCGAGGGACCACTCGACGTCGGCGCCGTTCCTCCAGCGCAGCTTGCCTTCGGGATCGAGCCGCAGCTCGCCGCGGTGCCAGGCGTTCTCCTCGGGCTCGTGCGCGTACGTGCCGACGAGGTCGCGCACCTGCAGGCGCTCGAGGTCCGGGCCCCTGAAGACGTGACGCAGGGTGACGTGGAGTGGCGGCTCCGCGTCCCGCAGACGGCGGAAGAGGGCCTCGTGGTAGTAGTCGGGTTCGAAGCGACCGACGAAGTCCGCCGGCCACGTGCTGCGGTCGAACCACTGGTGCGACTGCGCCTCGAGCCCGAAGCGCGGGTAGAGGCCGAAGAGATGGTGGAAGAGCTCGTGCTGCAACCACTGGGGCAGGTACGCGCGGCGCTCGACGGAGCTGTAGTCCCCCTCGCCCAGGTGCGGCGGCTTGCGCACCAGCCAGAGGTCGTCGATCAGGAACAGCGGCTGCGAGCCGTTGGGGCCGGCTCCCATGCCGCCGGTGATGAACTCCTGGCCGGCGAAGGCCGCGCCGCGCGGGATGTGGGTGGGGTGCAGCACCCACCACCAGTCGGTGGCGAGCAAGACCTCGGGCGGCAGGTGCGCGAAGACCGGCGCGGGGTCGGCGAGCCCCGCGTGCCGGCGACCGTCCCGGACGCCCACGTCGAGGGGTACGCTCAGCGACTCCAGGACCCGAACGTCGACCTCGAGTCCCAGGCGGCCGTCCGTCAGCAGCGCGACGTACTCGCGGAAGAGGGCCAGGGACTCGTGCACGAGGGCGTGGTCGTCCGCGAGCAAGCGTGGGTCGAGCTCGCGCACGACGGGCCGGCCCTCGCCGCGCGCGAGTTGCCCCGGGTCCGCGGGCTCGAGCCCCGTGCCCTCGCCGATCAGCACCACGGTCAGGCGCAGATGCTGCACCGGTCCGCCCTTCGACCTGCGGCGCTCACCCCGCTCGAGCCGCCAGCGCGCGATGTCCGTCAGCATGCGCAGGGCGTAGTAGCAGGGCGGCGTGCCGAGGAACACGCCCTCGAGGCGGCTCGGCAACTGCGTCCAGGCCTCCGAACCCACCGGGTAACGTCTCCACAGCGCGCTGAGCACGCGCTCGGCGCGGGCGTACTCGCCTCCCAACGTCAACGCTTCGGCCTCGAGGAAGGTCTCGAGGGCCGCGCGATGGTGCCGCGACGCCTGGCCGAGGCGCGGGTCGCGCAGGAACGTCTCGTCGGCGGACGAGCCCACCTGGGGAAGCAGCAGCAGGCACAGGGCGGCGGCGATCATGGGCCCATCCTACCCATGCATCGGGAGCCGGCTGCCCTCGCCGCGGGCCGCGGCGCGCGCGGCTCACTCGACGTAGTAGAGCACTACGAAGAGCACGACCCAGATCAGGCCCAGGAAATGCCAGTAGAGCCCGGCGAGGCGCAGGCGCAGGCGCGTGTCGGCCGTGAGGGGTCGACGGCGGGAGCGCCAAGCGAGGTGCAGCAGCAGCACGACTCCGCCCAAGGCGTGTAGGGCGTGGAGGCCGGTCAGCGAGTAGAAGACCGCGCCATACGCGTCGCTCCCCGCGGTGTATCCGCTGCGCAGGAGCGCGCTCCACAAGAGGCCCTGGGAGACGAGGAAGAGCGTCCCGAGCGCGGTCGCGAGCCCCAGGTGGCGGCGCATCGCAGACGCCTCGCGGCGGCGCGCGGCGCGGTCGGAGGCCAGCAGCGCGATGCTGCTCGCGAACACCAGAGCGGTGCTGATCCACAGGCCGGTGGGCGGATCGGGGGCGCCCGGCGGGGGCCAGGTGGCGGCTTGGCGCCGCAACATCAGGAAGGCGGCCAGGAAGACGCCGAACAGGGTCGCGACGCCCAGCAGCAGGAAGCCGAAGGCGAACTCCGAAGCGGCCAGGGGGCGCGCGAAGGGCTCGCGTCCCTCCCCGCCCTCGCCTTCACCGTCCCCCGGGCCTCCGCCCCAGCCTCCGCCTCCTCCGCCACCGCCTCCGCCTCGTCCGTCCCCACCTCCGCCATCCCCGTCCAGGAAGTCCGGCGGGGGACCGACCTCCTCCGCCAGCCGCGAGGGAGCCCGCGGCCGGCGCGGAGCAGGCGGTTCGACGATCGTCGAGCCGCCGGTGGAGGTCGGAACGGGCGAGCGCAACATGCCGGCCCCGATTGTGGACCGCGGCGCGCCGTTTCGGAACCGCCTGGCAGCGCGGCGCCTGGGCCTCTGTTCGTGCAGCCCCCGTGGAACGCTACGCTCGGCCGCGATGCGTTGCGGGCGCGCCTCGAGCGATGGGGAGATCGCCTCTTGCCAGGGGGTGCTGGCCGAGTTGCGGCCGGCGCTCGCGGGCGTCGGGACGCAGGACTTCGTGGACCAGGTCCGGCGCATGGAGATCGAGGGCTTCGCGTTGGCGCGCCTGGTCGACGCCGAGGGGGTGGTGCTCGCCGTCGCCGGCTACCGCCTGTACGACACCTTCGCGCATGGCCCGATCCTGTACGTCGACGACCTGGTGACCGCGGCCGCGCAGCGCAGCCGGGGGGCGGGGCGCGAGCTGCTCGCCTGGTTGACCGAGACCGCCCGCCGCGCGGGTTGTCATTCGATCCAACTCGACTCCGGCACCCAACGCGTCGACGCCCATCGCTTCTACCTGCGCGAGCGCTTCGAGATCCGCTCCTTCCGCTTCGTGCGGCGCCTGGACGCCGAGTGACGACGGCCGACGCGCGGCCCTGAACCGGAGCGCGGGTTCAGCGCAGCACCACCGGGCGGCTTCGTCCGCCTCCCTCGGTCGGCGAGTGCTCGAAGGTCTCGTTCGCGGTACGCCCTTCCCGGTCCGTGGCTTCCACGGTCAGCGCCCCGAAGGGCGCGTTGAAGGAGCGCGAGGCCGGTTGCTCGGCCGTGCCAAGCAACTCCTCCTCGAGCACGACCTGTCCCGAACCGTCGCGCACGCGGATGCGGATCTCGCCCGTGATCGGCGTGCCCTGTGCGTCGAGGAAGACCAATCCCAGGGAGGCCCCCGGTCGCAGCGCCAGCTCACGCTCGACGACCTCCCCGGCGCGCAGCTCGAGTTCGAGCGCGAGGTCCGCGCGGCCTTCGTGCTGGACCCGCAGCCGATACGCGCCCGGCGCCAGGGCCACCGAGCGCCAGGTGCGGCCCTCGAGCGTGCCCCAACGCGACCTGCCCGCGGCGTCGCGTAGCTCGACGTGCGGTTGGAGGTTCGTCCTCTCGGCGTCGGAGAAGTGCAGGACGAACTCCGCGGCACCTACCAGCTCGAGCGCACCTAGCTCGAGGACTTGACCCTGCGCGAGCTCGAGCCCGCGGCGTTCGAGGGGCGCGCAGCCCGGCGCCTCGATCCAGAAGTCGAAGCGTCCCGCGGGCAGCTCCGCCAGCTCGAAGGCCCCGGGCGCGAGGGGCAGCTCCTCCTCCGCGACCAGGCCGAACTCGGGGTGCCGGACACGGAACACCGCGCGCTCCGGAGCGGGGTGCGCGGCGATCCTCAGCGCGCCGCGCAGCCGGGCGCGGGGACGCCGCGCGGGGTCCAGCACCAACCGCACGTCCTGCGCGCCGACCGCGACGCCCTCGATCCAGGCCTGCGGCGCGCGGGGCGCGATGCGCGTGCTGGAGCGGGACGGCCCGTCCGGGGCCAGGAGCTCGAGGCGTACGGAGCCGCCAGCGGGGAAACGCAGCACGAAGCGGCCGTCCGAATCGGTGAAGGTGGCCCGCGGCGGCGGCCCGAGGCGCTCCATCGGGCGGGCCGAGACCGTCCAGCCCGCGAGGGGCTCGCCCGTCTCGTCGAGTGCCCGCCCGGCGAGGGTGGGGGACTCGCCCAGCTCGAACGCCCACTCGTAGGTGAGGCCGGCGGTTGCCTCGAGGCTGTGGCGCGCGTGGCGCGTGTTGTCCTCGTTGCGGGCCTCGAGCGCGAGTCGTCCGGAGTTCAAGGGCCCGAGCCGAAAGCGCCCCTCGGAGTCGGTCACCGCGCTGGGCTCGTAGAAGGACGAGCGCGGTTCCCCGAAGTGCGTCCGCGTGCGGTGGGCGCGCACCGTGATGCGCGCCAGCGGCTCCCCCGCGGCGTCGCTCGCACGCCCGCGGATCCACACGCCCAGCTCGAGGTCGAGCTCGAGCCGGCCCACTTCGCCCGCGCCCAACTCGACCGCCCCGGTGGCGACGGGAAAGCCCTCGGCCGAGCAGGCGACCTCGATGCGCCCCGGCGCGAGCCCCTCGCCCACGAAGCGCCCGTGTTCGTCGCTGCGCACCTCGATCGGCGGCGGCGGGCCCTCGGCGCCGGTCGGCCCCAGGGTGTCGAAGAAGTCCTGTGCGCCCAGCCGCACGCGCGCCCCGGCGACCGGGCGTCCCGCCGGATCGCGCACCAGGCCCTCGACCCGCGCCCCCGATCCGGGGAACTGGAGCACGACCTCGAGCCGGGCTGGGACCTCGCCGCCCTCGCGCCGCGCCGTGAGCATCAGGTGCTCGACGGAGAGCGGCCGGGTCGGCGCGTGCTGCGGGGAGCGCGCGCCGAAGAAACACTCCTCGCCGAGCTGGGGCAGCAGAAAGGAACCGTCGCCTTCGCTGCGCGAGATCACGGTCCCGGTGCGGCGCGTGAGGCCGGTGCTGACCCAGATCTCCGCGCCCGCGACGGGCCGCCCGGCGGCGTCCACGACACGCCCGGCGACGTCCTGGCCGGCGGGCAGGGTGAGGGTGTGGCGCGGCGTGAACTCCTCGAGCAACGCCTCCCTCGCCACGGGATCCGCGGGCACCGCGTTGAGGGTCATGTTCGGCACCTGCGCCATGCCGTATCCCCCGCGGTCGACGTACAGCGCGTACTGCCCCGGCTCGAGGTCGCTCAAGAGGACCTCGCCCCGCTCGTCGCTCGTCGCGCCGCGCAGGGCTGCGCCGGAGGCGAAGGACACGAACTGAAAGCCCACACCGGGCGCGGGCCGGCCGTCGTGGAAGACCGTCGCGACCCGCAGCCGATCGAGTCGCAGCGGTTCCGCGCCCGGCGCTCCGAGCGCGTCGCGCCCACCCTCGAGCGCTGCCTCCGGGTGCCCGGCGCCCCGTGCCGACGCCTCGCCGCCGACGCGCTCGACATCGGCCGCCCCGACCACCCGCACGACGCCATCGCCGCCCTCGGGCTGCGGTGCCGGGCCCGGCCCGTCCACCCACACCCAGAGCGAGACCGCCGCCGCGAGGGCGACACCGACGAGCACGCCTTTCTTCGCCATGAGGATCGTTCCCAAGGACACCGCCGCCCCCGCCGCACCCGCGGCAGCTCCCGCCGCCGCGCCCGACGTGTGGGCCACCGCCATCACCTCCGCGCGCACCGCGGCCAACCCCCGCGCCCCCGCGGTTTGCGCGATGCCGCCCCATCCGGCCTGCGCCGCATCCCACTCGTTCACCCGACTGGCCCCACCCGCGCCGGCCCCGACCCACTCGCCCGCCGCCTCCGGGGGAGCGGCCAACCCGATCCCGCCGGCCACCCCAACCGGCAGAGCGCGACGCAGCAGATCGAGCCCGCGGTGGAGCTGCACCCTCACCGTCCCCGGCGCCCGTCCCAGCTCGCCCGCGATGGTCGCCGGCGACTCGCCGGCCAGGTGCCGCTCGAGCACGCCGCGGTACAGCTCCGGCACCCGCCCCAGCGCCGCCCGCACCATCCCCGCCGCCTCGCCCCGCGCGACGCGCCCCGCCGGATCGAGGGCCGCCTCGCGTTCCTCCGCTTCCTCGAGCGCGCGCCGCCCGTCGACCCGCCGTGCCGCCCTCCGCCGCGCGTGCCGCGCCTCGTGCGTCAGGATCCCCACCATCCAGGCCCGCGCCGAACGTCTCCCGTCATACCGCTCGGGGTGCTCCATCAGCGCCAGGAACGTCGCCTGCACGAGGTCCTCCGCCTCCCCCCCGTCCCCCACGAGGTGCCGCGCGACGCCCAGCAGTTCCCCCGCCGTCGCATCGAACACCTTCCCGAGCGCCCCCGGATCCCCCGTCTCCCGGAACCTCACCAACCACCGCTCGACCCGCCGCTCCGACATCTGTGCGCTCTCTCGGCCCTCTCTCTGCACGACGCTCCCCAGCGTTACACCAACATCCCCAGTTCTGCCTGCCGGCCCGCCGGGGTCTTGCGCACCGGACCTCGACCGAACGGGCGCGGCGGGCGGCCGGATTGGGAATCGGCGCGCAGGGTGAGGTCCGTCCGCCGCGCGCGGTGTCCCTAGCATGGGGGCGAGGATCCCCGGAAACATGGGCGAGGACCTGGAGCTGCGGGCGGGGGACGAGCTGGTCACCCAGGTTGCGTTCCTGCGGGGGGTGGCGCGCGGGCTGCTGCGGCAGGAGGACGAGGACCTGGTGCAGGAGACGCTCGTGGCGGCGCTCGAGCGTGGACCCGAGCGCGGCGTGGGCCGGGGTTGGCTCGTGGCGACGCTGCGCCATCGGGCCTCGAACGCGCGGCGGACGGAGCGCAGGCGCGGGGAGCGGGAGGAGCGCGCGGCGCGGGCGGAGTCGGTGGAACCGGCGGACGAAGCCCTCGCGCGGCTCGAGGTGGCGCAGCGGCTGGCGGACCTGGTCCTGGGGCTGCGCGAGCCCTACCGCACGACGATCTACCTGCGCTACCACGCGGGGCTGGGGCCGCGCGCGATCGCTGCCCGCATGGGAGTGCCGGTCAAGACCGTGAAGACGCGGCTGGGGCGGGCGCTCGTCGAGCTGCGGCGCGAGCTCGAGGCGCGGGGCGGCGGGCGCGAGCGCTGGCTGCCGGGTCTGGTCGGCCTGGCGCACCCGGGGGCGATGCCCCTCGGCGGCGGGGGACTGGTGGGAGGACTGCTCATGAAGAAACACGTCGCCGCGCTCTTGCTCGTGGTCCTGGCCGCGGGCCTGGTCTGGCAGGGAGGGCGGCTCGCCAGGCTCGGACCAGGTGCGCTGGGTCGGGAATCGGCCGCAGAACCCCTGCGCCGGCCGGTGGTGGTCGCGGAGGAATCCGCTGCGCCCGCGCCGCCGGCCAGCGCGCCGCGCGAAGCGTTGCCGGCCGTGTCGCGGCCCAGCGCCCAGGTCGGCACGCTCGTCGTGCGCCTGCGGAGGGATCGGGACGGCGCGCCCCTCGAGGGATTCTGCGTCGACCTGCGCGCCCTCGACGATCCCGGGCCGCGCCCCGAGCGCCGCCACGCGCTCACCGACGCGCAGGGGCGGGCGGTGTTCGAGCAGGTTCCCGCGGGGGCGGTGCGCGCCTTCGCGCCCGGCGGCGCGGCGCGCACGGGCGAGGTCGTCGCGGGCGAACGACGCGAGCTCGAGCTGCTCCAGCGCGACACCCCCGACCTCGTCGGCCAGGTCGTCGACCCGGCGGGGGCCGGGGTCGTCGGCGCCGAGGTGTGGATCCACGGTCCCGGCGATCCGCTGGCGAGCCACCTCGCCCTGCGCACCGGCGCGGAGGGGCGCTTCGTGCTTCCGGGGCTCGAGGACGACGTGCAGGTCGGCGCCCGCGCCGCGGGGCTGCGCCCCTCGATGCTCTTCGAGTGCGGCGAGCTGGCGCTGGGGGCGAGCGGAGCGCGGGAGGTGCGCCTCGAGCTGCGCGCCGCCGGCGCGGGCCTCGCCGGCCGCGTGCTCGACGCGCGCGGCACTCCGGTGAACGGCGCCTGGGTGCTCGCCGGCCCGAGCGGCGGAACGATCTCCGACCTGGCGGACGGCCGCCGCGCCTACGCGCCCGGCCGCGTGGTCCTCTCCACCGACGAACGCGGCGAGTTCAGCCAGCCCGGCGACCTCGATCCGGGGTCTTGCGAGCTCTTCGTCGTCGCGCCGGGGGCGCCGGTCTGGACCGCGACCGTCGAGTTGAGCGCGGGGGAGCGGACCTGGGTCGACGTGCGGCTCGTGGACGGCCTGCGCGTGCGCGGCCGGGTCGTCGATGCGCGGGGGCGGCCGGTGGCGGGCGCGGAGGTCCTCGCCACCCGCGAGTTCGGCCTCGACGATCCGCGCGAGTGGTTCCTCACGCCGCGCACCACGAGCGACGAAGCGGGCCTCTTCCTCCTCGAGCTCGTGCCGCCGGGCGCGTGCGAGCTGCGCGCGCGGGTGCCGGGCCGCGATCGACTCGGGCGAGCCCGCGCGGGCCTCGACGCGGGGCCGGGGGCGGAGCTCGAGGTCGAGTTGGTCCTCGACCCCGGCTCCCTCGTCACGGGCCGGGTCGTCGATCGCGCCGGCGTACCCCTCGTCGGGTGGGGCGTGTTCGCGGAGTCCGAGTGGCTGGTCGAGGATCGCGCCGCCGGGCTGCTGCACGGCCGCGGCCTGCGCCGCACCGATCGCACCGACGCCGAGGGCGCCTTCGTGATCGCGAACCTCGAACCCCACCCGCTCGACGTGGCCGTCGCCGCGCCCGGCGAGTGGCCGCACCCGCCGCGGGCTCGGGCGCGCGGGGTCCGGCCCGGGACCGGGGATCTGGTGCTCGTCGTCGAGGAGGCGCGGACCGACCCCGCCACCCTCGCGGGCCGACTCGCGGGCCTGGATGGGCGCGCGCCGCGCGACGTGCGGCTCGTCCTGTGGGGCGCAGGCGAGCGCAGCGGCAACTTCGTGGCCTTCGACGGCGCGAGCGGTGCCTTCGAGCACGCGGTCGCGCTCCCCGGCCCCTACACCCTCGAGGTCGAGCGCGCCGGCCGCACCCTGCTCACCGCCGGCCCCTTCGAGCTCGTCGCCGGCGCGCGGGTCGACGTGGGCACGCTGCAACTCGGCGAGCCGGGCCACGTCGAGGTCGAGTTGCTCCTGGGTCCGGACGTGCCCGCGGCGCACCTGCTCCTGAGGTTGTCCGGGCCGGGCGGCGTGGACGAGCGGCTCGAGCTCGACGGCGCGCGCTACCGCTCGGGCCCCCTGGCGCCGGGAACGTGGTCGCTCGAGCTGCACTCGAAGGGCTGGTTCGCGCCGGACGTCGAGGTCTCCGTGCGCGGCGGCGAGACGGCGCGCGTGCGCCTCGAGCCGCGGCCCGCCCTGCCCGTCGACCTCGCCTTCGAGCCCACCGATCCCGCCGCGGTCTGGTCCCGCGGCTGGATCGAGATCCGGGACACCGCGGGCAACCTGCTGCGCCGCGGCGGTCCCTGGTCGCGGCCCACGTCCGAAGCCCGCGCCCTGCGCTTCCACGGCCTCGGCCTACCCCCGGGACACTACCGCGCCGAGGCCCGCACCGACGCCGGGCACGCGGGGCGCGGCGACTTCACGCTTCGAGAACTCGACAGCCCGGGTGCCCCTTTGCGCTTCCCGCTGCGCTGAAGCCCCGTCGACGCCCGCGCGGACCTCCCCTGGGTGCTTCGGAGACTCCAGACTCGCCCGTGGACGGCGGATCAGGGACCGTCGGCGGGGGGCGGCCAGTGGGTGGCGCCGTGGGGGAGGATGGGGCTGGGTTGGGTGGGGAAGCCGTCGAGGGGGCCGAGGGGGTGGCGGTCGCGCTGGGCGGTGGCGGGGCTCTGCACGTAGAGGGCCAGGAGCTGGGCCAGGGCCTCGAGGGAGCTGCGGTGGGTGCGCTCGTAGCCGTGGGAGGCGTCGGCCCCGAAGCAGACCAGGGCCGTGCGGATGTCGTTGCCGGCCTCCAGGGCCGAGGCGGCGTCGCAGCGGTAGTAGCGGAAGATGTCGCGCTGGTGGTCGAGGCCGTGCTCGGCGCACAGGCCGAGCAGCTTGTGGGTCATGTGGTAGTCGAAGGGGCCGGTCGAGTCGGCCATCGCGATGGTGACGCCCAGCTCGCTCGAGTTCTGCCCCGGGGCCGGCGTGGCGTTGTCGATCGCGAGCATCTCGGCCACGTCGCCGTGCAGGACCGAGGAGGCGCCCGAGCCGGTCTCCTCGGAGATCGTGAACAGCAGGTGGCAGTCGACCGGAAGGGCCGCGCCCGCGGCGAGCACCGCCCGCGCGGCGCCCAGCAGGCTCGCGACGCCGGCCTTGTTGTCGAGGTGCCGCGAGTTGATGTAGCCCGACTCGTGGAACTCGGTGCCCGGGTCGAAGGCCACGAAGTCGCCGATGGCGAGCCCGAGCCGGGCCAAGTCCTGCGCATCCCGCACGCGCTCGTCGACGCGCACCTCGACGTTCCCCCATCCCACGGGCTGGGTGTCGATCTCCTCGTTGAACGTGTGCCCGGAGGCCTTGAGCGGCAGCACCGTGCCGCGGTGCGCGCCGGCGTCGGAGAAGATCGTGACGCGGCCGCCCTCGGCCCAACGCGCCGACCAGTGACCCACGGGCACGAGCTCGAGCCGGCCGTTGGGCTTGAGGTTCTTCACCAGGGCACCGAGCGTGTCCAGGTGCGCAACGACGGCCCGCGCGGGGTTGGGCTGGGCGCCGCGCAGGTCGGCGCGGATGGCGCCGCGCCGGGTCAGCTCGTAGGGGATTCCGAGTTCCTCGAGCTGGCCGCAGGTGAAGTGCACCACCTGGTCGGTGTACCCGCTGGGGCTCGGGATGCGGAGCAGCTCCTGCAGCATGCGGAGCGTGTACTCCATGTCGATGTCGAGGCGACGGATCGGCATCGGGGTTCAGTGCGCGCGCGCGGTCTGCGGGAAGAGCAGGTCGATGAAGCGCTCCGCGGTCGGTTGGGGTTCGTGGTTGGCGAGGCCGGGGCGTTCGTTGGCTTCCACGATCGCGTACGTCTCGCCCTCCTCGGAGGGCACCAGGAAGTCGAGCCCCGTGACCGGGATGTCGAGGGCGCGCGCGGCCGCCACGGCGGCCCGGGCGAGGGCGGGGTGCAGGCGATCGGTGACGTCGTGGATGCTCCCGCCCGTGTGCAGGTTGGCGGTCTTGCGCACGACGAGTTCCTCGCCCTCGGGCAGGACGTCCTCGAGGGTGTGGCCGGCGGCCTCCACGACGCGGCGCGTCTCGCCGTCCAGCGGGATGCGGCTCTCGCCGCCCGTGGCCGCGGCCCGGCGGCGGCTCTGCTTCTCGATCAGCCGTGCGATGGTGTGCCGGCCGGTGCCGACGATTCGGGGTGGGCGGCGGATGGCGGCGGCGACGACGCGGTAGTCGATCACGACGATGCGCAGGTCGAGGCCCTCGACGAACTCCTCGAGCAACACGTCGGCGCCCTGGGCGCGCGCGCGTTCGATGGCGGCCTGCAGCTCGTCCTCGGTGCGCACGTCGACGCTGATGCCAGCGCCCTGCTCGCCCCGGGAGGGCTTGACGACCAGGCGGCGGTGCTCGTGCAGGAAGGCGCGGTCCTGTTCCTGCGTGCCGGCCTGGACCTGGGCCGGAACGCGCAGGCCGGCGCGGCGCAGGATGCGGCTGGTGACGGCCTTGTCGTCGCAGCGGCTCAGGGCGATCGCCGTCGTCAGCTCCGAGAGCGACTCGCGACAGACGATCGCGCGCCCGCCGTAGGACAGGCGGAAGTAGGCCGCCTCGGCGTCGAGCACCTCGACCGCGATGCCGCGGCGGCGGGCCTCGTCGATCAGGATGCGCGCGTACGGGTTGAGCTCGGGCTCGAACTCGGGACCGGAGTACAGCTTCTCGTTGATCGCGTTGCGGGTCTTCATGCAGAAGACCGGCACGCGCTGGAAGCCCAACTTCTCGTACAGCGCGATGGCCTGCTGGTTGTCGTGCATCACCGACAGGTCCATGAACGCGCGTCCCCGGCCGGCGTAGTGCTCGGCCAGCCTGCGCACGAGCGCCTCGCCGACGCCGGGCAGGCTGCCCTGGGGGTCGACCGCCAGGCACCACAGGCTGCAACCGTTCTCCGGGTCGTCGAAGGCGTGCACGTGGTCGACGCCGATCACCGCGCCGATCACGGCGTCGTCCTTGGACGCGCGGGCCACCAGGTAGGTGAAGGTGCGCGAGCGCCGGTGCTCCCAGACGAAGTCCTCGCCCGGTGGGACCATGCCGCGCGAGAGGTAGATGCGGTTCATCGCCTGGACTTCGTCCCGTCCCTGGACGCGCTGCACGGTGAACGCGCGCCGGCCGCCGCGATCGGCGCGCAGGTCCGAGAGCCACAGGCGATAGGTGTGCGAGGGGTCGAGGAAGAGCTCCTGGGGCGCGAGCGAGAGCACGACGTGCGGGTCGCGCAGGTAGAGGGCGATGTCGCGCGCGCCGGGCGCTTCCCCGGCGAGCGTCGCTGCGAGCCGCGCCGGATCCCGGAAGGTGTGCCCGAAGATCAGTCGGCCCCAGCCGCAGTCCAGCACCACGTCCGGCGGGAGCTTGCGCCCATCGAGCGTGCGGGGTGGCGCCTCGCCCCAGCTCTTGAGCGTCGGGGTACCGCGTTCGAAGCGACGGCCGGGGTGCTGCAGGCGCCTGCCGCCCGCGCTCTCACTCTTGCGCTTGGCCATGGAATCGAAACCTCCGGCTAGAGCCCGTGGATCTGCAGCCAGGACTCGAGCAGCGCGACCTGCCACAGCTTCGAGCCGCCCAGCGGCGTGATGTTGCCCATCGGCTCGGCGAGCAGGGCTTCGACGTACGGGCGCCGCACCAGGCCCCGCTGCCGAGCCCGGGGATCGTTCAGGACGTCCTTCACCCACTGGAGGTACGGACCCTGGAGGTACTTCAGCACGGGCACGGGGAAGTAGCCCTTGGGCCGGTCGATGACCTCGTGCGGGATCACGGCGCGCGCCGCCTCCTTGAGGATGTGCTTCCCGCCTTGGCGCGTCTTGAGCTCGGGCGGCGTGCGCGCGGCGAGCTCGACCAGCTCGTGATCGAGGAACGGCACGCGCGCCTCGAGCCCCCAGGCCATGGTCATGTTGTCGACGCGCTTCACCGGGTCGTCGACGAGCATGACGGTCGTGTCGAGGCGCAGGGCCTGGTCGATGGGCCGCCGGGCGCCGGGGCGCGCGAAGTGCCGGGCGACGAACGCGCTGCTGTGGTCCTCGCCCAGGAGGTGCGGCTCGAGCAGGCGCGCCATGTCCGCCTGGTCGCGGTCGAAGAAGACCGAGCGGTAGGCTTCGAGGGCGTCCTGGGCTTCGAACATCGGCGGGTACCAGTGGTAGCCGGCATAGACCTCGTCCGCGCCCTGACCGCTCTGCACGACCTTGACGTGGCGCGCCACCTCCTGGGAGAGCAGGAAGAAGCCGATCGCGTCGTGGCTGACCATCGGCTCGGACATGGCGCGGATGCAGGGCTCCAGGGCCGGCAGCAGGCGCCCCGCGTCGACGAAGATCTTGTGGTGCGAGGTCCCGAAGCGCTGGGCGACGATGTCGGAGTACTGGAACTCGTCGCCCTGCTCGCCGCCCACGCTCTCGAAGCCGATCGAGAAGGTCTCGAGGCCCTGTTGACCCTGCTCGGCCAGCAATCCCACGATCAAACTCGAGTCGAGGCCGCCGGAGAGCAGCACGCCGACCGGCACGTCGGCCACCAGACGGCGGCGCACGGCGAGGCGCAGGGCCTCCAGGGTGCGCTCGCGCCACTCCTCCTCGGGCAGCTCGCGATCCCCGGCGCCGGGCTCGAAGCCGAGCTCCCAGTAGCGCGACTCCACGCAGCGGCCATCCGGCTCGATCCGCACGAGGCTGGCCGGGTGCAGCTTGCGCACGCCCTTCAGCAGCGTGAGCGGCGCGGGGACGACCGCGTGGAAGCTGAAGTAGTGGTGCAGGGCCGCCGGATCGAGGTCCGTGTCGACGTCACCCGCGGCGAGCAGCGCCGGCAGGGTCGACGCGAAGCGCAGGCCGCCGGGCAGGGGCGCGTAGTAGAGCGGCTTGATGCCCAGGCGGTCGCGCGCCAGCAGGACGCGGCCGCTGTCGCGTTCCCAGAGGGCGAAGGCGAACATGCCGCTCAGGCGCCGGACGAAGTCCTGGCCCCAGGCGTGGTAGGCCTTCAGCAGGACCTCGGTGTCGCCCTGGGAGAAGAAGCGGTAGCCCAGGCCCTCGAGCTCGGCGCGCAGCTCGCGGTAGTTGTAGATCGCGCCGTTGTAGACGACGCCCAGGCCGAGCTCGCTGTCCAGCATCGGCTGCGAGGCGTGCTCGCTGAGATCGATGATCTTCAGCCGACGGTGGACGACCGCGAGCGGTCCTTGGCGAAAGACACCCACGCCGTCCGGACCGCGGGGGGCGAGCCGCTCCGCCATGCGCTCCAGCGCGCCGAGGGAGGGGGCCTGCCCGTCGAATCGAATCTCACCGCCGAGTCCACACATGCCAGAGCGAGTCCACGCGTGGATCCCCGCGCGCGACGCCGACAGTGTGCACGATCACGGCCTCCGGGTTCAACCTTGGAGGCGAGACTTCGAGCTCGAGGGTGCCGTAGAGTATCCAGGGTGGGAGATCCTGCGCCGGAAACGAGAGCGGCGGAGGATGTCCTCGAGCCATCACGAATCCCTCTGGAAGCCCAACGTTCCAAGTTGCGATCGATGCTGCCCATGAAGCCGGATTCGAGTGCTGGGAGCGTTCCGGAGGAACATCGCCCGTTGGGCGAGGACGTGCGCGAGCTGGGCGCGCTCCTGGGCGGGATCCTCGTCGAGCAGGGAGGACGAGAGCTCTTCGCATGCGTCGAGGCGACGCGGCTCGCCGCGCGGCGCCGACGCGAGGGCGACGCCGACGCGGAGGTCGAGTTGGCGGCGATCCTGGCCGATCTCACGCCCCTTCAGGCGATCGAGGTCGTGCGCGCGTTCTCGGCCTACTTCAGCCTGGTCAACCTGGCCGAACAGGTGCACCGCATCCGCCGCGGGCGGGACTACGAGCGCGAGGGCGGCGCGGCGCAGCCGGGCAGCTTGCGCGCGGCGGTCGCCACCCTGGCCGCGGAGGGAACCTCGGCGACGCAGGCGGCCGAGTTGCTCGCGCGCCTCGAGCTGTGCCCGGTCTTCACCGCGCACCCGACCGAGGCCGTGCGGCGCACCTTGTTGGCCAAGGACCAACGCATCGCGCGCGCGCTGGTCGATCGCATCGAAGCCCGCGATCCGACGCCGCGCGAGGCGCGCGCCGCGCTCGAGCGCATCCAGGTCGAGGTCGCCGGGGCCTGGCAGACCGACGAGCAACTCCGCTCCCAGCCGACGGTCGGCGACGAGGTGGAGCACGTGCTCTTCTACCTGACCGAAGTGCTCTACCGCGTCGTGCCGGTGTTCCACGAGCGCCTGGAGGAGGCCCTGGCCGCCACCTACGGCCCGCAGGCACCGGAGCTGCCGCTGCAACCCTGCCTGCGCTTCGGCTCCTGGGTCGGCGGCGACATGGACGGCAATCCGAACGTCGGCGCGTCCACGTTTCGCGCCACCCTGGAGCGCCAGCGTGCCCTGATCCTGCGCCGCTATCGGGCCGAAGTCGCGCAGCTCTACGGGCGCCTCAGCCAGTCGCGGGCCCGCGTCCCGGTCTCGGACGAGCTCGAGGCCCTGCTCGAGCGCTACGCGATGGAACACCCCCAGGCGCAGGCCTCGCTGGCGCCGCGGCACCGCGACATGCCCTATCGCGAGTTCCTGACGCACGTCGACGCGCGCCTCGCCGCGACCGCCGCCGACGGGGAGCGGGCCTACGCGGACGCCGAGGCGCTGGCCGAGGACCTCGAGTGCCTGCACCGCAGCTTGACGACCAACCGCGGAGCCCACGCCGGCGCGTTCCAGGTCCGGCGACTCCTGCGGCGCGTGCGCACCTTCGGCTTCCACCTGGCGACCCTCGACGTGCGCCAGGACTCCGAGGTCCACCGCCGCGCGGTCGGGGCCCTGCTCGGCGACCCTGGGTTCGCGCAGCGGCCGGCCGGCGAGCGCGCGGAGTGCCTGCGCCGCGAACTGTCATCCCCGCTCTTCGCCCTGGATGTCGAGCGCCTCGAGGATCCCGAGCTCGCCGAGAGCCTGCGCATGATGCGCGCCATCGCCGACGGCCGCGCGCGCTTCGGCGACCACGCAGTGGGCCCCTACATCATCAGCATGGCCCAGGGCCCCGACGATCCGCTGGCCGTGCTCTATCTGGCCCGGCGCGGCGGGTTGGCGCACGGGGGACAGGTGCCGATCGACGTGGCGCCGCTGTTCGAAACCGTCGAGGACCTCGAAGCCGCGCCGGACACCCTGCGCGCGATGCTCGCCGATCCGTGTTACCGCGCGCACCTCGCCGGGCGCGGCGACGCGCAGATGGTGATGCTCGGCTACTCCGACAGCAGCAAGGAGTCGGGCATCGCCGCGTCCCGCTGGGCGCTCCAGCGCGCGCAGGTCGAGCTGATCGCCGTGGCGCGCGTGGCGGACGTCGACCTGCGGCTGTTCCACGGCCGCGGCGGCACGGCCAGCCGCGGCGGAGGCAAGCCGCGCGCCGCGGTGCTCGCCGAGCCGGCGGGCGCCGTGCGTGGGCGTTGGCGGGTCACCGAGCAGGGCGAGATCATCCACGGCAAGTACGGCCTGCGGGCGATCGCGCTGCGCACGCTGGAGCTGACCGGCGGCGCGGTGCTCGAAGCCACCGCGCGCGAGGGGCGCGTCGCCGAGCCGCGGGCGGACTGGACGGAGGCGCTGAGCGAGTTCGCGCGCTCGAGCCGACGCACCTACCGAGAGCTCGTCGTGCACACGCCCGGCTTCGTCGAGTTCTTCCGCGCCGCGACGCCGATCGACGTCATCGAGCGCCTGCGCATCGGCTCGCGGCCCTCTGCCCGCCGCGCGCAACAGGGCATCGGCGACCTGCGCGCGATCCCGTGGGTCTTCGCCTGGACCCAGAACCGCGCCCTGGTGCCCGGCTGGTACGGCGTGGGCAGCGCCCTCGAGGCCCTGCTCGCGGAGCGCGGCGAGGACTTCGTGCGCCAGATGGCCGCCGAGTGGCCGTTCTTCGCCAACCTGCTGGCGGACGTCGAGATGGTGCTCGCCAAGGGCGACATGCCGATCGCGCGCCGCTACGCCGCCCTGGCCGGAACCGCGAGCACGCCCTTCCTGGACCGCATCCTGGCGGAGTTCGAGCGCACGCGCGCGGGCGTGTGTCGGGCGCAGGGCACCTCCGAGCTGCTCGAACGCGACCCGGTCCTGCGCCGCGCGATCCGCCTGCGCAACCCGTACGTCGACCCGATGAGCTGGCTGCAGGCCGACCTGCTCGCCCGCTGGCGCGCCGCCGGACGCCCCGAGGGCCCCTTGCAAGAAGCCCTCTTCACCACCGTGCGCGGCATCGCCCGCGGCCTCCAGAACACGGGCTGAGCTTCGGGCGAGCCATCCACGAGGAGTCACAGGCCGCATGGGCGCCGCCCCCGTCCTGGTGGCAGGCTCACGGGTTGGGTGCCCGGATCGCGGCGGGTGGGATAGGCTTCGGCGCGGGTCCTGCTCGCGGCGCGGGCGGGATCGACGGAGGCATCCATGCGAAACACCCCCACCACGACCGCGTTCTTCCTCGTCCTTCCCTTCGTCGCGCAAGCGGCGCTCGCCCAAGGGGATCCCGCCCTGCACGTCGAGCGCCGGCCCGGGTTCGAGCTGCGCACCGACGTCCACGGGCACACCGCGCTCGCGCTCGACGCGCGGGCCCTCGCCGCGCCGATCGCCGGCGACGGCGCGGCCCTGCTCGACGCGAGCTGGTCGCCGATCGGGCCCTTCGGCGGCGACGTCGAGGACGTGGCAGGATCGCCCGTCGATCCGAACCTCGTCCTGGCGGGTCTGGCGCCGGGCGGGAGCGTCGGGGGGTCGCTCTACCGCTCGATCGACGGCGGCTCGAGCTGGTCGCAGGTCGCGGGACTGGTGGGCACGAGCGTGCACGACATCGAGTTCGCGCCCGACGGGACGGCGTACCTCGGCACCATCGACGGCGTGCGGCGCAGCATCGATGGCGGCGCGACCTGGACCGACCTGCCGTTGGGCATCGGGCTCAACGACCAGGTGTTCGAGGTGACCCTCGACCCGAGCGATCCCAGCCGCATCTGGGTCGGGGTCGCCGACGCACTCGGGAACCAGACCCAGAACGTGCTTCTGTCCACCAACGGCGGCGCGAGCTGGACCAACCGCACGCCAGCCGGCGCCGCCGGCTCGACCTGCCGCGCGATCGCGGTCCATCCCACGAACCCCGACGAGGTCGTGGTGGCCTTCGGATCGGGCTTCGGAGGCGGCACGGTGTGGGTCACGACGAACGGCGGCGCGAGCTGGACGAACCGCACGTCGAACCTGCCGGCGAACCCCATGCGCGACCTGGTCCACCAGGGCTCGCGCGTGCTCGTCTGCGGCGGTCAGCTCTTCGGCAGCCAATTCGTCGGCCTCTACCAGACCACCAATCTGGGCGTGTCGTGGACGGCGTTGCACGACGGGAGCTGGCCGACGCTCGCCATCAACGACATCGAGGTCGATCCCAACGCGCCGAACCGCATCTGGGTCGCGAGCGCGGGCCAAGGGGCGTTCGCCTCGACCGACGGCGGCGCGAGCTGGAGCTTCGGCGTCGGCGGCACGGGCGCGCTGACGCTCAACGAGGTCTGCGTGCGCGCGCACAGCTCGCTCGAAGTGCTCGTGGGGGCGAGCTCGAACGCCGTCTTCCGCAGCACGAACGGCGGCGCGAGCTTCGCCCCTTCGTCGACGGGGATCGGCCAGCTCAGCGTGTACGCGGTGTCCTCCAACCCGCTCGACCCCGCGGAACTCGCGATCGCGTTCCAGGGCGCCAACGACGGCGGCGTGTACACGAGCGACGACGCCGGTCAGACCTGGAGCCTCGAGCCGCTGCCGGGCACGCGCTACATGGACGTCGCCTTCGCACCGGACGGGACCCTGTACGCCATCTCGGACGGGCCGACGACCGTCGCCCCCGAGGGCGTGTACCGTCGCAACCCCGGCGGGAGCTGGAGCGGCCTGGGGCCCGACCAGGGCGTCGTGTTCGAGTCGCGCCTCTACGCGCTGCAGTTCAGCGAGTCCGACCCGCAGCTCCTGTTCGCGGTCGGCAGCGACTTCGGCGCGGCCGGGTTCGAGCCCACGATCTGGCGCAGTCCCGACGGCAGCGGCACGTGGTTCAAGGCCTTCGAGGGCCTGGGCACCAGCGACGACGTGAAGGACATCGAGCCCCTGCGCGACGGAACGGACCTCGTGTGGGTGGCTTGCCACACGGACACGAGCGCCTCCCAGGATGGCGGCGTCCTGCGCTCGATCGACGGCGGGTTCAACTGGAGTCCCTCGAACTCGGGCCTGCCCAGCAGCGTGCAGGGCGAGTCGCTCTCGGCCTCACGCCTCGACCCGGCGACCTTCTACCTGGGGGACAACGCCGGCGGTGGAGTGGGACGGCTACGCGTCTCGACCGACGGCGGTCAGAGCTGGTCGGTGGCGAACGCCGCCGATCGCACCCTGCGCGTCGAGGTGCACCCCCACAGCGATCAGGTGCTCTACACGGCCCACACCAGCGGCGTGCGCGCGCGGCGCTCCTTCGACGCCGGGGCATCGCTGGGAGCCTTCGACACCGGATTGGCGGCGAGCGGCTTCGTGCGCGACCTCGCGCTCACTTCCGGCGGCTTGCGCGCCTTGCTCGCGACCTCGACCGGCACCTGGGCCCGCGGCCTCGAGGCGGCCGTGCCCTATTGCCCGCGTACGCCGAACTCCGTCGGCCCGGGCGCCTCGATCGGCTACGGCGGCTCGACCAGCGTCTCGGCCAACGACCTCGTGCTCACCTGCAACGGACTGCCGCCGTTCCAGAACGGCATCTACTACTACGGCGGCGGCCAGGTGCAGATCGCCTTCGGGAACGGCCTGCGCTGCGTCGGACCGGGCGGGGTGGGCGTGTTCCGCCTGCCGGTGGTGAACAGCGGCGCGGGCGGAGTGGCGAACTTCGCCCTGGACCTGGGCGCGTTGCCCGCCGGAGGGACGATCCTCCCCGGCTCGATCCGCAGCTTCCAGTTCTGGTACCGCGACCCCATCGAACCGCCCGCCGGTTTCGACCTCTCCGACGCCCTGCGCGTGGTGTTCCTGCCCTGACCCAGCGTCGCGGTCCGCGGAGCCCAGCGTCCCGCGTGTGGCCCCCGGCCGCGCGCGGGACGGTTCTTCGTGGATCGGCCCCTTGCGCGTCGAAGCCGAGGGCCGGAGGGTAGGGCCCATGGTTTCCCGGTCGGGCGCACTCGGGCGGATGGGCGTCGGGCTGCTCGCGGGTTGCGCGCTGCTCGCCGCGTGCCGCCGCGAGGCACCGAGCGCGCCGCTCGCGTTCCAGGTCCAGCTCGTCTCCTTCGAGTCGTCGCACACCCAGGTGCGTCCGGGGGAGGGGTTGGTGTACGCGCTCGAGCTCATGGGCGCCGGGAGCGGGCCCTGCGAGCAGGACCTCGAGGTGTTCGTCCACCTCGAGGATGCGCGGCGCGGCTGTCGCGCGATCCTGGCCCAGGACGATCACGCGCCGCGCCGCTCGACCCTGGGCTGGCGGCCGGGGGAGGTGCGCAAGGAAGCGTTCCGAACGCTCGCCGTGCCGCTCGCCGCGCGGCCGGGGACCTATCGCCTGCACGTCGGGCTCTTCGATCGGGGCGCCGGCCACGCCCGGGTGCTCGACGCCCCCGTCGGCGAAGTCGAGGTGCGGCCGGACGCGCCGACGCTCGAGTCCTGGGTGCCGCCCGCGCTCCCCGTCGAGGAGGCCGCCGCGCGCGCGGCTCGGCGGCGGGACGAGTTCCGCGTCGACGCCGCCCTGGCGGGGACGGGGTGGACGCTCGAGGTCGACGCGACGGCCTGCGCCTGGCGGCTGCGGGACGAACGCACGGGCGCGGCCTGGGGCAGCGATCCGCGCGGGGCGGCCCTGGCGCGGGTGCGTTCGACGGCCGAGCCCGGTGCGCGGGAAGCGTGGGCGCTCGGGCCCGGAGAGGTCGAGCGGCGCGGGGAGGCCCTCGAGCTGACGACCGCGCTCGTGTCCAGCGCGGGCGAGCCGGCCGGGGAGTGGGCCGCGCGTTTCGTGCCGATCCGCGGCGGCGCGGCGCTGCGGCTCGAGGTCGAGGCCCGGCCGAGCGCGGGCTGGGGGGCGGCGCGCGTCGAGCCCCTCGTGCGCGCGCTGACGGTCGTCGACGCGGACGAGGGCGCGTTCGTCGTCCCGCGCTGGTTGGGGGAGCTCGAGTCCGCCCGCGGCGGCGGGCCGCGCCGGCGTGCCTACCGCGAGAACGACCTCTCGATGACCTTCGTCGGCGCGCTCGCGGGCGGCAGCGGGCTCTACGCGACCTGGGACGACGACACCTTTGTGCTCGAGACCCGGGCCGAGATCGAGGACCACCCGCGCATAGGCGGACGGCGGGTGCTCGACCTCTCCCTCGAGCTCGCCGGACCGACGGCCTGGGTCGAGCTCACCCCCCTGGGTCCGGGGGACGAGTTCACCATCGCCCGCGCGCACCGCGAGACGGCGCAGGAGCGCGGCTACCGCGTGACGCGCGCCACCAAGCGCGGCCTGCACCCGCGCCTCGAGCGCCTGGCGGGGGCCGCGATCCTGCGCGCGCAGGCGCTCGACTGTTCGGGCGACGAGCCGCGCGTGCGCGCCGACTTCGACGCCATCGCGCGCATGGCCGAGCACCTCTCCGTGGTGTGCGGCGTCGATCGCGCTCTGCTGCTGATCTCGGGCTGGAACCGCGCGGGCTACGACTGCCAGACGCCCGACACGCTACCCGCCTGCGAGCCCTGCGGCGGCGACGACGCCCTGCGCGCCTGCGTCGAGCGCGTGCAGGCCCTGGGCTTCCTCCTCGGGTTGCACGACAACTATCAGGACATCTACGAGGATTCGCCTTCCTACGACCGAGCCCTGCTCAACCTCGCCCCCGACGGCGAGCCGCGCCGCGGCGGGACGTGGGCCGGCGGTCAGGCCTGGCGCGTGTGCACGCGCCGCCAGATGGAAGCCGCCGCGCGCAACATCCCGGAGATGCTGCGCCGCTACGGGCCCGACCTGGGCTTTCTCGACACGACCCTGACCACGCGCCTCGAGAGCTGCGCCAGTCCCCAGCACCCGATGGAGCCGGCGGACGACCGCGCCGCGCGCCTCGAGCTGTTCCGCCTGGCCCGCGGCGCGTTCGGCGCTCTGGGCCTCGAGGGCGCGCGCGAGTGGGCCGTGCCGCAGGCCGACTACTTCGAGGCCTTGCTCACGCACCGCACCGCCCGCGCTCCGGACAGCGTCGTCCTGCCGCTCTTCCCGGCCGTGTTCGGCGATTGCGTGTCCTTCTCCACCTCGCAGGCCGGGGTGCTCCGGCCCGATGGCGGGGCGCAGTTCCTCGAGCACCTGCTCCTGGCCCAGATGCCCTCGTTCCTGCACGGCGGGCCGCCCGAGACGGACCCGCCGCGCGCCGCCTTGCGACCCACCCTGGTCGGCATCCACGTCGACGACCACGCCCGGCTGCTGGTCGGCATCGACTGGGAGGTGCTCGGCCCTGTGGCCGAGGATCTCGAGGTCTTCGTGCACTTCCTGCACGTGCACGCCCACGCCTTCGAGGGCATCGCGTTCCAGGGTGATTTCCGGCCCACGCGACCGACCTCGGACTGGACGCCGGGGACGGTGGTGCGCACGGTCACGCCCTGGATCTCGATCCCGCCCGAGCGCGACGGCGTGGGGCCGTGGGAGATCCGGATCGGCGTGCACCGCGACGAGATCGCGCGCCGCCTGCCGGACCTGGGCCGCGGCGAGCCGGGGCTGGTCGTGGGCGAGTTGCGCCGCGAGGGCGGCCGCCTGAGCGCCCATCCCCGTCCCTTCCCCCAGGCCGAGCGGTTCCTGGCCCGCGGCGAGAACGGCTGGGGCGCACGACTCGACCCGACCGATCGAGCGATCGCGAACGCCTATCGCGTGCTCTCGCCCCTCGCGCGCCTCACGCAGGACACGCCGCTCACCGAACAGGCGTTCCTGGACGCGGAGCGAGCCCTCGAGCGCACCGCCTTCGGCGACGTCGAGGTGTTCGTCAACCGCGGCTCCGACCCCGTCGAACTCCAAGGCGCGCTCCTGCCGCGCTTCGGCTTTCTGGTGCGCGCGCCCACCTTCCTCGCCTTCCACGCCCTGCGTTTCGGCGGCATCGACTACCCGGGCGGCGCGCTCTTCACGCTGCGCAGCGCAGACGGCCTCCCGCTGGCCGAATCCCGCGTCCTCGACGTCTATCACGGCTTCGGCCCCTCGACCCTGCGCCTCCCCGACCGCGTCGTCGAGGTCCAGGGCGAGGCGCGCATCGAATTGGGGGGCTGAGTCCCTCCAAGTCCCGCTCGACCCCGGAATCGGCCAGGCGCGGTACACTCGCGCGGGTCATGGGAGCTGGGAGACGGATCGTCCTCTATCACCCGCAGACGGCGACGCGGGCCGAGCCGCCCCATTGCCGCTGGCAGGACGAGCTGCCCTTGGCTCTGCTGCACATCGCCGCCTGGCCCTTGGCGGATGGATTCGAGGTCGAGCTGATCGACGGCACGCGGACCTCCGCCGCCGAGGCGCACCGGCGCGTGGTCGAGGCCTGCGAAGGCGCGCTGCTGTACGCCACGACGGGGATCCTGGGACCGCAGATCGCCGACGGCCTGGCCTGCACGCGCGCGGTGAAGGCGCGCCACCCGCGACTGCCGGCATTCATCGGCGGCTGGTTCGCATCGGTGGCTCCCGAGCTGCAGCTCCGCACCGGGCTCTACGACGCCGTGGCCTTGGGGCAGGGCGAGATGACCTTCCGCGAGCTGGTCCAAGCGGTCCGATCGGGCGCGGACCTCGAAGGCGTGGCCGGTCTGGCGCTGTGGCGCGAGGGGGCGCTCGTGCGCACCGGGCCCCGGGAGGTCGTCGGCTGGGATCGATTGCTCGACTGCCCCTGGGAGCTGCTCGACGGCGCGGCCTATCGCGAGCCCCAGTTGCGCGCGTCGGCCCGCAAGCCCGCGGTGCGCCCCTACGGGACGCACGAGCCGCGCTTCCAGTTGGCCTATTTCTCGAGCTACGGGTGCCCGATCCAGTGCACGTTCTGCTGCTCGCCGCAGGTCACCCATCTGCGTTGGAAGGCCATGCCGGCCGAGCGCATCCTCGACGACCTGTGCGCCCTGCAGGATCGCTGGGGCTTCGACGGCGTGGAGTTCTGGGACGCCAACTTCGGCGTCGACCTGCGTCGCACCGAAGCCTTCGCCCGCGGGCTGCTCGAGCGGGGTCGGACCCTCGCCTGGTACGCGTACATCCAGTCCGAGACCGTGCTGCGCGCCAAGCCGGAGACGCTGGACCTGTGGGCGCGTTCGGGGATGTACGGCGCTACGGTCGGGGGCGAGGCGGGCTCGGAGGAGACGCTCCAGCGCGTGCGCAAGACCACGCGGCCGGAGGGCAACGTCGTCGCGGCCCGCGAGCTGGGCCGACGCGGGATCTGGCCCCGGATGAGCTACATCCTCGGCTATCCGGGCGAGGACGAGGCGTCGATGCTCGCCACCCTCGAGGAGGCGCGGCGCATCAGCTTGGAGTGTCCCCACACACGCCCCGAGGTCTGGCACTTCCGGCCGATCCCGGGCACCGCGGACTTCCAGCACGCCGTCGAGCAGGGCTACCTGCCCCCGACCTCGCTGGAAGAGTGGGCCGAGGTGGGGGACTTCTGGAACGACGAGCCCTGGCCCGGACGCATCCCTGCGCACATCGAGCGCCAGCGGCGTCTGTTCATGCACTACTCGACGCTCTCCCAGGGCGCCGTGCGTCAGCGCTTGGGCTGGTGGGAGCGCCGCGCACGCCGACACCTCGAGCGCGGAGACTTCGCGCGCCGACACGTGGAGGCCTGGGCCTTCCACCTCTACGACCGCGCCCGCCGCACGCGCACGGCCGCGACTCTCTCCTAACCGTCAGGGACGCGAGGCCGGCCCGTTGCTCCAGAGCAAGGCGCGCCGGATCGCCGTCGCGCAGGCGTCGATCTCGCGCGGGCCCAGGGCCGGGTCGACGCGCAGGCCCAGACCGCTCGCATACACCTCCTCGGCACCCGGGAAGTGTTCGCGCTCGCCGAACAGGGCGTGGCGGGGGAGTGGGCGCAGGGGCAATCGATGGTCGATGCGTTCGTGGGCCAGGGCCGAGGCGAGCGCATCCCGACGCCTCGAACCGGACCTAGGGTCAATGCGCAGGAGCAGGGTCGAGAGGCACGGCTCGCTGCCCTGGGGCGCGGCCTGGACGAGAACCTCGGGGAGGCCCTCCAAGCGCTCGACGAGTCGCCGCGCGTTGCGGGCGCGCAGCTCGCGGATGCGCTCCAGGCGTTCGAGCTGGGCCAGACCGACCGCGGCCTGGAGCGCCCCCAGGCGGTAGTTCCAACCGAGCATCTCGTACTCCGGCTCGTCCGTCGGCGCCCAGGACTGCGTGTCGAGCGCGGGGCGCCCGAGCGCGCTGCGCTCGGCGAGGCTCATGGCCAGGCGCGCCCGCCGAGCGAGCCCGTCGTCGTCGGTCAGCACGAGCCCACCTTCGCCCGTGACCAGGCTCTTGGTCGAGCCGAAGCTGAAGCAACCGATGTCGCCCAGCGTGCCGACGGAGCGGCCGCGGTAGCGCGAGCCGTGGGCCTGGGCGGCGTCCTCGACGACCAGCAGGCCCCGCTCGCGTGCAAAGGCGTTCACCGCGTCCATGTCGCAGGGCACGCCGCACAGGTGCACGACGAGGATGGCCCGCGTGCGCGGCGTGAGGGCCCGCTGGAGGGCCGCCGGGTCGATGCAGGCCGTCGCGGGATCGACGTCGACGAAGCGCGGGCGGGCGCCCTGATAGAGCGGGGCGAAGGCGGTCGAGACGTAGGTCGACGCCGGCACGAGGACCTCGTCGCCCGGACCGATCCGGGCCGCGATCAAGGCCACGTGCAGCGCCGCCGTCCCGGAGGACACGGCGATCGCGTGGCGCGCGCCGAAGCTCCGCGCGCAGGCGGCCTCGAAGCGCTGCACGCTGCCGCCGTCGAAGAAGGAGCTGTTCTGAGCGCGCAGCGCCGCGAGGACCCGGCGGCGATCTGGCCGCGAGAAGGGCTTGGGGCTCGGCAGGGGAACCAGCCGCACCGGCCAACCCCCGGCCTGCGCCGGGCGCTCGGGGTCGGCCGCGACCGCGCGCGCCCAGTCGTAGACGCGTTGAACGCCGTCGAGGGCTTGGCGGATGCCCGGCGCGTGTTGGTGTCCCTTGAGCCAACGCGCCCACCTCGTGCGCCGCGCCGCGCTCATCGCAGCACCTCCAGTTCCGGCAGCTCGCGTTCGAGCGCGGCGATCGCGCCCGGGTCGAGCGACAGCCCGGAGACGCCCAGCACCCGCAGCTCGCGCAGGCGCGCCAACGCGCCGAGCCCCGCGTCCGTCACCAACGTTCCGCCGAGGTTGAGGTGCTCCAGGGAACGCAGGGCGGCGATGGACGCGAGCGCCGCGTCGGTGACCGGGCAGCCGCCCAGGCTGAGGGAGCGCAGGGGCGGCGGCGTCGCCCAGGCGCCGAAGCCGCTGCCGTCGACGCGGGTCCGGTTGAGGTTGAGGGTCTCCAGTGCCTCCAAGCCGTCCAGGTGGACGAGCCCCGCGTCGCTGACCTCCGTCGCGCGCAGGTACAGGCGCTCGAGGCGGCGCGCGCGGACCAGGTGGGCGAGCCCCTCGTCGCCGATCCCGGTCTCGCTGAGATCGATGCGCCGCAGGCTGGGCAGCTCTCCCACGAACTCGAGGCCGGCGTCGCTGACCTGCGTGCGATACAGGCTCAGGGTCTCGAGGGCCGGATGGCCACGCAGCCAACGCAGACCGGCGTCACCGGTCCGTGTCCCGCTCAAGGCGAGGAAGCGCAGGTTGCGCATGCCGCCGATGATCTCCAGGCCGGCATCGCGGATCGCGGTGTCGACCACGTGCAGTCGCTCCAGACGAGGCCAGCGGGCGACGAGCACGAGTCCGGCATGGGTGAGGGCGGTACGGTCGAGGTTGAGCTTGCGCAGCCCGGAGATCCGCAACAGGGGCTCCAGGGATCCGTCCGAGATCGCTGATCCGCGCAGGCCCAGCTCCTCGAGCCCGGTCAGCTCGGCCAGGCGCTCGATCCCCGCCTCGCTCAGCGCCGTCTCCTTCCAGTTCAGGCTCCGCAGGTTGGGCAAGGAGCGCAGCACGTCGAGGTCCCCATCTCCGACGGCCGGCCCCTGGACGATCAGCGTCTCGAGCGCCTCGAGCCCACGCAGCGCCGCGAGCTGCTCGGGAGTCGCCGCAGGCAAGGACAGGCCCGGGACGCCGAGCTCGAGCACCAGCGCGCGCAGCTCGGTGGGTGCGAGGACTTCGAGCGGCTCCACGTACCAGGGGGCGTCGGCGGGTAGCCGCACGCCGCCGGGCGACGGTGTCCGCCCGAGGGAACGAAACTGGCCCAGGGGATCCTCGAGGGCGAAGACCTCGAGCGCGCGGTCGCTGCGCAGCACGTCCCCGCGCTCCTCCTGCGCGCAAGCGGTCGCGAGCGCGAGCGCGAACACCAGACAGGCCGCGGACCCCGAGCCGAGCGCGCGCTTCGACGTCATCGCGGGGAGTGTCCCTCGGGCGGAGAGAGGTCCAGGCTGCGCCGCAGGATCTCCTCCAGGGGACGCACCGTGTACCCCAACTCGCGCCGGGCCTTGTCGGAGTCGTACCACGAGTACCAGCCGTAGGAACGCCAGATCTCCGGGGTCCAGGGCGGGCGCGTGAGGCGCAGGCGGTCGAGCCAGGTCAGCCCCCACGCGACGGCGCCCGTCCAGCGCGGGCCCAGGTGCAGCCGCGGAGCAGGAACCTCCTTGAGCCGCGCCGCCGCCGCGAAGAGCGCTTCCCAGGTGAGGTTGTGGCCGGCCAGGATGTAGCGCTCCCCGACGCGACCGACATCGAGGGCGCGCAGGATGGCGCGCGCCACGTCCTCGACGTCGGTGACCGAAGCCCCGCCGGCGGGCGTGAAGCGTTGACGGCCGAGCGCGACCCGCGCGAGCAACGACGAGCTCGATCGTCCGTCGAGCCGCGGCCCCAGGATCGCGGCAGGGTTCACGACGACCAGCGGCATGCCGCCGTGCGCGGCGGCCAGCGCACGCTGTTCGCCCGCGTGTTTGGTCGTCGCGTAGTTCACCCGAATAGGTCTCAGGTTCCAGACCGTCGTCTCGTCGAGCACGCTGCCGTCCCGCGTGGCTCCCACGGCGGCGACCGAGGACACGTGCACGATGCGCTCGATTCCCATGCGGTGCGCCGCGCGATAGAGCGCGGCCGTGCCCTCGACGTTGACCTTGCGTTGCTCGCCATTCTGACGCGACCAGAAGCCGGTCCGCGCCGCGCAATGGACCAATGCCTGGGCCCCGCGGCAGGCCGCGGTCAGGCTGCGTTCGTCGAGGAGGTCACCTTCCACGCAGGTGACGTCGGAGCGCCGCAGGAAATCGGGTACTCGGCCACTCCGCACCAGCGCCCGCGGCCGCTCGCCGGTCGCCAGCAGGGCTCGAACGACGTGGGAACCCAGGAATCCTCCGGCGCCGGTGACGAGTACGGTCCTGACCATGGGGGCCGCGCCCCGGAAGGCGCGCTGGGATGGTATCGCGGTCCAGCCGAGAATTCCGGCTGCGGAACCGGATCGATTCGCTTAGGCTCGGGTCCGCCCCGGGGGGGGAAGTGAAGGACGGGTGGACTCCCAGGAGGCTGCGCATGTTGAAGGACCTGATCCGGCGAACCACGCTCCTGCAGCGCGCCGTCGTGCACACGCGCGCCCGGCGACTCGCCCGGCGCCATCCCGAGGGGCTACCCCCCGAAGTTCCCCGTCGCGTGGTCGTCGAGCCGACGAACGCCTGCAACCTGGGCTGCGCGTATTGCGGCAACAAGGACATGGTGCGGCCCAAGACCTACCTCGACCTGGGCGTCTTCACGCGCCTGCTCGACGAGATGGTCGCCCTGGGCATCCCGCGGCTCACGCTGCACACGGTCGGCGAGCCGACCCTGCACCCGCAGATCGCCCGCATGCTCGAGTTGGCGGCGGAGCGCGAGCGCTGCGTGACGATCAGCACCAACGGCACCCTGCTGACCGAGGACCTGGCACGCGCGATCGTCCGCGCCGGTCCCGACATCGTGAACATCTCGGCCGACTCGGCCGACGAGTCCTTGGCGATCACGCGCGACGGACTCGACTATCGCAAGCTGCTCGAGAACGTGCGCAGGCTGCGCCGCATCCGCGACGAGGAAGGCCCCCGTCGCTCGAGCCCTTGGGGCGAGGTGCGCCTGCCGACCCTCACGATCACGTGCGTCATGACCCCGCTCTTCGACCGTGAGGCCGAGCGCCGATTCTTCGCGGCCTACGCGCCCCTCGTGGACGACTCCCTGTTCCATTCGCCGAACAACCACGGCGACTACGTGCCGGACGAGCCCCATCGCCGGCGGCACATCCTCCCGCGGCGCTGGATCGACGCGCTCTACCGCAGCGTGCGCGAGCCTTGCCACTACCCCTGGGACGCGCTGTTCCTGCTCAGCGACGGCACGATGTCGGTGTGCCGCTTCGACTTCGACGCGCGCATCCGCATCGGGCGGTATCCCGAGAGCTCGATCCCCGAGCTCTGGAACAGCGACGCCATGCGCAGCCTGCGACGGGCCCACCTGTCGTTCCGCTACGAGGGCTGGGAGCAGTGCCGCGACTGCACGGCGACCTTCTACGAGAACCGCCACGAGCACCACGCCCTGACCCAGAAGCTCAAGCGCCGCAACGGCGTCGTGACCACGCGGCCCGCGTGGCTCTCCGCCGATCCCCGTACGACCGCACGGACCCCGGAGTCGTCGAACGGCGCGTCGGGCTGAGAACTCTCAGCGTCGCACGGCCCAGTCGCGGACCCGCGAGGAGAGGGCGTCGAGCACGATCACGACCGCCAGCACGAGCAGCAGGCACGCGGCGGCGCCGGGGAAGTTGCGGTAGATCAGCAGCTCGTGGAGCTGCACGCCGATGCCGCCCGCGTCGACCACGCCCAGGATGCTCGCCGAGCGCACGTTGTACTCGAGCATGAACAGGCTCGCGGACAGGAAGGCGGGCAGGGCCGCGGGCCAGACCGCGTGCACGAAACGCTGCGGGCCGCTCGCGCCGAGCTCGCGCAGGGCGTCCTGGATCGGGCGGCCCGTGCCCTCGAAGGCCTCGTAGAAGAACTTCGTCAGGTATCCCAGCGTGTAGCAGACGAGGGCCAGGATGCCCGCGAAGGGTCCCAGGCCCACGGCGGCCACGAAGAGCATCGCCCACAGGATCGAGGGCACCGTGCGCACCAGGTTGAGCGCCTGGCGCGTCGGCCGGCTCAGCCAGGGGGGGCTGAGGTTGCGGGCCGCGAGCACGGCCAGCGGCAACGAACCCAGGATCCCGACCGTCGTGGCGAGCAGCGACATCTGCAGCGTCTCGCGCAGACCGCGCAGGATGTCGGGCCAGGGCAGGTCGGTCAGGGCGGCGCGGGAGCGCGGCACGAAGCTGGCCGCGAACTGCAGCAGGTTGCGTGGGGCGTGGGCGAGCTGGCGAGCCTCGAGCTCGAGGCCCGCCAGGCTCCAGGCGTAGAGCGCCACGGCCGCGCCGCCGATCAGGGCGAAGCGCCAGGGGCGACCGCCGAGCAGGCGCGGCTCGAGCGTTCCATCCGGTTCCACGGGGCCGATCTCGGGCGGCGGAGCAGGTCGCGGGGGCCGCTCGAGCCTCGGTGCCGTTTCCGGGTCGGGGGCGGCGACGCAGTCGGAGCGACACGGCACGAGGACTCCTTCGCGCAGCTCGAGCACGCGGTCCGCGAAGCGCAGCGCGAGCGCGCGCTGGTGCAGCACGCTCACCAGGGTCACGCCCTCTTCGCGGCATAGGCGCGTCAGCAGCTCGAGCACGCGCGTGGCGTTGTCCTCGTCGAGCGCGGCCACCGGCTCGTCCGCCAGCAGGATCGTGGGCCCCAGCATCAGGGCGCGCGCGATCGCGACGCGCTGTTGCTCGCCCCCCGAGAGGCTGCGCACGGGTAGACGCTCCTTGCCGGCGAGCCCGACGCGGGCGAGCCAGGCGCGTGCCCGCTGTCGCTCCTCGCGCGAAAAACCCAGCGCGCCCGCGACGAGGTGCGTACGCGCAAGTGCCCCGTGCAGCACGTTGGCGAGGGCGCTGCTCTGCAGCACGAGGCGTAGGTCCTGGTGCACGCTCGCCACGCGGCCGGCGCGCACGACCTCGCCCCGTCCACCGCTCTGCGTGCCCGCGAGGCAACGCAGGAGCGTCGTCTTGCCCGCGCCCGAGGCGCCCACCAGGGCGACGTGTTCGCCCCGCGAGGCCTCGAAGGCGAGCCCCCGCAGGAGGGCCGGCCCGTCGCCGTAGGCGACCTCGAGGTCGCGCACCGTGAGGGTGCGGGGGTTCTGGGCCAGCACGGGTGGGTGGGCTCAGAGCGACTCGAGGGACACGCCCAAGCGTTCGACCGCGACGCGCGCGGCGCGCACGTGCTGCTCGGGGTCGACCTCGGCGAAGACCGAGGCGCCGTAGACCCGCGCGAGGAGCTCGGGATCTTCTTGCGAGATCTCGAGCAGGGCGCGGCGGATGCGCGCCGCGAGCTCCGGGTCGAGCCCGCCGCGCACGCACACCAGGTGCGTCGGCACGTCGGGCGTGCGCGCGAGGATGCGCAGCGCCGCGCGCCGCTCGGCGGGCAGGTACAGGTCGGCGCGCTCGCCCTCGACGGTGTAGTGGCTGACGCAGGCGACGTCCGCGCGGTCCTCCAACACCTCCTCGAGCGCCGCGCTGTAGCTGCCGCCGAAGGTCGCGGAGCGGAACTTCGTGCGCACGTCCTGGCCGGGCTCCAGGAGACCCTCGTCGACGAGGCGCGAGTAGGGCATCACGTAGCCCGAGGTGCTCGTGCGGCTGGTGAAGCAGATGCGCAGGTCGTCGGCGCGGGCGACCAGGTCCTCGAGCGAGCGCAGGGGGCTGTCCACGGGCACGACGAAGACCGAGTCGTAGCTCGTGCGCAACTCGCCGCTGGCATCGCGGCGCCGCTCGGCGAGCAACAGGCTCGCGCCGCCGTCGCGTTGAGCGAGCAGGAACGGGATCGCGCTCAACCAAGCGACGTCCGCCTGTTTGGAGACCAGGGCCTGCACGCTGGCCTGGTAGTCGAGCGGCACCTGCACGCGCACGCCACGGCCGAGCTTGGCCTCGAGTCGCCGCGCGACCTCGGCCGCCTGCTGGCGGATGGCGTCGGGCTCCTTCTGGCGCTGGAACACGAACACGAGCTCGCCCGAGTCGGCGCGGCTCTCGGCGGAACACGCGGCGAGGAGACCCAGGAGGCAGACGAGGAGCAGGCGCATGGGGAGGGGCGGGGGGTGTGGAGCGGGCGGCTGGGCCGCCCATCTTAGTTGAGACTCAATCTCAGCAGCAAGCCCCCGACCCGCGCCTGACCCGGGCGCTGCTTCAGAGCTCCGCGAAGGCGCGCAGCTCGGCCTCGTTGGCGAGCAGGGCGTTCTCGAGGGCCGTGAAGTCCGAACGCGAGGCGCGGCCCGCGGCGAGTCGGCCGCGCAGTCGGGCGTGGGCGTCGGAGACCGGCGCGCAGCCGCCGTCGAGCACGAAGGCCACCACCAGGCCCGCCTCGATCAGGAGCTTGCGCGCCCCGGCGCGGTCGTCGGCGTCGAGCGGGAACGCGAGCACCTCCGCCATTCCGCGCCATCCGCCGGCCGCCGCGAGGTTCTCGAGCGACCAACGCCGCGTCCAGAAGGGGTCTCCGCCCTCGGCCACGGTCGGGTCGCGGTAGTAGCGCTCGGCGTACACCGGGCCGCCGTAGCGCAGCCAGGCCGGGAGCTGTTTCTCGCTCAGGAAGGCCTGCAGGAAGTCGGCTCCCGGTCCGCCGGTCGTGAGCGCGCGGCGCACGGCCTTGGGGCTGGGGTCGAGGGCCTCGACGAAGGAGAACCCCAGCGCGAGCCGCGCCGAGTGAACCCCGTAGCGTTCGCCGTGGGGGAACAGCGGGTCGTAGTAGCAGGCTCCCATGCCGCGGTACAGGAGCTGGTTCTCGACGCGCTCGAACCAACTCTCGGCCAGGAAGGCGCTGTGGACGAAGTGCAGTCGGCTGGCGCTGGTCGGCGCGCGCCGACCGTCGGGGGCGCCGAAGGCGAACAGGTCGTACTGCTCCTCGTCGCGCAGCACGAGCACCTCGAGCGGGAGCTGGGGCTCGGCGCCGAAGATCCGCACGAGGTCGTCGAGCGCGCGCTCCATCTCGATCCGCGCGCGCAGGGCCACGTCGCGGTCGACCGTGGCGATCACGCGCACCAGCGGTCCAGGGATGCGCCAGGGCGACTCGGGCCGCGCGCGGCGCCGGTTGGCCGCGGGCAGGTCGAGCCACTCGCCGTCGATCTTCCACAGGCCCAGGTCGCGCTGCCCGGCCTCGTCGGGCCCGATCCACTCCTCGTCCTGGAGCACCCAGCCCTCCGCGAGACGCCGCCGATCGGCCGCGCCGAGCCACATGCCGCTGTCGGGATCGCGCGTCAGGCCCCGCGCGCTCTGGGCGCGATCGGCGGGGTGCACCCATTGACCGCCGTGCTGCACGTAGCCGCGCTCGGCGGCGAAGATGGGATCCTGGCGCCGCTCGAAGGCCGCCCGGCTGTCGGCGCGGGTGAACCAGTGCGCGCCCGAGCGCTCGTGGCCCAGCGCCGCGCGCCCGCGGACGTGGTCGGGGTGCAGGCGCACCAGGCGCCGCAGGGCGGAGCGCGCGTGCTCCGCGAATCCCACGGCCGCGAAGGACTCGTGCAGGCGCCAGAGTGCGGCGGCGTCCGAGCCCGCTTCCGCGAGTTGACGCAGGAAGTCGCGATCCTGAGCGGGCGAGGCCGTCGCGGGGCCGCTGGTCGCGGCGCCGGCCAGGTCGACGAGCAGCTCGGCCGTGTAGAAGCACGCGGGGTCGCTCGTGCCTTCGATCAGGAGGTCGAGCGCCGTGGGCAGGTGGCGCGATGCGCGCAGGTCGCGCTCGAGGCCGCCCTCGACGATGCGGATCGGCCGGTCGAGGTCGAGCAGTTGGTCGTTGAGGTACAGGATCGCCCGCGACGCGCCGCGCGACTGGATGTGCACGCTGTTGGCCGCGCGGTCGATGCGCGCCTCGACGCGCACGTCCGGGGCCGTGGCGGCGACTCGCATCCAGTAGGCACGCGTCGGGAAGGGGTCCCCGGGCCGCACGACGACCGTCGTGGGGTGCGAGCGACGGGGGTTCGACTGCATCCAGCTCCACGCCCGCAACCCGTCGCCCGACGGCTCGACGGTGCACAGCTCGTTCCCCAGGGCGCGCGCCGCTGACTGGAAGGCGCGCGCGTTCGCTCCGCCGCCGAGGAAGAGCGTCGGGAGGTTGGTGTAGTTGTCCGCGCCGGTCGCGTCGAGCGGATCGGGGTCTCCGGCCCGCGCCAGGACGCCGGCGAAGAGCTGCGGCCCGAAGTTCCCGGCCGCCACGGCCGCGGGCACGCCCTTGCCGCGGGCCGCGAGGAAGATCCGATCGAAGTCCACCGCGTAGCGCTCGGTGGCGATGCGCCGCGCGGTGAGCACGTGGGCCAGGCCACCGGGCCGCCCGCGCACCATGACGCGCGTCCAGCGTTCGCGGTCGCTGGGCATGTTGGGTACGACCACGATCGCCCCGCGCCGGAACACCGGATCGGTCCAGTACGTGCGCAGGTGCTCGGCCGGAGTCTCGTCGTAGTCGGGAATCGCGACGATCAGGGTATAGCTGCCCTTCGTCGGGTCGTACTCGTCGGGCAAGCGCAGCGCGTAGGTCAGGCCGGCGGCGCCGAAGCTCCCGCCCTCGAAGCGCTCCTCGAGCACCTTGCCACGCCGCCGCCGTTCGTCCGGGTAGGCGCGCGCCAACCAGGCCGCCCGTCCCAGATCCGCCGCGAGCGCCAACGGGTGCGCGCCCTCCGCCCGCGCGGCGAGTCCGGCCAGGCGCTGAGCGACGGCGGCGCGGGCCTCGGCGGCGCCGCTGCCCGACTCACGCGCGGCGAAGGTCGCGGCGAGGGCTTCGGCCAGCGGCTTCAGCGCGCCATCGTCGAAGCGGCGCTCCCCCTGGGCTCCGAGCGCGCCCGCGGCGCAGATCCAGACAGCCAGGGGGAACACGGCACGGCGCGGACGGATGGCATCGAGCATGGCGGCGATCGCTCCGGGTTCCTCACGGGATCCGAGGGGCCACCCTAGTCCCGACCCCCGGGCGTCGTCACCCTCGCCCATGCCCGTCCCTCCGTGGGGCCCCTCACGCCCTGCGGCGCAGGACCAGGGCCACGCCGCCGAGGATCAGGGCCGCGCCGAGGGCCGTGTGCGCGCCCACGGGCTCGTTGGCGAGCACGGCACCCAAGGTCAGGGCCACCAGCGGGACGACGTAGGCGATCAGGGCCAGTTGGCTGGCGGGGGCGGAGCGCAGGAGCCAGAAGTAGAGGCCGAAGCCGAGCACCGTCCCGACCAGGGCCAGGTACGCGATGCTCGCCAGCGCGGGGCCGGTCCAACGCGCGGCGCCGAGGTCCTCGGTGCACAGCGCGAGGGCCGTGAGCAACGCCGCGCCCAGCAACATGCCATTGCGGTTGAGGAGCAGCGAGCTGATGCCCGCGCCGTGGCGCTTGACCGCCAGGTTGCCGATCGCCGAGGCCAGCGGGCTCAGGAGCAGGATCGCGCCGGCCCACACCGCTTGCGGACCGATCGCGACGAGGTCCGTCGAGAAGAGCACGGCCATGCCCCCCAGCCCCAGCAGCAGGCCCACCCACTGGCGGCGGCGCAGCCGTTCCTCGGGCAGCCAGATGCTGGAGAGCAGGGCGAGCATCAGCGGGAAGACCGACCAGATCAGGCTCGCCAGGCCGGACGAGATGCGGGTCTCGCTCCAGTAGACGAGGGCATAGGACGCGCCCACGTTGAGCCCGCCCATCACCGCGACCAGGCCGAGAGTGGGCCGCGCGCCGCCCTCGATCGGCGCCAATCTGGGCGCGAGCAACCCGAACACGGCGCCCGCCAGCCAGAAGCGCGCCGCGGCTCCGGTGAAGGGCGGCAAGTCCTCGAGACCGCCGCGGATCACGAGCCAGGTGCTGCCCCAGATGGCGCACAACACGCCGATCAAGCCCAGGGTGAGGCCCGGTCCGGGGGCGCGCAGCGCTGCGACGGGGGAGGGGGCCAAGCGCCGCAGACGATAGCGCCCCTCGCCCGCGGCGCTACTGGACGGTGCCTTACTGGACGGTGCGCACGGCGAAGGGGTAGCGGTACCAGACGCCGTCGTAGGCACGCATCCCGGCCAGGATCCCGAGCACGATCTGCACCAGGAGCAGCAGGAAGTAGGCCGGGATGAGCACCAGCAGGGCGATGCCGAGGGTGCCGATCGCGAGCAGGATGCCGGCGATCCAAAGCAGGAAGAGGGTGATCTGGAAGTTCAACGCCTCGGCGGCCTGGTCGGCGACGAAGCTGCTCTCCTCGCGCTTCAGGATCCAGATCAGCAGGGGCACGAGGAACCCCAGCAGTCCGGCCGAAGCGAGGCAGCCCACCGGGCCAGCCAGGTGGGCCGCCAGGGCCCAGGTCCGTTCTTCCTTGGTCATCCGCATGGCGCCGCCGTTGCGCGGCCGGTCCCGAAGTGTTTCGGATCGGCGCGGGGCCCCCTACGCCGACGGGCGGGCCGGAATTCAGGGCCCAGGCGAAGGATCCGCGGCCTCCGAGGCAAGATGCGCGGCCCCGCCCAATCCGGGTGCACGCCCACCATGACCACACCCAGCCATGAACCGGCGGTCCTCGTGCGAGGGCTGACGAAGGTCTTCGGCGCCCTGCGTGCCGTCGACGGGCTCGATCTCGAGCTGCGCCGCGGCGAGGCCCTCGGCCTGCTCGGGCCCAACGGGGCGGGCAAGACGACGACCCTGCGCATCCTCGCGACCCTCGAGGCGCGGGACGCGGGCGAGGTGCGTGTCCTGGGCCTCGATCCGGGAAGCCAGGGCCGCGAGCTGCGCGCGCGCATCGGCGTCGTGCCCCAGGAGATCGCGCTCTACGGCGCCCTCTCGGCCCGCGAGAACCTGGAGTTCTTCGCCCGCGCCCACGGCGTCGCGCAAGCTCGCCTGGCCGCGCGGGTCGAGTGGGCCCTCGAGGCCGCGGGGCTCACGGATCGGGCCCGATCGCGCGTCGAGACCTTCTCGGGCGGCATGAAGCGGCGCCTCAACCTGGTCGCTTCCCTGCTGCACGAGCCCGAGCTCCTCTTCCTCGACGAGCCCACCGCCGGGGTCGATCCCCAATCGCGCAATCACGTCTTCGAGTTCGTCGACGAGCTGCGCGCGGGCGGCCTGACGTTGATCTACACGACCCACCAGATGGGCGAGGTCGAACGCCTGTGCGACCGCATCCTGGTGATGGACCACGGGCGCGCGATCGCCACCGGCACCCTCGCCGAGCTGCAGGGGCTGCCCCAGGTGCAGCGCGCCCTCGGGGCGGGCTTGCACCTGGCCCCGGACGCCGATCTCGGGCGCGCGGCCGAGGTCCTGCGCGGCGCGGGCTTCGACGCCGAGCTGCGCGAGGCGCGCCCCGGGCTCGAGGACGTCTTCCTGGCCCTGACCGGTCGCGCGTTGCGCGATGGGGAGCGCTGATGTTCGCCACCGCTTGGCACCTCGCCCGAAAGGACCTCTTGCTCTTCGGCCGGGACCGCACGGCCCTCCTGCTCACCTTCTTGTTGCCGATCGTGCTCGGCACGGTCTTCGGAACCGCGATGTCCGGCATGTCCGGCGGCGGTGGAGGCGGCCCCGCGGCGCGCGTCGAGTTGGCGGTCGAGGACCGCGACGGGAGCGCCGCCAGCGCCGAGCTCCTTGCCGCCCTGCGCGCGGCCAGCGGGCTCGAGGTCGAGCTCGTGCCGGATGCGCGCCGCCCCGTTGCGAGCGGCGCCAAGCCCTGCGGGCTCGTGATCCCCGCGGGCTACGGCGCGGGAGTAGCCGCGGGCAATCCGCCCGAGCTGCGGTTGTTGCGGGATCCCTCGCGCACCATCAGTCAGCAGGTCGTGTTGTTCCAGCTCGCGCCGGTGCTCCTGCCGCGCCAAGCCCAGATTTTCGGCGCCGGCGTGATGGAGCGCGCGCTGGAGCTCGTCGACTTCCCACCCGCGGGCCGACCCCAGGCCGCCGCCGCGCTGCGCGAGAGCTACGAGCGCATCGAAGGCGTGCTCGCGGGCCTCGGCCGGGCGAGTGCGACCGAGGGACGGTCGGAGGTGGCCCAGGACGACGGCGGTGCGCCCGGCCCGCTGGCCGCTCCCGCCGGCGGCTTCGACCCGCTGCGCGAGCTGCCGCGTTTCCTGGGCCTGTCCAGCGAGGACGTGATAGGCGGCGCCGGCGCCGGTCTGGCGCGCAGCGCCGGGCCGTCGCACGCCTTCTCGGCGATGGCGGTGATGATGTTGCTGTTCAGCGTCGTCGGCGCGGGCGGAACGCTGCTGCAGGAGCGCGCCGAGGGCACCCTGACGCGCTTGCAGCTCACTCCGGCGGCGGGGGGCGCGGTGTTGCTCGGCAAACTGCTGGCCATCTCGCTGATCGCGCTGGCGCAGCTCGTGCTGCTGTTCAGCTACGGCGGCCTGGTGTTCGCCGTGCCGGTGCTCGCGGCGCCCATGCATCTGGCCCTCGTCTCCTTGGCGTGGGTCTACCTCGCGATCGGCATCGGCATCTTCTTCGCGGTCGCCTGCCGTACGCAGAAACAACTCGAGGGCCTCTCGACGCTCGTGATCCTGGTGATGAGCGCGGTCGGCGGCGCCTGGTTCCCGCGCGAGATCACCCCCGATTGGTTCCGCGCCGTCGGCTCGATCACGCCCGTCGCCTGGGCGATGGACGCCTATCACGGCGTCCTGTGGTACGGCAAAGGCGTCCTGCCGACCGACGAGCGCTCCGGCATCTGGCTCCAGCTCACCCTCATGCTCGCCGTCGGCACGCTGCTGCTCGCCCTCGCCGCGCGCTTCTATCGGCGGCGCTATGGGGCTCGGGGCTAAGAGCCCGTCCCAAGACCTGGCGCGCCCCGTGGCCGCGCTGGAGCTCGCGCCCGCGGCGTTGCAGCTCCTCCGAGTCTTGCAGGCGAGTACGCGTCGTCGCTGCGCCTTGCGGATCGCGGCCCCAGCACGCCCATGGGGCGCGCCAGGTCTTAGGACGGGCTCTAACTCGATCCGGGCCAGAATCCTGGTGTGGATGCGCGCGCGTGGTAGGGAGGAATGTCCCGGGCGCATTCGCCTGGCGGAGCTTTCGCGGGCCGCGGACGATGCAGTGGGGGTTCCCCGCACCGGCTCTGTCCGCGCGGCTTGCCCCTCGAGAAGGAGCGGGGCTAGGATCTGAGCGTCGTGGGGGATGGTCGAACTCGAGTCGGACTGTTGGCGTCGGCGTTGGTCGCGTCGATCCTCGGGTCGGTGTACTGGTTCGCCGGTGACGCGGCGGCGCCCGTCGCGGTCCCAGGGACGACTGGGCTGTCGACGCCGCCAGCGGAGTTGCGCTCGAGCTGGCCGGAGCACGAGGCGCGCCAACGCTCCGACCGGATCGAGACGGGCGTTCCCACGGCGGATGCCGGGCGCGAGGTCGTCTCGATCGAGGAACGAGCCGCGGGAGCGCGACTGACGGTGCGCGTGGTGGACTTCGAGGGGAGCCCCGTGCCGGGCGCGCGCATCGAGCTCGTGACGGGACGGGAGTCGCGCCGTGTGGGCGCCGCCGATGCGCAGGGGCGTTTCGTCGCGGCGGGGCTGCCGGCGGGAACGGCCGCGGTGAGCGCGACCGCAGCAGGGCTCGCGCCTGCGGCTCGGCAGGCCGTCCAACTCATGGGCGGACAGGAATCCGAGGTCGTGCTGACGCTCGACCCGCTGCTCGTCCTGGAAGGCATCGTGCACACGAGGGGCCAGAGAGAACCGGTGGGACAGAGTGAAATGCGGCTCGTACCGCGCGACGCGCTGGACCGGCCGGAGGGCCGGGAGCGGCTCGCCCTCAGCAACGCAGAGGGCCGGTTCCGCTTCGAGGACGTTGCCCCGGGCTCCTACGTGCTGACGGGCTACCACGCGCGCTTCGGGCGCGGTCACTACTCGATCCTGCGAATCGCCGCGGGCGACCGGGGTGTGGTACGTCAAGATATCCACCTCGATCCGGTGGGGTCGATCTCGGGTTGGGTACGCACGACCGCGGGCGATGGCATTGCCGGCGCTCGTGTGCGGGCCGTGGGCCGCGACGGCACGGATCCGACCCCGCGGAAGGTCGAGAGCGCCGCGACCGGCGCCTTCGTCCTGAGCGATCTGGCTCCTGGCCTATTCCGACTCGACGTGGAGGCCCCCGGCTTCGAGCCCGCGCGCCTGGAGCGCGTCGCGTGCGGGAGAGACCATCTCGTCGTCACGCTCGAGCCTCGGGTCCCTGTGCACGTCCGAGTCGTGGAAGCACGCGACGGCAGCCCGATCGAGGCCTATCGCCTGATGGTGCGGCTGGTGGACCCGAGCACGCTCCAACGCGGACGATTCGCCGGCCCTTCTCGCCGGGTCAGCGACAGCGCCGGACATGCCTGCCTCGACGACCTGGGCGCTGGAACCTACGTGGTCGAGGTCCAGGCAGCGGGTTTTGCCCTCGCGACATCGGAGTTCTTCACGCTGGCCCCGGGCGGGCGGGAGGTCGAACTCGTCCTCGCGCTCACGCGGGGCGCCGCGGTGGAGGGAAGGCTGGTCGCCGAGGACGGACGCGGAGTCGAGAACGCAGATCTCTGGTCGGAGGCCTGGCTCGTGAGCCCTTCTCTCCCCGTGGGCGTTTGGTCGCCGAACGCGGTGCGCGCGCGCTCCGACGCCGAGGGACGCTACCGCCTGGAGTTCCCCGTCGCGGGTAGATACCGCTTGGTGGTGCTGCCCCGGGATATGCTCCCGCCTGGTCGGCGCCCTTCGAGTTGCGAACCGGGGACGAAGTTCTGGTGCTCCCCGACCTGCGCCTCGAGGCCGGGGCGAGCTTGGACGTCGAGGTGCAGGACTCCTCGGGCGTAGCCCTGGCGGACATCGAGCTACGGCTCGTGTTGCCGGACCATGCGGATCACCCTGGGGCCACGCAGCGCTCCGGCCGCAGCGGCCAAGCGCATTGGCGGAGCTTGCCCGCCGGTCCCTGTCGGGTCACGGCCTTCTCCCCCGTCGCGCACGGACCGGCGGGCCCCGGTGAGCGCGTTCGCGGCGAACTCGCGACGGTCCTGGTCGCGGGGCGCTCCCACCGGGTGACCCTGCGACTCGATCCGTGAAGATCACCCTCACCGGTGGCCTGCGCCGACTCGAGCGAAGGACCAGGCCGTGATCGCCTGGGAGGGGCGCATGGGCTTGGCGCCTACTCTCGAATTCCGCGCGCAGGGCGCGAGACGAACGGGTTCTCCGCCTCGAGAAAGCGCAGGGGGAGTTCGGCCGCGCGCGTGACTCCGACGCGCACGTCGCGCAGGACGCACGGTCGCCGCGGCCAAGCGCCGAGGGCACCGCGGGGCGCGATGAAGAGGCGTGGTCCGCCGAGCGCTGCGCCGTCGTCCTCCGGCCCCAGTCCCATGGCCCGCACGAGCCGCGCGGGGCCGCGGCACAGCTCGCGCACCTGGGTGGTTCCGCGCCGTGCGACCATGAGCTCGAGACCCTCGACCGGCTCGAGCGCGCGCAGCAGGATCGCCTCGCCGACTCCCTCGGGCGCGCTCACCACGTTGGCGCAGTGGTGCATCCCGTAGATGAAGTACACGTACAGCCGCCCCGGCGGGCCGAACATCGTGCGATTGCGAGCCGTGGGACCGCGGAAGCTGTGCGCCGCCGGATCGCGTGCCCCGAGATAGGCCTCGGTCTCGACGATGCGCCCGATCGTGCGCCCCTCGGGCGCATCGTGCACCAGGAAGGTGCCGATCAGCGCCCGGGCCAGTGCGCGCGTCGGCCGCTCGAAGAACGAACGTTCGGCGGGCAGCGGAGGACGGGAGTGCACGCGGAGAGTGTCGCAACCCGGAACCCGCTCGACATCCACCGCGGCGCGTCCGGCCGTGGGCCCTGGGCCGCGGCGCGCATCTGGGTGCCCCGGTTCCGGGCGGATCGGCGGCGGAGCAGGTTAGACTCGCGGCCGCGATGGGGGGGCGCTCCTCACGATCGGGTCGGCGGGTCCTCGGATGGGGCGTGGGATTCGGCCTCTTGGTCCTCGCGCTCGGCGCGGGCTGGTGGTTGCGCGACGCTGCGCGCCCAGCGCCGGTGGGGCCTGCGGTGCGCGCGCTCCCCACGCCGTCCGCGGGGGAGACTCCCCACCCTCCTGCGCCCGGACCGGAAGCGACGCGCGCCGCCGCGGGTCCGGCGGATCCGGACCTCGCCCCGGCGGAAGAGCAGGCGCTGGCGGCACGCTACGCCGTGACCGGCCGTGTCGTCGACGAAGGCTCCGCGCCGGTCGCAGGCGCGGAGGTCTTGCTCCAGGACTCGGAGCGGGCCCTGGGGACCGGCTCGTTGCTCCCGCGCGTCGTCGCGACGAGCGCGGCGGACGGGACGTTCCACGTCGACGGGGCGCCGACGGAGCTGGTGCGCCTGGCCGCCCGCACGCCGCGGGCCCTGGGCGATTGGAGCGCACCCCTGCGCCTACAGCCCGGCATCCCGCGCGCCGACGTCGTGCTCGTCGTGCACGCGGGCGTCTGCCTGACCGGCACGGTGAGCGATCGGGCCAACGGGGAGGCCCTCGAGGCCGAGCTGAGTTTCTTCGACTCCGCGACGAGTCTGCCCCACGCCACCCGCTCCCGCAGCGACGGCGCCTTCGAGCTCTGCGGGCTGCGTCCGGGCCGCGCCTACGTGATCGTCGTCCAGGCCGAGGGGTACGCCGCGCTCTCCGGGCGCAACGTGGTCGAGGTCCCGGCCGAAGCCGCGGGCAGCCTTGCGCCCCTGGACCTGCTCCTCGACCTCCGTCCGCACGGGGTCCTACGGGTCGTCGACGCGCTCAGCGGACTGCCGATCCCGGGCGCCCGGCTCGATTGGGCGGCGGCGCTCTCGGCGCGCCTGCCGCGCACCGAGAATCCCTTCGCGCTGCGCGGCCAAGGCTCGATCGGCCAGACCGACGGGCAGGGCCTGTGCGACGCGCCGCCGCTCCGGCCCGGGAGCGCCGGGATCCTCGTGAGCGCGGCCGGCTACGCGCCGCGCATCGTGCGGGGCGGCGATTGGCTCGGCGCGGTGGAAGGCCTGGTCGAGCTCCGGCTCTCGCCCGGGCACACCCTCGAGGTGTGGGTCGAGGGCCTCGAAGCGGGGGCGAGCGCCCCGGTCGATCTGCACCTCGCCCGCCGCGATCACCCCGACGAGCCGGTCCTCGGGGATGATCCCGTGCGCGACGCGATCGCGCGTCCCGGCGAGCCCGCGCGGTTCGAAGCCCTGCCGCCCGATCGCTACGTGGCCGTGGCGCGCGGCGCCGGCCACGCGCGGACGTGGAGCCCGATCCTGCCCCTCCTGGAGCCCGGGGGGCGCACCGCGATCACCCTCAGCCCTGCCCCCGGCGCGCGGCTCCTGGGGAGCGTCGCACCGCTGCCCACCGGCCGGCGAACCCTGGTGCGCGCGTCGGGACCGGCGGGCCTCGAGGAGCGGGCGCCGGTCTCGGCCGCGGGCGCCTACCAGTTCCCGCCCCTGCCGGCCGGGACCTACCGCGTGTGGGCCGAGGAGGAACCGCTACGCGAGATCGCGCGGACGAGCCGCCCCGTGACTCCGCCGCATGCGCTCGAGGTGGTTCTGGCGGAAGGCCAGGAGCGGCGCCTCGACCTGGAGTTCGAGGGGTCGTCCTCGACCCTTGCCGGAAGCGTGCGCATCGACGGCGCGCTCGCCCCGGGCCGACTCGTGGTGGCGAGCGCCGTGTATGCCGGCGACTCCGCGGGGGGACCCTGGTCCGACCGGCGCGAGACCCTCAGCGACTCCGACGGCCGCTTCGTGCTCACGGACCTGCGCGGACACCAGGTCCGGCTGAGCCTCGCGCACCCGGGCCCCGCGGGGGAGCGGCTCACGCTCTTCGAGCGCACCTTCCCGCGCCAGGACCTCGACGCGACGATCGAGCTGGAGGTCGGGACCGCGGGGCTCGCGCTCCGTCCAATCCTGGAACGCGACCGCTCGCCCTTGCGTTGGGCCCAGGTCGAGCTGTCGGCCGACCCCGACCGCGGCGGCGTGGCGGGGTTCGCCGGAACTCGAACCTGGCGGTTCCAGTACCGGGGGTCGGGCCCCGTCGAGCCCGTCCGCCTCCCGCCCGGCGCCTACGTCCTCGACGTGCAGGGCGCCGACGGCCTGCGCGCCGAGGCGCGGGCGATCCTGCTCGTGGCCGGCCAGACCCTCGAGCTCGAGGTGCCGTTGGCCGTGCCCTGAGCGCCCCGCGGGGGCGACCCACGCGGTGCGCCGCGGAGCGAGCCATCCCCTGGGGGTCGCGCCCGAGCCCGACCACGGCCGGGCTAGACTCACGGGATGCTCCGCACCCTCCTCTCCGCCCTCGTGGGCGGCATCGTCGTCTTCGCCTGGGGCGCCGTCGCGAACATGGCCCTGCCCCTGGGCGAGATGGGTTTCTCCAGCGTGGCCGACGAGAGCGAGGTGACCGCGCTGCTGCGGGCCAAGGCTCCGAGTGCCGGCCTCTACTTCCTGCCCGCCATGGGCAGCGTCGCACCCGAGGACCTGCCCCCCTCGGGTCCGACGGCGTTCTTGGCTTGGCGGCCCGACACGCCCTACGCCATGGGCGCGCACCTGGGGTACGAGTTCGCCTCGGGCTTCCTCGCGGCCCTGATCGCCGCCCTCGTGCTGGGTTGCTGCACGCCCGGCCAGGGCATCCTCCGCAGAGCCCTGGCCACGATGGGCATGGGCCTCTTCGGCTGGCTCTCGATCAGCGCTTCCCACTGGACCTGGTATGGCTTCTCGGACGGCTTCTTCGTCTCCGAGGGCATCCAGCAGGCGGTCGGTTGGCTGCTCGCCGGCCTGGCCATGGGCGCCGTGATGCGCCGCGGATCGAATCTGTCGTGAGAGGCCGAGGAAGAATCGAGCGGACCCGGAGCGGATCCAGAGCAGACCATCCAGAGGGCCTCTCAGAACGCCTTTTGGACGGCCGGCAAGCCGGCCGTACCGAGAG
>CAYMYN010000003.1:0-25053 GCA_964394665.1 uncultured Planctomycetaceae bacterium
GGACCCCTGCGCGCCCGCGGCGGCACGATCTACCACGCCGACCAGAAGGCCGCGCCGGGGGTCGACCTGGTGGGGGATCTGCTCGACCCGGCCTTCCAGGAGCGCCTGCGCGGCCTCGGCATCCGCTCGGCCCTCGTGAACAACGTGCTGCACCACGTCCAGGACGCGGGCGCCCTGTGTCGGGCGTTGATGGGCGCGGTCGCGCCGGGCGGGTACGTGCTCGTCACGGGTCCCAACCGGTTCCCGCGCCACTTCGACCCGATCGACACCCTGCTGCGCCCGGACGTCGACGAGGTCGCGGCGCTCTTCCCCGGCGCGCGCATCGAAGCCAGCGCGATCCTCGACTCGGGCAACTGGCGCCGCTGGAATCCGGCCGAGCGCGGCGGGCGCAGCTTCCCGCGCGCCCTGGCGCGCCTCTGCTTGCCCTTCTACCGCCCGCGCAAGTGGGTCGAGGTGTTCTGGGAGGCACCCTACTTCCTGCGCTCGATCCGCACCTTCGCGGTGCTGCTGCGCCTGCCCGGGGGACCCGCGTGAGCGGCGCGCTCGGCATCGTCGTCGTCGGGCGCAACGAGGGCGAGCGCCTCGAGCGCTGCCTGGCGTCCCTCGAGGACCTCGGCCTGCGCACGGTGTACGTCGACTCGGGCTCCAGCGACGGCAGCGTGGCGCGCGCGCGCCGGCGCGGCCTCGAGGTGGTCGAGCTCGACCCCGCCGCGCCCTTCACCGCCGCCCGCGCGCGCAATGAGGGTTGGCGCCGGCTGGTCGAGCTCGACGGCGGGCTCGAGTTCGTGCAGTTCGTGGATGGCGATTGTGTGCTCGATGCCGATTGGATCCCGCGCGCGCGCGCGGCGCTCGAGGCCGATGCGAGCCTGGCCGCGGTGTGCGGCCGCCGCCGCGAGCTCGCGCCGGAAGCGTCGATCTACAACCGCCTGTGCGACCTCGAGTGGGACACCGAGCCCGGGTATGGGTCCGACTGCGGCGGGGACGCCCTGATGCGCGTGTCGATGCTCGCGGGCGTCGGTGGCTTCGACCCGGGCCTGGCCGCGGGCGAGGAGCCCGAGCTGTGCATGCGCCTGCGGGCCCAGGGCCATCGCATCCTGCGCCTCGAGGCCGAGATGACCCTGCACGACGCGGCCATCCTCCGTTTCGGGCAGTGGTGGAGCCGCGCCGTGCGCACGGGCTACACCGCGGCCCAGTGCGGGCACCTCCTGCACACGCCACTGGGGCGCACGCGCCTGCGCCGCGTGGCGAGTTCCTTGGTCTGGGCCCTGGCCGTGCCGGCGAGCGTGGCGCTCGGCGTCGTCTGGGCCCTCTCGCGCGGATACGCCGCGAGCGCCGTGCTCCCCACGGCGTCGTTGGTCGCGCTGGCGCTCTACGCCGTGCCTCTGGTGCGCGCGGCCCGCAGCCGCCTAGCGCGCGGCGATCGGCCGGCGGACGCCTGGTGGTATGCGTTCTTCTGTCTGCTCGGCAAGTTCCCGCAGACCCAGGGCGCGCTGCGCTTCGCGCTCGATCGCGTCCGCGGCCGACGGCCCGCGTTGATCGAGTACAAGGGGCCCGCGGACCTCCTCCAGGTCGCTTCGCCGCGCGGAGGCCGGCCGTGAGCCTGCGTCGCCACCTGCGCGTCGGCATCGACCACGCCGCCCGTGGGCTGGGGCTGCTGCGGCGCTACGAGCGGCGCATGCGCGGCGGCCTGACCGTGCTCACCTACCACCGCGTGTTGCCCGCGGCCGAGTGCGCCCGTTACCCCTTTCCCTCGCTCGTGATGCCCGCCGAACACTTCGAGGCCCAGGTGGCGTGGATCGGCGCCCACGCGCGGGCGGTGACGGTCTCCGAGGGCCTCGCCGATCCGGGCCAGGCCGACGAGCTGGCGCGCGTCGCGTTGACCTTCGACGACGGCTATCGCGACAACGCGCGCATCGTGGCGCCGATCCTCGAGCGCCACGGCGTTCGCGGGACCTTCTTCGTGACCAGCGACTTCGTCGAGCGCGGCGAGCCTCTGTGGTTCGACCGCGGCGCGGCGCTCGTGGGTGCGGCGGACGACGCGTCGCTGGTCGCGGCCGCGGCCGAGAGCGGCGGGTCCTGGCCCTCGCCCCTGCCCACCGGCACCGAGCGGGTGCGGGCGCGGATCGAGGTGCTCAAGGACTGGGAGGACGGGCGCCGCGCGACCTTCCTCGAGGCCCTCGAAGCGCGCGTCGGAGCGCCGCCGGAGCTCGATCGTTTCGCCCCCATGACGCCCGAGGAGGTGCGCGCTCTGGCGCGCGCCGGCCACGAGGTCGGCTCGCACTCGCGCAGCCACCCGATCCTGACGCGCGTCGACGACGCGCGCCTGGCCGAGGAGCTGGTCGCATCGCGCGAACGCCTCCGAACCTGGATCGACGCCGACGTGCGCGGTTTCTGCTATCCCAACGGCACCTTCGACGGGCGCGTGGTCGAGGCCGTGCGCCGCGCTGGTTATGCCTACGCCTGCACGACGGAGACTCCGGCTCCGGAGCGGACGCCCGAGGCCCTGCTCCTGCCGCGCCACGACGTGACCCCCGACCGCGTGAGTCGGCCGGGCGGGCGCTTCGACCTGGTCGCCTACCGGGCCGAGATCTCGGGCCTGCACGCGCGCCTGCGATGAACGCTCCCCCGCGCACAGCTGGAGCGGCGGCGAGCGGCGGGCCGCGGATCGCCTACCTCGTCAACCAGTACCCCAAGACCAGCCACAGCTTCGTGCGGCGCGAGATCGCGGCCCTCGAGGCGCTGGGCGCCGAGGTCTCGCGCTTTGCCCTGCGCGCCAACGCCGAGCCGCTGGTCGAGGAGGCCGATCGACGCGAGCTCGCCCGCACGCGCACCGTGCTCTCCCAGGGCGCGCCGGCCCTGTTGTGGGCCTCGGCACGCACCTTCCTGCGCCGTCCGGCGAAGTTCCTACGCGCCCTGGGCACGACCCTGCGCATGGCGCGGCGGGGCGAGCGCGGTTGGCTGGCACACCTCGCCTGGTTGGCCGAGGCCGCCTGGCTCGAGGCGCAGCTCGCGCGCGAGGGCATCCGCCACCTGCACGCGCACTTCGGCACCAACTCGGCCGCGGTCGCGCTGCTCGTCGAGCGCGTCGGCGGTCCGGGCTACAGCTTCACGGCGCACGGCACGGAGAGCTTCGACGCGCCGCCCCTGATCGCGCTCGGGACCAAGATCGAGCACGCGCGTTTCGTCGTCGCGGTCAGCGAGTGGGGCCGCGCCCAACTCCTGCGCTGGGCCCCGCCGGGCTCGGAGCACAAGATCCACGTCGTGCGCTGCGGCCTCGACCCGGACTTCCTCGAGCGCGCGCCCGCTCCGCCGCCGCCCGCGCCGCGCATCGTCTGCGTGGCGCGCTTCAGCCCCGAGAAGGGGGTCGGCATCCTGATCGAAGCCCTGGCGCGCCTGGCGGCCGAGGGCATCGCCTGCGAGGCACGACTCGTCGGCGACGGCGAGCTGCGCCCCGCGATCGAGGCTGCGCTGCGCGCCCACGGCCTCACCGAGCGCGTGCACCTCCACGGCTGGGGCGACGCCGCGGCGGTGCGCGCCGCGATCGAAGCGAGCACCCTGCTCGTCGTCCCGAGCCTCGCCGAAGGCCTGCCGGTGGTCCTGATGGAGAGCCTCGCCCTCCAGCGCCCCGCCATCGCCAGCGCCGTCGGCGCCATCCCCGAACTCGTCGAGCCCGGCGTGACCGGCTGGCTCGTCCCCCCCGGCTCCGCGGAGCACCTCGCGCACGCCCTACGCACCGCCCTGGCCTGCGGCACCGAGCACCGACATCTCCTCGGCCAGAGCGGCGCCCGCCGCATCGCCGAACGCCACGACGCCCGCCGCGAGGCAGCGAAGCTCTTGGCTCACTTCCAATCGGCACTGAACGCGGACTGAGCCAATCCACGAGGGCTTCCTGAGGGGTAGCAGGAGCCTGGCAGGGCATGCACTCCGGCTAGCGACTCAGGAGGGCCGTGGGCTGCCCTCGAGCCTGGGGAAGGCCAATCCGGCGTGGGTCACCAGGGCAGGGTGCGCCGGGGGCGGATCGAATCGAAGAGGGCCGGGCGCCGCCTCTGCGCCCATCGACGTCAACGGCCGGACGATTGGGGCGGAATCCTGTCCGGTGCCAGGCGGGATCCTCGCCTGCATGAGTCGGTGACCTCACGCATCGATCCGCCGTGGACCCCGCCCGCCGCTGAACGCGACGGGCGTCGGCCTCGCCAGTCGCTCGCCGAGCCGTTCGGCTTGCATCGCGGTGACGAGCGGGCTCGATCCCTATCCCTCTTCATCGATGCCCACGTGTGCAGCATGTACCTCGAGACTACTGCGACCTTCCAACCTTCACGGCCCGCGCTCTTCGTGACCGCTGGCGTCCTGCTGCTCGCGGCGTTCGCCGGCGCCCAGGACTTCCCGCACCCGCCCGCGGCGGACACGTTCGAGAGCCCCGCGACGCCGAGCTTCGACGTGCAGACGCTCCCCGGTCTGCCCGTCGACGAGGTGCTCTTCGACGAGCCCGGCGACGGAGCGCTCTGGGCCCGGGGCACGAGCTACAAAGCTCGCTTCGACGGGCGCGGCGCGACCTACATCCCCTTCTTCGGCGCCGAGGCGCCGCGGAACTATCCGCTCGCGTTCGAGGTTCGCTCGGTGAACCTCGACGGCGCGCCGCTCGCAGCGTGGACGCAGGAGCGCACCCTGCGCGAAGGCAATGTCGTGCGCATCGACCACGGCTCGTTCGTCGAGGAGTACGAGCTCGCGCCGAGCTCGCTCGAGCAGCGCTTCGTCTTCGCGAGCCTGCCCACGCGGGGTGAGCTCACGCTCACGATCGGCATCGACACGGAGCTCGACCGCCAAGACCTCGGCCGGACCCTGCGCTTCGCGAACGAGCTCGGCCACGTCGACTACAGCGAGGCCTTCGCCATCGACGCACGGGGCGCGCGCATCGAGCTCGACAGCTCGCTGGTCGACGGCGCGATCGAGCTGCGTGTCCCGGCGGACTTCGTCGAGCTTGCGGTCTTCCCGCTCGTGGTCGACCCCTTCGTCACCGCGTTCACGGTGGCAGGCGGTACGCGCCACGAGCTCCTGCCCGACGTCTCATACGACGCCACCACGGACCGCTGGTGCGTTGCGTACGTCGACATCTGGAGCGCGATCGACTACGACGTCTACGTGCGCCTGGTCACGGGCTCAGGGACGCTGCTCTCCACGCTGACGATCGACTTCACGAGCAATCTGTGGACGACGCCGGCGATCGCGAACAGCAACTACGCCGACACCTTTCTCCTGGCCGCGGCCGTCGTTCCGGCTTCTGGCGTGGCGGACATCCGCGGGCGCTTCGTCATGCCCGCGACCGCGACCGTCGGCGCCGTGATCCAGATCAGCCCGCTCGACGGTGCCTACAGGAACATCCCGGACGTCGGTGGCGCCCCGCACCCCACCTTCTCGATCCCCTTCTGCGTCGTTTGGCAACGCTTCGTGACCCCGGACATCGTCAACATCGAGTCCCGCTCCGTCTCGGTCCTCGGCGGCCTCGGGCCCATCCAGACGCTGAGCACGAACGGCGGGCTGAACCAGAACCCGAGCATAGCGAGTTCGATCGGCACTTCGACCGGCGATGGCACCGAGGCGTGGACGGTGGCGTGGCAGTACCGCTTCAACCCCTGGGACTACGACATCAAGGCGGCGCAGGTCTCGTGGACGGGCTCGATCGCCCAGCCGGAGTTCCTCATCGACGGCTCGGCGTTGAGCGAGACACGGCCGGTCGTGTCGACGATGCTCGACTCGACGGGCACCGGCCAGCCGCGCACGTACATGGTCGCCTACGAGCGCGACTGGGGCAGCGACTTCGACGTACTGGTGCGGGTGCTCCAAGGCACGACGATCGGCGAATCCCGGAACATCGTCGGCGACCTCGACTCGGCCTACTGGTACTGGAACCAGCTCCGGCCGAGCATCGACTCCGACGGCAAGCGGATCCTGATCGCTTTCGAGGAGATCGAGCTCCCCGCGAACACCAACTCCAACGTCTTCGTATCCACCTACGACTGGGTGAACGGCGCGCTTATCCCGTGCGAGGTGCGCGCCGACTTCGCAGGATCGCTGCAGTTCGAAGGCGAGGTCGCGGTGCACTCGATGGCGTCGACGGGAGGGCCGCGCACGCGCTACTTCGGCGCTTGGACCTTCGGGAACGGCAACGGCGACTTCGACGTGCAGGGCGGGCTGTGGGACGCGTGCGATGGCGAGCCGGGCGATCCCTTCTGCTTCGGTGACGGCTCCGGCAACACGTGCCCGTGCAACAACCCGGGCGCGGCCGGTCATGGGTGTCGCAACGGCTTTTTTGCCTCGGGCGCGCGGCTCGAAGGCCAGGGATCGGCGAGTGTCGCGCTCGACACGCTCGTCCTGGTCTGCTCGAACGCGCGGCCGAACCAGGCCGGCCTCTTCTTTCAAGGCAGCACGGGGGTCAACGGCGGCCAGGGCGTCCCCTACGGCGACGGCCTGCGCTGCGCCGGCGGCTTCGTCACGCGTTTGCAGACGATCGCGGCGAACTCCTCCGGCGTCGCGACGAGCACGATCGACATCGCCGCGCACACCGGGATCACGCCGGGCTTCACGCGCTTCTACCAGTACTGGTACCGCGACCCGAACCTCTCGCCCTGCGGCACGGGCTTCAACCTGTCGAACGGCTACCGGGTCCTCTGGCAGCTTTGACCTGGTTGGACCTGTCACCCCCGAGGTGCCAGGCCTTCAGGAACGGCTCTACGCGAGGTCGGCGGGACTCACCCGTCCCTGCCGGCCTCGCTCGCTGTCATCGCAGGCTGCAAGTCCGCGGCATTGCCCGTAGGCGTGCAGGTAGAGCGAACGGGGCGGGGTTGGGCGGGCGCTGGCGGCCAGCCTGCGGTGGGAGGCACTCCGGCACGGCGCTCTGCCGAGGGGTCACCCTGCCTTCGCGCGGGGGAGATAGGATCTCGGCGCGATCCGCGTCGAGCACACGCCCCGACCGCGCCGCGAGTCGACTCTACGCGCTGTGCATGGAGGAAGCCGGCAGGCATCCAGCGACAGAGACGTCTGATGAAAGCGTCGAGCCCGGCGTGACCGGCTGGCTCGTCCCCCCCGGCTCCCCCGAGCACCTCGCCACCGCCCTGCGCGCCGCCCTGGCCTGCGGCCCCCCAGAGCACCGCCGCGCACTCGGCGCCCACGGCGCCCAGCGCATCGCCGAACGCCACGACGCCCGCCGCGAAGCCGCCAAGCTGCTCGAGCACTTCAACCGCGTCCTGGGCGCGGGCTGACACCGAGCGCCCGCGTCCCGAGCGAGTCGAGCACGGAGCCTCGGCGACCCGCCCGGGGGTCCGACCCTGTGACGGCGGGGAGCGCTCCGACTACCCGAGGGCATCGCCCCCGACGCCATGGTTCCCCTCCGCGCCCGGCTCCTCCTCGTCCTCGTGCTGGCTCCCGTGGCCGCGGGAGGTGGGCTCGAGCATCGCGATGGGGGGGGTGGCGCGGCGGCGCACCCGGATCTCGTCGGGTGGACCTTCCGATCCGTGCGCGAGCTGATCGACGTCCTGCCGGACGTCGAGCTCTCCTACTGGGACGCCGAGGTGGGTTCCAGAACGGTCGTGCATCCGGCCGTGAAGGAGCTGCGCCGTCGCCTGGACGGGGGCCTCGTCCTCTCGCAGGAAGAGGGGCTGCGCGCGCTCCTCGGCTCGGGCGCGATCCGCTGGCGGAGCACCTGGCCCGCGGGCGAGCCCTTCGCGATCTCCCTGCGGCAGCCTCCCTGGATCTCCCATAGCCGCCTGCGGGTCCTGCCGCGCGGCGGGATCCTGCGCGAGGCCACCGTCGGCCTGGCCGCACCGATGTGCGGGTTCTCGCACGATCTCGACCGGGCTCGAGCCCTCCACCGCGAGTTGGGCCTCCTGTCGCCGGGACAGCACCGGTTGGTCCTCGACGTGTCGATCGAAGGGCACTCACCCCTGGGCCTCTGCGGCCCCCCCGCGGTCCTCTGGCAGGGCGAGCTCACGATCGAGGTCGAGGTCGTCCTGGAGCTCGACGCCGTGCTCCCTCCGCGCTCGGACCCCGAGCTCCATGCGCCCCTGCGCAGCCTCGTGCGGCTGCGGCGCACCGAGCGCACGAACCACGACGGCTTGCTCTACCTGGCCGGCGACCCCGGACCCCGCGAGATCCTGGCCTGCCTGGCCTTGCCCCTGCAGGTCGAGCTGTGGCACCGCGATCGCCTGGTGGCCTCGTACCCTCCCGCTCGCCCGGAAAACGGCAAAGGCGAGCTGAGGTCGCCCGAGCTGCCCCCCGAGGGCCACCGGCTCGCCTACCTCCGAGCCCTCCCTTTTCGCCGGGAGGACCCCGGGCCCTGGACCGTGCGCCTGCGCGCCGTGGACGAGTCCGCGCTCACCTGGTGGGGTGCGACGGCGCGCTTCACTGGCGTGGTGGAGATCCCGCTCGCCGAGCTCGTGCATTGAAACCGGCGGAGCGGTCGGGCACCGAGCGGGCGGCGCGCGTTCCCGCGCCCGCCCGCCCGAGCTCCGGTCCCCAGGCCCTCAGATCCAGGTCACGACGATCCCGTTCGACAGGTTGAAGTCGGCCGACGTGCAGGAGGCGGCCGGGTCGCGATAGAGCACCTGGTACGTGCGCGTTCCGGCGCCGAGCACCTGGCCGCGGACGCTGAGCGCGGCTTCACCGCTCTCGGGGTAGCGCGCGGAGCCGGAGGTCGCCGACTTCACGGCGATTCGCCGGAGCGAGCCCGTGGCGCACGACAGGCCGTCGCCGAAGGGCCTGCCCTGGCCGCCGTTCGCGGCGGTGTTGCCCTGAAAGAAGAAGACCGTCGTCGAGCTCGGCATCCCATCCGCCTCGAGCACGCACGTGTCGTCCGTCAAGAGCAGCGAGCCGCTCGCGCGCAGACCCGCGCCGGTGCCGTTCGAGTTCAGGCAACCGCGCTGCGAGCCGCTCGGGCTCGAGTTCGCGCATGGACAGGCGCTCGCGCTGCCGTCGCCCGCGCACGAGACCCGACCGGCGATCCCGCATGCGCGGCGGACTTCGACCGTGTTCGACGTGCCCGTCACCGAAGCGACCGTGACCAGGTCCAGGTCCCCGTCGCGGTCGACGTCCGCGCTGAACACGTCCACGAAGGGCAGCGCGTTCGAGAGCGTCGTCGCGGGGGTGAACGTGCCGGATCCGTCGTTCAGGAAGTGCACCAGGCGGCCGGTCGCCGGAGGGCCGGGGGCCCAGATCGCGGCGATGAGGTCGAGGTCGCCGTCGGCGTCGAGATCGGCGAAGGAGAGCGCGAACGCGACGCCGCCGCCATAGGAAACGTCACTCCGCGGTGCGTAGGTGCCCCCACCCTGCCCGCGCCAGATCGCGACGGTCTTGCTGCCGAGGTCGATCGCAGCCACGTCGAGAGCCGGGTGGCCGTCGAACTGCGCCCCGACGACCGACGTCGGGGAGCTCGCGGCGTTCAGGTGGATCGGCTGGCCGAACCCACCCTGGCCATTGTTCCGGTACGCCAAGACCAGTTGGGAGCTCGTGTGTGCGACGAGGAAGTCCAGGTCGCCGTCACCGTCGATGTCGGCGAGCGCGGTCCCCGCGTCGGCGTGGTAGTTCAGGGAGATGAACGTCCACCAGAAGCCCCGAGAGCCGTCGCTGAGGAGTGCTCTGCCGACGGACGACCACGGCGAGAGCACCTCCACGCCGACCAGGTCGGGATAGCCGTTCTGGTCGATGTCGCCGATGGACAGGCTGGCGGGTTGGATCCCGAGCAAGGCGTCGATGGTGGCCGCCAGGAAGGTCCCGTTGCCCTGGTTCCAGAAGATGCCGCGGTCCCAGACCACGTCGGGCAGCCCATCCCCGTCGAAGTCCCCGACGAGGAGACGTTCGGCGATCCCGGGGGCGATGGGCACCGGCGCCGCGAAGGCGCCGTCGCCGCTCCCGTACGCGATCTGCACCGCGCCTCCCGTACTCATCACGACGTCCAGGTGGCCGTCGCCGTCGAAGTCGGCGGTCGCGGCGGTGCGCGTCGTCCCCGCGGCGATCAAGGACGACTGCGACTCGAAGCACAAGGACTGGGGCGCGGCGAGCAGCGGCATGGCGACGAGGACGGCGGCCACGGGGAGGGCTCGTTGGATGTGCTGGTTCATGGGTTGGATCCTCGGCGGGGGAACGGGTGAGTGAGGTGTGTTGGGGGGCGTCACGGCAGGACGACGTCCACCGCGACGCTGGACTCGACACGGAAGGGCACGTCCGCGCGGGGACTGCCCGACGCGTCGAGGACGCGCAGGCTGTAGTCGTAGGGGAGCAGCTCGAACTCGCGGAGCTCCGCGGGAAGCTCGTGCACGCGGCCTTCGACGACGCCCGTCCTCGTGGGAGTCCGGTGCCGGAGCTCGAGCCGCACGCCTGGCGGCGGCGCGGAGGTCCACGCGATGCGCACCAGGCCCGGGGGCCGCGCGCGGACCGTCCCCAGGTCGATCGCCGAACCCTGCTCGACGGGCGCGAGGCCGAGCTCGGCGACGCCTTCGCGCGCCACGACGATCCAGCGCGCGAGCCCGGTGGCGATCAGAGTCGACTCGAAGGCGCCCGTCGTGGCGTCCACGAGCCATCCGCCCGCCAGGATCTGTTCGTCGCGGATCTCGCGCACGTAGGCCGTGGTCAGGGGCGCTCCGCGCGCATCGAGCGCGATCCCGCGCAGCGAGCCGAGCGCCGCGACGGTCCCGGCGTCGAGCTGGACCAGGAACTCCTGCGGACGCCGAGCATCGATCGCGAGCTTCCTGTGGACGAACCCGTCCGAGCCGCGCAGGATCGTGCAGTCCAGGACTTCGCTCGGGAACGCATCGATCGAGCACGCGCCCGAGGCATCGATCAGGGCGATCGTGCGCCACGCGGGGCCCGACTCGGGACGCGATTCGAGGAGGACGAGGATGCCTGCGACGGTCCCCGAGCCCACGTCCTGGACCCGGATGCCCAAGCTCGGTTCCGCGAGCAACCGAATCGAAGCCGACGTCTCGCCCTGCGGCTCGAGCTCGAGGATCGCGCTCGCGCGTCCGTCCGCGGGGTCCGGCCCGCGCGCGAAGATCCGCGTGCTCCCGGGCGGGAGCCCCGACAGGCGGAAGCGCCCGTCGGCATCGGTGACCGTGCCCGGCGGCGCCTCGCGGTGGAACTCTGGCTGGGGCGCGAAGACCGCGGCCCCCGCGACGGCGCTGCCGTCCGCGCGCCGCACGTCGCCGACGAGCGTGGCGCCGCGCTCGAGACGGACGTCGATCCTGGCCTGCGGTTCGAGCGTCGAGATGCGGGTCGTCTCGAGCACGAAACCCGCTGCGCGCACGTCGAGCTCGTGCTCGCTGCGCTCGAGGTTCGCGAGGCGCGCGCGCCCTTCCTCGTCGGTGATCGCACCCACGGCGGAGTCGGTGGAGAGCACGCCGTCGTCGCCTCGGCCCAGTCCCCGACGGCGTTTGTCGACCTCGACGCGCGCCCCCGCCACGGGTCGGCCTTCCTCGTCGACGACGCGCAGGTCGAGGACCTGCTCCGGTCCGCCGAGCACGAGCTCGAACGAACCCCCCTCCTCGGGAACCGGCACGTAGTAGGTGCGCGAGTACGCGTGGCCGTCGGCCCGCGCTCGGACCGCGACGCCCCCCGCGGGCGGCTGGAAGAGCGGCGCGCGCATCAGTTGCGCCGCATCGACCTCGATCGTGGTGATCCCCTGGCTGTCGGTGCGCTGCGCCGGCAGGTCGGGGAGGTCGAGCGACGCCGTGATCGAGACGAGGGCGTCCGGGACGGGGAGTCCATCGGCGGAGACGACGCGCAGCGCGAGACGGCGCGGCGGAACGGAGGTCGCCGTGGCTTCGCTCGTCGTCGGCTCGGCGGACGCTGTCGGCGGAGCGAGCGGTTCGCGGGTTTGCACATCCGCGCCGAGATCGGTTCCGACCGTCGTGGTCGGCACGCTCGGCTGCGCGGTGGCGAGCGCGGGCGGCGGAGTCGCTCTCGATGGCTCGTCCGGGCGCAGGAACGCGAAGTAGACCGTCGATGCGACGAGCACCGCGGCTGCCGATCCGAGGGCGAGACGGCGCAGGGCCGTGCTCGCCGCGGAGCCCGCGGGCCCCGAGACGAGGCGCAGCACGCCGGTCCACGCCGATCGATCGCCCTTGTGTTTGCGATCCAACACGGCGCGCAGCTCTGCCAGCCCCCGCCGCCGCTGCGTGCGGACCGTTTCCAGCGGCCGCCCCAGGAGGGCAGCGACGGACTCCAGCGTGCGCCCGTCGAAGTAGTGCGCGACGAGGACGGCGCGCGACGGCTCCGAAACCTGCTCGACCGCGTCGCGCAGGAGCTTGTGCGTCGCGAGGCGCTCGTCGAGCTCCGCGTCGAACTCGGCCTCGTCGCGAGCCGCGACGAGCGCCTCGACATCGGCACGCCGACGCTCGCGCCGCACGCGGCGCCGTGCGATGCGTCGGACGACGGTCCGCATCCACTCGGCGAGGGTGCGCACTTCGCCCGCGGGCCGGCCGAGGGCCGCGAGCCAGGCTTCCTGCACCACGTCGTCGGCCCCGGCCGGGTCGTTCACCAGATGGCTCGCGAGGCGTCGCAGGTCGCGGCTCAGCTCGAGGAGCTCGGCGTCCCCGAAGGAGAGCGCCCCGTCGGTGTGGGCACCCTCGCCCTGCTTGGAAGGCTCTGCGTGCGCCGCGGTCGAGGACGGGGACTCCGGACGCGGATTCGGGTCGGATCGCTGATGCGGGTCTCTCATCGGGGGCGGTCGGCGCTCGGAGGCGCACAGGACTCGTGTCTCGGGGAACCGATGGGGGGTTCACCCATCCTGGAAGAAGCGCGGCGGGGGGATGCCTCACCGGGAGGCGGCGCAGGCCCGGGAACCTCCAGGGTGGGTCCGAGGCGCCGGCCGGGCCGTCGTGCGGCCCCGGATGCGCCGACCGTTTCCGGCGGGTCGGCGAGGGTCTGGAGGACCTCGAAGTGCCGCCCGGGGCGGGGCAAGCGAGCGGTGGGCTCAGTCGCCGCGGAGGCGCGCCGCGTGTTCGAGGGTCTGGGGATCCAGGGGGACCGCGAAGTGCTGGGGCTCCGGGGTGTCGGCGATCCCGAGCACGAAGCGCTGGAGCTGCCCGGTGGAGCGGGGCTCGCCGCCCTCTTCCTCGGACTCCTGGGGCCGGGGTCCCTGCAGTCGGATGCTCCCGACCCATCGGCCCGGGGTCCACAGGTCGACCTGCAGGACCTCCTCCTGCGGGCGAGCGACGATCGGGTTCCCCTCGAACCCCTCGGGGTGCATCCAGATGGCGAGCTCGACCTCGGCGCCGAGGAGCTTGGCCCCCGGGAAGCTCAGGGCGACCGGCAGGCCGCGGCCCAGGACCACCTCCTGGGAGCCGCCATCCAGGAGGACGCGCGCCTCGCGGAAGCGGTCGGCGCGGACCATGGCCTCCCGCGGCGGACCCGCGTGGACCAGCGGATGCTCGCCCGCGGCGTGGGCGGCCGAGATCGTCGCCTTCCCGCTCCCCGAGAGATCGCGGGCGAAGAGCTGCCCGACGGCTTTCCCGTCGGCGTCCTTCACGGCCAGGCGGGTGACCCGCAGCCGCTCGCGCAGGTCGATCGTCTCGAGGCGCGCCTCGGGCTCGCCGTCCGGCGTCAGGTGGAGATCGTCGAACAGCACGAGCGGATCGCCGATCCAGCCGCTGCCCTCGAGCTCGAGGGAGCTGCGGCCCTTCCAGGGCACCCGGAACTCGAAGCGGCCCTGGGCGTCGAGTGCGACCCAGACCTGATCCCCAAAGGCGGGCCCGCGGGCGGCCAGCCGCAGCCGCCGCGCGATCGTCTGGGGTTCGAGCAGCACCCGCCCCTCGTAGGTGGAGCGCCGCGGCATGACGAGGACCACGCCCTGCGCGCCGACCTCGAACCCGTGCTGCACGTCGGGGCGGTCGGGGTGCTGGGCGGTGAGCACGAGCCGACCCGCCGGGACCGCACCCCGCAGCTCGAAGGACCCCTGGGCGTCGTCGAAGGCCCGCAGCCTCGAAACCGTGGGCTCGCTCCACAGGGCGACGCTCAGGGCCACGGGCGAGACGGGTCTTCCCTCTGGATCCACGACCCGGCCCGAGATCACCAGGGGCGGCGGGTCGAAGACCACGTCGCCCAGGTCCTGCCGGCCCCCGTCGGGGAGCCGCACCCGCGCGACCAGCTCGAAGCTCCTCCGCATCGTGCTGAACTCCAGTTGCGCGTCGGGCCGCGCGCCCCGGCCCAGGCCCCAGGTGAAGCGTCCCTGCGCGTCCGTGGTGACGAGCGTGCCGAGCCCGCCGCGCTCCCCGTCGCCCTCGACGCGGGCGCGCAGGTGGGCGTCCGTCAGGGGCTGCCCTCCGCGCTCCACGGCGCGCCCGGTGAGGTGCAGGGCCGGCCGACCCTCAGCACTGGGCTTCCCGTCCCCGGGCGACCCTGGGTACGGATCCGGGGGGACCGGGCGGGTCGGCTCCGGCCGATCCACCAGGCCCCGGGCCGACCGCGCCACTCCGTCGGAGGCCGTCCCTTCGCCCCCGTTCCCGCCCAGGAAACGGCTCGCGAGCACGGCCCCGAGGGTCAGCGCGGCGACCAGGGCCAGGAGGAGGCCACGCCGGGGGAGGGGGGTGGGGGGGGTGTGCATGGGGCAAGTCGGGGGGGACCCCGGACGGGTCACAGGTCGTCGCCCGACCGGGGAGGCAGCCCGCAGGATGGCGGAAGTGTACCTGGGGCCCCCGGGACAGCCTCCGGGCGCTGGGCGGCCGCCCCGACCGGGCGAGACCCGAGCCGCCGCCCGCCGGCACCTGGGCGGAGTGAGGTTTTACAGAGTAAACCCGGACGTCCAGGGAGGGGGTAAGCTGGTGAGGCCCCCCATCCGCGGCAAGGCGCTTCCCCGCGGCCTGGCGCGGAATTCCCCTAGCAACACCCATCCTGCACGAGGTCTTTCCATGACTCTCCGCTTCCTGACCACCGCTGCCCTCGCCGCGGCTGCGCTCCTCAGCCCGACGGTGGCCGCCCAGACCCTCGGCTGCGAGGTCGGCGTCGCCAACGGCGGCCTGATCCCCGCCTCGGGCACCGGCGGTGGCGGTGTGTTCCCCGGCACCCTGCCCGCGACCCCCGGGGTCTTCACCCTCAACGTGCCCTCGGTCCCCCCGGGGGCGACGGTCGTCACGGAGGTCAAGCTCATCGGCCTGACCCACACCTGGCTGGCCGACGTGCAACTGGTCCTCACCGACCCGGGCGGCGTGTCCCACAACCTGTGGGTGCGCGGCCCCGCGGGCATCACCTCCTGCGACTGGAACGGCGACTACACGATCGTGCCCCCGTGCGTCGGCCTCGGACTCGCCCTGCCTGGCTCGTGCACGGGGACCACGATCCTGCCCCCCGGAGCCTACGACCAGTTCTTCGGGAACGCCGGGACGGCCTGGACCTCCGGCACCAACGGCATCTTCAACACGCCCCTGGACACGATCCCGGCGGCCGCGGGCCTGTGGACCCTCACCGCCTATGACTGGGCGGGGAGCGATGCGGGGTCCCTCGCCAGCTTCGACGTGTGCTTCGGCAGCCCCCTGCCGCCGAGTGTGCCGACCCAGGCGCCGGTGCTGACCTCGCCGGTGAACAACGCCTCCCTCTTCGGGCCGGTCGTCAACCTGGTCTGGGCCACCACCCCCTGCGCGACGAGCTACGAGGTCGAGGTCGATGCGGTCATCTTCCCGTCCGCCGGCACCACCCTCGCCTACAACTCCACCCCCGGGGCGCACAGTTGGCGCGTCCGGGGCGTCAACTCCTCCGGCGACGGGCCCTGGTCCGCGCCCTTCACGTTCAACGACCTCGGTGATCCCCCGACGCCCTGCACCGGTCAAGAGCTGACAACAGTCCCGTTCTCGGGCGGCAACGGCCTGTCCACGGGTAGCGCGGTCTACTTCGACGTCGACGTCCTGAACCCGGCCGGCATCACCGTGTCGCAGTTCAACACCAACGCGAACGCAACCGTCGGTACCCCGTTCACGCTGGAGGTCTGGACCAAGCCCGGCACCTATGTCGGCTCCGAGTTCAACGCTGGGGCCTGGACGCTGACCGCCACCGGCGGCGGTGTCTCGGTCGGGAGCAACACCTCCCCCGGCGCCCTGGTCGAGGTCCCCGACTTCAACCTCCCGCCGGGCGTGACGGGCATGGCGCTGCGCATCATCGGCGCCGGTCACTCCTACACCGACGGAAACGGGGCGAACCAGTTCTACTCCAACGCGGACCTCAGCATCTCCCTGGGCGCGAGCCAAGCGACGCTCTTCTCGAGCACGCCCTTCACGCCCCGGGTCTGGAACGGCACGCTGCGCTACAACTGCGCGAACTTCCCCGCCTTCTGCAACGGTGACGGTAGCGGCACGCTTTGCCCCTGCGGCAACCAGAACGATGGCAGCAACGGTGTCGCGGGCTGCGCCAACAGCGCGGGCGCGGGCGGCGGCAAGCTCGTCGCCACGGGGAGCAGCTCGATCGCCGCGGGCGACCTCGTCCTCGCGGGCTCGACCCTGCAGACCGGCCAGGCCGGCCTCTATCTGCAGGGCAACAACGCCACGGGTGGCGGCAACGGCACGGCCTTCGGCGATGGCCTGCGCTGCGCGGGCGGCGGCGTGGTGCGCCTGCAGATCCGCAACTCCGGCATGAGCGGCTCCTCGTTCACGACCGTGAACATCGGCTCCATCGGCGGCGTCGCTCCCGGCGACGTGAAGCGCTACCAGCTCTGGTTCCGCGACACCGCGGGCCTCTGCGGCAGCGGCTTCAACTTCACCAACGGCGTCGAGGTGACCTGGGCGCCGTGACCTGGGTGGACCTGTCGACCCTTGGGTTGCCAGGTCCTCCGCAGCGACGTGTGGCGGGGCCGGCGGGACCTTGGAGGTCCGCGCCGGCCCCGCTCGTTTCTCCCGCTGGCCGCCAGCGCGTCGAGGCCCGTTCGTTCGCGGCTCAGCCGGGACGCTGGAGGAAGTTGAAGCGCACGAAGTCGGCCCAGAGGTGCGGGGGCGAGGTGTCGGGCTTGCGTTGCAGGCGGGCGCGGAGGCGGTAGGTGGCGAAGCCCAGGGCCCAGCAGAGGTCGGCGAGCAGGGTGTAGGCGCGGCCGTGGTTGCGCAGGAAGTAGCGGCGGCGCGATTCGAACCAGTAGCGCGGGCGGCGCTTGGGCGCGGCGCGCTGGTCGGTGACGCCGGAGCTCTGGCCGACCAGGTGCGCCACGCGGCTCTTGGGCGCGTACCAGCAGGGCCAGCCCGCGCGCCGGGCGCGCAGGCAGAAGTCGGTCTCCTCGAAGTAGAGGAAGTAGCCCTCGTCGAGCAGGCCGATGGCCTCGAAGACCTCGCGGCGCACCATCATGCTCGCGCCGGCGACCCAGTCGATCGGGTGTTCGTCGTCGCCCAGGGGCGGCGGCAGGGTGTGGCGCGCGACGAGGCGCGTCAGGAGGCCCAGGCGGAAGCCCGTGTCGAGTTCGGTCAAGATCGAAGGGAAGCGGAAGCGCGAGTCGTGTTGCGTGCCATCCTCGTACTCGAGGCGGCTGCCGGCGATGCCGACCTCGGGGTGGCGCGCGAAGAAGTCGAGCAACTCGCGCAGGGCGCCCGGGCGCGGCACGGTGTCGGGATTGAGGAGCAACACGAAGTCGGGCGGCTCGGGCCCAGCGAGGGCAGGGCGGATGGCGGCGTTGTTGCCGTAGGCGTAGCCGCCGTTGCGCGGCAGGGGCATCAGCTCGACGCGCGAAGACCAACCGCGCTCGCGCAGGGCGCCAGCGAGGCGCTCGACGGAGCCGTCCTGGGAGTCGTTGTCGGTCACGACCACGCGGACGTCCGGCGTCGCGTCGAGCTGCGGCACGAGCGCCGCCAGGCAGTCGAGGCACAGCTCCGGCGTGCGGTAGTTCAGGATGACGACGAGGACGCGGGGCATGGTGCGAACGGAGCGTGGAGCGGCGGCGTACCCTCGGGGCGCGGTCGGCAGTTGTCAACGAGGGTCGGGCGCCCGCGGCCGTCGTCGCGCCGATCCGCGCCCTTCCCGATGCGTCCTCGACGTCCGTTCTCAGGTCGAGGCGCGCGCATGGCCGATGGTGGCCTCGGGTCGCTGCGCGCGTTCGCCGTGGGCCGCGGCCAGGCCCCACGGGGGTGATGCAAGTTCCTACTTCCCTGGCGGCCCGGGCCGTCCATGCCTAGAATCCCCGTGTCATGTCGATTTCGTTCTGGGGGAGGTCTGGTTCGGGTGCGCGGGCGGGGAAGGCGCCGCGCGTCCACCCCGCGCGCTCGAGTCGGTGGCTGCTCGCCGCCGTGGCCGTGCTCGTCGCCGGATGCAGCGATGGCGGGGACGGCGTGCCACGCACCGGCTCGATGCTTGTCACCGGCAGCGCGCTGAGCGCGGTCGGCCGGGTCGGCGGCCCCTTCTCTCCGCCGTCCGCGACCTACACGGTCTCGAACCCGGGCGTGGGCGCCATCGACTTCGAGGTCGAGACCACGGCTCCTTGGCTCGAGCTCCAGCCCCCGAGCGGGCGGCTCGAGAGCGGCGAAGCGCTGGAGGTCGTGGCGACCATCCTGCCGCTGGCGGACACCCTGGAGGCCGGCGAGTACCCGTCCACCATCGAGTTCCGCAATCTCTCGAACGGCCAGGGCGACACGACGCGCGCGGCGACGCTCTTCGTCACGACGACCGCCGGCCTGCCGATGGGGAGCGCGACGCGCACGGGCGGCGCCGCGCCGCTGGCGGTCTTCTTCGACGCCGTCGGCGGAGCGAGCAGCGTGGTGCAGCCCGATGGCCCGGACCCGGACTACGCGGCCTTCCACTACCGCTGGTCCTTCGGCGATCCGGGCGGCGGCGTCTGGCAGTACAGCGGCAAGGAGAAGAACACGGCCGTGGGCTTCGTGGCCGCGCACGTCTTCGAGTCCCCCGGGCTGCATCGCGTGACCCTGCGCGTCACGCGACCCGATGGGAGCACCCTCGACTACTTCCAGGACGTCACGGTCGACGATCCGGAGGACGTGTACGCCGGGGAGACGTACTACGTCTCGGCCGCGGGCAGCGACGCGAGCACGGGGACGTCACCCGGCGATGCCTTCCGTACCGTCGCCCACGCGATGTCGGTGCTCTTCGCCTCGGACGGACCGCGGCGGGTCCTGTTCCGCCGCGGCGACACCTGGATCGTGCCCGATCCGGTCGTGGTCCACGACCGCACCGGCCCCTACACCATCGGGGCCTACGGGACCGGCGCCAACCCGCGCTGGACGGTCACCCATCCTGGCGGCGGCATCGAGCTGCGCACCTCGGTCCGCGACGTGCGTGTGGTCGATCTCGACCTGGTCGGGCCGGGAGCCCTGAGCGTCGGGGACGGCGTGCAACTCGGGCGCGAGTCGTTGCTCCTGCGTTGCCGCGTGGCGGCCTTCGCCCGTGGGGTCGGCGGCGCGTCGACGAACGCGATCGCCAACACGATCGCCGACTGCACGCTCGTCGACCACCGCATCTACGGCCTGTACTACGGGCCCACCTACAACCCGCCCACGCTATTCGACCCCCCCATGCACCTGGCGGTGATGGGCACGCGCTTCGACAACGCGCTGCAGAACTCACTCCTGCGGGCCTACGTCAGCCGTTCGCTCTGGCACGCGAACCTGTTCCAGCGCGCAGGCCAATCGGCGACGCGCCTGCTCGGCATGACCGCGCCCAAGAAGTCGGAGTTCGTGATGATCACGGACAACCTCTTCCGCAGCACGACGGTCTGGACGCTCGAGATCGGCCCGGAGAACGACCAGAACGGCAGCGGAGGCGGCGAGCAGCAGATCGTCGAGAACGTGATCCTCGAGGGCAACGTCTTCTCCCTGCCGCAGCCGGCCAACGTCATCCGCCAGGTGTACATCTGGGGCCTGCGCGTCACCGTGCGCAACAACGTGTTCGACTACACCGGAGCGAGCTCTGGCTCCTGCATCCGCGTCGATCGACGCGGGATCGGCCCGCTCCCGGTCGGGACGCGCATCGAGAACAACACGGCCTACCGCGGGGACGCGGCGCCCTCGTTCCTGTTCGTCGAGGCCACCAGCGCGGACTCGACCCTGGTGCGCAACAACATCGTGTACGGGCCAGCGACGTCGGCCACGGTCGCCGTGGGTTCGACCGAGCTGGCGAACAACCTGAGCGCGAACCCGCTCTTCGAGGCGCCTGCGAGCGGAAACTTCCGTCTGCAGGCGGCGAGCCCGGCGCTGGATCAGGGTCTGGCGCTGCCGATTCGGGCCGACTTCGACGGCAACCCGCGGCCGCGGGGTGCCGGGGTCGACATCGGCGCCTTCGAGCGCCCCTGAACACCGCGATGCCGACCGCGGAGCAGCTCGCCCGCCTGCGCGCGGTGCCGGGATTCAAGGATTCGCCGACGGGTTTCATCGACCCGGCCGGGGCCCTGGACTACTTCCGCCGCAAGGTCGTGGACAATCTCGCGCGCCACTGCGACCTGTCGCGGGCGGTGCTGCTCGACGTGGGTTGCCACGAGGGCTGGAATCTGCTGGCCTTCCTGCTGGCGGGCGGACGGCTCGCGCTCGGAGTGGACAGGAATGCCGAAGCTCTGCGCGTCGCGCGCGAGTTCGGGCGCATCCTGGGCGTCGAGGAGCGGATGCTGTGTTGCCACGGCTCGGTGACCGCCCTGCCCATCCGGGACCGCAGCGTCGACCTGGTGTGCTGCGTCGAGGTGCTCGAGCACCTCGACGGGGCCGCGGACGCGGCCTTGGCCGAGCTCGCCCGCGTCGCGCGCCGGGTGGTGTGGATCACGACGCCCAACAAACTCTGCCCCGTGGTGGCGCACGACACGCGCCTGCCTTTCGCGCACTGGCTCCCACCGCACCGCCGCGGCGCCTACGCGCGGCTCTTCGGGCGCCAGGCCGACGACGAGCACAACGTTTTCGTCACGCCGGGCCAGGTGCTGCGCGGCCTGAAGCCCTTCCGCCTCGAGCCCGGCTTCTACGGCTTCCCCTCGTTCGCCGAGTTCGAGGCCTTCTTCCCGCACTACCTGCCCTACATGGGCGAGGGCGTGGCCGGCGTGCGCGGCCTGGGGCGCGCCAAACGCACCGCGTTCGCGCTCGCCGACCGTCTGCTCGGTCCGAAAGCCTTCCACGTCTTGCCCTCGCTCACCGGCCTCTTCGTCCGCGAGGAAGCCCCCCTGCCCGCCCGCCCCTCCGCGCCCCAACCGTCCCCGACTTGACCGGGGCCGCGCCGGAGTCCAAGGGAACAACTCCGACGCGTTCCGCCGGGAGCCCTAATGGGCCGAGTGGCTCAGCCGATAGGGATCGGGGGATGTCAGGGAAAGACGAACACCTCGAGGTGTACTTGGCCCGCCTCGAGCGTGAAGGTTCGCACTTCATCGGCGAGGACCACCGGTGACTCGGCCCTGACCTCGTAATAGCCGGGAGCCAGCGGTCCAAAGCGGTACCGCGATCCGAGGCAGGCAACGTGTTTGACTCTGCTGGCGTGCCCAGCGGTGAAATACGGCCCACTTGCCAATCGAAGCTCAGCGACCACGGGACCGTTCCTGTCATGGCACTCGAACTCCACGTACGCGATGTCGGCTACGGGCACCTCGATCACGGCTATGCCCCCGGCTTCCAGGTTCACGCGGGCCGGAGACCCATCAACACGTCCTTCGAACGTGCTCCAGCCCACACCGGCCGACAGCTCCCAAGTGTAGGTGCCGCTTGGAACTTCGGGGACCACGATACTGCTCGCCTCCCCTCTGAGGTCGAGAGTGTACGAGAACTTCTGGCCCCCTGGCGTTTGCTGCAGATACAACCATGCGATCGCGGTGCTCTCCCGGAGCAGCTCGGCGGATTGTCCAGTCAGTCTCAACTCGACAGCACCGAAGCCGTCGGCATTGGGGACAAGCTGGACCGTGTGCACTGGGATCGGGCCCATCCGCAGCGGGTAGATCTCGATGCGCTCCTTGATGGTCTCAAAGCCTGGAATGGTCGCCTCGTAGGTAACGATGCGTTCTCCGTAGTCGCCCCGGGCTGTGAGTGCAAACAGGACAGGAACTGAAAAGGAGTTCCTTGGGACGTTACCAAGCACGCCTCGCTTCACTCCAAGGCTGCTGTTCCAGGAGACAAGCCTGCGAAACTGCGCATGCATGCGATGGCTCGTCGCGGCAGGCGGAACGCTGAAATGGTCGGCGAGGTACTGCTCATCCGCGCAAGTAAACTCGAGCAGGACCCCGTACACATCACAAACTGTGAGAACCACATCGGAGGCGCCCGCCACGACCCGCGCGGCGGGGTCCATAGGGTGCGCCACGAACTTGTCCGAGATCACCTCGAGCTTGTACGCAACACCCTGCGTCAGGCCAGCCAGGATGAAGGACCCGTCTGGTTCCGTCTCGGCAGCCAGCCCAGAAATGCACCACGTTTCCTCACGGGCGGAGGGTGTCCTGTCCCGCAGGTACCCGAGAGGAACGGCAACGACTCGAATCCCCGGGCCGACAGGAAGCAGTTGCACATCCTGGACTAGACCCGTCACTTGCCCCCCATCGGCGAGGCAGACTCGGATCTCGCGCGTGCCGACCCACTCCTCCTGCGGCACGAAGGCGGTGGCGAACGACTCTGCGGCTACCATCAGATCTTCTGGCTCTTCACCGCTGGGCGAGACATCCAGATGCACGTCCGAAAAACCGTCGAGATGGGTGACCGCCAGACTAGTCTGGCCCCGCTTTCCCATGGCTGTGATTCTCGCCCCCGCGATCGGGGTGCCTCGCCGATCGTGCACATGGACGCGGAGCACTCGTGGGGCGCTGGTTCGGGAATCGCTCGACGCATTCCTTTGGATAATCGGATCGCGGGGGCTATCGCCATCTTCATCTGTGGGCTCATCAGGCTGATCGGCCCGACTCTCAGGCCTGCTAGGCACCTCCCGTCGAGCGGGGTCAATGCCTAACCAGTCATTGGCAAGTGCCGCGACAAGCACAAGGATGCCAAGCCCCGCGAGGATTGCTCTGTTCAGCTTGGACTGCATTGTGTGCCCGCGATTGCGGCCGGTGATGTCGCCTGGCCCGAATACGATGAATCAACGGCCAAGCGCGGAAACGTGCTAGAGTTCGGGGCACTGTGCCACTGTAGTCTCTCCATACTCCTTTAGCTGGCATTTTCCGCCATCTCCACAGATGCCGGAGCACAAGCCAACCGCTCGGAATTCGTACTCCGGTATTGTGTTGAACCCGATCTGTAGGTTGCAGCAGGCTGAGCTGTACTGGTTGTTGCAGTTGCAGGAAATCCAGTGCATTCCTCCGGAGTCCCACTCGTTCCAGTCGCAACGCTGTGTGCACTCATGCACGCAAGTCGCTGCCCCAGGGAAGATCGAGACGGTGGCGCAGATTGTCGCTGGATTCTGGGCCGGAAGCGGGAGCATGGAGGTCGTCAGGCACGCGAGCACGACGAGGTACGAGGGGCGCTGCTTCATTCCAGGGACTCCAGTGGAGGGGGTGTGGTTCGGGGAGGGGGCGCTATCGTGATTGCCCAAGGTAGGGTTGTTCGTGGTTTGTCCTCATTGGGAAGCCGACCCTCACCGGGCCGGTTGGGTCTGACGGGTGCGGGCCTTGCGTCATGGGGAGGCCGTCCCCGTCTGGCCTTCCCGCCCTAAGGAGGGGGGGGGGGAGCTGCCCTGCCCGAACCGCCCTCGGGTCCGGTCCGGGTACATGGGTAACACCCATGTCCGGGGACATGGGTAACACAAGCCCCTGGAGCCGCGGCGCTTCGTGGGTGACCGTCCCCGGATGCCCTGGAACCGGACCGACCACGTGAACGAGCGACTGAGATTCGTGGCTGCAACCCAGCGAGGAATGAAGACGATGACCGAGCTGTGTGCCGAGTTCGGCATCAGCCGTAAGACCGGATATAAGATCCTGCGACGATACGAGGATGAGGGCCCTGGAGCCATCCGGGATCGTACGAAAGCACCTTGGACGCATCCGAGTCAGACCCCTATTCACCTCGAAGCTGCGATTCTCCGGACAAGGAAGGCCAATCCGACCTGGGGTTCGAAGAAGATCCTCGCCATCCTCGAGCGCGAGGGTCTTGCGGACGAGCTGCCGGCTAGGAGCACTGTTGACGCGATCCTGAAGCGCGCTGGTGTCGTGAGTCCTCGGCGGCGCCGAGCGCGGAGGCGCGCAGCCAGCCCGCCGCTGGTGGATGCCTCCAAGCCGAACGACGTGTGGTCGATCGACTACAAGGGCTGGTTCCGCGTAGGCGATGGCACTCGATGCGATCCGCTGACGGTGAACGACGTGTTCAGCCGAGCCTCGCTCCAGTGCCGTGCGATGGTCTCTCCCAAGCTGGAAGATGTACAGCGCCGCCTCGATGGTCCTTTCCGGGAGATCGGCTTGCCGCTGTTCATGCTCAGTGACAACGGACCGCCGTTCGGCTCGAGAGGGCTGGCGGGGCTGTCCAGGCTGGGCGTATGGCTCTTGCGGCTCGAGGTGCAGCCCATCTTCATCCAGCCTGGGCACCCCGAGCAACACGGACGGCACGAGAGGTTTCACGAGACGTTGAAGGCCGAGACCGCGTCGCCTCCGCGCGCCTCGGTGCGCCTCGGTGCGCGCACAGCAAGCCGCCTTCGACCGCTTATGTTACCACTACAACGAGGAGCGCTCACATGAGGCGTTGGGGATGCGAACTCCGGCCGAGGTCTACCAGCCCTCGCAGCACTCGATGCCGGTCCGTCTGCCCGAGCACGAGTACGACGATGACGTCGAAGTCCGTCGAGTACGACTCGATGGGTCCATGAAGTGGGGCGGAAACTTCGTCTTCATCGGTGAGGCGTTTGCCGGGGAACTCGTCGGCGCGAGGCAAATCACCGAGGAGCACTGGCATCTCTACCTGGGGCCCATGAAGCTGGGCGTCGTACACGAGAGGTCCCGAACCGTGATGCCCATGACTGCGGAGGGCAATTGAACGGATGTCACCCATGTGCCCGGACACGCTCATTGCTCGCCACCACGCCCACGCTAATTGCGCCGAATTGCGGCCCTCCCCCGCAGGAATGACTCAGCGAGTTCTCCACAAACTATCAGTCTCCTCCCCCTGGATCCCCACCTCCCGGGGGCTCCGCCCCCGGAGCGCCGCGCTTCGCCTCAGC
>CAYMYN010000003.1:25063-211624 GCA_964394665.1 uncultured Planctomycetaceae bacterium
TCGCGCGGCTCCCCCAAGAGCGGGGGGCCCTGCCCCCCGGACCCCCCGTACGGCCCTCGAAGTGTTACCCATGTGCCCGGTCAGAGGTGTTACCCATGTCCCCGGTTGCACAGGGGCGGTTCTTTCCCCAGATCGGGTCCCAAGGCCGGCTCTTCGGCCGCCAGAGCCCGCTCGCTGCCGGGTTGTCCCGGACCCGGTCGCTGGGACCAGGAATGGCGAGGATCCGGCTCGTCGGGCGGATCGGGGCGCGTCCCTGCTACCTGCTCCTCCAAGGCCCGTCCCACCTCAGGGGGTGGAGTGCCGTGAGCGCGAGCGAGCCGCTCCAGCGCGCCTCGCCAGGACTTCTTGACGGCATCGTCGGTGCGCCGGAGGCGCTCGGCCACGCCCGACCAACTCGCGCCGTCGAGGCGCGCCTCGACTACCTGGTACTGCAGCGCCGTGAGGTAGCGGGAGCAAATGGCGAGCAGTTCGCGTCGCGCTGGCGAAGCGCGGTTACGCCGCGGCCGCAACTCCTGCGGCCGGCTCTGGTCTGGTAGATCGGCGACGCATCTCACGAACGCAGCTCGGGTTTCCGACGCCAAGTCCGACTCCGGGAGCAGGCGGCGATGGGCGCTGTAGATCGCCGCTGCGCAGTTGCGTACGAGCGCTTTCACGTACGCGGGGACCGCCCGTGGTGTGGGGCGCTCGCGCAGACGGCGTCGATCGTCCATCCAGAGCAGGTCGAGCACGCGGTCGAACACGACGTCGCGCTCGAACGCTCCAAGGCCTGTCTGGCGGCAGAGAGAATGGACGTAGGCCAGCAGGTGATCCCACGAATCAGGATCCCCGGCCAAGCATCGAGCGTGGGAACGCTCATCCCAGAGTAGTCGGTCGAATCGGGCAGCCACCTCAACCTCCAGGACGATGAGGCTAGCCGGACCCCATCTCTTTGGCAACCCAGGAACGGCCGACTGTCGCTACCTGAGAGGCTGCCACGGGAGAGCACGGGGAAAGGGAGGGAAGGCCGGGACGAGCGGCTCACCCGCCTGCCGGAGGAGCCGGAACGGGCCCCAGGCGAGCGCGGCGACTCGGGGATCCTTGATGCTGCCCAAGTGACTGATGCTCAGCTCCATCAGGCGTTCCTGGGTGTGCAGGGCGATTTCATGCTGCCAGGCGCTGGCGTCCAGCACGCCCAGTCTGTGCGTGTGGAACGCCGCCTCGAGCGCCGTGGTTACCAGAATTGCAAGCCGCCCAAGCGAGTCCCCGCGTCTGCTCGCTGTTCACCCCGCGCCGTCGAGGTCACCCGAGGGAATCTCTCAGCCGTCGCCGAGGTAGCCCAGGTCGCGTAGGCGGCGCAGGTCGTGGGGGGAGAGGTGCTTGGACCAGTCCTGTTGCTCGAGCAGTTCGAGTTTCCAGGTCGGGAGCAGGGCCTCGAGCTCGCGCACGCGCTCGGGCTCGCGCGAAGCGAGGTCGACCTCTTCGCGCGGATCATTCGCCAGGTCGTAAAGTTCCAACCCCAGCCGCGTGCGGATCAGCTTGTGGCTGCCGCGCACGACGACCTGCGCCGGCTCGGCGGCCAGCGCGCCGTGCTGGCCGGCTTTCGAGGGATCGCCGAAGAACTCGAGAATCGTCACCGGTGCCTCGATTGGGGCTCGGCGCAGGTCGCGGCCGGTGCCAAAGCCCTCGACCCCGGCCAGGGCCGCGACGGTGGTCGTGACGTCCACGAGCGAGACCGGGTGGCCGTGGTCCGTCAATTCGACGCCGCGCGGCGGGAACACGATCATCGGCACGCGCGTGATCTCGTTGTAGACGCCCGTGCCGTGCTCGGTGAGGCCGTGCTCGCCAAAGGCCTCGCCGTGGTCGCTGGTGACGAAGATCCAGGATTCGTCGAGCACGCCGCGCGCCGCGAGGGCGTCGAACAACTCGCCCAGGGCGTGGTCGAGGGCCAGGATCTCCTCGTCGTAGCGCGCCCGCAGTCGCTCGATCTCGGCCGCCGGCAGGTCGATCGCGAGGTGCCGCGGCTCCTCGAAGGGGCTCCAGGGCGCGAAGCGGCCGCGGAAGGCCGGCGGCGGGACGTAGGGCGCGTGGGCGTCGGTGTAGTTGGCCACCACCAGGGTCGGCTTGCCCGACGAGCGCCGCAGGGCGTCGAGCAGGATGCGGTTGACGTCCGCGGCCAGCGGTCCGCCGATCACGCGGTGGGCAAAGAGCGAGGGTACCAGCCGCGCCCGCAGGTGCTCGCCGAACAGGCTCAGGCCGACGGGGTGTTCGGCGTGGCGGTAGTAGTCGAAACCGCGCTCCATGCCGGAGACGCGCGAGAGCCAGAAATTGGCGTAGACGCAGGCGGTGGCCCAGCCTTGCCCGCGCAGCGCCTCGGCCAGGGTGCGTTGGGCGGCCACGGCGAAGGCACCCCCCGGGCCGCGGCCGAAGTCGGCGCCGTGTTCGCTGGCCAGGCGACCGCTGAAGAGCGTGGCGTGCGAGGGCACGGTCCAGGTTCCGTTCGAGAAACCCAGCTCGTAACGCACCGCGTCCGGCCGTCGAGCGAGGTGACGCGCCAGGGCGGGCGTCGTCTCCCGGCCGTAGCCGTACACCGACATCTGATCCGCGCGCACCGTGTCGAGGATCAGCACGAAGACGTGGGGCGGGAGCGGACGCGTCACGGGAGCTTCCGCGGCCGGATCGAGCAGGTCGTCGCCGAGGTAGCGGTACTGGCTGAGCAGCGGCTTGAGGCTCGCCAGCGACAGGGCCGCGCACAGGAGGGCCGTCGCGCTCGCCGGCGAGAGGCGCGCGCGCAGCCGGCCGAGCACGAGCAGCGCGGCCGCGAAGGAGACCCCCAGGCCCAGGGCGACGGTGAGCGCCTCCGCCAGTCCATGTAGGGCGAGCGCAGGGGCGAGGCGCGCCAGCACGCGCGGCGCGGCGAGGTGCGCCAGGGTCACCAGGCCCCCCAGCACCAGCCCGAGCTGCACGGGCGAGCGCAGCGGTTCGCGAATGAGCCGCGAAGCGAGGACCACCGCGAGCGCCGACGCGATCCCCGCTCCCGCGCCGCCGACGAGCGCGGCGCTCGCCCCGGCCCAGGCCGCCAGGATCCAGGCCATCGGCAGCCGCAGCGCGCCGAGCAGCGCACCCAGGGCGAGCGAGAGCGCGACGAAGGTGCCCTGCACGCTCGCCACGTAGCCCGCGTCCAGGCGATTGCCCGAGGACAACGCGAAGCTGATCTCGAGCAGGGCGGCGAAGGCGGCCGCCGCGCCGGTGGCGAGCGCGCTGGAACGCGTTGCGCTCGGGATGTTCCGCTGCATGGGAGTCGGGGCCGGGGCTACGGGCATCGAGCTCACGCGTCCGGCGCTTGGCGCCGAACCCGATCCTCGCGCATGCGGCGGCGACGGTCCAGGCCGTCGAGGCGCGCGCGGCCACGATCCTCGGCGACCTGGATCTGGGCTTCGCCGGCGTCGCTCCCGCCGAGGAACTGGGCCAGGGCGCGCACCGTGGGGAAGCGGAAGAGGTCGGTCAGGGACACGTTGCGCTCGAGCGCGCGTTTGAGCCGGCCTTGGACCTGCACGGTGAGCAGCGAGTGCCCGCCGATGTCGAAGAAGTTCTCGTCGCGCCCGACCTCGGGGCCGGCCAGGACCTCGCGCCAGATCGCGGCGATCTGGCGCTCGAGGTCGTTCTCCGGCGCCTGATAGGCGCCGCGGGCCTCCTGCGCCACGGCCTCGGGCAAGGGCAGCGCCTTGCGATCGACCTTGGCGTTGGGCGTCTTGGGCAACGCGGGGAGCTCGACCCACACGGAGGGCACCATGAACTCGGGCAGGCGCGTCCCCAACCACGCGCGTAGGCCGTCGCGATCGAGGGTCCTGCCGGTGCGCAGTGCGCAGTAACCAACCAGGCGCGGCGGGCCGGCCTCGCTCGGCTGGGCGACGACCGCGCACTCGCGGACGTCGGGGTGTGCGCCGAGAGCGGCTTCGATCTCGCCCAGCTCGATGCGATACCCGCGCAGCTTGATCTGCGTGTCGTTGCGCCCGAGGAAGTCGAAGGCCCCGTCCTCGCGCAGGCGCGCCAGGTCGCCGGTGCGGTAGAGTCGCCCGCCGTCCGCGCGCAGCGGGTGGGGGACGAACCGTTCGGCGCTGAGCTCGGGGCGGCCGAGGTAGCCGCGAGCCACGCCCTCGCCGCCGATGTAGAGCTCGCCGGGGATGCCGCGCGGCAAGGGGCGGCGGCGCGCGTCGAGCACCAGGAACTCGGTGTTGAGCAGCGGGCGTCCGATCGGGATCGGATCGGGCACCTCGTCGAGGGTGTGCGTCGAGGACCAGATCGTGGTCTCGGTCGTTCCGTACAGAGTCATCAGCTTGCCGCGGACGCAGCGGCGCAGCTCGCGGGCCAAGGCCGGCGGCAGGGCCTCGCCGCCGACGCACAGGCAGCGCAGCCCGCCCAGGGCCTCGGGGCCCCCGTCCTCGGCCAGCAGCAAGGAAGCCATCGAGGGCGTGCACTGCAGGTGCGTGGCGCCGGAGCGCACGAGGGCGCCCACGACGCTGGTCTCCGCTTCCTGGCGTTGGGCGGCTTCGATGCGCTCGCGCAGGGTCGCCAGGAGCTCGAGGTGCTCGAGCACGGTCTGCGAGGGGACGCCGAAGTCGATCAGGCAGGCGATCTCGTCCACGCCGATGCCGCGCACGCGATTCACCATGCGCTCGCAGGTCTCGAGCGTGCCGAACAGGCCGCTCTGGTCGAAGTAGCGTTCGAAGGCGTGGCCCAGGATCGCGCCCAGCTCATCGCCCTCGAGGGCGTGGAAGTCGTCGCTGAGCCGCTCGGCCTCGCCCGCGGCCTGCGTCTTGAACGTCGGGAACGAGCCGATGAAGTTGCGGGCGAGCTCGACCGAGCTCGCCAGGTACTGGATCATCGGTTCGCGCACCGTCGCGCGCACCGCATCGTCGCAGGTGCCGACGAAGGTGTGCAGCATCAGCGTGACGCGCCCCGGCCCCGCATGACCCGCCGCTCGGCGCGCCTCGCGGTAGGCGGCGATCTTCGCGCCCAGCTCAGCCAACGATTGACCCAGGAGGTGCGTCAGCACGTTGGCGCCCTGCTTGCCCGCCGCGCGATAGGTCTCGACGTTGCCGGCGGTCGTGATCCAGACCGGTAGCTCGGCCTGCACGGGGCGCGGGAGGGTGCGTACGCCGACGCCGCGGCCGTCGGAGCCGGGGAACTCGACTTCCTCGCCGCGCCACAGACGCTGCACCGTGTCGATGCCGCGCAGCATGACGTCCTTGCGCGCGGCGTAGTTTCCGGGGGCGAGCACGAAGTCGTTGGCCTGCCACCCGGAGGCGAAGGCGATGCCCGTGCGACCGCCGGAGAGGTTGTCGACCAGGGCCCACTCCTCGGCGATGCGCACCGGATGGTGCAGCGGCAGGACCACGCTGCCGGCGCGCACCGCGATGCGCTCGGTGATGGCGGCGACGGCCGCGCCGGTCACGGCGGGGTTGGGGTAGAGGCCGCCGAAGGCGTGGAAGTGGCGCTCGGGCGTCCAGACCGCCTCGAAGCCGTGGCGGTCGGCGAAGCGCGCGCCGTCGAGCAGGAGCTTGTACTTGGAGGCGCTCGACTCGCCCTCGTCGCTCGAGAAGTAGAACAGGCTGAAGCTGACCGGCGCGCGGCGCGTGGCCGGGGAGGCGGCGGGCAGCGCGGTGGCGGCGGGCTTGGGCGCGGGGTGCACCACGACCTCGAAGCCGCGCGTCAGGGTCCAGAGCAACTCGAGGATCGAGATGTCGAAGGAGAGGCTCGTCACGGCCAACCACACGCCCGGATCGGTGCCCAGGCGCGCGTCCATGGCGGCGAAGAAGTTCAGCAGGTTGCGCTGCTCGACCATCACCCCCTTGGGCTTGCCGGTCGAGCCGGAGGTGTAGATCACGTAGGCGAGGTCGGTCGGTTCCGCGCCGCCCGCGGGCGGGCTCTCTGGGACCTCGCGCAGGGCCGCGCCCTGCGGGTCGAGAACGAGCAGCTCCGGGCCCAGGGCCGCCGCATCGGCCGCCAGCTCCGGCTCGGTCACGATCCGCGCCACGCCGGAGTCCTCGACCTGGAAGCGGATGCGCTCCGCCGGATAGCTCGGGTCGAGGGGCAACCACGCGGCGCCGGCCTTGGCGATGCCCAGGACCGCCGCGACCATCTCGAGCGAGCGGCCCGTGTACAGGCCGACGAGCGCGCCGGGTCCGATGCCCAGGCCGCGCAGGCGCTGGGCGATGCGGCTCGAGAGGCGGTCGAGCTCGCGGTACGTGAGGCGCCGCGAGCCGGCGCTCAGCGCCGACGCGTCGGGCGTGCGCTCGACCTGGGCCGCCCAGAGGTCAGCGAGCACCGCCTCGCGCGCGAACTCGCCCTGGGTCTGGCGCCAGGCGTCCCGCAGCTCGGCGAGCTCCGCGCCGCCGACGAGCTCGAGCTCGCCGATGGGCAGCGCCGATCCGCGCGGGAAGCCGCGCAGCAGGTGGGCGACGTGGCCGAGCATGCGCTCGACGGCCGCGTCGGCGTAGCGCGTCCGGTCGTAGGCCAGGCGAAGGTCGAGCTCGTTCTCGCCATAGGCATAGAGCGTGAGCGGGAACACGGTCTGTTCGAAGAGCTCGAACCGACGGCCCTCCCAGGTGCCGGGCGCGGAGCGCACCAGGCCGTCGAGGCTGTGTTCGTCGTAGACCAGGATGCTCTCGAAGAGCGTGCCGCCGGCGGCGAGGCCGGCCCAGCGTTGCACGTCGGCCAGGGCCGCGTGTTCGTGGGGGGCGATCGCGCGCTGCGCGGCGCGCAGTTCGCCGAGCCAGTCGCCCAGCTCGCGTTCCTCGGTCAGGCTGACGCGGAAGGGCAAGGTGTTGATGAAGGTGCCCACGACCGCGTCGGCGCCCTCGATCGTCCCGCGCCGGCAGGCGCGTACGCAGCCGAAGACGACGTCGCTCTCGCCCGAGTACCGTCCGAGGGTCAGCGCCCAGGCCCCTTGCACGAGCGTGTTGAGCGAAACCCCACGGGTCTGCGCGAAGGCGCGCAGCGCGGCGGTGTCCTGGGCAGCCATGCACAGGCGCACCTCGCCGCGGCTCGCTTCGTCGGCGCCCAGGGGTGCGCTCGGACGCGGCAGAGGGATCGGCGAGGGGCCGCGGAACCCCGCCAGATACGCGCGCCAGAAGGGCTCGTCGCCGCTCGCGTCCCGTCGGCGCAGGGCCGCGACGTGCGGCGCGAAGGCGGCGGCGGGCGGGAGCTCGAGCGACGCGCCGCGGCGCAACGCGTCGTAGAGCCCGAACACTTCCTGCAGAACCTGCGGGAAGGAACGGCCGTCGAGCACCAGGTGGTGCACGGTCCAGACGAACGCGAAGGCGCGCTCCCCCAGGCGCAGCAGGGCGAGGCGCATCAGGGGCGCGCGCGCCAGGTCGAAGGGCCGCACACGATCGGCGCGCAGCCAAGCCCGCAGCGCGCGGTCCGGATCGGCTCCCCGCAGGTCCTCCTCGGCCAGCGGCGGCTCGAGGTTCTCGGCGGGCTCCTGCAGGGGCTCTTCGAGGCCGTCCCACAGGAACGCGACGCGCAGGGCCGGGTGGCGCGCGATCACGGTGTGCCACGCGCGGCGCAGGGCACGGATGTCGAGCTCCTCATCGAGGTGCGCGACGATCTGCTCCACGTCGACACCCGGCGCGCCGTGCGTCAGGTGGTTGAAGAGCATCCCCTGCTGCAGGGGCGTCAACGGATAGGCGCGGGACGTGGGGCTCATGATCGGGATCGGAGGCGGGCGCCGCGCGGCGCTGTGAGGCCGCGCCAGGCGCTGCGGGCGAACAGGACGAAGGCGAAGGGCAGGTCGTCGACGAGGTAGCGGCGGAAGAGGCGCCGCGGTTCCTGGGCGAGGCGGTGCAGCCACTCGAGGCCCAGGCGTTGGATCCAGCGCGGCGCGCGGCGCACCTCGCCAGTGACGAAGCTGAAGCTGATGCCGACGCCGATCCACCAAGCGTGGGGCCAACGCGGGAACAGCTCGGCGATCAGGCGTTCTTGCTTGGGCGCGCCCAGGGCGACGAACACGAGCTGGGGGTCGGCGGCCTCCAGGGCGCCGAGCAGGGCTGCGTACTGCTCGCGGTTGCGCTCGAAGCCCACGGGCGGGCAGTGCGTGCCGACGATTCGCAGGTCCGGGTAGGCCTCGCACAGCACCTCCGCCGCGCGTTCGGCCGTGCCCGGATTGCCGCCGAGCAGGAAGACCCGCAGGCCTTCGCTCGCCGCGCGGCGGTTGAGGCTCCAGATCAGATTCGAGCCGGCCACGCGTTCGGGGAGCGGAGTGCGCTGCAGCTTCGAGGCCCAGACGAGCGGCATGCCGTCCGCCACGCACAGGTCGACCGCGGCGCAGATCTCGCGGAACGCGCCCTCGCGCACCAGCCGGCGCAGGTAGTCGAGGTTGGGCGTGACGATCCGTCCTCCGCGGCCCGCGCGCGCGGCGCTCGCCACGCGCTCGACGAGCTGTGCCTCGCTCACGGCGTGGAAGCGGATGCCGCACAGGTCGATGCTGGGCGGATCGGCGCTCGTGATGCGCTCGAGCTCAGCCACGGCCGATCCCCTCCGGCGCTCGCCAACGCGCGGCCTGGCGCTCCTCGAACTCGCGCGTCGCCCGCGCCTTGCCGCGCAGCAGGCAGCGGTTCTGATAGGCGCGGATGAAGGCCCGCAGCTCGGGGTCGGGGAGCCGCGGCGCGCGACGGACGGCGCCCGAGAGGTAGCCGGCGAGCATCGCCGCACCGCCCACGATCCAGGGCCGGTAGGCCAGGCGATAGACCGCGCTGGCCGTCATGTACGCCAACCCCGTACCCATGAACCACTGACCTTTCCCGTGCCGGAAACGGCCGGTCAGGATGCCGCGGTGGCTCGAGCCCATCGGGCGCAGGTGCTCGAAGCGCAGCTCCGGCTCGTCGTAGCTGCGCGCGGTCCAGCCGAGCATCCGTGCCCGATGGCAGTCGATGCCGTCCCACATCACGTGGCGCACGAAGCCACCGATCTGCTCGAAGCACGCGCGCCGATAGAGCTTGCTCATGCCCACGGAGAGCTCGTCGCCGCAACCCTCGGGGACCAGTCCCCGGCCGGGGACCTCGAAGTAGGGCTTTCCGCTGCACGTGCCCAGGCGCGGATCGCGCTCGAGTCGCTCGAGCAAGATCTCGAAGTAGCGCGGCGGCAGGTCGAGGTCGAGGTCGAGCTTGCAGACGTAGTCGAAGCGCTCGGGCTCGGCCACCTCGTAGCCGGCGTAGAAGGCGTCGATCACGCCCGGGCCGACGCTGCGGCGGCCGCGGTCCTCGCGGCGCAGGATTCGGATCCAGGGGTGGCGCTCGGCGTAGCGGCGCAGAATCTCGGGCGTGCCGTCGCTCGAGCCGTCGTCGACGATCACCCAGCGGTCGGGGCGCACGCTCTGCGCCAACACGCTCTCGAGCGAGCGCTCGGCGTAGCGCGCCTCGTCCCGGCAGGGCGTGACGACGAGGTACGTCGGCCGCCGTACCAGCGTGGGGGCCACGGCGCCCGGGGCTTCGTCTGCGGCGGTCCTCATGCGCTCACCCGGTGCTCGCGGCACCACCAACCCAGGACGAAGAGGGCCCAGACGCGCGACCAGTAGAGCCCGGGTACGCCGTCGAGGAAGGCCTGCCACAGGCGCCGCACGGGGGCGGGATCGAGGCCGGCGGCGGCGCACACGGCGGGGTCGAGCAACACGGCGTCGAGCGTCGGGCGCAGCGGCCCGCGGCACCAGGCGTCGAAGGGCATCACGAAGCCGGCCTTGGGGCGCTCGAAGAGCGCTGGGTCGAGGCCCTCGAGCCCCGCGTCGCGCAGCGCTTGCTTGCGCCCCAGGGGCTGGAATCGCGCGTCCTCGTCGAGGCCGGCGACGAGCTCGACCAGGCGATGATCGACGAGTGGCAGGCGTACCTCGAGCGAGGCCGCCATGCCGGCCGAGTCCGTGTCGCGCAGGAGGCGTTGGCCGAGGAAGGCCGAGAGCTCGAGGTTCGAGATCGCGTGCAGCACCGACGGGTCGGCGGCCAGCTCGCCCAGCTCCGCGCGGCGCGACGCGCTCAGGCCGAAGGGCGCGTCGGCCGCGTCGAGGTCGGGGCGCAGCTCGCGCTGGAAGTCGCGCGTGAACAAGGCGTAGGCGACCTGATAGAGATCGACGAGCGAGCCGCGCACGCTCAGCGCGTCTCCGAGCTTGCCCCAGCGCGTCTGCGGCGCGAAGCCACCGTGGGCGCGGGCTCGCACGGACTGCACCGAGCGCGCGCCGCTGGCGAGCAGCCCGGCGGGCAGGCGCGCCAGACGCCGCGAGAGTCGCAGGCCGCGCGGCAGGTGGGCGAAGCTCGTGTAGCCGCCGAAGAGTTCGTCGCCGCCGGTCCCGGCCAGCGCCACGACCGTGCCTGCGGCGCGCACCGCGCGGCTGACGACGTAACTGTTGAGCCCGTCGAAGCTCGGTTGGTCGAGGGCCGAGAGGGCCGGGTGGATCGACTCCAGGAAGGTCGAGCCGTGCACGCGGATCTCGGTGTGGCGCGTGCCCAGGGCTTGGGCCACGGCGCGCGCGTGGGGCGATTCGTCGAGCTCCGCTTCGTCGAAGGCGACGTTGAAGGTGTGCACCAGACCGCGGTCCGCGCGCACGGCGAGGTTCGCCACCGCGCTCGAGTCGACGCCGCCCGAGAGGAACACGCCCAGGGGCACGTCGCTCGCGAGCTGCAGCCCGACCGCCTCGGTCAGGGCGTCGCGCAGGGCCGCGCGTGCGAGCGGCCGAGAGGCCGAGCGCGGCAGGCTCCAGTAGCGCGTCGGGCGCGGCGTCGGATCGGCGAGCTCGAGCTCGGCGAACGTGCCCGCCGGAAGCTCCTGCACGCCGCGCACGATCGACGCGGGCCCGAACACGAAGCCGTTCCACAGGTACGTGGCCAGGGCAGCGGGGTCGAGGCGCCGCTCGACGCGCCCGCTGGCGAGCAACCCGCGCACTTCCGAGGCGAAGAGCAGGGCCGGTCCGTCCGGCGACTCGACGCGCGTCCAGTAGAGCGGTTTCTCGCCCAATCGATCACGGGCCAACACGACCCGCTGGCGACGGGCGTCGTAGAGCGCGAAGGCAAAAGCCCCGCGCAGGCGCTCGAAGACCTCCGTGCCCCAGCGCTCGTAGGCCGCCAGTAGGACCTCGGTGTCCGAGCGCGTGAGGAAGGTGCGGCCGGCGGCCTCGAGCTCGGCGCGCAGGGCGGCGAAGTTGTAGATCTCGCCGTTGAAGGTCAACGCGTCGCCCTGGGTGCGGGAGACCATCGGTTGGTCGGCCGCGGCGGACAAATCGAGGATCGAGAGGCGCCGGTGGGCGAGCACGACGCGCGGAGCCCGCGGCGGTTCGCCCGACATCCACTGCCCGCGCGCGTCGGGTCCGCGATGGCGCATTGCATCCGCGCAACGCTCGACCGCCGCGACGAGTCCGTCGTCGACGAAACCCACGGCTCCCGCGATGGCACACATGGCGATTGCGATCCGGTTGCGCGCGCGGAGCGCGTCACAGGCCGGGCCGCCTCCGGAAAACGGCCAGGTTCGTGTCCCGCTCCTCGACGAGCAACTCGAAGTGCCGCTCGATCAGCGGACGCTCTCGCCACGCGGCCAGGCCGACCCAGTCGGCGAGGTACTGGATGGGCGAGGCGACGACGTACTCGGGGATGCGGTCCGCGCGCACGGCCTCGTGGGCCGCGGGGTTCACCTTGCCGTCCAGGTTGATCGCGCGATCGTGGAAGAAACCGATCGTTCCGGTCTGGATCGCGCCCACCCACGCGTCGGGGGGGACGTTGCGTTCGATCCACTCGACGACCTGAAAGTGATCGTGTTGGCGGCCCTGGCGATGGATCTGCAGGTGCGCTCCGAGGGTCAGCGCGAGGACGCCGGCGGCGATCGGCCAGGCGAACACGCGCGTCCGCTCCCGGTCCACTGCCCCGTCGATCAACCCCGCCAGCAGCAACGCTCCGAAGGCGGCCAGGGGAAAGAAGTAACGCGAGAGGAAGAAGGGCACGCCGAAGAAGAACCCGTAGTAGGTGACGAGCCCCAGCGCGTAGAGCCCCACCAGCAGCCCGAGGGTCCGGCGCCGTGCGTCGCCCGCGCGCACGATCCGCGCCGCGAGCCAGATCCACGCGGCGAGCACGAGCAGCGAGGCCGCGATCACCAGCGGATGGGACTCGAAGCGCGCGGGGATCGGCAGCAGGACCAGCGCGTACTCGGCGAGGGGTACGGGCAGGTGGGCGAGGTTCGAGGCGAACGAACCGAAGGCCGCCTCGGCCCGACCGCTGACCGGCATCACGCTCCCGAAACGCAGGTGGTTGTGGATGAGCCAAGGGGAGAGGATCAGGCTCGCCGTGGCGCCCGTGAGGACCGCCGAGCGCAGGCTCGCGGCGCTGGGCGCCAGGCGCAGCCCCGGCGCGAACAGCAGGCGCGCCAGGCAGGTCGCCAGCACCAGGAACACCGCGTCGATGCGCATCCACAGCACCAGCCCGAGCAACGCGCCCAGGCCCAGCGAACGGCGCACGCTCCAGGGCGCGAGCGGGTCGGCGGGCGCCAGGAAGGCGTACACGAAGAGCAGGATGCTCGCGACGAAGCCGCCGGTCTCCAGGCAGTTCATGCCGTGCTTGACGCCGAGCCCCGCGGCGAACCACAGCGCGGTCGCGAGCCAGGCGATCCGGGCTCCGTGCGGATGCCCCGCGAACAGGCGTCGGCCGAGCACCAACAACAGCCCGGCGCCGGCCAGCGCGAAGGCGAGCTGCAACCACAGCGCGAAGCGCACGCCCGCCACCCGATCGCCGTCGACCAGCGCGAAGCCGGCGGCGTACAGGAACGACATCAGGGGTTGGGTCCCGTTGGTCGGGATCGTGCCCGCGGCGGTGCTGAGGCCCTCGCCGAGCGCCAGATTGCGCGCGATGGTGAGCATCAAGTACCCATCCTCGGTGGGGTACTGGCGCAGCAGCCGCAGCTCGTCGCCCAAGAGCGGGACCAGGCGCGAGCCGACTCCCAGCGCAAGCAACACCGCGACCACGATCCAAAGGGCCGTGTTCCAGCTCGTCGTCGTGGGGCGGGTGGGCGGCGATCCGGAGGAGCGCATGCGGCGGGCGGGGCGTGGGGAGCGAACGGGGCGGGGCCCGTCGCTCGCGCGCGAGGACGGGGACGGATGCGAGGGGCAGGGGGACGCCGGTGCGAACGGAGGCACGGTCGGTGGGGGCGTACCCGCCGCGCTCCGGGGGCTCGAAACGGCTTCCGACCTATCGGCCGAGGGCTCCTCGGGCCGTGAGGAGGCTCGAGGGTGCGCGCGCCGGGGGTTGCGCGCGGACCGGGCCCCCCCCCCGGGTGGCAGGGAGGATGACCGAAGCCCCCGCGGACGTCCAGGCCACCCCTCCGCGTGCGGCGCGGAGGTCGGAACTTCCTTCCGTGCGTCGCCGGCCCGTCCGCGACCTTTCTTCCGAGTCGTCCCCCGCGCCGCGCGGCCCCAGCGCTTCGAAAGGCTCCCCGACGCGGAGTCGTCCTCGCCCGCGCCGCCTGTCACCCTGGGCCACCCGCTACCCGCCGATGGCCGTCCCCCCGATCCCGCCGCCCAGTCGCTCCGCCCCGCCCTTCTGGGCGGTGGTCGCCTTCGCCTTCCTGGTGCGCGCGGCCTTTGCCGCGCTCGTGCTCTGGCCGGTGAGCTGGACGGACCACGGCATCGACCACGGCTCGGAAATCGGCCAGATCGCGCGCAACGTGTTCGAGGGCCGCGGATTCAGCTCGCCCTTCGGCGTGGGCTCGGCGCCCACCGCTTGGCTCGCGCCGCTCGTGCCGGCGCTGTGGGTGCTGGTCTTCGCGGCTGTCGGTCTCTTCAGCCAGGCCTCGATCGTCGTCCTGATCGGCTTGCAGATGCTCGCCGGCGCGCTGGCCTGTGGGTTGTACGTCGAGATCGCGCGCAGGGTGTTGGAGCGCATGGGAGCGGGCGCCTCGCGGCTCCCTTGGCTCGTGGCGGCGCTCGTCTGCCTGTGGCCCGAGTCGCTCGATCGCCAGACGCACATGTGGTACTTCCCGTTCCAGGAGCTGGGCCTCGCCTGGATGTTCCTGGTCGGGATGGCCTGGATCGCAGCGCCCGAGCGCCGGCGCTCGCTCCACCTGGGCGCCGCGGCGGGGATCCTGGGCCTCGTGAACCCCGGGCCGTTGCCGGTCTTCGCGGCCATCCTGGTGCTCGGGTCGTTCGCGCACCGACGGACGCCGCGACGGGTCCTGTCCGCGGCGGCCCTGGCCGCCGGCGTCTGCGCGCTCTTCCTCGCGCCCTGGACGCTGCGCAACCTGGCCGTGCTCGGGAGCCCGATCCCCATGCGCTCGAACGTGGGCGTCGAGCTCCTGGTGGGCAACGGCGCCCGCGGCGCGGTCGCGCAGCGCCGCGACGCGCAGCACCCGGCCGTCGATCCCATCGAGCGCCGGCGCTACGAGACCCTGGGCGAGGTCGCCTACATGCGCGCGGCCCGCGCCGAGGCCCTCGAGCACATCCGCGGCGATCCGGGCCGCTTCGCGCGCCGGACCCTCGAGCGCGTCGCGACCTACTGGGCCGGCGACGTCCTCGACCGTTGGACCTGGGCGCCGCGGCCACCCTGGTGGAAGGCCGGGCCGCGCGCGATCGCACGCCGTCTGCTCAAGCTCGCCTGCATCCTGGGGCCCAGCCTGCTGGTCGCCCTGGGCCTCGCGCGGGGGCTCGGTCGGCGCGTGCCGGGGCTCGCGCTGTTCCTCGGCGTCCTCGTCCTCTTGCCGCTGCCCTACTACGTGACGCACGTGCACGAGGCCTACTCCTACGCCGTCCGGCCCTACGTCCTGCTCCTGGCCGTCCTGCTCCTCGCGGCGCATCGACTCGGCCCCCGCACCGCGCCCCTACCCGTCCCCGTGCCGTCGAGCTAGAGTCCGCAGCCATGGGACTCATCAACTGGATCTTCGACATCTACCAGCACACCAAGATCGACGAGGCGCGGCGCGAGGCCGTCGCCGCGCGCGCCGAGCTGTCCGCGATGCGCGGCTCGAGTGGTCGGCTGGACGATGCGCGCTTGCTGCGGGCCATCGAGGAGCTCGCCCTCTCGACCAAGACGCTGCAGCGCATGTTGATCGAGAAGGGCCTGTGCACCCAGGCCGAGTTCGCCCAGCGCCTGCGCGAGATCGATCTCGAGGACGGCGCCGCGGACGGTCGCACGCCGATCCTGTGAAATCCGCCTGACTGTCAGGCTTGCGCAGCGGCCAGGAGTTCCCGTCCGAGCTCGACGTAGATCTCGCTGAGGGTCGGGTGGTACCAGGGCATGGCGACCAGGTCGCGGGCGCCGCCGCGGAAGTGCAGCACGGTCGCGGCCACGTGGATCAGGTCGTCCGCGCGTGGGCCGAGGAACTGCGCGCCGATCAGCCGGGCGCTGCCCTTCTCCGCGACGAGCTTGACGTGGCCTGCCCCGGGTCGCGCGCCCATCACGATGCCCCGGCCCTGGTTGGCCCAGTTCTTCCGCGCCACGACCACCTCGAGCCCGGCCGCGCGGGCCTGGGTCTCGAGCAACCCGCACTCGGCGTAGGGCGGGTGCGTGAAGATCGAGAAGAGCGGGATCTCCTCGATCCAGGGTTCCGGCGAGTGGCCGGCGAGCCGACGCGCCGCGTTGCGCGCCGCATGTCGCCCCTCCATGTTGCCGGTGTGCAGGATCTGCCGTTCGTCGGTCGCGTCGCCGGCGGCGAACACGCGCGGGTTGGTGGTCGCGAGGCACGGATCGAGCACGAGACGCGTGCCTTCGTGCTCGATGCCGGCCCGCTCCAGGTCGAGGCCGTCGAGATTCGCCTCGCGACCCAGGGCCAGCAGGTAGCGCTCGGCTTCCAGGGGATAGCGCTCCTCGCCCTGGCGCACGTGGGCGCGCACGCCGGACGCGGTGCGCTCCAAGCGCTCGACGACGGCCCCGACGCGCACGTCGACTCCGCAAGCCTCGAGCGCGCCCCGCATGTGGGCCGAGAGCTCGGGGTCCTCGCCGCGGTTCACGAGGGCCGAGCGGCTGAGCAGGGTGACGGGAACCCCCAGGCCGGCGAAGAACGTGGCGAACTCCAGGCCCACGGCGCCCGAGCCCTGCACGAGCAATGAACGCGGCGCGGCTTCGAGCTCCATCAGCGCGTCGCTGTGCAGGTAGTCGATCTCCGCCAGGCCGGGGATGTCGGGCACGTGCAGGCGCGAGCCGGTCGCGATCAGGAACGTGTGGCCGCGCAGGCGACGGGCGCCGACCTCGATCGCGTCGGGCCCGAGGAAGCGCGCGCGGCCGTCGAGCAGCTCGTAGCCGCCGCTCTCCATGCTCGCGATCTTGGCGCGCTGGAAACGCGCGACCAGCCGCCGCTTGCGCTCCATCAGCTCGCGGAAGTCGATCCCTGGCCGCTCGGCGTGCACGCCGAGCTCCGCGCCGTGAGCCAGGTCGTGCAGGAGATCACTGGTCGCGAGCAGGGTCTTGGTCGGCATGCAGCCGCGCAGGATGCACAGGCCGCCGAGCTCGCCGTCGTTGACCACCAACACGCGTCGCAGGCCCTGGCGCACGGCCTCGGCCGCCGCCGCCGAGCCGGCGCTGCCTCCGCCGATCACGATCAAGTCGTAGGGTGTCTCGTCCTGCATGTCGGGCTCCAGGGAAGCGGGGGCCGCCATGCTATCCGCACGAGCGTGCATCGAGCGCGCGACACGCCGCTCAACGCGCGGGGAGCGAGAAACGCAGCACCGAGACCTGCGGCAAGGGCTCGAGCCGACGCCCGGCGAGCGGACCCTCGACGGCTTCTCCGAGCCGGTTCCAACGCGAGCCGGTCTCGCGGTCGCGGATCCCCGCTGCGTCCGCCTCGAAGGTCAGCGCGCGCCCATCGAGCTCGGGCGCGAAGGCCGCCGCCGATCCGAGCGCCGGCCCGGGCCCCCCGTGCGCCGCGCGGTGCGCCGAGGCGGTCGCCGGATCGCGCAGCAGGACCGCGCCGTCAACGTGCTCGACGGGCGCTCCGTGCGTCGGCCCGCTCGCGCCGTCATCGAGGCACCACAGGCGCTCGAGCGGAGCGAGGCCGCCGACGCGCAACCAGGCGGGCGCGGCGCCGCTCGCGAGCTGCTCCGCGTCGAGCAAGACCAACGGCGGATCGGGCGCGCCGTCCTCGGGCGCCGCGCGGACGACGGCCGCGGGGTGCGCCGCGCGCAAGGTCCCGAGCGAGACGACGAAGGCCGGCAGCGCGACCAGGCGAAGCCCGACGTGGCGGCCGGCGACGCAGCGGCCGTCGCGCTGGGACCAGAGCGAGTCGGTGCGCGCGTCGTGGAGCAACGCGTTGCCCTCGAACAACATCCCGCTGACCGCCAGCTCGAGCACCTCGCCCGCCGCGCGCCGATCGAAGATGCGCGCGCTGTCGCACAGCGAGCAGTAGGTCACCGCCACGGGCACTCCGTCGACCTCGTCGAGGGCCAGCTCGCGGCGCAGGAGGTGCACCAGGGGCCAGGCGTGGAGCGCCTGGGCGCCGCGCAACACGAGGACCGGCTCGCGGTCGTCGAGCGCGACCTCGGCGGCCGGCTCGCGACGCTGCGCTCGCAGCGGTTGGAACAGGCCCCGCGGCAGGCCCGCGACGCGCAGTCGTTCGGGAGGCAGGCACGCGGGGGAGAACTCGGTGCGCCAGCCCTGGGCGCGCAGGCCCGCGAGGCTCGCGGGCGCATACCCCTCGACCTCCACCGCTGAAGTCGAGACGGGGACGGCTTCGTCGGCGGCCGGCGAGCAGGCCACGGCGAAGGCCAGGATCACTGCCGCGGAACGCACGGACTTCGGTCTACTCCTCGCGCACCGTCTCGTCGTCATCCGGCTCGAGCACCAGCGCCACCGAGTTGATGCAGTACCGCAGCCCCGTCGGCGGCGGGCCGTCGGGGAACACGTGGCCCAGGTGCGCGTCGCAGCGCGCGCAGCGGATCTCGACGCGACGCATGCCGTGGCTCGAGTCGTCGAACTCGACGAGGTTCGCGCCGTCGAGCGGCTGGAAGAAACTCGGCCAACCGCAGCCGGAATGGAACTTGGCGTCCGAGCGGAACAGCGGCGCCCCGCAGCACACGCAGGCGTAGGTGCCGATCGCCGTCTCGTCGGTGTAGCGCCCCGTGAAGGGCCGCTCCGTGCCACCCCGCCGGGCGACGTGGTACTGCTCGGGCGTGAGGAGGCTGCGCCATTCCTCGTCGCTGCGGGTCACCCGGTCCGTCATGGCTCCAAGCTACCATTCCCGCCTGGGCTTGGTGTGGCCCGGGCCCGGCTCGCTCACCAGACCTGGTCCTGGTAGGTGTAGGTCGTGGCGAACTTGTTGGTTTGGGTCCACCCGTGGCTGTCGGTCGTGAACTCGATCGAGTAGGAGTACTGCTCGCTGTGGGCCTGGTGGAGCAGGTCGCCTATCGAGATGCTCTGGCGTTGGTTGCCGTCGCGGCTCCAGGTCAACCAGATGGTCTGCAGCGCGTGATAGAACAGTCCGTCCTCCGGCGCCGAGCCGGGGGGATGGATCCAGCCCAGGAGCCAGACCCGCCACCACGGGAGCCGGAGGGGCTGACGTTCGGGATCGATGGACCCGCTGAAGGGGCCGTGGGCCACCACGAGTTCGTTCACTCCGGCGCCCGAGAAGAGCAGGGCCTCGAATCGCATCCTGCCCCGCGCCCGTGAGCCGGGCCCAACCAGCTCCGACGGGTCGCTGACCCAGGTGCGCACCTCGGCTCGCATGTCGGGGTGAGTGCGGAACTGGAGCGTGCGCAGGGCCAGGCCCTCGCGATCGCCGCCGCCACGCACGGTCGCCTCGGCGACCTCTTGCTCCAGGTGCAGAAGGGTCTCACCCGCGCGCTCGATCACGATCCGCTGCACGAAGACCTGCCGTTCGTGAATCGGGTCGGTCTCGGCGAGGGTGAAGGGGTCCACGTCGCCCACCGACCAGGCGTCGCCCCGGGCGAGCTCGTGCTCCACGGGCCGCACGTCGGCGGGCAGCGGGCCACGGAAAGGCCGCTCCCGGACGACCGTCGCGAAATCCGGCGTGTGCGCGTAATGCCACGCCGCGAGGGCCAGCGGGAGCCCGATGCGCAGGGCGACGAGGACCACCAGCCCGAGCAACAGCGCGAGGAGCACGCGCAGGAATCGACGCGGGGGCTTCACCTTCAGCGCTCCCAAGCGGCCCGCACGCGAGCGATCGTCCGCGAGGGAGTGGATTGGCATGACCCAGACAACGCGACCCCGATGGCCCGCTCCGCGCCGCCCCGCCGGGTGAGGTGGAACGGCTCGGGCGCGAGCAGGCTGCGCCACTCCTCGTCGCCGCGGGTCACGGGCACGTCCATGGGGCCATGCTATCCGGGTATCGCGCGCTGACGACCCAGGAGTCCATTTCGAGCGCAACCGTCGCCGGGCGGTGCGGTCCGGAGGGGCGAGCCGGAGGCCGTCGCGGCGCAGGGGCCGCGGGGTCGCCCTCCTCGGGAGGGCAGGGACCGGGGTCCCCCGACCGGCAACGGGGACCCGGGAGGACTTCGATGCAACGAACCCTATCAGCGACGGTCCTGGCCGTCGCGCTCGCGGCCTCGGGCTGTCGAGCCCTGCACTACGAACAGGGCGGACTTCGGTACGCCTTCTCGCGGGTCTCGCTCCCCGCGCGGGGAGACTTCTCGATCTCCGCGGGGACGATCAGCAGCGTACGCGGCCCCATCACGCGGGTCGTGTACCGCGTCGGGCGCGACATGAACGGGGACGGGAAGCTAGCCCGGGTTATTCATGAGATTTTCGAGCAGACGGCCCAACCAGCGGCCTACGGCCGTCTTTCGCCGCCTGGCGGCACTTTGCGGCCACGGGAGTCCTCAACGACCTGTTCAAGGTCGCCTCCGGCTCCCGCGCCCGCAAAGCACCACCAGGCAACGACTTGGGCTCGTCTGCTCGAAAATCTCATGAATAATCCGGGCTAGACCCCGAGCACGATCACTTGAAGATCCACATCGACAATCCGAATCCCACCAACTCGGTCAACCTGACCGGAGTCCAGGGCACGATCGGTAAGGGGGAAGCGTGGATCGCCGAGCTGCACGTCTGGCAGGGCGGCGACAAGCCGATCATCTCGGAGACCTGGACCAACCAACCCTGAGAGGCGCAGCCTCGATCACCCACGAATCGCGAGAGAAGCCATGAATACGACCCTTCGAAAGTTCGCCGTCGCCTCGGGCCTGGGCCTGCTGCTGTGCTCCGGCTTCCTGCTCGGGATCGCGCGGACGACCGCTGGAGCCGGGCCCCTTCCCCCCTCGGCCCTGGTCTCGTCGCCCGCGGCGAGCAGCGTGTCGATCGTGCTTTCCGCCCTGCAGGGTCTCGGGGCCCAGGGCGGAGCCGCCTCCCAGCCCACGCCGCAGGGGGCCGACCCCACCGAGTTGCTGGCCTGGCAGAAGATGCAGAATCACCTGCAGCGCGTGGAGTGTCTGTGGGCCTCGCCCTATGCCCCGACTCCCGGGGGAGAGCTGGCGCCCGATCCCCAAGCCCCGCCGCGGTACGTGGTCGTGCGCACGTTCGACAGCCCCTTCGGCCACGCTCCGTCCGTGGCGCCGACGATCGCCCATGCCGGCCTGCGCATCCTGGATCCGGCCACCTTCCAATCGCGGATCGTCCTGCTCGAATCGATTGCGCCCAACACCTTCCTTGCCGAGCTCCACGATTCCGGGCAGTATCTCGGCTGGGGGTTGTGGGTGGAGGCCTTGGCGTGGGAGCCCGGCGCCGACCCCACCGACCCCGTTCAAGCCTTCTACCGCAGCCCGTTCATCGAACTATGAGACGCAGCCGAGCAGCTACGATCGGAATCCTCCTGTGCACCCTGGGCGCTTGTGCTGGACCGGAGCAACGGGGGCACACGACGGTCTGGGAGTCCTCGGGCGTGGAGTCCGCGGGCTCCGCCGCCGAGATCGGGTCCCGACCGGTGACCTTCCGTCTCTCGCCCGCCGTCGTGCTCGCAGGAGTGGAGATCCGCATGGAGGAACTCCACATCGAGGGTCCGGTGCGCTACGCACGGATCACGACCTGGGTCGATCGCGACGGGCGGGAGCTGCCGGAGGACGGCCGCTTCGCCTCGCGCCTAGAGATCCGCCCGACCGAGCCCGAGTCGGTCACCCTACGCAACGTGCCCTTCCCCTATCGTCCCCAGTTGATGGGGGAGATTTGGGTCGAGGACGCCCACGGCCGCCGAACGCGGCAAGTTTGGCGCATCCACGGCTGAAGATGCCCGGTCGCGGTCCGAGCCGCGACGGCTTCCCCGGGGCCGGCGCGCGGAACACACCTCCGCGCGCCGGTCCGACGTTCACCGGAAGAACGAAGCCCGCGCGAGTCGCGCAACTCAGAGCGCGAAGCCCGGGCGGTCGGGGGGCGGGGGGAGCGGGGAGGCGGGGGCCTCGGGGCCGGGGTCGGCGTCGTGGTAGGCGATGGGCGCGATGTCGTTGGGGGCGTCGGCGTGGAACAGGGCCGCGAGCAACTGGGCTTGGGCGCGGCCGGGGCCGAGCTCGAACTGGCCGCCGGCGTACATCGGGATCGCGTGGGCGGCGCAGTGCTCGTAGAGCGCGCACAGCTCGCGCAGGGTTCCCAGGCGCGAGGGCTTCACGTTCAGCGCGCCGAAGCGCCCCGAGCGCGAGAGAACGTCGGCGACGGAGTGGATCGGCGCGTCCCACGCGACGCGGCCCCAATGGCCCGCGAGCAGCGCCACGATGGCCGGATCGTCGTGCGGGTCCTCGACGAGCACCTCGGGCAGGTGCTCGAGCACCCGGCCGTAGAGCGCCGGATCGGCGGGCTGGTCGACGATCGTGCCCTTGTAGGCGCCCTTGAAGTCGACCACGTCGACGCGGCCCAGGGCGGCCAGCTTCGAGAGCAGCGCGTCGTCCCAGTCGGGGGCCGCGTCGAGCTTGAAGCGCGCCTCGGGCCGGCGCTCGAGCAGGAGCTCCAGGCGCCGCGTATCGGGCGGCGAGCCCAGGCCCATCGAGACGATGAAGCGCAGCGGCGCCGGCGCGCGGCCCAGGACCGCGGGCAAGGAGCGTCCGGCTTGGCGCAGGGCCAGGTCGAGCGCGGCGCTCTCGAAGGCCCAGCGTCGGTACTCGCGGTACGCGGGCTGGCCCGGCTCGCCGGTCATCAGGTCGAGTTCGTCGAGCAGGTCCGAGAAGCCGGCCAGATCGAAGCGCCCGGCGAGGTCGAGCCGGGTTCCCGACTCCTGGAAGCGCTGTTGGTCCGGGCCGTCGTAGGCCAGCTCCTCGCCGAGGCCGACCTCGCCGCCGCCCGCCAGCCGCACGACGGTGGTGCGGCGCACGAAGCCGCTCACCACGCGCTTCTCGAGCGGCTCGAGGGAGAAACCCTCGACCACGAGGTCGAGCCCCGCGAGGCGTCCATACAGATCTCGATTGGAAGTGTTCATGGTCAGCTCGCCACCGGCTCGCGTTCGCCGGTCTGGACGCGCCACAGCGCGGCGTAGAGGCCGCCCTGGCCGAGCAGCTCGTCGTGCGTGCCCTGCTCGACGATGCGCCCCGCCTCGAGCACGACGATCGTGTGCGCATTGCGGATCGTCGAGAGGCGGTGGGCGATCACGATCGTCGTGCGGTCCTGGGCCAGGCGTTCGAGGGAGCGCTGGATGGCGGCCTCGGTCTCGTTGTCGACGGCCGAGGTGGCCTCGTCGAGCAGCAGGATCGGCGGATCCTTCAGCACCGCGCGGGCGATCGAGATGCGCTGGCGTTGGCCGCCCGAGAGTTTCTGGCCGCGCTCGCCGACGATCGTGTCGAAACCCTGGGGGAGCGCCTCGATGAACTCGGTCGCTTCCGCGATGCGCGCCGCCCGGACGAGTTCGGCGTCGCTCGCGTCGGGCCGTCCATAGAGGATGTTCTCGCGCACGCTGCCGTGGAACAGGAACACGTCCTGGCTCACCAGGCCGATCGCCCGGCGCAGATCGGCGAGCTCGAGCTCGCGCAGGTCGTGGCCGTCGAGGGTGACACGGCCTCCGGTCGGGTCGTAGAAGCGCAGCAACAGCTTCGCGAGGGTCGTCTTGCCGGCGCCGGTGGCGCCGACGAAGGCCGTCGTGCGACCGGCGGGGAGCGTGACGTCGAGTCCACGCAGGACCTCGGGGCCGCTCGCGTAGCGGAAGGAGACCTCCTCGAGGCGCAGCTCGCCGCGCACGGACTCGAGGGGCAAGCGCCGTCCGCCCGGCCGCATCGCGGGCTCGACGTCGAGCAGGTCCAGGATGCGCGTCGTCGAAGCCATCGCCCGCTGGTACAGGTCGAAGGTGTCGCCCAGGCGCGTCAGCGGCCAGAGCAGGCGTTGGGTCAGGAAGACCATCACGGTGTAGGACCCGACCGCCAGCTCGCCGCGCGCCGCGAGCAGGCCGCCGAAGAAGAGCGTCGCCGTGAAGCCGACCAGGATCACGATGCGGATCAGCGGCGAGAAGGCCGAGCTGAGGCGGATGGCCGAGGCGTTGGCGGCGCGATAGGCCTCGCTGCGGCCGCGGATGCGCTCGAGCTCGCGTTCCTCGGCCGTGAAGCTCTTGATGGTCGCGATGCCGCCCAAGTGTCCGGCGAGGTCGGAGTTCAAGAGCCCGACTTCCTCGCGGACCCGCGCGTACCGCGGCGCCAGGCGTTTCTGGAAGGCCACCGAGCCCCACAGGATGAAGGGCATCGGCAGCATGGCCATCCAAGCCACCTCGGGCGACAGCCAGAAGAACGCCACTCCGATCACGAGCACGGTGGTCGAGACCTGCAGCAGCTCGTTGGCGCCCACGTCGAGGAATCGCTCGAGCTGGTTGACGTCGTCGTTGAGCACCGCCATCAGCCCGCCGGTGCTGCGGTCCTCGAAGAACGCCAGCTCCATCTCCTGCACGCGCCCATAGGCGTCGAGCCGCAGGCCGTGCTGCAAGCTCTGGGCGAGGTTGCGCCAACCGACCTTGTGCAGGTACTCGAAGACCGACTCGAGCACCCAGATCAGCACCGTCAGCACGGTCAGGAGCACGAACTGCCCCCACACGCTCGTCCAGCCGAAACGCGCCAGGAACGAGTCCTGCCGGTTCACGACCACGTCCACGGCCATCCCGAGCAACGCCGGCGGCGCGAGGTCGAAGACCTTGTTGAGCACCGACCACGCCCCACTGGCCCACACCCGCCGCCGATAGGGCCGGGCGTACTCCAGCAGCCTCCGGAGGGGCGTCCGCTCGTTCGAGCTCTTCATCGCGCCCAGGGTAGCGGATCGGAGCGCGCGTCAGCGATAGAGCCGCCCGTCGGACTCCAGGGTCTCGTGCTCGCTCTCCTGGAGTTGCCAGCCGAGGTTCTCGTGTTTGTGCATCGAGGTGCTGATGCGCAGGCGCCAGGTGGGCGTCCACTGGCCGTCCTTCAGGGCGTGGAAGAGGGCCTCGAAGGTGACTTGGGCGCGCGTGCGGTCGTCGGGAGAGAGTTCGATCGCGAGCGTGTCGCGGTCGAGCTCGACGCGGTAGGGGAAACGTTTGGTCGCGGGGTCCTTCTCGTTGAGGAAGAGGTAGCGCAGGCCGTCGGCCAGGCGCGGGCGGTCGACGCGCCGGGTGCGGTCGCGCCAGTCGGCGCCGATGCCCTGCATGGCGGGCGCGAGGCGCGTGTCGTTGAAGCCCTCCATCATCGACTCGAGGCGCCAGCGAATGCGCGTCTCCTCGGATGCGAGCGCTTGGCGTAGCGCCAGCACGGCCACGACGGCGGCCGCGAGGATCAGCAGGGGCTTGACGAGGCGGCGCATCGACGCGTCAGGGTTCGGTGCCCTGCTGCGGCGTCAGGAACACGGCGGCCAGGGGCGGCAGGGTGAGGGAGAGCGAGTACGGCCGGCCGTGCGCCGGGTGCGCCTCGGCGCCGACCCCGCCCAGGTTGCCGGCGCCGCTGCCGCCGTAGAGCTCGGAGTCGGTGTTGAGCAACTCGCGCCAGCGGCCGTTGACCGACACGCCGATGCGGTGGTGGCGGCGCACGACGGGCGTGAAGTTGAGCACGCACAGCACCTCCTCGCCCTCGGCGTCGCGGCGCAGGAAGGCCAGCGTGCTCTGGGCGTGGTCGTCGGCGTGGATCCACTCGAAGCCGGCGGGCTCGCCGTCGCGTTCGAAGAGCGCGGGGTGCTCGCGGTGCAGGCGGTTGAGGTCCGCCACCAGACGTTGCACGCCGGCGTGCGGCGCCGAGTGCTCGAGCGACCAATCGAGCTCGCGTTCGTGTTCCCACTCGTGGCGGTCGGCGAGCTCGCTGCCCATGAAGAGCAGTTTCTTGCCGGGCATCGCGTGCTGGTAGGCGAAGAGCAGGCGCAGGTTGGCGAAGCGCTGCCAGTCGTCGCCCGGCATGCGCGAGAAGAGCGAGCCCTTGCCGTGCACCACCTCGTCGTGGGAGAGCGGCAGGACGAAGTTCTCGTGGAAGGCGTAGAGCATGCGGAAGGGCAGCTCGCCGTGGTGGTGGCTGCGGTGCACCGGGTCGCGCGCGAGGTAACGCAGCGTGTCGTGCATCCAGCCCATGTCCCACTTGAACCCGAAGCCCAGGCCTCCGGTGTGGACGGGGCGCGAGACCGCCGGCCAGGCGGTCGACTCCTCGGCCACCATCAGGACGTCCGGGAAGGTGGCGTAGACCTCGGTGTTCAGGCGGCGCAGGAAGTCGATCGCCTCCAGGTTCTCGCGGCCGCCGTAGGCGTTGGGGATCCACTCGCCCTCGCGGCGCGAGTAGTCGCGGTAGAGCAACGATGCCACGGCGTCCACGCGCAGGCCGTCGAGGTGGAACTCCTCGAGCCAATAGAGCGCGTTCGAGATCAGGAAGGCGCGCACCTCGTGACGGCCGTAGTTGAAGATCAGGCTGTTCCAGTCCGGGTGGAAACCCTCGCGCGGGTCGGAGTGTTCGTAGAGGTGGCTGCCGTCGAAGAGGCCGAGCCCGTGTCCGTCGGTGGCGAAGTGCGAGGGCACCCAGTCGAGCAACACGCCGATCTCGTGCTGGTGCAGCACGTCGATCAGATACTTGAGGTCCTCCGGCGTGCCGTAGCGCGAGGTGGGGGCGAAGTAGCCCGTGATCTGATAGCCCCACGAGCCGTAGAAGGGGTGTTCGGCGAGCGGCATCAGCTCGACGTGGGTGAAGCCCATGCGCGCGGCGTACTCGGCCAGCGGCTGGGCGAGCTCGCGATAGCTCGGCAGGCGCCGGCCGCGGCCGAAGCGCTTCCACGAGCCCAGGTGCAGCTCGTACACGCTGATCGGCGCGTCGTGTGCGTTGCGGCCCTTGCGCGAGCGCATCCAGGCGCCGTCGGACCAGGCATAGGAGCGATCGCACACGATCGAGGCCGTGCGCGGCGGCGTCTCGGCAAGGAAGGCGAAGGGATCGGCCTTGTCCGCCGCGTGGTCCCGCACGGCCGAGACCACGTGGTACTTGTAGAGCGCGCCGGGGCCGACGCCCTCGACCGTGCCCTGCCAGATGCCTGAGTCGCCCAGGCACTCGAGGCGCGTCGCCTCCCGGTCCCAGCCGTTGAAGTCCCCGATCACCGTCACGCGCCGCGCGTTGGGCGCCCACACGGCGAAGCGCGTCGCCAGTCGCCCTGCTTGCTCGCCGGGGTGCGCGCCGAGGTGCCGCCACAGGCGGTAGTGCGTGCCCTCGTTGAAGAGGTAGAGGTCCTCGGGGCTGGGGGGCGCGGAGAGCGCGACGGGGTCGAGCCGCGTGGGTCGCCCCGCCGACGGCGCGCCGCCGCGCGCTCCGGCCCCGGCGGCGCGGTTGGTGGTGTCGGAGGTCATGGGGGGTCCTTCTCGGCCGCCGCGGCACCACGCCGGAGGGCGGGCCCACGCGGCGCGGCGGCGAGGATGGTCCGCTCGACCCGCTGGCCGATCAAGTCTGAGCGCCCCGACGCGGGCCGGCGGTGTGCACCCGAGGGTATCGGCAGCGCCGCCCGGCGCGGCATACTCCCCAGCTCTGGCTTGGAAGCACCCCGCCCTGGCGTGTCGGCACGGCGACCTGCGCCACTGGGGGGCGAGCCCGAAACCCCGCGCGGCTCCTCCATCGGCCCATGCCCTCCTCTGCCCGCCGCGCGCTCCTGCTGCTGATCGTCGCCGAGGCGGCCGTGCTCGGCGTGTGGTTCTCGGCGGCGGCGGTCTCGGGCTCCTTGGCGAACGAGTGGCGGCTCTCGGCCGGCGCGGCGGCCTGGTTGACGGGTGCGGTGCAGCTCGGGTTCGTCGTGGGCGCGCTGGGGAGCGCGGCCAGCGGCCTCGCCGATCGCGTCGCGCCCCATCGGTTGTTCGTCGTCGGCGCCGGGCTCGCGGCGGCGGCCAACGCGGCGCTGTGTCTGCCGGGCGTCGACTACGGGACCGCGCTCGTGTTGCGCGGCCTGGTCGGCGTGGCCTTGGCGGGTGTGTACCCGCCAGCGATGAAGCTCGCGGCGAGCTGGACCCGTGCGCGGCGCGGGTTCGCGATCGGGCTGCTCGTCGGTGCGCTGACCCTGGGCTCGGCGCTGCCGCACGCCCTCGCGGCGTTCGCGGAGCGCGGCGGAACACAGGTCGATTGGCGCGCGACGGTCCTCGCGGCCTTGGCGCTGGGCGGCGGGGCGCTCGTCGCCTTCGCCGTCAGGCCCGGTCCGCACGCGACGCTGGCGGGACGTTTTCGTTGGGGACGGGTCACGCGCTCCTTCGCGAGCCGGCCGCTGCGGCTGGCGAACTGCGCCTACCTCGGCCACATGTGGGAGCTCTACGCCATGTGGACCTGGGTGCCGCTGATGCTCGTCGAGAGCTTCGAGGCCGCCGGTCACGGCGCCGCGAGCGGGCGTCTCGCGGCCTTCGCCGTGGTCGCCATTGGCGCCCTGGGCTGCGCCGCGGCGGGCCTGGCGGCGGATCGTTTCGGGCGCACGCTCGTCGCCGGCGCGAGCTTGGTGCTCTCCGGAGCCTGTTGTCTGGTCGCAGGCTCGTTCGTCGCGACGCCCTGGTTGCTGCTCGCCATCTGCCTCGTGTGGGGCTTCAGCGTGGTGGCCGACAGCGCGCAGTTCAGCGCGGCCATCAGCGAGCTCGCCGAGCCCGATTCGATCGGCACCGCCCTGGCCGTTCAGACCAGCCTGGGGTTCCTCCTGACCCTGGTCACGATCCAGGCCCTGCCCGCGCTGCGCTCCGCCCTGGGATGGAGCGGCGCCCTGCCCCTGCTGGCCCTCGGGCCGGCCATGGGGATCGCCTGTCTGGTGCGATTGCGGTCCCTGCCGGAGGCGCTGCGGCTCGCCGCCGGCCGTAAGTGAACCACACGAACATGCACGTCCTGATCGAGACCTTCGGCAGCCATGGCGACGTGCTGCCCTTCCGCGCCCTGGGGGCCGAGCTGGTGCGCCGCGGGCATCGGGTCGAGGTGCACGCCAACGACGTCTTCCGCGGGACCCTCGAGGCAGTCGGTATCGAACACGTCTCCAGCGCCACCGAGGAGGAGTATCGCCAGGCGGAACGCGACCCACGCCTGTGGCACCCGCGGCGCGGGCTCGAGTTGATCTGGAAGGAGGGCCTCCTGCCCAGCCTGCGGGAGCGGGCCGAGGCGTTGCTCGCGCGCCAGCGGCCGGACACCGTGATGATCGGCCCCGTGCTGGGCTTCGCCTCGCGCCTGGCGCGCGAGCTGCATCCGCCCGCGCAGGGCGGCGCGCCGTTGCTCACCGCGCACCTGGCGCCCTCGGCCTTCTTCTCGGTGTATCGCGCGCCGCGTTTCCCAGGCCTGTGGATGCCGGACGGGATGCCCGCGGCTCTCAAGCGGGTGCAGTACGGGATGGTCGAGCTGGTGCTGTCGCGGGTCGTGAACCGTTCGTTCAACGCGCTACGCTCGGAGCTGGGCCTGGGACCCGTGACGCACGTCTTCGATCGCTGGATCCACTCGCCCGACGGCATGTTGGCGCTGTTTCCGCCGTGGTTCGGGCCGCCGCAGCCCGATTGGCCGCCGGGTCTCGTGCCGAGCGGATTCCTGCTCGAGGACGATGGCGAGCGCCGGCCGATGGGGCCCGAGCTCGCAGCCTGGCTCGACGCGGGCCCGCCGCCGATCGTGGCCGTCGCGGGTTCGGCCAACCTGTCGGCGGAGCGCAGCTTCCATCGGGTCGTCGCCGCCGCGCGGCGCCTGGGGCGACGCGCGTTGCTCGCCACGCGCAACGAACGCGCCCTGCCCGCGCGCCTCGCAGGGAAGGACGTGTTGCGCGTCGACTACGCGCCCTTCGGCGCCCTGCTGCCGCGCGCCGCGGCGCTCGTCAGCCACGGCGGCGTCGGAACCTGCGCCCAAGCCCTGCGCGCGGGCGTCCCGCACCTGGTCCTGTGGCACGCCTACGATCAGCTCGACAACGCCTCGCGCCTCGCGGATCTCGGCACGGGCGTGGGTTTGCGCGCGAAGGGAGCGGGAGCGTCGTCCATCGCGCGGGCCCTGGGGCGGCTCCTGGACGATGGGGCCGTCGCCACGGCCTGCCGCGCCTACCGCGAACGCGTCGACCCCGCGGGGTCCCTCGCCGCGGCCGTGGCGCAGGTCGAAGCGCTGCGTCGGTGACGCGCGGATTCCGTGTGCCCGCGCCATCGCGTGTCCGTACGCTGCGAGGTCGTATGTTCGAACGCCTTCGAGCTCCCGACGGCCTGGTGATCCAGCGCTCGCCGCTGTTGGCGAGCCTCGCGGTTCCGCACCTGTTCACGACCCGCTCGGGGCCGGGGGGCGTGGAGCTCGACCTCGCGGGGCTCGGCGCGGGCGAGCATCCGCACGAGGGACGTTTCTTGGCGGAGCTCGGCCTCGACGCCAGCGCGCGCCTCGTCTGCGCGCGACAGGTGCACGGCGCGGACGTGTACGCGGTCGGCCCGAACCTCGGCCCCGGGGTGCCCGAGGCCGACGCCCTCGTGAGCGACGATCCCGCGCGGGCGGTGCTCGTCTTCAGCGCGGACTGCGTGCCGATCCTCGCGGCGAGCGTCGACGGCGCCTGCGTGGCGGCGCTGCACGCCGGGTGGCGCGGGTTGCTCGCTGGCGTGATCGAGAGCGGGATCGAGACCCTACGTCATCGCGTGGGCCCAGGGGTCGCAATCGTGGCCGCGATCGGGCCCTGCATCTCCCGCGCGCGCTTCGAGGTCGGCCCGGAGGTCGCCGACGCGTTCCGTGCCGCCGAGCTCGCCCTGGCCGTGCACGAGACGCCGGGCGCGCGGCCCCACGTCGACGTGCGCGCGGCGGCGCTCGCGCTGCTCGCCCGCGCCGGAGTTCCGCGGGTCGAGGTCGATCCGCGCTGCACGTGGGAGGATCCCGAGCTCTTCTCCTACCGCCGCGACGTGACCCACGGCGCGCTCCAGCGCACCGGCCGCCTGGCGGCGATCGTCGCTCCGCGCCGGCGCGGCTGAGGACCCGGGCTCAGGGCCGGCGGTTGATCCGCCGTACGCTGGTCTGCGTAGCGCGGCCCGTTCGCTGGTGTCGCACACTGCACTTGCGCCGCGCCGCGCCATGGAACGCCGCGACGGCGACCCGCACGGACCACCATGACACGCATCACGAGCCACGCCCAGCGCTCCGCGCTCACGCCGACGCAGCTCGCGCGCATCGACGCCTATTGGCGCGCCGCCAACTACCTGTCGGTGGGGCAGATCTACCTGCTCGACAACCCACTGCTGCGCGAGCCGTTGCGGATCGAGCACGTCAAGCAACGGCTGCTCGGCCACTGGGGCACGACACCCGGACTGAACTTCATCTACGCGCACCTCAACCGGGTGATCGTCGAGCGCGATCTGCAGATGATCTTCGTCACCGGTCCCGGGCACGGCGGCCCGGCGCTCGTGGCCCATACCTATCTCGAGGGCTCTTACAGCGAGCACTACCCCGCCGTCACCCGCGACCTCGAGGGGTTGCGCCTGCTCTGCGCGCAGTTCTCCTTCCCGGGCGGCATTCCGAGCCACGTCGCGCCCGAGATCCCCGGCTCGATCCACGAGGGCGGCGAGTTGGGCTACGCGCTCTCACACGCCTACGGCGCGGCCTTCGACGATCCCGAGCTCGTCGTCGCCTGCGTGATCGGGGACGGCGAGGCCGAGACCGGCGCCCTGGCCGCGTCGTGGCACTCGAACCGCTTCCTCAATCCGGAGCGCGACGGCGCCGTGCTGCCGATCCTGCACCTCAACGGCTACAAGATCTCCAACCCGACCGTGCTGGCGCGCATGGATCCGGCGCAGCTCGAACACCTACTGCGCGGCTACGGGCACGAGCCGATCTTCGTCGAGGGCGACGACCCGGACTGGATGCACGGGCGCATGGCCGCCGCCCTGGATCAGGCCTGCGACGCGATCCGCGACATCCAGCGCCGCGCGCGATCCGGCGGACCGATCGAGGTCCCGACCTGGCCGATGATCGTGCTGCGCAGCCCCAAGGGTTGGACCGGACCCAAGCAGGTCGACGGACGGCGGGTCGAGGGGCACTGGCGCTCGCACCAGGTCCCCCTCTCGGGCTTGGCGAAGGAGCCCGAGCACCTGCGCCTGCTCGAGGCCTGGATGCGCAGCTACCGCCCCGAGGAGCTCTTCGATGAGAGCGGCGCGTTGAGAGCGGAGCTCGCCGAGCTCGCGCCGCGCGGCGAGCGCCGCATGGGCTCGAACCCACGGGCCAACGGCGGCCTGTTGCTGCAGGACCTGTTGCTACCCGATCACCGCGCCTACGCCGTGCCCGTGCCGTCCCCGGGGGAGAGCGTGGCGGAGTCCACGCGCCAACTGGGGGTCTACCTGCGCGACGTAATGCGGCGCAACGCCGCGCACGGGAACTTCCGCGTGTTCGGTCCCGACGAGACCTCTTCGAACCGCCTCGACGCGCTCTACGAGGCCACCGACCGCGCCTGGATCGAGAACCCCGATCCCGACGACGACCACATGGGGCCCGCGGGCCGGGTGCTGGAGATCCTCTCGGAGCACACCTGCCAGGGTTGGCTCGAGGGCTATCTGCTGACCGGACGGCACGGGCTCTTCTCCTGCTACGAGGCCTTCATCCACATCGTCGGCTCGATGTTCAACCAACACGCGAAGTGGTTGAAGGTGGCCTCGAAGGAGATCCCCTGGCGCCGTCCGATCGCGTCCCTGAACTACCTGCTCACCTCCCACGTCTGGCGCCAGGACCACAACGGCTTCAGCCATCAGGATCCGGGCTTCATCGATCACGTGGTGAACAAGAAGGGCGAGATCGTCCGGGTCTACCTTCCGCCGGACGCCAACACCCTGCTGTGCGTGATGGAGCGCGTGCTGCGCAGCCGGAACGCGGTGAACGTCGTCGTGGCCGGCAAGCAACCCCAGCCCCAGTGGCTCGACATGGACGCCGCGATCCAACACTGCTCGCGCGGCATCGGCATGTGGGAGTGGGCCGGCAACGACGGTGGCGTGGATCCGGACGTCGTGCTCGCCTGCGCCGGCGACGTCCCGACGGTCGAGACCTTGGCCGCCGTGATGATCCTGCGCGAGCTGTGCCCCGACCTGCGCGTGCGTGTCATCAACGTCGTCGACCTGATGACCCTACAGCCCCCCGAGGAGCACCCCCACGGCCTCAGCGACCGCGAGTTCGACGCGCTCTTCACGGAGGATCGCCCGATCCTCTTCGCCTTCCACGGCTACCCGTGGTTGGTCCACCGCCTCGCGTACCGCCGGACGAACCACCCCAACCTGCACGTCCGCGGCTACAAGGAGGAGGGCACGACGACGACCCCCTTCGACATGGCGGTCCGCAATCAGCTCGACCGCTTCCACCTCGTGCGCGACGTCGTCGACCGTGTGCCTTCCCTCGCCCCGCGTCGCGCCCACGTGTGGCAGTACGTGCGGGACCGTTTGATCGAGCACCAGGCCTACATCCGCCGCCACGGCGTCGACCTGCCCGAGATCCGCGCCTGGACCTGGGACCGCGCGCGCTGAGCCGTTCAGCGCGCGGGGTGTACCGCGTGGCGGCGCAGGTCGTCGAGATCCACGAACTCGAGGGTCGAGACGTGCGTGGCCTCGAGCACCACGGGCGGCGCGCAGCCCGCCTGCAGGGCCTCTTTCCAGCGCTGCACGCACAGACACCAGCGATCGCCCGCCTGGAGGCCGGCGAAGCCGTAGGCCGGAACGGGGGTGGAGAGGTCGTTGCCGCGGCGCTGCGAGAACGCCAGGAACTCGTCGGTCATCTGCGCGCACACGATGTGCAGGCCAGGATCCTCCTTGGCCGTGCGGCAGCATCCGTCGCGGAAGAAGCCGGTGCGCGGCGTGAGGGAGCAGGGCTCGAGGGGCGTGCCGAGGACGTTGCGGCCGAGGTTCTGGGACATGGGGGGGCTGGGGCAGGTGGAGCGGGCTCGACAGCATGCCATGCCGCGGCTCGCGGTGGGCCCGGGTGCGCGCTCTTCGGGTCACGCGGCGCGTCCCCAAAGCCGCGGAGGACCGGCGCGGGTCGCGCCGGTCCTCCGTTCGGTGCCCCCGGGTCTAACCCGAGGGGCGGGGTCTCACTCGCAGAACAGGACGTGCAAGCCGTTGGTCAGGTTGTAGCCCGCCCCGCCGGCGAGGGGGTCGCGGTACCAGTTCTGGAAGTAGCGCGCCTGGCCGGGGAAGAGGGTGCCGAAGGGCGAGCCCGCGCCGAGGTTGACGTTGAAGACGTTGGTGCCGGCGCCGGTGTTGACGATGCCCAGGCGCACGACGAAGCCGCCGGCGCAACGCACGCCGTTGCCGAAGGGGATGCTCACGGCGCTGGTGCCGGCGAAGTAGAGCGAGGGCTGTCCGAGCGGCAGGCCGCTCGAGACGAGCTGCAGGCCGTTCGCGGAGAGCGAGACGTTGCCGTTGCTCGAGATGGTGGCGCCGGGCCCGGCGGAGTTGGGCGCGGAGGTGCAGTAGGAGTAGGCGCCGCCGGGGACGATGGTGATCGGCCCGTAGTGCTGGGTCGTGCCCCAGTTGCCGGAGCGGTCGACGGCTCGGACGTGGAAGTAGTAGGGGTTGGGGCTGGGGGGCAGGGTTTGGGAGTAGCTCGTCACCGCGCCCAGGTTCTGGGTCTGGGGCAGGTTCGTGCTGGGGCTGTTGTCGAACTGCACGCGGTAGCCTTGGATGCCGGAGAGGTTGTCGGTGGCCGCGGTCCAGTTGACGAGCACCTGGGTGTTGCAGCGCGAGAATCCGGTCGGATGGCCCGGGGCGAGGATGCCGGTCGGCCCCTGGGGCGCGGTGCCGTCGACGATCACGAGCTTGCTCGAGCTCGGATTGCCGGCGTTCTCCGATGTCATGTTCACCGCCCAGGTCTTGCTGCCTTCGGTGCTCCAACGCGCGTCCCAACGCGCGGCCCGATTCTGCCCGGAGCGGATGTTGCCCAGGGTGATCTTCGATCCGGAGGCCGGGTTGTCCATCTGGTTCGAGACGAAGCCGTCCTTGAGGGTCGTCTCGGCGCCGAGCAGCACGCCGCCGCTTCCCAACGTCGTCGCCAGGTGCACGGCCGAGGCCACGTAGGAGGGGTTGGCGGCCGTCGCGGTCATGCGCACGACCTCGTTCGGCTTGACGAAGGTCTTGTCGACGCTGGTCGTGAGCGTCGCCGCCGGGGCGAGGTCCCCGTAGGTGACCACCGCCGCGACACCGACGCGCACCAAGTTCCCCGACAGGGCCGGGAGGTTCTGGGGGTAGATCTTGATGCGCCAGTTCCCGGTTCCGGGGTTGTTCAGGATGCGCGTCTCGGCGTTGTCGCGGGAGGACTGGTGGGAGAAGTAGTCGCCCGTATTGCCCCCGGCCGCGAAGGGCTCGCGGTCGATGTACATGTCGAGGTCGTTGATCAGGGCCGCCGAGGCGCCGGCCGAGGCGGCCATCTCGTGGTAGAGCATCACGAAGCTGACCCGCGTGGCGCCCGAGTTCACGACCAGGTCGAGCTCGGCGTGGCTCGACGAGCTGTTCATGTTGAAGTTCCAGAAGTACAGGGCCTGGCCGGCCATGTTGTGGGCCTTGAAGGCCTCGACGCGGCCCGCGCCGTAGGTGTTGTGGTGGCCGGTCACGGCCGTGCTGGGCGCCGAAAGGGTGACGCCGTTCTTGGTGAACGCCGTGGCCATCATCACCGCGCCCAGGGTCGCGGGGCGATAGCGCAGGTAGTCGTAGTGGTCCATGAGCTGCGCCGCGAGACCCGTCACGTGCGGAGCGGCCATGCTCGTCCCGGAGGAGTCCGTGTAGCCGGTGCCGGTGGAGGCATCGACGGACATGATCCAGCGGCCGGGTGCCACGACGTTCGGTTTCCAGCGCAGGTCGCCACAGGGGCCGCGGCTCGATCCGGTCCAGCTCGTGCTCGGGAGGCCGACCCCGCTCACCTCGTGGTCGAGCACGTTGCCGACGGTGAACACGTTCTTGGCGGCACCGGGGATGGCGATGTTGTTGCCGGAGGAACCGCTGTTCCCCGCCGCGAAGACGTGCATCTGGTTGTCGGACCAGACCGCCGCGTCGAACTCGCGGCAGTTGGTCTCGGTGCCGATCCAGCCCGTTCCCGAGGCGCCCCAGGAGTGGTTGATGACGTGCGGCTTGGGCGTCGTGAAGCCCTGGCCGTCGGTGACCGAGTTGCTCAAGCGGTCGATGACGTCCGGGATCGAGGCGCCGCCCCAACTGTTCACGCTGTTGAGCACCTTGACGTTGTAGACGCGCAACGAACGCGTGCTGCCCAGGCCCGGGGCCACGCCGTCCAGGCTGCGGTCGGGGTCGGCCTTGCCGAAGACCGTGCCCGAGACGTGGCTTCCGTGGCCGTGCAGATCGTTCCAAGCGCCGACGCCGGCGTTGTCGAGGTCCCAACCCCAGGCCCAGACGTGGTTGAGGCCCGAGTGGGCGACGTCCATGCCGGAGTCGACCACGCCCGCGACGACGCTGCTCGTCGTGCCCCCGCTCCAGCTCGTGCGGGTCAGGTCGGCGTGGATCAGGGGCGTCGACTCGTCGTGTTGGCCGACCGGATCGATCCAGGGCTCGACGAACTGCACGAAATCGGGGGCGGCGAGCTCCGCGATCCGCGAGCGCGGGATCCGCCCGCGGAAGCTGTCCGTGCGCGAGCTGTAGGAGTCGATACGCATCCCCAGGGCCTCGAGGGCCCGCTGTTGCCAGCCATTGCTGGTCCAGGTGCTGCCCAGGGCCGAGGGTTGTCCGGAGACGACCTGGATGCCGTCGACGGGTGAAACGGACTCCGCCGCGGCGAGGGGGCGGCGCACGGAGTCGGGACCGAGGTCGGACTCGAACACGCTGACGTAGACCTCGACGAGCTCGGCGTCGTCGCGGCGCAGGACGTCCTGCATGCGGGGGTGCACCTTCTGCCAGGGGCGCGCCACGCCGACCCAGCGCACGAACTCGAGGTTGGCGACGCTAGCCGGCGCCTCCGCGGGCAACGCCACGCGCAGGCAGTTGTTGGGGTGGTAGCCGAGCACGCGCAGGCCCAGGGCCTCGAGGGCGGCCACGCGCTCCCCGTCGATGCGCCCCTCGAACATCACGAAGGCGTAGGTCTCGCCGTGGGGCCGGGGGTGGGCGGCGGCGGAGTCGAAGGCGCCCGCGAGCAGCGGATCGACGCGTTCGTCCTCGGCGGGCGCGTAGACCCCGGCCGCAAATCCCAGGAAGAAGGGGTTCCCCGCCGCGGGCAGGTGGGGCGAGTCGCCGTCCTCCCCGTCGAGGTCCACGGGGCCGATCGGGAAGCGCGGGGCATCGGGTCGCGCTTCGACGGGGACGAAGCGCACCTCACCCCCGGCCACCAACGGGCCCGGCTCGAGGCTGCGGTCGCCCGGCGTGGGGGCGACCGCGGGGTCGAGGGTCTGGCGAGTCGGACCCGGGACGGGGTCGGAGGACTGGGCGGCGAGGGGCAGGATCAGGGCCGCGCCCAGGAGGGCGGCGATCGGGCTGTGGCGAAGGATGCGTGCGGACATGGCGGGCGACGGCGTGCGTGGGGGAAGGGGAGACGGGTCCGTCGACTGGGGGTCGCGGCGGGCCGGCTGGGTCGACTCAGCCGGGAGCCGGGGCGTGCGTTACAGCCCGAAGTCCGATCCCTGCTCGGGCCGTCTCCGCAAACCTATCCCGCCCCGGTGGACGGAGGCTGGCCCGCGGCGACGGCGCCGCGAACGCGGACGGGGGACCGACGCCGTGGCGCCGGTCCCCCGTCTTCGAGGTCGGAGCTCCGTGGCTCGGCCCGGAGCTCCGCCGTTCACTCGCAGAACAGGACGTGCAGTCCGTTGGTGAGGTTGTAGCCCGCACCTCCGGCGAGGGGGTCGCGGTACCAGTTCTGGAAGTAGCGCGCCTGGCCGGGGAAGAGGGTGCCGAAGGGCGAGCCCGCGCCGAGGTTGACGTTGAAGACGTTGGTGCCGGCGCCGGTGTTGACGATGCCCAGGCGCACGACGAAGCCGCCGGCGCAACGCACGCCGTTGCCGAAGGGGATGCTCACGGCGCTGGTGCCGGCGAAGTAGAGCGAGGGCTGTCCGAGCGGCAGGCCGCTCGAGACGAGCTGCAGGCCGTTCGCGGAGAGCGAGACGTTGCCGTTGCTCGAGATGGTGGCGCCGGGCCCGGCGGAGTTGGGCGCGGAGGTGCAGTAGGAGTAGGCGCCGCCGGGGACGATGGTGATCGGCCCGTAGTGCTGGGTCGTGCCCCAGTTGCCGGAGCGGTCGACGGCTCGGACGTGGAAGTAGTAGGGGTTGGGGCTGGGGGGCAGGGTTTGGGAGTAGCTCGTCACCGCGCCCAGGTTCTGGGTCTGGGGCAGGTTCGTGCTGGGGCTGTTGTCGAACTGCACGCGGTAGCCTTGGATGCCGGAGAGGTTGTCGGTGGCCGCGGTCCAGTTGACGAGCACCTGGGTGTTGCAGCGCGAGAATCCGGCCGGATGGCCGGGGGCGTTGATCCCGGTCGGCCCCTGAGGCGCGGTGCCGTCGACGACGACGGGTTTGCTCGAGCTCGGGTTGCCGGCGTTCTCCGATGTCATGTTCACCGCCCAGGTCTTGTTGCCCTCGGTGCTCCAACGGCCGTCCCAACGCACCGAGCGGTTGTGGCCCGAGCGGATGTTGCCCAGGGTCACCCGCGTGCCCTCGTCCGGGTTGTTCATCAGGTCGGCGATCGGGCCGTCCTTGAGGGTCGTCTCGGCGCCGACGAGCACGCCGCCGCTGCCCAGGTTCGACGCCAGGTGCACCATCGTCGCCACGTAGGAGGGGTTGGCCACGGTCGCGGTCATGCGCACGACCTCGTTCGGCTTGACGTAGGTCTTGTCGACGCTGGTCGTGAGCGTGGCGGCGGGCTGGGTGTTCTGGAGCGTGACGACCGCCGCGACGCCCACCCGCACGGGCGTGAGGAAGCTCGAGGTGACGTTCTCAGGGTAGATCTTGATGCGCCAGTTCCCCGCTCCGGGGTTGTTGAGGATGCGCACCTCTGCGTTGTCGCGTGTGGACTGGTGCGACCAGTAATCACCCGTGTTGCCACCCGCCGCGAAGGGCTCGCGGTCGAGGTACATGTCGATGTCGTTGACCAGCGCGCTCGAGGCACCCGCCGACGCGGCACGTTCGTGATAGAGCATCACGAAGGCCACGCGCGTCGCGTTCTCCGGGATCACGAGGTCCAGCTCGACGTGGCTCGAGGAGCTGCTCATGCCGAAGTTCCAGAAGTACATCGCTTGGCCGGCGAGGTTGTGGGCCCGGAATGCGTCCACGCGGCCGGTGCCGTAGACGTTGTAGTGGTGCGAGCTGCTCGTGCTGGGCGCCGCGAGGGTGACCCCGTTCTTGGTCAGCGCGCTGGCCATGATCACCGCGCCCAGGGCGGCGGGGCGGTAGCGCAGGAAGTCGAAGTGGTCCATCAACTGCGCGGCGAGGCCCGTCACGTGGGGGGCGGCCATGCTGGTGCCCCAGAACTGCACGTAACCCGTGCCCGTGCCGGCGTTCACCGAGTCGATCCAGCGTCCGGGGGCCGCGACGTTCGGCTTCCAGCGCAGGTCGCCGGTGGGGCCGATGCTCGAGCGCGAGTAGATCGTGCCCGGATAGCCCTCGGCGGGCAGGTGGTAGTCGAGCACGTTGCCGACGGTGAGCACGTTCTTCGACGCGGCCTGCTGCCGGATGCGACTGGCGGCGGGACCCTCGTTGCCCGAGGCGAAGACGTGGAGTTGGTTGTAGGTCCAGATCGAGTTGTCGAGCTCGCGGCAGTCCGCCTCCGTGCCGATCCAGTTCGTACCCGAGAGGCCCCAGGAGTGGTTGACGACGTGCGGGATGGGCGTCGTGTTGCCGTTGGGGTCGGTGAGCGGAGTCTCGAAGTGGTCCAGCACGTCGGCCAGGGTCGAGCCGCCGCTCCAGGTGCCGCTCGGGCCGAAGACCTTCACGTTGTAGACGCGCAGGCTCTGGGTGCTCCCCAGGCCGGGAGCCACGCCGTCCAGGCTGCGGTCGGCGTCGGCCTTGCCGAAGATCGTGCCCGCCACGTGGCTGCCGTGGCCGTTGCTGTCGACCCAGGCGCTGGTGCCGCCGGTCGTCAGGTCCCAGCCCCAACCCCAGATGTGGTTCAGGCCGCTGTGGGTCGTGTCGATGCCGGAGTCGACCTCGCCGACGACCACGCTGCTGGTCGTGCCGCCGCTCCAGCTCGAACGCGTGAGGTCGGCCTGGATCATGGGCATCGATTCGTCGTGCGCCTGGGTCGGCGCGATCCAGGGCTCGACGAACTGCACGAAGTCGAGCGCGGTGAGGGCCTCGAGCCGCTCGCGCGGGATGCGTCCACGGAAGGAGACGGAGCGCGGGCGGAACTGGTCGATCTCCATGCCCGCCGCTTCCAGCGCGGCCTGCTGCCAGCCGTTGCTCCTCCAGGAACCGTGGGGGCTGGCGAGCTCGGCGGGCGTCTCCTCGATGCCCGTGGGGGAGAGGAGCTGGGCGATGCCCAAGGGCACGCGCACCGAGTCCGGGCCGAGATCGGATTCGAACACGCTCACGAGCAGCTCGAGGGGCCCGTCGTTCCCCTCGGCGAGCACGCCCGCGAGCGCGGGGTGGAGCTTCTGCCAGGGTCGCGCGGGGCCGACCCAACGCACGAACTCGAGGGCCGCGACCTCGTCCAGGGCGTCGACCGGGACGGCGACGCGCAGGCAGTTGTTCGGATGGTAGTCGAGCACCCGCACGCCCAGGGCCTCGAGCGCCTCCACCCGATCCTCGCGGATGCGCTTCTCGAACATCACGAAGGCGTAGGTGTCAGCGTGCGGCCGCGGCGCGACCTCGAGGGCCTCGGCGGCCCGCGCGAGCTCGGGGTCGAGGCGCACTCCGGCCGGCGGCGCGTACACACCGGCCGCGAAACCCAGGAAGTGGGGGTTGCCCGAAGCGGGGGCCACCAGGACGTCCCCCTCCGCGCCTTCGCGCGCCACGCGCCCGATCGGCATGCGCGGCACGTCGGGCAGGGCCTCGATCGGCACCGCGCGCACCGAGCCGCCCGTCACGAGCAGGCCCGGTTCGGCCTCCAACGCCGCATCGCCCGCGGCCGGCTCGGACCTCAGGGTCTCGTGGGCTGCATCGGCGCCCCGCTCGGGCGACTGCGCGGCAGCGGGCAAGGCGAGGAGCGCGCCCACGAGGGCGGGGAAGAACCAGGTCGCGGAGGACCCGCGTCGGTAGAGAACGTGCGAGCGATCGGGATGGAGGGGCATGGGAGGGGAGGGAGGGCAGGGGACTGGGGAAGCCGGCTCCCCCGACCCGCCGCAGGCCGGGGACGCCGATCGCCCTCACCATCCGCGAAGGCCCACCTCCGTTACAGGCCGATCTCGTTACTCGCGGAAGTCTCCCCGCAGTTCGCCCACGGAGCGCAAGCCCGCGCCTGAGATCGGTATGCGTTCGCCCTAGGTGCGCGGAGCGTCGATGAGGGCCACCCCGTCGCCCTCGGCACCCTCTCGCCCTCCTTGGCCGGGCCCAAGAGAGCGCAGCGACGGGGTCGCGCTGCACCAATCTCGGATGGGCTAGGGGCCCGGGTCGGCCGGGGCGGCGCTCGGCCCGCGCAGTGCGACGCGCAGAACGTCACCGACCGCAGCGCTTGCGTTCCCGAGTGTCGCTCGTCAATCGGCGATCCCGCGCGCCAACTCCCGCGCAGGTTCGAACGTCCGTTCGTCGAGGTGGATGTCGAAGCGCTGGACACCGCTGACCTCCCGGACCTCCACACGGATCTCCTGGCCGCGGGCGCTGTCCCCGGAGTCCGGACATGCTTGGACGACGTGGACTCGACCGGTCCAGGTGCCGGGCGAACGCAGCTTGAAGCGGGCGTAGCCCGAGACCTGGGAAACCGAGCCGCGTCGTTCTCGAGCAAGCTCACGGTCGAGGGAGATGCTCGCTCGCACGGTAGGTGGGAGCCGGTCCACCCCGATCAAACGCAGCTCGACGTCGAACCCCTCGCTCAGCCGCACGCGGTCCGCACCGCCTTCGAGCGTGCACCTCACCGCCCGCAGTCCTTCGGCATCGATCTCGACCTCGAGGGGCTCGGCGTGGAGGAAGATGTGTTGTCCGTCGCGGCGCGAGGACGAGGGTACGGGGCCCGTCGAGCCGCCCTCCTCAAATCGAATGGGGCGAGCTACGGCAGAGCCCATCGTGTAGATGATGTGCTGGATGGGTCCGTCGGGATCGGTCCTGACGATGATGTGCCGGATGAGTTCGCCGTCCGGCCCTTCGACGATCAGGCGACTCGTCATCAACCGCCCACGCAGGTCGATCGGATCGAGCCGAATCTGCTCTCCAGGCTCGACGTCGATCTCCAACAACTGCAGGGATGGGCCGACCCAGGAGTCTGCGTAGACCGCCAGTAGCGACCTCCCGATCGGAACACGCGAGCGCTCGAAGGTGCCGTCCGCATCGGGCGACCAAGTAGAGCGGAGCGTTGGCGCGATCAGCACGAGGCTCAGGTCGGCAGGGTCGAGGCCCTCGTCGAGGATGAGGCTCCCGAAGATGCGTGCGGCATCGTCGAGGACCAGCACGACATCGTTCTGGCCTGGGGAGACTTCCATGCTGACGTCCGCGTGATCAGAGCTGAACGTCTCCAGAGTGAGCTTGCCGCTCAGAGGGTCCCCGCGGATCTCGAATCTGCCATCCGCGTCGGTAGCAGTTGGGTCAAGTAGCGAGCTCGGCGCAGGCTTCCTCCTTGCTGAATGGGCAGCCGTCGCAAACACAGCGATGCCCTCGAGCGGCAACCCTGCGGCGTTCATCACCCAGCCAGAGACGAGAACCGGTGGTACGTCAGGAGCAGGCTCGGCGATGTCGATCCGGTTCGGCTCGACAGACCTCGGCGTAACCAGCTCGGATCGCAGCGCCTCGCGTGGAGCTTCTTCGGACGCGACCACCAGGGGTTCGCCGACGAGGGGTGTTGGCGGCGGTAGGTCGCTCGCCACTTCCATCCGCGGCTGTTGCACGGTCGACTCGAGTTGCCGCGCAGGCAACGACATGGGCTCGAGCGAACCTGAAGTGGACTGCTCCCACCACCACCATGCGATCGATGTGGCCGCCAACAGCGCAAGCCCGAGCCACCGCAGCGATGCGCTGCGTTCTCCCGAGCCTTCCTGTTGCGCCCCTCGGGGTGCAGCGGACGCGTTGCGGGAGCTGCGCTCGCCCTCGGGGTCAACTCGTGAAGGGATGGATGTCATGCATCTATCTCGGAGTGGCGGAGCTCCGGGCACACCGGACCGCCCGGCGATGTGCCAGCGTACAATTCGGGATAGGCCCCTCCGCCCTGGAGGCCGATCTCGCCGAAGTGCGCCAGGGCTTGCACGGGATCGTCTCGAATGCGCCCCGCGAGCATCACGAAGGCGTAGGTCTTGCGGGCGGGGTGCGCGGCGAGGTCGAGGGATTCGTTCGCGCGGGCGAGTTCGGGATCGAGGCGCTCACCCCGCGGCGGCGCGTAGGCCCCGGCCGCGAAGCCGAGGAAGTAGGGATCGCCGCCGCCTTCCGACACGAGGTCGTCGCCGAGTTCGCCTTCCTGAACGACGCGACCGATCGGGAAGCAAGGGGCCGGAGCCGGAGCTTGGGCTCGGGCGTGGGCGCCGGGGAGCCCGAAGGTCAGGCCGAAGGCCAGCAGCGCGGCGGCGCCGACTCGTGGGGTTCGCGGAGCTCGACGCATGCCGTGGGGCTCGGTCCGGAGTGTGGGGCCCGCTGCACCGGGCCTCCCCGGAGTCTGCCCCGGACTTCCCGCTCACGCCAGGCGGGGCGCGGATCCGATGGGCAGCCCAGGGGGGACGCCAGCGTGGGGCCTCTCGTGAAGGAACGGCCGACAGTCGCGCCGCGCGGCGTGGCCCCCTAGGCTTCCCGGCATGGGTCACTTCCCGCCCGACAACTCTTCGCACCCGCTCCAGGGCGGCGCGGGGGAGGATCCGCGGGCGGAGGGCTTCGCGAGCCTGACCGCGCGGGCCGCGGCCGGGGATCGCGCGGCGCTCGAGACCCTGCTCGAGCAACACCTGCCGGACCTGCGCGCCTTCGTGCGGCTGCGGGCGGGTCCCTTGGTGCGGGCCCAGGAGTCGAACTCGGACCTGGTGCAGTCGGTCTGTCGCGAGGTGCTCGAGCACGCCGACCTCTTCCAGCACGGCACGGGCAACGCCTTCCGGCACTGGCTCTTCACCACGGCGCTGCGCAAGATCCTGAACCGGCACGATTTCTATCGCGCGCAGAAACGCGATGCCCTGCGCGAGGTGGCGCTCGACGCCACCGGCGCCGACCGCGACGCCCTGCTCTACGACCGCTACCGCTCGTTCTCGAGCCCCAGCCGGGCGATCGTCCTGCGCGAGGAGATGGAGCGCGTCGAAGCGGCCTTCGAGCTGCTCAGCGAGGAGCAGCGCGAGGTCGTCACCCTGGCCCACATCGTCGGCCTCTCCCGCCGCGAGATCGCCGACCAGCTCGGCAAGAGCGAGGGCGCCATACGCGTCGTGCTCCACCGAGCCCTGGTCAAGCTCTCGGGCCTGCTCAGCCAGCCGGAGCGCTCCTGAGCGTCCCGCGGGGAGGACTGCTAGGATCTGCGACATGACGCCGCTCTTGCGCTCGCTCCCGGTCCTGCTCGCTCTCTTCGTCGCCGGTTGTCGGTCCGGCGCGGACCACGCGGGAGCGCCGGGCGATCCCGCGCCGGCGCCCGAGCGCGACTACGTCTTCGCCTTCCTCGTGCGGGGCACGCCGAGCGAGCCCATCTCACAGGAGCGGGCGGCCGAGCTCGGTCAGGGCCACATGGCCAACATCCGGCGCCTGGCGGACGAACGTTCGTTGCTCGTCGCCGGTCCCTTCGGTGATCCGCGGCCCGACGCGCGCCTGCGCGGGTTGTTCGTGTTCGACACGGCGCGCCTGGCAGACGCGCGGGCGCTGGTCGTCACCGATCCGGCGATCGAGGCCGGCAGCCTGGCGGCCGAGCTCTACTCCTTCCGCAGCGCCACGCCCCTGCGCGAGCTGCCCGAGCTCTACGCGGCCTTCGAACGGGAGCGTCGGGCCGCCGACCCCGACGCGCCGGCTTTCGAAGGGCGCTCGTACGCGCTGGTGCTGGCGGCGGACGGCGCTGCGGCGGAGCGGGCGCTGGCGCCGCTCGTCGCCGAGGGCCGCGTGCTCTATCACGGGCGTCTTCGTCCCGGATCGGAGGGCACCGAGCGCTGGACCGAGGGCCTGGTGGCGGGCGGACTGGTCGGCGGCGCGCTGTTCTGCCTCGACGAGACCGACATCGAGGTTGCGCGCTCGCGGGTGGAGGCCGCGGCCGCCGCGGCGGGTGAGGTGATCGAGTGGCAGGTCCTGCACTGGTGGGCATCGAGCGCACTGACCCGCTTGCCCGCGCGGGCTGTCGCATCGACCGAAGCGCCGCCCGGCCCAGAGGCCCTGCGCATCCACGGCTCGATCCAGGCGGGCATCGAGCACCGCCGCTGACGCGCGGGCACGGGGCCCGACCGCTCAGCGTCGCTCAGAGCTCGCGCAGCAGGGTGTGCAGGCGCAGGATCGCGGCGCGGTCCTGCTCGAGCTCGAGCTGGGGGTAGGCGTCGGGGAACTCGGCCCAGCGGTACCCCGAGAAGTCGGGCTCGAGGCGCAGGGTCGGCGCCGGCGAGGGCAGGCGCACGCCGTAGGTCCACTCGATGACCTCCTCGTCGCCCAGGAGCCAACGGGCGGGCATCGCGAGGTCGATCAGGTCCTGGGGCGGGGTCAGGATCCCGGTGTCGAGCTGGACCTCGCGCCGGATCGCGGTCTCGAGCTTCTCGTCGTAACCGACGGGCCCCTGGACCGGCCCCCAGGAGCTCTCGACGCCCTGCTCCCTGCGCAGCAGCAGGTAGCTGGGGCGAAGTTGTTCGATCTGGAAGACGAAGATCTTGACCCTGTGAAGCAGCTGCACCATCGGCTCGGCCGGCGGTGGGGACCGCCGGGTGGGGGGCTTCGGCACCGTTCCGAGTCTATCCCGGCCCGATGCGGGAGGTGTCATCGGCCACAGAGGGGGCTGGGCCAGTGCGCGAACGTCGGATCCGTGCCGGGGCCGCTGGCGCCCGGCGCGCATCGGGGGTACGAGGCCGCCCATGGAGTGCGAGCGGGTCGATCGGAGCGGCGCGGCAGCCCTGGAGGCGGTCCTGGCCCGCATGGATGGGATCGTCGACTGGGAGCGCCGGGATCGCTCGGCGGGCATGGTCCGCAGCCTCGGGCCCGTGCGCGACCTGTTGCACCGACTGGGCGATCCGCAGCAGCGCTTCCGCGCCGTGCACGTGGGCGGGAGCAAGGGCAAGGGCAGCGTGTGCGCCCTGATCGACGCCGGCCTGCGCGAGGCCGGGCTGCGCGTCGGGGTCTACGCCTCGCCGCACGTCGAGCGCGTCACGGAGCGCGTGCGGGTGGGGGGCGAGGAGGTGGGCGAGGGCGAGCTCGCCGCGGCCCTCGAGCGGGCTTGGGAGGCGCGGGCCCGGGCCGCCGAGGCGGGCGCGCCGGCCGGAACCGCGACCTGGTTCGACCTGATGAGCGCGGCCGCATTCCTCCTGTTCGCCGAGCGCGGCGTCGAGTGGGCGGTGGTCGAGGTGGGCCTCGGGGGACGCCTCGACTCGACGAACGTCGTCGACGGTGAGGTCGCCGTGCTCGTGTGCGTCGAGCTCGAGCACACGGCCGTGCTCGGCGACACGAAGGCCGCGATCGCCGCCGAGAAGGCCGCCATCCTGAAGGCCGGCCGCGTGCTCGTGACCGGGGTGCCGCCGGACGCGCCGACCCCCGCGGACGACGCGGCCGCGGTGATCCGTGCGCGGGCGCAAGAGGTCGGCGGGCGCGTGCGCTTCGTCGACGTCGGCGGCGGGCCCTTCGCGCGGCGCAACCGACGCCTGGCGGAGGCGGTGCTCGAGGAGCTGGGGCGGCTCGGCGCGGGGGTGGGGCCGGGGTCGCTGACGGACGCGCTCGCCGCCGGGGCGGCGCTCCCGGCCCGCGACGAACGCTTCGTGGTTGGGGGGGTGCCGGTGGTGCTCGACGCGGCCCACGTGGCCCGCAGCCTGAGCGACCTGCTGGACGACCTGGGGCGGGAGCCGGGCCTGGTGGGGCTTCCCACGGCCGTGCTCGCCCTGGGCAAGGACAAGCAGGTCGAGGCCGTCCTCAAGGCCCTCCTCGGGCGGGTCGATAGGGTCCTCTGCACCAGCTCCGCCGCGGGCCCGTTGCTCGCTGCGGAGGAGCTCGCCCGACGGGCTCGGGACCAGGGCCTCGCCGCCGAGGCCCACCCCGATCCGGCCGCGGCCCTCGAGCGGGCCCTCGACGCGGCCCGCGCGAGGGGGGGCTGGGTGCTCGTGTCGGGATCCTTCTACACGGCCGGGGCGCTGCGACCCCGGCTGCGCAGCATCCAGGGCAGGTCCGAGTAGCCGCATGCTGACCCTCACCACCGACCTCCTCCTGACCGACGCCTTCCTCATCAAGGGCACGGTCGAGAACAAGTACACCCGCCTCCAGCAGGTCCTGGACGAGCACCGCCGCTACTTCCTCAAGGTCCGCGACGCGACCCTGATCGACCTCAAGACCCGCGAGCGCATCCAGACGCCGCTGCTGCACGTCAACCTGGACGAGATCCTGGTGGCCCACGAGCTGCTGGACGAGGCCGGCGACAACTACATGCGCGCCCTGCAGAAGCAGCAGGTGGCGCCGCACCGCGTGCGGGTCTTCTACACCGGCAACCTCAACATCGAGATCGGCGGCTACATCCGCCCGGGCTCGTACGAGGCCGACGACCACTCGACTCGCCGCTTCTTCGTGCTGCGCAAGCCCAAGGTGCGCGGCTTCCAGGACCACGGCGACCCGGACCTCAAGCTGCTGGGCGATCTCTCGTACCTGATCCTCAACAACCCGCGCCTGTCGTACATCTACGACTTCAACTGAGCGCGGGCCGGGCCCGGACCTCGCACCCCCCGCCGCACGCCCATGGGCCGCGGCGGGGGGTGCGCGCGTTCTCCCCGGGTAGCATGACGCAGTGCGCGTCGAACCGGAGCCCCTGCGCCTTCCGGGCGAGCTTCCCCGGCCCGCCGAGCCCCCCGCTGCGCGCGGCGCCCTGCACTGGCTGCTGCTGATCGCGCTCGTGTCGGCGCCGGCCATCGTGTTCGCCACGGCGCGTGGTCTCGAGCCCGATCCGCGCGGCCACGGCACGCACGAACAGCTCGGACTCGCGCCCTGCGGTTTCCTGGCGCGCACCGGCCGGCCCTGCCCGGGTTGCGGCGTGACGACTTCACTCGCGCTCCTGGCGCGCGGTCGTCTGCGTGCGGCGGCGCTGCACCAGCCCCTGGGACCCGCGTCGTTCGCGGCCTTGCTCGCCGCGGCGGCGTGGGCGCTGCGCCGCCACCTCGGCGGCGCCGATCTGCGACGCGCGCTCGAGGACTCGCCGTGGCGGCGGTTGTTCCTCTGGAGCGCCGTGCTCGTGCTCGCGGCGTGGGCCTACCGGTGGCTGAGCGCGTAGCGCCGCGTGGGCTCCCAGCCACGGCGCCGTCGGTCCCATCGCGCGCGGCGGCGGGTACACTCCGCGCCCCGATCGCGCGGCACTTCGCGCACGACCGCCACTTCGACCGCCTTCCGATCGCACCTCGATGAAGCTCCCCCTCGCCCTCGCGCTCTGCCTGACCGCCCTGTTGCCCGGTTGCGCCTTCCACTCGACCGCGGACCGTTGGAACGACCGCGTCGGCCTCAACGGCAATCCGGTCTACGTCAAGAGCACGACCAGCGTGGGGCTCAACCTGTTCGTGTTCCTGCGCGTGATCGGTGCGACGACCACGGCCACCCTGATCGACGAGATGACCGAGGAGATCGCCGAGGAGAACGGCGACCGCGTGCGCGTGATCCAGTCCTCGACGGAGAACTACTGGTACGGCTTCCCGCCCTTCACCTGGATCCTCACCCCGGTCGTCACGAACGTGGTCGCCGACTACGAGCCCAGCCCCGACCTGCTCGAAGCCGCCCGCGCCCAGGCCAGGTAACACCCGGGATCTCCACGCGCCGCCGTTCGGACGCGGAGCGGCCGGAATCCGGTAACCGCCGGTTCTCGGGACCCTATCCGCCTCCGGAGGTTCCCATGGTCGCGGTTCGGGTCCCGGCACTCCTGGCTCCGCTGCTCCTCACGCTGGGCCTCGCGGGCCCGGCGACGGACCTCCGACCCCAGGGCGGCATCGTCCAACTGCGCACCGAGCGCTACCAGCTCGAGGTGTGGGGCTCGGCCGAGGAGGCCGAGGAGTTCGGCCGCGTCCTGGAGCTCGCCTGGCCCGTCCAGGCGAAGGGGCTCCAACTCGAGCCGCGCCTGGCGCGCGAGGAGCGCCTGCGCGTTCGGATCCATCGGGATCGCGAGGCCTGGGAGTCGGCGCTCGTGGCCGAGAAGGCGGTGATCCCCGCCGGCCTCGACCTGCTCTGGTACCGCCCCGAGTCCGGCACGGTGCACCTCTACCGCCAACCCAGCGCGCGCCAGACGCGCGTGCTCCTCTTGCAAGGCGCCTGCCAGCAGTTCTTCACCGCGGCCAAGGCGAAGAACATCGATCTGGCGCATTCTTGGTTCGTGCGTGGCTACGCCTCACACCTGGCGCAGCACCGTTTCGATGGCGAGCGGCTCGAGCTGGGCGTGCGCCTCGACTTCGATCCGGCGAACCTGGCCCGCGACGCGCGCGCGGCGTGGCGTCCGCTCTCCTTCGGCATCGAACGGATCGACGAGCATCACCTCACCGCGCCCGAGCTCTCCTGGAGCCTCGTGCGTTTCCTGCTGCAAGGCGAGGAGCAGCGGTATCGCAAGCGCTTCGAGCGCCTGGCTCTGGGATCCCGCGGTTCGAGGCTGAGCGGCGCCGAGTACGCGCGCGCCTTGGGCGATGCGCAGGCCTTGGCGCGTGAGCTCGCGGATTGGTTGGAGCGTGAGCTGCCGCCCTGGGAGGTGTGCGCCGGCGATTGGGAGGAGCTCGATCGAAGCCGCGTCCGAGCGCGGGCCAGCGGCGGGCACTGGGCCCGCGCCTTGGCATCGAGCGACGCGGGCCGCGTGCAGGCCTGGCTCGTCCTGCCGGAGGGCATGCGCGCGGGCCTCGTGCTCGACGAGGAACCCGACGGGACGAACACGGTCGCGCTGCTGGAGTCCGGCCGGATCGATGTGTACCGGACCGCGGGGGGCGAATCGGTCGGGCTGCTCGGGCAGGCGCTGCCCCAAGGCGCGCGCGAGCGCCACCGACTCGAGCTCCAGACGACCGGAGAGAGCCGCATCCTGTTCGTCGACGGCGAGGAGCTCTACTCCCTCGACGGCCCCCGCGGCCGCATGGGCCTGTGCGTCGCGCGTGGCGAGGTCCTGTGGGTCGAGCCCACCGTGGTGCTCGGGCCGCGCTGACTCCCTGTCGGCGACGTCCCCCGATGAGCCCGCCCGCACGGGCGTGGGCCGTGCGGGCGGGTCTTCACAGAGAGGCTTCGCTGGTGGTCACTTCGAAGCGGAGGCTTCGCGGGCTCGGTTCATGACCATCGTGCGCAGCGAGGCGAAGTCCTCGCGCGTGATGCGGCCCGAGCGCACGGCGTCGCGCAGCTCGTCCAGGCGCGCCTGGACCTTCGCGCGCAGCTCGTCCTGGCCTGCGCCGGGCATCCGCTCGATGACGTCGGAGACGTCCTGGAAGTCGGCCGAGATGGCCTTCTTCTCGACGCCCCGCATCTGCAGGCGCGTGAGGACGATCGAGGCGCGGATCTCGGTCGCGGCGTCCTGGGCGGGCTCGAAGTCCTGCTTGCTCAGGCGCGCGTTCTTGGCGCGTTCCATCAGCTTGTCGACCTCGGCCCGCAGGCGAGCGGCGATCGCTTCGATCTCCGGGTTCCAGGCCTTGGCCGCCTCGGCACGGGCCGTGAGGGCCTTGGCGACCGCCTGGTAGTCCTCGCGGGAGGCGTTCCCGGCGACGGCGCGCTCCTGCAGCCGGGCCAGGGCGTAGTCGAGCTCGACGTCGATCGCCTGGTCCTTGAGGATGTCGAGCTCGACGAGCTCGATGGCTGCGGTGCGGGCCATGTTCTCGAGGTCACGGATGCGCGCCGTCAGGCGCTCGCGCAGGGAGAGCGCTTGGGGAGTCTCGGCCTGGTAGGCCCGCGCGGACTCGACCAGTGCGTCCAGCACGCGTTGGTAGTCGGCCCGGCTCGCGGCGCGTTCGATGGAGGCCTCGCGAAGTTGGTCGACGGCGTGGTTGAAGCGTTCGCGGAGGGCGGGGGCCTGCTCCTGCGCGGCGGCGGGAGCGGCGGCGAAGAGGGGCAGGAGAGAGAGAGAGGCGAGAAGGGTTCTCATGGATTTCCTGTCGTGGTTCGGATCGATCCGGGAGCGCGACTTCCTTCGGGAAGCGACTCGGACCGCACTGCGGTGGCCGGCTCCGGTATCGCGGCGTCGCGCTCGTCGGCGCCGCTGGGATCCACCCCCCATGGGTACACCCCCTGTCTCGACCGGATCCGGGGACGCCGGTCGCCCGGCGTTCCGACGGGGAGAGACCGATCACCGGGCGGAACGAACAGAGGAAGTGGGCGTCCCCTCGGGCGGCGCGTCCGCGGGCGCCGACCAGGGGGTCCGATCCGAAATGCGACCTCGTACCGACGGAGAGCGGGTCGCGTTCAGCGCAGCCGAACCCGGGCGCCCTCCTCGAGGGCGCGATCGGGGTGCACGATGACGAGCTCGCCGGCGGCGAGGCCGCGGCGGATCTCGGTCCGCCCGTTCCCCGCGAGGCCGGTCTCGACCGGCGTGCGCAGGGCGCGGCCGTCCTGGACCCGGAACACCGCCTGGCCCCCGTCGTGGCGGAACAGAGCACTGGTGGGCGCGCGCACCACGTCCTGGACCTCGCGCAGCACGAACCGCGCATGCACGCGGTAGGCGTGACCCAGGCGCGAAGTCCGTTCGGCGGAGGGGAGCAAGTCGAGGATCACCCACACCCGTTGTTCCTCGACGCCTAGGGCGGAGAACTTGGTGAACCCGCCCGGCTCGACGCGGCGCACGCGGGCCGGGAGGGGGTACTCGTCGCCCCAGCGGAGCAACTCGACGGGCAGTCCCGCGGACAGACGCACCGCGTCGGACGAGAGCACGTCCACCTCGACCTCGAGGTGCTCCGGATCGCCGAGCTCGAGCAGGACCTCGCCGGCGGCGACCGGGCGTTCGCTCTCGAAGAACCGGCGCAGCACCATGCCCGCGACCGGCGCGCGCAGCTCGAGCACGGCCTCGCCCGATGCGGCGCGGCTGTCGACGACGAGCACCGCGCGGGCCGCGTCGAGCTCGGCCTGGGCGCTCGATTGCCGGAAGCGCGCCGCGGCGGCGTCGCGCTCGGCGTGCCGCTGGTTGCTCCGCGCGCGTTCCTCCTCCTCGACCGCCACCTGCCGTTCGGCGAGCAGCTTCGCGAGGCGCGCGGCCTCGGCGCCGGCCTGGGCCGCGAGCACCTCGGCGGCGGCCGTCGTCTCCACGGCGGCGGCCCACGCGGCCTCGGCGGCCGCGACGCGCGCCTCGGCCTCTGCCCGCGCACGCGGGTCGAGGGCCGCGGCCGGCAGCGGATCGAGCAGCACCAACACCGCGCCCGCCTCGACGCGGTCGCCCGGCTCGAGGGTCATGCGGCGCGCCAGGGCCGCGAGTGGGGAGGAGATCTCGTAGCGCTCCCGCACCCGCGTGCGGCCCTCGGCCTCGAGGGTCTCGCGCACGTCGCCCCGATCGACCGCGACGGCGTCGACCAGGCGCGCCTCGGGCCAGAGGGCGACGGTCACGAGTCCCGCCACGAGCGCCACGGTCAGGATCCGGCGGGAGGTGCGCGCGAGGTTCATCGTTCGTGCGGGGGACGGAGCGCCCGAGAGCCTACTCGGCCGGGGCCCTCATTCCTTGGTCTTCAGCACGGCCACCAGGTCCAGGCGATCGAGCCGGCGCCGGACGAGGTACCCCGACGCGACGGTCGCGGCCAGGATCACCAACCCCGCCACGGCGAAGCCGGATGGCGTCAGGGCGAGTGGGATGCGGTAGAGGTCCGAGCGGAAGCCGTGGGCGAGCAACCAACTCATGCCGTACCCCAGGGCGAAGCCGGGCAACAGCGCGACGACGGCCAGCACGCCGAGCTCGCCCAGGAGCAACGCGCGCACCTCCGCCCGGGTGTAGCCCAGGACGCGCAGGCTGGCGAGCTCGCGGCCGCGCTCCGCCAGGGTGATGCGCGCGGCGTTGTAGACCACGCCGACCGCGATGCTGCCCGCCATCAGGGTGGCGATCAGGGCGAAGGTCAGGATGCCCTCGGCCATCGTGTCGCGGAAGCTCTGCAGCATGGCGGCGCGGTCGGTGACGGCGGCCACCCGCGGGCTGGCGCGCAGGGCGGCCAGGGTCTCGGGGCGGCGCTCGGCGTCGAGGGCGAGGTACGCGCCCGAGATCGCCGAGCCCTCGCCCAGCAGACGCTGGACGACGTCGCGCCGCGCGTAGGCCGCGACCCCCAGGTACTCGCCGACGGTGCCCGCCAACTCCACCGGCAGCGTGCGCCGGTGGCCCTCCAGGAACTCGAGCTCGAAGAGGTCGCCGGGTCGCAGATCGAGCAGCTCCGCCAGGTAGTCGGTGAGCAGCAATCCCTGCGCGGGCAGGGCCGCGGGGCGCAGGGAGGGCTCCAGCACGCGTTTGAGGTCGCCCCCGGGGGTGAGGCCCTGCAGCACGGTGCGGTACTCGCGGTGCGCGTTGCGCAGGATCACCGCCGCGTTGCGGAAGGGCTCCACCGCCCGCACGCCGGGCAGGGCCGCGAGGTCCGCCGCGGCGCGGCCTGAAGTCGGCTCGACGAAGGTCACGGTCAGGTCGTCGCGTTGCGCCAGGCCGAACTGCACGTCGATCATCTCCTCGATCGCTCCGGCCTGGAAGCGCGACATGACCAGGATCCCGCAGCCCAGGCCGATGCCGAGGACCGCCAGGCCCGACCGCACGGGCCGGCGCTCGAGGTTGCGCAGGATCATGCGCGCGGCCGGGTCGAGCAGCGCTCCCAGGCCCAACCGTTCGGTCAGCGTGCGCCGGAAGATCGGCGGCGACTCGGGGCGCAGCGCCTCGGCTGGCCGCAGCCGGAACGCGCGCCGCAGGCCGCCGAAGGTCCCGAGCATCGCGGCGGCCAGCGCGAAGCCCAACGCGAGCAGCACCACGTCGGGCGGCAGCGACCACTCGAGGTAGGGGAAGCTGTAGAACTCCATGTAGATGTTCGCCAACCCCCGGCCCAACCAGGCGCCCACGGCCAGGCCCGGCGGGACTCCGGCGCTCACCATCAGCAGCACGAGCTGGCCGTAGTGCACGCTCACCTCGAAGCGCGTGTAGCCGAAGGCCTTCAGCACCGCGATCTGCTCGCGCTGGGCGCCGACCAGGCGCCCCACGACGACGTTCAGGAGGAAGGCCGAGACCGACAGGAAGATGAGCGTGAAGAGCCAGGTCATCGTGCGCAGTTGACCGAGCTCCTCGTCGAGGAAACGGTGCGACATCTGCAGGTCGCGGCCGTTGGCGCCGACGCCGCCGTAGGGCGCGAGCAACGCGTCCAACTCGTCGAGCACGTCGCGTTCGCGCGCGCCGGGCTCGAGGGTCGCCACCAGGTCGTTGAACGCCCCGTCGAGGTCGAAGGCCGAGGCCAATGGCTCGCGCGCCATCCAGAGCACTCCGAAGCGCTCGAAGTCGGGGAAGGCGTCGCCGGGACGAATCTGGTACACGAACTCCGGTGAGAGCCCGACGCCGCTCACCACGAGCCGCTGTCGGCGGCCGTTCAGGATGGCGACGAGTTCGTCCGCGGGGCGCAGGTCGTGGGCCTGGGCGAAGGCCTCTCCGAGCACGACCTCGACATCGCTCGCGGGCAGGCGCCCCTCGCGCAGGAAGAGCCGGTTCAGACCCTGCTCCTCGTCCACGGCCAAGGAGACGAGTTGGCCCGTGATGGGCTCGCCGTAACCCGCCACCTCGAGGTGCACCGTGGCCGTGATGCGCGCCTGCGCCGCGCGGATCCCAGGCAGGGCGCGCACGGCTTCGAGCAGGTCGAGGGGCGCGCGCACCGTGCGCGCGAAGACCTCGGCGAAGCGATACTCGGCGTAGTACAGGGCCCGCGTGCGTTCCAGCGCGTGGTAGTTGGTGAGCGCCAGCACCATGGTGCCGATGCCGCCGACCATCACCAGCGCGATGGCGCCCACCTGCCCCTTGAGCGCGAACAGCTCGCGCCAGACCTTCTTGTGCAGGGCCCTCACCAGGCGAGCTCCCGCGGATCGACGCGCTCCGCGTTGCGCTCCTCCCGGGCGATGCGGCCGTCGGAGAGGTACAGGACGCGGTCGGCCATGCGGGCGATGACCACGTTGTGGGTGATCACGACGGTCAACGCGCCGGTCTCGCGATTGGTGCGCGCCAGGGCCTCGAGGACCTGGATGCCGGTGTGCGAGTCGAGGGCGCCCGTGGGCTCGTCGCACAGGAGCACGTCCGGCCGTTTGGCGATGGCCCGCGCGATGGCGACCCGTTGTTGTTCGCCTCCGGAGAGCTGGGCCGGGAAGTGGTCCAAGCGCTCGGCGAGGCCCACCAAGGCCAGGGCCTCCTCGGGTGAGAGCGGATCGCGCGCGATCTCGGTCACCAGGGCCACGTTTTCGCGCGCGGTCAGGCTCGGGATCAGGTTGTAGAACTGGAACACGAAGCCCACCGACTCGCGGCGGAAGCGCGTCAAGGCCTCCTCGTCCGCTCCGGTGAGTCGGTGTCCGCGGCACACGACGCTGCCCTCCGTGGGCGCGTCCAGGCCGCCCAGGATGTTGAGCAGGGTCGACTTGCCGCTGCCCGAGGCGCCGAGCAGGACGACGAACTCGCCCGCGAAGAGGTCGAGGTCCACACCCGCCAGGGCACGCACCTCGACCTCGCCCATGCGGTAGACCTTGGTCAATCCGCGGGCGGAGAAGATGGGTTCGGGTGCGTGGGCGCCAGCCTCGCTCGGCATGGCGCCCAGTCTAGCCCGGATTATTCATGAGATTTTCGAGCAGACGGCCCAACCGGCGGCCTACGGCCGCCTTTCGCCGCCTGGCGGCACTTTGCGGCCACGGGAGTCCTCAACGACCTGTTCAAGGTCGCCTCCGGCTCCCGCGCCCGCAAAGCACCACCAGGCAACGACTTGGGCTCGTCTGCTCGAAAATCTCATGAATAATCCGGGCTAGGGAACGCGGTCGGGGACTCGCGCTCAACCCGTCAGGACCGCGGTCTGCGCCTGGGCGGCGAGGCAGCGCTCGCGCACGGCCTTGAGGTCGAGCTTGCCGGTGCCGAGCAACGGCAAGCCGTCCACGTGCACGAACTGGTCGGCGCGCGGCAGGAAGAGCGCCGGCAGGCCGCGGGCGGCGAGGTCGGCGAGCAGCCCGCCGACGGCCTCGGTCGGCACCGTGGTCAGCACCATCAGGCGCTCGCCCTTGCGTTCGTCGGGCACGCCGCACACGGCGAAGGCGCGCTCCTCGCGGCCCGAACACTCCTGCAGGTGCTCCTCCACGACGCCGTGGGGCACCATCTCGCCGCCGATCTTCGAGAAGCGCGACAGCCGGTCGGTCAGGTAGAGGAAGCCTTCTTCGTCGAGGCGTCCGAGGTCGCCGGTGACGTAGGCGCCCGCGTGCAGCGCGGCGCGCGTGAGGTCGTCGCGGCCGAGGTAGCCCTGCATCACGTTGGCGCCCTTCACGAGCACCAGGCCCGCTTGGCCGACGGGCAGCGGTTCGCGCGTCTCGGGGTCGACGATCTGCACGCTCACCCCCGGCAGCGGGCGGCCGACCGAGCCACGGCGCGAGCCGGCCTGGTAGAAACCCGCGGCGCGGTAGCCGGGGGTGCTGGTGGCGACCACGGGCGAACACTCGGTGCAGCCGTATCCCTGGATCGGTCGGATCCCGAAACGATCGGCGAAGGCGTCCGCCAGGTGCTCGCTCAGCTTCTCGGCGCCGGTCAGCACGACGCGCAACGAGCCGAGCTGCCCAGGCTGGCAGCGGCGCAGGTAGAGCTGCAGGAAGGTCGGCGTGGCGAGCAGGATCGTGGCGCGGTGCGTGGCGACCAGCTCGCCGACCACGGCCGCGTCGAGGGGGTTGGGATGGAACACGATCCCCGCGCCCTGCTGCAGGGCGTACCACAGGGCCATGTTGCCGAAGGAGTGGAAGAGGGGCAGCACGCCGAGCAGACGATCGTCGCCGTCGAGCGGGATGAGCTGCGCCACCGCGTCGCAGTTCGACTGCACGTTGGCGTGGCTCAGCACGACCCCCTTGGGCTCGCCGGTGCTGCCGCTGCTGAAGAGGATCGTGGCGACGTCGTCGCTGCGCACGGCGCGCCGGGCTCCGGCCGCGCGCTCGAGGAGTCGCACGGGGAGCAGCAGCGCGCGCAGGGCCGCACCGAGGCGCTCGGCCGGGCGCACGCCGGCCAACAGGTCCTCGAGGTACAGGGGCCGCAGTCCCTCGGGCAGCGCGAGCTTCAGCCGCTCGAGGAACACCCGCGAGGTCAACACCGTCGCGAGGTTCGCCTGGCGCGCCGCGGAGGCCAGGGCCGCCGTGCCGACGGTGTAGTTGAGCGAGACCGCGGTGCGGCCCGAGAGGCTCGCCGCGACCGCGCCCAGGGCGCCGCCGATCGACGGCGGCAGCAGGATCCCGACCTCGCGCTGGTCCTTCCACGGCGCGCGCAGCCGGCGGGCGAGCAGCACCGCAGCGCTCAGCATGCCCAGGCGCGAGAGGCGCCGCCCCTGGCTGTCGGCGAGCGAGCGCCGCCAGGGGGCGCGTCGCACGGCGCGCACCAGCCCGTGGTGCAGGGGCGAGATGTCGGCCGCGCGCAGGCGCCAGGCGGCCTCGCCCAGCTCGTCCACCGCGCGCCGCACCTCGGCGGGGGCCGCCGTGGCCGGGAGCGGTTCGCCGAAGGAGACCGTCACCGGACAGGGGATGCGCGTCGGCCACCACTGCAGGCGCCCGGCCCGCGGGCTCAGGAAGCTGCCGTACACGCGGTCCAGGTGCACGGGCACGATCGGGGCGCTGCGGCCCTTGACGATGCGCTGGAAGCCCCGGCGGAAGGCCAGGGTGCTGCCCATGCGGCTGATCTCGCCCTCGGCGAACAGGCACACCACGCGCCCCTGGTCGAGGCTCTCGCCGGCGGCGCGCAGGGCGCGCAGCACGACCCGCGGGCCGCCGCTGGCGGCGACCGGGATCGCGTCCAGGGCTTTCAGGAACGGCTTCAGGTAGGGGCGCTCGTACCAGGACTGATCGACGAGGAAACGGATCGTGCGGTCGGTGGCCGCGATCAGGAACAGGCCGTCGAGGAACGAGACGTGGTTGGGGATGAGCAGGGCGGCGCCCTTCACCGGCACGCGTTCGGCGCCCAGCACCCGCACGCGGTAGAGCGTGTGGGCGAGCAGCAGGATCACCAGCCGCAGCAACGCGTCCGGCAGCAGGCGCACGGCCCACACCGTCCCCAGCAGCACGATGCCGGCGGCCACGATCAGGATCGTCGTGCTGCTCGCTCCGAGCGCGGAGAGCGCTCCGCAGCCCAGGTTGCCGAGCAGGATCCCACCGCAGGAGAGGCCGTTGATGAGCGCGATCACCGCGCCGCGCCGCGCCGCGGGGGCGCGCCACTGCACGAGGGCATTGAGGGGCACGCTGATGAAGGCGCTCGCCACCCCGAGCAGCGCCATCAAACCGAAGGTCCCGACGCGGCCCGGCGCGAGCAGCCCGAAGGCGCCGGTTCCGAGGGCCAGGCCCAGCGCTCCGAGCGGGATCCAGCCCGTCTCGACCTTGCCGCGCGAGAGGCGCCCGACGAGCAGCGCCCCGAGCCCGACGCCGATCGCGAAGAGGGCGAAGGGCAGGCCGGCGAAGCGATCGGGGAGGCCGAGCTCCTGCTTGCCGTACACGAGCACGTCCTGTCCCAGCAGGCTGGCGATGCCCCAGAAGGTGATCGAGCCCAGGGTGGCGAGCGCCAGCACGCGGTCGCCGCGCACGGCGCGCAGGGCTTGGCCGAAGGCGATTGCGAAGGGCTCGGCGACCCCGCTCGGCGCGACCCGCGGCACGGCCAAGGAGGCGCCGAAGCCCAGCACCGAGAGTCCGCACAGGAAAGCGCCCGCCAACCACAGGTCGACTCCGACCGCCTGCAGCAGGAGCCCGCCCGTCGCGGTGCCGAGGATGATGGCGAGGAAACTCGCCGCCTCGAGCTGGCCGTTGGCGCTGGTCAGGCGCGCGTGGGGCAGGACCTCCGGCAGCAGCCCGTACTTGGCCGGCGAGAAGAGCGCGCTCTGCGCCCCGAGCCCCGCCAGCACGACCAACGGCATCCAGCCCGCCGGTTGCCAGTGCAGGGCCGCCGTTCCGAGCACCATCAGGCCGACCTCGAGCGCCTTGGTGCCCAGCACCAGGTTGCGCTTGCTGACGCGGTCCGCCAGGGCCAGGGCGGGCAACGAGAACAGCATCAGCGGCAGGGTGAAGACCACGAAGGCGAGCGTGGTCTGGGCCTGGACGGCGGCCTCGCCCGTGCCCTGCACCGCCGCGATGGCGAGCAGGGCCGTCATCATCTTGAAGGCGTTGTCGTTGAAGGCGCCCAGGAATTGGGCCGTCAACAGACCGGCCAGGGGGGCCCGGTGCGGCGCGTGGTTCGGGGTCGTGGTCATGGCTCGGAGTCGCTCCTAGGTCTGCCCCGAGTATCGCCAAGGGAAGGGGTCGGGGCGCAGCACGAATCCCAAGTCCATCGTTAAGCTGAGCGACATGATCGACCTCCATCGTCTCGCGGTCCTGCACCTGGTGGCGACCCACGGCGGCTACGCCCGGGCGGCCCGCGCCGCGCCGTATCCGATCACCCAGCCGGCCCTGCACCAGCAGGTGAAGAAGCTCGAGGCCGAGGTGGGCGTCGAGTTGCTCGAGCGCGTGGCCAAGGACCGCATGCGCCCCACGCCGGCGGGGGAGCGCCTGCTGGCCTTCGCCGCGCCCTTCTTCCGCGACCTGCCCGCCGTCGTGCGCGGCCTGCGCGTCGGCGAGTACGGCGGCCCACTGGCGATCCAGGCCGAACCCCTGCTGATCCGCGGCCTCCTGCCCGCCTGGCTGATCGCCGTGCGCCGGCGCCACCCCGCCATCGAGCTGCGCCTGGCCGAGCTGAACCAGGTCGACGTCGCGCCGCTCCTCGCGGGCCGCACCGACGCCCTGATCGCGTACCTGCCCGAGGTGCCGAGCCAGGTCGCCACCCAGACCGTGGCCCTGCTCCATCCGTGCCTGGTGGTCCCCCGCGAACGCGCGACGTCGCGCTCCCGACCGCCCCGGCCCGCGGACCTGCTGGCCCTGCCGTTCCTCGCCTACCCCGAGGGCACTCGCCCGCGCGCCCTGCAGGCCGAGGCCCTGGCGCTCAAGGGCGTCTCCCCCCGCGAGTTCATCACCCTCGACACCGCCGAGTCGATCCTGGGCTTCGTCGAGTCGGGCCTGGGTTGGTCCCTGGTGCCGAGCCTCGACCCCAAGGGCCCGAGCGGCCGGCGCCTGGCCGCCTACTCCCTCGGCCGCGCCGCCCGGACCTTCCCCGTCTCCCTCGCCTGGCGCAAGGACGCCCCCGCCAACCCCATGCTCGACGCCCTGATCGAGAACGCACCGCGGCCCTGATTCGCTCTCACCTCCAACGGGCTAGGGCGCCTGCGGGAGTTGCCCGCAAGTTGCCTCTGTCCGTGAGCCGCGACCCTACTCCTCTAGGCGGAAGGTCGAGGCCAAGAGTTCGAGGAGCTTTCGCGCCTCGGGCGAGGGCCGGCGGAGGCGCGGAGCTGAGTCCTGGAGTATCAGCAGCACGGGGCGCTGGCCGACTTGCAGGGCGACGCCGCTGAAGTGCTGGCGATGTCCCGCGAGCTCGACCTCGAGCCGCAGTCCAGGATGCAGCGTTCCGCCCAGGTCGATCTCGATCGCTGCCGGATCCTCGGCTTCGGGGTGCATCGCGTCGCGGGCCGCGGCCAGGTAGATCCCGAGCAACTCCTGGGGATCTCCACCCGAGTTAGCTTGGACGTGCACGACGCAATCGCCGCCGTCCAGGTTCCACAGGTCGATCGCGCCGTCGCCCTCGTGCTCGAAACTCATCGCGCGCGGGAACTCGAACGACACGCCGCCGCCCACGAAACGCCGCGTCGGGCTCACCCGCGCCCGCACGGCGACGCGCCGCCCGTCGATCTCCAGTGCTCCGCGCTCGCCGTCCAGGAGCTGGAGTTCTTGGCCCTCGATCTCGATCGAGATGCGCAGCGGCGGTTCCCCATCCGCTGCGCGATCGAAGGTCAGGCCGGAGGTCGTCAGGATCAGAGCCAGGGCGAGGGGAGTGCGCATGGGTCGTCTGGGGCGGCACGGCCGTGGGGAGAGTGGGAGTGTGCTCGCACGGAACGGCATTCTAGCGCGGCCCGCCGGGGACCGATCCGGCGCGGCTGCCCCGGGGCTCGGCCCGGGTAGCGGTGCACCCGATCGGCCGGGAGATCTCGGCCTCGCCCCTTGCCGGCCTACTACACGCGTAGTAGGGTAGCGCCCATGGGGAACGAAACCTCCGGACGGTTGAGCGCCAGCGATTGGCGCCTGATGCGGGCGCTGTGGGCGGCCGGCGCGGAGCGCGGGCGGGCCACGGCACGCGAGGTGCTCGAGGCGCTCGAGCCCGGTACCGAGTGGGCGTACACGACGGTCAAGACCATGCTCGACCGGTTGGTCGGGAAGAAGGTCGTGGCGCGGGTGCGGCGCGAAGGGGTGTGGCACTACCGGTCTCGCCTCACGCGCGACGAAGCGCAGCGGCGCGAGGTCGAGGCGCTCAAGGAGGGCGTCTTCGGGGGACGGGCGGCGCCCCTCGTGCACCTCCTGCTCGAGGAGGAACGGCTGGGCAAGCGCGACCGCGAAGAGCTGCGGCGGCTGCTGGGGCGGGCGGGCATCGACCTCGGGGAGGAGGCGTCCTGAGCCATGGAAGCTCTCCTGCTCGAGCCCCACGCGCTGCTCGCCTGGGTGACCCGCGCGTTGCTCGAGAGCGCTGCGCTCGTGCTGCTCGCCCTCGCCCTGGAGCGCGCCGTGTTGCGCGGTCGAGCGGCGGCGCTGCGCGCCGGGTTGTGGGCGTGTGTGTTCCTGCGCCTCGTCGTGCCGCCGCTCGTGCGCACGGACGCCGCGGGGAATTCGTTCGGAGCCGCGCTAGGGGCTCCCGGACAGGCGCTCGTCGCGGCCTGGGCGCCGGACGGTGGAGAAACCCTGCGCCTGGGACTGATGATCTGGGGCGCGCTCGCCCTCGCCCTGCTCCTGCGCCTGGCCCGGCGCGCGCGGATCGCACGCCGGGAGTTGTTGGGCGCCTCCTGGCCGGCGCCGCCGGACGTGGCGCACCAGGCGCGCGCCATCGCCGCCGCGCTGGGCCTGCGCCGCGTGCCCCGAGTCCGTTTGCACGCCGGGCCCGCCCCCGCCCTGGTGTTGGGCTGGCGCCGGCCCCTGATCGCGCTCGCCGAGCACCTCGCCGGTCCCGCGCGCGAAGCGGCCCTGTGGCACGAGTGCATGCACCTGCGCCGGCGCGATCCACTCGCGCAGGCCGCGCTCGAGGTCCTGCACGCACTGTGGTGGTTCCACCCGCTGTTGCCTTTGGCCAAGCGACGCGCCGCCGCCGCGCGCGAGTTGGCCTGCGACGCGGCCGTCGTGCGCGCTTGGAGCGGTGGCGCCGAACGCTATCGCCGCGTGCTCCTGCTCGAGGCCGCGCGTCGCCTCGCCGGAGCGCCTCTCCTCGCCCCACCCGCCCTGGGCTGGCTGCGTGGGCCCGCGACCCTGCGCCTGCGGCTCGAGGCCCTCGAACCGGACGCGTGCCGCGTCCCGCTGCGCAGCGTGCGCGCGGCGATCGGGCTCTTGGCGCTGGGCGCGTGTGTCTCCGGCGCGCTGATCGTGCCGCCGCTTCCGACCCTACCCGCGTGGTGGGGCGACGTGCACGCGGCGCGCGCCCAGGTCGAGCGCCTGCGCGAGCGCAGGCCCGGAGAAGGCTGCGCCCCCGGCCGATTGATCCTGTTGCGCGCCCTGGCCCTCGAGCAGGGTGGGGCGTCCCATTCCGACCCGTGAAACAGGCCGCCTCCGCGGCCGGAGTCCAAGCATGTCGATCGCGCGTTGCGCCCAGTCCGTGTCCTTCCTCTGCCCGCTCGTCCTGGCCGCCTTCGTCGGCCTCCCTGCCGAGAGCACCGCTCCCATGACCGAACCCGAAGCCTGCACGCAACAGGGGACCCTCCCGCCGGAGGTCCTGGCCCGCATCACCCCCGGCCCGCAGCACCAGGGCTTGGCCTGGTACCTCGGCGAGTGGACCACCGCGAGCCGCCTGACGATGCCCGGCATGCCCGAGATGCCGCCGGAGAAGGGCACGGCCCGCTTCGAGTGGCTGATCGATGGCCTGTGGATGATGTCGCGCGCGAAGGGCACGCTCATGGGCCGGCCGATCGAGATGGTGCACGTGCACGGCTACAACAACATGACGATGAACTACGAGACGATCGGCTTCGACAGCTACTCGACCGACGCGAAGTTCTCCTATGGCAACCCGGTCACGCCGGACGGCAAGACCTTCGGCTTCCAGGGCTTCATGAACGAGTACCTCACGGGCCAGGTCAACAAGCCCTACCGCACGGTGCAGACGCGCCGCGGCGAGGACCGCTTCGACATCGAGATCTGGGACCCCGAGATCGGCCCCAACGGCGCCCAGGTGATCGTGATGGAGTACACGCGCGTCAAGAAGTGACGCGCGCTGGTGGAGCGCGCCCAGGGATCGGGTACCTTCGCCGCGGTGGGGGCGCATCGGCCCCGATCCTGATCGTCCTGGCCCCAGGGCGCGCCGGACCGGCGCGCTCCACGACATGAGCTCCAGCGAGAACCCCACCCCCGAGGAGCTGCGCGAGCGATTCCGTCAGCTCGGCCGCGAGGAGTTGCTCGCGCTCTGGACGCCCATGCGGCGCCTCGAGCTGACCGACGAGGCGGTCGCGGCGCTGCGCGACGTGCTGGCCGAGCGCGGCGAGCCGATCGAGGACCCCGCGGCCTCGCGCTGCCCGCAGTGCGCGGCCCCCATGGATCTCGAGGCCGGGCTGATCGCCACCAGGGACCGATTCCTGGGCGAGCTCTTCGAGTGGTTCGCGCCCTACGTCCCCTTCTCGATCTGGCCCGTCACGCGCTTCACGCCTGACGGAGGGGGCCCCAAACGCACCGTGCTCGCCGAGTACCGCTCGCGCCGCGCCGCCCGTTGCCGCCGCTGCGGCCTGATCCTCTTCCCCGGCCCGGTCGACGCCGCGCCGTGAATCCACCTCGAGTCCGGTTTCCAGGGAGACCAGGAGGGTCCCGGTCAGGCCCTGCAGCCCCGTTCGCGGCTGCGCCTCCCTTCGAAGTCCGGGCGCACGGCCCTCGGCGTGGACACCTCGTCCTCAGCCCTCCAGGGCAGCGCCGCGGAGGGGCCCTGGGCAGCGCAGCAGCGCGCGTCACTTGCGCGTTACTCGCGCGCCAGGATCGCGGCCCGCAGGTCGGCGGTGAGGCCGGGGGCGATGGGGCGATCGTCCCAGGTGCTGTCGGTCCAGACCGGATCGCCGGGGGCCGGAGCGTAGTCCTTGATGGTCTTGTAGACGCCGTTCGTCACCGCGGCGAAGCGCGCCTGGGGCAGGGGGGCGACGTTGACCCCGACGAAATGGTCGGCGTAGGCCCGCATAGGGATCGCGCGCAGGAGGCTGCGCCCGCGGCAGGGGGCGAGCGGAGGAAGCCCCGTGCAGAGGTCGACCAGCGTGGCGTGCAGATCGACCAACCCGCAGGGCGCGTTTGCGTCGAGGACCTGGAAGTTGCGGAACGCGGCGAAGCTGTTGAGCGTCTTGGCGCTCACGTTGCCCTTGCCTCCGTCCGAGGTCGTGCCGCCGTTGTCGACCGCGACCAGGACGGCGTAGCGCAGGGCGTCGGCGATCGCGAACACCGAGCCCAGCACGAAGTCGGCGTACTCCAGCATGTACCGCAGGAGCTGATTCTGCGATCCAGGCGGATAGCCGGGGGGAGCCTGGAGTGGGGTGTGCACGGCGTTCAGGGCGCAGACCACCAGACGACGGCCGAGCTGCATCTGGGCCACGGTGCGGCTCACCTGCCAGTCGGTCGCATACTCGAGCACCGACTGCGGCTGCCCGTTCACGACGGCCGTCCAATCGTAGTAGGTGCCCAAACCGCCGTTCGCGGCGCCGCTCGTGCCGAGGTTGGCCTGAGAGCCGCCGTAGTCCACGTAGCCGGCATCTCCGCGGTGCGTCAGGTAGCCGTGCGCGCACAGGTGCCACTTGCCGACCTGCGCGGCATCGGGCACTCGGCGCGCGAGAAGGTGGGGCCCGAGCGCCAGGTGTCCGGTGGAACTCCCCGAGTAGACGCCTCCGATGCGGTTCAGCGGGTCGATGGTCCAAGTTCCGGACTCGAGGAGGGCCCGCGCGTTCGAGCAGTTCGGCGCGCCCCAGAACCGCGTCCAGCGCGTGAGCCCCTTCAGATTCGGCGCGTGCGCGTGTTCGATGAGTCGCGTCGGCACGTCGTCGAGCAGGACGACCAGGACCCGTCTCGGTTCGTTGCGGCGCATGGGGGGATCGATCCAGGCTGCCAGGGCGGATGGGATCTGTCCACGTCCCGCTCGCCGGGAGTTGGGGCGAGCGGCGAGCTCAGCTCGGTTCGTCGTTCTCGGCGCCTTCCTCGGGACCGTCCTCGCCGGCGGAGACGGGCACGGCCTCGCTCAGCATCTCGACGTAGCTCTCGAAGCGCGTGGGGGCGATGTCGCCGCGCTCGAAGGCGGCGTGCACGGCGCACTCGGGCTCGTGGGTGTGGGAGCAACCCTGGAAGCGGCACTGGGCGCCGTACTCGAGCAGCTCGGGGAAGGCGTCGCGCAGCTCGCGTTCGTTGACGCCGTACAGCCGGAAGACGCGGATGCCGGGCGTATCGATCACGCGCGCGGGCAAACCGGGCAGCTCGTGGACCTGCGAGTAGCTGGTCGTGTGCTTGCCCTGCTCCCAATAACTCGAGATCTTGCCCACCTTCAGCGCGAGCCCCGGTTCGAGGCGATTGAGCAAGGTCGACTTGCCGACGCCCGAGCCCCCGTAGAGCGCCGAGGTCTTGCCGCGCAGCAGGTCCGCCAGCTCGTCCAGACCCCGATCCGTCTCGGCCGAGGTCAGGAGCACCGGCACGCCGATGCGCTCGTAGGTCGCGCGGATCTCGTCGGTCGCGCCGCGTCGGTCGAGGTCGATCTTGTTGAGCACGAGGATGGCCGGGATCTCGTGGTAGGCGCAGGCCACGAGGATGCGATCGGCGCGGTTCGAGGAGAAGCGCGGCTTCTCCACCGAGGCGATCACGAGCAACTGGTCGACGTTGGCGAACAGGACCTGCTCGCGAGGGTCGTGGGACGAAGCCTGGCGCGAGAGCTGGTTCTTGCGCGGCAGGACCTCGATCAGGCTGGCCGGCTCGCTCGAGAGGTCGACGAGCACCCGATCCCCGACCGCGACCGGGTTCTTGACGTGGCCCAGGTCCTCGAACAGCCCCCCGCGCGGCGCGGCGGCCAGGACCCGGCCCTCCACCAGGACATGGCACAGCTTGGCGTCGATGCGCACGACGAGGCCTTCGGTCGAGGGCTGCATGGGGGGGGCGGGGGCGCGGGAGGGCCGCGTATGCTATGCGCGATGCGCCCCGACGAGGTCCTCCGCTCCGCCGCGAATCCGCTCCTCAAGCGCGTGGCGAAGGTGGCCGCGGGCAAGGAGCGCGACGTCGTGCTGCTCGAGGGCGAGCGGCTGGTGCGGGACGCGCTGGGCGCGGGCCTCGAGCTCGAGCTCGTGCTCCTGGCCGAGGGTTGGGCCGGCCGCGAACTCGAGCGGGCCCTCGCCGGCGCGGCGGGGGCCGTGCGGCGGGTCGAGGCGGCGTTGATCGAGCGGCTCTCGACCCTCGAGACCTCGCCGGGGATCCTGGCCCTCGCGGCGCGGCCGGCGGCGCGGGCGCTGGAGCGCGAGGCGTTTGCGCCCGACGCCCTGGTGCTGGTCGCCGCGGGCGTCGCCGACCCGGGCAACCTGGGCGCCCTCGCGCGTTCGGCCGAGGCCGCCGGCGCCGGCGGGCTGGTGGCCCTGGCGGGCGGCGCCTCGCCCTGGCGACCCAAGGCCCTGCGCGGCTCGATGGGCAGCCTGCTGCGCCTGCCGCTGCTCGAGGCCGCCGCGGGCGACGGCCCGCGGGAGGTGCGCGCGGCCCTCGAAGGCCTGGGCTTTCGTTCGGTGCGCGCCGAGGCGCGCGGGGGCCGCGGCTTCGCCGAGTTCGACTGGAGCGGACGCGTCGCCCTGTGGGTCGCCGGCGAGACGGGCGAATTGCCGGCCGAAGCCGCGGGGTTCGAGGCGGTCACGATCCCGATGGCCGGCGCGGTCGAGTCGCTCAACGTGACGGTCGCGGCCTCGCTGCTGCTCTTCGCCGCGGGGCGCGTGCGGCGGCCGGAGGGCTCGCGATGATGGCGGATCTGTTCGGCGCGGAAGGGGAACCCGAGGTCCCCGACGCGCTCGAGCTCCCGGTGCCGGCCGACGCGCCCCTCGCCGATCGGATGCGGCCGCGCAGCCTGGAGGAGTTCGTCGGCCAGGCACACCTGGTCGGTGAAGGCCACCTGTTGCGCGGCATGCTCGCCGGCGAGCACCTCGCGAGCCTGATCCTGTGGGGCCCGCCGGGCAGCGGCAAGACGACCCTGGCGCGCCTGCTCGCGCGCAGCAGCGATGCGCGCTTCGTGCCCTTCTCGGCGGTGCTCTCGGGCGTCAAGGAAGCCCGCGAGGCGATGCAGCGCGCGGAGGTCGAGCGCCGGCGCACCGGCCGGCGCACGCTGCTCTTCGTGGACGAGATCCACCGCTTCAACCGCTCCCAGCAGGACGCCTTCCTGCCCTACGTGGAACGCGGCGACGTGCTGCTGGTGGGCGCGACCACCGAGAACCCCTCGTTCGAGGTCAACGCGGCGCTGCTCTCGCGCGTGCGCACCGTGCGGCTCGTGCCGCTCGAGGTGGGCGAGCTCGTCGGGCTCCTGCGCCGCGCGCTCGCGGACACCGAGCGCGGCCTGGGCTCGCGCTGCAGCGCGGGCGACGACGCGTTGTCGCTGATCGCCCACGCCGCCGACGGCGACGCGCGGCGCGCGTTGACGGCCCTCGAGAGCGCCGCCGCGCTCGTCCCGCCCGGCGGCGAGCTCGACCGCGCGCGGGTCGAGGAAGCCTTGCAGCACAAAGTGCTGGCCCACGACAAGTCGGGCGACCTGCACTTCGACCTGGTCTCGGCGCTGCACAAGAGCATCCGCAACAGCGACGTCGATGCGGCGCTCTATTGGCTCGCGCGCATGCTGGAAGCCGGCGAGGACGGCCGCTACGTCGGCCGGCGCCTGATCCGCATCGCCTCCGAGGACGTGGGTCTGGCCGACCCCTTCGCCCTGCGCGTCTGCCTCGACGCGGACGAGGCCTACCGCAAGCTCGGCGAGCCCGAGGGCCGCCTGGCCCTGGCCCAGGCCGCCGTCTACCTGGCGCGCGCCAAGAAGTCGAACGCCCTCTACAAGGCCCTCGGTCGCGCCGAGGAGGACGTGCGCAGGACCGCCGCCGAGCCGGTGCCCCTGCACCTGCGCAACGCCACGACGAAGCTCATGCGCGCTGCGGGGTTCGGCGCCGGCTACCGCTACGCCCACGACGACCCCCAGGCCCGCGAGGAGATGACCTGCCTACCGCCCTCGCTCCAGGACCGGCGCTACTTCGGCGCGCAACGCGACGGCGAGCGCAGCGAGCCCTGAGCGCTCGCCCGCGGCCCGGGTACGCTGGACCGAGTGCGGGTGCAGCACCTGGACTCGTGGCGCGCGGTGGGGCTTGCGCTCGCCGTCGCGCTCGTCGCGTGGGCAGCTTTGACCCTGCTCGTCGGTCCGGATCCGGCTGCGCCCGTCGTGCCGCGGCCGAGCTCGCGTGGGATTGCCCCGTCCGCTCTTGGGACCTCTGTGCCCGCACCACCCGCGCCGGCAGGGAGCGCGAGTTCGTCTCCCGATCCGATCCCGGCCGGTGCGCGGAACGAACCTGCGCGCGCACCAGCCGCCGAGGAAGATGCCGGCAGCCTCACGTTCCCCGAGTTCTCGTCCGACGACGAATCCTTCGACCCGGCCGCCTTTCGGGCCGTCGCCGAGCGCTGGCTGCGCGTCGACGAAGCCGCGCTGCGCGCCCGCCTCGAGGAGTTCGCAGGCAGCCAGTGGAGCTGGCGCGAGGAGATCGACCTCGAGAAGCTCGCCCTGCTGCTGGCCTTCCTCTTCCAAGACGGGTCGCGCGCGATGCCCGTCTACATGGTCGTCGACGACGCCGATTGGATCGTCGCCAGCATCCGCGCCACGTTCCCGGCTTGGCCGATCCTCGAGCGGGGCGGCGTCCCGTTCTCGCTCCCTTCGCTGGTGTTCGACGTCGGCAAGCCCCTGAGGCGCGGCGGGGGTTCGTTCGGCGTCAGCGGCAGGGAGTTCCCGGCCTGGGCCCTCGCCGCGACGCGCCGTGCCCAGCTACCGCCCCTGTGCATGGACCCGCTCCGGGCCGCGGACGAGCTTGCGCAGCAGGTCCGGTCGCTGGTCGCCGCCGCCGGAGGCAGCCTGCCCGACCTACGCATCCGCTCCCTGCGCGACCAGGCCTTCCGCTGCCTCGGCGAACGTGCCCGGCGGGCGGCCGCGGCCGAGCTGGGCCTCGAGCTCGACTGGAACGGGGCCTGGTTCCGCCAGGAGCGCACCTGGCTCGAGCTGCGGGGCTGGCTCGCCGAGCAGCGCTTGGCCTGGGACGCGCACGGCCGCTACGAGCTGGTCGAGCGTTGACGGCCGCGCATCACGCTGCACCGAAGCGCACCGTGCGCATCGAGATCGAGCTGAGGTCGAAGCCGGTGATGGGGAAGTCGACGGGCTCGGAGGGGGAAGCGGCGCCGGCGGCGTAGAGGAGGGGCAGGTAGTGGTCGGGGGTGGGGTGGGAGGTGCGGCCCGCGGGGGTCGCGGGGGCGCGGACCAGATGGTCGGCGTCGTGTTGCTCGAGGGCGCGCGCGAGCTCGGCGTCGAACTCGACGGCCCAGGGGGGCGTGGCGGTCTCGCCGTTGCGCACGGCGCCGAAGGCGTGGGGCAGGTTGTGCACCAGGTTGCCGCTGGCCAGGATCAGCACGCCCTCCTCACGCAGGGGCGCCAGGGCGCGGCCGATGGCCAGGTGGTCGGCGGGCGGCAGCCGTCGGTCGATGCTGAGCTGCACGACGGGGACGTCGGCCCGCGGGTAGGCGTGACGGAGGACCGACCAGGTGCCGTGGTCGAGGCCCCAGTCCGAGCGCAACTCGGCGCCGCGCTCGCGCAGCCGTTCGCGCACGCGGGCCGCGAGCGCTTCGTCGCCGCGGGCGGGGTACTGGACCTCGTAGAGGGCCGGAGGGAAGCCGCCGAAGTCGTGGATCGTGCGCGGGCGCTCGCCGTCCGTCAGGAAGGTGCCGTCGACGTACCAGTGGGCCGAGACGGCGAGGATCGCGGCGGGCCTTGGGATCCCGCGCGAGAGATCCTGGAAGGCCCGGCTCCAGGCGTAGTCCTCGATCGCGTTCAGCGGAGTCCCGTGCCCCACGAACAGCACCGGCATGCGGGACGCGCTCCGCGACGGTGACATGGGTTGCTCAGCCTGGGTGGGTCGTGTCATGTCCTGCTCTCCGCGCCCGTCCGCGCCCCGCTGGCAGGAGAGCCCGCCCAGGCCGGCGAGCGCCAGCCCGACGAACTGCCTGCGATCGAGATCCATGCGAGCGAGCCTAGCACGGCCTCTTCCGCCCGGGTCGATCCACCAGGCCTCAGGCGGGCGGCGCGCTGGGGAGGCCGCGGCGGGTGCAGGCGGCTTGGAGGCGGCGGGTGAGGTCGCTCTCGCGGCGGCTCTGGCGGGCGTTGTCGATGGCCATGCGCAGGGCGCGGCGGGAGCCGGCCAGGACGACCAGGCGCTTGGCGCGCGTGATGGCGGTGTAGAGCAGGTTGCGCTGCAGCATCACGGCGTGGGGCACGGTCAGGGGCACGACCACGCAGGGGAACTCGCCGCCCTGGGAGCGGTGCACGGTGATGGCGAAGGCGGGTTGCAGGTCCGAGAGCTCGCCGGAGGTGTAGACGAGCTCGCGCTCGGGGTAGCGCACCGTGACTCCGCCCGCGGGATCGACGGCGACGATGCGGCCCATGTCGCCGTTGAAGACCTCCTTGTCGTAGTCGTTGCGGGTTTGGATCACGCGGTCGCCGATGCGCCAGGTGCGGCCGCCGCGCACGATCTCGAGCCCGCCCGCGCCGAGGGCCGCGCGCAGGCGCTCGTTCAGCTCGTCGACGCCGCAGGCGCCGCGGTACATGGGCGCGATGACCTGCACGTCGCGCTCCCAGTCGAGGCCGAAGGTCTCGGGCACGCGGCGCGTGACGATGTCGACCACGAGGTCGGCGCAGGCCTCGGGGTCCTCCTCGGCGAAGAAGTAGAAGTCGGCGCCGAGGTCGCCGGCGGAGGGCAGCTCGGGTTGGAGGCCCTCCAGCACGCGGTGCGCGTTGTGCACGATGTAGCCGCCCTGCTCCTGGCGGAAGACGTGCGAGAGGCGGAAGGTCGGCACGCAGCCCGAGGCCAAGAGGTCCGCGAGCACGTTGCCGGGGCCGACCGAGGGGAGCTGGTCGGGGTCGCCCACCAGGACCAGCCGCGTCGGCGGCGCGATGGCGCGCAGGAGCTGGTTGGCGAGCGAGATGTCGAGCATCGAGATCTCGTCCACGACGACCAGGTCGGCCTCGATCGGCTGGCGCGCGCCGCGCTGGAAGGCGTGCTCGACCGGATCGAACTCGAGCAGGCGGTGGATCGTGCGCGCGTCGTGGGCGGTGGCCTCCGCCAGACGCTTGGCGGCGCGGCCGGTGGGGGAGGCGAGCTCGATGCGCGCGCCGGCGGTGCGCGCCAGGTCGACGAGCAGGCGCACGAGCGTCGTCTTGCCGACGCCGGGGCCGCCGGTGAGCAGGCCGACCGGCGTGGCGAGCAGGCCCAGCACCGCCGCGCGCTGACCCTCCTCGAGCCGCAGGCCGGCGTGGCGCTCGGCGCGCGCGAGTTGTTCGGCGCTCGCCAGCGGTCGCACCGGGCCCGCGGCGAGCAGGTCGGCCACCGACTCGGCGGTGCTGCTCTCGGCGCGCGCCAGACGCGGCAAGTAGACGCGCTCGATAGGAGGCGTCTCCGGCTCGTCCGGCCCCGGAGCGAGCACCACCGCGTCGGTCCGCGCGAGTTCCTCCAGCGCGTCGCCCAGGGCCGCCGGGTCGGCGTCGTCGCGCAAGAGGGCCGCGGTCTCCGACAGGAGGCGCGGTCGCGGCAAGAGCGTGTGCCCGTCCTCGGAGGCGCGCTCGAGAGTGTGCAGGATCCCCGCCCGCAGGCGCCGCGGATCGTCCGGCGCCAGCCCCAGGGCGAGGGCCGCGCGGTCGGCCAGCACGAAGCCGATGCCGCGCACCTCGCGCGAGAGCACGAAGGGGTCGGCGCGCACGTGGGCCTCGATCTCGGGGCCCAGGCGCTCGACCGCGGCGGCCGACTGCACGGTCCCCAGGCCCAGCCCGCGCAGGAAAGCCAGCGCGCGGTGCGTGCCCAGACGGAGGGCCACGCGACCGGCGAGGTCGGCCGCGACCTCGGGGCGCAGGCCGCGAATCCCGTCCAGCACCTCGGGCTGGTCGCGGATGCGCTCGAGGGCCCCGCTGCCGAGCTTCTCGACGATGCGTTGCGCCAGGGCCTTTCCCACGCCGGGAAAGGTGTCGGAGGCGAGGTAGCGCACCAGCCCCTCGGCGTCGGCGGGCGGGAGCACCTCGAGGCTGCGGAAGCGGAATTGGGGCCCGTGCTGGGGGTGTTGCTCCCAGGTGCCGACCAAGCGCACCCGGGCGCCCTCGACCGGCTCGGCCACGCGCCCCACGGCGGTGATGCGCTGGGGCCGGAAGAGGCCGTGGCTGGGGATGGCCGAGCCGGCCTCGGGGGCGAGGCGCAAGACGTGGTAGAGGCTGCGCTCGTCGGCGTAGGTCACGCGCTCGACGGTGCCCAGGAGGTGCTCGCCCTCCGCCTCGGGCGCGCCGGGACCCCCGGGAGCTGCGGGCGAGCCCGCCCCGGAGGCGTTCCCGCCCATCTCCCTGCCGGCACCCACCGTCCAAAGGATCGCAGGGCGGGGGGGAGCTTTCCAGCGGGGGCTTGGCGGCCGGCGGGAGCGCTGGCTATGCTCTTCGGCCCGTTGGACGGGGGCCCCCCGGGGGGGCCCCTCCCGACCCGATCCTGTCCCGGATCCCGACCCGCGGTCGCTCGAGCCCCGCGGCGCTCGCCCGACTCCGACAGGTCCCACCCCATGCGCACCCTCAAGAGCTAGCGTGACGATCAAGGTCCAAGTCCGCCCGAACGAGTCGCTCGAAGCGGCCCTCCGCCGCTTCAAGCGCCAGTGCAACTACGGCGGGATCTTCCGCCTCGCCAAGCAGCACACCTGGCACGAGAAGCGTTCGGACAAGCGCCGGCGCGAGCGTCGCGAGCGGCTGCGCACGATCCTGAAGGCGGCGCGCAAGAACGACCCCAACTTCGTCCGTCGCGGCCGCGGCGGGCGGGTCATCACGCGCTGACCCCCGCGCGCGGCGGCGGACTCCGGCGCGGCCCGCGCGCCGATAGGGGGGAGCTCCCATGGGCCTCTTCCCAAAGGAACGCGACCTCTCCCGCACCCTCGAGAGCGTCGAGCTGCGCGTCGAGGCCAGCGCCCTCGGCCAACGCGTCGAGGACGTCAAGGTGCGCCTCGACGCCTTCCTGGCGCGGCACCTCACCTGGCGCTCGCGAACCTCGGTCCAGGACCTCGTGCGCGACGGGTTCGTCGCGATCGACGCCTCCACCCCCGACCACCCGCGGGGCAGCGGGCGCACCGAGATCGAGCGGCGCCCCGGGCGGCGCCTGCGCCACGGCTCGCGGGTCGTGATCCGCATCCCGGCCGAGCTCGTGGTGCGCATCCCGGACTTCGCCTCCGACGAACTCTCGGTGCTCTACGAGGACGAGGACCTCGTGGCGGTCGACAAGGCCCCCTTCGTGTCGGTGCATCCCAGCGGCCGGCACATGAGCGACAGCCTGATCCACCGCGTGCACGTGCGCTACCGCGAGCTCATCGCCGAGCGCGGCTGGGCGCCCAAGCTGTGCCATCGCCTCGACCGCGAGACCAGCGGCATCGTGCTGGTCGCCAAGGACGCCGACGTGCACCGGCGCGTGATGCGCGCCTTCGAGCGCCGCGAGGTCGAGAAGCACTACCTCGCCATCGTCCAGGGCGTGCCGCGCGAGCGCTCGGGCGTGATCGATCTCGCGCTCGGTCCGGCGCGCGCCAGCCGCATCGGCCTCAAGATGGCCTGCATCGTCGACGGGCAGGAAGCGCGCACCGATTGGGAGCTGCTCGAGGTGCGGGGCGACGTCAGCCTGGTGCGCTGTCGCCTGCACACCGGCCGCCAGCACCAGATCCGCGTCCACATGGCCGCCATCGGCCACCCGGTCGTGGGCGACAAGCTGTATGGCGCGGACGAGGAGTACTTCCAGCGCGGCGTCGAGGGCGAGCTCTCGGCGCGCGACTTCGCGGCGCTCGAGCTCCCGCGCCACGCGCTCCACAACCACCGCCTGGCCTTCGACCACCCGCGCGACGGCGCGCGCATCGTCGTCGAGAGCCCCCTCGCCCCCGACCTCGCGGCCTACTTCGAGGGACGCGGCGAGCCGACCGCGGTCTCGTAGCGGCGCCGGACCCCGCGGGGATCCCTCACTTCGCCGGTCGCACGCGACACTGGAGGGCGTGTCGCCAGAACTCGCCGTCGACGGTCTGCGTCAGCATCAGACGCGCGCCGGCCGGCAGCTCGGCGAGGAACTCGCCCACCTCGGCGTCGAGGTCGAGGGACTCGAGCAGCGGGTCCAGCACCTGGTCCAGGTCGAGGATCCAGACGGCCGTCGGGGCCTCCAGGCCCTCCTCGAGGTCGCGGAGCAGGGCCGGCTGGCCCGTGCCCTTCGAGCCGAGCGCCGCCAAGAGACCCTCGCGACCGAACGCGATCACGGCACTTCCGGGGCGGGATCCGATGCACAGCGGCAGCCCGAGGCCGAGCTCGAGCTCGTACCACTGGGCGTCGTCCGCGGACTGCTCGGTGAACGCCAAGCCCTGGAAGACCAGCACGTCGAGCAGGGCGTCGGCCAGGAAGGCGGGCTCGTCCGAGCCGATCAGGAACACGCCGAACCCGACCGCGTGCAACATCGCGACCGGCCCCTCGGCGTGTAGTTGGTCCGCGGGCAGACCGACGCACGCGATCTCGCCGTTCATCAGCTCGAGGAGGTCGCTCCGCACGTCGACGCCCAGAGCCTGGCTCAGCGTCGCGTAGCCGAAGTCGAGCGCCGAATCGAGGTCCATGTCGGTGAGCATGCCGCTGTCCACGGCGACCCGAATGCTCCATGCGATCAAGCGTTCCAGGTCCAGATGGATGGCGAATGCGCTCGTCCAAGGCGCGCTCGCGCCGGAGAGCAGGTGCAGCGGCGCGGGGCCGAAGATGTCCTCATCGAAGGAGAGCGCGCGCGCCCACGACCAGTCCGTGGCGGACTCGATGCCCATCCGCTGCGCGCCCAGGTGCAGGCCCGCCGTGACCGCCGTGCTCGGGTCCTTCCCCAGGGACTTGCGGGCCTTCGCCGCCATGAAGTCCGGCAGGTCGAGCGGGATCGTCGGCATCGTGATCCGCATCAGCGGGGCGGGCAGCGTCTCGAAGTCGCGCACCGCGAGCGCGAGCCCGCGCGGCTCACCGGTGGCGAGAGCGGCGGAGAGCTCCTCGAGCTCGGCCTCGAAGATCTCGCAATCGGAGTAGACGAGGAGCAGCAACTCGTCCGTGCCCGCGAGCGCCATTCGGTCGCCGCCCTCGAAGTCGAAGCTCCACCACGTCAGGTCGTGGTGCACCTGCTCGAGCGGCTCGAACTCTGCCCCGAACATCGGCACCAGCGTGTCGACGACGAAGTCCTCGGCATTCGCGTACTCGCCGATGAGGATCTGGAGCGTGGGCCCCGATTCGTCGGTCTCGGTGTCGAAGAACACCTCGACCTCCTCGAAGCTCATGCCGAGGACGACCTGCCCCTCGAAGGCCCGCAAGCCCTCCATCAGGACCTGCACCTCGGGACCCAGCGCCTCGAGCGACTGCCGGTGCACGGTGGGCGCGAAGAGCAGCCCCAGGTAATCCAGGGGGCCCGGTCCCTCCGCGTCCCAGTGGCGCTCGTCGCCGTAGCTCCGCAGCCACGGACCGAGGAGTGGCGCGGAGGCCATGCCCGTGCGCGCCGCGGCAACGTCGGGAATCTCGAGGACCACCAGTGCGTCGGGGCGCAGCAAGTTGCTCAGGTCGCGCTCCCCGGCGCCGATGGCCGTCGAGGACAGGATGCAGGCGTTCAGCAGCGCGCCGCAGGCGTGGAGGATGGGAAGCATGGGGATCGCGGGATCGACGACTCGACTTGGATTCGGCTCAGGTGCGGAGGGTACGGCACCGCGCGGTCGGGCTGCACCGGGCTCCGAGGAAAGGCGGCCAGCGGCCCGACCGGGCGGTTGCGAGCGACCGGCGAGAGACGTCCGGTCTCGGTGCCTCGGCCGCCCCACACCCCATCGCTTGGCTCCCCGCACGCGGCGGGGCGCGGGGCTCCGCATGGACGGCTGCGGAGCAGGTCACTAGGCTCGCTGCGTGAGCCCGAATCCGGTCCTAGATGTGCGGCGACGACGGGGCTGGGCGCAGGGGGAGCTGGCGCAGCGGCTGGGGGTCTCGGGCGAGCACCGAAGCAGGCCGGCGGCGCTCGCCGTGGCCCGCCGCGGTTCCGGGGCTGCACGCCCGCGAGTCCTCGCGTCCCGCCCTTTCCGAGCTCCGATGCGGAGGTCGCTCGAGTGGCCCGTGTGGGTGCTGCTGATGCTGCTCCCCGCGGGGCTCTCGTGCGGTCGGGGCAGCGACGATCGTCCCGCGGCGCCCCTGCGCATCGCGGCGGCGGCTTCCCTGGCCTCCGTGTTGCCGGAACTGATCGAGCTGCACCGCGAGCGGGTGCCCGAGGCGATCGAGTTCTCCCTGGGATCCTCGGGGCTGCTCGCGAGGCAGATCGCCGAGGGCGCCCCCTTCGACCTCTTCATGTCGGCGAATCTGGAGTTCGCGGACGACCTGGTCGCCAATGGTCATGGGCGCGCGGAAACCCGCGCGGTCTACGCCCGCGGACGCATCGCGTTGTGGGCGGTGCGAGGGTCTGCGACGCCGGCACCGGACCTGGCCGACCTGAGCGACGCGCGCTTCCGCCGCATCGCACTGGCGAACCCCGAGAGCGCGCCCTTCGGGCTGGCCGCCGTGCAAACACTCGAACACGCCGGGCTGTGGGAGACGCTCGAGCCGCGCATTGTCTACGGTGACAACATCCTGCAGGCGTTGCAGATGGCGCGTTCAGGCAACGCGGAGGTCGCACTCATCGCGCTGAGCCTCGCCATCTCGACGGAGGACGGCGAATGGACACTGCTTCATGAGGAGGGCCACGAACCGATCGACCAGGCGTTGCTCGTCACCGCCCGAAGCCAACGACCGTCCGCGGCCGAGGCCTTCGCGCGGACCGTGGCAAGCCCCGCCGGGCGCGCGATCCTCGCCCGCCATGGATACGCGGCCCCGGGGCAGGCGCTCGATCCTGCGCTCATCGAAGCTGCCGGTGGCCGAGTGGCGCGATGAAACCCGCGCGATGGGGAGAGTGCCGTGCTGAGCGGGGCCATTGAACCGCTTTGGCTCTCGCTCTGGGTGGCGAGCAGTGGCCTCTTGGTCGCCACCCTGATCGGGCTGCCCCTGGCTTTGGCACTCGCCCTTGGTCGCTGGCGCGGGCGCGACCTGGTCGAGGTGCTGATCACGGCGCCGTTGATCCTGCCGCCGACGGTGCTCGGCTACTACGTGCTCGTGGCCCTGGGACGGAGCAGCCCGATCGGCCGGGCCTGGGAACAGCTCTTCGGCGCGCCGATCGTCTTCACGCCCACCGGCTGCGTGGTGGCGGCCGCGCTCGCCGCCCTGCCGTTCGTGGTCAAGGGCAGCCGCGCGGCCCTCGAAGAGGTCGATCCCGGCCTGCTGGACGCCGCCGCGACCCTCGGCGCGGGTCCCTGGCGGCGCCTGCGCACGGTGCTCCTGCCCCTGGCGCGGCGCGGCATCGCCGCGGGTTGCATGCTCGGTTTCGCCAAGGCCCTGGGCGACTTCGGCGTGACCTTGATGGTGGCGGGCAACATCCCCGGCCTCACGCGCACGGCGCCGCTGGCGATCTACGACCACCTGCTCGCCGGCCGCGACGCGCAAGCGGCCGGGCTCGCGCTGCTCCTGACCGCGGTGGGCCTGGCGCTGCTGCTCCTCGTCAACCGCCGGGTGCGCCCGCAGCGACGCGCGGGGGCGATGACGTGATCGAGCTCGACGTCGCCCTGCTGCGCGGAGCCTTCCGCCTGGAGCTCTCGGCGCGCCTCGCCGCCCCCAGCACCGGGGTGTTCGGACCGTCGGGCGCGGGCAAGAGCAGCCTGCTGCACGCCCTCGCCGGACTCCTGCCCGCCGAGCGCCTGCGCCTGGCGATCGACGGCGAGGTGCTCGTCGACGGCGCCGCCGGGCGCGTCCCGCCCGCCCACCGCCGCCGCATCGGCCTGGTGTTCCAGGACCACCGCCTCTTCCCGCACCTGTGCGTGCGCGACAACCTGCGCTACGGCGCGCGTCCCGGGGCTCCGGGTTGGGACGAGCTGATCGAGCTCCTGGACCTGGGCGATCTGCTCGAGCGCTTCCCTCACGAATGTTCGGGCGGCCAGCGCCAGCGCATCGCCGTCGGCCGCGCGCTCTTCGGCGCGCCGCGCCTGCTGTTGCTCGACGAGCCGCTCGCCAACCTGGACCGCGAGCTCAAGCGCCAGATCCTGCCCTACCTGCGCCGCATCCAGGCGCGCTTCGGGATCCCGCTCGTGATGGTCAGCCACGATCTCGAGGACCTGCTCACGGTCTCGGACGAGCTCCTGCTGCTCGAGCGGGGCCGCAGCGTCGGCCAGGGCCGGCTCGAGACCCTGGCCGCCGATCCCGCCCTGGTCCCGCGCCTCTACTCCAGCGGCCTGGTCTGCCCGCTCCCCGCCACCGTGCTCGCGAGCGAGGACGGCCACCTCACCCTGCGCCTCGACGGCCCCGGCGCCGCGCCCCTGACCTGCGTCGGCAGCGCCGCCCCCGGGAGCCGCGTCGAGGTCCTGCTGCGCCCCGACGACCTGGTCCTCGCCCTGCCGCCGGTGCGCGACGCGCTCTCGGTCCGCAACCGCCTGCCCGGCACCGTGCGCCAGGTCACCCGCGCCCCTGAGCGTTCGCTCGTGCTCGTGGACATCGCCGCCGCGCGCCCCCTCTTGGTGGAAGTCACCGCGGAAGCCGTCGAGCGCCTGGCCCTGACCCCCGGCACCTCCGTGCTGGTGCTCGCCAAGGCCCAGGCCCTGCATACCTTCGAGCTCTAGGAGGCCGAGAAGAAATCGAGCGGACCCAGAGCAGACCATCCAGACGGCCTCTCAGAACGCCTTCTGGACGGCCGGCAAGCCGGCCGTACTGGGAGTGCTCGCGTTCTTCTCACACTCTGAGTCGGGTCCCGCCACGCCGCGCGCCGGGTCCGGGCGAGTCGCCGCTCACCTCAAGCGTTCCGGCGCGCACGCCGCGCGGCGTCGATCGCGGCGCTCGAGCAGGGCCTCGAGGGCGAACAGGCCGACCGCGACCGCCAGGGCCGGCGTGGTCTCGGTCAGGCCGAGATGGGCGAGGCCGGCGACGATCGGCACGGCGAAGACCAGGGGCACGAAGACGCCGTTGAACTGCGAGCGCACGTCGATCGATCGCGCCGGGACCGAGAGAGGAACGTCGAGGGCGAAACGGGTGTAGAGCGGACGCAGGAGCAGGACGTTCGCTCCCAGGGCGATGGGCAGGAGGCGCAGGGCGAATCCCGGACCGGCCAAGGCTCCGGCGAGCACGCCCAGGAGCAGCATCAACGGCAGCACGAAACGTAGCGCTGCCGCCTTGCGCGCGCCGCCGTCGAGGGCCGCGCGCGGCACGGGGGCGAGGTCGAGCATCCAGCGCGCCTCGGGCGTCGACGTGGCGGGGACGTGGGCCAGGAGGATCGGCAGGTAGATCGCGGGGGAGAAGAGCAGCACCGCGAGCAAACCCTCGAACTGCGCGCCGCTCTTTCCGCCCAGGCCCACCAGCAGGAAGGCCAGCGGAATGCCGATCATCGGGTAGGTGCGCAGGACGAAGTCGCGCTCGCGCGGCAGGGCCTCCCACACCAGGCGGAAACTCGCGCGTTCCGCGGGCGCGACCCACAGGCGCTCGACGGCCACGCGCACCGGCTCGAGGGCCAGGCCGAGGGGCGAGCGACGCGCGCGGGCGCGCGGCTCGGCCGCCGGCGGCAGGAAGGCCAGCCCGACGATCGAGCCCAGGGCGAGCAGCGCGGGCAACCACGGACCCGGGAGCCCCGCGGGTGGCGCGCCGATGGGCAACGCGAACCAGGTCGGCGGCAGGAAGGCCAACCACGACCAGGTCAGCTCGCCGCTCTCCTGCATGGGCACGAGCACCCGCACCAGGGCCGGCAGCATCGTCCCACCGACCACGATCGCCACCATCAGCGCGGTCTGCACGAGGATCAGCAGGGCCTCCGCGCGCTCGCCCAGGGCGCTCTGCACCGCGAGCAGGAGGCCGGCGAGGAAGAAGGCCTGGCCCAGGCCGGCCCCGAGCAGCGACGCGCGACCCAGCAGCCCGGTGTCCGGCGGCGCGAGCAACGCCGCGGGCACGAGCGCTCCGAGGGCGAGCACCAGCACGAGCGTCACGGCGACGAGCACGCGCGCGATCTGCAACTCGAGCGGCCGCACCGGGAGCGCCAGCGACCACTCGCGGGCGGGATCGACGCGCAGCACGCTCCCCAGCTCGCCCAGGAGGGACACCGAGAGCAACGCGGCCGAGAGGGCCAGGGCCACGAGCGCGTAGGGGAAGGGCTCGAGCTCGCCGCGCACCAGGGCCATCAACGCCCCGGCGAGCGCGGCGTGGAGCAGGAGCGGCCCGACGGGCAGGGCTTCGCCCGCGAGTTGGCCGCGCAGCAGGGCGCGGTAGACGAGCAGGGCGCGGCGGGCCATCGCGCACAGTCTGCCGCTTCGCACCCCGCGCCGACCACAGCGCTCCCGCCCGGCGCCCCGCGGCGGCGAAGCGCGTACACTCCGCGCCGATGCACCTCTTCGTCGATGGACCCGCCGGCCGGATCGAGGGCCGCCTGTGGTTGCCCGAGGGCGAGCCGCGGGCGGCCTGCGCCGTGGCCCACCCGCACCCCCTGCGCGGCGGCAGCCTGCACAACACGGTCGTCTTCCGCGTGGCCCGCGGCCTGCAGGCGGCCGGCGTCGTCGCCCTGCGCTTCAACTTCCGGGGCGTGGGCTTGAGCGCGGGCGTGCACGACGGCGGCTCGGGCGAGGTGGAGGACGTGCGCGCCGTGCTGGACGAGCTCGCGGCCCGTTTCCCAGCCCTCGACCTGTGGGCCGCGGGTTTCTCCTTCGGCGCGCGCACCGTCGCCGCCCTCGCGCCCAGCGAGCCGCGCCTAGCGCGCGTGTTGCTGGTGGCCATGCCGGTCAAGGCCTTCGATTGCGCGCCCCTCGACGCCGTGCGCACCCCGGGCCTGGTCCTGCAGGCCGGCGCCGACGCGTTCGGCAACCTGGCCGACCTCGAGCGCCTGCACCCCGCCCTCGACCCGGCGCTCGAGCGCGAGGAGGTCCCCGGTGCCTCGCACTTCTTCAAGGACCTCGAAGCCGAGCTGCAAGCGCGCGTGCGCGCCGCCGCCGAGCGCTGGATCGCGCCGCGCCCACGGCCCGAGATCCCGCTCGGCTGAGGTGGAGGGGAGCGCGACCTCCCGCGCGTCCCCGGACCCGGCCTGCCTCCGTCGCTCGCGCTCCGTGGCCGACGCCCGGGGCCACCGGGGGCGTTTTGCCCGAACTCGTGTCGGGGAGTGGGCCCGGTTCGCGTTCTGGGGGCTGGCACGCAGGGCATGTCGCCCGCCGCGCGAGCGGAGCCACCCGAACCATGGAACCCAACCAACCCAGCCCCCGATCCGGCGCCCCGCGCCCCTGGCTCGCCGCGGCCGCGGTCGCGGCCTTGATCGGACCGATGCTCGCCGCCCTGGGGCTGCGACCTGACTCGAGGGGTGCCGCGGCGGGGTCCCCTGCGGACCCGCGGGCATCGGCGTCCGCCGGGGACGCCGATGCGCCGCCCGACGCGCGCCGGTCCATCGAAGGTCCCGCGCCATCGAGCGCCGACCTGCTGAGGCTGGCCCCGGGCACGCGCGTCGAGCTGCGCGCGAGCTGCGCCTCGCTCACGGAGTTCCGCAGCGACCAGGGTAGCCTGCACGGCGCGAGCGCCATCGAGGTCGGCGGGACGCTGTCCGTCCAAATCCTCGATCGTCGCCCGGGCGAGGTCCTGCTGCACCTCGCGTGGATCGAGCCCCTGGTCGTGGTGCGCGAGGGCGGCGCGCCGGTCCCCTCGCCGTCCGGCCTGGTGGCGGAGCTCGCGCGGGGCGTGTCGCTGCGGCTCGACGACGAAGGGCGGACCCTGGCCTACCGCTTCTCCGCTCAGGGTCCACTCCAGACGCGCAACCTGTGGAGGATGTGGGTCGACGCGCTGCGCTTCGTGGTGCCGGCCGAGGCAGGTCGCGCGTGGACGATCAGCGAGCAGGGGAGCGAAGGTCCGCTCGTGGTCGCGTTCGAACGGGTCCAGGACGGAGCGGGGCTCGTGCGCCGTCGCTCCCCGTCCCGCGAACATCCCTCCCTGCGCACGATCGAGGGCGAGGCGCTGCTGCGGCTCGATGGTCCGGCCGGGTGGCCGCGCGAGCTACGCCTCGAGGAACGCGCGACGCACGCGCTGCCCGGTGGCCAGGCTCGACACACGCTGCGGATCGAGGGCGAGTTCTCGCTGCCGGCCCGCGCGCCGATCCCGGTCGAGCTCGCGCACTGGCGCGGGCCCTGGTCCCCGGTCTCGGGGGCGGAGGATGCGTCGCGGGTGGCGGACGAGCGCACGGAGCTCGCGTGGCGGGAGGCGCTGCGCGGGCGGGCCCTGGGCAAGCTCGTGGGCGACCTCGAGGCGAGCCTCGACGCCGACGGTGCTTCGGTCGAGGACCCCTTGGCCGCGCTGACGATGAAGCTGCGCCTCGAGCCCGGGGCGGCGGCGGAGCTCGCGCCCCTCGTCCGGCAACCCGCACTGGGCGAGCGCGCCGCGCGGCTCCTGCTGCTGGCCGCCGCCGAGGCGGGGACGGACGCGTGTCAGGCGCTCCTGGGCGAACTCGCCGCGGACGCAGCGCTCTCCCTGGAGCGCCGCGAGCTGGTGCTCTCGGCGTTGTTCTCGGTGCGAGCGGCCGGCGAGCGCCTGTTGAGCTCCGTCGCCGCACTGCTCGAGGATCCGACCTGCGATGCGCGGCTCGCCGAGCGCGGCCTGCTGGCCTTGGGATCGATGGTCCACCGCGCGGGGGCCGACCCTCGATCCGTGACGCACCTGCTGGCCCTCGAGGACGCCGCCCGCGAGCAGGGACGCACGGGCACGTGGCTGTACGCCCTGTCCAACGCCGGCAGCGTCGAGGCCCTGCCGCGCATCGAGGCCTGTGCTCGGGAAGCCGATCCCGCGTTGCGCGCCGCCGCCGCCCACGCGCTGCGCCGCGTCCCCGGAGAGCCTGCGCTGGGCCTGCTCGATCGGCTCGCGGGTGACGAGCATCCGGCGGTGCGCGCCCAGGCCCTGGGCGTGCTGGGCGCGTCGTCCCCGGCACCGCGCCTGGCGCTCCTGGAACCGTTGCTGGCGACGGAGACCGAACCCGCCGTGCGTCAGGCCCTGGTCGACGCGCTCGGCCGACGCGGCCGGCCCTCGGCGCAGGAGCGCGAGCTGCTGCGGAGCATCCAGCGTCGCGATCCCGACGCCCGCATCCGCGACTTGGCCGGCGCGCTCCTCGCTCGGCGTCACGGCGAGGGCTGAGGCCGACCCTGGACTCCCACCGCGTCCGATCCCGCTCGGGAACGCGAACCAGTCCTGCTCCATCGACCGCATCCGACGAACGACCCGCGGGCGACACGCGCTGCACCCCGGGCCAGACGACCCATCAGCGCGGGAGAACCGGAACCATGGAATACGATCGAATCCGACTGGCATCCATCGCCCTGCTGCTGAGCGTCCTGGGGGACCGGGCCGTGGCGCAGCTCGCCAACGAGCAGGAGACCAAGATCTTCAAGGGGACCCACCACGGCGTCTCCAGCAAGGACTACCCCTCTTCGGTCTCCTGTCCCGACTACACGCCGCTCGAGCTCCATCACCAGATCGGGGCCACCGGCGTGGCGGACTTCGTGGGAGCCTCGCAGAAGGCCATGGTCGACTCCCAGGTCTCCTCCAGCTTCATCGTCCGAGACCGGGACCCCAGTTGTTCGGGGGCCCCCATCACGGAGCTGACCGAGACCTTCTGCGCGGTCAGCGGCCGGTCCTTCGGCGACGCGGGCGCGAACCCCATCTGCGGGGCGGTGGTCCTGTTCTCGCTCATGGGGGACGTCGTGCGCACGATCGAACACACCTCGCCCACGAGCTTCACCGGCTCCACGGGGGGCGAGATCGTCGAGAGCCTGCCCTCGCGGGGCCTGGGTTCCCTGGACTTCGTCGTGGGGCCGACGGTCCTGCGGCTGACCTTCACGGCCCAGGAGATCGAGGCCGGGGCCGAGCTCACCTACGAGAGCTCGGTGCTGCCCTCGGCGCGTCTCTACGGCCGACTGCGCGCCAAGCCCGGGCGGGTTCGGGTGACGGGCGATTTCATCAGTTGGGCCCCCGGCGCTGGATACCTGAAGAAGATCCACGCTCGGCTCTTCCTGGGCGAGCTGCTGGCCCACCCGAACCAGCTCTCGACGTCGACGAACTTCGCCGCGCACGTTCCCTGGGAGCACGCTGCCGTGCTTCTCAAGCTCGTGCTCTTCGTGCAGGAGACGATCTACCACTACGGCCCGATCGGACTCAACTGGTCCGAGTCGCAGTGGCACGTGCAGAACGTGAGCGTCCCCCGCGAGGACGCCTGGCACCCCGGCAGCGGCTGGATCGGCTGGTGACGCCGCCGCCCCACGAACTGCCCGCTGCACCGTGACCGTGATCCGACCCGCGCGCCCGAGCTCGCGCGGGTCGGACCGCCCATCGGCCGGTATGACCGGCGGCTCCCACACGATCTCCTTCGCCCGCGGGGCCGCTCCTGGCAGGCCGGCATCCGGCGGTCTACCCTTGCGCCGAACGGCTCGGAGCACGGGCCGCCATCCAGCCCAGCGAGGACGAGCCCGATGACCGCCGCAGAGCGCCGCGCCGAACGCGATCGCAAAGGACCCCCCGAGAGCGCGCCCGCCATCCGCGTGGTGATGATGCCCCGGGACACGAACGCCCTGGGGACGATCTTCGGCGGCGTAATCCTCTCGCACATCGACTTGGCCGCGGCCACCGAGGCCCACCGCTACCACCGCGGCAAGCTGGTCACGGTCGCCATGGACGGGGTCGAATTCCACCAGCCCGTGCTGGTTGGCGACCTCGTCAGCTTCCATACCAGCACCGAGCGCATCGGCCGCACCTCGATCCGCGTCAAGGTCTGCGTGTGGGCCAAGCGCCGCTTCGGCGGCGGCGAGGACATCGCCGTGACCGAGGCCTACGTCACCCTGGTCGCCGTCGACGACGACCTGCGCCCTATCGCGGTGCCGCGCGAGCCGAGCTCCTGAGGCGCGGGATCGGAAGTTGGTATCGGGGGTCGATCGACGAACCGACTGGACCCCGGCGTCCAGGTGGGAGGGGTCTCGAACCCGTCACTGGATCGCACCCTGGGATCCGCGCCGGGTTCCAGCTTCGACGTCGGGGTCAGATCCACGTAGGTGGCGGCACTCGGAGCAAACCAGCCGATCGGCTTCCGAACTCCCCTGGGTCGTCTGCCGGATGCTCGCTATCGAGGAGCTGCATCGACTACATGGACGTCAGGCTCGCTAGACTGGAACCGATCAGTTCCTTGAATCGCGGAGCCCCGACCATGAAACTCGTTGTAGCACTGGTCTGTCTCGGTCTGCTCGGTGTGTTCGGCTTCTCCATTCGAGCCGCTCCCCAGTCCGGATCCGGGCAAGGGGTGGATGTGCTGGAGACCTACGTTCCTGAGATCCATGAACGTGCGCCGGACGGAACCATGCACTCCTTCGCGGTGTACCGCAGCGCGAGTGGAGCTCCCGCCATGTTCGTCGGTCGGGCCGCGTACATCCAGGACATTGCCGAGGAGCGCTTGATCGGATTGAACATCACGCGCACCCAGGCGTCGATCGTGGACCTCGCTGGGGGCGCGCCCATGCGCGCGCAGGGCGTCGGCTACGATCTCGTCGTGCGACCGAAGTCCGGGGATTGGCGTTCCGTGGCCGAACGAAGCGATCTGAGCTTCGAGTTCGTTCCGCGCAATCCCTGAGCGGCCCGGCCAGCCTGGCTCCGACTGAGCTTGCCTGGCCTAGGTGGTACTCGGTCCCCTAGCGCTCCCCGCCGCTCCTCACCGGGCGGCGTTGCGCGCCGCGGTCAACGCTTCGACGACCTGCGGGGCGGTGTAGGCGCTCGCGAGCCAAGGGTCTTCCTCGCCGGGGGTGTAGATCGCGAGCAGCGGGATACCGGTTTGGCCCAGGGCGCGCAGGAAGGCCCAGCCGGGGGCCGAGAGGCTCGTCAGGTCGACGGTGAAGCGCACGACGCCCTCCGCAGCGAGGGCGCCGGTCACCGGTTCGCGCTCGAGCACGGTGGCCTTGAGGTACTTGCAGATCAGGCACCACTCGGCGGTGAAGTCGAGCACGACGACCGCGCCGGATTCGCGGGCGCGCTCGAAGGCGCTCGCGCTGAAGGTGTTCCAGATCCCGTGGCCGTATCCGCCGCCGTCCGCGGCGGAGAGGGCCGCCTGGCGCAGCTCCCACTGGGCGCGGGCGGTGTCGGTGGCGCGCAGGGTGTAGGTGAGGGCGGCACCGCCGAGCAGCAGGCCGAGGAGCGAGAACACGATTCGTTTGCCGACTCGTTCGGTGATCTGGAAGGTGCGCAGGATCAGCCAACCCCCGCCGGAGAGGGCGCACAGGGTCACGACCCACCAGTGCAACAGCCGCCCGAGGTACGGGCGCTCTGCCACCAGAGCGATCAGCCCCGAGCCCAGGAAGTAGGCCGCCGCCGCGAGCAACAGGAAGCCCATGACCTGCTTCACGAGGTCGCTCGCGGGCCCGGTGCGCGGGATGTGCGAGAGCAGTGAGGGACGCGCCGCGAGCACCAGGTACGGCAGCGCCATGCCGATCCCGAGGGAGGTGAAGATCACCATCACGAACAACGGCGGCAGGGTGGCGGCCCCCGCCAGGAGGGCTCCCGCGACGAAGCCGAAGCACGGCAGGCCCAGGACCGCCGTCATCACGCCGAAGAGGAACGAGCCCCCGGGTGAATCGGCCTTGGGGCGCACGGCGTAGACCGCCTGGGGGAGCTGCACGTCGAACGCGCCCATCACGCCCACCGCCATCACGGCGATCAGCGCTCCGATGCCGGCCGTGACCCACCAGATCCCGAAGACCTGCGAGGGGTCGGTCACGCTGGCGAAGAAGGCCACCGGCAGCCCGATCCCCGCCCAGAAAGTGACCACGCCGGCCGCCATCCACAGGCCCAGGACGAAACTGCGACCCGGGCTCCCGGCGTGCTGCATCATCGTCATCACCTTGATCGGGATGACCGGCAGCACGCAGGGCGTCAGGTTGAGGACGAAGCCCCCGAGCGCCGAGAGCAGCGCCAGGAGCAGCAAACCGCCCGCGCCGACCAGGTGCGGGAGGCGGATGCCGAAGAAGGTCGGTCGCGGCGCATCGCTCGAGACCTCGGCTTCACCGTCCACCGTCGACACAGCCGCGGGCGGCGCCGCCGACGGACGCTCGAGGGCCGCGCGGAAGAGCGCATCCAGTTCGGGATCCTCGGCGCTGGCCGGAGCCGCGCCCGCCGCGACGACCGTCATCGTGAACACGGCGCGCACGCTCGTCGGCGGCTCGCACACGTCCTTGTCGCAGGCCTGGTAACCGACTTCGGCTTCGAGCGGATATTCGCCCGGCGCGACTTCGGCCGGAAGCTCGAGGGGGACGATCGCCAGCGTGCGCCCCTCGTAGATCCGCAGCTCCTCCTTCCAATCACCGTCCCCCATGGTGAAGTCGACCGCCGGCGGCCATAGGACGGCGCCCGCTCGCCAACCCTCGGGCAGAACCAGCTCGATGGTGGTCGGGATGTAGGGCTCGATCTCATCCCCGGACCCGCGCCCGGCTTGGATCTTCCAGCCCGAGACGATGTCGAGCACCACCCCCAGGTGCCCGCGGCCCCCGGCCTGCAACGTGCCTTCGCGCAGCACGAGTGCGACCGCCGCCCGTTCGGAGTCGTCGGCGCCGAAGCCCCGCACCTGGGTCGAGAGGGCGCAAGCACCGAGCACCGCCACCGCCAGCGCGCGGAGCAGCGACCCAGGGATCGGGGCGAGGAGGCGGAGCGGGTGGGTCGGCATCGCGAACGGCGGGTGAGGGACCAGGGAGCCCTGACTCGCGCTTCCCAGCGCCGCCGCCCCCGGGGCGCACCAGGGTAAGGGGCCCTCCTAGCGCCCGCGACCCTGCCCAACCCGTTCCTTCCAACGGCCCGAACCTGAGTTCCGTCGGATGCGAACAGGCTCCAACGACGGCTCCAGTCCCAGGGCGTCGTGAAGTGGGCGGATCGCGGCCTCGACCTGAAGGCGGCACCCGGTCTCCCCGAGCAGCGTGCCAGCGAGAGAAGCTCCGAAGCCCATCGAAAGCCCGAGGGCCTGGGCGCTCCAGGCGGCGGGGATCGGGAGCAGCGGACGGAGCGTGGCTCTCGACCCCGCGGTCGCCGTCGGTCACTCGATCCGGTAGGCCATGGTCCCCGGGGGCGGCTGGTACCAGCCGGGATCGCCCTCGCCGGGAAGCTCGTCGCGCACCTTGAGCACGGTGAACATGCCCCCCATCTCGAGCGCTCCGTAGGGGCCTTGCCCGCCCATCATCGGCAGCGTGTTGCGCGGACCGCGCAGGTGGGCGAGGTGGGCCGCGTGCTCGCTCATGCCGTCGCGACCCATGGCGCGGTAGCCAGGCAGCAGGGCGCGGATGCGCGCCTCCAGGTCGGGGCGTCCCTCGACGGCGCCCTGGTCCACGCCGATCAGGTTCGGCAGGGCGTGGCCCATGGCGTTCATCGTGTGGTGGGACTTGTGACAGTGCAGGGCCCAGTCGCCGGGTTCGTCGGCCGTGAAGCGGATGTCGCGCGTGCTGCCCACGGGGACGGGCACGGTGGTCTGGGGCCAGCGGGCGCTGCGCGGGATCGTGCCGCCGTCCGTGGCCGTGACCTGGAAGCTGTACCCGTGCAGGTGCACCGGGTGCTGGTTCATGCTCAGGTTGCCGAGTCGGATGCGCACGCGCTCGCCGGTGCGCACGACCAGCGGGTCGGTGCCGGGGAAGACCTTGCCGTTGAACGTGAACAGGTTGAAGTCGAGCATCACGGCCGGATCGGGCCGGGAGGTGCCCGGGTGGATGGCCCACTCGTGGGGTAGCAGGGCGAAGTCGCGCTCGACGGGCTCCTCCTCGCCATCGCGGGGATGCACGATCAGGAAGCCCATCAGGCCGAGCGCCATCTGCAGCATCTCGTCGGCGTGCGGGTGGTAGAGGAACGTGCCGTGTTGGCGCAGGGTGAACTCGTAGGCCCAGGTCTCGCCCGGGCCGATCGGCGGCTGGCTCAAGCCCCCCACGCCGTCCATGCCGCTGGGCAGGAGGATGCCGTGCCAGTGCACGGTGGTCGGCTCGGGCAATCGATTTGTCACCAGGATGCGGATGCGATCGCCCTCGACGCATTCGATCGTCGGGCCGGGGGTCGAGCCGTTGTAGCCCCAGGCGCGCACCACGGTCCCCGGCGCGAGCTCGCGCTCGACCGGCTGGGCGACGAGGCGGAACTCCTTGACGCCGTCCTTCCACGTGTAGGCCAGCGTGGGCACGTTGGGCGTGACGACGGGCGTGTAGGCCGCGGAGCGCGGGCGCGACGGGCGCGGCTCGATCGCGAGCGCGGCGGGACCCAGGAGCGCGGCGGCGCCGGCTCCGGACAGCAACTGACGTCGATTCCACATCTCAATGGGCTCCGTGCAGGTGGTGGTGGGATGGTGTGGGCCTCGGTGTCTCGGAGGGTTTCGGCGCAGGGTCGGGGGGTGACGGATCCTCGCTGGCGATCTCCAGGGGGCCGCCGATCGCGCGCTCGAGCCCCGCGCGCGCGATCCAGTAGTCGCGCCGGAGCTCGGCGTGGGCGATGCGCGCCCCGTCGAGGGCTCGGCGCGCGGCGAGCAGCTCGAAGGTACCCGCGAGCATGAAGTCGTAGCGTTCCTGGGTCAGGCGCACGAGCGCCTCCCGGGCGGGCAACCGCACGTCGCGCGCGTGCTCGACGCGCGCGCGCAACGCGCGCAATCGTTCGCGGGCCTCGCGCACCTGCGAGCGGACCTCGAGCGCGAGGGCGAAGACCCCGTGGTCCGCGCGGGCCAGCTCGGCCGCCAGGTCCGTGCGCCGCGCCGAGCGTCGGTCGAAGAGGGGGACCTCGAGCGTCAGCTCGGGTCCAACGCTCCACTCACCCTGCTCGCGCTCGGCGTGCACGCCGATCTCGAGCAGGCCCAGGAACGACCAGTCGCGCGCGACGCCGAGCTCCGCGGCGGCGAGCTCGGAGCGACGCACCGCCACGGCCAGGTCCAGGCGCTCGTCGAGCGCCCGGCGCTCGAGCCCGTCGAGGCGCGCCTCGCGGCCGGGGATCGCCGGCAGGGCCTGGGGCAGCGACCAGCTCCCGCCGGGCGCCCACACGCCCAGCGCGCGATGCAGGCGTTCCTCGGCGGCGACCCGCTCGGCGGCCGCCTCCGCGTGCGCCAGGCGCGCTTCCTCGAAGGCGTCCACCTCGGCGACATAGTCGCGGTCCGACAGGTTGCCGGCGGCGTGCATGCGACGCGCCAGCTCCGCCGCGACCGAGGAGGCCTCCTCGATGTGCGCGTTGTGCGTCACGACTTCGCGGGCGGCGACGGCCTCGAAGTAGCGGGTGCGCACCTCGAGCACGAAGTCGGCCAGCGCCGCGGCGACCTCGGTGTGGACGCGCGAGGACTCCGCGCGCGCTAGCTCTGCGCGCGTGGGCAGCCTCAACGCGGAGAGCAGGTCCTGGACCAGGGTCAGTCCCAGGTTCGACGGCCCATCACCGCCCAGGCCCAGGCCCACGGACAGCTTCGGGTTGGCGAGCAGACCCGCCTGCCAGGCGCGGGCGCGCGCCGCGTCGAGGCGCTCGAGCTGGGCGCGCACGCGGCGGCTCGTGAGCAGCGCGAGCCGCACGGCGCCGGACTCGTCGAGGGGTTCTGCCAGCAGCCGCTCGACCTCGGCCGCGACCGCCGCACCCTGGCGGAGTTCAAGGGCCAGCGCGCCGCCCGTGACCTCGGGATGCATGCGCCCGACGTGGGCGGGGGCATGGCCCCGCAGATCGCCGTGGCCGTGGCCCGAACCGGCGTGCTGGGCCCCGGGCAGCTCGAAGAGAGGCGCGAGCGAGGGCACTTGCGCGGCGGGCGCTTCGGGTGAGGTCTCGGCGCGCAGCGGGTGATCCGCCGGCCAGTCGCGGCCCAGCTCGGGCGCCGCGCAGGAGAGCGGCAGGAGCGCGCTCCCGACGATCCAGAGTGCGCGCTTCACGCGCCACGCTCCCCGTCGAGCACGACGCGTTGCAGGCGCAGGGCGTTGAGCAGGACCGAGATCGAGCTCAGGGCCATCGCCGCCGCCGCGAGCATCGGGCTCGGCGTCCAGCCCAGGGTCGGGTACAGCGCACCGGCCGCGATCGGCACGCCGAGCGCGTTGTAGCCGAAGGCGAAGACCAGGTTCTGGCGGATGTTGCGCATCGTCGCGCGCGACAAGCGCCGCGCGCGGGCGATCCCGCGCAGGTCGCCGCGCATCAACGTCACCGACGCGCTCTGGAGGGCCACGTCGGTGCCCGTGCCCATGGCGATGCCGACCTGGGCCTGGGCCAGGGCGGGCGCGTCGTTCACGCCGTCGCCGGCCATGGCGACCACGCGACCCGCGCGCTGCAGGCGCTCGACGGCGGCGCGCTTGTGTTCCGGGCGAACACCGGCCTCGAAGCGCTCGATGCCGAGCTCGGCCGCGACCGCGGCCGCCGTGCGGAACTCGTCACCCGTCAGCATGACCACCTCGACGCCCTCGCGGCGCAGTTGGTCCAGGGCGGCGCGCGCGCCGTCCTTCACGCGGTCGACCACGCCCAGGGCGCCGGCCAGGCGGCCGTCGAGGGCCACGAAGACCACGGTTCGGCCTTGGGCGCGCAGCTCGTCGGCGCGGCGCGCGAGCGCGCTGACGTCGAGGTCGAGTTCACGCATCAGGTCGGCGTTGCCGACGGCGATTTCGCGACCCGAGACGCGCGCGGTCAGCCCCAGGCCGGTGTGGGACTCGAACTCGACCACGGGCGCCAACGGCAGGCCGCGTTCGCGCGCCGCGCCCACCAGCGCCGAGGCCAGGGGGTGCTCGCTCGCCTGCTCGGCCGAGGCGGCCAGACGCAGGAGCTCGTCGCCGTCCTGCCCGTCCAGGGGCAGGATCTCGGCCAGCGTCGGGCGCCCCGCGGTCAGCGTGCCCGTCTTGTCGACCACCAGGGTGTCCACGCGCTCGAGCGCCTGCAGCGCCTCGGCGTCGCGCACGAGCACCCCCGCCAGCGCTCCGCGCCCGGTGCCGATCAGGATCGAGACCGGCGTGGCCAGGCCGAGGGCGCACGGGCAGGCGATGATCAGCACCGCCACGGCGCTGACGAGGGCGTGCGCCAGGGCGGGCTCGGGGCCGAGCCACCACCAGGCTCCGAAGGAGACCGCGGCGACCGCGATCACCGCCGGCACGAACCAGGCGGAGACGCGGTCGACCAGCTTCTGGATCGGGGCGCGGCTGCGCTGCGCGTCCGCCACCATGCGAACGATGCGTGCCAGCACGGTGTCCTCGCCCACGGCGCGGGCGCGCAGCACGAACGAGCCCGTGCCGTTGACGGTGCCGCCGCTGACGGCCTCGCCCGCGTGCTTCTCGACCGGCAGGGACTCGCCGCTGAGCATGGACTCGTCCACGCTGCTACGGCCCTCGACGACGACGCCGTCCACCGGCACGCGGCCCCCGGGGCGCACGCGCAGGAGGTCGCCCGCGCGCACGTCGGCCAGGGGCACCTCACGCTCGAGCCCGCCCGTCTCGACGCGCAGGGCCCGCTCCGGCACGAGGGCCATCAGGGCCCGGATGGCACCGGAGGTGCGCTGGCGCGCCTTGAGCTCGAGCACCTGCCCGAGCAGCGCCAGGGTCGTGATCACCGCGGCGGCCTCGAAGTAGAGCGCCACGCGCCCGTCCCCGCCGCGGAAGCCGGCCGGGAACGCCTGGGGGGCCACGACCGCCGCCACGCTGTAGGCGAACGCGGCGCCCACTCCGAGCGCGATCAGGGTGAACATGTTCAGGTGCCGGTGGCGGACCGACTGCACGCCGCGCGCGAAGAAGGGCCACCCGGCCCACAGCACGACCGGCGCGGCCAGCAGGAGTTCGATCCAGCCGCCGACGCGGCCGTGGGGCAGGACGCGCGAGAGCGGGGGCAGCATCGCGCCCATCGAGAGCACGAAGAGCGGCAGCGTCAGCGCCGCGGCGACACCCAGGCGGCGCGCCATGTCGCGCAGCTCGCCGTCGTCCTCCCCGGTGCCCGTCGGAACCCTGGGCTCGAGGGCCATGCCGCACTTGGGGCAGGCTCCGGGGTGGTCCTGGACGACCTCGGGGTGCATCGGGCAGGTCCACTGCGTGCCCGCGGCCGTCGGGGGCGGCGGCTCGATCGCGGGTGCGATGTCTAGGTAGCGCAGCGGGTCCTGGCGGAAGCGGTGCGCGCAGTGGGAGCTGCAGAAGGCGTGCTCGACGCCCCCGTGCACGACCACTTCGGCCGCGTCGGCGCGGGCGATGGACATGCCGCAGACGGGGTCGAGGACGGCCTCGGGCGGGGGCGGGGGGGCGGCGGGGGCGTGGGTCGCCGAATGGAGTTCGCACATGTCAGGGCTCCTGGGTCGGGGGCGGGCCGACGGCCGATCGGCCGGGCCCTCGGGAGCGCTGACGGAAGCCGCCCGGGATCCTTACACCTGTGGGCAGCCGCCCCCGCCGCAGGAGCAGTCCAGGCAGCCGTGGGTGGCGCAGGTGCCGCAGGAGCGCTGGACCTCGCGCAGCAGGGCCTTGCGGGCGCGGTGCAGGCGCACCCCGGCGTTGTTGGCGCTGACGCCGAGCGCCTCGGCGGCCCCCACGACCGCCTGACCCTCGAGGTCGACCCGCCGCAGGAGCTCGGCGTACTCGGGCTTGAGCGTCGGGAGCAGGTCCCGGACGCAGCGGCAGATCTCCCCGTGCAGCTCCGGATCCTCTTCGTGCAGGGCGCGCTCGACCTCGGCGCGCCGCTCGAGGGCGCGGGCGCGGGAGGCCTCCGAGCGTTGCCGGTCGATCGAGGCGTTGCGCAGCAAGCGGTAGAGCCAGGCGACCGTCGACTCCCCGTCGCGCGGCTCCGCGCCGCGCTCGAGCAGCTTCACGAACGCGGTCTGCAGCAGGTCCTCGGCCTCGGCCCGGCTGCCCGTGCGGCGCTCGAGGAAGTCGAGGAAGCGTCGGTGGTTCTCGACCAGAGCTCGGACGACAGGTGACTCGGGCTCCACGGCGCTGCGACTCCCACGGTGCATCGGAGGGCCCCCCGGGACCCTCGGTCGCTCCCATCCGACCACGCGCGGCCCCCGCCGTCCACGGCCCCGGCCAGGGCCGCCCCCCGCGGCCGGGGCGTCAGGCGAGCTGCTCGTGGGCGGCTTCGATGCGGACGGCGCAGACCTTGAGCTCGGCGGTGTCGGTCTGGGGGTCGTAGCCCGAGCCGGTGAGGGCGTTGATGGGGACGGCGCTGAAGGAGAAGGAGCAGAACACCGTGCCGCGCGGGGACTGGGTCGTGGCCTGGACCTTGACCAGGACCTCGCCGCGGCGGCTGGAGAGGACGGCCAGGCCGCCGTCGGTCAGGCCCCAGGCTTCGACGTCGGCGGGGTGCACCTCGACCAGCTCCTCGGGAACCAGGTAGTCCGAGCCGGGGGAGCGGCCGGTCATGGTGCGCGTGTGGTAGTGGGCGAGGCGCCGGCCGGTGGTGAGCCAGACGGGGTAGTCCGCGTCGACGACCTCGGCGGGATCGCGGTACTCGAGCAGCTTGAAGAGGCCGCGGCCGCGGGGGAACTCGCCGACGTGCAGGATCGGCGTGCCGGGGTGGTCCTTGTCGGGCACCGGCCAGTGGTAGCGGCCCTCGTCGATGCGCTGCCAGTCGAGGCCCTTGTAGATCGGTGAGAGCGAGCAGAGCTCGTCGAAGACCTGGTTGGGGCCGGTGTAGTCGAAGCCCGGGAGGCCCATGCGGCGCGCGAGCTGGGAGAGGATCCACCAGTCGGGACGCGCCTCGCCCTGCGGGGGCACCGCGGCGCGCACGCGCTGCACGCGGCGCTCGGTGTTGGTGAAGGTGCCGTCGACCTCGGCCCAGGCGGCGGCGGGCAGGACGACGTCGGCGAGCTCGGCGGTCTCGGTGCGGAAGACGTCGATCACCACCAGGTGCTCGAGGCTCTCGAGGGCGTGGCGGCAGTGGGCCACGTCGGGGTCGGAGACGAGCGTGTTCTCGCCGCAGATCAGCATGCCGTGGATCGATTCGCCGGCGTTGGCGAGGGCCCACACTTTGGTGGGGCCCTTTTCGAGGTCCACGCGCACGCCCCAGGCGCGCTCGAACTTCGCTTGGTTCTCGGGGTTGGTCACGGGCTGGAAGCCCGGGTAGTTGTTCGGGATCGCGCCGCAATCGCCGGCGCCCTGGATGTTGTTCTGGCCGCGCATCGGGTTGATGCCGGTGCCCTCGCGGCCGAGGTTGCCGGTCATCAGGGCCAGGTTGCACAGGCTCTGCACGTTGTCGACGCCGCAGATGTGCTCGGTGATGCCGAGGGTGTAGTAGATGGCGCCACGCTCGGCGCGGCCGTAGAGCAGGGCCGCGGCCTCGATGTCGCGGGCCGGCACGCCGGTGATGCCCTCGGCCCACTCGGGCGTGAACTTGCCGATGTGCTCGAGGAAGCGCTCGCCGTCCTCGGTGCGCGCCGCCATGAAGGCGGCGTCGACCAGGCCCTCGCGGGCGATGACGTGCGCCATGGCGCCCAGCAACGCGACGTCCGAACCCACCCGGATGGGCAGATAGAGGTCCGCGCGCCGGGCGAGGGGGATGCGGCGCGGGTCGGCCACGATCAGCTTGGCCCCGCGCCGCATGGCCTTCTTGAGGCGCGTCGCGGCCACGGGGTGGGCCTCGGTCATGTTGGTCCCGATGCAGAAGATCACATCGGGCTTCTCCATGTCCGCCAGCGGGTTCGACATCGCCCCGCGACCCAGTGTGGCGGCCAGACCGGCCACCGTGGGGCTGTGTCAGGCACGGCTACAGTTGTCGACGTGGTTGCTCATGAAGCCCACGCGGACGAACTTCTGCGCCAGGTAGGCCGACTCGTGGGGCGCGCGCCCCGAGGCGACGGCATACACCGCGTGCCGGCCGTGTTTCTTGCGCACGGCGAGGAAACCCAGCGCGGCTCGCTCGAGGGCTTCGTCCCAGCTCGCCTCCACCAGCTCTCCGTCGCGGCGCACCAACGGCGTCTTCAAGCGCTCGGGGTGCTGGACCCACTGCCAACTGAACTGGCCCTTGACGCACAGCGCGCCCTCGTTCGCCGGGCCGTCCATCGCGGGCTGCACGCCGACCAGGGTGGTGCCCTTGGTGAGCAGATCGACCGAGCAGCCGACCCCGCAGTAGGGGCAGATCGTGCGCGTCTTCTCGATCGGGCCCGGGGTCGCCGCGTGACGCAGGGCCTGGCGGTCGGCGAGGGCGCCGGTGGGGCAGGTCTGCACGCACTGGCCGCAGAAGGTGCACTCCGAGCCCTTGAGGGGCCCGTCGAACTCGGTGGTGATCTGGGTGTGGAAGCCGCGGTTCGCGACGCTGATGGCGTAGTCGCCCTCCTGCTCGGCGCACACCCGCACGCAGCGGTAGCACGAGATGCAGTGGTCGTAGTCGCGCAGGATCATGGGGTTCGGGTCGTCGAGCTTCGAGCGACCCGAGTGCGCGCCCTGGAAGCGCGAACCGTCGGCGCCGTAGCGCACCGCCAGGTGGGAGAGCTCCTGGGAGGCGCGGCCGCGCAGGGGGTCGATGGAGACGCCGCGCGGGTTCTCCGAGACCACCAGCTCCATCAGCGTCTTGCGGTGGCGCTCGAGGGCCTCGGTGCGCGTGCGCACCGTCATCCCGGCCGTCGCGCGCGTCGTGCAGGAAGCGACGGGGTTGCGCTGGCCCTCGATCTCGACCACGCACAGGCGGCAGGCGCCGAAGGGCTCCAGGCGCGGGTCGTAGCACAGGGTCGGCACCTCGCGCCGGTGGCGTTCCGTCACCTGGTACAGGGTCTCGCCCTCGCTGAACTCGACCGCCTGACCGTCGAGCACCAGGGTCGGCTGCGTGTCGAGGTTCTTCATCGCGCGCGTCCTTCGAGCGATCGCTCGACCGCCTGCGGAAAACTCTTCAAGAGGCTCTGGGTGACGAGGGGCGCGGCGATGCCCAGACCACAGGCGCTGAGGGCCGCCATGGTCTGGCCGATGTCCGCCACCTCGCGTTTCCATTCGGCGGCGTCCGACGGCCCGGCGCCCTCGAGGCGTTCGACCAGGCGTTGGGTGCCGATACGGCAGGGGAAGCACTTCCCGCAGGATTCGTGGGCGAAGAAGCGCATCGCTTGGCGCGCGACCTCGACCATGTCGCGGGAGTCGTCGAAGACCATCACGCCCCCCGCGCCGAGGAACGAGCCGCGCCCGCGCAGGCTGGGCTCGTCGAGGGTGGTGTCGAAGTCGTTCTGCCCAAGGAAACCTCCCGAGAGGCCCGCCATCGTGACGGCTTGGAAGCGCCGGCCGGGGCGCGGACCGCCGGCCCACTCGTCCAGCAGGGTGCGCAGGGGCAGGCCGATCGGCACCTCGTAGTTGCCCGGCCGGCGCACGTCGCCCGAGAGGCTGATGAGCTTGGTGCCCTTGTGCGGCGCGATGCCGAGGCTCGCGTACCAGTCCGCCCCGCGTGCGAGGATCGGGGGCACCGAGGCGAGCGTCTCGACGTTGTTCACCGCCGTCGGCCTGTCCTCGAAGCCGTGGGTCACGGGATAGGGCGGGCGGTTGCGCGGGAAGGGGTGCTTGCCCTCGAGGCTGTTCAGCAGGGACGTCTCCTCGCCGCAGATGTAGGCGCCCGCGCCGCGGCGCAGGTAGAGCTCGAAGGAGAGCTCGCTGCCCAGCACGCGTGGCCCCAGGAGCCCGGCGGCGCGCGCCTCGGCCAACGCGCGCTCGAGGATGCGCTGGGTGTGGGGGTACTCGTAGCGCAGGTACAGGAAGCCGCGCGTGGCCCCGGTGGCGTGGGCGGCGATCAGCATGCCCTCGATCACCGCGTGCGGATCGTGGTCGAGCAACGCGCGATCCTTGAAGCACCCCGGTTCCCCCTCGTCGGCGTTGCAGACGATGGTCTTGGGGCCGCCGGCGGCCTCGCGCACCGCGCGCCACTTGCGGGCCGTCGGGAAACCGGCGCCGCCGCGCCCGGCGAGGCCGCTCCGCTCGAGCTCGTCGAGCACCGCCTCGGGGGAGAGCTCGCTCAGCGCCTTCTCGAGCCCGCGGTAGCCCCCCGTGCGCCGATACCCCTCGATCCCGGCCCGACCCGGCTCGCGCAGGTGGGCGAAGCAGCACTCCTCCACGCCCCCGGGGTTCGGGGGCGGCAGCGGGGTGGGACGATCCGCGAGCCCCAGGCCGGGGGTACCGACGAGGTAGGCGTCGCCGACGAGGACCGGGATCGGCTCGTCGCAGCGGCCGGCGCAGGGCATGGGCGTCGCGCCCTGGGGCGCGAGTTCGTCGAGCAGCGCGTCGCAGCCCGCCAGCTTGCACACCGGCCCGTCGCACACCCGCGGCCGGTCCTTGCCCCCGGGCTGGCGCGAGAAGTGGTGGTAGAAGGTGACCGTGCCGTAGAGGTCGGCGAGCGGGATGCGCAGGCCCTCGGACACGGCCCGCAGGGCTCCCTCGGAGAGATGCCCGTCCCGGTCGTGGAAGGCGTGCAGGAGCGGCAGCAGGGGCGCGGGCTCCGCCCTCCATCGCTCGATCAGTTGCCCGTCGCTGGGTGCGCTCGCGGGGTGGCTCATGCCGGCCGCAGTGTAGCCGACCTGCCCCCGGGGCCGCCGGAGGTCGGTGACGGCCGCGCTGGCGACCCGGCGCCGATCCGCGCCCCAGGGAGGGTCGTCGTTCAGGGGCGGGGGGTGGCGTCGCCCAGCAGGGCTTGGGCGCTCGAGCGGGGGTCCTCGCCCTGGGACAGGGTGGAGAAGACCTGTTCGAGGGTCGCGTCGCCGGCGCCGGCGGTCGCGCGCAGCTCCTCGAGCGTGCCGGCGGCGACCAACTCGCCCCGGACCAGGATCGCGACGCGGTGGCAGACGCGCTCGACCACGTCGAGCAGGTGCGAGGTGTAGAGCACGGCACCGCCGCGCTCGGCCCAACCGCGCAGCACGGCCTTGAGCATGGCGGCCGAGGGCGCGTCGAGGCCGGAGAGGGGCTCGTCGAGCACCAGCAGCGGGGGACGGGGGAGCAGGGCGCAGGCGACGGCCACCTTCTGGCGCATGCCGCGCGAGAAGGTGCCCACGGGGTCCAGGGCGCGCTCGGCGAGGTCGAGCGCGCCGAGCAGGCGCAGGCCCTCGGCTTCGATCTCGCGCTCGCGCAGACCGTGCAGGCGGCCGATCAGGCCCAGGTGGGCGCGCGGCGAGAGGTTCGGGTAGAGCGGCGCGCCCTCGGGGACGAAGGCCAGGCGCGACTTGGCGGCGACCGGCTCGGCGGCGACGTCGTGACCGTCCACGCGCACCGTGCCCGAGGTGGGCTCGAGTAGGCCGCACAGCATGCGCAGGGTGGTGGTCTTGCCCGCGCCGTTCGGGCCGACCAGTCCCAAAACCTCGCCCCGGCGCACCTCGAGATCGAGCCCGGCCAGGGCCACGAAGTCGCCGTAGGTGCGGCGGGCGCGGAGGAACTCGGCCAGGGCCATGGGGCGTGGACGTTAGACCCGCGGGCAGGGCACCGCCAGCGAGCGCGTGGGTTCGTCGTCGCGCGCAGGGAGCGGGTCGGCGGCTCCCACGACCCCTGCGATGGGCCCTCCGGAACGGGCGCGCCCCGCGCCGCAGCCCAGGGGGCGGCGGCGCGGGGCGCGGGCTCGGGTCGCAGGTTCGGGGGTCAGTGGACGGTTAGGTCCTCCGCATCGACCACCGACACGGGGACGCCGACCTTGTCGCCGACCTGCTCGACGATCTCGTCCAGGCGCGAGCGCAGGATCCCGCGCGTCTTGCCGCGGCGCTTGGGATCGGGCGTCGAGAGCAGGACCTCCCGGGGCCCGATCTCCTGCAGGCGCTTGATCCAGCCGCGCACCTCGCTGTCGGTCGAGTTGTCCACTTCGCCGCGCACGAACTGGGCGTGGACGGCCAGACGGTCCAGGCCCGAGAGCTGCTTGACCAGGTCGGCGAGCTCCGGGCCCTTGCGGCCAGTCAGGGCGGTGAAGGTCTTCACCGTGCCGTACTCCATGCGGGCCACCGGGAGGTCGTAGGTACCCGCCCCCAGGCGCGCCTCGGGCGTGTCGAGGCGCGGCGCATCCGAGAGCAACACGAGCTTGGACTTCGAGAACCACTTGTGGCGCAGCTCGCGCAGGTTCTCGCTGATGACCCGGAAGTCGGGGTGCTCGGTGGGATCGCACTGCGAGCCGAAGACCACGATGTGATCGACCTTCTCACCCGCCTTGGAGAGGCGCATGAACTCCTGGGCCGCCATCGTGACCACCACCGAGGCGCGCGGCAGCCGGTTCTCGCGGCTCACGGCCAGGGTGGCGTCGAGGCAGCCCAGGTCGACGGTGAGGATGGCGCTCCATCGCGCCGACTTCTTCGGCCCATCGAGGATGGAGCTGGGACTGAGGAGCACCATGGGAGGTAGGGGAGAGTTGCGATGCGAGGTAGGCGAGCGTCGGCGACGGTCGCAGCGGAGCGCGGGTCCGCGGGGCGCGGGGGCCACGGGGCCCCCACGGGAGGCCACCACCATAATATATGGGCCTCTCGACTGGAAGTGGGTCGCGGGATCGCCTGGCATCATGGGTGTAAGTGTCCACCATGCGCATTCTTTGTGGATGTTTTGTGGGTACTTGCTCGCTCCGGGGCATCGCTCGCCCAGTTTGGGCGCGATGTCATTGAGATGAAGGTCAGATAAAAGCCGAGCAGGCCCGTGGGCCAGGCCTCGGAGAGACTGCGCGCGAAGCGCAGGGGGAGGGGCTCGCCGGGCCCCGCCGGGAGCAGGCGATCGAGCCCGATCGCCAGGCCGACCAGGGCCGCGGCGAGGAGCAAGGGCCCGGGGGCGAGCAGCCGGGAGGGGCCGTCCCGGCCGGCGGGACCCTCGGAGCCCGGGCCTGCGGGAGCCTCCGCTCCGGTCCGGGCATGGGCCCTGTCGGCGAGGGGAGCGGGTTCCTGCATGGCGGGGCGGGTCCGACCCTGGCCCGGGATGGGGCCGCTGGGCGACGGACCACCGACCGCGCCGCCGCGGCCCCGGTTGCACCGCGCGGGCCCCGGTCGCCCCTTGCGCGGCCCGAGCGCGCGGAACCGGGGCGCGCGGCGGAGCCCTCCGCGCAGCTCGGCGCCGACTCGACCGGGGCGATCCGCGCGAGCCGCGCTCGCCCTCTCTGCCTTGCTTGACAGTGTTCCGAAAGCGCTCCTAGACTCTCCGCCGCCTTCGCCGGCCCTCCCCCTTCGCCGCTGCTCCGCCGGTCGGTTCGCCCCCTCCCCGACCTCGCCGTCCGGCGACCGCGCCCCAGGCCGGGCGCCCCCCCGGTCCCATCACCCGCTCCGCCCGCCTGTCGCGCCGACCCCGGCCAGCCCCCCGGCCGTGGGACCCGCCAGACCCATGCTGTTCGACTACCTCAACGTCCTGGTCTTCTCGTCGGTCGGCTTCCTGTTCGTGTTCGCGAACCTGGCGGTCGCCTCGATCGTGCGCCCCAAGCGCAAGGGGCAGCAGGGTCTCGAGGTCTACGAGTGCGGCGAGGAGACCGTCGGCGAGGCCTGGATCAAGTTCGACATCCGCTACTACACGGTGGCCCTGGTCTACATCGTGTTCGCGGTCGAGATCGCCTTCCTCTTCCCCTGGGCGATCGTGCTGGTGGACACCTTCCACGGCCGGGGCCCGGCCGAGGGCGCGGGCCTGGGGATCTCGGCCTTGATCGCGGGCGCGATCTTCATCGTCGTGCTCTTCCTGGGGCTCGCCTACGACTGGGCCAAGGGCGACCTCAACTGGATCATGACCTACGAGCGCAAGCGCTTCGAGCCGAGCGCCAGCCCGGCGCGCGCGAGCGTGCCGACCATCGCGGAGCTCGAGGCCCTGGCCGCCGCCGCGGCCAGCGAGCCCCCCGCCGCCGAGGACGAAGAGGCCGCCTGAGCGCGGGCTCCGCCGACCCCCACGGAGAGACGCAGCATGGGCCTCATCGAGAACCGCTTCGAGGAGAACCTCCTCACCACCAAGGTCGACTGGCTGCTCAACTGGGCGCGCCTGTCGAGCATCTGGCCGATGACCTTCGGGCTGGCCTGCTGCGCCATCGAGATGATGGCCGTGGGCGCGGCGCACCACGACATCGACCGCTTCGGCGCGGGGGCGTTCCGCGCCACGCCGCGCCAGGCGGATCTGATGATCGTGGCGGGCACGGTCAACTTCAAGATGGGTGAGCGCGTCAAGCGGCTCTACGACCAGATGCCCCATCCGAAGTACGTCATCGCGATGGGCGCCTGCGCCACGGGCGGCGGGCCCTACTACAAGTTCGGCTACACGGTGATGAAGGGCGTCGACCGCATCGTGCCCGTCGACGTCTACATCGCCGGCTGCCCGCCGCGGCCCGAGGCTCTGCTCGAGGGCCTGATGAAGCTGCAGGAGAAGATCCGCAACTCCTCGGTCGTGCGCCGTCCCGTCCGCACCGCCTGACCTCCCCGCACGCAGGAGCCGCGATGGACTTCCAGGGCATCCACGATCGTCTGCGGGCCGTCCAGGCGCCCGGTCTGCTCGCGGCCGACCTGCCGCGCGAGCCGGACCCCGCCGACAAGAAGGACAAGGGGCGCTACGGCGACCCCTTCGTGCTCGTCGACCCCGCGCAGTTGGTCGAGTTCCTGCGCGTGTGCCGCGACGACGAGCGCCTGCGGTTCGAGCAGCTCGTCGACCTGTCGGCCACCGATCCGTCCAAGGACGACGAGAACCTGTGGCTCAACGTCCAGTTGCTCTCGCTCACGCACCGCCAGCGCCTGGCGATCAAGTGTCTGCTGCCGAAGGACGCCGCTCGCGTGGCGTCGGCCACCGCGGTCTACCGCGCGGCGCAGTACCACGAACGCGAGTGCATGGAGATGTTCGGGATCACCTTCGTGGGGCACCCCGACCCGCGCAACATCCTGCTGCCCGACGACTGGGTCGGCTATCCGCTGCGCAAGGACTACGAGTTCCCCAAGGAGTACCACGGCATCTCCTGCGAGTAGCCCCGCACCCATGGCCCAACCCAGCCCGCAAGGATTTGCGATCCCGGACGACGCGCGCACGCTGCCCAGCGGCGAGCGCGAGTTCATGTTCGACGTCGCCACGCAGGACCTCGAGGTCAGCATGGGCCCGCAGCACCCCGCCACGCACGGGGTGATGCGCATCCTGATCCGCACCGACGGCGAGCTCGTGACCGCGGCCCAGGTGCACCTGGGATACCTGCACCGCTGCGCCGAGAAGATCGGCGAGAACGTCGAGTGGCTGCAGTACCTGCCCTACACCGACCGGTACGACTACCTGTCGGCGATGAACAACAACCTCGGCTACAGCCTGGCCGTCGAGGCCGTGTTGCCGATCGAGATCCCGCGCCGGGCGCAGATGATCCGCACGATCTGCGCCGAGCTCAACCGCATCGGGTCGCACCTGATCGCGATGGGCACCTACGGGCTCGACCTGGGCGCCTTCACGCCCTTCTTCTACGCCTTCCGCGAGCGCGAGTGGATGATGGCGCTCTTCGAGAAGATCTGCGGGGCGCGCCTGACCTACAGCTACATCCGCATCGGTGGCGTCTTCAACGACGCGCCTCCCGGCTGGCTGAAGGAAGTCGAGGCCTTCTGCGACGTCTTCGACGAGAAGTGGCAGGAGTACTGGGACCTGCTCGCGGTCAACCACATCTTCGTCCGGCGCACGGCCGACATCGGCGTGATCACGGCCGCTGAGGCGATCGACTTCGGCCTGACCGGCCCCATGTTGCGCGGCTCGGGCGTCGACTGGGACCTGCGCCGCGACATGCCGTACCTGCTGTACGGCGAGATCTGGAAGGCGGGCGTGTTCGAGATCCCGGTCGGCCGCGGCGAGAAGGGCACGCTGGGCGACTGCTGGGATCGCTTCTACGTGCGCGTCGCCGAGATGCGCGAGTCGATCAAGATCGTGCGCTGGTGCCTGGCGAACATCGAGCCCGGCCCGGTGCTGGGGGACGTGCCCAAGGTGCTCAAGGTGCCGCCGGGCGAGGCCTACGTCGGCATCGAGAACCCGCGCGGCGAGCTCGGCCACTACGTCGTCTCCGACGGCGGCAAGGTCGCGATCCGCTGTCGGGTACGCGGCCCGTCCTTCTGCAACATCGCGGTCGCCGAGGACCTCCTGCCGGGCACTTTCCTGGCGGACGCCGTGGCCATCATCGGCTCGACCGACGTCGTGATCGGGGAGACGGACCGCTGAGCGGGCGTTAGGACCATGGAGAAAGGCAACGTCTTCCTCGACCTCCTGCGCGGACTGCTGCCCGAGGCGACGCCCACCCCGCTGCTGTGGCTGGGCGCGGCCTTCGCCGGCGTCGGCATCCTGATCGCGCTGGTCTCGCTGGTGGCGATGGCCTCGGTGTGGCTGGAGCGCAAGGTCTCCGGCCACATCCAGTGCCGCTTCGGGCCGATGTACGTCGGCGGCTGGCACGGCTGGGCCCAGTCCCTGGCCGACGGCGTCAAGCTCATGCTCAAGGAGGACATGGTCCCGATCGGCTCGGACCGGGTCCTGTTCATGATCGCGCCGGCCCTCGGCTTGGGCAGCATCTTCGCCGCCATGGCGGTGCTGCCCCTCGCGCCGGGCGTCTACTTCGCCGACATCGACCTGGGGCTGTTCTTCGTGCTGGCGATGACCTCCACCACGACCATCTCGGTCGTCATGGCGGGTTGGGCCTCGAACAGCAAGTGGTCGCTGTACGGCTCGATGCGCGAGGCGGCGCAGGTGGTCGCCTACGAGATCCCGATGGGTCTCTCCCTGATCGTGCCGCTGATCGTGCTGGGCACCTTCAACCTGCTCGAGGCCAGCGCCGCCCAGGCCGGCTGGTTCGGGATGAAGTGGGCGATCTTCCAGAACCCCTTCGTGATCCCGGCCTTCCTGATCGCTTTCGTGGCGCTCCTGGCCGAGACCAAGCGTGCGCCCTTCGACCTGCCCGAGGCGGAGTCCGAGCTCGTCGCCGGTTTCATGACCGAGTACTCCGGCATCCGCTGGTCTTTCTTCTTCATGGAGGAGTACGCGGCCATGTTCCTCATGAACCTGGTCGCGGCGGTCTTCTTCTTCGGTGGCTTCGAGAGCCCCGTGCTGCACCTGGTGGGCGCGACGGCCGGCGCCGACTCGATCCTCTACCAGGTCGTGGGCGGCGTGACGTTGCTCGCCAAGACGCTCGCCGGCGTGTTCTTGATGATGTGGTTGCGCTGGACCCTGCCGCGCATCCGCATCGACCAGGTCATGACCATGGGATACAAGTACCTGACCCCGCTCGCGCTGCTGTGCGTGCTCTTGACCGCGGTTTGGGAGGCCCTGGTCGCCTGAGGGCGGACAATCACCATGAACGCCGCCGCCGCGACCCGCGAGTACTTCCTGAACGTCTGGAAGGGTCTGTCGACGACCCTGGTCGGCATGCGCATCACGGGCAAGTACCTGCTGCAGAAGCCGATCACGGTCCAGTATCCCGACGAGCGTCTGCCGATCCCCGATCGCTACCGGGGCATCCACTACCTCGAGCAGGAGAAGTGCATCAACTGCCTGGCCTGCGCCCGCGCCTGTCCGATCGACTGCATCGAGATGGACGCGATCCGGCACGGCAAGGAGCTCGAGTGGGTCTCGTTCACGCTCGACTACCAGAAGTGCATGTTCTGCGAGCTGTGCGTGTACCCCTGCCCCAAGGACTGCATCCACATGGGCACGGAGTTCGCCTTCGTCACCTACGACCGCAGCGAGCTGAAGCACGACCTGCTCTCCTTCAAGGGCATGGCGCGTGAAGCGCGCATCCGCATGAAGGAGGCCGAGGAGAAGAAGAAGGCCAAGGAAGCGGCCAAGGCCGCCAAGGGCGGCGCTCCCGCGGCCGACGAGCCGGAGAGCGAGGAAGAAGCCTGATGGAGCCCTCCCAGCGCGCCTTCTACGGCCTCCTTCTGCTCGCCTCGATGGCCCTCATCGGCTGGAGCGGCTCCGTGGCCGGCGCTCACGGCGTGGCCTTCGGTCTGTTCTCGGTGCTGGTGCTCGGCGGCGCATTGGTCTGCATCTGGGAGCGCTCGGTCGTGCGCAGCGCCTTCTCGCTGATGGCTACCTTCGGGGGCGTCGCGGGGCTGTTCGTGCTGCTCGGGAGCGACTTCCTGGGCATGATGCAGATCCTGATCTACGTCGGCGGGATCCTGGTGCTGATCCTGTTCGGCGTGATGCTCTCGCCACCCGACCTCAAGGAGCGCAAGCTGCCGCGCGTGCTGGGAGGCCTGGGCCTCGTCGGACTCGGCGTCGGCTGGGTGGCCTTCAAGGTCGCCGCCACGGTGCAGTGGTCGAAGGCGGAGGAACTGCCGCCGATGACCTCGCGCGCCGCCGACATCGGGGTCGGGTTCGTCAGCCCGGACGGCTACGTCGTGCCCTTCGAGCTGGCCGGGATCGTCTTGACCGTGGCCCTGGTGGCCGCGGTGTACATCGCCCGCCGCCGCCTGGTGGACGTCCAGCCGCGATCTGGCTCGGGAGACGCTCGATGAACCCGCTGCACATGCCCCTCGAGGCCTACGTCGCGGTCTCGGCCGCCCTCTTCGCGCTCGGCGTCGTCTGCATCGTCGTGCGGCGCAACATCCTCTACGTGCTGATGGGGATCGAGATGATCCTCAACTCGGCCAACATCAACTTCGTGGCCTTCAACCGCTTCAACGGGGACGGCCTCGATGGGCAGATGTTCGCCATCTTCGTGATCATCCTGGCCGCCGCCGAGGCCGCGGTGGCCCTGGGGATCATCCTGAACGTCTTCCACCTCTTCGACACCATCCGGCCGAGCGAGCTGGACCTGATGCGCGAGTAGCTCCGCGCCTCCCGATCCGCCCGACGACCCCCTGGCTCACCCCGGCACAGCGATGGAATTCCTGAGGTTCGACCCCCAGACCGACTTCTACTGGCTCCTGGCCGTCCCGCTCATCCCGCTGGTCGGCTACCTGGTCCAGATCTCGGTCGGGCGCTTCTTGCCCCGCAAGGGCGATTGGCTGCTCACCAGCGGCATGTTCGTCACGATGGCCATCACGGTCCTCATGGCGGCCAAGGCGATCTACCACGCCTACACGGTGGGGACGCCCTTCTTCCACCACTCGGGCGAGGTGGGCTTGAGCTTCTCCTGGCTCTTCCAGGAGGCGCGCGCGGCCGACGACCCGAGCAACCTGACGGCGTCGCTGCTGTTCGACGGCCTGGGCGCGTCGATGTTGGCCGTGGTCGGCATCGTGTCCTTCTTCGTGCACCTGTTCTCGACGGGGTACATGAAGGGCGATCGGCGCTACCACATCTTCTTCGCCAACATCAGCCTGTTCACGTTCGCGATGCTCGGGCTGGTGTTGGCCGACAGCCTGCTCGTGCTGTTCATCTTCTGGGAGATCATGGGCCTGATGAGCTACCTGCTCATCGGCCACTTCAGCCACGATCCCCACAGCCACCGCATCACTCACGCCGCCGCGGCTTGCAAGAAGGCCTTCCTGACCACGCGGGTCGGGGACGTGTGCCTCTTCGTCGGCATGATGATGTTCTACCACCACTTCGACACCTTCCGCTTCACGGAGCTGTGGGCGGCGAGCACCGAGGCGGTGGCGGCCAACGGCGGCGAGTGGCCGGCCTGGATGACGGTCGCGGGCTTCTTCCTGTTCGGCGGCACCGTCGGAAAGTCCGCGCAGTTCCCGCTGCACATCTGGTTGCCGGACGCCATGGAGGGTCCGACGCCGGTCTCGGCCATGATCCACGCCGCGACGATGGTCGCGGCCGGCGTGTTCCTGCTCGGGCGCTGCTATCCGATGCTCTCGCCCGACGTGCTGGCGGTGGTGACGGCGGTGGGGGCGCTGACGGCGCTCTTCGCGGCGACCATCGGCACGACGGTCTTCGACATCAAGGGCGTGCTCGCCTACTCGACCATCAGCCAGCTCGGGTTCATGGTCGCGGCCATCGGCTGCGGCGGGATCGGGGTGGTCGCGGGCCTGTTCCACATGGTCACGCACGCCTTCTTCAAATCCTGCCTGTTCCTCTCGGCGGGCTCCGTGATCCACGGCTGCCACCACGAGCAGGACATGCGCAAGATGGGCGGCCTGCGCAAGAAGATGCCGCTGACGTTCGCGGCGATGCTGATCAGCACCTTCGCGATCGCCGGCCTGCCGCTCTTCTCGGGCTTCTACTCGAAGGACAAGATCGTCCAGGCCGCCTTCACCTCGGTCGGCCTGGAGTTCAGCGGCGCTTACGCCTTCGCGGCCTTCGCCCTGCCGGTCGCGGCGGCGCTGACGGCCTTCTACATGTTCCGGCTGATCTTCATGACGTTCTTCGGCGAGCCGCGCGACCACCACGTGGCCGACCACGCGCACGAGTCGCCGGCGCCGATGACGATCTCGCTGCTCGTCCTGGCCGCCTTCGGCATGTTGGGCGGGCAGTTCTGGCTGGCCAACGGGGACGTGCTCGGCAGCGCCAAGAACTGGTTCACCAAGCTGATCTCGCTCGAGACGATGTATCCGGGCATCGAGCTGGCGAACACCTACATCGGCCAATCCGCGGCCCACGTCGAGCACGTGCAGCACGTTGCCCACGGCTGGGCCGTGGGCGTCTCCCTGACGGTCGCCTTGCTCGGCATCTTCGTCGCCGCCTGGATCTACCTGCTGCGCAAGATCGATCCGGCGCGCATCAGCGGCGGTCTGGGCGAGCTCTACCACGCCGTCGCGAACAAGTACTACGTCGACGAGTTCGTCAACGCGACCCTGATCCGCGGCGTGATGGTGCTCTCCCGCACGCAGCGCTGGTTCGACGAGTTCGTCATCGACGGCATCGTCAACGGCGTCGGCCGGCTCAACAAGGGTCTGGGCTTCTTCAGCGCCTGGTTCGACCTGCGCGTGGTCGACGGCGTGGTGAACGCCGTCGGCCAGGTGACCCAGCTCACCGGTTCCATCGTTCGTCTCTTCCAGACCGGCCGCGTGCAGCAATACGTGGCCTTCGCCGTGGCGGGCTTCCTCGCCCTGGCCGCCTGGCTGATCCTCGTCTGAGCCCTCTGCCTCCCTCCCGCATCCATCCCCAGCGATGAAAGAGCACGTTCTCTCCTGGATCACCTTCATCCCGTTGATCGGCATGGCGGCCATCCTGCTGGTCCCCAAGCGGTCGATCGGCGCGGTCAAGGCGATCAGCCTGGTGGCGACGGCGATCCCGTTGATCCTGGCGACCCAGCTCTACTTCGGCTGGTTCACCAAGGGCGAGGCCGGCCTGCAGCTCGTCGAGCGGCTGGACTGGATCTCCGGCATCGGCGCCCAGTACTACGTGGGCGTCGACGGCCTGAGCCTGCCGCTGGTGTGGTTGACCACCCTGCTGCTCTTCATCGGCGTCCCGGCCAGCTTCAACATGGAGAAGGCGGGCAAGGCCTACTACGCGTTGTTGCTCCTGCTCGAGGTCGGCATCGTGGGCGTGTTCGTCGCGCTCGACTTCTTCCTCTTCTACGTCTACTGGGAGATCATGCTCCTGCCGATGTACTTCCTCATCGGCATCTGGGGTGGCCCGCGGCGCGAGTACGCGGCGATCAAGTTCTTCCTGTACACCCTGGCCGGCTCGGTGCTGATGCTGATCGCGGTGGTCGCGCTGCGCCTCACGAGCGGCACCTTCGCGATCCCCGAGCTGATCGAGATGGCGCGCGCCGGCACCCTGCTGGGCGCCAACCTGCCCTTCGGCGGCGCGCTGCTGGGGATGAAGTTCACGACCTGGGTGTTCTGGTTCCTCTTCGTCGCCTTCGCGATCAAGGTCCCGGTCTTCCCCTTCCACACCTGGCTGCCCGACGCCCACGTCCAGGCCCCGACGCCGATCTCGGTCATCCTGGCCGGCATCCTGCTGAAGCTGGGCGGCTACGGCATGCTGCGGGCCTGCTTCCCGATCGTGCCCGAGGGTTTCCACGCCTTCGCGTACACCCTGGCGGTGCTCGGGGTCATCAGCATCGTGTACGGCGCCTTCGTCGCGCTGGGGCAGACCGACTTCAAGCGCATGGTCGCCTACAGCTCGGTCAGCCACATGGGCTACGTGCTCCTGGGCTTCGCGGCCCTCACCGAGTGGGGCATGAGCGGGGCGGCTCTGCAGATGTTCAACCACGGCACCTCGGCCGCCGCGCTCTTCCTCGTGGTGGGCGTGATCTACGACCGGGCCCACCACCGCGACCTGAACGGCTTCGGTGGCCTGTCGCAGCCGATGCCGGTCTACTGGGGTTTGACGACGGTCGCTTTCTTCGCCGCCCTGGGCCTTCCGGGCATGGCGGGCTTCGTGTCGGAGGCGGTGACGCTGATCGGCGCCTACAAGTCCGCGGACGCCCGCTTCCAGGTGCTCGTCGTGATCTCGGTGGTCGGCATCGTGCTCACCGCGGCCTTCCTGCTGTGGGCCATGCAGCGCGTGTTCCTCGGGCCGCTGAACGAGAAGTACCGCGCCTACAAGGACATCGACGCCCGCGAGCTGTTCTGCCTGACCCCGCTGCTGTTCCTGTGCCTCGCCCTGGGGATCTTCCCCTTCTTCCTGCTCGACTGGATGCAGCCGAGCGTGGACAGCCTGGTCGAGATGTTGCGCGTCAGCGGTCGCGGCTGAGCGGAGAACGACGTTGAACTCCTACAGCGAAGGCCTGGGGGCGATCGTCCCCGAACTCGTGCTGGCGGCCGTGGCTATCGCGGCGCTGGTCGCGGACCTCGTGATGCGCGGCCGCGACTCGCGCTACGTCGGCTACCTGACGCTCGCGGGCCTGGGCATGACGGCCCTGGCCCTGTTCGCGGACTGGGGCGAGCCGTCCCGCACCGTGCTCGGCATGGTGACGGTCGACGGTTTCGGGCGCTTCTTCAAGCTGTTCACGGTCGCGGCCCTGGCCGTGGTCGTGTACTTCGTGTTGAACGACAAGCGGGAACGCAAGCACAACGTCGGCGAGTACTACTTCCTGCTGCTCGGCGCCGCCCTGGGCATCTTCTTCCTCGTCGGCACGAACAACCTCCTGCTCCTGATGCTGGGGCTCGAGCTGTTGTCGTTGGCCAGCTACTCCCTGGCCGGGTTCCACAAGGGCGACCGACGCTCGGCCGAGGCGTCGATGAAGTACGTCGTGTTCGGCGGCCTCTCAGCCGGGGTGATGCTGTACGGCATCAGCCTGCTCTACGGCCTGACGGGCACCCTCGACCTCACCGAGATGGGCCCGGGGTTGGCCGAGCAACTCTCCTCGAGCCCGATCCCCGTGGCGATCGCGGTGACGCTCGTGCTGGCGGGCTTCGCGTACAAGGTTTCGGTCGTGCCGTTCCACTTCTGGACGCCGGACGTCTACGAGGGCGCGCCCACGCCGGTCACGACCTTCCTCGCGGTGGCCTCCAAGGCCGGCGGCTTCGGCGCCCTGCTGCGCTTCACCGGCGTGCTCTTCCTGCAGCCGGACGCCCCCGGCCCGTTGGCCGAGTACGCCGCGCGCTTCGGGCTCCTCCTGGCGGTCCTGGCGGCCATCACGATGACCCTGGGCAACCTGTCGGCGCTGCGCCAGACGAGCCTCAAGCGCATGCTGGCCTACTCGTCGATCGCGCACGCCGGCTACGTCCTGATGGGTCCGGCGTGCATGACCGGCCCGGGCTTCGAGGCGGCGCTCTACTACCTCGCGGCCTACTACTTCATGAACCTGGGGGCCTTCGGGGTCGTGCTCTACTTCGAGGGCCAGACCGGCACCGACGACATCGAGAGCCTGCGCGGCCTGGGCACGCGCGCGCCGCTGATCTCGGTGGCGATGGTGGCCTTCCTGGTGAGCCTGACGGGCTTGCCGCCGACGATCGGCTTCTACGGCAAGTGGTTGCTCGTGCAGGAGTCGCTGAACACGGGCCTGGGCTGGTTGGCGGTCGTGATGCTGCTGAACAGCGTGGTGAGCCTGTTCTACTACTTCCGCATCGCCAAGGTGCTCTTCCTGTCGGAGCCCTCCGAGCGCAGACTCGGACCGCAGCCATTGTTCGCCGGTGTGCTCGTGCTCCTGGCGGTGGGGACCGTGTACCTCGCGATCGAGACCGGCGGTTGGCTGCACGGCCTGACGGCCCAGAGCGTGGACATCCTCGGCAGCCGCTGACCGTGTGTCAGGGGCGGCGCGCCTGGATCCACAGGCTCCCGGCCTCGTGATACGCGACGCGCGCTGCCCAGTCGGGGTGGTGCGCGTTGGGCTCGAAGGTCGCCGGATCGCCGGGGCCGCGCGGGTCGAGCACGCGTTCGGTGCGCACGCCGCGGAAGCCCGCGCTCTCGAAGGCGACGCGCCACTCGGCCTCGCCCAGGCAGTGGAGCTCGAGGCCCAGCACCGCGCCCCAACCTCGCGTCGACTCGCGCTCGGCGTAGCAGTCGATCACGACGTCGCAGGCCCCGCCGGGCTCGAGCACCCGCAGGAGCTCCGCCAGCGCGCGGGCGAGGTCGGTGGCGTAGTACAGGGCCTCCATCGAGAACGCGCGGTCGAAGCGCCGGTCGGGGAAGTCCAGCGCTTCGAAGGGCATGCGCTCGTAGCGCGCTCGGATGCGGTTGGAGTGGAGCTCCTCGGCCCGCGCGATCATCGCCGGCGAGACGTCGACGCCGACCGCGCCCACCCCCGGCGCCTTCTGCGCGAGCAGGCGCGTCGCCCAACCGTTCCCGCAACCCAGGTCGAGGATCCGTTCGCCCGGGCGCACCTCGAGGCGCTCGATCACGGAGCGCGCGACCGGGCCGTGGGTCTCTTCCATGCCCTCGGCGCGTCCGCGCCGGGCCCATTCGTCGAACAGATCGGCGATCGCTGCGTGGCTCATGGCTGGTGGGGGCTGGCTTGGGGCCGGGTCGGGCCGGGTCGCGTGGCGCCGGGGGTGCGTTCGCAGCGCGCGAGCAACTCGTCGAGCCCGCGGAAGACGACCTCCCAGTCGTAGTTCTGCTCGACGTAGATCCGCGCGCGCCGCCCCAGCTCGGCGGCTTCCCGAGGCTGGTCGAGTAGGCGTAGCACGGCGTCGGCGAAGGCCCGCGGCTCGTCCTGGACGAGGTAGTGCTCGCCAGCCGTCGCGCCGACGCCCTGGGTGGCGGAGGTGGTTCCGACCACGGGCAAGCCCATGGCCATGGCCTCGAGCACCTTGTTCTGGATGCCGCGCGCGATGCGCAGCGGTGCGACGGCGATCGCCGCGCGGCGCATCCAATCGCGGGTCTCGGGCACGAAGCCCGTGACGGTAACGCCCTCTTCGCGGCCCAGGCGCAGGACGTCCGGACCGGGGTGCGCGCCGACGATCGAGAGGCGCACCTCGGGGTGCTTGGCGCGCACCAGCGGCAGCACCTCGCGCACGAAGAACCGGCAGCCGTCGACGTTGGGGTAGTAGTTCATCACCCCAGTGAAGACGAGGTGCCCGGGCTCGGCGGCTTCGGGCTCGGGCCGGAAGTGCTCCAGGTCGACGCCGTTCTTGAGCACGACGCTGGGCGCGCCGGGGATCTGGGCCTGGAAGACCTGCTGCTCGAGCGGAGTGCAGAGCACGTTGTCGGTGAAGGTGCGCGCGACGCGGGTCTCGAAGCGCAGCAGGGTGCGGTGTTCGCGGGCGTAGACCCAGCTCGCTGGCCAGGGAGTGCGCTCGGCGTACTGGCGCCACTTGTCCGAGTCGAGCTCGCCGAAGTGCATCACGCGCGGCTTGTCGGCGTGGGGCTCGAGGAAGGCGCCCATCGACGAGCTGTAGGCGTAGGCCATGTCGACCTCGGGCCAGAGCCGATCGACCTCGCGCTGCACACGCCGCGAGCCGTAGACGCCGAGGGTCAGCGGGCGCGAACCGAGGAGCAGCGGCAGGGCGACCAGTTTCTTCCAGCGATCGCGGTAGGGGACGGCCGTGGTCGGGATTCCGCGGCGCCCGAGCTCCGCCGCCGCCTCGACGTCGCCCGGCCCGTGCGCGAAGGCGACGCAGCTCACCTGGTGCGAGCGCGCCATGCGTTCCACGAGCCGCCAGGTCGTGATCTTGTCGCCCCGGTTGGGCGGGAACGGCACGCGCTGAGCCAGGAACAGGATCCGCACGCCGGCAGGATAGGGATGTTCCCCCGAGCGGCCAAGCTCACGTCCGAACACCGAGAACGGCCGTCTCCACCGGTCTCGGTGCCTTGATCGGACCCTCCCATCGCCCTAGCCTGCGGCCCGCGCGGATTGAGTCGGGAGGAGTCCCCATGAGAGTTCTCGGATCGTTCGGACTGGTCCTGCTCACGACGTTCTCCGCGACGGCTGCTGCCGTCCAAGTCGGAGATCGAACTTCCGCGAGCCCGCTCCGGTCCGAGTACGACGCGGCCCAGGTCCCCGACTTCGCGCACCTGCCCGCTGAGTTGCGGGCGACGCTGAATGCCGTGCCGAGCTTGCCTGGTGCCCTGCTCGAGGCCGAGGTGCGGATCGAGCACTACTCGCAGGGCGATTCCATCCGCAATCGGCGATCTGGGCGCCTCACGGGAACGGTGCTGGCGGATGGACGTTTCGACGTCGAGCACGCCAAGGCCGTCGAACACGAGGGGCGGGCCGCGGTGTCGACGAGCCGGATTCGCTTCGATGGTCAGGCGTTGATCGAGGTGTGCTCGGCCGCGGAAGTCGGGAACGTCTACCTGCCGGAGAGCGTGGACTTCGAGCGCAGCGCCCATGCGCTCTGCCACCCGATCGAACCGCTGTTCCGCTGGGTGGCGAAGCCCGCGCGGATGGGGATCTTCGCCGACGCCCGGTACACGGTCGTGACCCAGGACGGGGTGCATCGGATTTCGCGCTGGGTGGATTGGGGTGGGCAGGAGGTCGTCAGCGAGCTCCTGCGGGTCGACGCCGCGAGTTCCTTGCCGCTTTCGTGGAGCGTGTTCGACTCGGCGGGCCGGACGCGGCACTTCGTCGCGTTCGACGGGTACCGTCCATTGGCCCCGGGCGCCGTGCGTCCGACCCGCATCGTCGAGACGACGTTTCTCGAAGGTGACCTGGATGGGCCGCGGGTCGTCGTGACGACGCGCGTGGACCGGGCGACGCTCCTGGAGGAGTCGGAACTGGGCGCGGCGCAATTCGCCCAGGACCAGGTCTACCAGGTCTGGCGCTGATCCCGGGTCGATGCAGCGCGCTCCGCGGGTCGCCCTCGACGATGGCGTCAGGGGCGGCCCGCGGCAAAGCGCCCGGGAGTCGCCCGGGGCCCACGATGGCTCAGGTGCCCGTGCGTCGGGCGATCACGCTCTGCCAGCGGCCGCGGGTGGCGACGCGGTCGATCGAGAAGCCCTGGGCGGCGAGGGCGGCGAGGGTCGGGGCGAGCTTCTCGGCGGGGATCCCGCTCGCGAGCAGGATGCCGCCGGGCCGCAGGCGCGCGTGCAGCTCGGCGGCGTGGGCCTGGAGCACGTCGGCGTAGATGTTCGCGAGCAGGAGGTCGAAGTCCCGCTCGGAGGGATCCAGGACCGAGAAGTCGCCCAGGCGGAACGCGCAGCGTGCCTCGACCCCGTTGTCGGCGGCGAGGGCGCTCGCGCCGGGGGGCGAGTTGGGGTCGATGTCGAAGCCCAGCACGGAGCGTGCGCCGAGCAGGGCCGCGGCCACCGCCAGCAGCCCGCTGCCCGTGCCCGCGTCGAGCACGCGCTCGCCGCCGCGGACCAGCTCCTGCAGCAACTTCAGGCACGTGCGCGTCGTCGCGTGGCGGCCCGAGCCGAACGAACTCTGGGGTTGGAACACGATGCGCAGGTCGCCCGTGCGGCGCGGGTACGCTCCCCAGGGCGGGACCACGGCGATGCGGCCGGCGCGGAAGGGCTTCCAGGCCTTCATCCAGGAGGTCGCGTAGTCCTCGGGCGGCAGTTCCTTGTAGTGCGCGGCGAGGCCGGCGAGCTCGGGCGCCCCGACGCGCTCGACCAGGTCCGCCAGCGCGGCGTCGATGCGCGCGCGGGCGCCGGCGGAGTCGTCCCGGCCCGGCAGGAAGGCGCGCACCAGCTCGCGTTCGGGCGCGAGGGCTGCCGCGGCGAGGCTCGGGCGGCCGAAGGCCACGCTGGTGCCGGTCTCCTGGGCGAGCAGCTCGCCGACCAACTCCTGCCAACCGAGCGGCACCTCCACGCTCACCTCGGTCCAAGACTCAGCCATCGCGTTCTCCTTCGAGGATCGGGAGGTGCTCGGGCGCCCGCGGCTCCGCGCCGCGCTCGGGGGGCGGCTCCGCGCCGCGGCGCACTCCGGCGGAGAACGAACGCGCGTCGAGGCCCACGTGCGCCAGGGCTTCCGTCACCACGCGCTCGGTGTCGCCCCGCACCAGCCGCGCGCGGCGCCCTGCGTCCTCGGTGCGCTCGTCGACCAGGCCCAGCTCGACCGGCAGCTCGCGCAGGAAGGCGCGGTGGCGCGGATCGAGCACGCGCGGGTCGAGGATGTAGATGCAGCCCCGATCGCTCGTGCGCCGCATCAGGCGTCCGAATCCCTGACGGAACTTGGCCAACGCACGGGGCATGTAGATGCGCCGGCGTTGCTCGACGTTGCCCAGCACGGCGCACTGGGCGTGGTGATAGGGGTCGGGGACGCCGTAGGGCAGGCGCACGATCACCAGGTGCTCGAGCGTCTCGCCGGGGAAGTCCGCGCCGTACCAGAAGGTGTCGACGCCGAGCAGCACCGAGTCGACCTGGCGGCGGAAGAGCTCGCCCAGCTCCTCTTTGCGCAGCCCGGGCATGTTCTGGTACCAGAGCGGGATGCGCCGCGCGCGGAAGAATCCTTCGAGCGCCTCACCCGTGCGTCGCACGTCCTCGGCGTTCGTGAAGAGCACGAGCATGCGTCCGCCCGTGCGTTCGGCGAGCTGCGCCACGAAGCGCCGCACGTACTCGAGGGCGGCCTCCTTGTCGCGCCCGGGGTCGGGCGCGTCGCGCGGCACGGCCACGAGCACGCGCGTGTAGTCGAACACCTCGGGCGCGCGGTAGGTGCGCACGGCGCGCGGCTCGCGCTCCTCGTCGAGCGCGGGCTCGGCGGCCCGGTCGAGGCCCAGGTAGCCCTGCGCGGCCGCGAAGCCGCCCGCCATCCAGGTCGTGGCCGAGAGGAACACGCCCGTCGTGAGCTCGGGCAGGTAGTAGCGGCCGAGGAATTCGTTGGGCAGGAGCACGCGCGCGACCAGGGCCCATCCGCCGCGCGCGTCCTGCTCGACGTCGTGGAACGTGCGGCGCCCGAAGGCCGGGCGGCCCTCGGCCAGCGGGATCCAGGCCTCCAGGGCCTCAAGGTCCTCGACCAACTCCGCGCGCAGGCCGTCGAGCGAACGGCGCAGGCGGCCGAGGCGCGGCAGCTTCCACTCGGCCAGGCGTTCGGAGAGCTCGGCCAGCGCGACCTCGAGCTCGCGCCCGCGGCGCGCGGCGAGCAGGCGCGTGTCGACGAGCGGCGCACCGGCTCCGTCCTCCACGTACTCGCGCAGCAACGAGTGCCCGTCCCGCGCGTTGCGCGCCCGCAGCGCCTCGGCGCGCCAGCGCAGGAACCGCTCGACCTCGCCCGTGAGCTCCAGCAGGGTGCCGTCGAGCAGCGCCACCGCGTCCTGGGCCGCGCCGACCGACGCGTGGGTCGGCGAACCCTCGAGCACCGTGCGTTCGAGCCGATCGAGCACCGCCCGCGAGCGCTCCGAGCCGGGCCGCGCCAGGCGCGCGAGCAAGCCCTCGAAGGTGCGCAGGCGCAGCGCGTGGCTCCAGGCGGCGTGGGCTTGGTCGTGCAGGTGCTCGCACTCGTCGAAGACCACATGGCGGAAGAACTCGCGCCGCGCCAGCGCGAAGGAGTGGTTGGTGAGCACCACGTGGCTGCGCTCGGCCCGCCGCCGCGCGACCTCGGCCGCGCAGGTGCGCCGGTCCTCGCCGCGCGAACAACACGATCCCTCGGCGCGCACCTGCCGGGCGAGCTCGCCGGCGGACTCGTGCCAGGCACGGCTCGACTCGAGCGCGAGCGGCGGGCGGCGCGGGAGCCGGTCGAGGTCGCCCTCGCCGTCGGCCAGCGCGAACAGCGCCAAGTTCGTCCAGGCGAGCAACTCCTCGGCCCCGGCCTCCTCGCCGGGCACGTGCAGCTTGAGCGAGCGCCAGCACAGGTAGTTGTCGCGCCCCTTCAGCACCGAGACGCGGAATCCGGGCTCGACGCCCGCGCGCCGCAGCGCGCCCAACGCGCGCGGCACCTCGCGGTCCATGGCCTGTTCCTGCAGGGCCCGCGTGTAGGTCGCGATGCCCACCCGCACGCCGTGGCGGCGCGCCCACAGCAGGGCGGGCACGAGATAGGCGAGCGTCTTGCCCGTGCCGGTGGGGGCGTGCACGAGCAGCAGCTCGCCGCCCCCCGCCGTGGCTCCCGCGCGACCGAGGGCCGCAGCGACCTCGCGCGCCACGGCGTGTTGGCTCGTCCGGGGCGCGGGCGGCGCGTCGAGGCCGTTTTCCTCGGCGAACAACTCGGGCACGTGCCGCAACAACGCGGCGTCGAGCCGCGCGAGGTCCTCGGCCTCGAAGGGCAGCGCGTGCTCGCGGTCGACCGGCATGGGCGCCTGGTCGGCCCAGCGCGCGTACTCGGCCGTCCAGCGCGGCTCGAGCGCCTCGAGGGCCTCGGCCAACGAGCCGCAGGCGTCGAGCGCGGCGTCGAATCGGCCGTCGGCGAGCGCGCCGCGTTCGGCGGCCGGGATCGGGCTCCAGCGCGAGGGTCGTTCGAGCAGGGACAACGCGAGGTCCAAGCTCCGCGCCGCGGCCGGCTCGGTCAGGCTGAGGCGTTCCCACGCGGCGCGGTATCCGCCGCCGGCGATCGCGAGGGCCAGCGGTTCGAGGCCCAGGACCCGCGCCACGAGTTCGGCGGTGGCGCGGCGCAGGTCGAGGGGCGAGGGGTCCTGGCCAGCGCAGGGCGGCGAGGGGAGCAGGTCGCCCAGGAGCGCCGCGCCGCGCGCCGACAGGCGGCCGGGGAGGAACAGCGCGGCGAGCTCGCCCAGCGCGGTCAGGGCGCGCCCACGATCCTGCGCCGCGCCCAGGTGACGCTGCCACTCGCGGTAGGTCGCTAGGTCGCCGACCACCAGCGCCGCGTCGCCCAGGAAGGCCTCGAACTCGCCCCAGACCGCGCGCGCCTGCGCGCCGTCGAGCGCGGGATCGAGGGCGCGGTCGAACTCGCGCGCCTCGCCGCCGGAGAGCAGCAGGGTGGCCCGCAGGCGCACGAGGTGGTGCACCGCCGCGTCGGTCCCGGTGGCGACGAGCGTCGCGAAGGCGAGGGGGCGTTCGTCCCCGCCCGTCCCCGGCCCCCGCGCCCCCTGTTCCGGCTCCGCGTCGCCCATCGGCCCGACATTGAACCACGCCGCGCGCGGCGCGCGCTGGAGTCGCGACGCTCCGCGTGGGATAAGGCGCGCCCATGGAGGACACGACCGCGCGACGCGCTTGGCGCGATCTGGGGTGCACCGAGGGCGAGCTGCCCACGGACGGCACCGGCCGTTGCATCGAGCTCGAGGGGCGGCGCTACGCCGTCTTCCGCCACGGGGAGCGCGTGCACGTGCTCGACGACGCCTGCCCCCACATGGGCGCCAGCCTGGGGGACGGGGTCCTGTCCCGCGGCGAGGTGACCTGCCCCTGGCACGGCTGGCACTTCGACCTCGCGAGCGGGCGCAACGCCGATGGACTCGAGGCCCGCGTCGAGGTGCACCCCGCGCGCGTCGTCGCCGGCCGCGTCGAGGCCCAGTTGCCCGGGTGACTCGCGGGTCGCCCGCCGCGGGCGTACCGTGGCGCTCCGCGTCCACACCGGAGGTCCCCCGTGAGATCGAAACCGACCCTGGCACTCGCCGGCTCCCTCGCGCTGCTCCTCTCCTGTGCCTGCCGCTCCGCCTGTTCCGGGGATGGGGCCGAGCCGGCGCCGCCAGCGGAGCCGGGCGACGTCGCGCGGGAGCCGCTCTCCCACGGGGTCCTGCTGCGCGGCGACGACGGGACCTTCAGCGGCTTCGAGGTGCGCCTCGTGCGCGAGGAGCTCGAATGGCGCGATGTGTGGGCGCGGATCGCCGGGCGCCAACTCGAGCCGCCCGCGGCGCCGGAGGTCGACTTCGCGCGGACCACGCTCGTCCTGCTGGCGCTGGGCGAGCGGCCCAGCACCGGCTACGGCCTCGAGTTGCGCGCGCTCGAGCGCCGCGGCGCGAGCCTCTTCGTGCACGCGCTGGAGACCCGGCCCGCGCCGGACTCGATGCAGGCGCAGGTGCTGACGAGCCCCTACCTCGTCCTGGCGGTGCCGCGCCACGACGGGCCGCTCCAGCTGCTCATCGAGTGAGCCGCAGCGGTCCCAGCGCGCCGAAGGGCGACGGGCCGGTGCCGAGCGAGGAGTTGAAGCCCGAGACCACGGGGAAGTCGAAGCCCTGCAGGCTCGCTCCGGCGGGGACCACCACCGGTCGCGGTTGATTGAGGGTCGGATACAGGCCGCACCACACGTCGCCCACGTCGCAGATGAACCCGTTGTCGTCATCGTCCGAGCCCGCGGCCAGGAAGTAGCTGCCGGGGGGGAGCGCGGCGAAGACGTAGCCGAGGGAGGTGCTCGAGGGGTTGATCACGAACTGACCGAGGGTCTCGAAGGTCGTCGAGTCGACGGCCAGGACGAAGATCTCGACGTCGGGCAGGCCGTCGTCCGCGCCCACGGTCATCAGCACCTGGATCGTCGCCGATCCGCCGTCGGAGCCGAGGTTCACGGCGCCGAAGTAGATCGCCGGGGGGAGCCCGCCGCGGTCCACGCTCACCCGCACGGACGACGCGTTGATGTTGCCCGTGCTCGAAGGGCCCAGGGTCGCGCTCAACCAGGTGCCGCTCGGCGGCGCGTCGACGGTCGGTGCGCTCAGCGTGAGCGTCCCGCCGCCGACGTTCTGGACCTGCACGTCGAGCTGGGTCTGCGCCGCGCTGAACTGCAGGCTCTCGGCCGAGAGCGCGAGCTGGGGCGGGCCGCCGCCCCCTCCCGAGGCCGCCAACACGGCGGCGTGGGCGTTGATCAGACCGTGGCCGAAGATCGGGTCCTTGCCCGGCGCGCCGAGGTCGCTGGCCGTGTCCTGCAGGATCGTCTGCACCTGGGTCGGCGTCAGGCTGGGATCCACGGCCAACATCAGCGCCGCGACTCCCGCGGCGTGCGGCGCGGCCATCGACGTGCCTTGCTCGAAGGCGAAGACCGCTTGGGCCGGCGCGACCGCGTCGTTGATCTTGGTCGAGAGCACGCCGTCGGCGTAGCCGTCGCCGTTCTGGTCGACCGCCACGCTGCCGCCCGGCGCGGCGATGTCGACCGTCGAGTGGAAGTTCGAGTAGGGCGCCTTGTTGCCCAGGAAATCGACGGCCGAGACCGAGATCACGCCGGCGTAGGCCGAGGGGAAGAAGGGGATCGAGTTGTTGTTGTTCCCGGCGGCCGCGAAGATCGTCACGCCCTGGTTGCGCGCGGCGGTGTAGGTGTCCTGCATCGCCTGGCTCGAGCCCGGTCCGCCCAGGCTCAGGTTGAGGATGTGCGCGCGCTCCGGCGGCAAGGTGTTCGAGTTGTTCGCCAGGCGCGCGGCGAAACGCACCGCGTTGCCGATGTCGAAGTCGGTCCCGCCCTGCAGGCCGAGCACGCGCAGGGGCATGATGCGCGTCGACCAGGTTACGCCTGCCACGCCGCTGCCGTTGTTCGTCAGCGCGCCGATCGTGCCCGCGACGTGGGTGCCGTGGAAGCTCGATGGCTGGAGGCCGTTGCCGTCGCCCACGTCGGTCGGATCGGGGTCGATGCCGCCCCCGTCGCCGGCGTTGGCCGCGCTCGAGATGAAGTCGTAACCGGCGATGAAACGACCCGCGAGGTCGGGGTGGTTGCTCGAGCCGGTGTCGAGCACGGCCACGATGACGTCGTTCGACCCGGTCGTGATCCCCCAGGCGGCCGGCAGTTGGATCTGGGTGTAGTGCCACTGCAGGTTGAAGAAGGGATCGTTGGGCGTGGTCTGCTGGGCCTGGTGCCAGTGGTTCGGCGCGACGTCGCGCAGCTCCCCGCCGGCGCGCAGCGCGAAGCCCGCGGCGACGGTCGAGCGCAGGGCCTCGACCTCTTCCAGCCCCGTGGGGACCGGCACACGCACGAGGTGCGCGAAGCCGGCCGTCGCGTCGAGCTCGACGCCGCCCAGGGCGGCGAGCCGCGCCTTCCACGGTCCGTGCGGGAGCGGCCGCACGAGCAACTCGCCGACGACCGCGGGCCAGGGTTCGCCGAAGGGGCGGCGCGGCGCGCGCCGGTGGTGGAGCGACTCCAGCGCGAGGGGCGTGGGCGCGGCGGGGGCGAGGTCCGTTTCGCCCAGGGCACGGGCCTCGACCTCGACGCTCCAGGCACCCTGGCCCGTGAGCGAGAGCTCGGCCCGGCTGCGGGGCGCGAAACGCGCCCGGGCCTCGTTCGCCGCCAGCACCGGGAGCGAGGCGACGGGCCGCGCGGCCCGCGGATCGGGGGTGGCGTCCGCGAAGGCGACCTCCACGCCCGCTCCGCGCACGCGGAGCTCGGCCCCCGTGGGCAAGCTCAGGGACACGCGGCGCGTGCCTTCGCCCCGAAGGACCCGCGTCCGGCCGGCCTCGAGCGCACCCAGGTGCGCCCCGTCCGCGGTGGCGCCGAGGTGCAGCGCCGCGACGGCGGAGAGGCCCAGGGTGTAGCTGCCCGAGCCCTGGAACGAGCTCACGATCAGGATGAAGGTCCCCGACGCGGGGAACGTGCCGACCTCGGGCACGTCGACGGTGGCGAAGCTGAAGGTGACCGATTGCGTGAGGGGGTCGTAGACCCAGAAGTCGAAGTCGAACCCGGCGTCGTGGGCGAGGCTGGCGGTGACCTCGATCGGCTCGGGCACGTCGACCAGGAACGCATCGAAGTCGTCGCTGCCGTCGTCGCGGATCGATCCGAGGATCGTCAGGTTCGCCCCCGCGAGCAGTTGGCCCACGGGGTTGGCCTGAGCGGGCGTGTCGTTGGGCTCCTGCTCGAGCACGGTCGAGGTCGCGGGCAGGATCGCCAGCGAGCCGTTCAGCGAAGCGCTCGCCGGCGCGCCGCCGCCGCCGCCGCCCGAGCACGCGGGACCCAGGACGGCGAGGGCAGCGAGGGAGGCTCCCAGGACGAGGACGCGGAGACGGCGGTGGGAGGGAGACATCGACGGGCATCCTGCCGGGGAGACCGAGCGGCGTTCGGTGGGGGCGAGCGGGTGCGGCCGAGTCTACAACCGGCGCGGCGCGCCTCCCCGGGCGGAACCGAGCCCGGGGCCGCGCGGGGAGGCGGGCCGTGGGAGCCTCTCCCCGGGCTGGGGGCGCGGGGCCCGGGCGCGGGGCTGGGACCTGCTGCGGGAATCTGGACCAGGGCCCTCCCGCGGGCCTAAGTGCCGACGGGGCAAGGGTTTGCCCGAATTGGCCCCGGCCGCGCCCCGGCCCCGGGCGCCGAGCCGGCGCCGATGACCTAACCCCTTGCTCGGCAGGAACTTGCGGCGCTGGGCCGGCGCCGGCCAGCGGGCTGCCCGCGCCGGCCGCACGCTTGACTCCCCAACCCGCGCCCCTATCTATGCGGCCCTTGTCGAGCTGGGCAGAGGGTCCCGCGGGGACCCGCGCGAGACGCGACCGGAGCGGACGGAGAACGTGGCCAAGACCGGAACATCGCTGGTGATCGTGGAGTCGCCCACCAAGGCGCGCACGATCGCGAACTTCCTCCCCGCGGGCTTCGTCGTCGAGGCCAGCGTGGGCCACATCCGCGACCTGCCGAACTCGGCCGACGAGATCCCCGAGGACGTCAAGGGCGAGCCCTGGGCGCGCCTGGGCATCGACGTCGAGCGTGACTTCAAGCCGCTCTACGTCGTCCCGTCCGAGAAGAAGAAGCAGGTCACCAAGCTGAAGAAGCTCCTGCGCGACGCGCGCGAGGTGTACCTGGCCACCGATGAAGATCGCGAGGGCGAGTCGATCTCCTGGCACCTCGTCGAGGTGCTCGAGCCCGACGTGCCCCTGCGGCGCCTGGTCTTCCACGAGATCACGCGCGAGGCGATCCAGGCCGCGCTGGCCTCACCGCGCGAGCTCGACACCCGCCTGGTGAAGGCCCAGGAGACGCGCCGCATCCTCGACCGTCTGTACGGCTACGAGATCTCGCCGATCCTGTGGCGCAAGGTGAAGCCGAAGCTCTCGGCCGGCCGCGTGCAGTCCGTGACGATCCGATTGATCGTCGAGCGCGAGCGCGAGCGCCAGCGCTTCAAGAAGAGCACCTATTGGGATCTCACGGGCACCTTCGCCGGCAAGAACTCCGGCGGGCTGGCCTTCGATGCGGTGCTCGCCAGCCTGGACGGTCGACGCGTCGCGCGCGGCAAGGACTTCGACTCGCTGACCGGGCGCCTGCGCGAGCAGGACGCGGCCGAGGTCGTGCTCGTCACCGAGGAGATGGCCGGGGCGCTGCTCGAGCAACTCGGGCGCTCGAGCTGGAAGGTCGAGAAGGTCGACCGCAAGCCCTACACCGACCGTCCCGCGCCGCCCTTCACGACCAGCACGCTGCAACAGGAGGCCAACCGCAAGCTGCGTCTCTCAGCGCGCGCGACGATGCAGGCCGCGCAGCGGCTCTACGAGAACGGCTTCATCACCTACATGCGGACGGATTCGACGTCGCTCTCCGAGGGCGCGGTGAACCGCTCGCGCGAGTTGATCGCCGAGCTCTACGGGCGCGACTACGTGCCGGCCCAACCGCGCCTCTATCGCACCAAGGTCAAGAACGCCCAGGAGGCCCACGAGGCGATCCGCCCCTCGATGGACTTCCACACGCCCGAGTCGATCCGGGGCGAGCTCGGCGACCGCGAGGCCAAGGTCTACGAGCTGATCTGGAAACGCACGATGGCCTGCCAGATGGAGGACGCGCGCGGTCACCGCATGGGACTGCGCATCGGCGACGGCCGCGCGGTCTTCCAGGCCTCGGGCAAGACCATCGATTTCCCCGGCTACCTGCGCGCCTACGTCGAGGGCGCCGACGACCCCGAGGCCGAACTCGCGGACAAGGAGATCGTGCTGCCCGACCTGCAACAGGGCCAGCCCGTCGACCTGCGGCGTCTCGAGCCCAAGGGCCACACGACCCAACCGCCGGCGCGTTACACCGAGGCCTCGCTGGTCAAGGACCTCGAGGCCCGCGGCATCGGCCGGCCGAGCACCTACGCGACCATCATCGACACGATCCTGCAGCGCAATTACGTCGTGAAGCAGGGCGCCGCGCTGGTGCCGACCTTCACCGCGGTCGCCGTCGTGCGGCTGATGGAGGTCTACTTCACGGACCTCGTCGATCCGACCTTCACGGCGCGCATGGAGGACGACCTCGACCGGATCTCGCTCGGCGAGAAGGAGGCCCTGCCCTACCTGCACGCCTTCTACTTCGGCGTGGCAGGCGACCGCGGGCTCAAGAGCTTGGTCGAGTCCGACATCGACGCGCGCGAGGTCTGCACGATTCCGATGGGGGATGACTCGGAGGGCCGGAAGGTCGACATTCGCGTCGGCAAGTACGGGCCCTACCTCGAACGCGGCGAGGAACGCGCGACGATCCCCGAGGGGCTCGCGCCCGACGAACTCGACATGGCGAAGGCCGAGGAGATCCTCGCGCGCGGCTCGGGTCCGGTCGAGCTCGGTGTCGACTCCGAAACGGAGTCCAAGGTCTACGTGCGCACGGGCCGTTACGGCCCCTACGTGCAGCTCGGGGAGGACGACGGCGAACCCAAGCGCAAGTCGCTGCTGCCCGGCATGACGATGGAGGCGATCACGCTCGAGGAGGCCCTGAAGCTCCTGCGTCTGCCGCGCAAGATCGGCGTCGATCCGACGAGCGGCGAGGACGTGCTGACCGACTTCGGCCGCTACGGGCCGTACGTCAAGCGCGGCACCGAGGCGCGCAGCCTCGAGCGCGTCGAGGACATCTTCGAGATCGGGCTCCCCGCGGCGCTGCAGCGCCTGGCCGAGGCGCCGGCCCGCGGCGGACGCCGGCGCGCGTCGCAGGTCCTGCGCGAGCTGGGTCCGGATCCCGCCTCGGGCGCCGTGATCAAGGTGCTCGAAGGGCCGTACGGCCTCTATGTGAGCGACGGCACGACGAACGCGTCGTTGCCCAAGGGCTCCGAGGCCGAGCAGGCCACGCTCCAGCAGGCGATCGACCTGATCCGTGCGCGCGAGGCGTCCGGCAAGGGCCGACGCGGCAAGAAGGTCGCCAAGAAAGCCGCCAAGAAGAGCGCCAAGAAGGCCGCGAAGAAGGTCGCTACCAAGCCCGCGGCGGACGGGGCCGGGGACGGCGCCGTGAAGCCGGCGGCCAAGAAGAGCGCCGCTCGCAAGGTGGCGAAGAAGGCGGGCAGGAAGAAGGCGGCGAGCAAGTCCGGGAAGGCGCGCGCCGAGTAGGGACGGGTCCCGGCCGGCGTCGCGGGCCCAGCGCGGGCGTGCCGAGCGCCCGCCCTTGCCTCGACGCCCCCGGAGGGCCCCGCTACCATGCTCCCCCCGCTTGCCCGGGGAGTCCAATACGGGGCTGGGCGAGGGCCGCTCTCCGTCGCGCGCGCGACCGGGCGACCCGGCCAGACCCCGAGTACCGCGGTCGGAGAGTGCATCGATGGAGCTGAGCGAGATCCAGGTCGAGGGCTACGAGAAGGTGATGCGTTGCCGCGACCAGGCCTCTGGCCTGCACGCGCTGATCGCCATCCACGACACGACCCTCGGACCGGCCTTGGGCGGGATGCGCATGTGGCCCTACAGCTCCGAGGACGACGCGCTCTTCGACGTGCTGCGCCTGGCCAAGGGCATGACCTACAAGTCGGCCGTGGCCGAGACGGGCCTGGGCGGCGGCAAGTCGGTCGTCATCGGCGACCCCAAGCGCGACAAGAGCGAGGCGCTGTTCCGCGCCATGGGCCGCTTCATCGACAGCCTCGAGGGCCGTTACATCACCGCCGAGGACATGAACATCGGCATCCCGGACCTCGAGCAAGTGCGCCGGGAGACGCGCTGGGTCACGGGGCTACGGCGGGAGGAGGGCAGCTCCGGCAACCCCAGCCCCTACACCGCCCGCGGGTGCTTGGTCGGTCTGCGCGCCGTGATGGAGGAGCTGACCGGCGCGCCGAGCCTGGCGGGCAAGCGCATCCTGGTGCAGGGCATCGGCGCGGTGGGCGGCGCGATCGCCGTGCTGGCCCAGGAACAGGGCGCCGAAGTCGTGATCTGCGACATCAACACGCAGCGCGTCGCCGAGTTCAAGGACCGCTACGGCTTCGAGACCGTCGACGATGCGCATCATCTCGACGTGGAGTGCGACATCTACTCGCCCTGTGCCCGCGGCGCCGGCATCAACGACGAGACGATCCCGCGCCTGCGCTGCAAGGCGGTCGCCGGTTGCGCGAACAACCAGCTCCTCGAGCACCGCCACGCGGAGGTGCTGCGTCAACGCGGCATCCTCTACGCGCCGGACTACGTGCTCAACGCGGGCGGCATCATCAACGTCTCGGTCGAGTTGCTCCCTGGCGGCTACGACGAGCGCGCCGCGCTCGAGAAGATCGATCGCATCTACGACAACCTGAAGAAGGTGTTCGAGATCTCGCGCACCGAGGGCATCGCGACCAACGACGCCGCCGCGCGCCTCGCCGAGCAGCGCCTGGCGGCCGCGCGGGCGACCAAGCGCGGTTGACTCGAGCGGGCGGCCGCTGGAGAGGCGACGAGCCGCGCCCCCGAGGGAGCGCGGCTCGTCCGTTCCGGGGTCTCTCCGGTGGGTCTATTCCTTGCGCAGGAAGTCGACCAGGTCCTTCTCGAGCTGCGCCAGGCCGTAGTCCGGCACGATCAGGCAGCGGTAGACGATCTGCGCCAGGGGCTCGGGCGTGTTCGGGTTGAGGTCCTTCGGCGGCGGGTAGGAGAGGAAGTAGGAGAGCGAGAGCCGCTCCACCTCACCACCCTGCTCGCGGCCCGCGAACTGCCACGGCACGTCGTCGAAGGGCAGCACGCCGGTCAGGATCTCGTACAGCATGATCCCGATGCCCATCACGTCCGCCTTCTCGTCGCGCAGGAGCAACGGGTTGTAGTGCGGCGTGGTCGTGATGACGGCGCGCTCGTCGACTCGCAGGGCGGGATCGATCATCACCACGCTGCCCGAGGGCTTCACGATGATGTTTTCGGGCTTGAGGTCGCCGTGGTAGGTGAGCGTGCCGCTGTCCTGGAGGCGCTGCAGCGAGCGCACGATGGTCAGGAACCAGTTGAGGCGGATCCCCTCCAGGGCGCGGATCTTCTCGCGCAGCGTCTTGCCGCGCGCATACTCCATGGCGAGGATCGGCCGGCCCTCGTGCTCGAAGGTCTCGAAGACCTTGACGAGGTTCTGGCTCTTGGCCTTGGAGAGCAGGTCGTGTTCGGTGCGCAGCAGGTCGTCGATCTCGTGCACGTCGAGGAAGTCGATGCGCACGCCGTCCTGACGGAAGAAGATCGCCTCGGCCGGGGTCTCGTCGGGGCTGATCCCCTCGGGGCGGCGCTGGTTCGAGATCTCGAGGAAACGCGTGACGTAGCGACCGCCGCCGGCGACGTCGCCGACCTTGAGCGCGACCTTGCGGCCTTCGGAGTCCTCGGCCAGGTAGACCAGGGCGAAGCCTCCGCGGGCGAGGAACTCGACGACCCGGTAGGAGCCAATGCGCTCGCCCGCTTCGAGCTTGATCATCGGTGGCAAGGGGAGGGGCTGGGGTTCGGTGGGGAGGGGTGCGCCGCTGGCGCGCCGCTCGTTCCTTGTCGAGCGCGGCCCGGCGCGGCCTGAGGCATTCCTTGCCCCGCGGACCCTGCTTCCGAGGTTGGTGCCGCCGATGGGGCGAGCTTCGCCTCGGTCCGTTCCGGAACGGGGATCGACGCGGGTCCGGTCGGGCCGGGGCAGCCCCGGGGGGCGCAGGGAACGTCGCTCGCCGAGGGCGCTCAGCGCGCTTCGCGGCGCGGGCGGGGGGCCTCGGCCAGGAGCGTGGCCAGGGGCACTTCGTAGAGCTCGAGCGTGTCGGAGGCGGAGAGGATGCGGGCCACGCCCTCGATCACCGTGCCGGTGCCGATCCAGTCCGGGTCCCCGGCCGCGGGGCGGAAGCGCCAGGCCCGGCCGCGGGTGTCGACCAGCCCCAGCTCCTGCTGGTGGGGGTTGCGGACGCTGAACCAGGCCTCCCCTGGCCGCGACTCGAGCGCGAAGCGTACGACCACCCCGATCGCTCGACCCGCGGCCACGGCCTCCCAAGCCTCGACCGGGCGGGCCTCGAGCGGCTCGCCCGCGTGGGCGTTCGCCACCGAGGACTGGGTCGTGGTCTGGCAGGCAGGCGCGAGCGCCAGGACCATCCAGAGGGCGTTGGAGAGCTTCACGGCTCCGGTATCGGCGTTCCCCCGCGCACGACTTGGCGGTCCAGGCCCCCGTCCGTGGGCCGCTTCCCAGGGGCGGGAGGGTCGGAGCCCGGGGCCAGGGGCCTACAATCTCCGCCCCCATGGTCCAGATCCCCGACCCCCACGCCCTCGAGTGCTGGCGCCGCGCCGGCAAGATCGCCTCCGGCTGCCGTGAGTGGGCCCGCGCGAACATCCGCCCCGGGGTGCGGGTGCGCTGGATCCTCGAGTCGATCGAGGAGCAGATCCGCGCCCAGGGCGCCCAGCCGGGTTTCCCGGCCCAGTCGAGCCGCAACCACGTGGCCGCGCACTACTGCTCCTCCCCCGAGGACGAGCTCGTCTACGAGGAAGGCGACTGCGTCAAGGTCGACATCGGCGTGCACGTCGATGGCTACGTCGCGGACACCGCCACGACCGTCGACCTGTCCGACGACGGACGTTGGGCCGGGTTGATCGGCGCGTCGCGCGACGCACTCGCAGCGGCCATCTCCGCGGTCGGCCCGGGCGTCCCGGTGGGCGAAGTGGGCGGGGCGGTCGAGCGCACGATCACGGCCGCGGGGTTCCAGCCCGTGCGCAACCTGACCGGCCATGGCCTGGCGCGCTGGAAGGTGCACACCGCGCCCCAGATCCCGAACTACGCCGAGCGCGGCGGCGGCCGTTTCGAGGTCGGGATGGTGTTCGCCATCGAGCCCTTCGCGAGCACCGGCCGCGGCTACATCAAGGAACGCGGCAAGTCCGAGGTCTTCATGATGGTGCGCCCGCCGCAACGCGCGAAGGGCCTCGACCGCGGCGTGCTCAAGGCCATCGAAGCCTGGCGCGGCCTGCCGATCGCGCGGCGCTACTTCCGCGACCTCGAGACGCCGCTGGTCGAGGACACGCTCTCGCGTCTCTCGCGCCAGGGATCGCTGATGCGGTATCCGCCGCTGGTCGAGGAAGAGGGCGTGATGGTGGCCCAGACCGAGCACTCGATCTTCCTGGGTCCCGAGGGGCCCGAGATCCTCACCGCCTGAGGATCGGGTGCAGCCCCGGTGCGGATCGCCCTCGTCACCACCCCCGCGGCCCTCGGCCAGCCCCAGGCGCTCGCCGGGCTCCTGCCGCACCTGCGCGCCGGCGCCGAAGTGACGCTCTTCGTCGAGCCCGGCCGCGAGGGCGAGTGCGCGGGCTCGGAGCGGGCGCGGACCCTCGTCGATCTCGCCCCGCGCCAACACGACCAGATCCTCTACGCCCTCGCCAACGAGCGCGCCTGCGGCTTCATGTTGCCCGCGATCCGGGCCCTCGGCGGCACGGTCCTGCTGTCCGAGTGGGAGCTCGGCGAGGCGGCCCGCGCCGCCTACGCCAGCCTCGGACGCGGGGGCTGGCGCGGCTTCCGGCGCGCGTTCGCCGAAGGTGGCCTCGGGCAGGCGCGGGCCTGGGCGCGGGGTCGGGGCGGCGCGCCCGGGACAGACGGCGGACCCGCGCTCAATCGCTCCGCGGTGCGTTTCGGCGATGCCTTCCTGGTGCACGCCGAGTCCCTGCGGGAGCGCATCCTCGTCGAGCGCAACGAACGCACGCCGATCGCGCTCGTGCCCACCTTCCCCGCGACGCCGCTCTCCGATTCCACCTGTGAAACGGCCGCCCGCAGCCTGCTCGAGGCCCTGGCGGGATTCCCGCCCGCGCGCTCCGCCCGCCGCTCCCTCGTGGCCCTGGCGTTTCGCGCGCGCACCGCCGCCCGGCAGGCCCGCCTCGGGGCCCGCGGTGAAGCGGCCGGGGCCTGACCGAGGGCCCCTGACCAGGCCGGGGGCCGCTCGGTACCCTCGTGGACCTTCGGCCGCGGATTTCCTGGGCCGACGTCATCCCGCGGCGCTCGGAGACGACCCCATGAAGTCCACAGCACGGCTCGCATCGCTCCTGGTCCTCGCGACCCTGCCCGGCTGCACGATCCAGTCCTCCCAGGCCGGCTGGTTCTCGAGCGGTTCGGGGAACCTGAAGCACGAAGCGCGCGAAGAGCGCCGTTCGCCCCTCGAGCTCGAGCCGGGCAGCCGGCTCTCGGTGGAGCTCCCCGCGGGTTCGGTGCGGGTCGTCGTCGGCGAGGGGCCCTTCGACCTGCGCGCGAACCTGATCGCGCGCGCGAGCAGCGACGAGCGGGCGCGCGAGGTGCTCGCGGCGAGCGCGATCGCGCTCGAGCGCGACTCGAAGGGTCTCAGCATTCGCCTCACGGCCCCCCCCGACACGGAGGAGAAGGGCGCCTTCCAGGTCTCGGCCGATCTCGAGCTAACGGTCCCGACCGGAATCCAGCTCGAGGCGCGCACCGGGATGGGGCGCGTCGAGGTCGAAGGGGCGGTCGGGAACTCGCGCCTGCGCTCGAGCTTCGGCGAGGTGCGCGCCACGGGCGTGCGGGGCGCGTTGTCGGCGGAATCGGGCTCGGGTTCGGTGGAGGTCGTCGACGCGCGCGGGGATGAGGTGCGCGCCAAGAGCTCCTTCGGCCAAGTCGTCCTGCGGGACGTGGAGGGCCAGGAGGTGCGCGCCGAGAGCGGCTCGGGCGCGGTCCACGGCGAGTCGATCCGCGCCGCGCGGATCTTCCTGCACACCAGCTTCGGCGAGGTTCGCGCGCAGGCCGTCGAAGGTCGCCTCGAGGCCAAGAGCGGCAGCGGCGGGATTCGCGTCGAAGGCTTCCGCGGCGCGCTGGACGCGAACTCCTCCTTCGGCACGATCGGCTGCGAGGGCGACTTCAGCGCCCTGTCGGTCCAGTCCGGCTCGGGTACGGTAGAGGTCCACGCCGGCCCGGCGAGCCGCGTCGAGGCCCCTTGGAAGATCCACTCGAACTTCGGGGCCGTGCGGCTGCGCGTCGCGCCCGACTTCGCCTGCGAGCTCAGCGCCAAGACGGGCTTCGGCTCCCTCGACGTCGGCTTCCCGCTGACCATCGAGGCTGGCGGCCTGGGCAAGAGCCTGCGCGAGGTCCGCGGGCGGATCGGCGCCGGCGGCGGCCCGGTCTCGCTCACCAGCGGCAGCGGCTCGATCTCGCTCGTGCCCCACCCACGCTGACCAGATCCCGCCCAGCCTCCCGGAAGGGGCCTGGGGGAAGGGGTGCGGGCGGCCCGACCCGGGGGCTTGACGCGCTCCGGGCTCGGCGGCAGGATTGGACTGGCATGTCAGTTCCGACCCGGTCCTACCTGCGGCGCGAGGAGCGCCGCGAGCAGATCCTCGCGGCGGCCCTGCGGGTCTTCGGGGAGGGGGGCTACCACGGCACCCACGTCTCGCGGATCGTGGAGGAAGCCGGGGTCGCGCGCGGGACCTTCTACCTGCACTTCCAGTCCAAGCACGAGGTGTTCGCGGCCCTCGTGGCGCGCATGCTGGGGCTGTTCCTCTCCTTGCCGGAAGAGGATCCCGCCGGGCTCACGACGCCCGCTGGGGCGCGCGCGGCCCTGGAGCGCAGCTATCGGGCGCTGTTCACCCTGCTCCACGGCCAGCGCCGCCTGTGCCGCCTGCTGCTGGAGGAGGCCGTGGGGCTCGACAAGGGCTTTCGGGAGGCGCTCGAGGCGCACTACGCCGCCTGGCACCAGCGCCTGCGGGGCACCCTCGCGCGGCTGGTCGAGCACGGCGTCGCGCGGGCGGACCTCGACCTCGACCTCGCGGCGGAGATGGTGATCGGCATGGTCGAGCGCTTGCTGCGACGCCATCTGCTGGTCGAGGACGAGCCCGACCTCGAGCGCCTGGTCCGGGCCCTGGTCGACTTCGAACTCCACGGCGTGGCGGGGGTCGGCCCGTGAGGCCCTCCCCGCGAGCCGCGGTGCAACGCCCCCCGGCACGGTGCCGGGGGAGCGCCCGAGTCTCTTTTTTTGCCCCAAACTAGACTGATATGTCAGTTCTAAGCATCCTGCTGCTCCACGCCCTCTACGGGATCCCCGTCGGCCTCGCCACCGGGGCGCTCCTCGGGCCGGTCGCCCGCTCGGGCGCCGGCTGGGGCGGGTACGGGTCCTTCCGGCGACGCGCCGCGCGGCTGGGGCACGTGAGCCTGGTCGCGTTGCCCCTGATCTCGGGCTTCTACGGGGTGTGCGCGCACCTGCTCGGGTTCCAGTCGCCGCAGCTCGGCGTCGCCGCGCCGCTGTGGGTCGGCGCGAGCGTGACCCTCTCCCTGGCGTTGTTCCTGGCCGCGTGGCGCGAGCGCCTGGCGGCCTGGTTGCTCCCGCTGCCGGCCACCGGGACCCTGGTCGCCGCGTCGCTCCTGGGCTCGGCGCTGCTGCGCGGCCTGGAGGGACTGCCGTGAAGGTCGCGCTGGTCGCGATGAGCGGGGTGCGCGTGCGCAGCGCCGAACTCGCCGCTCTGGGTGTCACCCTGCCGGGCTTCGTGGAGCGTGGGCGGGTGATCGCGTCCTTGCCCTCCCTGGGTCTGCTCACGATCGCGGGCGCCGCCCCGGCGGACGTCGAGTTCCGTTACTTCGAGCACGGCGATCGCAGGCCCGCTGAGCTCGAGGCCGAGGGCTTCGACCTCGTGGCGCTCTCGACCTTCACGGCCCAGGCGCCCGAGGCCTACGCCTTCGCGGCGGAGTGCCGCGCCCTGGGCTTGCGCGTGGCGCTCGGCGGCTTGCATGCGAGCGCCCTGCCCGAGGAAGCCCTGCGCCACGCGGACCACGTCTTCGCCGGGGAGGCCGAGGAGACCTTCCCGGAGTTCCTCGCCGACCTGGCACGCGGCCGAGCGCGGGCGCTCTACGACTCCCGCAACCGGGTGTTCGACCTCGCCCGGGCGCCGCTGCCGCGATACGACCTGCTCGACCCGATGCGCTACAACCGCATCACGCTGCAGACGACGCGCAGTTGTCCCCACGCTTGCACGTTCTGCGCCTCGGGGCTGCTGCTGCGCGGGCCCTACCGCAAGAAGCCGATCGAGCTGGTGCAGCGCGACCTCGACGCGATCCAGGACCGTTGGCCGCGGCCCTTCGTCGAGCTGGCGGACGACAACACGTTCGTCGACAAGACCTGGTCGCGGGAGCTGCTGCGCAAGATGGTCCCGCGGGGCTTGCGTTGGTTCACCGAGAGCGACATCACCCTGGCCGACGACCCCGAGCTCATCGACCTCCTGCGGGCGAGCGGCTGTCGCCAGGTCCTGATCGGGCTCGAGGCCCCCGACGCGCGTTCGATCGCGGCGCTCGAAGCGCGACCCTTCAAGGCCGCGCGCGCCGCCGGCCATGCGGCCGCCGTGCGCGCCATCCAGGGCCGCGGCGTGAGCGTCAACGGCTGCTTCGTGGTGGGCGCCGACGACCACACGCCGGAGGTCTTCGGTCGAATCGCGCGATACGCCGAGGAACTCGGCCTGGCCGAGGTGCAGGTCACCGTCCTGACGCCATTTCCCGGCACCCCGCTCCACGCGGCCCTGCGCGCCCAGGGCCGTCTCCTGGCCCCGGGCGATTGGGCCTCCGCGACGCTCTTCGACGTGATGTTCCGTCCCGCGCGGATGGGCGTGCGCGAGCTCGAGGAGGGCCTGCGCGAGTGCTTCGCGCAGCTCTACTCCGCGGCCGCCGTGCGGCGCCGCCGCCGGGCCTTCCACGCCCACGTGCGGGCCCGTGCGGAAGAGAATCTCCGCGCGCCGCTGACGCACGATCGACGCTTCGCCGCGGGAGCGCGCTCCGCGCTCGCCGAGGCGCCGGGATCGGCCCCTGGCTTGTCCGCGCCAGCGGATGCGGGATAGAGTGGGCCCATGGGTGCGGGAGCCGGGGGCCGCAGAGGGAGGCGATTCGCCTGCGTCTGGCTGATGATCGTGCTGGCCGCGCTGCCGGCGGCGGCCCAGGGCCGCGTGCGATTCGATCGCAAGGCGCACCTGGAGCAGTACGAAGCGCTCTCGTTCTCGGAGTTCTTCGATCTCTACGACCTCGCGCCCTTCCTCGAGGCCGAGGGCGGATCGGTCGATTCGGTACGTTTGACCGAGCTGCAATCGGCCTGGGCCGCCGAGCGCGCGCGGGTCGCGGCCCTGCTCGAGGTCGAGCGAGCGGAGCCCCGTCGCTGGGAGCTGTTCCTGCTCGAACGGGCGCTCGCCAAGCACCCGTTCTTCTCCAAGATCGGTTGGACGCGGCTCGACGACGTCGAGGGCTTCGTGGTCTACGTCCAGGACCCCAAGAGACGCGATCCGCAGTACGCGCTGCGCGTCGCGCAGGAGGTGGCCCAACCCCTGGCGCGGCTGCGCGCGCACTTCCGGGATGCCTACGCCCGCCCGGCCGGCCTGACGCAGCGCCCGGAGTTCGTGCTCGAGTCGCTCTTCGTCCTCTCGAGCACCGGCGACTTCGAGAGCTACGCCGGGGCCAGCCACGCGACCCCGCACTACGCGGCGCACAGCGACTACAACGGCAAGCTGCGCCTGGTCGTCGTGTGCGAGACCCCCTTCGAGCCCGGCGTGACCCCCGCGCAGCGCCGCGCCTGGGCCCAACATGCCTACTCGCACCACCTCCTGCGCGTCCACGACGCCGCGCAGGCGAATCCGCTGCAGGAGGACTGGCTGCGGGAGGGTCTCGCGGCCTACCTCTCCGGCCTGGTCGATGACGGCCGCGGTGGCCTACGGGCCTCCGAGGTGCCCTCGGAGGTGCTCCGCCGGTTGCTCGCTGCAAGCGGGTCACGCAACACCGTGCTCACGCACCTGTGGCGCATCGGCGACCTGTATCGCATCGCGTCCTACGCGCACGTCGACTCCAACGCACGGCTCGAGGCGCGGCGCGTCGGCCGCGAGCCGGAGACCCTCGACTTCGGGGGCATGTACTTCGCCTACTGGCGACAGAGCCTGCTGCTCGTCGAGTACCTGCACCACCCCGAGCGCCTGGCGGGTTTCCTGCGTCTCCTGGCCGACGAGTTGGCCGGTAGGGGAGGGCCGGCCGCGTTCCAGCGGACGGTCTGCGAGGGGAGCCTCGAGGACTTCGACCGGGACTTCTTCCGTCACCTCTTCGCGGAGCATCGCCGCCGGATCCCCGGGATCGAGCTTTCGGCGGCGGGTCTGGAGGCGTTGCTCGCGTGGGACGCGGACCGGCTCCCCGCACCCGCCGAACCCGCGGTGTCCGCGCCGGAGGTGGTCGCGGCGACCCCCGGCGGAGTGTCCGTTCCATCCCCGGCGCCGCCGGCGGCTCCGACCCGGGCGTTCGAACCCGCCGACCTCGCTCCGCGGGACCTCGCAGCGGAGGCGCGCCTCGCGCTCGCCCTGGACCTCGCGCGTCGCGGCCGCTCCGTGCGTGCCCAAGAGCTGCTCGAGGGCGCACTCGAGCTCGAAGCCGAACCGGCGGCACGCGCGCGCCTGGAGCGCGCCCTGGAGCAGGTCGCCGCCTGGAATCGCCTGCGCGGCGCCTGGTTCGAGGGGTTGGCCGCCGCGGGTGGCTCCTACCGGATCGAACACGGCGGCCGCGCGCTGCGCGTCAAGGTGCTGGGCGTCGAAGGCGGGCGTGTGCGGCTCGAGCCCAATCGCGCCGAGGTCGAGGAGCTCGATGCGGACGAACTCGATCCACTCGAGCTCGTCAAGCAGATGGGGAAGGAGGTCGAGGCCTTGCCCGACGCGTGGATCCGGGTCCTGCCAGCGATCCTGAACGGCGATCGGAGGGCCCCGCGCAGCCTGGACCGCAGCCGACCGCAGCAGGCCGCGTTGGCGGAGGACGTCGGCGGCGACCTGCCGGTGCTCCTCGCGCGGGGGTTCCCGCTCGGCGAGCTGGATCAGCTCAGCCGCGCGCCGCTCCCGAACGATGCGCTCGCCGCCGCCGAGCGGCTCGGCCAGCTCGAGGCGCTCCTGCGCGCGCACGGGGCCCAGGCCGAGGTCGCGGCCCTGCGCCCCGCGATCCGCGCCTACGCGCGCCTGGCGCTGCGCCAGGTCTACGACGAACAGGGGCCGGGCCTGCTGCTGCGGGGCAAGCTGGAGCTCTTCGCCGCGGATCGCATGCGCCTCACCTACGACTTCTCCGACCCCGCGCAGATGGAGGACTTCGTACGGGACGACGATTTCCTGCGCGCGACGCGTGCGCGTCTGGGCGAGCTCGTGGGCCAACGCGACGACGTCGCGATCCGCAGCGGGGGCCTCGTCGCCCACGGACGCATCGCCCTGCGCCATCGCCTGGCCTTCCGCGCCGCGCTGAAGGTGCGCTACGAGTTCTCCTACGAACACCTGCCGGAGCTGGGAGAGGCGCCCACCTGGCAGTTCCTGCTCGGGATCTGCGCCGATCGCCAGGGCAACTACGCCGCGGCGCTCAACGTCGACGACCTCGAGGCCGTCGTCCGCGGCCGCCCGCTGACCGCCTACGCGCCGCAGCGCACGCCGCTCTTCATGGGCCAGGGCCAGCGGATGGAGCTCGAGCACGACGGCGCGGGTCGCCTGCGACTCACGCTCGGCGGAGCGACCCAGCAGGAGCTCCTGGCCGAGGGTCTGGGGGACGGGGAGCTCTTCCTGCTGGTGCACTCCGACTACCTCATGCGGCTCGAGCACCTGGTGGTCGAGGGTTCCCTCGAACCCGGCCGGCTCGCGGCGGTGCGCGAGACCTGGCTCGACCAGACCCTCCAGGAACGCGGGTTCTGACCCGATCTCGGTGGGGAGCAGGTACGGAGGCGGTCCGGCCGATACAATCCGCGCCATGGATCCGCGTCCCCGTCGGCTCCTGATCGCCGTCCTCGTCGCCCTGCTGCCCGGGATCGCCCTGGCGGGCGTCGGGGGTCTGCGGATCTGCCTGTCGGCGCTGGCGGGACTCGGGGATTGCTGCGAGCCGAGCGCGGACGCCCCGAGCTGTTGCTCGAAGTCCACGGTGCACTCCGAAGCGCCCGCCGAGATGCCCGCCGAAACGTCCGACCAGGACGACTGCGCGTGGTGTTGCGTCGAGTTGGAGCAGGGCGCGCCCATCGCCGACGCTTCGGCGCGGGACGGTGCGCCGATCGTGCTCGCCCTCCAGGGCCTGGCGGTCGGGATCGCGCCCGATCGCTCGGCCGCGCGTCCCCACGCGACGCGCCCCCGATCGGCCCGGCCGCCGCCGGACGGCGGCTTCAACCTGCCCCTGCGCATCTAGATCGAAGGTCGCTCCGCTCGTCGGGCGCGTCCGCGCCCGGGATCCGGTTCGCGGCTCCTTCGGTCGATCTCCATGTGCAGCAGGAATTCGCGCGCTCCGCGCGCTCCCCGTCCCTACCCGATTCTCCTGGTCGCCCTTCTCACCGGCGCGTGTTCCACGCCGGGAGCGCGACCCATCGACGAACCCGGCCTGGTGGCCGGGATCGCCGCGCGCGGCACCGATCCCGAGCGTCTTGCGGAGGCGCTGGCGGCGTTCGAGCTCGAGCCCCTGGGCCTGCGTGCTCCGGACCGCTCGCGGCTCGTCGATCCGGAGCGACACGCCGACGAGTCTGCCCCTTGGCACGCCTTCGCGTTGGCCTTCGAAGCGCGCACCCGGGCCGCGCGCCACGCGCTGGTCGCCGCCCGCCGGGACGCGCGCGGCGCCGGCGCGCCGATGCCCACGCGCGCCATGCTCGAGGTCGAGGAGCTCGACGAGCCCGACGCCTATGCGCGCATGACGCTGACCGTCGATCTGCTCGGCCTCCTGGGCCTGGGGCCGGCGGGGGCGGCGCGGGAACTCGCCGACGCGCGTGTGCGCCGCGCCCTGGGCGAGCTCGAGCGCACCGCCTGGAGCGCGCGCGTCGAGGTCGACCGCGCCCGGGCCCGCCTGGCCGCGGTGCGGACGCAGGCCGGCGCCCTGCGGGAGCTGCTCGCCGAGGCGGACGGCGACCGCGAGCGCATCGAGATCCTCGCCCGCCGCGGACGGGTGGCGGCCCAAGGTCTGGACGCCGCGGAGCTGGCCCTCGGGCTGCTGCGCAAGGAGCTCCGCGCCCTCGAGGGCGAGGAAGCGGGGGCGCGTGCGGCCTTGGCCGTGGCGGCGGGCATCGCGCCCTCGAGCCCGTGCCTCGATGCGCTCGGGAGCGGCACCCTCGCGGATCTCGAGGCCCGGGCGCTCCCCGAACCGCCCGCGCCGGCGGAGTGGGCCAGCCGTTCGCCCGAGCTGCGCCTGGGCCTGCTCGAGTACGCGGTCGCCGAAGCCGAGGTGCGCGCGGCCGCGGCGGCGCGGTGGCCGAGCTTCGAGCTCGGGCCGCACCTGCTGTGGCGCGCGGACGAACTCCTCACGGGCGTCGTGACCGGCACGTCGATCCCCTGGCCCGGCGCGGTGCGCGGGCCGCTGCGCGCAGCGCTCGAGCGGCGCGAGGCCTCCCAGTCGGCGCTCGAGGACGCTTGGCTCGCCGTCCTCGCCGAGGCGCGCGGTGCGCAGGGTCGCAGCTGGGCGGCGCGCGAGGGCATCGAACCCCAAGCGCGCGCCGTCGACGTGCGCTCCCAGACGGTTTGGCGCGCCGCGCGGGCGCGCTTCAGCGTCGAGCCCGGAGCGCTCATGGAGTGGGCGGCCGCGCTCGAGATGCGCGCTGAAGCGACGACGGCTGCGACGCGCGCGCGCCTGGTCGCGATCGAAGCGGCCCTCGATCTCGAGTGGTGGGTCGGCCCCGAGCTCTTGGACGGGACTCGGCGCGGCGCGCTGGCCCGCGGGGAGGTGTCGCCGTGAGCGATCACCTCGACCTGGGCGCCCTGGCGCGCACCCGCGGGCCGCGGACGGGGGAGCTGCGCCCCCCGCGGCGTTGGCTGCGCTTCGCCGTGCCGCTCGCGCTCCTCGCCGTCTTCCTCGTCGTGCTCGCCACCAGCCTCGAGGGTGTGTGGCGCGGCGCGCGCGCCGTGACATGGGTGCGGCCCGAGCCCGTGGTCGGCGCGGCCTTCGGGGGCGCGGCGGCCGGCAGCGTGGCGGCGCAGGCCGCCGGTTGGATCGAACCCGACCCGTTCCCCGTGCGCGTGACGGCGCTCGCGGAGGGCGTCGTGGCGGAGCTCCTCGTCCAGGAGTCCGACGCCGTCGCCGCCGGAGACGTGATCGCGCGCTTGGTGGACGCGGACGCCCGGCTCGCGCTCGCACGGGCCGAGGCCGAGCTCGCGCGGGCCCAGGCCGAGGAGCGCCGGATGCTGGCCGACCTCGACGCGGCACGGCGGGCCTTCGAGGCGCCCACGGCCCTGCTCGAGGCCGTCGAGGTGGGCCGCGCGGAGCGCCGAGGCAAGCAGGCCGAGGCCGAGCACCGCGCGCAAGCCGTGCTGCGCGGTCGCGCCGACGTACGGATCGCGGAGGAGGAGGTCCTGGTGCAGCGCGAGCTCGAGGCCGCCGGGGTCGCGGGGCCGCGGCAGGTCGAGATCGCCGAGGCGCGCGTCGAGGCGGCGCAGGCCGAACTCGCGATCCTGCAGGCCGACGCCGCGCTCGCGGCCGCGGAGGCCGAGGTCGCCGACGCGAAGGCACGCCGCGCCGAGCTCGACTTCGAGCTGCGCATCGAGGACACCCTGCGCGTCGAGGCCTCCACGGCCCGGTGCGCCGAGGCCCGCGCCCAGGTCGACGCGGCGCGCGCCGCCCTCGACGAGGCGCGTCTGCGCCTCGAGCGCATGGAGCTGCGCGCGCCCAGCGCGGGGGTGGTGCTCGAGCGCCTGGCGACCCTCGGGACCCCGCTGGGAGCCGAGCGCGACGCCGTCGTGACCCTGTACGACCCCGCCTCGTTGCGGGTGCGGGTGGACGTGCCGCAGCAGGACCTGGCCAAGCTCTTCGTCGGGCAGGAGGCGCGCGTCGAGAGCGATGCGCGCCGCGGCCGGCCCTATCGCGGCGAGGTGCTGCGCATCGTGCGGCAGGCGGACATCCAGAAGGTGACGCTGCAAGCCCATGTGCGCGTGCTCGATGGGGACGAGTTGCTGCGACCCGAGATGCTCGTGCAGGTGCGTTTCCTCGCTCCGGCCGCGGCCGAGGGTGAGCGTCCGGACGCGGCCGAGGGCACGCGCGTCGCGATCCCCGCGCGCCTGTTGTTGCCGGGCGACCAGGTCTGGGTCGTCGACGGCCTGAGTGGACGCGCGGCGCTGCGCGGGGTGAGCGTCGCGCAACGCGACGGCGAGCGGGCGTTGCTCTCGGCCGGGATCGACCTCTCCCACAAGTTGATCGACAGCGGCCGCGAAGGCCTGCGAGTCGGGGACCGCCTCGCGGTGGAGGAGCGCTGAGCCATGGCCTTCATCGAACTGGAAGGGGTCACCAAGACCTATGGCAAGGGGGCCGCGCGCATCGTGCCCCTGGAGGACGTGACCCTCGGCATCGAGCAGGGTGAGTTCTTCGTGTTGCTCGGCCCCTCGGGGTCGGGCAAGACGACCTTGCTCAACCTGATCGCGGGCATCGACCGGCCCGACGAGGGCGCGGTGCGCGTCGGCGGCGCTGACCTGGCCGGGCTCTCCGCGGGGCGCTTGGCCGACTGGCGCGCGGAGCACGTCGGATACGTGTTCCAGAGCGCCAACCTCGTGCCGGTGCTGAGCGCCTACGAGAACGTCGAGTTGCCCCTGTGGCTCTTCGGTCTCTCGGCCGCCGAGCGCCACGCGCGGGTCTCCTTGGCGCTGGCCCTCGTGAACCTCGTCGACCGCGCGCGCCACAAGCCCGGGCAACTCTCGGGCGGCCAGGAACAACGCGTCGCGATCGCGCGGGCGATCGTCGCCGATCCGCAGGTGATCGTGGCCGACGAGCCGACCGGCAACCTGGACGACGAGTCGGGCCGCGGAGTGCTGGAGCTGCTCGCGCGGCTCCACCGCGAACGTGGCAAGACCGTGGTGATGGTGACCCACGACCCACGGGCGGCAGCCTACGGCACGCGTCGTCTGCATCTGGTCAAGGGTCGGCTCGAGGCGGTGCCCGAGCTCCCGGAGGTCCGGCGATGAAGCTGTTGATGCTCGTGATGCGCAACCTCACGCGCCGGCCGGGACGCACGGCCCTGACGGTGCTGGGGATCGGCTCGGCGATGCTGCTCTTGGTGCTGGTCGAGAGCCTGGACCAGGGGTTGCGGCGCGCCCTGTCGGGCTCGGAGGCGGCGCGCACGTTGATCGTGTACCGCCAGAACCGGTACTGCCCTCAGACCTCCTTCCTCCCCGAGCGCTACACCGCCGAGCTCGAGCGGGTGCCGGGCGTGACCTCGGTCCTGCCGGTGAAGATCTACCTCTCGAACTGCCGCGCGAGTCTCGACATCGCGGCCTTCCAGGGCGCGCCGGTCGAGCGCTTGCTCGCGGGTCGCGACATCGAGCTGGTCGCCGGCGACCTCGTGACGTTCGAGCAGGAGCGCGACGCGGCCCTGCTGGGCCGCGAGTTCGCGGCGCGGCGCGGGTTCTCGGTCGGCGACCGCTTCCGCATCGACGCCATCGACGTCAAGGTGGCCGGCATCTTCGGCTCCTCGCAACCGGTCGAGGAGGGCGTGATCCTGACGCACCTCGAGTACCTGCAGCGCGCGGGTCCCGTGGACCGTCTCGGCACGGTCACGCAGTTCGAGGTCAAGGTCGACGACCCCGCGCGGGCCCGCGAGGTGGCCGAACGTATCGACGCCGTCTTCGCCGGCGCCGAGGAACCGACCGACACCCGCTCGCAGCTCGCCTTCCTCGAGAGCGCCACGCGCGACCTGCGCGAGATCCTGCGCTTCGGCCGACTCCTGGCCCTGGGCTGCGTCGCGGTGATGTTGGCCCTCGTGGGCAACACGATCCTGATGAGCGTCCAGGAACGCGTGCGCGAGATGGGGGTCCTGCGCACCCTGGGCTGGAAGCCGCCGCACCTGATGGCCCTGGTCGTGTGCGAGGCCCTCGCCCTCGCCGCCGCAGGCGCGGCCCTGGGGCTCCTCTCGGCCCTCGTCCTCCTGAACCTGACGCACCTCTCGATCGGCGCCGAGGGCGTCCCGGTGAGCTTCACCTTCTCCTGGACCGTCGTCGCGCGCGGCCTGGGGCTGGCCCTGGTGGCGAGCCTGCTGGCCGCCCTCGTACCCGCCTGGCGCGTCGGCCGGATCCCGATCGTCGCGGCCCTGAGGAGCGCCTGACGTGAAGGCTCGCCTGCTGCCCTTCGACTACGCGGTGCGCAACCTGGCGCGCCGCCCCCTGCGGACCGTGCTCACGGGACTCTCCAGCGCGCTCGTGGCGGCGTTGCTGATGGCGACGGTGACCTTCGTGCGCGGCCTCTCGCAGAGCCACGCCCGGGCGGGCGAGCCGGACGTCGCGATCCTGCTCTCGCGCGTCTCCGAGCGCGACGTGCTGCGCTCGACCGTGGCCGCCGCCGTGCCCGAGCTCGTGGCCGCCTCGGTGCGCGGCATCCGGTCCTTCGGCGGGATCCCGGCGATCTCGCCCGAGATCCACGTCGGCACGCGCCTGCGCCTGGGGCCCGATCCCGGGCCCGACGCCGCGGATCCGACCCACGAGACCTTCGTGCGCGGGGTCACCGAACGCGCCTTCCTCGTGCACTCGAACGTGACCGTGATCGAGGGGCGCCCTCCGGGCCCGGGCGAGGTCCTCGTCGGACGCCTGGTGCCGCGCAAGCTCGGCCTGCCCGAGGAGTCTTTCTCTCCCGGGTCGATCCTGCGCTTCGAGCGCGGCGAGTTCCGCGTCAGCGGTCGTTTCGCCGCACCGGGCACCACCACGGAGTCGGAGCTGTGGGCCGACGTGCAGGACCTCAAGAGCTTGACCCGGCGCGAGGACGTCTCGGCGATCTTCGTGCGCATGGAGCCCGGCGCGAGTTGGACCGACCTCGAGCTCTTCACGCGCCGGCGCCTCGACCTCGAGCTCAATGCGATCCCGTCGGAGCTCTACTACGAGGAGCTGGCGGCCTGGTTCACGCCCATCCAGGGCTTGGCCTGGTTGTTGGCGCTCCTGATGGCTGGCGCGGCGGGGTTCGGAGGTGCCAACACGCAGAACGCGGCCGTGCAGGACCGCGTGCGCGAGCTGGCGACCCTGCGGGCCGTGGGCTACCCGGGCCGCGCGCTGGTGCTCTCGTTGTTGCAGGAGGGCCTGGTGCTCGCGGCGGCGGGAGGCCTCGTGGGCCTGGTGTTGGCGCGAGCATTGCTCGGCGGCACCACCGTCTCGATCTCGATGGGCGCCTTCGAGCTCGACGTCGGTCCGCACGCCGTTGGGATCGCCTTCGCCGGCGTTCTCTTGATCGCCGCCCTCGGTACGCTTCCCGCTGCCCTCCGCGCGCAGCGCCTCACGATCGCTCTGGCCCTCAAGGAGAGCTGAGCCCCACCCCCGGAACACCTCGGAGACAACCATGAGACACTTCGGACTTCACCTGCTGCCCCTGTTCTTGCTGTTCTCTGCATGCACCGCCGAGGCGCCGCAGGGGGGCCCGGCGAGCCCCGACCTTCCGGCGCGATTCTGGAGCGCGACCGAACCCGCCGGGGCCCAACCCGTCGCCCAGGTGCACGCCGCGGCCCAGGACGGCCAGCGGGTGGTGCTGCTCGGCGCGGTCGGCGGGGCGCGCAAGGTCTTCGTCGACGGCGCCGCCGTGTTCACGTTGGTCGACCCGGCCCTGGTCTCCTGCGTCGGTGACGGCATGGGCTGCAAGACGCCCTGGGACTACTGCTGCGAGGACCCCGACGCCCTGCGTCGCGGCACGGCGACGATCGAGCTGCGCGAGGGCGATCGGCCCTTGCCCGTGTCGCCGCGCGGCTTCCACGGCCTCGACCACCTCTCGATGGTCGTCGTGGAGGGTCTGGCCGAGCGCGACGCCGCCGGCAACCTGGTCGTGGCCGCCGATCGCCTGCACGTGCGGCCCTGACCGCCGGGCTGGAAGGTAGGGCCACGAGGTCGCAACCTGGGTCCCATGCCGCTCTGCCTCCTGCGCGACGCCGGTTCGCGCGCCACGCTGCTCGTCTTCGCGCTGTACCTCGCTTCGACGGTCGGCGTCGGCCTGTGGGCGGCGCGGCGCGGCGAGGACAGCGAGGAGGACTACTTTCTCGCCGGGCGCCGCTTGTCCGGCCTGGCGATGGCGCTGTCGGCGGTGAGCTCGGGGCGCTCGGCGTGGCTGGTCGTGGGGGCGAGCGCGGCGGCTTGGTCGATCGGGCTCTCGGCGCTGTGGATGTTTCCCGGCTACATCCTGGCGGAGGCCTGGATGTTCGCGGGCCTGGGGCCACGCCTGCGCGCGCGCAGCGCGGCGGTGGGGGCGATCACGGTGCCCGAGGTGTTGGGTGCCCTACCGCTCAACTCCGAGGGTCGCGCGGGCGCCTCGCGCCTGCCGGTGCGGCGGCTCGCTGGGCTGCTGATCGTCGCGTTCCTCCTGACTTACGTCGCCGCGCAGCTCTCGGCGGGCGCGGTGACCCTCGAGGCGGTGTTCGGCCTGGACGGAGCGACCTGGGGCCTGGTGATCACGGCCAGCATCGTGCTCGTCTACACCCTGCTCGGCGGGTATCGCGCGGTGGTCGTCACCGACGTGATCCAGGCGGGCTTCATGTTGGTCGGCCTGGTCGCGCTCCCGCTGATCGGCTTGGCGCGTGTCGGAGGGTTCGGCGCGCTCGCGGGACGACTTCGCGAGCTGGACCCAGCCTTGCTCGATCCGGTCGGAGGCGCCCTGGCCCTCATCGGCGGGCTGTGCATCGGGTTCGGTTCGCCCGGCAATCCGCACATCCTCGTGCGTCACATGTCGCTCGGCGATCCACGCCAGGCGCGCATCGCGCTCGTGACCGGGACGGCGTGGAACGTCGTCATGGCGGCGGGGGCGCTGCTGATGGGGCTCGTGGGCCGCGCGCTCTATCCGCTGGCGAGCGACTTCGCGGGGGGGCGCAGCGATGGGCTCTACGGCACGTTGGCCCTCGACCTCTCCGCCGACTTCCTGCTCCCCGGCTTCGCGGGGTTCCTGCTCGCGACCCTCTTCGCGGCCGTCATGTCGACCTGCGACAGCCAGTTGCTCGTGATCGCCTCGAGCTTCGTGCGCGACCTGCGCGGGACCTCCGCGGGCGTCGACCGGAGCTCGAGCGCGCGCGGCCGGAGCCGCATCGCGGTGGCCGCCACGCTCCTGGCCGCGGTCGGACTCTCCTTCGTGACTCGCCTGCCCCTGGTGCACGGCTTCGTGCTGCTCTCCTGGTCGCTGCTCGGGGCGGCCTTCGGTCCCGCCATCGTGCTGGTCTGCTACGACCGGCGCACGAGCGCGCGGGGCGTGCTGGCCGGGATGGTCGTCGGCGCCTCGATCGTCGCCCTCTGGTCCTACGGGAGCGGCGGCCGCACGCCCACCTACGAGCTGGGCGTGGCGTTCCTCGCGGCGCTCGTGTGCACCTGGGCCCTGCGCGAGCGGCGCTTGGGGCCGTGAAGCGCGGGGGCGGCGCGTTCAGCGTCGCGCGAGCAGTCCCCGCAAGCGTTCCAGCTCGACCAACGCTTGGACCGGTGTGAGGTGGGCCAGGTCGAGTTTCTCGAGTTCGCGCTCGACGCGGCTGGGTGCCGCGTCGAAGAGGGCCAGTTGGCGCGGTGCGGTCGGGGGCGGCGCGGCCGCGGGAGGGGCCTTGTGGGCGGCGATGCGCGGCGCGAGGTCCTGGGCGTCGTCCTCGAGATCGCGCAGGATCTCCTTGGCGCGCTCGAGCAGTGGGCGCGGGACGCCGGCCAGGCGCGCCACGTGGATGCCGTAGGAGCGGTCGGTGCCCCCTTCGACGATCTTGTGCAGGAAGACGATCTCGTCTTCCCACTCGCGCACGGCGACGGTCTTGTTGCAGACGCCCGCGTGGCGCTCGGCGAGATCGGTGAGCTGGTGGTAGTGGGTCGCGAAGAGCGTGCGGGCGCCCAGTGCGTCGTGGACGTGCTCGACGATGGCCCATGCGAGCGCCAGGCCGTCGAAGGTGCTCGTGCCGCGGCCGACTTCGTCCAGGACGACCAGCGAACGTAGAGTCGCGTTGTTCAGGATGGCCGCGATCTCGATCATCTCGACCATGAAGGTCGAGGCGCCGCGGCCGATGTCATCGGCCGATCCGATGCGCGTGAAGATCCGATCGACGACGCCGATGCGCGCCTCGGCGGCCGGGACGAAGGAGCCGATCTGCGCTAGCAGCACGATCAGCGCCGTTTGGCGGATGTAGGTCGACTTGCCGGCCATGTTGGGGCCGGTGAGGATCGTCACCCTGTGGGCGGAGTCGTCGAGCAGGCTGTCGTTGGGCACGAAGGCCTGCTCGGTGCCGCCGCGCTCGATGACCGGGTGGCGGCCGTCGACGATGCGGATCTCGGGGCCGTCGTCGACGGCGGGCGCGACGTAGCGGTGGCGTGCCGCGACCTCGGCCAGGGCGGCGAGCACGTCCAGGGTGGCGACCGCGCGGGCCGTCTCGAGGATGCGACGCACTTCGGCGGCGACGGTGTCGCGCAGCGCGTCGAAGATGCGGTACTCGAGGTCCCGCGAACGGTCCTCGGCCTCGAGCACCTTCTTCTCGAACTCCTTGAGCTCCGAGGTGATGTAGCGCTCCGCGGTCTTGATCGTCTGCTTGCGGACGTACTCGGCGGGCACGCGGGACACTTGTCCGCGCGGGACCTCGATGAAGTAGCCGAAGACCGAGTTGTAGCCGATCTTGAGGTTCGTGATCCCGGTGCGCGCGACCTCGGCGGCCTGGAAGCGCGCCATCCAGCTCTTGCCGTCGCCAGCGATCTGGCGCAGCTCGTCGAGCTCGGCGCTGTGGCCCGGCCGCACGAGCCCTCCCTCGCGCACCGTGAGCGGCAGGTCGTCGGCGAGCGTGCCGCGGATCTCGTCCACTACGTCGTTCAGGGGGTCGAGACCGTCGCGCAGCTCGCACAGGATCCCGGACCATGTGCCCTCGAGCTTCGCGCGCAGGGGCTCGACGGGCGCGAGCGATGCCGCCAGGGCGGCCAGGTCACGTGCGTTGGCGCGGCCGGTCGAGATGCGGCCGATCAAGCGTTCCACGTCGTGTATGCCTTCGAGCAGGGCGCGCAGGTCCTCGCGCAGGAAGGGCGCGTCCACGAGCTCGGCCACACCCTGCTGGCGGTGCAGGATGGCGTCCACCGCGCGCAGCGGGGAGAGCACCCACTCGCGCAAGAGGCGCCCACCCATGGGCGTCGCGGTCGCGTCGAGCGTGGCGAGCAGGGTGCCTTCGCGGCGCCCATCCCGTTGGGTGCGCACGAGCTCGAGGCACGAGCGCGTCGCGCGGTCGAGCACGAGGTACTCGTCGGTCGCGATGCGCTCGATGGTGAGCACGTGCTCGCAGGCACCCTTCTGGGTCTCCTCGAGGTACTCGACGAGCGCTCCGGCGGCGCACACGACGGGGGAATCGTCCTCGAGGCCGTAGCCTTCGAGGGTCGCGACTTTGAAGTGTCGCGTGAGGGCGCGGCGCGCGGCGTCGCGCTCGAAGCGCCAGGGCGGCCGCTCGGAGAGGCGCGGGCCGAGTTGGCGGTGCAGCTCGGCGGCCAGCTCGGGCCGGCGTTCCTGGAAGGACGGCGACCAGAGCAGTTCGGCGGGCGCGATGCGGCCGAGCTCGTCGAGCAAGGCGGCCACGCCCAACTCGCATACGTGGAAGCGGCCGGTGGAGAGGTCGACCCAGGCGATGCCCGCCCGCTCGCCCTCGGCGAACAGACTCGCGAGGAAGTTGTTCTCGCTCGCCCGCAGCGCGTTCTCCTCGGTCAGCGTGCCGGGGGTCACGACGCGAACGATCGCGCGCTCGACGATGCCCTTGCTCTCGCGCGGATCGGTGAGCTGCTCGCAGATGGCGACGCGGTATCCCTTGTCGACCAGGCGCAGGAGGTACCCCTCCATCGAGCGCACGGGCACACCCGCCATCGCGATCGCGCCCTCGCCCTTCGAGCGTGAGGTGAGCGTGATGCCCAGCTCGCGCGAGGCGATCTCGGCGTCCTCGTGGAAGAGCTCGTAGAAGTCCCCCATGCGGAAGAAGAGCAGGGCGTCGGGCTGCTCCTTCTTCGCGCGCCAGAACTGCTCCATCATCGGGGTGTCCTGGCCGACGGAACGCTGGGCGGCAGGTCCGGCGACGAGGGTGGAGCGTTTCATGGCTGTTCCGGCGAGGGCGGGGCGGGGCAGTCTACGGGGCTGCCCGGGGGCCGACCACGTCGGCCGCGCCGCGGGACCGGAATCCGTCCCACGCCGAGCTCGCGGGCGCTACCCTCTTCGGTCGCCCGCGGCGGGGAGCGCTCCCGGAAGCCGCGACCGAGCCCATGCAGACTCGTTCGACCCTTCTCCTCCGGCTGCCGCTCGCCTGCGCGCTCCTGCTCGCGGCTTGCCGCACGCCGGCCCAGAGCGTGGAGCCCGCGCCCGGCGGCGTGCAGGTCGAGCGGCCGTCGAACGTCGCGGGCGGCGACCCCGCGATCGAGCGGCATCTGGCCACCGTCCCACGCTCCAGCGAGGTGCGCGACGGGCAGCGGCTCCATCGACTCGATCTGGTGCACACCGGCGAGCGGGTCCTCGAGTTCGAGTACTCGTTCGAGTGGCTCGACCGCGAAGGCCTCTTGCTCGAGGGGACCGAGAGCCCCTGGCGGCGCCTGCGGCTCGAACCCGGGGAACGAGTGCAGGTCGAAGTCACCGTCGTCGATCCCCGGGCCGAGTCCTGGTGCCTGCGGGCTCGCTCGGTCGCGCGCTGAACGGGGCCCGGGCGAGAACCGCCGAAAGCCGCGTTCGGTCCGAACTCGAGCCCGGCTGGGGGGCGGCGGAGCGCAGTCCCGCTCCGGACGTCTCGAGAGAAACCGATGATGGAGAAACCGGGTCCGCCGCCGAGCGGGCCCACCGGCCCGAAGGGAGAGCGCCGCGGTTCATGAGGGATGGGTCCGCGGCGCCCGAGGAGAACCGGAAGGGTCAGGGAACGGAACTCATGCTGCGAGCGAGCCCGCCGACACCCGTCGGTGGGCTCGCTCGCTTCGTGCGCTCCCCGATCCGGGCGCTGTACGGGGCTTGTTTTCTTGCGTTCGGTCGAGCGCGGCGGCCGGCTCCGACCGCCGCAGCCTGGATGGGGCTGCGCTGGGGACTCTGGAAGCCCCGGCCCGCCGAGGACCGCTGCCCCGGTCCGGCGGTGCCCGAGGCCTCCCCCGAGACGAACGGACGCTGGGAACTCCGACGCCTCGAGAGCACGGCCCGCCGAGCGACGCTCGGCGGGCCGGCTCCTTTTCCGTCCCTCCACCGCCCCTCCTGTGAGTTCTCGGAGCCCGAACCGGATTCTGCGTTCGGATCCGGCGACCGCGCGGCTGGGCCGGTCGCAGCGCAAGCTGTGCTGGGGATCCAACTCTTCTCGATGCCGCGCGCCCGACGGAGATCGCTCCGTCGGGCGCGTTCTCTTTGTAGGCTCTGGGGCCCATGTCCCTCTTCCTCGTCACCGGCGGCGCCGGCTTCATCGGCTCGCACATCGTGCGAGCGCTCGTGGCGCGCCGGGAGCGCGTGCGGGTCCTGGACGATCTCTCCAGCGGGCGCCTCGAGAATCTCGCCGGCCTCGAAGTGGACGAACTCGGCAGCGGCGCCCCGGTCGAGCTCCTGCGGGCCTCGGTGACCGACGGCGCGGCCTGCGCCCGGGCTTGCGCCGGTGTGACGGGCGTCTTCCACGAGGCGGCCCTCGTCAGTGTGCCCCAGAGCCTGGCCGAGCCCGAGCGTTGCTACGAGATCAACGTCATGGGCACCCTGCGCCTGCTCGAGGCGGCGCGCCTGGGCGGCGTACGCCGCTTCGTGTTGGCCGCGTCCTCCGCTGCCTATGGCGAGAGCGTCGAGCTCCCCAAGCGCGAGACGATGACGCCCGACCCGCGTTCCCCCTACGCGGCGAGCAAGCTGGCCGGGGAGGAGCTCCTGCGCGTCTGGGGCATCGCGCACGGCCTGCGCACCGTCTCGCTGCGCTACTTCAACGTGTTCGGTCCCGGCCAGCGCGACGACAGCCCCTACACGGGCGTCATCGCGATCTTCGCGCGTGCGCTACTCGAGGGGCGCGCGCCCACGATCCACGGCGACGGCGAACAGACGCGCGACTTCACCTACGTCGACAATGTCGTCGAGGCCAACCTACGCTGCCTCGACGTCGAGCTCGACCCGGGCATCGTGCTCAACGTGGGCGGGGGCGAGCGCATCTCGCTCAACCAGCTCCATGCCGCCATGGCCGAGTGCGCCGGGCGCGCGCTGCCGCCGGTCCACGGCCCGGAGCGAGCGGGCGACGTGCGGCACAGCCTGGCCTCGCTGGAGCGCACCCGGGCGGCCCTGGGCTGGTGCCCGAGGGTGGACTGGCGCACGGGGCTCGCCCGGACCCTGGACTGGTACCGGGCTCGGGCCGGGGCGCGCGCCTGAGGCGACCGCCACGCGCGCTCGGTGGCCCTTGAAGGGGCCCGCGGCCCCGTTGCCGCTCGGGCGCGGGGAGGAGTAGGATCTTCGGCCCGATTCGGAGCCGGAAGCGCGCCCAGCGAGGGCGCGTGGTCGCCCCCCGGTCGGCGGCCCGGAGAGTGCGCGAACCTCCCCCGACCGCGGCGCTGCCGCACCCCCGCGCGACCCGGCCCATCCCACGGAGCCCCCCATGACGCTGCAGCGAGAACTCGAGGCCAAGCTCGGCCTGAAGACCGTGACGTTCGAGGTCGACCTCCCCAAGGAGAAGCTATTCCACGAGGCCATCGCCAACGATCGGGGTCGGGTGCGCAAGGACGGTCCCGACGACGAGCAGAAGGCCTTCCCCACGCGCCTGGGCGTGAAGGGTCCGCTGGTCTACTACACCGATCCTTCGTGCACCGGACGTCCGGTCCAGGACACGTTCGGCGTGGCCTGGGAGGAACTCGAGGACACGGTGTGGTGGAAGAACGACTTCAGTCGCTTCGATCCCCAGAAGTACCAGGGGCTCCTCGAGCGCGTCGTGCAGCACCTCAACGAGCGCAAGGCGCGCCTCTACGTCAAGAACGTGTACTGCGGCAATGACCCGCACTACGCGGTGCCCTATCGCTTCGTCGGCGAGTTCGCGACGCATGCTTTCTTCGCCCACAACATGTTTCCCAAGGTCGTGCCGGGCGTGCAGGGCGAGGCGGAGAAGCGCTGGACCATGCTCAACGTGCCGAGCTTCCGTTGCCAGCCGGAGCGCGACGGCACGCGTTCGGAACGGGCGGTGATCCTGGACTTCAAGAACCAGATCGTGCTCGTCGTGGGCCGCGCCGACTACTGCGGCGTGGTCAAGAAGAGCATGTTCACGGTGATGAACTACCTGCTGCCCGAGGCCGGTGATCTCTCGATGCACTGCTCGGCCAACATCGGCGCGGCGGGGGACGGGGCGATCCTGTTCGGTCTGTCGGGTACGGGCAAGACGACCCTCTCGGCGGACCCGGACCGTCAGCTCATCGGTGACGACGAACACGCCTGGACGGCGAACGGCGTCTCGAACCTCGAGGACGGTTGCTACGCCAAGCTGATCGATCTCGACAAGCGGGCCGAGCCGATCATCGCCGCGGCCATGTCGATGCCCGGGACGATCATCGAGAACGTCCCGCCGCTGCCGGGCAAGCCGCTCGCCGAGACGGATCCGCAGGAGCTCGACCTCGCCGACCGCTCGATCACCGAGAACACGCGCTTCTCCTACCCGCTCGAGTGCAACCCCAACGTGGCCCCCGGCGCCCAGGGCCCGGCTCCGACCACGATCGTGCTGCTCACGGCCGACGCCTTCGGCGTGCTCCCGCCGATCGCGGTGCTCGAGGCGAGCGAGGTCATGTACCACTTCGTGCAGGGGTTCACGGCCAAGCTCGCGGGGACCGAGGTCGGCATCACCGAGCCGAAGGCGGCCTTCAGCGCCTGCTTCGGCGCACCCTTCATGGCGCGTCATCCCGCGATCTACGCCGAGCGGCTGGCGGCCAAGATGAAGGAGAATCAGGCCCGCTGCATCCTGCTCAACACCGGCTGGTCCGGCGGCCCGGCCGGGGTCGGCAAGCGCATCTCGATCAAGGACACGCGCCGGCTGCTCGACGCCGGGCTGGCAGGCGAGCTGCACGCGCCGGGCACGCAGTACGCAGTGCATCCGATCTTCAACCTGAAGGTGCCGCGCCACGTCGAGGGCATCGATCCCTCCGTCCTCGATCCGCGCTCGCGCTGGTCCGACAAGGCGGCCTACGACGCGGCCGCCGAGAAGCTGCGCTCGATGTTCCGCGAGAACTTCAAGAAACACGCCTTCGGCGAGCTGGGCGTCGAGCCCGTCATGTGATTCCGTCCCTCCAACCGGCCGAGGAGCCCATGCGTCGCCCCCGATTCCGCACCGCCCCGTTCCTCGGCCTGTTGGTCCTCCTCTCCGCGCGAGCCGCCACGGCGGACGTGCGCCTGCCGGCGATCTTCGGGGATCGCATGGTGCTGCAGGCGGACCTCGGACCGAACTTCTTCGGTTGGGCCGACCCGGGCGAGGAGGTCACGGTGGGCCTGTACGTCGGTGACTCGACCCAGCTCCTGCAAGCGGGCTCGGCGCGGGCGGACGGCTCCGGGCGCTTCCAGGTGCGCCTCCAGCCCTTGGCGCCAGGTGATCCGCTGCGCATCGAGGTGCGCGGCAGCAACGCGATCGTGCTGCGCGACGTGCTCGTGGGCGAGGTCTGGATCGCCTCCGGCCAGTCCAACATGGAGTGGCCCGTCTCCCAGTCCGCCGGTGCCGCGGAGGAATTGGCGGCGCCAAGCGCCCCCAAGTTGCGCCTGTTCCAGGTGCAGCGCGCCGCGGTCGACGAGCCCGCCACCGACGTCGTGGGCACCTGGCGCGAGGTCGATGCGGAGTCTTTGGCGGGCTTCAGCGCCGTCGCCTACTCCTTCGGCCGCGAACTCGCCGCCCGCGTACCTCGCCCGGTGGGCCTGATCCAGGCCGCCTGGGGAGGGACTCCGGCCGAGGCCTGGACCGAGCGCTCGTTCCTCGAAGGCGTCGCGGCCTTCGCGCCGATCCTGGAACGGCACCCCGAGCGCGCGGCGTCGCGGGCGAGCACACTCTTCAACGGCATGATCGCCCCGCTGGCGGGGCTGCGCGTGCGCGGCGTGATCTGGTACCAGGGCGAGTCGAACGCGGACCGCGCCGAGCAGTACCGCGAGCTCTTCCCCGCCCTGATCCGCTCCTGGCGTGCGGCCTTCGCCGACCCGAGCTTGGCCTTCCTCTGGGTGCAGCTCGCGAACTTCCGGGCGCGCGCGGAACGGCCAGGGGAGAGCGAGTGGGCCGAGCTGCGCGAGGCGCAGGCCCTGGCCCTCGCGCTGCCGCGCACCAGCATGGCGAGCGCCATCGACATCGGCGACGCCGACGACATCCACCCGCGCGACAAACGCACCGTGGGCGAGCGGCTGGCCGGCGTGGCGCGGGCCGTGGTGTACGGCCACTCCGTCGAGGTCTCCGGACCGCGTTTCTCGAGGCTGCGCCGGGTGGAGGGCGAACTCCTGCTCGAGTTCGATCACGCCGCAGGCCTGCGCACCCGCGACGGGAAGGCGCCCACGGGGTTCGCGGTGGCCTCCGCGGAGGGCGAGTTCCACTGGGCCGAGGCGCACCTCGAGGCCGGCGGAGTGCGATTGAGCTGCGCGGCGGTCCCCGATCCCGCCCACGTGCGCTACGCCTGGGCCGACAACCCCGCGGTCAACCTCGTGAACGGCGCTGGCCTGCCGGCCCTCCCGTTCCGCACGGACGAGCGCGTCCCCGCCACGGCGGGAAGGCGCTGAACCGCCGGCCACGCGTCAGAACGTGTACTGCAGCGTCAGGTACACGAAGTCGATGTCGTCGTCCTGGCCCGACTGCCGGATCGCGTCGCCGGCGAAGAACCGGCTCGCCCCCGCCAGCAACGTCGCGTGACGGCTGAACGAGTGCGTGACGCGCAGATCGAGCTCGTTTCCGACCCAACTCGAATCGGCCGTGCCACCGGCGCGCACGACCCCTCCGCCGGCGTTGTAGAGCGCGTCGGACGTGTCGGCCAGCCAGAAGACATGGTGGATCAGGGTGACACGGGTGTCCTTGCGCGGGGTGAATCCAAGACCCAGGCTGGCGTCCCAGATGTTCTGGCGACCCACGGTGTCGATGTACCCGAGGTAGGCATGGCCCAAGGGGTAGAGCTGGTTGAAGGTCCCCACGTCGCCGCCCGCGCTGCCGTCGCCCGATCCGTGGTCCAACCCCAGCCAGGCTCGGGGTCTGCCCCGTTGGTCGGGGAAGTCGCGCCCCAGCTCGGCGCCGAACATCCATGCGCTCACGTCGCCCGCGCCCACTCGTCCGAACTGGTAGGCGCCCTCGACGTCGTAGTCCCAGGGCCCGGCGCCGACGCGACCGTGCAGGCGCGCGCCGACCGTGTGGCGCTCCTCGGTGCCGGCGGTGGCGTTGAAGCTCGCCTGTTCGTTCTGGAGCCCGAGGTAGTAGACGTCGAGCCCTGGCCGGGAGCCGGAGGGCGGCCGTTCCGCATACAGCCCGAAGAACTGATTGTCGTCGTCGGCCTCGTTGAAGTCGCGCGCGTCCACGAGGACGAAGCGGGTCCAGAAGCCCGTGGCCTTCCAGTCCTCCTGCGCGAGGATTCCCTGCACTCCGTCCCAAGCTCGCAGGGTGTTGCTCCAATCGAGCGGGCTGACGAGACGCTGCTTGCCGAAGCTCAGCGCGGAGCGCCCAGGGCGTAGCGTGACGCGTGTGTCTCCCGGATCACCGAAGGAGAAATCGGCGAAGAGCTGCTGGACGTCGGCGCGGTCCTCGTCCAGCGCGCGCTTGCCCCCCGGGAGCTCGCGGTCGGAGAGCAGCGCGCTCTTGCCCTGGACGAAGAGGCGCAGATCACGGGAGAGGTGCAGGTCGGCGTGCAGCAAGAAGCGCCACAAGAGCAGCTCGTCGTCCGCGTTCGAGCCCGCGGGCACCTGCCCGAAGTTCGCGCCGCGCCAGAACTCGCCGCGCATTCGAGCCTGGCCGCCGAGAGTCAGCCAACGCGTGCCTTCAGGGTCGAGGGGTACGAACTTGATCCGGTCCCAGGCGTCGTCGGTGCGCTCGCGGTCCACGTTGCGCAGGGTCGACCAATCCTCGTTCTGGGGGAGGAGTTGGAAGCGCGGGCGCTGGATCGGGGTCGGCGCATCACCGTTCTGGGCCGCCCACAGCGGCGCCGCGGCGAGGGCCAGCAGCACGAGACCGCCGGGACGGGGGGAGAGGATGGGGCACACGTCGCTCGTTCCTTCTCGATGGGGTCTGGGGAGTGGCAAGCGGACGGGGGAGGCTACGCCGTCCCGCGCGTCCTCCGAGCTGGGCCGATGGGCGTAGGGAGCGCGGGCGCGCCCTCGGGATCGGTGCATGCTCGGGAGCGGCGACTCCAAATCGAGGCACGCTGTCGCAGCTCCAGGCTGCCATCGCCGTGGCCACGACCCGACTTCAGGGGGCGGAGGGCGCGCTCCAGGTCAGTACCTGGCCCGTGGTGACGAAGGCCAAGCGGCAAGCGATCGCGGACTCGGCCAGCCCCGTCTGCGCGGCGACCACGCGCCGATAGGCTTCGAGCTGCGGTCGGTGCGATTCGGCCCTGCCCGGGATGCCCGCCGGGTCGATGCGATCGGTCTTGAAGTCGATCACCTCGGCCGCGTCGGGGTGGGTGTCGTCGCCGTGGAGGACCAGGCGGTCGATCGAGCCGGACCACAGGCGCTCGCCCCCGTCCTCGCGGAGGATCGTGGCGAAGGCCCGCTCGCGGAACGCGCGCGCCGGCCCGGCCGGGCGGGAGAGCAGGGCGCGGAAGTCTGGGGCTTCGAGAGAACGACGGAAGAGGGCCAGGGCCTCGGTGCGGCGGGCCGCGTCCGGCTCCAGGCCCGCGAGCAAGGCCAGCAGCTCGCCGTCGCTCGCCGCGAAGTCCTCCAGCCACCCGACCTCCTGGAACAGACGGTGAACGAGGGTGCCCAGGCGCGCTTCGGGGCTCGCCGCGATGCGCAGGACGTCGCCCACTCCCACGCGCGCCCGTTCGCCCGCGCTGGCGGTCCCGCGCGGCAGGTCGCGGGGCCGTTCGGCCGGGACCAGGACGAGCGGCGCGTCCTCGACCGCCTCGCCCTCGCCCTCCGTGGCCGCGAGTCCGGCGGCCCAGTCCTCGCGACCGTCCGGATGCCGCCAGAGGACGCCGTCCTCTCCGACCGCCTCGCCCCCCAGCAACTCGCGCAGCAGGCTGGCGTAGGTGCGCGCCGTGCTCGGCTTGCCGCTGCGCGGAGGGGGGGGCAGGATCATCTCGAGCCGGCGCGCCGCGCGCGTCATGGCGACGTAGAGCACGCACAGCGACTCGGAGCACTCGCGCTCCTCGACGGCTTCCGCCAACTCGCGGTGGGGCCGTGAGAACGCGAGCAGCACCTTCTTCGGTCGCAGGGTCACGCGATCGATGGGTCCGAACGGATCGGGGCGGGACCACAGGAAGGTGGACTTGGACTTCACCAACGTCCCGTCGAGCTCGGGCAGCACCACCGCGTGGAACTCGAGGCCCTTCGACTTGTGGATCGTCATCACGCGCACCCGCGAAGCCCGCGGGTCCTCGACGCTCGTGGCGCGCACGCGCCGCGCGAAGTCGACCGGGCGTAGGCTCGCACGGGGTTCGTAGGCGTAAGCGAGGTCGACGAGTTGACGAAACCGATCGACGTCCCAGGCGCTGAAGGCCGTGGCGCTCTCCACGGTGGGCAGCAGGGAGGCTGCGAATGGACCGTAGCCCTGGTGGGCGAGCGTGGCGCGCAGAGCGCGGGACGCGGCCCGGCGCGCGCTCGGATCGGCGTCGTCCCCGGGCCCCAGGCCCAGGGACGGGCCCAGCGGCGAGCTGGCGACGTGCAGCGCGGCCGCGCTGTCGCCGGGGTGGTCGGCCAGGTGCAGGGCCGAGAGGAAGACCTGGACCGACTCCGCGTCGGTGAGCGGATTGCCGCCCTCGCCGCTCGCCAGCAGGCCGCGGGCGCGCAGGGCCTGGAGCAGGCGTGGGATCGGCTTGCCGGTGCGGACGAGAACGCCGATCGAGGCGCCGGGTGCCTGCCGCGCGAGCTCGAGCACGCGCTCCACGGCCAGCCCGTGAACGGCGTCGGCGGGGCTCTGTTCGGGATCGGCGAAGCGCGCTTCGAGCAGCAGCGCCGCGCCCGGGAGCTCGCCGCGTTGGCTCTCGTGGGTCGGGTAACGCGCGCTGAAGGTCCGCGCGGCGCGGGCTTGGGCCGGCTGCTCCTCGTCGGTCAGGAGGGCGGACCGCCCGAGTGCGCCGAACACACGGTTGACCGTGTCGAGCACGACCGGGGCCGAGCGGTAGCTCGTCGCCAAGGTCGACGGAGGTTCGAGCACCGGATGTCGCGCCGCGAGCTCCTCGAGGAGACGCGGCTCGGCCTGCCGCCAGCCGTAGATCGACTGCTTGACGTCGCCCACGCAGAAGAAGCTGCGCGTCCCCAGGCCATCGGCGAGCACCTCCTCGGCCAACGGCGCGAGAGTGCGCCACTGGGCGGGGGAAGTGTCCTGGAACTCGTCCAGGAGCAGATGGTCCAGGCGCCCGTCCAGCCGGAACCACAGCTCGAGGCGGCGCTCGTCGAGGTTCCACGTCTCCTCGCTGGCCGTCGACGGCGCCAGCGCCAGGGGCAGGTCCTCGAAACGGTAGGCGCCCCGCTCGCGCTTGGCTGCCTGGTAGAGGCCTTCGAAGCGCGTCAGGAACGCGCGGCAGGTGCTGGTCATCTCGTTCGAGACCCGCAGTCGCTCGCGGGCGGCGAAGCGCGCGAGCTCGCCGAGCACCTCGGCCGTCCCGTCCTCGATCGGTTTGCGCTGGAACTCGGTGCCGCCATCGATCACGCGCTGGACCAACGTGATCTCGAGGAAGTCCTCCCAGTCACCGCTCGCCACGGCGCGTCGCGCCCGCTCCACGTTCGTCTTCCAGTGGACGATGGGCGTGCCCTTCTGGGTCAACGGGAGCTCGACGCCCTCGAGCCGCGCGCCGAGCTCGGGCAGCTCCTCGGGAGGGGGCCCGTCGGGGAGCGGCATCGGCGTCCACGCGTCCGAGGCGCTCTCGAGGGCCAGCTCGCGGGCGTCGCGCACCACGCCCAGCATCGCCGCGTGCACCGAGCGCGTCGCCGCGCCCCGCTGCAATCCGCGCAGCAATTCGACGCGTTCCTCCTGGCTACACTCGGCGAGCACACGCCCGAGCACGTCGGTGCGCAGCTCCGCGTCGTCGAGCTCCTCGACCAGGGTCCACTCCGGCGGCAGCTCGAGGTCCAGGGCGAAGAGCTGCGCCAGGTGCACGAAGAACGAGTCCAGCGTGCGCACACGGAAACGGTCCAGACGCCGCGTGAGGTGCGCGAGCAGGGCCGTCACACGCTCGCGGTCGACCGCGATCCCCGGCGCCTGGGCCGCCAGTTCGGCGAGCTTCTCGGGCCGCGTCGCCGCTTCGAGCAGGCGCTCGAGGACGCGCTCCAGGATCTCTCCGGCGGCCTTGCGCGTGAAGGTCGTGGCCAGGATGCGTTCGGGCTCGACGCCCGCGAGCAAGAGGCGCAGGAAGTGACCCGAGAGCTGATAGGTCTTGCCCGTGCCCGCGCTGGCGAGGATCAAGCGATGGGGCGTGTGCGTCATGCCTCCTCCTCGCCGTCGCCGTCGTCCTCCCCGTCGCCGCCGATCTCCGCCAGGAGGCCCTGGCCACACAGGGCCGCCAGCACCGGCTCGAAGGGCCGGGCGCGAGCGACGTCGAAGAACTCGCCGCGGCGCACGGCGCGCACGATCTCCCGCGCGGCCTCGAGCGCGCTCGCGAGCACACCCTCGTCCCAGTCCTCGATCAGGTCGAAGCGGATGTTGGCCTCGTCCCTTCCCAGCGCCGCGTAGCCGAGCTGCGGCACGCCCCGGGCGCCGAGCTCCTCGGCCATCCCGGCGGCCAGGTGGGCATAGAGCGGGAGCTGCAAGTCGCGCCAGGTACCGTCGCGTGCGCGGTGGGCCTTGCGCGCGCCCTGATCGCCGGCGCGTTCGGCCGTCTTGTAGTCGAGGAGCGCCCAGCGACCGTCGCGGTGAAGATCGATGCGATCGATGCGGCCGGAGAGCTCGATGTCGCTGCCGTCGACCTCGAGCCGCGCGGGCCGCGGTGGTTTCCATTCGGCGGCGACGACGGTCCAGCCTTCGCGGGCGCGCTCGGCCTGGTGGATCGCGAACTGGCGCAGGCGCCAGGCGAGCTGGTCGACCTGCAGCTCGACCGCGGCGGCGGGCGTGGAACCGAGGCGCTCGCGCGCCAAGCGACGCAGCTCGGCCTCGAGCGCGCCGGCCAAGCGCCCGGCATCCGTCGAGGAGCGCAGCGTCGCGTCGCGCCCGAGCACCTCCAGGGCGTCGTGGGCCAACGACCCGAAGCCGCGCGGGTCGAGCTCACGGCCGTCGTGGTCGAACGTCTCCACCCCCAGCACGTGCTCGAGGTAGAAGCGGTAGGGGGATTCGATGTAGGTGCGGAACGCGGTCACCGAGAAGCGTTGCGGCGTGTGCGTCCCGGGGCGCCGCGGCAGGGTCCGGCGCGGGGTCTCCTCGGGCCGCGGGGGAGCGCTGCGCCGCGCGGGCGCGGCGTCGAGCGCGTGTCGGACCCGCGCGGGGATCTGGCCCTCGGGTGCGTGGAAGCCGAGGCGGCTGGGGCGCAGCGGATCGCCGGCCGCGCTGCGCCGGCCGCTCACGAAGACGGCCTCGGCGCGCGTCTCGAGGATCAGCGTCGCGGCGAAGACGTCGCGGGCCAGGCGCGCTTCGTTGTCGGCCAGCCCCAGGCGTCGCCGCAGCCCGTTCGGGAGCCAGGCGTCGCCGTGCACCGACTCGGGGATGCGGTCCTCCTGGAACCCGGTCAGGATCAGGGCCGGCGCATCGTCGAGGGGCAGCTCGAGCCAACCCAGCAACTCGACCGTCGGTCGGCCGGGGCGCGCCGGCGGGGGCGGGATCGCGCGGCCCACGAGCAGACGGCCGAGGCGTTCGAGGGCCTGCCAGGCAGGCACCGTCGGGGCGAGGTCGGCAGGGCACTCCTCGATCTCCGCCAACGCTTCACCGAGGCCGCGCAGGGCGCCGACCAACGCGCGATCGGCGTCCGCGGGGTCGAGCTCGCGCCGGCCATAGGTGCGTTCGAGCAGCGCGCGCACGGCGCCGGGCCAATCCGGCAGCGCGCGCGTCGAAGCCGGGGCGAGCTCGCCCAGCCACGCCTCGAGCGCGCGGTGCAGGTGCTCGAGGTTCGGCTCCAAGCCGCGCGTGTCGGGGGGCCAGGTCCCGTCGACGCGCGTGGGCAGGTTGTGGGCCAGGTAGCGATCGAGGAGCTCCGCCGGCTCGAATCGTTCCCCCGGGCCGCCCAACTCGAGCGCCGCCTCGACGTCCGGGTGACGGCACAGCGCGGCCAGGTCGCGGAACGAACGGGTGCGCAGGAACGCACCGGCGGCGGCGAGCAGGCGCGCGGGGGGAGTGCGCTCGAGGGGTGTGCCGGCCGCGTCGCGGGCTTCGACGCCGGCGTCGGCGAGCCGACGCGCGAGGTAGGGCGTGACCTCCGGGTCGGCGATGCCGATCGAGAGGTCCTCGGCCCGGAATCGCCCGTTCCAGGCGGCGGCGCTGCGCAGCACCTCGCGCGCCTGGTCCTCGGGGCCCTGCACGATCCGCCAGCGCTCGAGCGCGAGCGGGACGTCGCGCGCGGCCCAGGCCGCGACGTCGATGCGCCCCAACGCGTCGAACGCGTCCGCCTCCGCGGGCGGGGCGGGGATCAGGGCCGTGACGCGCTCGCCCAGCAGGGCGAGGGTCCTGCGCAGGAGCTCGCCCGTCTGGGCCACGCCGACCAGGACCACCTCGCGCTCGGTGTCGACCTCCCCGCGCCCGAGGGCCGCCAGTCGCGCCAGGTGCGGATCCGCGAGCCCGGCGCGCGTGAGCTCCGCCGCCATGTGTGCCTGCGCGAGCGCCAGCGCCTCCCAGCGTGCCGCCTCGCCGGGGCCAGCGTCCGTGGGCAAGGCCTGGCCCACGGCCGAGAAGTCCAGGCCATCCGCCGCGAGCTCGCCGAAGAGCCGACGGACCTCCTCGGCGAGGCGCGCCCATCCCGCGGCGTCGTCGGGCTCGGGCGGTCGCGCGGCCACGCGCCGCAACGCCGCGCGCGGCAAGGCGCGCAGGGCCCGCTCCCAGGCCAGGGTGCGCACCAGGCGTCCCGCGGTGCGCACGCCGCGCAGCAGCAGCTCGTCGCTCAGCCGTCCGTCGGTGATCACCCGCGGTGGGGTCCAGGCCGGGCCCAGGAGTCGTGCCAGGCGCTCGGTCAGGCGCCGGCCCGCGCGCGCGCCGGGCAGGGCCACGACCAAGCCCCCGAGGTCGGGACCGCGCTCGCGCGCCAACCACTCGGCCGCGGCCTCGAGCGGCGCGCGGTCGCGACCGAGGAACACCCTGCGCGGCGAGCCCTGCACGGGGGCCAGGGTACCCGCGTCGCGCCCCGCATCCAGTCGCGGGCCGGGATCCGTCCTTGCCAGGCCGGAGCCGGGTCTGGTCTGATGCCCGGCCCGGGCCCCACGGAGCGAAGCAACCATGAGCACCGCCGCGAATCAGCACTACCTGCAGGGCCTCGCACACTACGGCAAGATGGAGTTGCCCGACGCGGTGGCGGCCTTCGAGCGCGCGCTCGCCGAACGCCCCGAGTGGCCCGACGCGCTGCACGCCCTGTCGATGGCCCTGATGAAGTCGAGCCGCTTCGAGGAAGCCCTCGCCGCGGGCAAGCGCCTGGTCGAGCTCGACCCCGACGATCCGGCCTATCGCACGAGCCTGTCGATGATCTACCAGCGCCTGGACCGCATCGAGGAGGCCGAGCTGGAGCAGTCGAAGTCACGCATGCTCGCCTGGCAGGAAGAGCTCGAGACCAACCCGAACGCGCCGCCGCCGCCGGGGATGGCGGGCAGGCAGCCCTGACTCGGAACGAGTAGACTCGCGCGGCCGTGATCCGCTACGAAGGTCGCCTCTACCGCCCACCGTCCGAGGCGGACAGCCTGATCCTGCAGGCCACGCTGGGCTGTTCGTACAACGAGTGCGCGTTCTGCGGCATGTACCGCGACAAGCGCTTTCGCGTGCGGCCCTACGAGGAGCTCGCGCGCGAGATCGACTGGGCCGCCGAGCACCTCGGCCCCGCGGTGCGCAAGGTGTTCCTCGCCGACGGGGACGCGCTGATGGCCAAGGCGTCGTTCCTGCGGCGCGTGCTCGAGCATCTGGCGCTGCGTTTCCCGAGCTTGGCGCGGGTCTCGTGCTACGCCTCGCCCCAATCCCTGCAGGTGCGCAGCGTCGAGGAGCTGGGCGAGCTCCGCGAGCTCGGCTTGACGCTCCACTACCTCGGCATCGAGAGCGGTCACGACGCGGTCCTCGAGCGCTTGACGAAGGGCGTCGACGCGACCGAAATGGTCCGCGTCGCGCGCAAGGCCCACGCGGCCGGCGTCCAGCTCTCGACCATGATCCTGCTGGGGGCCGGGGGCCGCGCGTTGTCGCGTGAGCACGCGCTGGCTTCGGCGCGCGTCGTGAACGCGATCCAACCGCGGTTCGTCAGCACCCTGGTGATGACGCCGGTCCCGGACACACCGCTCCACGAGGACGCCCAGCGCGGGCTGGTGGACGAGCTCGATCCCGTGGAGTTGGCGGCCGAGCTGCGCGCCTTCGTCGGCGAGCTCGAGCTCGAGGCCACGATCTTCCGCTCGAACCACGCCAGCAACTTCCTGGCGCTGGCGGGCCGGCTACCCAAGGACAAGCCGGCGCTCCTGGCGGCGCTCGACCGTGCGCTCGCCGACCCTGCCCACGCGCCCTTCCGACCGGAGTGGGCGCGCGGGCTGTGAACGAGGCCACTGGTCCGCGCGCCCCGGGCGTGCAGAATGACGCCCCCCTGGCGCCGTCCCTCCCCAGCATGAAGCCCAAGACCCTGGTCCCGCGCGCGCTCGTCGCGCTCCTCATCCTCTCCGTCGCGCCGGCGCCCGTTCCCGCGGCGCAGTCCTACCCGCCGCCCTACGTGCTCAACGACGTGCGTCTGGTCGATCAGCCCGACGCTCCGCGCGTGAGCCTGGTGCTGCGGGAGGGGCGGATCGCTGGTGTCGTGGAGGAGGCCCAGGCTCGCGTCCCGGGAGCCCGACGCATCGACGGCCAAGGGATGCTCGCCGTGCCGGCCTTCGTGGACGCGTTCACGCAGCAGGGCATCGTGGCCGCCGATCCCCTAGCGGATCGCGACCGCCCCACGCCCACCGCATCGGACGTGCAGGTCGAGATGCGCAGCGCGAATCGCAAGGGCATTCGCGCCGCGTTCCGCGCCGTCGAGAGCCTCGACCCGGCCGCGGACGCCCTCGAGCCGTGGCGCAAGGCGGGTTTCGGCGTCGTGCACGTGGCGCCGATCGGGGAGCTGCTCGCCGGCCGCAGTGCCGTCGTGACCGCGCGCGATGGACCGCCGCGGGAACGCGTGCTGCGTCCGAGCGCTTTCCAATCGGCGAGCTTCCAGGCCAGCGGCCGCGGCTACCCGGGCACCCTGATGGGGTACCACGCGCACCTGCGGCAGTTCTTCCTCGACGCCGAGCACCACGCGCTCCTCCAGCAGCGACGCCGCGAGGGCAAGCCGGCGCCGCGCCCCCCCTTCGATCCGGAGCTCGAGGCCGCCCAGGGGCTGCTGCGCGGGGCCGAGCCGCTCCTGTGCTTCGCGGAGGGCGCGCCCGACGTCTCGCGCTGGCTGCGGCTGGCGGAGGAGTTCGGATTGAAGCTCTGCATCGCGGGTGGGGCGCAGGCCTTCGAGCGCGCCGCGACCCTCGCGCAGGCCCGCGTCCCGGTGTTCCTGACCCTCGAGTGGGGCAAGGAGGTCCCCGATCCCGACGCGACCAAGGGCAAGGGGCGCGCGGAGAAACCCGCGCCCAAGGAGGACCAGGCCGCCGAGGAGGAACTGCCCGTCCCGGGCCGCATCCAGCGCGCTCCCGCCGCGCAGCCGGAGATCGAGTGGACCTACGAAGAGCCGCTCGACGTGCGGCGCGAACGCCGGCGGCTGTGGGAGGAGCGGCGTGCGGGCGCGTTGCGATTGCACGAGGCCGGCGTGCGCTTCGCGTTCGGGAGCGGGGCCGGCAAGCCCGGTGATCTGCTGGCCCGCGTGCGCGCGCTCGTCGAGCAGGGTTTGCCGCGCGCCGTGGCCCTGGAGGCCCTGACGCGCGGCGCGGCGGAGTTGCTCGGCGTCGCCGATCGCGTGGGCCGCATCGAGGTCGGGTACGAGGCGCACTTGGCGCTCTGGACGGCCTCGCCCTTCGACGAGGGCGCGCGCGTGGCGTGGATCGTCATCGACGGATTCCCGCAGCGCTTCGAGGTGGAGCCGCCCAAGGCCGAGGAAGCGCCGAAGGACGGGTTGGACGTGAGCGGCGACTGGACGCTGGTCTTCGAGAGCGAGCGTCCGCTCGAGCCGACGCACCTCGCGCTCGAGATGGATTCCGGCGGCAAGGTGAGCGGCGCGATCCGTTTCTTCAGCCCGTTCGCCGAGGAGGAGGTGCACGGCACGGTGAGCGGCCAGGTGAGCGGCACTCGGCTGCGCCTGGTTGCCCAACTCCTGATCTCCGGCTTCGAGGTCGATACGGCCCTGGTCGGCGAGCTCGACGGCGATGGGCTCACGGGCAAGGTCACCTGGCGGTTCTCGCAGGGCGAGCAGACAGCGAACTTCAGCGCCGAGCGGACGCCTCGGGAGGACGGACGATGAGGCACATGACCCTCGCGACCACGATCGTCGTGACCCTGTTCGGCGGGTTCGCGACGGACTTCGCCGGCGCGCAAGAGGGGTCGGCCCCGACCCCGGCCCACGCGCACGCGGTCGAGCTCGACGCCCACCGCCGGCCAGCGCTGCGCACGGGTGGCAGTTGCGTGATCCGCAACGTCACCATCCACTCCGCGGTCGCGCCGCCGCGGGTGGGGGACGTCCTGGTCCTCGAAGGGCGCATCACGGCCGTGGGACAGATCGATGCACCCGAGGGCATCCTCACGCTCGACGGCACCGGGCGGCACCTCGCGCCCGGGGTCGTGGACCCGCACTCCCACACGGCCATTCGCGGCGGAGTGAACGAGGGATCGCTCTCGATCACCTGCGAGGTTCGCATCGCCGACACTCTCGATCCCGACGACCTCGCGATCTACCGCGGCCTGGCCGGTGGCGTCACGACCGCGCACATCATGCACGGCTCGGCCAACGCGATCGGGGGCCAGGGGCAGGTGATCAAGCTGAAGTGGGGTCGCGAGGCGCACGAGCTGCTCTTCCCGCGATCCCCGAAGGTGGTGAAGTTCGCCCTGGGCGAGAACCCCAAGCGCGCGAACTCGGGCCGCGGGAACGACCGCTTTCCGGCGACGCGCATGGGCGTGGAGACCCTGTTCCACCGGGCTTTCGAGCGCGCGCGGGAGTACCAACGCGAGCGCGAGGCGCTGGCGCAGGCCCGTGAGCGCGGCGAGGACCCCGCTCCCCTGCGGCGCGACCTGCGGCTCGAAGCCCTGGTCGAGATCCTCGAGGGCACGATCGTCGTGCACAGCCACTGCTACCGCGCCGACGAGATCCTGATGCTGCTGCGCGCCGCCGAGCGCCTCGGCTTCCGCGTCGGCACCCTGCACCACGTGCTGGAGGGCTACAAGGTCGCCCCGGAGCTCGCCGAGGCCGGCGTGGCCGCCTCGACCTTCAGCGACTGGTGGGCCTTCAAGATCGAGGCCTACGACGCGATCCCGGAGAATGCCGCGCTCCTGGACGACGCCGGAGTCCTCTCTTCCCTCAACTCGGACTCGAACGAGCTGATGCGGCGGATGTACGGCGAGGCGGCCAAATCCGTGCGCTACGCGGACCTCGACCCGGTGCGAGCGCTGGCGCTCGTGACCCTCAATCCCGCTCGCCAACTCGGCATCGCCGATCGCGTCGGTTCGATCGAGGTCGGCAAGCACGCGGATCTCGTGTTGCTCAGCGGCGATCCGCTCTCGTCCTTCGCGCAGGTCCTGTGGACGATGGTGGATGGGGAGATCGAGTTCGAACGCCGCGACGCCTTCGGGCTCGACGGCGTGGCTCTGCCCGTGCGCCCCCTGCGCGAGGAATCGCAGCCGATCGCCTGGAAGCCGGAGGGCGGAGCGGTCACGGCGATCGTGGGCGGGACGGTGCACGTCGTCAGCGGGCCGGCGCTCGAGGGCGCGACCGTGCTCATCCAGGACGGCCGGATCCTCGACGTGGGCAAGGAGCTGATCGTGCCGGCCGGAGCGCGCGTGATCGCGGCGCAGGGCAAGCACGTCCTGCCGGGAATGATCGCCCTGGGAGCGCCAGTAGGGATCCGTGAGATCGCCTCGATCAACGCGACCCTGGACGTCTCCGAGATCGGCGGCGATCAACCGGACCTGCGCACGGCGAGCTCGGTCCACGCCGACTCGGCGCAGATCGGCGTCACGCGCTCGAACGGCGTCACGCGCGTCCAGGTCGCCCCGCAGGGCGGCGGCCCGGTGATGGGGCGCTCGGCGCTGATCCAACTCGAGGGCGACACCTGGGAGGATCTCCTGACCCTCGACCTCGACATGCTCCACGTGCGTTTCCCGCGCCTCGACAACGACGCCGAGAAGAAGGAACCGCCCGCGCCCGTGTTGGCGTTGGAGCGGCTCCTGGCTGATGCCCGGGAGTACGCGCGCCTGCTGGACGAGGCCCGCGCCGGCGCTCCCGCTCCGCGTCACGACCCGCGGTTGGAGGCGCTGGTGCCCTTCGTGCGCGGCGATCGCGCGGTGGCTTTCCACGCCGACAACGCCCAGACGATCCTCCACGCGCTGCGCTTCGCCAAGCGCGAGGAGCTGCGCGCCGTGCTCTATGGAGCGCGCGAGGGTTGGAAGGTCGCCGACGCGATCGCGCGCGAGGGCGTTCCGGTCGCCGTCGGCCCGGTGCTCGCGTTGCCGAGCTCGCGCTTCGACCCCTACGACTGCGCCTATGCGAACGCCGCGATCCTGCACCGGGCCGGGGTCGAAGTCTCGATCCTGGCCGCGGAGGCGGAGAACACGCGCAACCTGCCCTTCCACGCCGCGATGGCGGCCGCCTTCGGGTTGCCGCGCGAGGAAGCCCTGCGCGCGATCACCTACTACCCGGCCCGGATGCTGGGCGTCGAGGGGCAACTCGGCAGCCTGGCCCCGGGCAAGGTGGCCGATGTCGTGGTGACCAGCGGCGACCCGCTCGAGATCCAGAGCCGCGTGGAGTACGTCTTCATCGGTGGCCGTCAGGTGGAACTCTCGAACCACCAGACTCGCCTGCGCGATCGCTACGCCGCCCGCATCCAGCGCCTGCTCTCGCCCGCCCCGGACCGACGCTGATCGTCCGCGCCGTGCCCGCCCGGCCGCCGGGTCGGCGCGGGCCGCGTCAGGGCGCTGGAAGCGTGCCGATCGTATCGCCGCCACGATTCAACGCCCGGTCCACAGCACGACCGCGATCAGGAAGGCCCACACCAGCCAGCCCAGTGCCTTCTGCGCGTGGCCCGTCCCGGAACGGGCGAGGGTGCGCCGCCCTCGGGGGGCGCTCGGATCCAAGACAGTGGGTCCTTCCATGGCGCGGACGGGGCGCGGCCACCCCCGTGCCCGCAGTAGCAGCCACGCGGAGCCCAGTAACGCGGCGCCGCCGAGGACGCCCGTACGTCTCCCGTAGCGCCGGCGGACGACCGTGGCGCGGCTCGTACCGAACTTCTCCGGCGGGGGCGTACACTCCCCGCGCCCCGACCCGCGCGAGAGCCCATGGGAGAGAAGGAGATCGACGTCACCTGTCCCTGCTGCCGAGCGCTGCTGCGCGTCGACGTGGGGAACGCCCGAGCGAACGTCCTGCGCCCCCCAGGTTCGGACCCGAGCGTGGGCCGGGGCAAGCCGGACCCGGCTGGCTGGGACGCGGCCCACGAACGAGTGCGTGGGCGTACCGAGCGCGCCGCCGACCAGCTCGAGCAGGAGCTCGAGCGCGAACGCGAGAAGCAGCGCCGGCTCGACGAGTTGTTCGACTCGACTCACCGCAGATTGAAGGAGCGCGGCGAGGACGGGTGATCGTCCCGCCCACGCGCACCCGAAGTCAGGGTGTTCTGCGTCGTGCCTCCCGGCGACGAGTGGCTATAGTCCCGGCCCCACCCCGGGCCCCCCAACCATGAGCGAGAGTCATCCCCGTCCCGTCAAGGCCTACAAGAACGAGGCCTTCATCAACAGCCCCGACGCCCGCGTGCTGCGCGTCCTGGCGGAGTACCTCGAACCCGCAGCGAGGTTCAAGGAGAACCGCATCCGCGACACGATCGTGTTCTTCGGCTCCGCGCGCATCCTGCCGCGGGACCAGGCGCAAGCCGAGCTCGCACGCGCCGAGGCGGAGGGCGCGGACCTCGAGCGCGCCCAGGCACGCTTGCACATGTCGCGCTACTACGAGGACACCCGCGAGCTGGCACGGCGCCTGACCAACTGGTCGAAGTCGCTCGAGGGCACCGAGCGCCGCTTCGTCGTCTGCTCGGGCGGCGGTCCGGGGATCATGGAGGCCGCCAACCGTGGCGCCTCCGAGGCACGCGGCGAGAACGTCGGGCTCAACATCTCCTTGCCCTTCGAACAGTCCGACAACCCGTACATCACGCGTCGCCTCTCGTTCGAGTTCCACTACTTCTTCATGCGGAAGTTCTGGTTCAGCTACCTCGCCAAGGCGATGGTCGTGATGCCCGGCGGCTTCGGCACCTTCGACGAGTTCATGGAAGTCGTGACCCTCGTCCAGACGCTCAAGATCAAGCGCAAGCTCCCGATCGTGCTGTACGGGACGGAGTACTGGGAGCGGATCATCGACTTCGAGCCGATGGTGCGCTTCGGCACGATCAGCCCCGAGGACGTGGACCTCTTCTTCCGCACCGACTCGATCGATGAGGCCTTCGAGTACTTGACCGGCGAGTTGCGCAAGCTGTTCCTCGAGGGGCCCGAGAAGGAGACCGACCCGATCAGCGGAACGGGGGGGGTCGATCTGCTCGCCTCCGGCAACGTCTCGTAGGGTCCGGATCCCGCTCCCAGGGGTCGCGCGGGGGCCCGCTTCCCGCCGTCGGGAGGCTGGAGGGCCCCAGCCCTGGGAACCGCGTTCGGTGCGGTCGAGCCCTCTCCCTCATTCGCCGTTCCGGATCGACCCGCCGCGTGACGGCGGGTCTCCGGGTGGCTACTCGGCCGGGCGTTCGCGAGGGCGACGCCGAGCACGGAGGGGGGATCCCATGGCAGTTCGACCGGTCTGTGCGGGGGGGGAGTGGTTCGCGCGGTGCGTGTTCTCGGGATTCCTGGCCGCGGGGGCGTTCTGCGCCCGAGGGGAGGCCGGGGGCGGGGCGCTCGACCAGGAAGCCGGTCAGATCAAGGTCGTGGCCCCCGTGGGCGCGAGCGGGGATGGCTACGGGCATGCGGCGGCCAGCGATGGAGCGCGCATCGCCGTCGGGGCACCCCGCTTGGGCGCGCCCGCGGGCCTGCCGGGCTACGTGGATGTGCTCCTGCGCGGCCCCGAAGGGCCCGCCCACGAGGGCCGGCTCTTCGGCACGCCCGGGGTCGGCGATCACTTCGGCTTCGCGGTCGCGATCGCGGGTGACACCCTCGCCGTGGGCGTGCCCTACGACGTCGCTTCGACGAGTCCCTGTGGCGAGGTGCGTGTGTTCACCCGCGGCGCGGCCGGTTGGATCGCGACCCAGACCGTGTCGCCCCCCGATGGCGCGAACGGGGACTTCTTCGGTGGCTCGGTCGCGCTGGATGGGTCGTGCCTCGTCGTGGGCGCGCCGTTCCACCGCGCCGGCGGGTACACCGGTGCGGGGGCGGTGTACGTCTTCGAGCGCGCCGAGCCCGGCGGACCCTTCGCCTTCGTCGCGAAGCTCGTCGCGTTCACGCCCCAACACATGGGGCGTTTCGGTTGGGCCGTGGCGAGCCGCGGATCGACCCTGGCCGTCGGCGCGCCGCGTTCCGAGAGCGCGGGCGCGCTCTCGGGTGCCGTGTACGTATTCGAGCGCGGCGCCTCGGGGACCTGGTCGGCGGGCGACCTGCTGCTCGGCCTCGACACCGTCGCCGGCGATCGCTTCGGGACCGCCCTGGCCCTGGGCGAGGGCGCCCTGGCCGTCGGTGCTCCCCATGCGAGCGCGGGTCGGGGCAAGGCCTACGTGTTCGAACGGGCGCCCGGCGGGCCCTGGTCGCAGGTCGCGCTCCTCTACGTCGCCGCGACCGGCAACGACGACCGGCACGGCGCGTCGATCGGGGTCGCGGGCGGCGTGATCGCCGTCGGCGCGCCGGAGAGCGACGAGGACGGGCAGATCGATGCCGGTTCGGTCGCGATCTTCCAGCGCATCGCGGGCGCTTGGTTGCCCGTGGATCGACGCACCGCCCTCGACGCATCGGCGGGGGACAACTACGGCTCGGCGTTGGTCCTCACGGGCAGCGAGCTGCTGGTCGGCGCGCCCCAGGCCTCGGGCCCCATCGACCACAGCGGAGCCGTCTACCTCCACCACGTCCCCTTGGCAGAGATCGGCCGCACGGTCTGCGCCGGCAGCAACCTGTCGTGCCCATGCGGGAACGGCGCGGGGGAGCGGGAAGGGTGCCGCAACGGGACGGGGGCGGGCGGCTCGTTGACCGGCAGCGGCAGCACCAGCGTCGGCCACGGGGACCTCGAGCTCCGCGCCCACGGCCTACCCCCGGCCTCGATGGTCCTGCTGTTCGTCGGCGTCGAGGCCGCCGCGGCCGGGCGAGGGATCGCCTTCGGGGACGGCTTGCGCTGCGCCGCGGGGGCCCCCGTGCGTTTGGGCGTCGCGCAGGCGAACGGGGCAGGGGCCGTCGACCTGAGCCCCCTCCTGCCGGGGCAGGGCGCATGGGCGGCGGGCGACTCGCGCACCTTCCAGGCCTGGTACACCGACCCCGTCAGCCCGTGCGGGTGGGGCTACAACCTCACGGCCGGGCTCGAGCTCGTGTTCGAGTTCTGACGGCCCGTGGTTCAGTCGGAGCCGACGTAGCCCAGGCCCTTGAGGGCCGCCGGGACCTCGGAGCCCATCTTCAGGGCCGAGTCGCCGACGTAGTCGCGCAGCTCCGCCATGCGCGGGCTCTCGGGGAAGGCGGTCATCCCGACCTGGACGAGGGCCGTGGCCTCCTCGAAGTGCCGGGCCGAGACCAACGCGCCGGCCACCAGCCGGAAGTCCCCCTCCTGCACCAGGCCCTTGGCGGACAGGTCGAGGAAGAGCTGCTTGGCGCGGGCCGGGTCCTGGGCGGCGAGGACCTGGGCCAGGCCCAGGCTGGCCCGGACGTAGTCGGGATCCCCGGGCTGGAGGGAGGTCAGGGCGCGCTCGAAGCTCGTCTGGGCGGCCTGGGCGTTGCCCGAGTTGAGCTGCGAGTAGCCCGCGCGGGTCAATTCGGCCGGGTCGGCGCCGCCCCCGCAGGAGGGGAGCAGGAGCACCAGGCAGAGGAGGAGGGGGGAGATGGGATGGGCGGACATGGCGGGCTCGAGGGGGTCGCGGGCGGGGGGCAGACTCTACCAGGAGGGGCGTGGCTGGGGGGGTGTGCGCCGGCACCCCAGGGGGCCTCGGGGCTTCAGGGAGCGTCGGGGACACTCCGAGAGGAGTATCCTGGGAGTGCGATCGGAGCGTCGCCCCCCTCCCGACCCCCCCTACGACCCGCCGTCCCCGTGCGCGAGAGCAAGGTCACCGTCAAGATCCCCCGCCCCCTGTATCGCAAGATCCAGCAGGTCGTCGAGGACTCGGGGTTCAACTCGCCGACCGACTTCATCGTCTACGTGTTGCGCGACCTGATGGGGGAGGCCGAGAGCGGGCCGCGGAAGTCCCACGAGTTCGACCCCGAGGAGCTCGAGGACGTGAAGCGCAAGCTCAAGAACCTGGGCTACCTCTGAAGGTCCGCCCGCAGCGCTCCGCCGTTCGTCCGCCCATCCGCCCGTCTGAAGACCCCCCAGCGCAGGAACCGAGATCCATGGGCCTGTTCGATCTGTTCAAGAAGAAGGAGGCGCCCAAGAAGCCTCCGATCCGACCCCTGCCCGGCGGTCCGCGCGGCGTCCAGCCCCCGCCCAAGGCCGAGAACCACTTCCTCATCGTCATCCTGGACAGCCTGCGCTACGACTCCTTCATGGCGGCCGAGCCGAAGGTGATCACGCGCCTCGGCAAACCGGAGAAGCGCTACACCTACGCGTCCTGGACCGCGCCCTCGCACTACAACCTCCTGACGGGTCTCCTGCCGCACACGACGCCGCCGCACGTCTACGCCTCGGAGTACTACAAGGAGGACTTCGTCAACTTCAACAAGCGCCTTGGCGCGCACGACGTCGAGTTCGCCAAGATGGTCCCGGGCCTGTGGTTGCCCGGCTTCCTGCGCAATCAGCTCGGTTATCGCACCCACGCGCGCGTCTCGTTGCCCGTGCTGAACCCGAAGACCGGCATCAACCGGGACTTCGACACGTTCCAGCTCATGGACAGCCACAACGACATGCGTGCGATGCTGCCGACCCTGCAGTTCGCCACGGATCGGCCCAGCTTCTATCTGCTGAACGTGGGGGAGACGCACTACCCCTACGCCAAGCCCGGTGAAGACACTTCGATGCTGCCGCGAATCAGCGGCGTGAACGGCGTCTTCAAGCACCTCGACGAAGATGTCGACGCGCAGGGCAACCTGATCAAGGACACGAACGCTCCAAAGTTCTTCGATCAGAACAAGCTGGACGAGCTGCGCGAGCGACAGATCGACACCGTGCGCTACCTCGACGGCGTCTTCGAGGAGCTGTACGACCTGGTGCCGCGCAACACCCACATCGTGGTGACCGCCGACCACGGCGAACTGTTTGGCGAGGGCGGCTACTTCGGCCACGGGCCGATCATGCACGAGAAGGTGTTCGAGGTGCCCTACCTCGAGGGCAAGATCCGCTGACGCCTGGATGCCCGCCATGCAGCACGAGGGTTTCATCCTGTGGTTCACCGGGCTGTCGGGCTCGGGCAAGAGCACGCTGGCTCAGTACCTCGAGCCGCTCCTGCGCGCACGCGGCTGCAGGGTCGAGGTGCTCGACGGCGACGAGGTGCGCGAGAACCTGAGCAAGGGTCTGGGATTCAGCAAGGAGGACCGCGACACCAACGTGACCCGCATCGGGTTCGTGGCGAACCTCCTGGCACGCAACGGCGTCGTGGCGATCACGGCCGCGATCTCGCCCTACTCGGCGGTGCGCGAGCAGGTGCGCCGTCGCGCCGACGCGCCCTTCGTCGAGGTCCACGTGAAGGCCCCGCTGGAGGTCGTCGAGGCGCGTGATCCCAAGGGCCTCTATCGCAAGGCCCGCGCCGGTCTCATCCCGAGCTTCACGGGCGTCAGCGACCCCTATGAGCCGCCCGAGCGTCCCGAGGTGGTGGTGAACACCGCCGAGGAATCGATCGAGGAGTCGGCCCGGCGCGTGCTCGACCACCTCCAGGCTGCGGGCCTGATCCCCGGCGCCCGCGCCTGACCCGGACCGCCCATCCTCGGGCTCGGCTCCTCCGGGACTCCGGGGCGGGAGCTCCTCACGGCGTCTCGCCACAGGCCGTACACTGGCGAGTCCTCTCCCCCTCCCGGATCCCAGCCGGGGACCCTGCCCCCCTCCAGCGTCCCTGCCCCGTGGACGATAGGGCTCGGGGTCGGACGCTCGGTCCCCGGTGCGCCGCGTTGGAGCGATCGTCGGCCGCCGCTCCCCACCGCGCGGCCCGCGCGCTGCCGCGCACCCCTCCCCGCCCCCAGCCTGTCGATGCGCCTCCGTACGCCCCCCGTTACGGCCCTCCTGGTCCCCCTCGCCTGGATGGCCACCTCGCCCCCGGCCCTGGCCTACATCGGTCCGGGAGCGGGCTTCGCCGCCGCGGGCTCCGTGCTGGTGCTGCTCGGGACCTTCCTGCTCGCCCTGCTCGTCATCCTGCTCTGGCCCCTCAAGGCGGCGGTGCGGCTGCTGACGCCGACCGGGCGCACGAAGGCCAAGGTCAAGCGCGTGGTGGTCGTCGGGCTGGACGGATTCGACCCGGGCCTCGCCCGCCAGTACATGGCCGCGGGGACGATGCCGAACTTCGTGCGCCTGGCGGAGGAGGGCTGCTTCAGCGAGCTGGCCACCGCCTGTCCCTCGATCTCGCCGGTCGCCTGGTCGAGCTACGCCACGGGCGTCGACGCTTCGCGCCACAACATCTACGACTTCCTGACGCGAGACCCCTGCAGCTACCTGCCGGTGCTCTCCTCCTCGGACATCGGCACGCGTCCGCGCACGCTCAACCTGGGCTTCACGAAGGTGCCCTTCGGCACGCGCGCGGTCTACCGCTTCATGCAGAAGAGTCAGCCCTTCTGGAAGCTCCTGGGCGAGAGCCGCGTCTGGTCCTCGATCATCCGCGTCCCGATCACCTTCCCGCCGCAGAAGTTCAAGAACGGCACGCTGCTCTCCGGGATGTGCGTGCCGGACCTGCAGGGGACCCAGGGTTCGTTCTCGTTCTACTCGACCCGCGAGCGCAAGGAAGGCACGCACATCGGCGGGCAGCAGTACCAGGTGGTCCGGCGCGGCAACCGCATCGAGTCCAAGCTGACCGGGCCGCACGGCAAGGACGGGCACCGGATGAAGTCGCCCTTCAGCCTGGAACTCGACGAGGGGCGGCGCCGCGCGCGGCTGACGGTCGGCAAGGAGACGATCGAGTTCGGATTCCGCGAGTACACGCCCTGGATGGTCGTGCCCTTCGAGGGCGGCGTGCAGGGCATCGCGCGCTTCTACATCCAGACCTGGGAGCAGGACGAGCGCGGGCGTTCGCAGGTCGAGCTCTACGTGACGCCGATCAACATCGACCCGGCGAGTCCGGCGATGCCGATCTCGCACCCCTTCGTGTACTCGATCTACTTGGCCAAGCTCTTCGGGCCCTACGCCACCTTGGGGCTGGCCGAGGACACCTGGGCCCTCAACGAGCGAGTGATCGACGAGCAGGCTTTCCTCGATCAGGCCTGGTCGATCTTCGAGGAGCGCAAGAAGCAGCTCTGGGACGTGCTCGACAAGACCAAGCGCGGTTTCGTGACCGTGGTCTTCGACACGACCGACCGCATCTCGCACATGTTCTATCGCTACCTCGACCCGACGCACCCGGCCAACGCGGGCAAGGACACCGAGCGTCACAAGGACGTCATCCCGCAGATGTACGCCAAGATGGACGCCTTCCTCGGCGAAGTTCGCCAGCGCCTGGGGGACGACCGCGAGACCGTGTTCATGGTCATCAGCGACCACGGATTCACCAACTTCCGCCGCGGCGTGAACCTCAACACGTGGCTGAAGGAGGAGGGCTATCTGGTGCTGAAGGAGGGCTGCGAGACATCCCGCGACTACTTCCAGGACGTCGACTGGGAGCGCACCAAGGCCTTCACGATCGGTCTGACGGGCATCTTCATCAATCGCCAGGACCGCGAGGCCAAGGGGATCGTGGGCAAGGAGGAGCTCCCCGGGCTGTGCCGCGAGATCAAGGCCAAGCTCGAGGCGCTGCGCGATCCTCTGGACGGCTCCGCCGTGGTGCGCGAGGCATTCTTGACCAGTGAGTTGCACTCGGGCCCCTACGCCGACATGGCTCCCGAACTCCTGATCGGCTACCACAAGGGCTTCCGCCACAGTTGGGACTGCGCCACGGGCGCGGTCTCGAAGGTCGTCTTCAGCGACAACACCAAGTCCTGGTCCGGCGACCACTGCGTCGACCCGCGCCTGGTGCCCGGCGTCTTCTGGTGCAACCGCAAGATCACCAAGCAGGCGCCCGAGCTGCTCGACATCGCGCCGACCGTGCTCGACCTCTTCGGTGTGCCGATCCCCGGCTACATGCAGGGCGGCCTGCTCTTCGACGCCGGCGCCACGGGTTCGCCTCGCAAGCGGGGCGCGAGCGCCCGGCCCATCCCCGCGCAGGAGGCCCCGTGATGCTGCCGCGCTGGACGGTCTACCCCGCCCTGGCGGTGCTCGCGGTCTTCTTGGTGACCGCCGTGCCGCGCCCGGTCGACCCGCAGGCCCTGGGCGCGTTGTCCGCGAGCCCCGCTCCGCGTTCCCTACCGCCCAGCCGCCACCCGCGCGTGGTGGTCCTCGGCATCGACGGGCTCGACCCCAAGCTGCTCGAGCAGGCGATGGAGCGCTTCCCCGAGCGCATGGCGAACTTCCGCCGCCTGGCCTCCAAGGGCGATGGCGTGCAGGTGCTGCGCACCTCGTGTCCGCCCCAGAGTCCGGTGGCCTGGTCGAACTTCATCACCGGGCGCGACCCGGGTGGCCACGGGGTCTTCGACTTCATCCACCGCGACCCGGTGACGCGCGCGCCCATTCCGGGCACGACGAAGGAGGTTGCCGGGAGCACCCTCGGTCTGTGGGGCGAGTGGAAGTTGCCCCTGGGCGGCGAGGTCGGCAGCAACCGCAGCGGCGAAGCCTTCTGGCAGACCCTCGCGCGGCATGGCGTGCGCGCCGACGTCTGGCGCATGCCGGCCAACTTTCCGGTCGAGCCCGCCGACGGGCTGTCCTTCCCGGACATGCTCACGCCGGCGATGGACTCGGCCTATGGCGTCTACAAGATCTACACGACCAACCCGCCGCTCGAGTTGAATCGCAGCGGCGGGCACTTCATCCCGCTGCGGCCCTTCGAGGGCGTCGTCGAGACCAACCTCCAGGGGCCTCCGAACAGCTTCAAGAAAGGCGATCCGCAGGTCCAGATCCCGCTGCGCATCCTGATCGATCCCGAGCACGACGCGGTGGCGGTCGAGGTGGGCGGGAACGTGCTCGTGCTGGAGCCCGGCGAGTGGAGCGAGTTCGTGCGCGTCTCCTTCGACCTACTGCCGATGTCCTTGGCGGGCGCCGGCGGCACGGTGCGCTTCTATCTGCGCAGCGTGCGCCCCGAACTCGAGCTCTACGCATCGCCGGTCAACATCGATCCGATGGCGCCGGCCATGGCCGTCTCGGCGCCGGAGCGCGCCAGCGCCGACCTCGCCAAGGCCATAGGGCTCTACTACACCCAGGGCATGGCCGAGGAGGTCAACGCCCTCAAGGACGGGGCCTTCGACGAGCTCGAGTTCATGGAGCAGGCGCGTCTGGTGTACGAGGAGCGCGTGCGCATGATGCACTACGCGCTCGACAACTACCTGGCGGACGACCGCGGCGGCCTGCTGTTCTTCTACTACTCCACGGTCGACCTGTGCATGCACATGATGTGGTGCGTGGCCGACGAGGAGCATCCGCAGCACGCGCGCGTCGGCGAGTTCGCGCGCTCCGACTCCTCGAGTTGGTCGGGCCGACCTGGCAGCACCTGGCGCGACGTGATCTGGGACCTCTACATGCAGATGGACCCGATCCTGGGCACGGTGCTCGACCGCCTGGGCGACGACGCGCTGGTGATCGTGATGAGCGACCACGGCTTCGCGCCCTACTACCGCAAGTTCAGCCTGAACACGTGGTTGCTCGAGCAGGGCTATCTCGTGCTGAAGGAGCCCTTCCAGCCGACCGTGGCGCTCGGCGACCCCGCCTGGCCGGGGGTCGAGGGCGTCGGCTCGCTCAACATCATGTCCCACGTCGATTGGTCCAAGACGCGGGCGTATGGGATGGGCTTCAACGGCCTGTACCTGAACCTCGCGGGCCGCGAGCGCGACGACCCCGCGACACCCGAGAACGAGTCGGGCATCGTCCGGCCGGGGGCCGAGGCGGAGGCCTTGATCTCCGAGCTGAAGCAGCGCCTGGAAGCCTTCGAGGACCCCTACATGCCCGGTCGCCGCGTGATCCGCGTCGCGGACGTCGCCTCGCAGGTCTACTCCGGCGAGCGCCTGGGCGAAGCGCCCGACATCCTGGTCGGCTACGACTCGGGTTACGGCAACGCGGACTCGGCCTCGATCGGCCTGATCCCGCCCTACCTCGTCGAGTCGAACCTCGGCGGCACCTTCAACGGCAATCACCTGATGGCGCCCGAGGTCGTGCCGGGCGTCCTGCTCACCAACGCGCCCGTGGCCGAGGGCTCCCACGGACTCGAGGACCTGACGGCCGAGATCCTGCGCCGCTACGGCGTCCCGCCCGCCCCGGGTACCGTGGGGCGGCCGGTGCTGCGCTGAGCGCGGCGCGAACCGAGCCCCGATACCCTTCTCGAAGAACCCGACGACCCAAGGAGCGACCCATGTTCGGAGGCGGAAACAAGATCAAGCTCGACAAGGACCTGATCGAGCGGTGCAAGCGCGTGGCCGAGGTGGCCGGCTACGCCTCCCACGAGGAGTTCATCGTCCACATCATCGAGAAGGAGCTGGCGCAGTTCGAGGACGGGGCCTCCGACGAGGAGATCACCGAGAAGCTGCGCGGACTGGGATACATCAGCTGACTAGGGCTACGAACCCCCTGCGAACCCGCGCCCCATGGACGCCCTGAACCGCACCCTGACCGCGACCTTCGACCTGCTGCTCCGGCCGCTGGAGTACGTCGGCTCGATGGTCTCGCTCGTCGCCGTCAGCGCGGTCTTCGGCGTCCTGGCGCTGATCGCCTTCAAGCACATCTCGTGGCAGAAGGGCATCAAGGCGGTCAAGGACAAGATCAAGGGCCACATGATCGCGATCCGCATCTACCAGGACGACCTGGCGGTGGTGGGGCGCTCGATCGGCGGGGTGTTGGTGCGCAACGCCCAGTACCTGGGCCTCAACTTCGGGCCCTTCGTGCCGCTCGCGATCCCCTTCGTGTTCGTGATCGCCCAGATGGTCGTGCGCTACGGCTTCGACCCCGTCCCGGTCCACGCGCAACCCGCGGCGCTCCTGGCCGGCAAGGCGACGACGGTCGAGGTCCAGCTCGAACGGTCGCAACGCGCGGCGGCGGGCGGGATGCGCGTCGAGCTCTCCGATGGTCTGGTCGCGGTCTCGCCGCTCGTGCGTTCGCCGCGCGAGGGCCGGGCCTTCGTCGAGGTCGCGGCCGTGAAGCCGGGGACGCACGAGCTCGCCTTCGTGCTCCCCGACGGCACGCGCGAGACCAAGCGACTGGTGGCGGGCGCGAACGACGCCCGCTGGCTGCAGCCCGAGCGGGTGAAGAGCATCTGGTCGGCGATGCTCTGGCCCGCCGAGCGCACCTTCGCCGCCGATTCGCCCTTCGAGCGCATCCACTTCGTCTATCCCGAGCGCGAGCTGGGCTGGTTCCCGAGCGGGCCCTTGGGGGTGATCCTGATCTTCATCGTGGCCTCGATGGCGGTCGGATTCGCCTTGCTCAAGCCGCTCGGCGTGCAGATCTGACGGGCCCCTGGGGCGGTGAGCGGTGTTCTCCCACGGCATCGAGCGCGCGATCGAAGTGGCGCTGGAGGCCCACGCGGGCCAACGTCGACGTTGCGGCCGCGAAGGCCCGTATGTCGTCCATCCGATCCACGCGGCCTTCATGCTCGCGCGCCTGGGCCTGGACGAACTCTCGATCCAGGGCGCGTTGCTGCACGACGTGATCGAAGATTGCCCGGATTGGACCCTCGAACGACTCGCCGAGCTGTTCGGCGACGAGGTCGCCGATCTCGTCGCCCAGCTCACCGAGGACAAACGTGCGAGCTGGGAGGAGCGCAAACGCGCGGCCATCGAGCGCGTCGTGTCGATGAGCGCCGAGGCGCGCGCCGTGAAGGCCGCGGACAAGCTGCACAACCTCGCGACCCTCGTGCACGAGCTCGGCCGTGCACGCGACCCGGACGAGATCTGGGCGCGTTTCCGCGGCGGACGCGAACGAACCGTCGCCGTCTCGGGGGAACTCGTCCGCGCGCTCGTCCCGCTCGTCCCCGAGCCCTTGGGCCGGGCGCTCGAGGCCGCGCTGAGCGACCTCGTGCGCCTCGCCGGGACTCCCGGGTGACCCGTGGCCGCGGCTCCGAGTCCTCGGCGCGGGACTCGCCGTGCCGCCTACTGGCGCGCCCCGAGTTGTCGCCCACGGGCCCTGCGAGTACAACGGGACGCGTGTTCCGGCGGCTCCCTTCCCTGGCGCGCGCCGCGCGCGCGACGGCCCTGCTGCTGGCGGTGATCGCGCTGGCCCCGCCCTCCCGGGCCCAGGGGGGCTACGACGTTCAGCGCCACCGCACCGCCGGCATGGACTTCCCCGTGCCGCGGCGATACTCGCCCGTGCCGGTCCAGCCCAACGAACGCTGGCTCCGCTTCCGGTTCCTCGAGAACCTCGAACAGGCCCAACAGCGCACGGGCAAGGTTCGCCCCGAGCTGTTGATCGCCGACCTACCCTACGAACCCGATCCGGGTCCGACGACCGGCGAGCCCACGCCGCCGCAGCCCGAACCCGAGCCGCAGCCCGAACCCGAGCCCGGCGACGATCCTCCGGTCGAGCCGGAGGCGGGCGCCGGGGAGGAGGGCGAGTCGGCGAAGGCGCAGCCGCCCGTGAAGGCCGCGCCGCCCGAGCTCCCGGTCACCACGTTCGAGCGCTTCCTCGAGCGCCGCTTGCGAGGCTGGGAAGCCCAGCCCTCCGACGACCCCGTGCGCGGACGTCGCGATTGGGAGGGTGCGACCTATCTGCTGCGCAACAAGGCCTCCGAGAAGACCGGCCGCATCGGTTGGGCCCACGTCTGGAGTCAGCCGCGGGCGCGTCAGGTTGTGCTGGTCGGCTTCTGCCACGAAGCCGACCTCGCCGACAAGGTGCGCATCTGGCGCCACATGGCGGGGGAGATCAAGCTCTACGAGCCCAAGGACGACGAACGCGAACGGCTCGAGCGCCACTACGCCCGGCGCAACCTGCCCGAGACGGACTACCGCATCCGCGTGCGCTTGAGCTTGCCCAAGGGTTGGCAGAGCGAGGACACGCCGAACTACATCGTCGTCTACAACACGCCCGACCAGCCTCTCGTGCGACAGATCGTGCGCGACATCGAGCTCCTGCGGGCGGAGTACGTGAAGCTCTTCCCGCCCGCCCGCGCCTTCCAGGCCGTCTCGACCGTGCGGGTGTGCGCGGATCGGGACGAGTACCTGGCCTTCAGCGGTCTGCCGACGAGCGCGGGGTACTGGAACTGGATGACCGAGGAGCTGGTGCTCTACGACGCCACCAAGAAGGAGAAGGGCGCCAAGACCGACAAGTCGGACACGTTCATCGTGCTGTACCACGAGGCGTTCCACCAGTACATCCACTACTCCTCCGGCGAGCTCGCGCCCCACTCCTGGTTCAACGAAGGCTACGGCGACTTCTTCTCCGGAACGCAGGTGACGGGCGGCCGCGTGCGCGGCATCGGCATCAACCCCTGGCGCATCCACACCATCCAGCGCGCCGTCGAGCAGAACAAGCACGTCGCCTGGAGCGAGATCATCCGCTACGAGCAGCCGGCCTACTACGCGAACGCGGCGATCTGCTACGCGCAGGGGTGGTCGATGATCTACTTCCTCAACACCTCGCGGCACGTGCAGCAGGATCCGCGCCTCTCCGCCATCCTGCCGCTGTACTTCGAGACCTTGAAGGCCGCCTGGGCCATTGAGCTCGCGCAGCTCGAGGCCGAGGGCGCCGAGGAAGACCTGCCCAAGCGCTTCGCGGCCCAGGTCCGCGCGCGCACCGCCGCGGTGGACAAGGCCTTCGAGGGCGTCGACGTGGATGCCCTCGAGCGCGTCTGGAAGTCCTTCGTGGCGGGCTTGGGCGAGGGCCGTTGAGGGGCGACGGGGCCCGACTGCCGCTCCTCGGGGCGGGTCGGTAGGATCTTCCCCCGCGCACCGACCCGAGTCGGTGCCCCGAACCCCGTGTGGCCCGCCCCGCGCGCGCCCAACTCCGAGGAGATCCCATGCCCATCGACATCGGCACCCAAGCGCCGGACTTCACCCTCAAGACCCAGGACGAGAAGGAGTGGAAGCTCTCCGACCAGCGCGGCAAGAAGGTCGTGTTGCTCTGGTATCCGCTCGACTGGAGTCCGACTTGCGAGAAGGAGAACTGCAAGATCTCCGCCGAGCCCGTGCTCTCCGGACCCGACACGGTGGTGGTCGGCATCAGCCGCGACTCGACCTGGTCGCACAAGGCCTGGAAGCAGGCCAAGGGCATTCGGCACGAGTTGCTCGCCGACCCCATGCTCGACGTCACCAAGAAGTTCGGGCTGCAGCACCCCGCGGTGCCCTTCATCAGCCAGCGCGCGACGGTGATCGTCGACCGGCAGGGCAAGGTGGCCTGGGTGGGCGTCCAGGAGAAGACCGGGGACGAGCGTGACTGGGCGCAGGTCCAGGCTGCGCTGGCGAAGCTCGCCTGAAGTCGACCGGCGGGTCGGGATCGTGCTCCCGAGCGCCTTCGCACGCCGGGGCCGCGTGAACCGCACGGATTCCCGCGGCGTCGGGCCACGGAGGCGCCCGGGCGCGCCCGGCGCGGCATGTGCGAGGGGAACACGGACGGGGCGCGCCCGGATCGACTTGCCCGCGCTCGCGATCCCCCCGAGCCCCGGACGTCGTATTCCGCCTGCCATGCCTGCCTCCCCGTTCCACGCGGCCTTCGCGGCCTGGACCTGCGCCCTGGGCCTCGCGGCCTGTGGCGGGGGGAGCTCCGGTCCAGGCGCGGGGCCCGATCCCTCCCCGGGGGCCGAGTCGGAGTGGGTCCCGACCTTCGGTAGCTCGTTCGGCACGGACAACCCGCTGCTCGCGTTCCAGGCGTACGACGACGGCTCGGGGAGGGCCCTGTTCGTCGGCGGTTCGTTCTTCTCGGCGGGCGCCTCGAACGTCGGTTTCCTCGCGCGCTGGGACGGCTTCGCCTGGTCGGGGCTCGGAGCGGGTGTCGACGACACCGTGCGCGCCCTGGCGGTCTTCGAGGGCGCCGCGGGGCCCGAGCTGCACGCGGGTGGCCTGTTCACCCTGGCGGGCGGCGCGCCGGCCGCGGGTGTCGCGCGTTGGAACGGCGAACGCTGGCAACCCCTGGGCGCGGGCGTCGACGGGGGCCCGGGCGGCGGACCGGGGAACGTCACGGCGCTCGTGGTGCACGACGACGGCACCGGCCCGGCGCTCTACGTGGGCGGCGAGTTCCTCTCCGCGGGCGGCGCCGCGGCTCCGGGCGTCGCGCGCTGGGATGGTGCGGGCTGGTCGGCCGTCGGAGCTGGGCTCGACGGACCGGTGCGCGCGCTCGCGGTGTGGGACGGGGGAGCGGGCCCGCGCCTGGTCGCCGGGGGACGCTTCGTCGTCGAGGGCGAGCGAACGCCCTGCTCCGTCGCGCTGCTCGTGGGCGATCGCTGGTGGGCGCTACGCGGCACGGAGCTCGATCCCGTGTTCGGCCTGACGGTGTTCGACGGCGGCGCCGGGGCCGAGCTCTTCGCGGTGGGCGTCCCCGCGACGGCGGGTGGCGCCTGCGTGCGGCGCTTCGATGGGTCGGCGTGGTCGACGCCCGGCTCCGCGCCGAGCGGGGCGGCCTTCGCGTCGTTCGTGTTCGAGGACCCGCGCGGAGCGCTGTTGTGCGTGGGCGGCGAGCTGCGCGACGGGTCGGGTGCCGAGCTCACCGGGCCCTTGGGCTGGGACGGCGCGCGTTGGAGCCCCCTGGGCGCGGGCCTCGACAGCAACGTGTTGGCCCTCGGCGCCTTCGACCACGGCACGGGCCCGAGGCTCTACGCGGGCGGTTTCTTCACTTCGTCGGGGGCCGCGATCCTGGGACGCATCGCGGCCTGGGACGGCCGCGCCTGGGAGGCCCTCGGTGCCGGGCTCGACGGCGCGGTGCGCGCCGTGGCCGTGCTCGAAGCGGACTCCGGCCCGACGCTGGTCGCGGGCGGCAACTTCACCCGCGCGGGGAGCCGGGCGCTGGCTTCCGTCGCGCGCTGGGACGGCAGGGACTGGTCGCCCCTGGGAGCCGGCCTCGACGCCTTTCCCGCCGCGCTGACGCTCTTCGACGACGGTCTGGGGCGCGGCGCCCAACTGCACGCCGGCGGCCCGTTCACCGACTCGGGGGGCGCCCGGGTGCGCCACGTGGCGCGGTGGGACGGCGCGGCCTGGCAGCCGCTCGGCGTCGGCATGAACGGCATCGTCGAAGTGTTGCTCGCGTTCGACGATGGCACGGGACCCGCGCTCTACGCCGGTGGGACCTTCACCCAGGCCGGCGGCGCGCCGGCGCGGCGCATCGCGCGCTGGGATGGAGCGGCCTGGTCGAGCCTCGCCGGCGGCGCGGGCGGCTCGAACCCGTTCGAGTTCGTCGGGGCGTTGGCCGCCTTCGACGAAGGCACGGGGAGCGGACCCGAGCTCTTCCTCGGGGGTGGATTCCTGGTCGCGGGCGGAGTGGACGCCGATCACGTGGCGCGCTGGGACGGCGGGGCGTTCCATCCCCTCGGCGCGGGCACCGACGGGCCGGTCTACGCCCTCGTCGTCCACGACGACGGATCGGGGGCCGCGCTCTACGCGGGCGGAGCGTTCGAGCACGCGGGCGAAGTCGCCGCTCTCTCGATCGCGCGTTGGGACGGACGGGAGTGGTCCGCCTTGGGGCCGGGGCTCGATGGGCCCGTCTTCGCCCTGGCCGTGCACGACGACGGCTCGGGGCCGGCGCTCTTCGCGGGCGGATCGTTCGAGCAGGCGGGGGAACTCCCCGCGCGCCACGTCGCCCGCTGGGACGGCGCGTCCTGGTCCGCGCTCGACGGCGGGGTCGACGGGCCGGTGGCCAGCCTGGCGTCGGCCGAGGGGATGGGGACCCTGGGCGAGGGCCTGTTCGTCGGCGGCCTGTTCCTGCGTAGCGGTGGGGGCGACTCGTTCCTCGCCCGCTGGGGCGGCGCGGAGCGCGCGGCCCGCGAGCGCGGCGTGGCCGCAGCGTCCCCGGCCTGGAGCGCGACGCCGCCGCGGCGCGCGTGTGCCTTGACGCCGCACCTGGATCCGGCCGGGCGCCTCGACGCGTCGGGCGCGCGACTCGTGCTCGCGGAGGCCCGCATCGCCCCCGGGCCGGACTTCGAGTGGATCGCCGGGACGATCGAGTTGTGCGGCGGCCGCTGGCGCCAGGATCGGCCGCTCGAGCTGGGCTTCGTGGGTCCGGCGCGCCTCGTGCTCCGCGACGGTGCGCGCCTCGAGGTGCCCGCGCTCGTGATCGGACCGTTGGGCGAAGTCGTGGGCAGCGGTCGGGTGGAGGGCGACCTGGTGAACCACGGATCGTGGGGTCCGACGGGGGTCGGCATCGAGGTCGCGGGGAGCTACCGCGCCGCGCCGGGGGCGGAGCGGCGCTCCCCGACCTCGATCCACACACCGGCGCGCACGAAGGCGTGGTGAAGGGGCGAGCCCCGCGGGGGCGGTTCAGCCGCGCGCGCCGCTGCGCTCGAGGGCCTCGAGCACACGCGGCAACAGGTGCGGGCGACACACGACGAGCTCGCCGTTGCGCGGATCGGCCTGGTTGTAGCGCTGCTCGCTGCCGTCCATGCGGCACACCGACCAACCCAGGGCGCGGGCCAGGACCTCGGGCGCGCAGGTGTCCCATTCCTTGAGGCCGTTGCGGTGGACGTACACGTCGGCCTGCCCGAGCAACAACAGCGCGACCTTGTTGCCGACACTGCCGGCGCGCACGAGCTCGCCGCCGCCGAGCTCGCGCTGGAAGCGCTCCATCCAAGCCGGCGTGTGGCTGCGGCTGGCGGCGATGCGCGGCGGGCCCGATCCGGTCTCGGCGCCGGACACGACGCGCCCGGGGCCCTCGATCGAGGCGCGCTCCTGGCCGGGCAGGGCGACGCCGGCGAGCAACAACCCTTGGGCGGGCAGGGCCACCGCGCCCAGCGCACAGCGGCCGTCGAGGGTCAGCGCCACATGCACGGCCCAGTCGGCGCGGAGCTGGCTGAACTCGCGCGTGCCGTCGAGCGGATCGACGATCCAGGCGCGACGGCGCGCGAGCCGCGCGGCCGAGTCCTGGGTCTCCTCCGACAACACGCCGTCCTCGGGATAGCGCCCGCGCAAGAGCCCCTGCAGCAAACCGTCGGCGGCCTGGTCGCCGACGTCGGCCAGGGCCCCGCCCTCCCAGCGCCCGGTCTCGCGCAGGGCCAGCACCCGTTCCCCGGCCCAGCGGGCGGCGTGCCGCG
>CAYMYN010000003.1:211634-212178 GCA_964394665.1 uncultured Planctomycetaceae bacterium
GTGCCGCGCGAACTCGAGGTCGCGTTCGATCTCCTCCGGCGTCAGCGTGGGCTCGGGTGCGACGGGCATGGCCGGAATGATCCCCGATCGGCGCGCCGATGTCCCGCGCCAAGCACGCCCATCAGCCCGCGGCGGGGCGCTCGAGCGCACCGCGCCAGGCACCGATGCCGCCGTCGAGGTTGAAGAGCTGCTCGAAGCCCTCGCGGGCGAGCAGCTCGCAGGCCCAGGCCGAGCGCGAGCCCATCGCGCAGTAGATCACCAGCGGCCGACCGTCGCGCGGGAGCTCGGCCAGGCGTTGCTCGAGCTGGTCGACCGGCAGACGCAGGGCGCCGGGCACGATGCCAGCCGCGGTCTCGGCGGGCGTGCGCACGTCGAGCAGCCGCGCGCCCTGCTCGCGCACGAGCCGCTCGCCCTCGGCCCCGTCGACGTCGCACCACAGGCGCCCCTCGAGGACCTGGTCGGGGAGGAGGCGCGCCCCGCCGGCCAGCGCCGCCACCTGGCGCAGCAGGGTCTCGAAGGCCCGATCGCGCTCGTCCGTGCGCTC
>CAYMYN010000003.1:212188-316377 GCA_964394665.1 uncultured Planctomycetaceae bacterium
AGGATCTGGTCGATGCGCTCGCGTCCGTTTTCGAGGTTGTTGCCGTTGATGATGGCGCGGCCGGGAAACTGCTCCAGCGAGGCCTGCAGCACGTCCGCCTCGGTAGAGTCCAGCACCAGCGGCGCTTCCACGTTCAACGCCAGCTTCTTGACGAGTAGCCGCAGCATCTCGCGCTCGTCCGTGCGCTCGGCCCCGCGGCGCGCGGCGGCGGCCTCGAGCCGATCGAGCGCAGCGGCCAGGGCGGCCGCGCGTCCCAGGGCCACCAGGGCGAGCAGCAGGCCCACGGAACCCACGGCGAGGGCGAGGTACAGCATGGGCGGGATGCTACCAGACGTTCCCGTGCCGGGCGGGCGAGCGCGGTTCAGCGCTCCGGGCGCGCCCGGAACACGCCCACCGACGCGGTGAAGCCGTGCAGGAAGTTGCGGCCGCCGACCGGGCCGATCTCCCCCATGGCGAAGAAGCCCGCGGCGGGCACGGGGGACGGGAAGGCGCGCTGGACGCGGCGGATGTCGTGGTCGGGCTCCTCGAACATGTGCCGGCCGCGGCCGTTGCAGGAGAACACCAGCACGCCCTGCTCGCCGGCGGCGGGATGGGGACCGGCGAGCTCGCTGTGCAGGAGCTGCTCGAGGTCCTCGCCGGCCGAGGCCGCGTCGCGCACGAGGAACTGCACGCTCATCCCGCGCCGGATCGAGTCGTCCGCGACCGCCAGGGCGCCGTCCTCGGCCTGCAGTCCCCGGATGCCGCGCACGAGGAAGTCCCCGCGCTCGAAGCGGCTCTTGGTCGGGTCGAGGGCCAGGCCCAGGAAGGGCTGGCGCTGGAAGAGCTCGCGATCGGCGCGCGGGAGGGCCTGGAGGGTCTCCATCAGCACCTCCGCCGCGGGGCGACCGCCGAGCTTGTGCACCAGCGAATCCTGGGCGGCGGTGATGACCCAGGGCTTGCCGACGGGCCGGCAACCCTGGGAAACGACCGGGATCAACTCGAGGTCGCCCTCGAGCACCACCCCGGCGGCGCCCGAGGCGGCCAGCTCGTCGTCCAGGAACAGGAAGTTCTGGCCCGGCCCGCGTCCGCCGCTGGCCATACCGCCCAGGGCGACCAGGCCCGGCGCGAGGTCCTCCAGGGCGCGCAGGTACTCGGCCATGGGGAAGCTGTAGGGCTCGCCCAGCAGGAGCAGCGCGGCGCGCTCGGGCCGTCCGACGGTCGGGGTCTCGCTGAAGGAGATCTCATCCTCGCCGGTCTGCACGGCCGCGCAGTGGAAGGGGCGCACGGCCAGGCCGGGCGAGGAGACGGCCCACAACGCGAGCCCCGGCCCGCGCTGCACTTCCCGCGAGCCGCCGATGACCGAGTCCCCGGTGCAGCCCACGAGGGTCCCTGCGCCGCTCCCGCGGCGCAGGCGCTCGCCCAGGCCCTCGAAGGCCGCCCCATGGTGGTGCGAGACGAAGAGCACCACCAGGTCGGGCCTCGCCCCATCCAGACCCTGGGCGAGCTGCTCCAAGGCCTCGCGCTCGGCGGCGGGTGCGTCGGGGAGGGTGGAGAGGGCGCTGGCGAATCGGGTCGGGGGCATCGGCAGGCGAGGCCGGCGGCGGCCGCGCGCCCATGGTGCCCGCCCAACCGGGGTGGCGGCCACCCGCCCGGTGAGGAAATCGGCTACGGCCTCGGTCGGGGTGTGGCGGGGTGAGCCGCAAGCTAGAATCTTCGGCCGAAGGCGCGTCGCAGCGCTTCGTGCCCGCGCGCGGGGCGGCTCCCGGAGCCCCGGTCCGCGCCAGGCGACCTCACCTCCTCCTTCCTGGCGGTCCTTCCCAGGGAGCTTCCACGAACGCGCCGCCAGCGGTGCGCTCCCCTGCCTCCGCCCCGCCCCGCGCGCGGGGCCCCCAAGACCGATGACCTCGACCAGAGAACCCGGGGCCGAGCTACCCCTCCAACAGCAGGACAGCGTCGTCATCCGCTTCGCGGGCGACTCCGGCGACGGCATGCAGATCACCGGCGACCAGTACGCGTCCACCAGCGCGGCCCTGGGCAACGACCTCGCCACGTTGCCGGATTATCCGGCCGAGATCCGCGCTCCCGCCGGTACGCGTCCGGGTGTCTCGGGCTTCCAGATCGCTTTCAGCTCGAAGGACATCTACACGCCGGGCGACTACCCCGACGTGCTGGTGGCGATGAACCCGGCGGCGTTGGTGGTCAACATCAAGGACCTCAAGCCGACCGGCATCGTGGTGGTCAACACGGGCAACTTCGGTCCGACCGACCTGGCCAAGGCCAAGCTCGACTCGAACCCGCTGACCGACGGCACGCTCGAGGGCTATCGCGTCATCGCGATCGACATGAACAAGCGCGTGGCCGAGGCGCTCGAGGGCACCCCGCTCACGAGCAAGGAGGTCCAACGCTGCAAGAACTTCTACACGCTGGGCCTGATGTACTGGCTCTACAGTCGGCCGCTCGAGCCGACCGAGCAGTGGCTGAAGGAGAAGTTCTCCAAGCGCCCCGAGCTCGCGGACGCCAACATTCGCGCCATGCGCGCCGGCTACAACGCCGGGGACATCCACGAGCTGTTCCAAGGTCGCTACGAGGTGCCCAAGTGCGAGGTGCTCCCGCCCGGCACCTACCGCAGCGTGATGGGCAACCAGGCCATCGCCTTGGGCATGGTGGCCGGCGCGCAGCTCGCCGGGCTGAAGCTCTTCCTGGGTTCCTACCCGATCACGCCGGCTTCGACGATCCTCGAGGCCCTCGCCGGCTACAAGCACTTCGGCGTGGTCACCTTCCAGGCCGAGGACGAGATCGCGGCGGTGTGCTCGGCGATCGGGGCCTCCTACGCCGGCATGCTCGGGTCCACGAGCACCTCCGGTCCCGGCCTGGCGCTCAAGACCGAGGCCCTCGGGTTGGCGGTCATGACCGAGCTGCCCCTGGTCGTCGTGAACATCCAGCGCGGCGGTCCTTCGACGGGTCTGCCGACCAAGACCGAGCAGGCCGACCTCCTGCAGTCGATCTTCGGTCGCAACGGCGAGGCTCCGATCCCGGTCGTGGCCTGCGCGACGCCCTCGGACTCCTTCGACTGCGCCATCGAGGCCTGCCGCATCGCGGTGCAATACATGACGCCGGTGATCCTGCTCTCCGACGGCTTCATCGCCAACGGGGCCGAGCCCTGGCGCCTGCCGAAGATGGAGGAGCTCAAGCCGTTCCCCGTCAAGTTCCACACCGAGACCGCGAACTTCCTGCCCTATTCGCGCGACGAGCGCGGAGCGCGGCCCTGGGCCGTGCCCGGTACGCCGGGGCTCGAGCACCGCATCGGCGGCCTCGAGAAGGCTCACCTGACGGGGAACGTCAGCTACGACCCGCAGAACCATGAGTTCATGATCCATGCTCGCGCGGAGAAGGTCATGAACGTGCGCGAGTCGATCCCCACGCCCAAGGTGCACGGCGCCCAGAAGGGCGATCTGCTCGTCCTCGGCTGGGGCTCGACCTACGGCTCGATCGCCGACGCCGTCGAGCGCAGCAACCAGACGACCGAGCGCGTGGGCCGCATCCACCTGCGTCACGTCTGGCCGCTGCCGAAGGGCCTCGATCAAGTCTTCTCGCGCTACAAGGCCGTGCTGGTACCCGAGATGAACCTGGGCCAGATGGCGCGCTTGCTGCGCAGCGAGTTCCCGCAGCACAACTTCCTGTCCTACACCAAGGTCCAGGGCCAGCCCTTCCGCGCGAAGGAGATCGCCGACCGCATCACGAACATCCTGGAGAATTGATCGCCATGGCCGACGCCCAGACCCTCACGAAGAAGGACTACAAGTCCGACCAGGAAGTCCGCTGGTGCCCGGGCTGCGGGGACTACTCGATCCTCAACGCCGTGCAGACCGTGTGCGCCAAGCTCGGCGTGGCGCGCGAGCAGACCGTGTTCGTGAGCGGGATCGGCTGCTCCAGCCGCTTCCCGTACTACATGAATACGTACGGCTTCCACACCATCCACGGCCGCGCCCCGGGCTTCGCGACCGGGATCAAGATCGCCAACCCCGAGCTCTCGGTGTGGATGGTGACCGGCGACGGCGACGGCCTGTCGATCGGCGGCAACCACCTGGCCCACATCCTGCGCCGCAACGTCGATCTGAACGTGTTGCTCTTCAACAACCAGATCTACGGGCTGACCAAGGGCCAGTACTCGCCGACCTCGCCGGTGGGCAAGCGCACCAAGACCTCGCCCATGGGGTCGGTCGACCGGCCCTTCAACCCGGTCTCGTTCGCGGCCGGCACGGGCGCGACCTTCATCGCGCGCTCGATCGACACCCACGCCAAGCACCTGGCCGAAGTGCTCGAGGCCGCCGCGCGCCACCGCGGGACGTCCTTCGTCGAGATCTACCAGAACTGCAACATCTTCAACGACGGCGCCTTCGACGCGATCGCGGACAAGAGCGTGCGCGACGACCACACGATCGACCTGCGCCCGGGCCAGCCGCTCGTGTTCGGCAAGAACCACGAGAAGGGCCTGCGCCTGTCGGGCTGGGAGATCGAGGTCTGCGACGCCAAGGACGCCGCCATCTGGGACCCGCACCTGCCGTCTCCGGCCGCGGCGCTCCTGTTGTCTGGGATCGACGATCATCCCGAGATGCCGCGCCCGATCGGCATCTTCCGCGCAGTCGAGGCCCCGACCTACGAGCAGGCCACCAACGCCCAGGTCCGGCGCGCGATCGAGACCAAGGGCCCCGGTGACCTGCGCGAGCTGATCTACGCCGGCGAGACCTGGGAGGTCACCGGCCGCTGAGAGGCCGAGAAGACCGAGCATACGGCCTCTCAGACACCCTTGGCACGGCCGCCAGGGGCGGCCGTTGCGCAGAGCGTGAGAATTCTTCTCACACTCTGAGAGGCCGAGAAAACCGAGCATGCGGCCTCCCAGACACCCTTGGCGACGGCCGGCCGTCGCGCAGAGCGTGAGAGTGCTTCTCACGCTCTGAGGCGCGGGCCCGTCGCGCACGGCCGGCCGACCGGGCCCCGTGCGCGCGAGCCCAAGCTCGCCCCGCCCTCGAGAACGCGTTGGAACTTCCCAAGCACGGATTCATCTGGATGGATGGAGCCCTCGTCCCCTGGGACGAGGCTCGCATCCACGTCCTCTCGCACGTCGTGCACTACGGGAGCGGCGTGTTCGAGGGGCTGCGCGCCTATGCCACGTCCCGTGGACCGGCCGTGCTGGGGCTCGACGCGCACGTCGAGCGCCTGTTCCACTCCTGCCGCATCATCGAGCTGCCTCTGCTCTACGGCGCGGCCCAGGTGCGCGCCGCGATCCTCGAGACGATCCGCGCCAACGGCCACTCCGCCTGCTATGTCCGGCCGTTGGCCTTCCGCGGCTACGGCAAGCTGGGCGTCGATCCGCGCGGCGCGCCGCCTCAGCTCGCGATCGCGACCTATCCCTTCGATTCCCTGCACGGGCGCGAGGCCCTCGAGGAGGGGCTCGACGTCGGCGTTTCGAGTTGGCGGCGCATGGCCCCCGACACGCACCCGGCCATGGCCAAGGCCGTTGCGAACTACCTCAACTCCCAGCTCGTGCTGATGGAGGCCAAGCGCCACGGCTACCACGAGGGCCTCGTGCTCGACGTCGACGGGTACGTCAGCGAGGGCAGCGGTCAGAACCTGTTCCTCGTCGAGCGCGGACGGCTGTTCACGCCGTCGGTGGGGGACTCCATCCTGGCCGGCATCACGCGCGCGCTGGTGATCGAGCTGGCGAACGAGCGCGGCCTCGAGGTCGTCGAGCAACGCATCGCCCGCGAACGTCTGTACATCGCCGACGAGCTCTTCCTGACCGGCACCGCGACCGAGGTCACCCCCGTGCGCAGCGTCGACGGCCGGTCGGTCGGGGGTGGCCGCCGCGGACCGATCACCGCCGGGCTGCAGGAGGCCTTCCGCGAGTTGTGCGAGGGCCGGAGCCCGGACCCGCACGGCTGGATGACCCCCGTCGCGGCGGGCGCTTGACGGACGCGCCCCGCGCGTCCGATGCTGCCGCTGCCCCGCGCGCTGCGCCCATGCTCCCCGACGATCCCCGATCCCGATCCGGCGAACTCGTGGGCCGCACGGCGCTGGTGACCGGCGCCGCGCGCGGCATCGGTCGCGCGGTGGCCCTGGAGTTGGCGCGCCGCGGCGCGCGCGTGGTGCTCGTCTCGCGCAGCGCCGAGGACTTGACGCGAACGCGAGCGCGGATCGAAGCCGAGGGCGGCGCGGCCCTGGAGCTCGCGCTCGACGTCGACCGCGCCGATTGGGGGACGCAGCTCGATCCGCAGGCCCCGGCGATCGACGTGCTCGTCAACAACGCCGCGGCCTTCGCGCCCTACGGTCCGCTGGAGGAGGTCCCCTGGGACGAGATCGAGCACGTCCTGCGCACGGGCCTGCTCTCGGCGACGCGCCTCGCGCGCCACGTCGTCGGGGGCATGAAGGCGCGCGGCTTCGGCCGGCTGATCCAGATCGGCTCCGTGGCGGCCTCGCTGGGCGGCGCGGGCCAGGTCGCGTACTGCACGGCCAAGGCTGGACTCGTGGGCCTCACCCGCACGCTGGCCGTGGAAGGCGCGCGCCAGGGCGTGACCTCCAACCTGCTCGAGCTGGGCCTGATCGACACCGAGCGCACGCGCGCGGCGATCCCAGCGGAGGTGCGCGCGGCCCTGGTGCGCAACACCCCGCTCGGCCGCCCCGGCACCCCCGACGAGGTCGCCCACGCCGTCGCCTTCCTGGCCTCCCCCGCCTCGGCCTTCCTCACCGGCGCCACCCTGACCCTCTCCGGCGGCCTGGGCCTGGGCCTGTTCCCCGAGCAGTTCACCTGACCCGGCCGCGCACGACAGCGCGGGGGCTCGGGGTCGTACGCAATCGCGGCAGCGGGCCGGTGCGCGGGAGTCGGGCCCTGGAACGGAGAGCCGCCCGGCGCCGAGGGGGCGCCGGGCGGCATCGGGATCGGGGCCGCTCCGCCGCGCCGTGTGGGGCGCGATGGAGCGGAGGCTCAGGTCAGGGGAGCCAGGAGACTTCCAGGCCGTTGCTGAAGTTGAAGCCGGTGCCGCAGGGGCCGCCCGGATCGCGGAACCACCACTGGTAGCGGCGCGTGTCGCCGGCGCCCACGGCGCCGTTGGTCACGATCGAGGCCGTGGTCGCGGCCTCGCCCGCGCCGTTGGCGGTGCGGATCTGCAGGCGCTGGACGTTGCCGCCGGCGCAGCGGATGCCGTCGCCGAAGGTCGAGCCGGCGCCGCCGTTGATGGCGTTGTTGCCCTGGAAGAACAGGCCCGGCTGGCCGGGGACCGAGTTGGTGGCCCGCAGGACGAGGTCGTCGGCGACGACGCTGGCGCTGCCTTGGCCGGCCAGGCGGGAGCCGAGCGCGGAGGCGCTGTTCTCGCAGCCGTGGCCGGGCTTGCCGAAGTTGACGCACGGGCAGAAGGCGCCCGAGCCGTCACCCGAGCAGAAGCTCGTGCCGACCGCGGGGATGCCGATGTCGGGGACCAGCACCGGGGCGGTCAGCAGGCTGGGGCTGCCCGGCTTGAAGAGCTCCATCTCGGCCGTTCCGCCGATCGGGGCGGAAGTCGCGACGAAGCTGAAGGTGTAGGCCGTGCCCCAGCGGATCGCGTTGGCGTTGGAGTTCTGCGCGTGCGTCTGGGTCGAGGCCCAGCCGAGTTGGCCGCTGCCCTCGCTGTAGGCCCAGGGCGTGTTGCTGTAGACCTCGCCGCTGTGGTAGGGCACGCCGCGGAAGAAGACGTTCGAGATCTGCGCCCCGCTCGACAGCGGCAGGATGAAGGAACGGATGCCGCGGTCGGAGGTCAGGTTCTGGAGGATGTAGTTGTAGGTCCAGGTGCCGTTGCCGTTGTCGATCACGCGGTAGGCGAGGAAGTACCAGCCGTGCACGCCGGCGCCGCCCTCGTTCGAGACCTGCATCTCGACGATCGTCACCGCCGGATCGACCGCTTTCCAGGCCTGGAGCGCCGTCTGGCCGACGTGGGTCGTCGGGTTGGCGCCGGTGATGCTCGAGACCGAGTTGACGTTGATCTCGCGCCAGGAGGCGTTGTTCTTGTGGTTCCCGGCCTGCGAGTCGTCGTTGGTGACGTACTGCGCCTCGGCGAAGTAGCGCGCGCCCACGTTCAGGGCCGGCGTCATGTCGTCGACCGGGACCTGCAGGCGGCCGCGGATCGCCGTCGGGCCGCTGGGCGAGCCGCCGGCGTGGGTGTGGGCGCCGGTGGCGGCGTTGACGGGCCACTTGGGGCCGCCGCCCGAGCCGTCGTTGAGGGTGCCCCAGTAGGTGTCGGCGCAGCCGATGCCCAGGGTGCTGCACGGGGTGCCCTGGCAGCTCCCGCAGGTCGTCTCGTTCACGGCGCAGAAGCCGTGCTTGAGCCAGCTCTGGCCCAACTGCTCGAAGCGCCCGTTCTTCAGGCGGAAGATGTTCTGCCCGATCACGGGGTGCGCCGTGCCGCTGCTCTGCCAGATCACCTGCTGGTTGCCGATGTTGCAGGAGGTCGTGGCGAAGGAGTAGGCGGCGATCCCGCCCGACTGCCCGTAGTAGATGAAGTCGTTCGCGTTGCCCCCGTCGTATCCGAGGCGCGATACCACGACGTCGGGGCCTTGGAGCGCGAGGCCGGGGGCGGCCAGCGCGGCGGCGGCGAGGAGGGTGCTGAGGAGCTGGGGAAGTCGTCTCATGGGCCTGGATTCTGTTCGAGAACGGGGTCTGGGCGTCGCGTCGCGGCAGCCCTGCGGTACTGCGGCCCGGCCCGCCCGAGAGGGACCGGGCGGCCGGAGGGAGAGAACGATCATCGGGGGGTCCGCCCCAGCGTCAAGGTTCGAGGCCCCGCCGCCCCCCGGGGCCGGGCGGCGGATCGTAAGAGTGCGGTATCGAGCGGAGTGCGGGCCCCCTCGAGAGCCCCGACCGAGGGGCCTTCGCGGAAGCCTACCCCGGTCTGGACCCCAGGGCGCGGACCCCTGCCAGACGCAGCCCGGGGCCCCTGGGTTCCCCGTCCGGGGACCTCAGCGGCCTCCGGAGGCCTCGCGAGCCCGCGCCTCGAGTCGCGCGGCCTCCTCCGCATCCCCCCGCAGGTGGGCGATCCGCGCCAGGGTCGACCAGATCGCGGGCGCCCCAGGTACCAGGCGCGCGGCTTCGCGTGCATGGAGCTCGGCCACGTCGAGCCGTCCGAGCTCGAGCGCGGCCCCGGCCGCCAGGAAACGGGTCTCGGCGTCCTCGGGGGCCAGGGCCAGGGCCTGCTCGAAGCGCGCGAGTCCCTCCTCGAAGCGCCCCGTGCCGCACAACACCCCGGCCAGGTTCTCGAGCGCGGCGAGATTCCGCGGCTGGGCCTCGACCACGGTCTCGAAGCGCAGGGCCGCCTCGTCCAGCCGGCCCATCGAGGCGAGCAACACGCCGTGGTTGTAGTGCAGCCCGACGGCATCCGGTCGCTGCGCGAGCTCGGCGGCGAGCAACGCCTCGGCCTCTTCCGGGCGACCCGTTCCCGCGAGCAGCGCCGCGAGGTCGCCCACGATCTCGGCGTTCGTCGGAATCCGCTCGCGCCCGGCGACGAGGGCGGCCTGCGCCTCGGCCGCGCGGCCCAGGCGCGCCAGCAGCCGCGCCTGGTCGAGCACCAGCGCAGGCTCCGCGGGCGCGAACTCCGCGCCGAGTCGGAGCTCGGCGAGCGCCTCCTCGGGCTGGCCGACGCGCTCCAGGTGCAGGGCCAGGTTGCGCCGCAGCGCCGTGCGCCGGGGATCGAACTCGAGCGCGCGCCGCAGCTCGCGCTCGAACGCCGCTTCGTTGCCCAGGTAGCGTTCGAGCCAGGCGATGCGGTCGGCGTTGAGCGAGCGCCACTGGCGCAGGGCGAGGGGACCCGGCGTGAGCGCGTCCACGAAGCGGGCATGGGCCAGGGCGCCGCGGGCGAGCTCGAGGTCGGGCTCGGCCCCCGCATCCGCCCGCTCCTCGAGCACGAGGATCTGCGAGACCGCGCGCCACTCGCGCAGGCGCACCAGGCCCGCGTAGCCCCAGACGAGCAGCGCCGCCGCCAGCGCCCCGAGGAAGGCCCGCCCCGCGCCGGTGAGCGCGCCCGCACGGCGCAGGTGCGCGTTGCCCAGGCGCGCGTCGCGTCCGCGGATCAGCCGCAGGCCGAGCAGCGTCGACCAGGCCAGGATCGCCGCCAGGCCGAGGGCCATCAGGAAGGGCACCAGGCCGAAGAGCCCCCGGAAGGCGAACAGGGCGGCCAGGAACGCGATCGCCACCCAGAGCTCCTCGCGGCCGGAGAGGTCCTTCCAACGCGCCAGCTTCTCGCGCACGAGCAGCGGCCCACGCGCATGGGCGGGGCGCTGCGCGCGTGGACCGGCGAGCAACGCGGGCTTGCCGAAGCCGAAGTACAGCGCGTCCTTGGGGCACACACTGACGCAGTCCATGCACTTCATGCAGCCCGGATCGACGACCATCCCGTAGTCGCGCACCTCGGCGTGCACGAGCACGTTCGACGTGCAGGTCGCCGTGCAGTGGCCGCAGCCCTCGCAGGCGTCGGTGACGCGGATGCGGCCCGGCGCCAGTCGATCCACCGCGCCGAAGATCGCGCCGTAGGGGCAGGCGTAGGTACAAAAGCCCTTCGAGCCCAGGAAGTAGATGATGACGAAGCCGCAGACCGCGAAGGTCGCCAGCGCGACCGGCCAGGGCGGGAAGGTGCCCCAGAAGTCGCTCTTGGTGAGGTGCACGCCGCCGTGGGGCTGGTAGCCGATCCACCAACGGGCGACCAGCGGCCAGACGAACATGTAGAGGAAGGCGATCGCGGGCACGAACAGCAGCGCGCGCGAGCGCAGGGGCCGCGGGCGGATGCCGACCTTGGCGAGCAACCAACTCGCGCCGTCCTGCAGCGCGATCAGGTGGCAGCCCCAGCCGCAGAAGTAGCGGCCGAAGAGGGCCGTGGCGAGGATCGCGAGCACGAAGAAGACCAACCCCGCGTTGATGATGCCCTCCTTCGAGAACTCCATCGCCTCGGAGGGCTCGAGCGGGCTCAGCGTCTCGCCGGCGAAGAACCAGTGCGCGATGTGGACGGCGATCAGCGCGTGCACGCCGAGCAGCACCCAGGCCCGCCAGCGGGAGGCTCGCGACGCCCGGATCGGGCCGCCCGCGGCCTGCTTCCCGCGCGGGACGCGGACGGCGGGCGCGGCCGGCGGCTCGCCGGAGCAGGAGGGAATGGGGCGCGGCGGCGGCGCCGACGGTGCGGGATCGGGGGGGCTCACGCGGCTCGGGGGGCTCGGGTCGGAGCCCCAGAGGATACGGGCCGACCGGCGCCGACGGTCGTCCGCGCCCCGGTCCGCGTTGCCCGCGGGCCCCGCGGGGGTAGCCTCCTGCGATGCACCGCGGGTTCCCCGTCCTCTCGCTCCTGATCGGGATCGTCCTCGTGTGGGGGCTCGGAGGCGCGCCCTCGCTCGCGGCGCGCCAAGCGGGCGAGCCGGCGAACGGCCTGGCCGAGCGCGCCCGCGACCGGGGCGACGCGGCCCCGGCGGAGTGGTTCTTCGAGCTCGCGACCCGCCGCGCGAGCGACGCCCCGGCCGTGCTCGAGCGCGCCCTGGGTGGGCTCGCGGACGTCGACCGCGCGCGCCGAGCCTACGGGGCCTTCGGGCTGTTCCGCGGCGGCGCGCTCGAGGGCGAGGCCATCGCGCGGGTCGGACGCATCGCGTTCGCCGACCGCCGTGCCGCCCACCAGCGGGGGGCCGTGCACGCGCTCACCCTGCTCGGCCCGGCGGCCGAAGCGGAGCTGTGGCGCGTGCTCCAGCGCCACCCCGACAAGACCTGCCGCTCGTTCGCGCTGCGGGCCCTGCTGCCCCAGCTCTACCTCGCCGGCGACGAGGCCGCGGCCCGCTGGGTCCTCGCGCACGCCGACCTCGAGCTCGGCATCGAGCCCGGCGTGCGGGCGGTGCTCGAGGTCTGCCGCGATCGGCCCAGCGAGCTGGCGATGGCCCGCGAGCTGCGCCAGGTCCAACGTTCGGCGGCCTGGAAGACGCTGCTCCTCGAGGTGCTCGCCCGTCGCGAGGGCGCCGTCCCACGCGCCGCGGTCGAACGGCGTCTCTCGGACGGTGAACGGGAGGTGCGCCTGGCGGCCATGGGCGAGCTCGCGCGCCGCGACCCGCGGGCCGCGATCGAGGCCCTGCGGCGCCTGGCGCGCGAGGGCGACGAGCTGCTCGTGCGCGACGCGATCCTGGCCCTGGCCACCCTGCGCGACGCCGATCCGGATTGGATCGGCGAGCTGGCGACCTTCGCCCGCTCGCGCTCGGTCGAGAGCCGGCGGGCGGTCGTCGAGGCGCTGGGCGAGCTGCGCACGCGCGAGGCCCTGTGGCTCCTCCATCGGCTCTTCGCGGACGAGAGCTGGCAAGTCGTGCACGACGCGGTGCGGGTCGCGCTCTCCCTGCGCCAACGCGAGTCGATCCCGCGCCTCGTCGCCCTGCTCGACCACGACCACGCCCGCGTGCAGGAGAGCGCCCACGAGGCGCTGCGGCTGCTGACCGCCGTCGATCAGGGGCCGACGCGCGCGCGCTGGCGAGCTTGGTTCGAGGGCGAGGGCGGGGCCTTCGAGGTGCCGAGCCTCGAGGTCGCCCTGGCCGCCGAGCGCGCGCGCCTCGAGCGCGGCGCGGAGCCCGGCCGCACGACGACCTTCTACGGCCTGCGCATCGACAGCAAGCGGCTGGCCTTCGTCATCGACGTCTCGGGCTCGATGAACGCGGCTGCCTCCGCCGGCGGCCCGACCAGCTCGGCCCCGCAGGGCGCGACGCGCCTCGACGTCGCGGTGAACGAGCTCTCGAACGCGCTGCGCGCGCTGCTCGACGGCGTGCGCTTCAACGTCATCACCTTCGGCTCGATCGCCGAACGCTTCGAGCCGCGCCTGGTGGGCCTCGACGAGCGATCGCGCCAGCGCACGTTGCGCCGCCTCCAAGGGCTGCGCGCGGGGGGCGGCACGAACCTGCACGGCGCCCTGTTGCTGGCCCTCTCCGATCCCGACGTCGACACGCTCTTCGTGCTGACCGACGGCCAGCCGACGGTCGGCACGCTCACGGCTCCCGAGGAGATCCGCGCCGCGATCGCCGCGCTCAACCGCGAGCGGCTCGTGCGCATCCACGGCGTCGCCGTCGGCGTGCGATCGAGCCTGCTCGAGGGCCTGGCCCAGGACTCCGGCGGTCAGTACCGCGAGATCCGCTGAGCGCTCGCTCAGAGTGTGAGAAGAATTCGAGCACTCTCGGTACGGCCGGCTTGCCGGCCGTCCAAAGTGCGTTCTGAGAGGCCGTCTGGATGGTCTGCTCTGGTTCCCCTCTGGGTCCGTTCCAACTCTTCTCGGGATCTCAGTCGCCGCGCATTCTTCGACGGACGGCTTCGCGCAGCAGGTACTCGATGTGGCCGTTGAGCGAGCGCAGCTCTTCCTCGGCCCAGGCGCGCAGCTCGTCGTGCAGCACGCGCGGCAGGCGCAGCAGGAAGGGCTTGCGGCCCTTCGCCTCCCCGTCGTCGTCGGACGGGGGCTCGGGCTCTCGCCGCTGGGCCACGGGCGTCTAGTGGTAGAGGGTGCCGGTGTTGAGCACCGGGGTAGGGGACTCGTGGGCGCAGAGCACGACCAACAGGTTTCCGACCAAGGCCGCGCGGCGCTCGGCATCGAGTTCGATCGCGCTGCCCTGCTCGAGCTGCGCGAGCGCCATCTCGACCATGCCGACCGCGCCCTCGACGATGCGCGCCCGGGCGCTGATGATGGCGCCTGCCTGCTGGCGCTGCAGCATCGCGGCGGCGATCTCCTGGGCGTAGGCGAGGTGACTGAGGCGCGCTTCGATCACGCGCACGCCGGCGCGCGCGAGCCGCTCGCCGAGCATGACCTCGAGCTCGTCGGCCACCACGTCGGCGCTGCCGCGCAGGGTCGTCTCGACGCCGTCGGCCTGACCGTCGTCGTAGGGGTGGCGGCTGGCGAGCTGGCGCACCGCGGCCTCGCTCTGCACGGACACGAAGTGCGCGTGGTCCTCGACGTCGAAGGCGGCGCGCGCGGTGTCCTCGACCTGCCAGACGACCACGACCGCGATCTCGATCGGGTTGCCCAGCAGGTCGTTCACCTTGAGCTTCTCGCCGTTGAGGTTGTGGGCCTTGAGGCTCAGCGCCTTCTTCACCGTGAACGGGTTGGTCCACCAGAACCCCTCCTTGCGCACCGTGCCCCGGTAGCGCCCGAAGAGCACCAACACCCGCGATTGGTTGGGCGAGACGATGAACAGGCCGAACAGGCAGACGAGGGCCGGCAGCGCTACGGGAACGATCACCAGGGGATGGCGCGTAGCGATCGCGAGCGCGAGCGCCAGGACGATCCCGCCCAGGATCGGCCAGGCGGACTGGGGATCGAAGGGGCGCTCGGCGTGGGCCGCGCGCGGCAGTTGGGTCGCATTCATCTCGATGGGCCTCCTGACCGGTCTCAGCCGGTCTTGGGTCGCCCTTCGATGATATCGCAGCGATATTCTTTCGCAAGCCTGGCCCGCGGGCCCCGGCGCGGGGGCCTGGCGCGGGCGCTCAGCCGTCCTCGGGGGTGCCCTCGCCGTAGAGAAAGCCCTTCCAGGCGCCCCGCCACCAGTCGCGCCAGGCCCCGACCGCCGCGTCCCGGGTGGGGGTGTCGGCCCTCGGATCGAAGCCGAAGGAGCGGCGGGTGATGCCCCGCAGGGCGGTGACGGCGGCCTCCCGCACATGCACGTCCTCGTCGTCCAGGGCCCCGATGAGGGCCTGCACCGCGGGGCGGGCGTCGAGGCGTTCCAGCAGGCGCGCCGCGCTCTCGCGGACGTAGGGATGGGGGTCGGAGAGCAGGGGCAGAACATCGCGCACCGCGGCCCGATCCCCGGCGGCCGACAGGGCGAACAGGGCCCCGACGCGCACGGCGGGGTCTTCGTGCGTCAGGCTCGCGACCCAAGTGGCCCGCGCCGAGCCGTCGGCGCCCGGGAACGGCGGGCGCGGCAAGCCGGTGTCGATGGGCGCCGGCTCGGGGGGTAGGTCGCGCCGCAGGCGCAGGTCGGAGAGCTGGTCCTCGAGCCAGGCCAGGCGATCCTCGAGGTCCGCCAGACCGGCCAGCAGGGGCGCGGGCGCCAGGCCGTTCGCCGGCTCGCCCTCGGCGGACTCGCCCCGTCGCAGGCGGGCCTCCGCGAGTTCGCGCGCGAGTTCCTCGCGGGCCGCCTCGAACTGCTCCAGTGCGATGCTCCGCAGTTCCTCCTCGGGCGTCCGGGTCGTGTTCCCCAGCTCGCGGCGCAGCCCTTCGAGCTCCTCGCGCACGAGGCGCGCGACGAGGCGTTCCTGGCCCAGCGTTCGCTGGCGCAGCTCGTGCACCTCGGCGGCCAGTCGGCCCTGCTCGCGGCGAGCCAACCGGTCCTGGTCCTCGATGCGCATCAGGATCAGGCCCGCCGCGACGACGGCGACGACCAGGGCCGCGCAGGCGAGCACCGTGACGAGGATCAGGGCACCCCGGGTGCGCGTGCGCTCGAAGCCGACCAGGGCCGGGCTCGGCGGCCCACCGGGGGCCGGCGGGGCGAGCAGAGCCAAGCAGGCGCCGCATACCACCCGCCCCTCCCGCCGGCGCGCCCGGCCGGCATCCAACTCCGGCAAGGGCACCGACTGTTGGCAGAGGTCGCAGAAGGCGGGTTCCATCGGCACGGGGCCCTACGGTGGGGGAACTCCACGGTAACCGAGCCGGTCCCAGGACCGGGCATGGGGTTCGGCGTGGAGCCCCTACACTTGCGGGGGATGGAACTCCTGCTGCGGGACAAGGTGGTGCTGGTCACCGGGGCCTCGGGCGGCATCGGCCGGGCGATGGCGGAGGCTTTCGGTGCCGCGGGGGCGCGCCTGGCGTTGCACGCCAGCTCGCGCCTCGACGAGCTCTCCGCGTGGATCGGCGGGCGGCCGTGGCGGGATCACGCCTTCGCCCTGGGCGCGGACCTCACGAGCCCGCCGCAGACCGACGCGCTGTTCGCCGCGGCGGTCGAGCGCTTCGGGCGCGTCGACGTGTGCCTGGCCAACGCGGGCATCTGGCCGGCCGAGGACCGGCGCCTCGACGAGATCGACGAGCGACGCCTGCGCCGCACCCTCGAGGTGGATCTCCTCGGTCCCATGTGGACCGCGCGCGCCTTCCTGCGCCAACTCGCCACCGCGGGGCCGCGGCCGGACGGCCACGGCGCATGTCTGATCTTCACCGGCTCGACCGCCGGCCGCTTCGGCGAGGCCGGCCACGCCGACTACGCGGCGGCCAAGTCGGCGCTCTACGGCCTGATGCTCTCGCTGAAGAACGAGATCGTGCGCATCGACCCCTACGGCCGCGTGCACGTCATCGAGCCGGGCTGGACCGTGACCGAGATGACGCGCAAGAACGTCGACGAGCCTGGCGTCGTCGAGCGCATCGTGCGCACCATGCCCCTGCGCCAGATCGGCCGCGCCGAGGACGTGGCCCGCGCCGCGCTCTTCCTGGCCTCGCCGGCGCTCTCGCGGCACGTCAGCGGCCAGACGATCACCGTCGCCGGCGGCATGGAGGGGCGCGTCCTGTGGGACGTCGCCGACGTCGACCGCGCGGCGGTGCTCGACCGCCTTCTCCCGGACCCCACCTGAACGCCGTGGAATTCGAAGCCAGCTACACCTGCCCCTCGTGCGGCGAGGAGATCGTGATCCCGGTCGACCCGAGCGAAGGAGCGCGCCAGGACTTCGTCGAGGACTGCCCCGTGTGCTGCTCGCCGAACCGCATCCTGCTCGAGATCGGCGGCGCGAGCGTGATCGCCTGCGAAGCCGAGCCCGAGTAGCCAGGTTTCCTGACCGCTGGCCGCTGCTCCCGATCCGTGTCGACCTCGGCGCAGGCGCACCGACCCGTGGGGGCCCCGCAGGCCGCGCGGATGGTCCTGCGCTCGCCCGTCAGGGCCGCCCATCGCGAACGAGCACGTCCTCGAGGGCTCGGCGGGGGCTGGGCGGCAGCTCGTCGCTGGGGTAGCCCAGGCGCATCAGGATCTGCGGGAAGTCTCCTTCCACGAGCTTCCCGAGCTCGGGCCGCAGAGCCGCGACCTGGATGGGCTGATTGAGATAGGAGGCCTGCAAGCCGTCCTGGCACGCGACCAGCAACACCCGCTGGAGGGCCTGGCCGGCGCGCAGGAGCTCGAGCGGATCGTCGCTGTCCGTGCCGAGCACCGCCAGGAGCGGCGAGGCCTGCGCCAATTGCCGGTCCTTCGCTCCCACTCCGCCGCCCAAGTCGAAGGTGCGCACCACGACCTGGGCCAGGGGCGCGGCGAGGGCCGGTATCGTCAGGCCGTCCCCGCGCCGGCGCGGGTGCATCCAAGCGGCCAGCTCCCGCCGCCAGCGCGGGTCGGCCCATTGCCGCGCATCGCCCTCGGATACCAGGCGCGCGGCCTCGAGCCGTGCTTCCGGGTCGGTGATCGGGCGCAGCCAGGCGCCCTCCAGGTCGGCCGCATCGATCAGCCGGCCCACGGTCACGGCTTCGACGGGGCGGGGCAGGAACGCCCGGCGGTAGGTGCGCCTGCGCTCGACGAACTCCAGCAGCTCTGCCCCTGGGAGAGACGCGGCGGAGTCGGGGTGGAGCGTCACCCGGGCGAGCAGGTCGGGGTCGGCGGAGTCCGGCAGCAGCTCGACCTTCGCGGAGAGTCCCGCGTCCGCGGCCGCGATGCGCAGGATCATCAGGGAGCATCCGCAACTGAGGGTGAGCTCGCGATCCTCGGGATCGTTCACGGGCAGGGCGCGCTTGCGGTCCGCCAGGAGCTCGACGACCTCGCCCGCGATCCGGAAGAGCCAGGGCTGGGTGTTGTGGCTGGACGGAGCGAGGATCGCCCGTCGAACGAGCGCCTGGGCGAGATCGGGTGTCTGCATGGAGGCTTCCCATCCCCGCCGTGGGCGGCTCGGCGGGCGGTGCTCGACGGCCAGGGAGGATATCCGTGCCGTGCTCCCATCGCGCCCCTCGCCAGCGCCCAGCCCGCAACGACTCGTGCACGCGAGGCCCTCGACGTCCGCGGTCGCCACCAGCTCGCCGCCTGCGCGCAGCTCGGCCCCGCGGATCGGAGCGCCGCCGGGCCCGTGCAGGCGGAAGATGCGTTCGAAGCCGCGCTCGAGCTCGACGCGCGCCTCCGCGCCAGCGTCACCCGGGAGCAGCTCGGCGCGCGCGACGTGGCGCCGGCGGTAGCCGGGGGCGTCGACGCCGAAGGTCAGGGTCTCGAGCTCCTTGAAGCGCACCGTGGCGAGACCGTCGTGGCCGCGGGCCAGCGAGTACTCGCCGAGGTTCGGCGCGCGGTACACCATCACCGCCGCGCCGCGCACGCGCTCGCCGGTGCGCGCGTCGACCACCTCGAGCAGGAGATTCGCGAGCGGAACCGCGCGGCGCCGCGCGAACTCGAGCGCGCGCGTACCGAAGGCGACGCGCTGGCGCGACGGTTCGTACTCGTCGCCGAAGGGATCGCGGTCGAGCGCGACGGTGACGACGCCGCCTCGCGCAGCGCCTCGCACCAGGCTTGCGCGCGGTAGCGCCCGGGGGGTAGGGGCATGAAGCTCACGAACCCCGCGGTCTCCGTCGCTCCGTCGGACATCAGGAGGAAGTCCGAGCGGCCGAGCAGGGCCGCCTGCACCGCCTGTCCGGCGACGGGTTGTCCTGCCTCGTCGGCGACGCGCACGCGCAGCTCGGCGCCGGGTTGCAACGTCAGCTCGACCGGATGCTCCGGCCACGGCGGAACCAACTCGACGATGTCGCTCGCGAGGTCCGCCATCCGCGCGACGAGCGCCGCGCGCGCACCCGCCGGCCCGCTCCAGACCGCCAGCCGGGCGCGGCCGTCCTCCGTGCAGCGCAGGATGGTGTTCGAGATCGGCTGCTGGAGCTCGAAGTCCAGCCGCTGGAGCGCGGCCTCGACGAGCGCGCCGGAAGCGGGTCGGCCGCCCGACGCGCGCACCTCGATCGCGATCCAGGCATCGGGCACGCCCAGCCGCAGCTCGAGCGGCGGGACCTCGCCCCGGGCGTCGCCCGGCGGGACGAGCAGTGCGCGCGGCTCGATCGGGAAGCTCGCCGACCGCTCCGGGCGCGTGCGATCGGCCTGGTGGGTGACCGTCACGCTGCCGGGCGGCACCTCGCGCGCGGCGCCACGATTCTACGGACCGGGCGGCAGGCGAGCCCTCCCCCCGGTTCGACTCGGCGATCGGAACGCGCAGGGAGCGCGCCTGGAGTTGGACCCACGTCGTGAGGACGAAGTTCCGGCGGGAGCCGTGACGATGGCGTCCTGGCCACGGGAGCATCGGCTCGTGGCGAATCGGCACGCCGTGCCCATGGGCTGGCTGCGATCTGCACGCACGCCCGAACTTCACCCGCCCCAGCGCGCCACGAAGGCCCCGCGGAACGAGCGGCTGAGGGGCACGCGGGCGCCGTTGCGAAGGGTGATCTCGTGGTCGCCCGAGGGCAGTCGTTTCACGGCCTGGACGGCGGGCAGCGCCACGATCGCGGAGCGGTGCACCCGTTGGAAGCGCTCCGCGGCGAGCGCTTGTTCCAGGGCGCCGAGCGTCTCGCGCAGCAGGAAGGTGCCTCCCGACGTGTGCAGGTGCACGTAGTTGCCGCGCGCCTCGATCCACTCGATCTCCTCGCCGCGCACCAGGCGCAGCGCGCCGCCGTGCTTGACGACGAAGCGGTCGCGGCCGCGCGCGGCGGAGACTTCGGAGAGCAGCGCATCGATCCGGGCGCCGCCCCGGCTTCCCGCGATCCAGGTCGCCGCGCGCGCCAACGCGGCCAAGAGCCGCTCCTCGTCGAATGGCTTCAGCAGGTAGTCGATCGCGTGGACGTCGAAGGCGCGCAGGGCGTACTGCTCGAAGGCGGTCACGAACACCACCGCCGGCCGGTCCGGGGCCGCGAGGCCGTGCAGCACCCCGAAGCCGTCGAGCCCCGGCATCTGGACGTCGAGGAACAGGAGGTCGGGCCGCAGACGTTCGATCGCCTCGAGCGCGGCGAGTCCGTCGCCGGCTTCGCCCACGATCTCGACCCCGGGCTGCGCGCCCAGGGTCGCGCGCAGCCCGGCGCGTACGATCGGCTCGTCGTCGACGAGGAGCACGCGCAGCACGTCAGGTCACGCTCCGCACGGCGCAGTACGGCAGGCGCAGCGAGGCCGTGGTCCCGCCGCGTGTGTTGGGGCGCAGGGTCAGCGTGGCGCGGTCGCCGAACAGCGCCGCGAGGCGCGCCTGCGTCGCGGAGAGGCCGGTGCGCGTCCCGTTCGTCACCGCCGACGCGCCCACACCCACGCCGTCGTCCTGGACGTCGATCGCGAGCAGTTCGCCCTCGCGCCGGGCCCAGATGCGCACCGAACCCGGGCCGGGCCGCTGCTCGATCCCGTGCTGCAGCGCGTTCTCGACCAGCGGCTGCAGCACGAGATCGGGCACGGCGGCGTCGAGGACCTCGGGGTCCACGTCGACCTCCACCTGCAGACGGTCCGCGAAGCGCAGTGCCTGCAGCGCGAGGTAGGGCTGGAGCAGCTCCTGCTCCTCGGCCAGGGACACCACGCCCCCGTCGCGCTCGCGCAGGGTCTGCCGCAGCAGATCGCCCAGCAGCGCCGTCATGCGGGCCGCTGCCGCACCGTCGTGGGGCGCGGTGGCGCCGATCGCGTGCAGGGTGTTGAACAGGAAGTGCGGCTGGAGCTGGGCCCGCAGCACGCGCAACTGCGCGGCGAGCAGCTCGCGCCGCCGCGCCTCCGCCTCGCGGCGTTGATTGATCGCGAGCACGCCGCCGAGCAGCGCGCCGTAGTGGAAGATGCGGAAACCCGTCCCGGCGATGGTGTCCCACAGGAACGAGTTCGGCCCAACGATCGCGTGAGCCTCCGCGGGCCGGACAACATGCTGGGACAACGCCCACAGGAGCGCGTGCAGCGCGGCGCAACCCAGGACGGTCCCGGCGCAGCGCCGCCAGAAGCGCACGCCGCTCCAGGCCGCGATGCGCGGCGCCACCTGCAGGAGCACCACCGTGGCCGCGACGAACGGCAGGTAGAGCGCGAAGATGCCCGGCCAGAACGCCGCGGAGAACTCGATCCCTCCGCCACCCTGGGTGACGGACAGCACCGCGATCTGCGACGCCTCGAGCAGGAGCTGCAGGCCGAACCAGAAGGCGATCGAAAGGCCCCAGACCCGCCAGTCGCGGATCGGTTGCCACGGGTTGGATTGGAGGTTGCTCATGCCCGCCTTCTACGGCTTCCCAGGCCTCGCGCCGCGCGCGCTGGGACGAGCCGCACGCCGCTGGGGCGGGCGACGAGAACGGTTGCGCTCCCCGCGCCGATGGAGCGCCTGGCCTGCTTCGAGTTCGACCCCATGGCGAAGTTCCCCAACGTCGTGACCTGGCCGAACGGCCTCGGCGCGGTCGGACGCGGCCTCCGGCCGGTCGTGCCCGGGCTGCTGGCGCCCAGGATCCCCGTGCGCGCATCGACGATCCCGCTGGGGTCCGAGGGGAGGTCGGTGATGCACACAGGCACGATCTCCGAGGCCGGACCCGAGCGGGGACGCGGGGCGCAGATCAGTCGGGGAGCTCCACCCAGGTGAACCAGCGAGCTCGCGAGGTCTCGCCTGTCTTCGAGTTGGCGCCGATGTAGGTGAGGCCGAGCTGCGTCGTTCGTGCGCCGAGCCGCGAGACGATCAACACGCGGCCATGGTGTGTGCCCGCGAAGGCGCGCTTCGCCGGACGGCCGCGGTCGAGCGTCGGGTCGAACGGCACCCAGCCACGCCCGGGGAGCCAGACCTCGACCCATCGATGCCAGCCGCGGTCCTCGAAGGGGGCCTTCGATCGCTGGGGGAAGATCGACGCTCCCACGAAGCGCGTCGGCAGGCCCGTGCCACGGCAGAGCGCCGCGAAGAGGTAGCTGAACTCGCTGCACGAACCGCTCTTGCGCTCGAGCACCACCGGCGCGGGATCCCAGCCGTCGCCCGACGCGTAGCGCAGCGTCGACGCGACGAAGTCGTGGATGGCGAGCGCGCGTTGGGTCGGATCGTCGTGGCGCCGCTGGAAACGTGCGGAGTGCTCGCGGATCGAAGGGTGTTCGAGCCCGAAGACCGGATCATCGCCGAGGTAGTCGGCCGCGATGGCCTCTGGGATCGGCTCGTCCGATGCGGGGGCCGTGAGGTCCACTGCCACCGGCTCCGCGAGCGCGACGTCCACCGCGAAACCGACCTCGAAGCGCTGACCCGGCTCGAGGGGCGGCAACGCCAGCCGTTTGACCTGCAATCCGTAGCGCGCACTGCGATTCGAGATCTGCACCGGTGCCTCGCGCAGCACGCGGAAGCCGCTGACCGTCTGGTAGTCATCGCTCACGGGCACCGGGAGATAGACCACGACGCCTTCGAGCCGTTGTTTCGTGCGATTCGTTACCGCGTGGTGGTACGTCACTCGATATCGCCGAACGGCGGGCTCTTGCGGAACATCGCCCTGTGGCGAGGGCGACAGGACAGCGGCCAGAGCGATCGGGAGCCAGAAGACCGGCATGACGTCCAGGGTATCCCATGATCCAGTCAGCGTCGCAAGTGCTCACGGGTCACGGGTCGGGCTCGTGCGGGCGACACCACCCGGGTTCCGCTCGACAGTCGAAGGGCGCCGCGGGGTGCGGGCGCGAGCGCGCGCCGTCCGAAGAACGTCTGCAGGAGGAACAGTCCCTGGCACGCATGGAGGGGCGGGATGCGCCGTTGCCCGCTGATGGAGAAGAGGGAGCCCGTCGTCGACGTGCCCAAGATCGGCCTCCTGGCGAGCCTCGCGGGAGTTCCTGGCCCGGATGGTCTGCCCGGATCGGCCCTGTCGCTGGCGCCGCCCATCTTCCCCGTCCACAATCGGCGCGGAGCCAAGGACATGGGACGACAGGACTTCCTCGCCGACGAGCCCTGGGACCAGCAGCACGGACCGGAGCGGATCCGCACGCGCGTCTTCCACCGGAGTCCGGGAGCCAGCCTGGGCGGATCGCTCCACGAGCTGATGCCGGGTTCACCCGGGTTCCGGTTGCACATGCACTATGGCTGCGAGGAGCTGTTCTTCGTCCTCAGCGGTCGGCCCGTGCTGCGCACCGGCAGCGGCGAGGAGCAACTCGAACCCGGGGCGGTGGTCCACTGCCCGGAGGGCGTCGCGGGGCTGCACACGTTCACCAACCCGACCAACGAACCGGTGCGGATCCTGGCCGTTTCCGCCGGCCGGTATCCCGACGTGGTCGCCTACCCCGAGCACGGCATCGCGTGGGTCGCGACCCGCGATCCCGATCGCGATCCGGACTCGGACGATCGAGGCATCATCGCGCGCTTCGACCTGCCGCGAACCTGACGGAGCGCGGAGCCGGGTCGGGATCTCCCTAGAGACCTGCACCAGGGCCGGACTCGGGAGAAGCCCAGGCACTCGTTCGATCCGCCGCGGATGCCGAACTCCTCACGACGCGACTTCCGTCCGATCCGCGGTGTCCGCGCGGGCCGATGAGGTCGGGGTGAAGCGATGTTCGTGCGCCGCACCGCAGTTGGCTCCGACCCCTGAATGGAGGGCCGCGCCGAGGAGCTCGGTCCGCTCGAGGGCCGCGACACCGAACCGGTCGCCGGCAGCACGTCGAGGGCAAGGAGTGGTGGATCGGCGTCGCCGCCCAGGATGCCGGTGCTCGGCCCTCCGACTTCGGGTGGTGCCGTCGGCCCAGGCGCCGGACGCGCGGTTCCGGCGCCAGCGCGCGCGGGGGGGCCCGGGCAGGGAGGTCCCTGCTGGCCCGGGGAGCCGCCGAGGCCCATCCGCCTCTCCGGGAGGAGCCCGGCGAGCGCGGCAATAGTTAGGCATGGACCTAACTGTTGGCCGGGGATAGGCTGCCCCCCATGGCCGCGACCGCCGTGCCCCTCGACGCCACCTTCCACGCCCTGGGCAACGCCACCCGCCGGGCGGTCGTCGAGCGCCTGCTGGCGGGACCCGCGACCGTCAGCGAGCTCGCCAGGCCCTTCCAAATGGCCTTGCCGTCCTTCCTGCAGCACCTGCGGGTCCTGGAAGCCGGAGGTCTGGTGCGCTCCTGGAAGCGCGGCCGGGTGCGCACCGTCGAGGCCGTCCCCGAGCGGCTCGAGTCCGCGGCGGGCTGGCTCGAGCGCCAGCGCGCGATCTGGGAGCGGCGCCTCGACCAGCTCGACACCTACGTCCAGTCCATGGAGGAGGACCAATGAGCACTCACCCCCCGATCGATCCCGCGCTCGACCTCGTCCTGGAGCGCGTCGTTCCCGTCCGGCCGGCGCTCGTGTGGCGGGCATGGACCGACCCCGAGCACCTCAAGCGCTGGTTCACCCCCGCGCCCTGGAGCACCATCGATTGCCGGATCGACCTCCGTCCCGGCGGGGTGTTCAGCACCACGATGCGCTCTCCCGACGGCGTGGTTCAGCCGGCGCGGGCCGGCTGCTACCTCGAAGTCGTTCCCGAGCGGCGTCTGGTATGGACCGATGCCCTCGGTCCGGGCTATCGCCCGGCCCGCGAGCCGTTCCTGACGGCCATGATCCTGCTGGAACCCGTAGGTACCGGGACACGCTACACCGCGATCGCCATGCACACGGACCCGGCCCAGCGACAGCAGCACGAGGACATGGGATTCCACCAGGGCTGGGGCACGGCCCTGGACCAACTGGTCGCGCTGGCGGTGGAGCTCTGAGCGCTGTGTCGCCCCCCGCAACCCGGTCTGCGTCGCGGGCGGCGCTCGCGCTTGGCCTCGCCGCCGGGCCGTTGTACGTCGTCACGGGCCTCGTCCAGGTGCTCCTCCGGGAGGGCTTCGACGTCCGTCGACACGCCCTGAGTCACCTGAGCAACGGCGAGCACGGCTGGATCCAGGTCGCCAACTTCATCGCGAGCGGCACGCTCGTGATCGTGGGCGCCCTGGGCTGCCGCGTCGCTCTCCGCGCTCAACGCGCGGGCACCTGGGGTCCGATCCTGCTCGGCGTGTTCGGGTTCGGCTTGATCGGGGCAGGAATCTTCCCCGCCGATCCGGCCGGCGACTTCCCACCGGGCGTGGAGCGCTCCTCGGACCTCAGCACGGCCGGTCTGCTCCACTTCGTATTCGGCGCGATCGGCTTCTACGCGCTCATCGCCGCCTGCTTCGTCTTCGCGAGCCGCTTCGCGCGCCTGCGGCGCACGAGCCTGGCCTGGTACTCGACCCTGACCGGCGCCGGTTTCTTCGCTTCCTTCGCGGCCATCGCATCCGGCTCGAGTTCACCGGCCGTGCTGATCACGTTCTACGTCGCCGTCGTCTGGATCTGGGCGTGGCACACGATCGTGCTCCGGGATCTGCGGGCACTGCACGTCGCGGTGGAGGACCACAGAGCCGCTCAGCCGGTCCGGCGCGAGGGCCAGCTCGGCTGACCCGAGCGCCGGCAGCCGGCCGGATCGCGGGGATCCCGGTGCGGGTCGGGGCGATCTCCACGCGTCGACCTCGGCCCAACCCACCCGCATCGAGGACGTCCTCGGCGAGCGCGGTGCACACCTCCCGCCGAGCCCCGGTATCCTGCTCGCCCCCATGGAACGCCTCCCCTGCGTCGAGATCGAACCCCGCGCCAAGGCCCGCAGCGCCGTGATCTGGCTGCACGGCCTGGGCGCGGACGGCCACGACTTCCCGCCCATCGTGCCCGAGCTGGGCCTCGGGCCCGAGTCGGCGGTGCGTTGGGTCTTCCCGCACGCGCCGGCGATTCCCGTGACGCTCAACGGCGGGATGGTCATGCCCGCCTGGTACGACATCCGGGGCCTCGACCTGCGCACGCGCCACGACGAGGCCGGCATCCGGCTCTCTGGCCAGCGCATCGAAGCCCTGATCGAGCGCGAGCGCGAGCGCGGCATCGAGAGCGATCGACTCTTCCTGGCCGGCTTCTCCCAGGGCGGCGCGATCGCCGCGCACGTCGCGCTGCGTCACGCCGAGCCGCTCGGTGGGCTCGTGATGCTCTCGACCTACCTCGTCCTGCCCGAGACGCTCTCGACCGAGCGCGCCGCGGCCAACGCCTCGATCCCGATCTTCCAGGCCCACGGCACCCACGACCCGATGGTGCCGATCGAGCGCGGCGAGTCCGCCTGCGAGCTCCTGCGCGCCCTGGGCTACGCCGTTGCGTGGCACGACTACCCGATGCTGCACCAGGTCTGCTTGGAGGAGATCCGCGACCTGGGCGCCTGGTTCGCCGATCGTCTGTAGTCGGCCGGGCTCAGCGCGCCAGGTGCTCGCGCACGAAGCGGGCTCCATCCAAGCGGTAGGAGGCGAGCTCGCGCACGCCTTGCTCGTCGACGGCGGCGATGAGGTAGGAGTGATCGGCCCAGGCTTCGCGCAGGTCGGCTTCGGAGGGCGTCGCGGGGTGGTCGGGGTGCGAGTGCCAGACGCCGAGCACCTCGAGGCCCTCGGCGCGCGCGGCGCGGTCGGCGGTGACGTAGGCGACCGGGTCGAGGTCGAAGCGATCGCGGCGGTGCTCGCGCTCGAGGTTGCGGGCTTGCAGCGCGCGCACGACGAACCGGCGCGCGCCGACGCGCCGACCGACGAGCAGGCCACAGGTCTCGTCCGGGTGTCCCGCGCGGACCCAGGCGTCCAGGCGCGCGCGCACGTGGTCTGGCAGCACCAGGGTCGTGTCCCCGAGCGGGAAGTCCGCCGGGGAGGGTTCGAGGGCGGACAGGGGCTCGGCGGCCGCGGCGGACTCGCCGTGGACCGCATCGGTCGAGGTCGGAGGACGATTCATGGTGGTTGGAGATCCTCGTCAAGCGCGAGAGCCCGCCCCGGCGTAGGCCAGGGCGGGCTCTCGAGTGTTCGGCGGCGCGGATGCGCTAGCGGTTCGAGACCCACCCTGGGCCGGGCCACTGATTCGTAAAGAGATGAGCCCCGACGTGGGCGCGCGGGTGCGCGGCCGGCCGGGGCTGGGCGGTGAGGCAACGGGAGAGGGGTCGCATCGCTGACCCAACCCTACCCCTGGTTCCGGGATCGTGCAACCCCGCCGCGGCAAGGGGTATTCGACAGCCTCCTAGGCCTGGGACTCGCGCCCCGCGCAGCGGATCATGCTCGGCGCTTGAACCCCACCTTCGTCTGGATCGTGTTCGGTCTGGTGTACCTGGGCATGTTGCTGGGGCGCCTGCCGGGCTTGGCGCTCGATCGCACGGGTGTCGCGCTGCTGGGCGCGATCGCGCTCGTGGCGGGCGGCACGCTCGAGCTCGACGAGGCCTGGGCCGCGATCGACGTGTCGACCCTGGCGCTGCTCTTCGGGTTGATGGTGATCTCGGCGCAGCTACGCCTGGGCGGCTTCTACACCTTCTGCACGCGCCGCGCGGGCGCCGCGAAGCTCGGGCCGCGGGGTTTCCTGGCGCTGGTCATCGCCCTCGCGGGCGGGCTCTCGGCCCTGCTCGCGAACGACGTCGTGTGTCTGGCGATGACGCCCGTGCTGATCGACGTGTGCGCGCGACGACGGCTCGATCCGGTGCCGTATCTCCTGGCCCTCGCCTGCGCCTCGAACGTCGGCTCGGCGGCGACCCTGATCGGCAACCCGCAGAACATCCTGATCGGCGAGGTGCTGGGACTCCCGTTCGGCGGTTACCTCGTGCAGGCCGGCGTGCCGGCGCTGCTCGGGCTGGCGGCCACCTGGGCGCTCTTGGCCGGTCTCTATCGGGGCCGGCTCGAGCGCGCGCCCGAACGTTGGACCGCCCAGGAGGACGTGCCCTTCGACCGCTGGCAGAGCGCGAAGGCGTTGGTGGTGCTCGTCGTGCTCGTGGCGTTGCTCGTCGAGGGCAGCCTGCCGCGCGCAGTGACGGCCCTCGCCGCGGGGGGCGTGCTGCTGCTCAGCCGGCGCAGCGCCTCGCGGCAGAACCTGGCCCTGGTCGACTGGCAGCTCTTGCTGCTCTTCATGGGCCTGTTCGTCGTGCACCGCGCGGTGGAGGGGACCGGCGCGGTCGAACGCGGCGTGGCCGCCCTGGCCGAGCGCGGCGTGGCCCTCGGCGATCCCCTGTGGCTCTTCCTCGTCTCGGTGCCGCTCTCGAACCTGGTCTCCAACGTGCCGGCGGTGATGCTGCTGCTGCCCGCCGCCGCCGATCCGGCCGCGCCCGTGTCAGCCGGCCCGGCCCTGGCGCTGGCGAGCACCCTGGCCGGGAACCTGTTCCTGGTCGGCAGCATCGCCAACCTGATCGTGGTCGATCTGGCGGCGCGCTCGGGCGTGCGCATCGACTGGCGCCAGCACGCGCGGGTGGGCGTGCCGGTCGCGCTCGTCACCCTGGCGATCGCCGGGGCCTGGCTGCTGGCGATCGGCTGAAGCCGCGGGTCACGGCTCGAGCTGCACGTCCCAGTACCGATCGCTGACGAAGCGCTCCCAGGATTGGCGCACGCGCCCGATGGGGGCTTCGAGGGCCGGCGACCAGCGCGGAGCGCGCGGCTCGCTGCGCGGGAGCATGCCGACCTCCTCGGGCAGGCGGTTCGCCTTGCGGCGGTTGCAGAGCATGCAGGCGAGCACGCAGTTCTCCCAGGTGCTCTTGCCGCCGCGCGAGCGCGGGATCACGTGGTCGATCGAGAGCTCCGAGCTGCCCGGCCGCCGGCCGCAGTACTGGCAGGTGTTGTGGTCGCGGCGGTAGAGGTTGCGGCGCGTGAAGGTGACCTTTTGCGCCGGCAGGCCGTTGAAGCGCGTGAGCACGATCACCTCGGGCACGCGGATGCGCAGGCTGACGGTCCGGATGCAGGGCTCGTCGGGCTCCACCGCCAGGTCGGACCAGGAGGCGAAGTCGTGCACCTCGTAGGTCTCGGGCCGAATGACGTGGGCGGCGCCGGAGAAGACGAGCCCGAGCGCGTGTCGCACGCTGGTCGTGGCGATGGCGGCCCAGGAGCGATTGAGGACCAGGGCCTGCTGCGACAACACACTTGGGTGCATGGGGTCTCCGTCCGCGGGGGACACGGCGAGGGGGTCGAGGGAGCTGTCCCGGCCCCTCGCGGCGCCCGCGGACGGGTCCCAGCATGGAGCCCATCGGGCGTCGTTCCAAAGGACTATAGCCGAGGATCGGAACTCCGGCCGGGACGCCGCGGGCGGGACCGCGCGGCCTTCACCGCACGCTCCCGCGGCCTTCACCGGGTTCCTTCAGCCGCCGTCCCCGGTCGATGGGTCGGTCCCGCGCGGCACGGGGGGCAGGTCGCGGGCCGGACGGCCGTGATCGCGATGCGTGTCGAGCCAGTGGCGCAGGGCGGGCGGGAGCTCGGTCTCGACGCCGAAGAAGGTCTCGACGGATCGCAGCGCGCCGACCGAGTCGACGAACGAGAGCCAGGAGCGCGCGGCGCCCTCGGCCTCGCCCGGGAGCGCGGGACGCTCGATCCAGCGCACCTCGCGTCCGAGGGCGGCGGCGAGCTCCTTCCGCAGCGCATCGGCGCCGGGCGCCGGGATCCCGGGCGGAGCCGCGATCACCAGCGGTTGGGTGGCGCCGTCGCGCCGCAGGAGCTCGACCAGGCGCCGCGCGTGGCTCTCGGCGCGCGCCAGCAGCGCGTCGGGATCGGGCCCCTCGCCCTCCTCGGTGTGGGGCACGCCGAGCCAGAGCAACAACGCGCCGGTCGTGGCGGGCGAGAGGCCGCGCACCGTGTGGTTGGCGAGGGAGTGGAAGGCGGCCGCCGCGTCCCGCTCGAGGTCGAGGCGCACGACGCCCCGCGCCGCGGCCCGATCGAGGGCCAGGCTGCGCTCGAGGCGCTGGAGCGTGAGCTCGGAGACCTCGAAGGCGCCGAAGCCGCTGGCGAAGCCGACGTGCCCCTCGATGGGCGCGCCGTCCGCGGTGTGGTAGGTGCCGACGCGCCGGCCGTCGATGGCGACGTGCAGCGTGCCGCCGTCGACCACCAGCTCGAGGCGGAAGGCCGAGGTCGGCGCCGGGAACTCGTGCTGTCCGCCCGGTCGCGCGCCGGGCAGGGCACCCTCGCGTTCGTACAAGCCGCCGAGGTTCCAGGCCACCGACTCGAGGGCCGCGGCCTCCTCCTTCTCGCCGATCGAGTAGAGGAAGTCGCCCGCGCTGAACGAGAGGCGCACGTTGCGATCGCGGCGTCCATGGCCGAGCACGAGCGCGCCGCTGGCGAACGAGGTCGTGAAGCGCACGCGACAGCGCAGGCGGTAGGCTCCCGCATCGACCCAGGCGCGGGAGCGCGCGAAGGCGTCCCGTTGGTGGGCGCGCGGATCGAGGCTGCCGGTGGCCTCCCGCGGTCGCGAGCGACCGACGTGCAGTCGGCCGTGCTCGTCGACGAACCACAGGCCGCTGACGCGCCGCTCCTCGTAGCCGGTGAGCCCGTCCTCCTCGTACCCCAGGTCTCCGAGCGGGCGCGCGGGCGGATCGACGCGCAGCAGCTCGGGCTCGGGGGACGCCGGCGCGCCCGCGATCGGCGCCAGGCCGAGCCGCGCGCCGAGGGCGTCGCGTTCGGCGGCGAGCAGCGCCCCGGCCCAGCCGCCCACCTCGCGCGCGGCCGCGGCCAAGGCGTCGAAGTAGGCCTGCGTGCGCGGCAAGGAGCGCGCGAGCCCCGTCGGCGCGGCCTCGACCGCGTGGGGAGCGAGCTCGCGACGCAGCGCCCAGGCCGCGTCTTGCTTGCCGAGCGCCTCGAGCAGCAGCACCAGCGGTCCCTCGACGCGCGGCGAGCGGCCGTCGACCGCGAGACCCCATAGGTGCGCGCGCAGGGCTTCTTCCCGCTCGCCGAGCTCCGCGAGCAACTCGCCCGCCAACCGCGCCTGCCCCTCGCCGAACCAGGGTTCGGCGCGCTGGCGCGACCAGACCCAGGTGGGTTCGTCGTAGACGTAGGCGTCGCCCCGCTGGCGCGGCAATTCCTGGGTGTAGCGCTCGCTCCAGGGCTTGGGATCGCGCCAGTAGAAGCCCGAGAGGAAGGTGCCGAAGGCGGCGGCGAAGTCCTCGAGGCTCGCGGGCCGGCCGTCCTTGCCGTCGCAGAAGGATTCGACGAACCAGGCTCTCGGATCGGCGCCGCGCGTGCGGCAGCCCTGCATGTAGCGCACCAGGTTCGGCGCGAAGGGGCGCCGGCCGTCGCGCTCCTCGGTGGCGAGGTAGAGGTACAGCGCGTAACCAGCGACGTAATTGTCGCGGTAGTCCTCGATCCGGCCCTCGAGCAGCTCGGTGAGTTTGTCGAGGTTGCCGTAGCCCTTGATCCAGGCGCCCTGCAGGCTGCCGAACTGGGCGTAGAGCGGCACGAACTCTCGGTCGGTGGAGTGCGCGTAGGAGGCGCCGGTCCACACGGCCTTGCCCTCGGTCAGCCACGCGGGTTGGCCCGGGAACAGCGCGCCGTCGAAGCGGTGGGTGAGCTCGTGGGTCAGGAGCCGCCCCAGGCCCTCGATCGTGCCGCACGAGAAGCGCACGGTCGTCGTGTCGCCGCTTTGGAAACCGCCCGCCCACCAGAACGGCGAACCTTCGGCCTCGAGCCCGCTCGCTTCGGGCACGACGCGCACCAGTCCCGGCTTGCCGACGAACGGGTCCTGGCCGTACCAGGCGGCGAGGCGCTCGTGGTGGTCCTCGACCGTCTCGGCCACGCCCAGCAACGTCTGGTGCCCGCAGTCGGTCTCGACGCGATACCAGCCGCGCGGCGAGAGCGCCACGCCGGGCCGCGCGAACGAGTCGTGCCGGCGCGTGAAGGCCTCGCCCTCCTCGCGCAGGAGCATCGCCAATTCGTCGACCGTCCAGGGCTTGGCGGCCGCCGCGACCCGTTCGCGCGCGCGCGCGAGCAGGGCCGCGGCCTGCGCGGCGAGCCCGTCCACCCCGCGCGGCGGCGGCCCCTCGAGGTCCTTGAAGCGCGCCTGCACGCCGAGGCCGTGCAGGATGCGCGCGGCGCGCAGCGCATCACCGGGTTGGTTGCCCGACAACGCCCGTTTCGCGTTGCGATCGAGCGCGCGCACCACGGACCGCGCGTCGTCGGGTTCGACCGGCAGCGTCGGCGAGAGGCGCGGCGCGAGTTCGCGTTCGAGGGCCGGCGCGCCCTCGCACACCGCGCGCGCGGCGCGGCGCGCCCAGAGCGCCACGAGGCGTTCCTCGGGCTGGCGCGCGGCGCGTTGCTCGCGCCGTTGGGCAAAATCGGCCAACTCGCGCGCCGCCGCGACGCGCGCGCTCGCGAGCCCCTCGAGCCTCCGTCGCAGCCCCGCGTCGAGCTCGCGCCCCGCCGCCGGCCAGGCGACCGCGCCCGCCGCGTCGCACAGGGCCCGCGCCGCTTCCCAGGCCGCGGCGGCCTGCGCATCCGCGTTCGCGTTCGTCGCGCGCAGGGCGAGGTCGTGGGCCCGCGGATCGGCGAGGTCGTGCCCGAGCGCCACGGCCGCATGTTCGAGCGCTTCGGCCACGCGTCCGGCCTCGAGCGCCCGGCGTCCGTACTCGAGGGGCAGCGCGCTTGGATCGACCTTTCCGGCCCCCTGTCCAAGGGCGGCCAGGACGGGGAACGAGGCCGCGAGGCACAGGGCGAGGGAGCGCGGGCGGAGCATGGGGAGACGTTCTACCGCAGTCCGCGCCGACGCGTGAGACCCCGGCCCCGCTCCGCCCTGACCTGCGCCGCCCGGCCGAAGGCGAAGCGCTGATCGAGGAGGGCCGGCGCGGCTCACTCCACGGCGGCGCGCCGGGTGCGGTGCAGGGCGAGGGTGAGCAGGGCTAGGGGGGCGAGCAGGCCAGGTACCAAGAAGCCCAGGGCGGCGGACCCATGGCCAGAGAAGACCCGTTCATATTACTGCACCGAGAATCTTCCGGTCATCTCGATCCGAACGACGTACGGGAGGCACAACAACAGGAAGGCCGCCGCGAGGGAGAGCCAGGGGGCGCACCAAGCGCGTCAGTGCGCCAGGGGCGCCACGCCAGGGCTTGAGGGGGACGAGCAGCGCGAAGGGTGCTAGAAACAGGAGCCCTTCGACTCCCGCCGTCCATGGGTGGTCGCCGCGGCCGAGCCACGTGATCCGCGAGCTTGTCCAACTCCGCGCCATCAAGATGGCGCACTCCGGCACGCCAATGGGCCACTGCTTCAGCGATCGCCGCGTCCACCGTTCCATCGTGTTGTTGCATGTTGCGTCTCCGGTCTCAGGCCGGCCCCAGTTTCCAAATGCGCTCGAGCACACCGTGCACCTCGAGCCACGCTGCCTTCTCGGCGACCAGCGCTTTGCGCTCGCTCGCTCGCACGCAGTCGGTAGTACTTCCGCTGGCGGCCCGTGCCCGGCGCCGCTTGCCAGCCGGCAACGATCAGACCCTCATCTTCCAGTCGATGGAGCACGGGGTACAGCATGCCCTTGCTCCACTCGAGCACCCCGCCCGAGAATCCATGCCTTGTCGATGGCGGTGCGAGCGCCGCACCCGCGCGCTTCAGAGGAGGGCGAAGGGCCGCGACCCACCTGAGGAAGTCCTATTGCGCCGCGCGCTCTCGTACGACGCGTGCTTCCTCGGCTCTGCCCGCTTGCATGTAGACGTCGGCCAAGAGGCGCAGCGTCTCGAGATGCTTGGGGCTCTTCGTTCCCTCCGCCGCGGCGCGCTGCTCGGCGGCCTCAGCGAAGGGCAGCGCTTCTCTCCACTTTCCCTGCTCCAGGAGTGCGAGCGCGAGGCTGTGCAGCGCGAGACCATGCGTCGGATCCTCGGGCGCATGCGCCTGGAAGATCGCGAGAGCCGCGCGCAGGTGCTCTTCCGCTTCCGCGTAGCGCTCTTGGAGGTTGCGTACGACCGCCAGGTTGTTGAGCGTCGTCGCCACGAACCGGTGGTCATTGCCCAGGCGCGCGCGCACGCTCCGCAACGCATCCTCCTGCAACACGGCCGACTCTTCGAGCTCGCCCAGATCCTGCAACGCGAAAGCGAGCGAGATCTGCACGTCTTCGCGCAACGGGGCGCCCTCTTCAACGAGCGTCAACGCTTCGCGGAAGAGCGGAACGGCGTCCGCAAGAGCGCCGCGCGCGGCTCGCACCGCTGCGAGGCCGCTCAGGCCGTACGCGACGAAGAGGTGATCTGGGCCAAAGGCGGCGCGTGTGCGCTCGAGCGCTGCACTGTAGTAAGCCTCGGCCGCCTCGAGGTCGCCGCGGCTCTCGGCGAGCTGCCCCAATCCGTGCAAGAGCTCGGGCAAGCGCGCCTCGGCGCCCTGCAAGCCTTCGCGCAAGGCGAGCGCATCGCGCATGTGGAGCTGCGCCTCGGCGAACTCGCCCTCGTGCCACGCTGCCATCGCGAGGCTCTGCAGACTCTCCGAAATGTCGAAGGGTGGCGCGCCGTGTTCGAGGCGCAGCTCGTACGCCTGCTGCGTCAGCTCCTGCGCGCGCGCGGACTCCGCTTCGTCGCCGAGGTCCCGCAGCAGCCGCGCGTAGACGTCGATCGTGCGCGCGAGCTCGGGGTCGCCCGGCGCGAGGTGCTGCTCACGCAGGCGCAGCGCCTCCTCGTAGCCATCGCGCGCCGCGTGGAACTCGCCGTCATAGTGGTGCACTTCCCCGAGCGAGAAGAGCGCCGCCGCGAGCCGCACGGGATCAGGCTTCGCGAGCCGGCGTAGAGCTTCGACCGTCTGCTCGAGCATCGGGCGCGCGACGGCGTATTGCCCGAGGTTGAAGTAGACACGCGCGAGCACAGCCGAGAGCTCGGCGTGGACGTCGGGCTGGTCGCGCAGGCGCTCGGCGAGGCTCGTGCGGCCGCGCTCGAGCACGAGCATCGCCGGTAAACGTGCGCCGGCGGCGCCGGTGGGGTCCGAGACCTGGAAGATGTCGACGAGCAGATCGGCGACCTCGCGCGCGAGCCGCGCCTCGTCGTCTGCCATCCGCGCCGCTGCGCGCCACTCCGTCTCGGCGTCGAGCGCTCGCGCGAGGTTCGACCGGGCTCGTAGGTAGAGCGTCGTCGACGAGATCGCGCCCACGAGCAACACGCAGAAGGTCGCCGCGAGGCCCACGACCAAGCCGCGGTTGCGGCGCGCGAACTTGGCGAGCTGATAACGACGCGACGGCGGCCGCGCGAGGATCGGCTCGTGGGCCAAGTGCCGGCGCAGGTCGCCGGCGAGCTCATCGGCGGACGCGTACCGACGGTTTCGCTCCTTCTCGAGCGCCTTGCCCACGATCGTCTCGATGTCGCCGCGCAAGCGTCGGTCAAGCACACCGAGCCGCGTCGGCTCTTCCTCCGTGATGATGCGCGCGGCTTCGGCGAGGCCCCGACGATCGACATCGAATGGGCGCGAGCCCGAGATGAGCTCGTAGAGCAGCACGCCGAGCGCATACACGTCCGAGCGTGGGTCGACGCGCGAAGGATCGCCGGCGACTTGCTCGGGGCTCATGTACGGCAACGTCCCGATCACTTCGCCGAGCGCCGTGCAGCGCGAAGGATCTTCATCTTGATCGAGGTCGAGCAGCCGCGCGACGCCGAAATCGAGGATTTTGAGTCGCCCTTCGTCCGTGACAAGCACGTTCGCGGGCTTCAAGTCGCGGTGGACGATGCCCTTGCGGTGCGCGTGGTGCACGGCATCGCAGAGGTGCGCAGCGAGCTCGAGGCGCTCGTCGAGCCCGAGCCCCCTCTCGCTCGCGTAACGATCGATGCGTACGCCGGAAACGAGCTCCATCGCGATGTACGGTCGCGGACCGGCGTCCGTCTCGGCGACGCCGGCGCGAAACACCTGCGCGATGCCTGGATGATCGAGCGCGCCGAGCACTTCGGCCTCACGCAGCGCACGCCGCAGACGCTCGTCCGAGACGAGACCTGGCCGCACGAGCTTGAGCGCGACCTTGCGTTGCGGCGAGTCTTGGCGCGCCTCGTACACGATGCCCATGCCGCCTTCGCCGAGGACGCCGACGATCTCGAACTCGCCGATGCGCTGCGGGTGAACCGCGCTGAGCAAGGCTCGCACGTCGCCCGCGACGAGCACGGATCGGTCGAGCAGATCCGACGCGCCGCGGTCCGCGGCAAGCAGCTCCGACACCTCGGCGCGCAGGTCCGCATTGTCGGGGCAAGCGTCCGCGAGCGCGCGCTCTTGCTCTTCGATGGGGAGGTCGCACACGGCCTCGAACAGGGAACGCGCACGTTCGAACGCGGAGTCGTTCGAGGCTGTCATGGCTTCTCGAGTCGGTGTGAGAGCCAAGCGCGCGCGAAGCGCCACTCGCGCGCCACGGTACGCTCGGAGATCGAGAGTGCCGCCGCGGTCTCCTCGACGGAGAGGCCGCCGAAGTAGCGCAGCTCGACCACGTCGACTTGGCGCGGAGCGCGTGCGCGCAGCTCGTCGAGGGCTTGGTCGAGCTCGACGAGGCCGACGTCGTCCTTCCGGGTCGCGGGTTCGTCGAGCATGGACGCGAGCTCGACGCGCGCGAGCTCGCCGCCACGCTTCATGCGCCGCCGTGCGCGGGCGTGATCGACGAGGATGTGCCGCATCGCGCGCGCCGCCGTCGCCAAGAAGTGATTGCGGTCACGGAAGTCCGCCTGCGCGCCGTCGAAGAGCTTGAGCCAGGCTTCGTGCACGAGCGCCGTCGGCTGGAGCGTGTGGTCCGCGCGCTCGCTCGCCATGGCGCGGTCGGCGAGCGCGCGCAGCTCGTCGTGGACGAGCCTGAGCAGCTTCTCGCCCTGCGCATCCCCGCCCGCAGCGGCGGCGTGCAAGAGCCGCGTCGCTTCGCCGCGGGTGCTCGGCGTGTCGCTGTCCTCGCCCACTGGCCGCACGGTCATGCGCTCATGATAGCGGGCGACGTGCGACGGAACAGGGAGGGGCAGCGAGGCGAGCATCGTTCCTCGAAGCGACACACGGGGCTCCTGAGCGCCAAGAAGGCCCCATTCTCCTCGAAGCACGAGAAATCGTGGCAGTCCTCGCGGTGACCCGTCGCTTGCGCCCTGTGGAGCTCGATCGCGGTGTGTGCCGCGGGGGCCCCCGAACCATGCACGACCAACATGCTAGCAACGCTCTCTTCTCGCTGTGCGCACTCACGGCACTCCTCGCCACCTCCTGCTCCGGCGGAGGGGGAGGCGGCGGGAACGCCGGACCCGGGCCCGGTTCGGGGATCGACGAAGGCACGTTCAGCATCGAGGCCTTCGGCTACGAGGACACCGACCCGTCCGGGTTCCATCCGCTCGGGACCGACGGGACACAGCTGTTGTCGCGCAAGGAGCTTGCGATCTTCCTGCCCATGGAGGGCACGCAGGCGGCCGGAGGTTGGCTGCTGGACGATCCGAGCGCAGGGCATGCGCAGCTGTTCAACGCGACGGCGCTGCAGCCGGACTTGCGCCGCGTGCTCGCGGTTGCGAGCGGCGACCTCGATGGGGACGGGCGAGAGGACATCGTGATCTGCGTCGGCGGCAGCGGTATCCCGACCCGCCTCGCGACCCTCCAGCGCACGGTGGCGGGTGGGACGCTGGTCACGACCATCATCACGTTGTCGGCGCAGATCACGGATGCGCGCCTCGCGCTCGGCGACCTCGACGGCGACGGCCGCGACGAGATCGCGCTCGCGACGATCGAGCCCTTCGGAAGGCTGCGCGTCTTCGGCGGGCCCGACGTGAACTTCGCGCAGCTCCATAGCGCTGTCTTCTCGACAAACGTGACCGAAGCCTCCGTCTGCATGGTGCAGCTCGATGACGACGTCGAGCTCGAGCTTTGTTTCAGTGTCACAGCGGGCTTTTCCAAGTACCTGCGCCTCATCGACGACGCATCCGCTGACTTCGCGCTACTGCGCGACACCACGGATGTGGCCTCGACGGGCGGGCAGGACGCCTTCGTGCTGGGGGCCGACACCGACGGCGACGGTATCGACGAGCTCGTCGTCTGCTCGCTCCAACCCGACATCTTCGGAGAGCTCCGTGTGCGGACCTACCGATTCATCGGCGGAAACCTGATCGGTGGTGTGACGTTCACGTCGTCGCTCGACTTCTTCATCGATGGCTTCCCGGGTGCGTGGAGCGCCGTGGCTTACGACCCGTCAGGCGATGGGCGCGAGCACGTTGCAGTGGTCTTGCCCATCAGCTCCGGCTCGAGGTTTCGCCTGCTGACGCTGAATCCCACATCCAGTGCGTCCTGGACGGCGGGCCCGGCGGTGAACCTCGAAGTCTCGCACGAGTTCGCGCAAGTGACGTTGATCGCAGGCGACCACGACAGCGATGGCGACGAGGAGCTCTACGCGGGCTTCCACACGGGCTCGGGGTCGACCAAGACGCGTCGCGTTGCCATTTATGATCCGGGCATCGGTGGAGCGCCCGTCTACTTGCCTATCGCGACGGCTGCAGGCGCCGGCGCAAACTTCTCGCCGGCCATGACGCTCGCGGATGTCGACGCCGACGGGCTCGCCATCCGCTACACCGGGCTGGCGTTCCTGTCGCTCGCCGACCCGATGCCGATCGCGGTGCTCGCGGCCCCGCCGACACGCGCGGGGATCTCGCAGAATTACGGCGGTTCGAGTACCTCCTACGGCGTCGCGTCGAGCACCGCGCAGAGCTACGGCGTCACGAACCGCGTCACGGCGTCGGTCTACGCGGGCTTCAGCATCACGGGGCTGCTCGGGGTGTTCGGCGCCTCGGCCACGAAGACGCTCTCGGAGCAGCTCGAGCGCACGTCGACCACGACCGAGAAGGTGACGCAAGTACAAGCGTTCGCGGGCGCACACGACGACGACGTCGTGATCTTCCAAAGCACGCTGAACAAGTCGTACGAGTACGAGATCATCGGCGCGCCCGACCCGACGCTGATCGGTACGTACATGACGATCGACGTCCCCGTGTCGACGAGGGTCTACAAGTGGACGGTGCCGTACTACAACGCGTCGATGACGCCGGCGAATCAGATCGGCGCAGACGTGCTCTCGCACGCGATCGGCGATCCGGCGAGTTATCGCACGCTCGCCGAGCTCGACAGCGACACCGGTGCCTATGTCGGCTGGCGATCGCAAGAGCTCGGCGTCGGCCAGGGCAATGGCACGAACGCGGCGGGGATCGAGCTCGAAGACGAGCAGGCGACCAGCGAGCAGCGAACGTTCTCGGTCGACTACGAGGTTGGCATCACGGCCGGCGGCGCGACGTTCGGCGGCAGCTTCGGCGTCTCGGACGGCTCGATCTACTCGATCACGGCATCGCAGACGACGAGCTATGTCGGCGCGGTCGGCGACATCTCGTCGCCCGCCGACTACAGCGCGTGGCGGTATGACTTCGGGTTGTCGGTGTACCAACGCGGCGTGCTCGCGGACGCGGGCGGACAGCCGAGCGGGCTCGACCCCGGCGTGCGTCCGTTCCAGGTCGTGACGTACTGGGTGACGCCGACGGGATCACAGTACTGAGTCCGCGCGGCGCGTCGCGGCGGGCAACGGGGGACGGTCGTCTTGTCGCGCCCGTCGCCCATGGGCCTTGCTCCCGCGCTCCCCGAGAAGCCTTGGATCGACGGCGGCGCCGCCTTCATCCGAGAGGCTCACTTTCGATTGCGCACCCTCGAGCCCCTGCCCGCCGGAGCGTGGGTGCGAGGCCCCCAAGGGCGCTGGTGTCGGGCCACGTTGGTACCGGGCGGCGAGGCACATGAAGTCGAGCTGATCTACCCGTACGAGCATTTCCGCCGGTTTCCCCGCCCCGTCGAGCCTCGCTTCGGCGTTCGCTTTGTCGTGGAACTGGGCACGGGCGCGGCGGCGGTATGAGGCGAAGACGGCCGCGAGGAAGGCCGAGGCGACGACGCCCGGGGGAAGTTCGTGAACGACTCCACGGCCGCCTGGACGAAGGTGATGGAGCTCGACCGCTTCGAGCTCGAAGGCCGCCGCTGAGCCGATACCCAGCGCCACTCCTCTCGTACGCCGACAGCCGAGCAGGCCGGGCTCCATTCGCGCTTGGCCTGCTCGTGTACAGGTGGGCCCGACACTCAGGGGCTTCGCTCTTCCGGCAGACGCAGCTCGGGCGCGGGCTCAAGGGTCCCGGGCTCGGCGAGGGTGATGCGTACGAAAGCGCCGTCCCCCTCTAGAAGCACGCGCTCGAACCCGACTCCGAGTTCGTCGGTCCCCCGCGGCCATGTGCCGCGCGCTGACCTCACGTGGGCCGCGGCCAGGGCCGCGCGCACGAGCTCACCCTGCGCGTCGGACCGCACCAAGGCCGGCAAGAGGCTCGCCTTGGGGGCCAAGAGGCCCGCCAGCAGCCCGCGCGTGGCGGGCGCGCGCCCCGGTTCCGCGTCCTTCGCATCCCCGAGCCGCCGCGCCCGATCGGCGAGCTCGGCCATCGTGGCCCGGTACCCCGCGAGCTCCGCCTCCGCCCGCAGGACAAAGTAGGGCTCCAAGGGACCCGCGTCGGCCATCGAGCTGATCATGCCGAGGCCGTAGGCCTCCTCGAGGGCGATCATGTCGGGCGCGCTTTCCACGAGGGAGCTCGCGCGGTGCAACACGAAGGCTGAGAGGTCCCCGGCGTCCAGCTCCGGGGCCGAGAGGATGTGGACCAGGGTTCGGTCGCCCAGCTCGCGCACCGCGCCGGCCGTCATCAGAAGGGTTGGCAGGGGCGTCTGGGCCAGGTGCTCGGCGATCCGGTAGATGGCCTCGACGTCTTCGAGGGCATCCGCCGCGCCTCCGTCTTGCGCGCGGACGCGCGCCTCCAGCGCGAGCACCTCGGCCAGGGAGTACAGGGGCAGCACGCTCGGGATCCGCACCACCTCGTAGTCCCCGCCCGCGCCGGTCTCGAAGCTGCAGCGTGGGAGCCGCGAAGTCTCGCGCGCCCGCGCCAACGCCGGACCGGCGCGGTCCAGGAGGGCGCGCAGCTCGGGATCGTCCGCCGTGAGCTCGGCCTCGCCCCGCAGCACATCGCGCCAAGGGCCGGGATGGAGGGCCGCGGGGCCCTCGAACAGCTCCGCGACGTGCTCCTCGTAGAGCGGCGCGGCGTTCTCGGCCGGGTCGACACGGCCCGGGGCGACGCGGTAGGCGATGCGGCCGGCCTCGACCCGCGCGCTGAGTAGGATCACGCGCGCGCGCAGCTCCAGGTTCCAATAGAGCCCGCATGCCAGGGCCAGCGCGAGCGCGGCCGCCGAGGCCAACGGCACGGGCGATAACGCCCGACGGCGCGCCACGGTGAGGACCCACGGCAGAACCGCGGCGTGCGCGAGGAACAGGCCCAAGGCCGCGGGCCAGGGCGCGTGCTCGACGCCGAGTTCGAAGCGCAGGCTCAGCGCCTTCCACACCAGCAACCCGTGGAAGGCGCCGGGGAGCGCGACCGCCGCGACCAGCAAGGACAGACCTAACGCGCGTTTCGAAGAGCGCGCGGAGTACGCTGCTCCCGCCGCGGCGAGCAGCATGGAGAAGGCGAGCTGGAGCGCGATCAAGAGGGCGAGGTGCATGGCTCAAAGCTCCTGGAACAAGTCGCGGGTGGGATAGGAGTCCGTAAGGAGCGGCGCGAGGCGCGGGACCCGCGCGTGGGTCGCGAGGAAGGTCGCGCGCCGGAACTCGGCGCCGTCGATGCCGGGGAGGGGCACGGATGGCGCGGACTCGGCCGCGTCCAAGTGCCGGGGAATCCGGAACGCGCCGTCGCGGGCCGGGGACTCCCGCAGGCTGAGCGCGACCAGGAGGCTCGCGGCGGCCGCGGCGAGCCAGATGCGCGAGTCCGGCCCTCGTGTGACCGCCGAGTACACGCGCCGCCGCAACTCGGGGGAGGGAACTGGCCGCGGCCGCTGCGCGAGGGCGCGCTCCAGCTCCGCGAGTTCTTCGGGGAGCTCGTCCCAGGGCTCCTGTGCGCTCATCGAACCGCCCCCAGCTCGGCGCGCAGGCGCTCGAGCGCGTAGCGATAGCGACTGGCGGCGGTGTTGGCCGAGAGGCCGAGCGCGGCGCCGATCTCGGCGAAGGTCAGCTCGCCCTCGATCTTCAGCGCGAGGACCTCCCGCTGTTCCCGGGGCAGTCGGGCGAGGGCCCGCTCGAGACCCGGGAGGGCCTCGGACACCTCCTGCGGTTCGGCCGTCATCTCCGCGACCGATGCCCAGGGCACGGGCTGCCGCCGCCCCCTGAGCCGCAGTGCGGCGTTGCGCAGGGCCCGGAAGAGGTACGCGCGCGGCTCGGCGGCCCGCGCCAGGGCGGCGCGCGAACGGTAGAGATCGAGGAAGGTCTGCTGCACGGCGTCCTCCGCGTCGGCATGCGAGCCGGTGATGGCGAGGGCGACCGCGAGGAGGGCCCCTCCATGGCGATCGAAGAGGCCCCCCAAATCCCGGCTTCCTTCGTCCGCCGGGCGCGACCCCCCGCTCACCTCGTCCAGTTCGTTGGGCTCGTTCATCCGGGAGCACCATCTCGAGCGCCCCGGGGCCCAAGTTCGTCTACCGATCCGAGATTTTTCTCATCCGAAGCGAGCGCGCCCGCAGGGACGCCGCGGCCTGCGCCCTCGAGGGAAGCCCCCGCGGATGAAGCTCGCCGTCGCGACGAGCAGCGCTCCGAAGGCGTGTGGCAGGGCCCGCTGGGGAAGACGCTCGATGAAGACGGGGGATCCGAGCCCGAAGCCTCGCGGCCCGTCCCTAGTCTGCGGCCCCGCTCAGCCCACGCCCTGCGCGGTGCGGCCGAAGACGAAGCGTTGGTAGAGGAGCGAGACGAGGGTCAGGGACAGGGCCAGGCCGGCCAGGCTCCCGACGCGGGCCAGGCCTTCGAGGTCGCCCAGGTCGCGCAGGAAGACCTTGCCGATCACCAGCAGCAGCACCGCCAGGCTCGCCCAACGCGGACCGGGTTGGCCGCGCACGAGGCCAAGCGCGAGCAACGCTAGACCGTAGGCCGCCCACGAGAGCGAGAGGTCGAAGCTCGCCACGCGCGGCTCGGGGAAGGTGACCCGCGGGCCGTCGCTCCACAGCTCCATGACCGTCGACGTCGACCCCAGGAACCACAGCAGCGCGTGTTGGTCCATGCCCTGTGAGGCCCCGACGCCCGTTGAGCTCCCTCGGCTCGAATCTCCGACCCCGGGCGCGGCTCCAAAGAGGCCGATCCCGGGGCCGGGTTGCATCCGAAACCTGATCCGCTACTGCCCGCCCCGCAGTCTTCCCCCGCGTCGAACGATCTCGGTCCGCAACCAGCGGGCCTTCCGAGACAAGGCGTAGAGGTCGGGATAGTGGGCTTCGCCCACCTCGTAGCGGCGAAGCTCGTTGTCGGGCGTCACGATGCAAGCAACGAGCCCCTCGTGGAAACCGTCGACGTTCAGCTTCACGGACCCACTCGGGCTCGGTGGGACGAGGGTATAGATCCCTTGCTCGATCCGGCGTTCGAGTTCGGGCCGGGCCGTCTCGATGACGTGTGCTCGGACCTTGTCGTATTCCTGGGACAAGTCCCTCCACCCCATGTCCGCGTAGGTCAGGGCCCAGGTCTCCGGCGACCCAGTGCCATCCAACCAAGGTTCGAGGTCCGGCTCGGAGGGCATCGCGGCGACCTCGCGCACCTCGAGTTCGGCCACTCGTTCACTCGACACCGACTCGATGGCTCGGTCGCCGACCTCGAGGTGCTCGAGCGTCTCTCGGCGGGTCTGGACCGGGCCTGGTTCCACCGGCTGGATGGCGTCTTGCGGGGACGCGCCGCCGAAGAACCAGACGGCGCCGGCGAGGGCGCAGCCGGCAACGAGAGCGAACAGGGGTACACGTGCACGGGTCATCGGAGGATGGGATACCGAGGAAGTCGTTGGGCTGTCAGTTGACGCAGGGCTCGCAGACGACCCGGACGCGCACTTTCCCAGCCGCACTTTCGGAAGTGCTCTCCCCCTGCGAGCCGCATGCACTGCCCGCGGTGGTGTCGAAGGGAGCCGATGCGGGTCCGAAGGGATTCAGCGTGGCGAAGTAAACCTGGAGCGTGGCGCTGCAGCCTGGTTCTCCAGGAGTGCATTGCAGGAGCTGACTGAGGAAGCACATGCCGTGTGAGCCGGTCACGCTCTGGATGTAGAAGGCGATGCCCGGGCGATGATACGCCACGCTGAGCTCGATGTCGCCACCCTCGATTCCACAAACCGAGCACTCGTACCCCGGCTCGTCGAGTCCTCCTGGATGGGCGATCGTCTGAGCGGGATCCATGTTGAGCATGGCGGCAGCGACGACGAGAAGGACGCCCATCAACTGAACTCGTGCTCTCATTGGAAATCACCTCGTGCGGTTTGCTTCATGGGATGGCCTGCGTCGGATTGGGCACTCGTATGCTCCCCCGGCGAGATTCGATAGGACGGACCCTACTCTCCGCTCTCGGCTTGGTCAAGTAGCCCACCGCGTCGCCGGCCGGGATTGCACGGCATCGCTGGACGGTTCACCGCAGTCCGCGCTGGCGCGTCCGTCGTCGGCTCTCAGCCCGGGTCGGGCTGGGCGCGGCCGAAGACGAAGCGTTGGTAGAGGAGCGAGACGAGGGTCAGGGAGAGGGCCAGGCCCGCCAGGCTTCCGACGCGGGCCAGGCCCTCGAGGTCGCCCAGGTCGCGCAGGAAGACCTTGCCGATCACCAGTAGCAGCACCGCCAGGCTCACCCAACGCGGACCGGGTTGGCCGCGCACGAGGCCAAGCGCGAGCAACGCCAGACCGTAGGCCGCCCAGGAGAGCGAGAGCGTGAGGTCGAAGCTCGCGGCGCGCGGCTCGGGGAAGGCGACCCGCGGGCCGTCGCTCCACAGCTCCATCACCGTCAGCGTCAACCACAGGAACCACACGAGCGCAGCGGCGAGCCCCGCCAAGGGCGCGCCCAGGGGGCGCACGGAGAAGGCGCGGCGCTCCCAATCCGTGAGGCGCGCGGCCTCGCCGCGGGCGAGCAGGGCGGCGACGAGGGACGCGCCCGCCGCAGCGGCCGCGTGGGCGAGGGCCAGGCCGTTGAGCAGCACCGTGCCCTCGCGCCGGTGGTAACCCGGCGTGGCGAAGTGCGCCGCGCACACGCCCGCGGCGACGAGGGTCGCGCCCACGGCCAACCACTTCACCAGCGGGTGGGCGGTCCGGCGCCACAGCAGGACCGCGCCGCCCGCGATGAGCCCCGCGGCGACGAGGTCGGGCACGACGTGGAGCCAGCGCGCCAAGGCCAGCGCGCCGAGCACGATCGCGGCCGAGCCGTGGGCGCTGCGCGCCTCGCCGACGTGTTGGCCGATCCGCGACGCCAGGGGCCAGGCGACCAGGAAGAAGGCCGCCGGCAACCACGGCTCGCCGCGATACCAGCCCAGGCCGTCCATCGGCCGTTGCAGCGCCAAGGCGAAGGCGAGGGGCGCGAGGCCGCAGAGCCAGACCGTGCCTTTCGAGGGCGCGTGGCGCCGTCCCCAGGTCGGCGCGAGCGCGAACGCGGCGCCCAGTACCAAGCCCGTGACCAGGAGCCGCGCCAAAGCTCCCCAGGGCCGCGAGATCGCCTCGCGCGCCGCTTCGGGGATCGCGTGATTCGGCAGGGCGAGGGCCAGCGCGCTGGCGAGCCAGGCGCCGCCGAGGAGCAACGCGTCGTTGCGCCCGCGCGCCGCGAACAACGCGCACAGGCCGAGAGCGCCGACCGCGACGAGGCGCAGCGGCGCGACGAGTTGCCCCAAGGGCTCGAAGCCGGTGTGCAGCACCAGGGCGAGCAGCGGGAAGAGCCCCGCCGCGAGCAGGGCCGCGCGGCGCATGGGCGCGTCGCGCAGGGTGCGCGCACCCAGGTGTCCGAGCAACGCGAGCGCGATCAGGCAGATCGCGGCGAGGGTCGCGCTCGGCGCGTGACGCGCGGACTGGAAGAGGAGCTGGCCCGCGACCGCGGCGCCCGCGAGCAGGCCCATGGCGGGCAAGCTCCCCGCGCCCAGTCCCAGGCCCGCGCGCGCCAGCGCTTGGATCCACAGGAGGGCCAAGCCGGTCGACAGCGCTGCGAAGGGCGCCGCAGCGGGCGAGAGCGCGGACAAGCCGAAGGCCGCGCCCAGGCCGACGACGGCCAGGGTCGCAGCCACGGGCAGAGCGTCGCCGCGCGTGGCGCGGGCCGCGTTCGAGTCGGGCGCGCGCCGCGCGAGGAGCCACAGGACGACGTTCGGAATCAGCGCCAGCAGTTGGGCGCCCAGGAAGAAGGCCCAGCCTTCGCCCGCGGTCAGGGGCCGGCCCAGTCGCCAGCTCACGAGCAGCGCCAGGGAACCCGCGACCGCGCCGGTCGCGAGCCGCGCTCCGCCATCCCGCGCGTCGAGCACGCAGGCGGCGACGAGCAGGATCGTCGCGAAGCCGAGCAGGGGAGCGAGGTGGACCTCGAGACCCCCGTGGCGCGCGACGTACAGCGCGAAGAGGAACGGCAGCAGCAGCGCGGAGTGGCTCAGCGCCCCCGGGGTGTGCCGGCCGAACGGGCGCAGGAGGAAGAGCAGGGCGAACACGGCCAGCATCGCGAGGGTGAACCCCTCGCGGCCAGGCCCGTGGTGCGCGCCGATCCAGAGCCCTTGCAGCAGCGCCGTGCCGACGAGCGCGCCGGCGGTGATCCAACCGCTCGCCAAACGCCGACCGGTGAGCAAGAGGCCCAGGTCGAGCAGCAGCAGGTACCCGAACAGGCCGAAGGGTCGATCCTCGTCGGTCGCGAGCAACAGCGGTGTCGCGAAGCCGCCCACGAGGGCGATCAGGGCCACCAGCGCCGACCCGTGCCGCAGCGCCAAGACGCAGGCCGCGGCCGTCACGAGCGCCATGAGCGCGAAGGCGCTCCACAGCGGGATCAACCCGTAGAGCTGCGCCGCGGCCCACAGGGAGGCGTAGTGCGCGACCGCGCCGGCGCCGAGCAGGGCGTCGGGCACGTAGCGATATCCGCGCGGTCGCAACCACTGTCCCGCGGCGCCGAGCGCGAGCCCGGCGGCGAGGCCGAAGCCGACGCGCATGCCGGCGGTGATCCAGCCCTCCTGGATCGCGTGCCGGAAGAGCAGCACCGCGGCGAGGGCCGCGAACACGCCGCCCAACACGCCCGCGCCGCGCACCCCGAGCCAACGTTCCCACTCGATACGCGCCGGCGCGGGGCCGACCTCGACCGCGGGGTGTCCCTCGGGTTCCCGCGGCTGCTCGCGGACGGGTTCCCCGCGCGCGGGCTCCACCCAATCCGCCAGGGCGGGCGCGCCCCGCCGCGAGGGCGCGACGGGCTCCGGGGACTCCGCCGCGGCCGACGCGTGCACTTCTTCGCGCCGGAGCGTGCTGGCGAGGGACTCGGCCCGTTCGCCGGGGGAGGGTGGCGGCGCGCTCGGCCGCGGCGCTCGCTTCAGGCTCGCGAGCTCCCGCTCGAGCCGCCCGACACGCGCGAACAACCACGCGACCGCGATCGGCAGGGCCAGCAGCGCCAGCAACGCGAGCAGGGCGAGGAACTCGATCACGGCCTCCTTCCCGGGCGCGGCCCGGTTTCCGGGCTGCCGTTGTACGCCTTGCCGCGGGCGCGCGCACCCCTGCCCGGCCCGCCCGCGCTGACGCCTGGAGGCGCGGGGCGCCCTTGCGCGCTCGGGTGCCGGCCTCTCCAATCGCGGCGCCTGCGACGGTCTCCCGAGCCCGATCCCCCGCGCGCGAACCAGACCCCATGGCCCACGGCAAGTCCGCGACCCTCCCGCTCCTGATCCTGGCCGCGGGTTGTTCCGCGCCGCACTTCGCGCTCGAGCCGACCTACGGGCGGCTCGAATCGAAGGGCGAGCTGGCGCTGACCGAGGCCGGGCAGCCGACGGCGTCGAACTCGCTCGAGCGGATGGGGCTCGCGGGGCGTGACGAGTCGTTCGGCCTGCGCGCGGACTTCAAGTGGGGTGCGCCGCACCTGACCCTCGGGACCCAGCGCGGCGAGTGGTCGGGCGACGGCACGGTGGACGAATTCGGCGCCATCACCGGCAGCGGAGTGGCCGTCGAGAGCCGCGCCGAGCTCGGCTTCCATCGCGCGCTCCTGACCTTCGACGTGATCCCCGGATCGACGTTCGAGCTGGGGTTGGGCCTGGGCGTGAGCGCCGTCGACGTCGAGGCGCGCATCGTCGATCCGCTCAACTCGCGCAGCGAGGAGATCGACGAGTTCGTGCCGATCCCGGTGCTGGCCGCCCGCCTGGGTCTCTCGATCTGGCGCCTCGACTTCGAGGCGCTCCTGGCCGGCATGGGCATCGAGATCTCCGGCGACGAAGCCGTCTACCTCGACCTGGATCTCGCCGCGCGCTTCGCCCTCGCCCGCGGCGGGCCGTTCGAGGCGCTCATCAGCTTGGGTTACCGGCGCATCGACCTCGACCTCGAGTACGAGGACGGCGGCGAGCAGGGCGAGGTCGACGTGGTCGTCGACGGCCTGTACCTGGGCCTGCGCCTGGTGTTCTGATCCACGCCCGAGCCCTCGGCTTCGCCGGGGGCGGCTCAGCGCGATCCGAGCCCGGGGAAACCCTCGAGCTGCGCGCCGAAGCGTCGCCGATACTCGCCCTCCTGGGGAAGGTCACCGGCTTCGCGCACGCGTTCGAGCGGGCTGTTCTTCTGGCGCTGGAACTGATCGCGCACCTGCTGGTAGGGGCGTTCCATGTTGCCCCAGTGGCAGTCCAGGCAGGCGGCTCGATCCTGGAAGAAGGGCCAGGTCGAGCGCTGGCGATTGGCCGCGAAGTGCGGGCTGAAGCTGGTCGTCCAACTGGCGAACAGTCGGCTCGCGACCTCGGCCCGTGCCAGCGGGCCTTCCGTCGCTCCTGCGTGGCAGGCCGCGCAGCCGGCTCCGGAGTCGTGACGGTGGGAGCCGCGGATCTCCGCCAGATGGGCGCGCTCGACCTCGATCGCCTGGCCGCGGCGCGGGACGCCGGGGGCATGGCAGGCGGTGCAGGCGTCCAAGCCGTTGCGATCCAGGGCGGCGGTCACCGCGGCCCGCGGCCCGTCGTGGCCGTGGCACAGAGTGCAGTTCTGGACCTTGGTGCCGAGCACGATGCGCAACGCGCCGGCGGCATCCTCGAGGGCGTGGCAGTCGACGCAGGTCATACGCCGCTCGGGCTCGAGCGGGTGGGGCTTGGCGAGGTGCGCGCGGTGGTCGAAGGCCAGCGCTTCGCGGGGGAGCAGCGGTTCGGCGACGAGCGGCTCGACCACGGATCCGGCGTGGCAGGAGGCGCAGCTCGACTGCTCGAAGTTGTAGCTGGCTCCCGAACCTAACTCGCCGTGGCGCGTGCCCACGATCCCATCGATCGAGATCGCCTGCGCGATGGAGGTGTGGCAACCCGTGCACGCGCTGCTGGGGACCTCGCCGGGGGGGCGGCGCAGGAGTTCCGCGGGTAGGTGCGTGGCGTGCTCGAAGGGCTGCGTGCCGATGCGCGAGGGCGCGTGCGGGACGCTGGCGACGTGGCAGCGGGCGCAGTCCTCGGCGGCGCCCTGCTCGCCGTGGATGAAGGGGTGGCTGTGCGGACCGATGCGGAAGGCGCTCGGATCGGCGCGCAGGACGCTGGTGCGCGGTCGATTGGTGGCCTGGGCGGCGAGGTCCGCGAGGCTACCTTCCTCGAGCGCATGGCACTGGGAGCAAGCGTCGTTGCGGCCGTGGTTCGGTACCGACCAGTCGCCGTGGCACTCGACGCAGCCCGCCTGACCGCGTCCGGGGGCGGAGAGGAACTCGCGCACCACGAAGGTCTCCTGGGCGGGAGAGAATGCGTGGCAGACCGAGCAGCTCTCCTCGCGCAGCCGTTCACCCGCCGCCTCGAGCCCGGGCCGACCGCGCAGCGTTCCCAGGTGGTAGGCATGCACGAAGGTCGCGGCGGTCGAGCTGGGCCGCGGGCGCAGGCCGAGGGTGTACTGCGTGCCGGTGTGGCACTGCGCGCAACCCGCGAGACTCAACTGGTGCTCGGACAGGTGCAGGGCGTCCGCGCGCGAGATGTCGGGGTGACAAGCGCTGCAGGCGTCGGGCTCGAGGCCGGCGAGCGCGGCCGGGGAGAGGTGGTCGGCGTGGCGGAAGCGGCGCTCCGCGTCGGCCCGTGGGTCCTCGGCCCGGCGCACCGCCGCGGCCGAGAGGGCGGCGTCGAAGCCGGCCTGCCCAGGTGAGTCGGCGGCGTGGCACGAACCGCAGAAGGCCGCGTCGACGGGCGGGATCACGATCGGGGGCTCGTCGCCGCGCGTGCGTCGGCCGGATAAGACCTCGCCATCGGCGTGGCAGACCGAGCACGCGAGCAGGGTTCCGTCGCGATCGGTGAGGTGGTCGAAGTGGCGGAAGGCGCGCGTCGCCTCGAGCGCCGGGTCGACCCGCGCGCCCGCGACGTCGAAGGTCATCGAATCGAGGACGTGACAGCGTGCGCAGGCGTCGCTGGGTCGGGGGTTTTGCGCCGGGTCGGATTGGGAGTAGTCGTGGCAGCCACGGCAGTCGCGCGGGACCTCCGTGGGGGAGGCGCCGATCCCGGGCCACAGTAGGCTCACGTGTCGGCCGTGGCGGAAGTCGCCTCGCCCCTGCGCGGGAAGCCCTCCGCTCGAGAGCAGCACTCCCGCGGTCAACGAGAGCAGGGCCAGGGTGAGGGCGATGAGTCGCGGCACGCCGACCTCAGGGTGTGAGATGGAATCGAGCACTCTCGGTACGGCGGGCTTGCCGGCCGTCCAAAGAGCGTTCTGAGAGGCCGTCTGGAAGGTCTGCTCTGGTTCCCCTCTGGGTCCGTTCCGGGTCCGTTCCAATTTGTCTCGGCCTCTCAGAACTTCTTGCGCAGCTCGATCGCGAAGCCGAACAGGTCGTCCTCGCTGCCGAGGTCGGCGGCCATCAGGTCGAAGCGCAGGATCCAGGAGTTGTCGAGCGCCATCTGATACCGAGCGCCGATCGCGATCTGATCGTCGGCGGCCTTGGCGTCGCCGCCGAACGGGTGTTGGGCGGCGACCTCCAGCACGAGTTGGCGCCGTTGTTCGAGGTCGAACAGGTAGTTCACCCCTACGGCCCCACCGAAAGAATCGTGGCCGCTGTCCTCGAGCTTGGGGAAGAGCGTCAGGGCATTGGTCTCGAAGTTGATGCCCGTGTTCTTGAGCACGCCCCCGGCGTCCGCCGCGCGCGCGAGGGACTGGGGCGTCCCGAACCCCACGAACAGGTTGACGTAGGGGATGAGCGTGTAGGGTTGGCGCGTGCGGAAGGAGTTCTCGGCCAGGAGCAGCAGGCCGTCGTTGGTCTCCGGCCCGCTCCGGCTCTGGCCGGCGTTCCAGATGACGCGCATGCTGTTCGAGAGCCAGTCGAAGTAGCGCTTGGTGAAGGACGCGGTGAAGTTGTGGTAGTCGGCGTCCGAGGCCGACCCGCTGACGGACGTGTAGCCGTAGCCGGCCTCGACGTAGCCCTCGGCGACGTCCATGAAGGTCGTCACGCCGAAGAGCGCGACCTCGCTCTCGCGCGCGCCGGCGGCGGCCAGACCCGGATTGCTGACGTCGTCGAGACCCATGAAGAAGGTCAGGTCGTAGTTCGAGATGTCGTAGCGCGGGCTGTTGCGCGCGGCGAGGGAGAAGGCCGCGCCCCAGAATGCATCCTCGACCCACACCCCGTTCTGCAGGAGCAGCGGGATCTTGCCCACCGCGAAGGGCAGGTCGAAGGGCGCGTCGCGGCCGGTGATCCCGCCCGTGATGGCGCCCAGGTCGCCTTCGAAGAACAACGTATCGGCGTTCAGGTCGAGCTCGACGCCCTCGCTGTCGCGGTCGTTCCCGGCGAAGTCGAAGCCGGTGAACTTCCCGTTCTTGTCCAGGGGGCGGAAGAAGGCGTGCAAGCGTTCGGTCGCGGTGATCTGGAAGTCGACGTCCAGATTGAGGCGCGTCGAGACGCGGCCCACCTCCGTCGGCCCGGTGTCGCTGAAGCCCGCTGCGGTGCGCCAGTCGCCGTAGACGATCAGCGAGGGGAAGACGAGGTTCTTCTCCCCCAGGAAGAGCAGGCCCGGGCCCAGGGCGCCCTCGACGTACATCTCGCGGCCGAGCTCGAGCAGCGGGCGTTGGGTCTTCACCGGCGCCTTGGCGTAGGTGCGCAGTTGCTCCTCGTAGCTGAAACCCTCGGGATAGACGGGATCGGGATTGAAGGCCGCCTGGTCGTAGGGCACACGCCGTGCCCGCGGATCCATGCGGGGTGCCTTGGGGTCGAGGTCGTCGGGCGCGGACGGGTCCTGGGCCGTGGCCAACGAGACCAGGGCGACGCAGCACGCGGCTCGCATCCCCAGGGAGCGCAAGTCGCGGGCGCCCGGGGCGCGGAGGGGGAACTTCATGGGAGCGATCCTGTGCCGAGGAACGGAGCGTCAGTGGACTTCGAACTCGACCGTGTAGGGATGGATGTCCGCGATCTGGGCGTTCATCTCGCGGATCATCTCCGTGGTCGCGTTGCAGAACTCCATGAAGTAGATCGGCTCGGCGCGGCTGCGCAGGCGCACGGCCAACCGGTAGGTCCCGGGCGAGCTCAGTTGGGCGCCGGGGACCACGTAGCGCGCCTTGCGTTGCCCCAGGGGCGGGATCGAGCGCTGCTCCATGCGGATGAACGGCGGGTGGTTCATGACCGAGTTGGGCGTCGTCGCGGGCCGGATGTAGGGGATCTGGTCCTGCTCGAAGGGGACGGGCAGGTACATCTCGCGGTCCGTGCCCTTGAGGTTGGTGGTCAGGAACTTCGTCTGCAGGTTGAAGAGCTGACGGTCGGGCTCGAGCAGGCCCGCGATCACGTCCTTGGAGTGCAGGTCGCCCATGTCGCCGCGGCTGTCGACCCAACCCGATTCCCACAGGTTCGTGCCGTCCGGCCCGACCAGGGCCACGTTGAGCCACAGCTCGGGTTGGGCGCCGAGCGAGCCCGAGGGCATGTTGTGCCCGTCGGAGAGGTTCTTGACGACGTAGTGGAACGCCAGGTCGCGCCCGGCGGTGGGGTCGGAGTCGAAGAACGGACCGTCGATGTGGGAGCTACGCTCCATCAGCTCGACGCGGCGCAGGTTGCGCTCCTCCAGGCGGCGCAGGTTCTCGTCGACAATGCTCCAAGCGTCGCGCCGGTCGGAGATGTCGCTCCACTCGGGCGGGAACTCCACGCTCACGTCGCCGCGGGCGAGGCGATCCTCGAACTCGTCCCCACCCCAGCCGGCGCGCCAGTCGAAGGACAGCCAGCGCTGGGCCGTGAAGGCATCGGGGCTGCGCTCGTTGTGGGGGAAGATCCCCGGGTGCGCGATCGAGTAGCCCGGCCCGACGAAGGAGTGGTCGGTGTGGCGGCTACCGGGCTTGATCTCGACGCCGTTGACGACCGCGCGCGGCGCGGTCGCGTAACCGTCCGCGTCGGTGCCGGGCGTCGCGCCCATGTGGCAGTCCTGGCAGGAGGCGCCGCGTTTGCGGGCCGGGGAGTCGCGGTACTGCTCCCAGACGACCTCGAGCTTGATGCCCGGGTGCACCGCGACCTGGTGGCAGGAGAGGCAGAACTCGGACTTGGAGATCTGGGTGTTCTGGATCGCCCGCTCGTGGACCCGCGTGCGGTTGTCGCTGGGGTCGAGGGTCGTGGCCAAATTGAGCTCGTCGATCGTGCGTCCAAGGTCCACGGCGCCCGTCGAGCCGACGATCGGCGCCGTGATCGGGCCCTCGCGCAGGCCCCGGGCGCCGTTGACCTTGCCGAAGGACTCCTCGACGCGGTGGCAGCTCACGCAGGTCACGCCCTCCTGGGAGACGGGGGCCCGCTCGTAGATCGGCATCTCGCGCGGCTCGCCGAGGGCCGTGCCGACGGAGATGTGGCAGCGCACGCAGAAGGCCCCGACGGTCCCCGACGCGAGCTCGTTGATGCGCTGCTCGAAGCGGTGGAACATGGGCGAGATCGCGGCATACGCGTGCTGCGACGTGCTCCACTCGCGATAGATGTTGAGGTGGCACTGCGCGCACTGCTTGGCGCTCGGGAAACGGCGTTCCGACTCCGGCAGGGTGAGCAGCCACTCGGCGTGCACGTCGGGCTCGGGGATCGGGTCCTGCGGCCCGGGAGCGGCGGCGTCCAGGCCCAGGGCTGCGGCGAGGAGGGCCGACGTCGCGGCCAGCAGCTTCTTCGGTGACATCGTGTGTACCTCGGGGCCTGATTCCGGGAGTCGGAGGCGCGAGGGGGCTGCCCAAGGCTAGCGGTGGCCGTGGACCTCCCTCTCCCGCAGGTCTAGAATCCGCGCCGCTCCGGACCGAGTCAAGCGACCAATCGAAGGGGAAGATGAGCCCGACCAGCGGCACCGGAACCGTCACCGTCGTCCACGGCAAGACTGGGCAGACCGTCGGGGAGTATCCCCTTCGCCAGGGCGCCTCGATCGGGCGTCGAGCGGGCAACGACCTGCAGCTCGAGGATCTCGAGGTCTCCCGCAGCCAGGCGCGCCTGGTGGAGGAGGAGGGCATCTGGTACCTGCACGACGTGGGCAGCCGGAACGGGACGGACCTGGACGGCCGGCGCATCGCGCCCCACGAACGGGCGCCCCTGCGCGATGGATCCTCGGCGCGCATCGGTCCCTTCGTGCTGCAGTTCCGGCTGAGCGGCGCGGGCGAGCCCACCGCGCCCCTTCCGGCCCGGCCCGCACGGGGAACGCCCCCGGCGGCGCCCAACGCGCCCGCCTGGACGCCGGAGCCCGAGCCGCCCCCGCCACCCAGCCCGCTGATGTCGCACCTGCTCGACCCGCGCTCCCGCATCCCGGTGTGGAGCGAAGGCGAGGTGACCCTGAAGGTGGCCGACATCATCGAGGAGACCGCCGACGCCAAGACCTTCCGTCTGGTGGGGGAGACGCCGCTGCTGTTCTCCTTCAAGCCCGGTCAGTTCGTGACCCTGAACCTCGAGATCGACGGCCAGAAGGTCCGCCGCTCCTACAGCATCTCGTCCAGCCCCTCGCGCCCGCACGCCCTCGAGATCACCGTCAAGCGCGTGCCCGGCGGATTGGTCTCGAACTACCTCAACGACCACGTGCGCCTGGGTCAGCCGATCCAGGTACGCGGGCCGGCGGGCAAGTTCTCCTGCTTCGACTACCCCTCGCGCAAGATCCTCGCCATCGCCGCCGGTAGCGGGATCACGCCGGTGATGTCCATGGCGCGCTGGATCGTCGACACGGCCGCGGACGTCGACTTCACCCTGCTCTACTCGGCCCGTTCGCCCCAGGACATGATCTTCAGGCGCGAGCTCGAGTACATGTCCTCGCGCCACTCCGGTTTCCGCGTGCTCGTGACCGTGACCAGCCGCTGGCACGGCGTCGACGCGTGGACGGGATGCACGGGACGCATCGACGAGCGCCTGCTGCGCCTGGCGACGCCGGATCTCGAGCAGCGTCACGCCTTCCTGTGCGGGCCGGCTCCCTTCATGGAGGCGGTCAAGGAGACGCTCAAGGGCATCGACTTCCCGTTACCGCACCTGCACTCGGAGAGCTTCGGCGCCGGGCGCGTGGTGAAGGAGGCGGCCCCCGCGCGCGGCGCCCAGCCCGAGCGGATCGAGGTGGCGGCGCGCGAGACGCCGCCGCCGGCTCCGGTGTCCGCGGATCGGACCGACGGGGATCCGTCTCCGCCGGCCGAGGGTTCGGGGACCTTGGAGATCGTCTTCTCCGCCTCGGGCAAGCGCATCCGCACCAACGGCGAGACGCCGCTCCTCGATCTCGCCGAGCAGTGCGGCGTCGAGATCGAGTACGGATGCCGCAGCGGCTCGTGCGGCTCGTGCCGCGTGCGTTGCTCGCCCGCCGACGTCGAGTTGCCCGCCGAGTGCGCCCTCGCGGAGGACGAACGCTCCCAGGGCTGGGTGCTCGCCTGCGTCGGCCACCCGCGGGCCAACCTCGAGGTGTCGGCATGAGCGCGGAAGGCTGGTCCCTGCGGATCTTCGAGCGCGGGGCCGGGCCCCCGCGTGAGGTGCCCCTGCGCCCCGGCCTGACCCTGGGTCGCAGCGCCGACAACGACTGCGTGATCGATGACGAACACGTCGGTCGCCATCAGTTGCGCGTGGTCGAGGCCGAGGGAGCGCTGTGCTTGGAGGAGCTGGGGTCCTCGAACCCGACCCGCTTCGGCGGGAGGACCCTCGCCGCCGGGGAGCGGGTGGCCCTCGCGCCGCGTTTGTCCCTCGAGGCCGGACGCACGCGGCTGGAGGTCCTCTCGCCCGCGCTGGCCGACGATCCCGACGCGACGCTCGCCCCGCGCGCGGCGGCGTCGGACCCCGATCGCACCCTCGCGGGCCGGGGTCCGCAGGCCGATCCGGAGCGCACCCTCGCGCGCCCGGCCCCCGCCGCCCCTCCCACGCTGGCGCCCCGCGCGCCCGCCGAGACGGCCGCGCCCGATGTGCCCGCCGCGCCGGCCGTCCCCGCGCGGCCGGCGGGCAGTCGTCTGGAACCGGCGGAGGTGGAGGTCGGCGGTTCGACCTTGGCGTTGGGCGGGAGCGGCGCGACGGACGCGGTCGCGCTGCGCGCCTTCCTCGAGACGCGCCGAGCGCGGTTGGTGCTCGCTGGCGAGGTCGATCGCCGCGCGGTCGCGATCGACACGGACGACTTCGTGATCGGCCGCGAGGTCGGCGCCTGCCTCCTCTCCCATCCCGCCGTCTCGGCGCGGCACGCGCGGATCCGCGCCAACGTCTCGCTGGGTACCTTTCAGGTCGAGGACCTGGGCAGCGGCAACGGCACCTACCTCAACGGCGCGGCCCTGACGCCCGGCATCGCCCAGGCATTGTTGCCCGAGAGCCACCTGCGATTCGGCCCGATCGACGCGCTCTTCACCGTGGCCCTCGACGCCGAGAGCCAGCCCATCGCGCCCGCGCTCCAGACGCGCGCCCTGGCCCTGCTGGTGGGACAGGGTCTGGTGGGAGACGTTCAAGCCAGCGAGGCCCGCACCCGCGCCGGCGCCTCCGGGGGACACCTGGGCGAGGCGCTGATCCTCGCCAGCGCGGTGAAGGTGGGGGCCTGGCGGAACGCGTTCGAGTCGGCGCGCCTCGCACCGAGCGCGACGGGCACGTTCCGGCCGCCGCGCTCCGTGCAGCGCATCCTGCTCGTCCTGGCGGTGATCGCGATTCTCGTCTGGCTCCTCTCCACGGTCTCCTGATCGCGCTCGATGCTCCACCACCGATCCCTCCCGATCGACGGCCCGGGGGGCAGGGCGGGATGAACCGCCACCTGCTCCGTTCTCCGGCGCTCCTGCTGCCCGTGGCGGCGCTCGGCGCGGCGCTGTTCCTCGGCGCGTGGGCGGGGGCACCTCAGGAACGCGCGCTGCGTTCGATCAGCGGCTGGGCGTTGCTCCTGATCCTGGTCTCGGCCGCGGCCTACCTGCTGCGCAAGCAGATGCATCGGCGTGGCTTCTCGCCCGAGTTCCGCCTGCGGGTTCCGATCGAAGCCCTCGAGCGGGCGCAGGTGCAATTGGCGGCGCTGCGGCGCGAGGTGGCCCGCGGGACCCTCGGCGGCGCGCGGGTGGTGTCCCGGGCGGCGGACCAGGTCCTGCGCCGCGAAGGCGTGCAGCGCGTCTATCGGGTGCGCGTGCGGCCCGGCGCCGCCGGCGAGCCGCCGTTCGTCCTGAGCACGGAGAAGACCTTCCCGCTGCTCCACAGCTCGCGCTGGATGCGCGGACACCTCGCGCTGGGGACGAGCTTCGCCATCCTGCTGCTCGCGCACGGCGGCCTGGCCCCGCGCTCGGGCCTGGGCTGGGCGTTGTTGGCCTCGGGGGTCGTCGTCGTCGCGAGCGGGGTGGTCGGCCTCGTGCAGTGGGTGCGCGGGCCGGCGCGGCTCACGCGTCTCGAACGCGACCTAAGCATCGAGGAGGCCTTCGCCTTCGAGGAACACCTGCGGCGCAAGCTCGAGGAACACATGGGGACGCTGGAGGAAGGGGCCGCGCGGACGCTGCGGCGCTGGGTCGACGCGCCCCCGACCACCGAGCAGGCGCGGGCCCTGCGCGAGGCAGCCGTTGCGGGCTCGCCCGAGCGCGCGGGCCTCGAGGACGCCCTCGTGCTGCGTGCCCAACACGCGCGGGTGCGGGCCGAGCTGCGGGTGCTGACCCGCGCCCGGTCCCGCATGCACGCCTGGCGCGCGGCGCACCTGCCGGCGGTGGTGATGCTCCTGGTCTTCGTCGCCCTGCACCTGTTCGCGGTCTGGAGGTACTGAGGGACGTGGTGGAACGCGGCTCGGAGAAGGTCGGGGCGGAGCTGCTCTCGCTGGCGCTCTTCGCGGACCTCGGCCCCCTGGGGCAGAAGGTCCTCGCGCGCGAGGGCCGCTTCGAGTCCCACCCCGCCGGAGCGGTCTTCGTCGAGCAGGGCGCCTACTCGGAGGACTTCTACGTCGTGCTCTCGGGCGCGGTCAGCGCCTATCGCACCGAAGCGGACGGCAGCACGCGCCTGTTCGCCACCATGGCCCCCGGCGATTGGTTCGGCGAAGTCAGCGCGCTCTCGAGCCAACCTTCGCTCGCCTCGCTCAAGGCCGACCTGCCGGTGCTCCTGGCCGTGCTCGACGCGGCCACCTTCAAGGAGCTCTACGGCAACAAGCTCAACAAGGCCCTGCGCGAGCGCATCGACACCCGCTATCGCCGTCGGGAGCTGCCCCTACACCTGCGCGTCCTGCCGCTGCTCTCGGGCCTGGGCGAGGCGGCGCTGGAGCGCGTCGCGACCTGCGTGCGCTTCGAGAGCCGCGAGAAGGGCGAGTCGTTGCTGCGTCAGGGCGAGCCGGTCGACGCGCTCTGGTTCGTGCGCAGCGGCGCGGTCTCCTGCACCCAGCGTTCGGCCGACGGCCGCGCCCGGATCCTCGGGTACCACCTGGCCAACGCGTCCTTCGGGGAGGTGGCCTTCGAGGAACGGGATGCGCGCTGGACGGGTGACTATGAAGCCATGGCGCGCACCGAGATCCTCGTGCTCCCGGTCACGGCCATGCGCGCGAGCCTGGCCGCGGACCCCGAGGCGCTGGCCCAGGTGCAACGCAATGCCGCGCGCCTGGCGGCCGAGGACGCTGGGTTGGCGCGCGCCGAAGAGGGGGGGGGCGCGCCGGCGAGCGAGGACGAGCTCGAGATCATGGTGCGGCGTCAGTCCGCCAAGGGCGGCGAGGCCCTGGTGATCGACCTCGAGCGCTGCGTGCGCTGCAATGCATGCGTCGAGTCCTGCGTGGCCGTGCACGACGACCGCGTGCCGCGGCTCTCCAAGCGCGGCAACCGCCTCTCCTCGTCCGAGGCGCTCGTGACCTCGTGCTACAACTGCGACATCCCCGAGTGCATGCTCGCCTGCAACTACGGCGCGATCCGCCGGGACGTGCAAGGGCTGGTGCGCTTCGTCTGGGACAACTGCGTGGGCTGCGGGGCGTGCGTCGCGGGCTGTCCGTACGGGGTGATCCGCATGACGGCTCCCGCGGACGAGCCTCCGCTCGTGCCGCGCGAGAGCCTGTTCGCCTCCATCCCCTTCCTCGGGCGCCTGTTCGCCTCGCGCACGCAGGGCCCCACGGCATCTCCCGCGCAGCCGCGCCTCAACCCGCGCGGCAAGGAGGTGCGCGGCAAGGCCGTCAAGTGCGACCTGTGCGCGGGGCTGCCCTTCGAGGCCTGCGTCTACAACTGCCCGACGGACGCCATCCACCGCGTCGAGCCGGCGGCCCTGTTCGACCACGCCTCGCGCCCGGAGGTGCGCTGAGTTGGCGGCGGGTGAGGCCCTCTTTCGGCTCGTGGGGGCCAAGCGCACCCTGGCCGAGGTCCGGGGCGCGGAAGTCGTGCTCGGGACGCACTCGGGGGCCGATTTCCTGCTCAACGATCCGTTGGCGGCCGACCGGCACGCGCGCCTGGTCTTCGACGGCGCGGGTTTTTGCGTCGAGGACCTGGGTGGCGCGACCGGGACCTACCTCGATGGCCTCGAGGTCGTGGGGCGCGCGGCCATCGCGGCCGAGGCACGGCTCGTCGCCGGGGTCACGCGCCTGTCGTTGGTGGTGGACGAACTGGAGGGCGCGCCCCGGCTGACGGTCACGGTCGAAGAGGCGCGCTTCCACTTCAAGGTCCGCGACGTCGAGCACTTCCGCAGCGACCCCGACGAGTGGGTGCGCAGCGAGGTGCGCTTCGGCCGCTCGGTCTGGGTCGCGGGCCTGACCGCCGGCGCGTGCCTGCTGGGGCTCCTGGCGACGGCCTTCGTCCTGGCCTCGGGCCCGGGCGAGCGCTTCCTGATGCCGGGCCCCCTCGACGGGAGCCACGCCGCGCTGTTCGCCCGCGGGGAGCTCGCCTGCGCCGCCTGCCACACACGCATGGGCGGCGAGTCCGTCGGTGTCGCGGGGTGCGCGCAGTGCCACGGCGAGATGCTCGCCGCGCGACATCCGTTCCACGCGACCCCGGTCGACGCGACCCATGGCTCCCTGGGTGAGGGCGCCTGCACGTTGTGCCACTCCGGCCACGGCGGCCGGGACGTCGCCGCCGCCCTCGCCTTCGCGCGCGCGCGGGCCGACCGCACGGACTGCACCGCCTGCCACCTGCAGGGCGCGCCGCAGGCCGGCACGCGCGTCGCGGCCGCCCCCGAGCCGGTGCCCAGGCCCTACGGCTTCGACCCCTTCTCGCACGCGGCGCACCTCTCGGCCATGCCCGGGCTGGACTGCGGTGTGTGCCACGTGCGCGAGGGCGGCTCGGAGCGTTTCGCACCGGTCTCGCACCGCACCTGTCTGGCCTGCCACGACGGCTCGAACGCGGATGCGGAACTCGGCCGTCGCCTCCAGGCTGCGGGACGGATCTGGAATCCCACCTGGCACGGCGGCGGCGGGCAGCAACACGATGCGGGGTGCCTCGCCTGCCACGCGGGGCCGTACACGGCCCAGCTCGCTTCGGTCCCCGTGTCGCGACCGGTGCAGGTGCTCGCCGAGTGGATTCCGCGCGATCACGCCGCGCACTTCGACGCGCGGCGCTGCGGCGCGTGCCACCTGATCCCCGTCGGGTCCGCGGCGGACGGCGCGCGTCGCACGAGCGCTTTCGACCACGCGTCGCACCTCCCGCCCGAGGTGCTGATGGCCGCGTCGGGCGAGGCCTTCGGCGCGGGTTGCCTGGGGTGTCACGCGGACCTCGCCCGCTCCAGCGAGTTGCCCCCGAACCGGGCCCTACCGCCCACCCAGAGCTGCACGCCCTGCCACGTGGATTCCGTCGGCAAGGGCACGTTGCTGGGATTCGTCGAGCAGGGGGAGCGGACGGCGAGGGAACGCGTGCCGTTCTCCCACGCGGCCCACGCCGGAATCGCCGGCAGTTGCGCCGCGTGCCACATGCTCGAAGCGCCGGACACGGGAGTCGGCCTGCGCGCCCGGACCCGTCCCGAGGCCCAGGCCTGCGTCTCCTGCCACGCTGGACATCGCCGGATCGGCGGAGATTCGTGCCAGGGCTGCCACCCACCCGCCGATCCGGCCACGCAGGATCTGTTCGCCGGCCGCCGGCCCGAGCGCCTCGGAGCCGGAATCGCCTTCCCGCACTTCACGCCGGGCCACGCCGGGCTGCTCGAGGACGCGGCCAGTTGCTTCGCCTGCCATCCCCGCTCGGCGCTGGAGTCCTCGCAGCGCGTCGAGCACCTACCCCTGGCCGAGGGGGTGCTCGACGCCTGCCGCGCTTGCCACGCCCGCGAAGGGCGCCCCTTCCATTGGTTCTGACCCCAGCGGGTCCGATCGATCGCCGCCGCGCGGGGGCGGCCACCGTCCTTGAGCGTCCCCGCGGCTCCTGATAGGGTCCCGTCGCTGGGCCGGGGTTCTTGCGCGGAGCGCGGACGATGACGCAACGGGAGGACGAAGGCTTCGTTCGGGACGCGGTCGAGGACTACCTGCGCGCGGGCCGTTCCGGGGCCTTCCCCGAGCTCGAGGCCTTCCTCGAGGCCCGCGCGGGTGGCGACGCGCGGCGCGCCGAGCTGCTGCGCAGTGCCCTCGAGGCAGCCAGAGCCGGGGGGCAAGCCACGCTGCCCCTCCCGCCCACGGCGGGGGCCGGCGCGACCCAACCCCTCGGGGATCCTCCCCCGGGGCGGTTGATCGACGGGCGCTATCGGGTCGAGCGCGAGCTCGGCGAAGGCGGCTTCGGCGTGGTCTACCTCGTGCGCGACGAGCTGTTCGCCGGGGCGCGTCGGGCACTCAAGACCCTGCGCCCCGAACTGACTCGAGATCCCGGCGTCGCCCAGCGATTCCGTAACGAGATGGTCGTCGTGAAAGCGCTCAGCCATCCCTACGTGCCGCGCTTCCACAACGACGGTCGGACTCCCGAGGGCGAGTTCTACTACGTGATGGACTTCGTCGAGGGAGTCGGACTCGACGCGCTCCTGCGCAAGGAGGGCGCGCTCGCGCCCGAGCGCATCGTCCGGCTCGTGCGTCAGCTCCTCGACGTGCTCGAGTACGCCCACGGCAAGGGCGTCTTCCACCGCGACCTCAAGCCAGCGAACATCCTGCTGGTCGACGTCGGCACGGACCGGGAGCAGGTGCGCGTGCTCGACTTCGGTATCGCCAAGATCCTCAGCAAGTCGGGCGAGTTCGCCGACCTCGAATCGATGCACACCCTGCACGGCGGTGCGATCGGCACGCCGCACTACATGGCCCCCGAGCAGGTCACCGGGCAAGGGCGGATCGACGGTCGAACCGACCTCTATTCGCTGGGAGTGATCCTCTACCAGATGTGCTCGGGTCGCGTGCCCTTCACCGGCAAGACGAGCATGGAGGTCGCCGCGGCGCGCCTCACCCAGGCTCCCCCGCCCCTGGACGAGGACACCCCGGCCTGGCTGCGCGGGATCGTCATGCACCTGTTGCAGCGCCAACAGGAGAAGCGCCCCACGACCCAGGAGCTGCGCGAGGGGCTCGAGGCGCTCGCTTCCGGCCAGCGGCGCTTGCACCGCTCCCTGACCTTCGTCGCCGCGGGCATCCTGGCGGTCGCGTTGGGCGTGACCTGGGTGATCCTCGATCGACCGGGCGCCGAGGAGACCGGGTCCGGCGCTCGGGGGGAACGCCCGGCTCCAACGCCGCGGCCGGCGGGCGTCGCGACGGCGATCACGATCCACAGCCCGGCCGAGGGCCAGCGCACCCGCGAGCCGGACCTCGAGGTGCACCTCGACGCGCCTGGACAGCGGACCGTGTTCCTCGGCGAGATCGAGGTGCCCGTGGGACCGGACGGCGCGGTGCGCGCGAACGTGCGTCTGCCGGCCGACGTGCCCAGCTCCCTCGTGGTGCGGGCCGCGGACGGAACCGAGCTCGGCCGGCGCAACGTGATGGTCGACACCCGGGCGCCGCGCCTCACGGTCGAGCGGCCCGAGCGAGTGGTGGAGTCGCGCGGGGCCTGGTTCACCTCCGAGTCGCGGCTCGAGCTGCATGGCACCCTCGACGATGGCGAACACGGCGAGCTGCCCCCCAAACCGGTCGTGATCCCCGGGGCCCAGGACCTCGAGTTCGACGACCGGGGCGGCTTCCGCGCCGTGTTGCTGCTCGAGGAAGGGACGCACCCACTCGAGATCAGCGGCCGCGACCGCGTCGGCCACGCGGCGACCTTCACGCGCACGCTGCACGTCGACCGCTCCGAACCGCGCATTCGGTTCACGGAGCTGCCCGAGCGCACGCAGGCGGAGTCGCTGCGCCTGGAGGGGCGAATCGAGGATGCCAGCGAGTGCCGGGCGAGCGTGCGCCGGGCCGGGGAAGGTGGCGAGGGGCGCGACGTCTCGCTCGACCACGCGGGGCGCTTCGCCCTCGACCTGTCCCTCGAGCCGGGCTTCAACGAGTTCGAGCTGTTGGCCGTCGACGCCCTCGGTCAACGGGCCGCGCGCGCCCTGCGGATCGAACGCGTCGCGATCTCGGTCGCGGTGCAGGGCGTCGACCCGCCCTCGGGACGGCGCTTCAGCGCGGCCGAGGCCCGCGCGCGCCTCTCGGCCCGCACGAACCTCGCGGTGACGCGCGTCGAGGTCACGCGCGGCGAGCGACGCCTCGACGTCGAGTTCCGGCCGGACGGCGGTGGTTTCGATCTCGACCTGCCCCTCGCCCTGGGGGTCAACGTCTTTCATCTGACGCCCTACGACGCGCGCGACGTGGCCGGCGAGGCCTTCGAAGTGACCTACCTGCGCGAGTCGCCGCCGCTGCCGCCCGGCTGCGTCCTGCCCGCCGACTTCGAGTTGGACGCGTCGGGTCGCCCCGTGCGGCTCGTGCACGAACGTTCGGGCCTCGAGCTGGTGCTCGTCGACGGCACGCGCGGCGCGGGGGAGCCCGCCCCCTTCTACCTCGCTCGCCACGAGACCACGATCGGCGACCTGCTGCGTTGGCGCCCGGGCTTCTACGCCGAGTCGATGCCGACCTACTGGGGCGAGATCGCGAACGATCGCGGGCACCATCCGGCCACGCGCCTCTCCTTCGCCCAGGGGCGCGAGTTGGCCGCTGAGTTGGGCCTGCGCCTGCCCACCACCCGTGAATGGGAGCTCGCCGCCGCCGGTCCGGGGGGCTTCGCCTTCCCCTGGGGCGAGGAGCTGCGACCCCGGGCCGCTAACGCGCGCGACCCCGAGGACGGCTGGCCCTACACCGCGCCCGTCGGATCGTTCCCCACCGACCGGAGCGCCTTCGGCCTGCTCGACATGGCCGGCAACGCCTCGGAGTGGTGTACCGAACCCGACGGACGGGCCGCGCTGCGCGGCGGCAACTGGACGTCCGAGCCCGAGAACTGTCGAGTCGACCACCCGCGGAACCCCCCCGCGGGAGCTTCGGACACGATCGGCGTGCGCTTCGCCCTGGATGCGCCGCGTTGAAGTAGCGACCGCGTCCACGCTGACGCGCCCGACCACCCCTCCGACCCGCGAGCGATCCCATGCACTTCCCGCGCCCCGCCCTGCTCGTCGCCGTGCTGACCCTCGCCGCTTGCCAGGGTGCCCCCAAGGGTCCTCCCTCGGGCGTGGGGACCGCCGTCGTGCCGCTCTCGGAGGCCAGTTGTCTCGTGTTCGGCGTCCAGGGATCCCTGCGCCTCGATGGCGGACGGAGCACTCCCTTCCCCTCCGCCGCGCCGCGCGCGTTGCCGGTCGCGTCGGCCAACGACGTGACCTCGGGCTGGTCCGCGGTCGCCTATTCGGACGCGCTGCTCGTCGTCGACGCGGCCGAGACGACGGTTCGCCTGGTGCAGGGAGTGGAGTGGGAGCGCGCGCCCGCGGCCCTGGGCATCGGCGGCATTCTGGTCGCGACGATCGAGGACGGCACGCTCGCGATGTACGACGCCCTGGCGGGGCGGCGCCTCTGGAAGGAGGACGGCCGACGCCTGCTGCGTCAATTGGGGCTCGAGGAGCTGCGCTTCGTGCAACCCCTGACGCCCGAGCGGATGTTGGTCGTGGCGTTCAAGAAGATGGATGTGTTCAGCAACCCGCAGGCGATGATCGTCGATCTCGATCGCTCGGGGGGCACGCCCGTGGCGCAGCATCGGCCCTTCGGCGACAGCCTGCACACGCTCGAGGCCTGCGCCGGGGACGGCGCGACGCTCTACGTCGCGGGCACGACGCAGGAGGTCGAGAACATCGGTCCGCGCCAACGCCAGATGACCAAGACCGTCGTGGTCCTGCGCCACGATCCAGCCCGGGGACGCAACCAAGTCGTCGTGCGCACGCGCCAGCAGCCGGCCACCGAGGTGCGCGTGCGTAGCCTGGCCGCGGGATGGGGATTGCTCGCCCTGGGGCTCGAGGACGGGCGCATCGAGGTCTTCGACGCGGCGGGCGAAGGCGAGTACCGGCGCCGCTGGAGGAGCCAGGAGGCCGGCGTGGACTCGATCGTCTGCATCGATCGGGATCACGTGGCGCTGGTCAGCGGCGATCGGGTGCGGATCCAGCGGATCCCCTGAAGTCGGGCACGAAGCGCAGCTCCAGGATCCCGACCCGCGGGGCTTCGACCTCGACCGTCGGCCCCACGCCCGCCGCGAGGCGATAGCGGCCCGCGCCGAGACCACGGATCGTGAACGACCCGCTCGTCGCTTCCGAGTGCAGCGGCCCAAGGGCGTCGAACGTCCGCCAACCATCCTGCGTGCGGCGTTCGAGGAGCAGGGGTGCGCCCGTCGGTTGCCCGGCTTCGTCCACGACGAGGCCCTGGAGGATGAGCTCCGGCTCGAGGCGGATCGTCCCGAGGTCCAACGCTCGCCCCGGCTCGGCGTCGATCTCGCGCATCCACCAGGCTCGCCCGGGAGCTCCGAGCGCCGCCCGCCAGCGCCGCGGCGCCAGGGTCAGATCGAGAGGAGCCTGGCCCTCGAGCGGGATCCGCAGGGGCGCGGCGAGATCCTCGGCGGCGAGCAGCAGCATGGCGCCGGGGTGCGCCCCGACGACCTCCAGCCGCAGCGTGGAGCGCAGCGCGAGGCAATTCGCCGGGTCGACCCACAGAACGACGGACGCGTCGGGGGCGAGGGGATCGAGGATCACTTCGTCGAGGGTCAGCGAGCCGAAGCGCAGTTGCAGCTCCAGCCGCTGCCCCGCGGCGGCGTGGATCAGGTCGCCTCCCGGTCGCTGGAAGGCGCGGGCCGGGACGAATTGCGCCCGTTCCCCCCGCTCGTGCACGACCAGGTGCAGGGCGTTGGGACCCTGGAAGACGTCCGACTCCGTTCCTTCGGTGGAGCCGAGCGGGTCTCGCTGCTCGACGCGCACGCGCACCGCCATCAGCTCGGGCAGGGTCAGCTCTTCCTTCCGCGGGGGGGACGCGGGGCCGAGGACGAGTTCCCGGCGCGCGGAGCGATGCCCCTCGAGCCGCGCCTCGAGGATCCACTCGCCGTCGAAGCACTCGCGCAGCTCGAAGCTTCCGTCGCTCGCTGTCGAGGCGAGCCGCACGGCTCCGCCCGAACCCGCTCGAAGGCGGAGCTCGGCGCCCGCGAGCCCCTCGCCGCGCCCGTCGATCACCCGCCCCGCCAGGCTCCTGCCTACCTGCGCGACCACGCGGTCGGAGACCCCCTGCGGCTGGAGCTCCAGCGTGCCGCGCAGGGCTTGCTGCTTCCCCAGGGGCTCCACAGGGGGCGGGGTCGTACCGCGGGTGGGTCCCCGGGAGGCGATCAGCGCGACCCACCACACGGCGGCCGTCGCAAGCAGGACCCAAACCAAGGTGCGCCGTTCCATGCCCATCCCGCGCGGGCGGCAGCCGCAGCCGCGCGCCACGGGACCGCAGGAGAGCGGGACTGCCTCCGGTCGACCGCGGCCGACTGACACCATACCCGCTGGCGTCCGACGCCTGGCAGCCCGCGGGAAGCGCCCCGGCTGCCGCGGGACTCGCCGGGTCCGCGACGATCCCCTACACTCCCGGCCTTCCGGGCGCACGCCAACGCGGGCAGCCCTCCGTTCCGGCCCTTGTGCGCAAGTACCATGGAACGCCTTCGAGTCGCCTCCGCCATTCTGATCGCCATCGGCTTCTCTGCTCCGGCGACGGCGCAGGAGGAACTCTTCGGTGCCTCGCGCGGCGAGTACCTCTTCGGGCTCAGCGGGAACTATCGCTACGCCAAGGCCCGCGACGTGGGCAGCGCCGCCGACGAGACCGAAGTCTTCACTGCCCGCGGCAGCTTCTCGATGTTCCTCGAGCGCGAACACGAGATCGGCTTCGAGCTCGCCCCGAGCTTCGCGCGCAACGAGCTGGGCGGCGACTCCACCGACGTGTTCCTGGGCGCGTTCTACAACTACAACCTGTGGACCTCGCCCAAGACCTCGTTCTACGCCGGCCCGCAGCTCGGCCTCCTGTACGTCGATCCGTCCGGGGTCAGCAGCGACACGGCCTTCTCCTACGGCGTGCACGCCGGCATGCGCTACTGGATCGACCCGCGCATCTCCTTCGACATCGAGCCGCGGCTCTCGTTCACGAACCTCGACCGCTCGCTCGGCGGGGATCAGACCCTGCTCGACATCTTCTTCGGCATCTCGATCAAGTTCTGAGCTCCCGGAGGTGACGGAGATGCGATCCATGAGGTGCCGATCCGCGCTGGCCCTGCTCCTGCTCGCTTCGGGCTGCTTCGTCTCGGGGAGCGATTGCGTGCAGCAGGGGGTCACCGTCACGCCCTGCACGATCCAGCTCCGACCGGGACAGACGGCGGTGCTCGAGGCCCGCATCCCCGGGGCGCCGGCCGAACCGGTGAGCTGGTTCGTGCCCGAGGCCGCCGGCATCCTCGAAGCGAGCGCCAACGGGAATCGTCTCGTGCTGATCAGCATCAGCAACGTCTCGGCTAGTATCCCGGTGCAGGCCACGAGCGATACCGATTCGAGCCTCTACGGCGGCTCGGTGATCGGCGTCAGCGCGGCCACCTTCGGCGGCCTCCCTCCGCCCCTGTTCGTGTTCGGCGGCGGCTTCCCGGTGGGCACGAAAGCCGGAGCGACCGCGGTCGGGGGCAACCTCTACTTCGTCGCCTATGCCGACTCGCTCGCCTCCGCGCAGGCGACGAGCTCCTTCCAGCCGGGCGAGAGCACCAACCGCTTCCTCAAGCGCTACACCCTGGCCGGGAATCAGCTCTCGGTCGACGTCCCCGATCAGTTCCTGTTCTTCACAGGCCCCGACGCCCCGATCGTGCCGAACGTCGTGGCCGATTGCGCGGGCAACGCGTACTGGATCGACCTCGCCACCCTGCCGAATGGGTACGTCCTGCGTCGCTTGGCGGCGGGTTCGAACACGGTCGAAGAGCGCCCGTTCCTCGTGAACCAGACCCCGCGCTTCCAGTCCATGTCCCCGCGTACCTTGGCGGTCTCCTGCCAGGGGGAGATCTTCTTCATCGCCGAGGAACTCAGCTTCGTCTCCCTGTGGCGCCTGGCCTCCTTCTTCGCACCGCCAGAGCCAGTCTCCGTGCCCGAGCTCGACGACTTCGCGTTCGTCTACGAGTCCCTGGCCGTGGACGAGGCCGGGCGTCTGCTGGCCGCGACCCGTTTCCCCGACGGGGCGGGCGGGTTTCCGGCCCTGGTGCGCTTGATCGTGCGCGCCGTGCCCGGGAAGAGCGGGGAGCCGACGGACTTGATCCTGGTGGGCGAGCCCGACCCAGTCTTCGTGGCAGACGACGGTCTGGGTGGAGTCTCGACCTTCGCGTTGGATCGCCACGGCGCGGTGTACGCCGCGCGCGTCGCGCTCACGCCCCTGGGCGATCCCCTCGCCGGCGTGTTGAGCGTGCACAACACCCGCGGCGACTTGGTCTACCTCCTCGACCGCTACCCCTTGCAGTGCCCGCCGGCCTGCTCGGATCCGGCGTGTGGGACGGACGTGCCCTTCACGGACATCCAGTGGCTGGGGGTCGCCACGGACGGGCGGCTGCGCATCGTGGACGCCCTGCGCGACCCCGACCCCCTCCCCGGTTGTGACGAGAGCGTGCGTTTGGTGCTGCTCGAGCCACAGTGAGAGGCGGCCGCGTCTCCGAGGGGAGGAGCGTTTCAGTTTCGGGCCCCATTCTGGCGATGGAGCCGGGAACCACGGGTCCCCGTCCCTCGGCCGCCGGTCGGAACGATGTTCCGGCCTCTCCCGGTCCAGGGGACCCAGTGTCCCCATGCTCGAGTCCCCCGACGCCCCCGTTGGGCCCGATCCGGCCCTCCTCGCGCCCCTGGCCGAGCTCCGTCGACGCCTGCGCGCCGAGGGCCGGCCCGTCGCGGTGCTGTGCCTGGGCGCCAGCGGCCGGGCCAGCTTGGAGCGCAACCGTCCCGAGCTCGTCGCGGACCTCGACCAAAGGGTCGCGGCGCTGCTCGAGGCCCTGCCCGCGCAGATGCAGCGCAGCTCGGTCCCCTGCGGCGGCGAGCGCCTCGTCCTGCTCGAGGCCGACCCGCAGGCCGCGGCGCTGTGCGCGGAGCTGCTCGTCGAGCAGGGTCGCGAATGGACTCCGGCGGAGGGCGAGCGCGCCCTGTGGGCCGGCGCGTACGTCGGCCTGGCGCTCGACCCGGGCGAACGCGAGCTCTACCTCGAGGCCCTGATCGCGGTGGCCCGCGAGGGCGCCGCCGTCGCGCGCAGCCGCGGAGGCGAGTGCGCCGTGCACACACGGCTCTACGACCTCGAGCAGCGGCGCCTCGAGCGCGAGCTCGGTCCGCTCGCCGCCGCGCCGGCGCCTCGACGGGTTCCGACACCGACACCGACACCGCCGCCTACGACTCCGAGCCCGAGCGCGGCCCAGCCCGCTGGCGAGCCAGAGCCCAGCGACGAGCGGCGCGCGGAACTCGAGCAACGCCTCGCCGCGCGCCTGACGGAGACCGCCCACCTGCCCCGCGCGACGTGGGTCGGACTGGTCGACGCGAACGGGTCGCCCGCCGCCGATCCCCTGCGCGAGACGGCGCGCCGCCTGGTCGCCGAGGCCCTCGAAGAGGAGCGGCGCGAGTTCGAGCGCCGCCACCGCGAGGAGGTGGAGCTGCTCGAGCAGCGCATCCGGCGCCTGCTGCGTTCGCTCGAGGAGACCGAGTCCGAGCTGCGCCGCTTGTCCCAGGTCGCCGGCCAGGACCCGGGCGTGCCCTCGGTCTATCGCACGATCCAGGGACTCGCCGAGGGCGACCTGCAGCACTCCGTGAAGCGCGAGCTGATGGCCCAACTGCTCGAGGCGAACCTCGAGCTGCGCCGCCGCATCGCCGGTTCGGCGGCCTGAACGCGGCTTGGGTATCGTGGGCGGCATGAGCCTCGCCCCCCGACCCGGCGCCTTCCTGCTGCTGCACAACCCCCAGTGCTCCAAGAGCCGCCAACTGGCGGCGGAGCTGGAGCGGCGCGAAGTCGATTTCGACGTGCGCCGTTACCTCGACCAGCCGCTGACGCGCGCGGAGCTCGAGGACCTGCTGCGGCGTACGGGCCTCGAGCCGCACGCGCTGCTGCGCCCCAAGGAGGCGGAGTACGCCGCGGCCGGGCTCTCGCCCCGCTCGTCGAAGGCCGCGATCCTCTCGGCCCTCGCGACCCACCCGCGCCTGCTCGAGCGCCCGATCCTCGTCTCCGCCACGGCCGCCGCCATCGGCCGCCCAACCGAGCAGGCCCTGGCCCTGCTCGACGACGTCCAGGCTGGCTGAGCCCACACGCACGGGCCGGGATCCGCGGAGCGCGGCCCTCCCCGCGGTCAACGCCGCTCGCGCAGGGCGCCCAGGGTGCCGTCGGGCTCGAGCACCACGCCGACGCGGTTGCCGCGTCCCGGGAGCGGCGAGCCGTCGAGCATTCGGTGGTGCACGGTCGTGCCGCTGCGGGCCCGCAGCGCGAGCCAGCCCGCGGAGCCGATCCGCACCCGGTGCCACACCCGTCCGCCGGGGGGCACGGGCGGCACCTCGAGCGTGCGCGCACCGGCCTCGATGCGCACCTCCTCGAGCGGCAGCTCCGACCGGTTCACGATCACGACCGTGTAGAGGTCCGAGATCCAGGACGCGGCCAGGACGATCCCCAGGGCCGCCGGGAAGTTCGCCAGCAGGAGCCCCAGCGCGAGGATCGTCCGCTTCCAGAATCCCGGCGCGCGCCGGCCGGGGCGGCGCAGCGCGTCCACGACGTGCGCGGCGAGGGCCAGGAGGCCCGCGAGCACGACCCAGGGTCCCGCGATCAGCAGCAGCAGCCCCAGGCTCTCCCAGGCCGCACCGCCCAGGGGGAGCCAGGCCAGGAAGATGGCGCAACCCGTCGCCAGGGGCAGGCCGCCGCACCACAGGGCGAAGCGCAGGGCCGGGCCCCTCGCCCCGTGCTCATCGGTGTACGGCTCCGTGTGGGCATCGCCCGTGACGGGTCCGTGCGCCTTCGGGGGCAACATGGGATGGCGTCCTGGAGCCGGGGCCCCGGGGTGTCAGCCCTTCACCTTCTCCAGCATGTGATCGATGACCTCGGTGTGCTCGCGCTGGGGGCTGAACAGGATCAGTTCGGCGTCCTCGTCGACGCGCACGTTGTGGCCGGGGGGCCAGTAGAAGAGATCGTTCGTGGTCACGGTCTCCTGCACGCCGGCACGGTCGGTGGTCGTCACGCGGCCGCGCAGCACGAAGCCCCAGTGGGGGCAGTGGCAGGCGTTTCCGGACAGGCCCTGGAACAGGGGCGTGGTGTCGACCCCGGCAGCGAGGCTGAAGTACTCGCCGCTGAACTTGCCGAAACCGGTCGCGTCGCCGAAGTCCAGCCGCTGGCGCAGGACGGCCCCGGGAATCTGCATCTGCACGTCGACGTCGTCCTTGGCTACTCGCATGGGGTCCGCTTCCTGGAAGGTGGTGAGGCTCTGCGCGCGGAGGAATCCGCGTGCCAGGGGCTGGCGAGCGTAACGCGGGGAGGGGCGCCCTGCAGCCCTTCGTCAGGTTCGTGGCGCGGGCTGGGACTTCCCCGCGGCACTCGGTTCGCCCTTTCCACGCGCGGTCGGTGACGCACTCCCGGGAGTCGACGTCGGTCTCGACGGCGCTCACGACACGCGCAGCGCGTGGCGGAGCTGGCCGCAGGCGGCGTGGGCTTCGCCGCCGAGGGTGCGGCGCAGGGCGGCGCTGACGCGGGCGGCGCGCAGGAGTTCGAGGAAACGCGCGGCGGCGCCTTCCGCCGGCGCGGCGAAGGGCTGCTCCGGCACGGGGTTCCAGGGGATCAGGCTGACGTGCGCGCGGCGGCCGGCGAGGGCCCGCGCGAGGTCGCGGGCCTGGGTCTGCGAGTCGTTGACCCCGCCGAGCAACACGTACTCGACCTGATAGGGCCGGCCGGTCGCGGCGGCGTGGGCGTCGGCGGCGGCCAGCAGCTCGAGCGGCTCGACCTGGGCTTGGGTGGGGATCAGCGCCGCGCGCAGGTCGCGCTCGAGGGCGTGCAGCGAGAGCGCCAGGGTGACCCGCAGGCCGCTCGCGGTGACGCGCTCGACGGCGGACACCGGACCGACCGTGGAGAGCAGCACGTGCCGCGGTCCGAGCTGGCCCTCGTCGCGCAGCACGTTCAAGGCCTGCGTGACCGCGCGCAGGTTCTGGGTCGGCTCGCCCGAGCCCATCAGGACCAGCCGCGCGATCGGGCCGCGGCGGCGCAGCCAGGCCACCTGCTCGAGCAGCTCGAAGGGCTCCAGGTTGCGCCGCACGCCGCGCAGGCCGCTGGCGCAGAAGCGACAGGCCATCGCGCAGCCCACCTGCGTCGAGAGGCAGGCCGAGGGCCGCGCGCCGCCCGTCAGGCGCACGGCCTCGACCGCCTCGCCGTCCGGCAGGCGCACGAGCACTTTTTCGGCGCCGTCGGCGCTGCAGGCAGCGAGCTCGATCCGCGAGGCGAGCGGCGTGACGCGCTCCCACAGGACCGCCGCCAGCCCGGCCGGCACCTGGGGCTCCGCGCCCGTGAGCAGCGCGCGGCGCACGCCCGCGGCCCAGCGCGGCGAGTAGCCGAGCTCGGCGCAGAGCTGCCCCGTCTGGTCGAGGTCGAGGGAGAAGAGCGGCGGTGCGGCCATGGGCCGCCAGTCTAGACCCGGCCCCCTGCTGTGCGTTTCTCCCGGATCTTCCGTGGGATCCCGGCCCCGGGCGACAATCCCCGCGCATGGAGGCCGAGATCGAGCTGGACGTGGAGGCCCTGGTGGCCCGCTGGCGGGGTCCGCTGGTCGGACTGATCGCGTCCTGGGGCGTCCCTTGGGGGGAGGCGGCCGAGCTGGCGCAGGACGCCCTGGCCGAGGCCTACCTCGCCCGCGGGCGCTTCCGGGGCGATCCGAACGATGCGGCGGCCTTTGGCCCGTGGCTGCGCGGCATCGCCTTCAACCTGCACCGCAACCGGACGCGCGCCCGGGCCCGCTCGTGGGCCGAGCCGCTCGGGGCGCAGCAGCTCCCCGCCGCGCCGGGCGAGGGCGCCGACGACGGGGACGGAGCGTTGGCCGAGCTGCGGGCCGCCGTCGAGCGGCTCCCGGGCCCGCTCGCCACGGTGGTGCGCATGCACTACCTCGAGGAGACGGCCGTGCGCGACGTCGCGGCCTTGCTCGGGGTGCCCGAGAAGACCGTCGAGGGGCGCTTGTACCGGGCGCGCGCGGAGCTGCGACGGCTGCTGGGCGCGGACGTCGGCGCGGGGCGCGCCGGGGAGGGAACGCGATGAACGGGCCGCGACACGGGATGGACGACATGGACGGAACCCGGATCGAGGAAGAACGCCTGCGCAGTGCCCTCCGGCCGTTGCGCCCCGACCCCGAGGAGTTCCTGCGCGGGGTGCGCGCGCGCATCGCGCGGGGCGAGTCGGAGGCCGAGTCGCGCGAGGCGCGCTCGCCCTGGTTGCGCTCGGCGGCCGCCCTGCTGCCGCCGGGGCTCGTACGCGACGAGTTGTTGGGCTCGACCCTGGGCCTGGCGGGCAAGCAGGGTCTGGCGGGCTTCGCGGGGGCGGTGCTCGTCGCGCCGGCCTTGGCCCTGCTCGCCGTGCTGGCGACGTTCCTCCTCTCGCTGCGGCGCGTGGCGAGGTCGGGCGCGGGTGCGCCTTCGAACGGGGAGCCGCGGAGCGTGTGGCAGGCCGAGCTGACCTCCCTGGCCCAGCTCACCCAGGGGACCCAGATCCTGGCCGTCGGCCTGACCTTCCTGGGATGCTGGTTCCTCGCGCCCAACCTGACCCTGGCGCTGCTGGCGGTCTCGATGGCGGGGCTCGCTTGGCTGCTCGCGCGCCTCGGCCAGCGAGGGCTGACCTCGCGCCGCGTCGTGGGCTCGGTCTGCGGTCAACTGCTCTTCTGGCTGGGGCTGCTCGGACTCCAGTTCGCGCACTTCCACCCCGACGGCTATCTGGCGAGCGCGCCCCCGGCCCTGTTCGCGCTCGGCTCCCTGGGTTGTGGATTGTTGACCTGGCGTTCCTGGGCACCGCTGCGCGCCAGCTCGGACCCGCAGCTCCAGCGCGCGTTGGCGCCCCGGCGTCGCGGGCCGTGGGAGATCCGAGCGGCGCACTCGCGCGTGCACCTGGTGCTCGCGCTGCTCCTGGTCGCCTACGCGCTCCCCACGGCCCTGCAGCGCCCCGCCGATCGGGCGGACCTGGTGCGCTACGTCGAGGACTTCGACCCCGCGTCGAAGTCGCCGAAGTGGGCCGGCTGGTCGCTCGTCGCCGCGCACCTCCTGCGCGACGGCGGCCCGCCCCCGCGCCTCGAGCGCGTGGCCGCGGGGCTCCACGCGCGCCTCGACCGCGGCGAGTCGGTCGATCCCTTCACCCTGCGCTGGGCCGCGCGCGCGGACCTCCTGCGGCCGGCGGACTTCGAAACCCTCGCCGATCCGGCCTCCTTCGCGCGCTCAGCGGAGGGCACCGGTTGGATCCCCTTCCTCGAGCAGCGCGCCCTGACGATCCTTTCCCACGCGCGCCTCCACGGGCTCGAGGAGGGGGAGCGCGAGCGCATCGTGGAGCGCCTGTTGGCTTCGATCGAGCCCGAGCCGGTCCACGACGGTGTTCGCAAGGCCCTGGTCGCGGTCGAGACCCTCGAGGCCCTGGGCGAGGGCCAGGCGGTGGCCGAGCGGACCGCCGCGATCCACGCCCAGCTCCTGGCCTCCTGGGGCGGCGGGTCCCGACCCCGGGCCGCGACGGGGTTCTCCAGCATGATCGAGGGCGGGCACTCCTCGAGCGCGGCCTTCTTCTACACCGACACGACCTTCGAGGCCCTCGAGCTGGTGGCCCGCGTGGGTCTGCCCGAGGGCATCGACGCGCGCCGCGTGCGTCGTTTCCTGGAGGACGCCAGTCGCGATCCCCACCTGTTCTTCCTGCGCAGGGACTACCGCATGGTGGCCGCCGCCGGCCTGCGCAGGCTCGCGGGCCTGGACCTCGCGAGCGCCCCCGACGCCGCCGAGTGGCTCGTGAGGCTGCGGATCTTCTTGCCGCCCGCGCTCCTGGCGCTGTTCTGCGTGCTCGCCACCGCCCTCGCCCCCCGATCGACCTCGGAGCCTCGATGCACGGACGAGAAGGGGCAGTGAAGGCCGGCGGCCAGGAGCGGTAGGGGGGCGGGTGGGCGCTCGTTGTGCTCGAGCGCCCTACTTGATCCACTCGCGTCCCCCGCGCGATCCCTGACCGCCACGAGTCCACGCCATGAGCACCCCGACCCCGCCCGCGAAATCGATCCCCAAAGTGTCCATCTGGGACGTGTACTACCCGCGCGCCGTCGACGAGCCCCGGGACCGGGTGCCGATCGCCTCGTTCCCGATGATCATCTACTTCTGGCCGGCCCTGCTGGTCTTCCTCGGCGGCGGACTGTTGCAACTGTGGGGCTGGGCCTCGCCCACCTGGGTCGGCGCCCTGGCCACGATCGTCCTGGCCTTCAACCTGCTGGTGATCGTCACCGACCTCGACCAGAAACGATTCCTGATCGCGCTGCTCGTCCTGACCGTCTTCGGCCTGTTGGTGTACATCGCCAACCGCAACGAGTGGGGCTTCGTCTCGGCGATCTTCGGCTGGTTCGCGAGCCTCGAGCTGACCTACGGCACCGACACCCTGCTCACCCTGGGGACGTTGCTGTTGATCTTCTTCGCGATCGGCATGACCCAGCCGCGCCTCAACTACTGGATGCTCGAGGCCAACGAGTTCGTGCACTACATCCAGCCCTGGGGCCGCGACCAGAGCTTCCCGCGTCAGGGCAGCACCGTGGCACGCGAGATCCCCGACGTCCTCGAGCTGCTGTTGACCTTCGGCGGCGGGACCCTGGTCATCAAACGCGACGATCAGATCGTCGCGCGCATCCAACACGTGCCCTTCCTCGGCCGCCGCATGCGCGCCATCGACCGCTTGCTCAGCTCGACCCGCGTCACCCTCACGAGCTGATCCCTCGGAATCAGCGGTTGAGCAGGAAGGTCGCCACCTGCTCGAAGAAACCGCGCAGGAACGCGCGCTCCTCGTCGCCGAGCCCGGCCTCGTCGAGGCTGGCGCCCATCAACTCGAGCCAGCGGTCGCGGGCGCGCCAATCGATGGCGAAGGGGGCGTGGCGCATGCGCAGCCGCGGGTGGCCGCGGGCCTCGACGTAGCGCGGGGGGCCGCCCAAGCGACCGACGAGGAAGTCCCGCAGGCGCCCCTCGGCGCCCTCCCAGTCGTGCTCGGGGTACATGGGCGCGAGCAACTCGTCGAGACGAACCCGGGCGTAGAAGCCGCGCACGAGGCGCTCGAAGCCCGCTTCGCCGATGCGCGCGTACAGCTCGTGTTCGAGGGGCATGGTCGAGCGGCCGAGCCGCGGGTGGGGGAGGGTAGCGGCCGGCGAGCGGGGAGGCCATGCACCCCCGGGAGCGGCGCGGGCGACACAACTGCGACGCAGGGGTACCGCGCGGTGTGAAATGGGGGCGCCCGGAGCCCGCACCCGCGCCCTCGTGCCCGAGCCCTGGATCCATGCCCTCGCCCTCCCCGACCGACCGCTCCGTGAGCGAGCCCCCCGCGCCCGGCCCCATCGGCCGGGCGCTGTCGATCCGGCCCGGGGAGCTGCGCGCGACCCTGCTCTCCGCGCTCTACTTCTTCTTCCTGCTGGCGAGCTACTACGTCCTGCGTCCGATCCGCGACGAGATGGGCGTGCTCGGCGGCGTGCGCAACCTCGCCTGGCTGTTCTCGGCGACCCTGGGCGTGATGCTGCTCCTGCAGCCCCTGTTCGGCGCCCTCGTCTCGCGCTTCGGTCGCGCACGCTTCGTCCCCTGGTGCTACCGCTTCTTCGCCCTGACCCTGGTGGGCTTCTTCGTGGCGCTCGAGGCCGCGCCGGGTGAGCACCGCGTGTGGGTCGGGCGGGCCTTCTACGTCTGGGTCAGCGTCTTCAACCTGTTCGTCATCTCGGTCTTCTGGGCCTTCCTCGTCGACGTGTTCCGGCCCGGCCAGGGGCGCCGACTGTTCGGGCCGATCGCCGTGGGCGGCACGCTGGGCACGATCGTCGGAGCGGCCTTGACCGCCGCCCTCGTGGGCGAGATCGGCGTGCGCAACCTGCTGCTCGTCTCGGTCCTGCTGCTCGAGATCGCGGTCTGGTGCGCCTGGCTGCTCGAGCGCGAGGTGCGCAGCGAGCGCTTCGCCGCCGTGCGCGCGGCGGCGGTGGATGGAGAGTCGAGCGGCGACGGCGGGGCGCTGCGCGGCGCGGCCCTGGGCGGGCTCGCCTGGGACGGGGTCCGGCACGTCTTGCGCTCGCCCTACCTGGCCCAGATCTGCCTGTTCATCGGCCTGTTCACCGTCGGGAGCACATTCCTCTACTTCCAGCAGGCGGACATCCTCTCGAGAGACGTCCCGGACTCGGCCGCGCGCACGCGCCTCTTCGCGGGCATCGACCTGGCCGTGAACGGGATGACGCTCCTGACCCAGCTCTTCGTGACGGGGCGGGTCTTGTCGCGCGTCGGGCTGGGCGCCGGTCTGTTGTTCCTGCCCGTGTTGTCGATCGTCGGCTTCGTGTCCCTGGCCTTGGCGCCTGGACTCGCGGCCCTCGTGCTCTTCCAGGTCCTGCGCCGCGCGGGCAACTTCGCGCTCATGCGCCCCAGCCGCGAGCTGCTCTTCACCGCCGTCCCGCGCGCCGACAAGTACAAGGCGAAGAACCTGATCGACACCTTCGTGTACCGCCTGGGCGACCAACTGGGCGCCTGGTCCTACACCCTGCTCGGGGCCCTCGGCCTCTCCCTGGGCGGCGTGGCTTGGGTGGGCGCGTTGCTGGCCGTCGCCTGGGTCGCGAACGCACTTTGGCTCGCGCGCCGCCAGCCCCTCGAGGCCGCCGCCCACGCGCTCGAACCCGAGCCCGAACCCACGCGCCGCGCCGCGAATCGGGGCGCGCCGCTCTCCTGACCCGTCGTTCCCAGAATCCCCACGCGGAGCATCCCCTCCGCCCCTTCCTTCCGGAGTTCCCATGTCCACCGACCGCCGTCGCTTCCTGAAGCTGTCTGCCTCCGCCGCCGCCGCGGGCGCGCTCGTGGGCGCCGTCTCCGCGCGTCCGGGCCCCGCGCCCGAACGCTCCCCGAGTTCGCTCGATCCGCCGCCGCGCGCCAGGAAACGGATCCTGATCCTGGGCGGCACGGGCCAGATCGGCCCGCACCAGGTGCGCTACGCCGTCGAGCGCGGCCACGACGTGACGATCTTCACGCGCGGCAATCGCCAGCCCGACCTGCCCGACTCGATCACCTGGCTCAAGGGCGATCGCAACGACGACCTGAAGGCGCTCGAAGGCAAACGCTGGGACGTCGTGATCGACAACCCGACCACCCTGCCGGTGTGGGTGCGCGACGCGGCCTCGTTGCTGAAGGACGCGGCCGAGCACTACATCTTCGTCTCGACGATCTCGGTGTATGCCGCGAACGACACCGTGGGAGCCGACGAGGAGGCCGCCCTCGAGGTCTATCCCGGCGAGGACCCGATGGTCGAGACCATGGACAGCTTCCGGGCCAACATGGCGTTGTATGGCGCGCTGAAGGCCGCCAGCGAGCGCGAGGCCGAACGTTGGTTTCCCGGCCGCACCACGATCGTGCGCCCGGGCCTGATCGTGGGCGAGTACGACTGGAGCGATCGCTTCACCTACTGGCCAGTGCGCGTCCAGCGCGGGGGAGAGGTGCTCGCTCCCCCGGCCGAGGATCGGGTGCAGATCATCGACGGACGCGACCTGGCGCACTGGATCGTGCGCCTGGCCGAGAGCGGCACGACCGGCGTCTTCAACGCGACGGGTCCGGCGAACGAGCTCACGCTCGGCGGCATGCTCTGGGCGTGCTGGGCCACGACCGGCGGCGACGCGCGCTTCACGCACGTGCCCGCCGAGTTCCTCGCCGCGCAGCGCGTGGCGGCCTGGAGCCAGATGCCGACCTGGGTTCCGGCCCAGGGGTCCTCGGCGGGTTTCTCGAGCCGCAGCATCGCCCGCGCCCGCGCGGCGGGGCTCACCTTCCGTCCGCTGGCCGACACCGTGCGCGACCTACTCGCCTGGCACGCGACGCGGCCCGAGGCCGAGCGGGGCCCCAACCTGCGCGCCGGTCTGCCCGCGGCCCGCGAGGCCGAGGTGCTCGCGGCCTGGCACAAGCGCGACGACGAGAAGTAAGGCTCGATCAATGCCCGTCCCGCTCGGCGAGCAGCGGGACGGGCTCGAGCGGGGTGTCGCAGGCGACCGTCGCGTCGGTGACGTACAGGTGTCCGTCGCCGATCGACACGCTCCAGCGCAGGGTGCGATCGAGGCGCGCCTCGAGCTCCCGCAGGAAGGCGGGCGGGAAGGCCGTCACGAGGATGCGTTCGGCGCGGTGGATGCGCGCGCCGGCCAACGCGGCGCGCAGCACGTCGAGCCGCCGGTCGGTGTAGAGCGCGACGCGCGCGGTGGCCTTCGAGGCGCGGTGCAGGCGCTCCGCGCTCGGGGCGCCGACCTCGATCCAGGCCTGGCGCTCGCCCGTGAGGTCGAGGATCGAGATCGCCGGCTCGTCCACCGAGCTGACGCCGCCCTTCGAGAACTCGATCCCCGGCGCATACTCGATGCAGTAGGCGAGCACGCGCACCACCAGGAAAGCCGCGCTCTCGGATGGGTGGCGGGCGACGCGCAGGTCGAGCGTCTCGTACACGCCGCGGTCGGAGTGCGCCAGCTCGATCCCGAAGCGGTGCATCGTCGCAGACAGGGCCACGGAGGCAGCGTACCATCCGGCCGTTCCTTCCGATCCCGGGCCCTTTCCCCGTCGCCCTCGCCATGCTTCGACTCCGCGCCCTCGTCCTCGTCGCGCTCGTTCCGTGGATCCCGCTCGCCGCCGCCCAAGAGACGCCTGCCCCCGCGAAGCAGGCAGCGGCGGGGGACGGGGACGCGAAGGACCATGTGGTCGAGAGCTCGCAGCGCGTGACGATCGACGGTCGGGAGCACACCTACACGGCGCGCGCCGGGACGATCGTGCTGCGCGAGGAGGACGGAAAGGCCAAGGCCACGGTCTTCCACGTCGCGTACTTGCTCGAGGGGGTCGAGGACCGCTCGTCGCGGCCGATCACCTTCTGCTTCAACGGCGGCCCGGGCTCGAGCTCGGTCTGGTTGCACCTAGGCGCCTTCGGCCCGCGGCGCGTCGCGATGTCCGGCCCCGAGGGATGGATGCCGCCGCCGCCCTATCGCGCGACCCCGAACGAACACGCCCTGCTCGACCTGACCGACCTCGTGTTCATCGATCCGGTAACGACCGGCTACAGCCGCCCCGCGGAGGGCGTGTCGGGGGCCGAGTTCCATGGCCTCGACCAGGACGCGCGCTGGGTGGCGGAGTTCATCCGCCTGTGGACCACGCGCGAGGGCCGCTGGGCGAGCCCCAAGTTCCTGGCCGGCGAGAGTTATGGGACGACCCGCGCCGCCGCCTTGGCGGGCGAACTGCAGGGCCGCCACGGCATGTACCTCAACGGCCTGCTCCTGGTCTCCTCGATCCTCAACTTCGGCACCGCGCGCTTCGACCCGGGCAACGACCTCCCGTTCGTGTTGTTCTTGCCGACCTACACGGCGACCGCTTGGTACCACGGCAAGCTCGACGCGGAGCTCTCCCGCGACCTGCGCGCGACCTTGGACGAGGTCGAGGCCTTCGCCTCGGGCGAGTACGCCGCGGCGCTCTTCGCGGGCGACAACCTGAGCGACGCGCGCCGCGCCGAGATCGCCACGCGCCTGGCGCGCTACACGGGCCTCTCGGCCGAGTACGTGCAGCGCACCAACCTGCGCATCCAGATCCAGCGCTTCGTGAAAGAGCTCCTGCGCGATTCGGCCCTGACCGTCGGGCGCCTCGACTCGCGGTATCGCGGAGTGGACCGCGACGCGGCCGGGGAGCGCTACGAGTTCGACCCCAGCTACGCCGCGATCCAGGGGCCCTACACGGGCGCGCTCAACCACTACGTGCGCGCCGAACTCGGCTTCGAGAGCGACCTGCCCTACGAGATCCTGACCGGCCGCGTGCACCCCTGGAGCTACGCGAGCTTCGAGAATCGTTACGTCGACGTGGCCGAGACCCTGCGCCGCGAGCTGCACCGCAACCCGCACCTCCACGTCTTCGTCGCCAACGGCTACTACGACCTGGCGACGCCCTACTTCGCCACCGAGCACACCTTCGCCCAGCTCCAACTCGCCCCCAACCTGCGCGCCAACGTCACGATGGCCTACTACGAGTCGGGCCACATGATGTACGTGCGCCCGAGCGACCTGGCCAAGCTCAAACGCGACGCCGCCGCCTTCTACGCCCAGGCCCTGGCGCCGCGCTGAGGCTCCTTGTCCTAGGAGCATCGCCGGTCCGGACCGACATTCATGCTGGGCGGGCGCAGCCAGGGGCCGCGACGAAGGCAGTGCGGAGTTTGTTTGACTCTCGTGGGGGGGGGGTAGTTTGAAGGCCGTCGCCCGGGATGGGCCCGGAGGCAATCTTAGGAGAGGTGTTCAATGCAATGTGGACCGGTACGAGTGAGTTTGGCGCGTCTTCTGGCCTGCACCATCCTGGGCGCCATGATGGTGACGGTGGCGTCGTCCTGGGCAGTGTTCACGGATCAGCCATGCGGGACGACCACGGAGGGGCACAGCACCGGCGAGGACGAGGTGTGTGGTGAGGCTAGCGATGCGGACGAGAGTGTCGCTATGACCTTCGCGCTCTTCATGCGGGATGCGGCGCTCGGAGCGGATTCCGGTGTCCTGTGCGCATTCTGCCCCAACGAAGAGCGATGCACTCGCAGGGGTAGGCCGCATGGAGGGTCGACAAGCACGAACTGCGAGGAGGTGAACGGGACCTGGGAGTGCGAGAGCTGCTACTCTGGAGCCTACAAGGTACAGTGCTACTCCTGCCCGGCTCCGCCGCCGGTGCCGCCCGGAGGCGGTTGAGGCTGAACTCGAGTTCCAGATTGGGGAGGCCCTGCGGGGCAAGCGCGCGCCTTGCGGGGGAGGAGGAGATCTATGCAAGCCCGAGCTAGAATCTGTGGATTGCCGTGGATCGCTGCGCTAGCAGTCGTCGCCGCTCTGTTCTGGCTCGTCGTCGTTCAGGATCGAAGCGGGTCTGACCGGTCGGCCCGCCCTGTGCCATCTACCCTGCTTGAGGCTGGGGCGCAGGAGATGCCCTTGGTCGTTGGAGAGAGGACTGCGTCGACGTCGTCGTCTGGTGTCAACGCGCCTAGCGAGCGGGAAGCGATCGCCCAGGGGGGATTCCTTGGGAGGATCGAACTCGAGCCGATGGGACCCGGGCATGTTCTCGAGTATCCGATGCGGGTCCTGTTCCTTGGGCGAGACGGACGAGTTCCCCTCGTCGTTCGGATGATGGAAGCGACTTGGGAAGGCCGGCTGCCGTTCGACGCCTACACGCTCGCGGGTCTCGAAGGCCCCGGACGCGTCCATGGGTTCGAACCTCCTTCCATCCTCGAGCCATCCCGACCGCAGATCCAGGTGCTCGTCGACATGGATGACGCGTGGATCCTGGAGGTCCTGGACTCGAAGGGTGGTTTCCACTTGCAAGCGGTCCAAGTCGTGACAACGGCCCGGGAGGCTCCCGCGGATCCCCAGTACGTCTTCCTCACCCACCGAGACCGGGTGCCTACGGCAGCTCAAGGGGGAGTCGTCCTGGCCTCCGAAGCCTCGAGCCCGATTCGACTGCCCACCTCCGAGGAAAGTGGCTTCTACTGGGTCCATGCCGAGGGCTATCTCCCGCGCGCCATCGAGCGGCATGGGTTCCTGCGCAAGGTGAGCGTGCGCCTCGAGCGCAGCGGCACGCTCGAGATCGCCGTGGCGCCACTCCGCCAGGTCGATTCTGCAGGCACATCGTCGGGGCTCGAGGACGCGCTCGAGTTTCGGGTGGAAGTTCCACACGATCCCCAGGCCGTGTGGAAGGGATCCCTCGAGAGTGGACGAACGTATCGCCGCGACGTCGCGGCTGGGACCTGCCAGATCGAAGTGAGACGCGTACCCGAAATCGGGATGGGGGCGGTGTTGTGGTCTCGGGTCGTATCGATCCCGCCCGAAGAAGTGGTGCGGGTCGAACTCGATCTAGAGGAGGTGCTACCGCTGTCCGTGGCGGCCGACTTGACTCTCATGGTGTATCTCAACCGAGAGGACGAGCGCCTTCGAGGCGAGAAGCTGAACGCGTGGATGCGTGCAGGCCCGGGACTGCCGTGGACCTCGGTGGGCCAGGTCTCCTGCGGTCCCTGGATGGAGTCGACTGATGGCATGCTCTCGGAGAAGCACGTCCTTGGCCTGCAACCCGGCGAGTACCTCTTCCAACTGAACGCCGTCCGACTGCGAGCCAGTGCCCTGGTCCTACCTGGCAAGAATGAGTTGTTCTTGGACGGCTCCGAACTTGGCGACGTGCGCGTTCTTGTACGGGGGGCGGGACCGGGCGAGGACCTCGTCCTTTACTGGAACGCGATCGAGGACGCACGTGGCCTCGGAGCTGGCAAAGTCGCCGTCGACGCAAACGGCCAGGCGGACATCCGCTGCGGGGCGGGCCCGATCTGGGTTCAGGCCCTCGGGCCTCATGGGGCTTCACCCCGGACGCAGATCGAGGTGATTGGTGGGCAGACGGCCAGAGTGACGCTCGACGTGAGCCCGGAGCACCTCTCCCGGGTACGCGTCTCGCTCTGGCAGGGGGGGGCGCATGCCTTTGCGCCTAGTTCCCTCTGGAGGTCCGTGCGCGTCGAACCGCTCGGACATGCGGGCCGGGAAGTTAAGAAGTCATTCGGCATCCACGGGACATCCGTACGCATTGCCCGCGATACCTACACTCCAAACTGGTCGCAGGTCGTGCTCGAGGTTTCCCCGCCGGGGAGGTACCGCCTGCTCCTCGACGAGCCCAATGCTGCCGGTTGGCCAAAGTTCGAGCTCGACTTCGACGCCCCGATCGGGGTTGGGGAACTGATGGTCCTTCTGCCATGATGCCGGGCGGGTTCGCGCATGTTGACTGGCTCCACTGCGAGCCCGGAAGAGCCGAGCTGCGCGCCAACGTCACGATGGCCTACTACGAGTCGGGCCACATGATGTACGTCCGGCCGAGCGACCTGGCCAAACGCAAGCGCGACGCCGCCGCCTTCTGCGCCCAGGCCCTGGCCCGCTGACGGGGCCGGTCAACGCGCGCTCTTGCGCGCCGTCTTCTTCGCCGCGGGCTTCATCGCCGCGGGCTTCTTGGTGACCTTCTTGGGCGCCGCCTTCGACACCTTGGGCTTCGCGGGGGAGGCCTTGCTCGCTGCCTTCGCGGGAGTCTTGGCGGTTGCGTTCGCATGCGCCTTGGCCGCGACCTTCTTCTTCGCCGCGGGCTTCGTCGTCGCGCCCGCGCCGCCTGCCTTCGAGGTCTGACGTGCGCGTTCGCCCTGGTAACGCTCGACGTAGGTCGCGGCGCTCACCCGGCGGAACAGCTCGCCGATCACGTCCAGGGGCACATCCTCGAGCTTCTTGAAGCGGATGCAGGCCTTGCCCATGTCGAGCTTCTTGCCGGACTTGGCCCAGGCGCGCTTCAACCATTCGAGCTCCGGCGCCTCGCCGCCGCGGCCGTCGCCGCCGTAGAGGCAGCCCGCGTACAGCGCGAGGTGATTCTTCTGAGCGGCGAGCCCCGCGTAGGGCAGGGGTTGTTTGGGATCGCAGTGGTAGCCCGCGGGGAACACGCGGTGGGGCACGAAGTAGCCGATCATCCCGTACTGCATCCCTTCCTCGAAGCCGGAGTCGAGGTTGGCGAGGATCGTGCGGCGCACGCTCGCGAGCGCTTGGCGGCGATCCTCGGGCAGGGACTTCAGGTACTCGTCGACGGTCTTGGCCTTGGATTGCATGGGGTGGGGCTCCGCGGAGGGTCGAACCGGACGTCGAGCATGCCACCCTGGACGGTGTTCGTCATCGGGCGGGCGCGCGGGACCTCGCGGGCCGAGCGGCGGACACTTCGGGGCGCGTTGGTACCCTGGCCGGTCCCATGCCCGCCGAACCCGATCCGTGGCCCCTGGCGGGCGGCGACCTGACGCGTTTCTTCGCCGACCTCGAGGCCGGGCGGCCGTTCCGCGCGGCCTTCGAGACCTTGCTGGGCGAGCTGCCTCGCGAGCGCGCCGATCGCCTGCTCCAGCTCCACGCTGAGCGCCGCGGCGCGTGGCTGTCGCTCCTGGCGGAGCGCGGTGGGCGGGCGCTGCTCGTGGGCAACGCGCTCTCGGGTTCGCTCGCCCCCCTGGCGGCGGCGGGGTTCGAGCTGACCTTGGCCGACGGTTCGGCGCAGCGCCTGCGCCTGGCGCGGGCCTCCGCGGCGCGGCAGGTCGCGGGCGAGCTGCGCTGCGTGCAGGTCGCGACCGCGGCGGCTCTGCCGTTCGCGGACCGCAGCTTCGAGCTGGTCGTGCTCGACGACGACCGACGGGTCGGCCCGAGTGGAGCCGAACTGCGCGAAGCGCGTCGCGTGTGCGCGGGAGAGCTGGTCGTGCTGTGCGACAACCGCCTGGCCTACAAGCGTTCGTCCGGCCGCTGGCGCGATCTGCGGCGTCGCTCGCCCTTCGACCTGCTGCGCCGCGCCCTGTTCCCGCGGCCGGGCGAGCGCACCCTCGCCGGTTGGCGGCGCGCCGTGGGCGGTTCGGGCTTCGGGCCGCCGCGCGCCCTGGCCCTGTATCCCGATCGCCGCGACTTCGCCCACCTGGTCGACCTCGACGGCGGGCCGCCGCACCTGTGGGTCGGCCCGAACGAGGCCCGCAACCGCCTGAAGGTCCTGGGCCGCCGGCTGGGCCTGTTTCCGCTGCTGACGCCCTCCTTCGCCCTGATCGCGCGGCGTCGCGAGCGGCCCGCGGGCGGCCTGCGCATCGAGCGCATCCTGGGGCACGTCGCCGAGCGCCTGGGCGAGCCCAGGCCGGTCCCCGAACACGTCTTCGCGACGCGCGGCAACACCTCGGTCATCCTGAGCGCGCTGCCGGAGCGCGGCGAGGGCGATCCCGCCGGCCGCTATGCGCTGCACGTGCCGCTCTACCTACCGCACGCGCCGGGCCTCGACCTGCACCTCGAGGCGTTGCGCCGAGTGCGCGACGCGTTCCCCGACGTCCCCGTGCCCGAGGCGCTCTTCTCGGGCGCGCTCGAGGGCCTGTGGATCTCGGCCGAGCGCCGCGTCGGCGGCGTGCCGGCGCAACACCTGGTGGGGGACCCCGAGCTCGCCGACCGCGTCCTGCAGCAGGCCGCCGAGCACCTCGCGCGCCTCGTGGTGCGCGCCGCCGAGCCCTTGAACGAGGCCGATTTCGAACGACTCGTTGCGGCGCGCGTCGAGTCGATCGCGCGCTCGGCCCCCGAGGCGGACACCCGCGCGGCCCTCGAGCGCCTGGGCCGCGAGGCGCGCGCGGCCCTGCTCGGCGCGCCCCTCCCGCGCGTGATCCAGCACGGCGACCTACGCGCCAAACACGTGCAGGTCGACGCGCGCGGCGACGTGCTCGGCTACGTGGACTGGGGCACGGCTTCGATGGCCGACCTGCCGGGCTTCGATCTCCTGCACCTCTTGGTGCACAACGCCAAGCAACGCACCCGTGAGGGTGACGGCGCGATCTGGCGGCGCCTGCTCGCGGGGCGGGACCTGCGCCCCGCCGAGTGCGCGGCCCTCGAGTTCTACGCCGAACGCGTCGGACACGGCCGTGACCTGGCGCGCGCCCTGCTCGCCCTCTATCCCGTGGTCGTGGGCGCCATCGCCGAATCGAATTGGCCCTGGACCCGACCCGGTTGGTTCCACCGCGCCTTCGAACTCTAGAAACCTATCCGTCCGCGCCGTTGGCGAGTCCGACGCGGGCCAAGGAGACTTGGCACAGGGCGCCGAGCACGAGGGCCAGGGCGATGGCCGCGCTCAGGCGGGCGACGCCGCCCAGATCGCTCGCGCTGAGGGCCAGCAGGGCGCCGACGACCAGGATCGCGAAGAGCGTGCAGAGGGTCAGCTTGGCCCGCCGCGGGGGCTCGACCCAACACAGGGGGGCGCCGCAGGAGGCGCAGCTCCAGACCGCCGCGGGGCGCGGGACGAAGAGGCGCTGCAGGCCGATGTGGGCCCGGCAACGGGGGCAGCGGTGCGCGTTCATGGCGGGAGCGGGGCGCCCGGAGAGCGGGGCCATCGTACCGTCGCCCCTCCCGCTCCGGGTCAGGAGGCGGGCGACCCTCCCGAAGCCCGAAAGGGCTGGTCCCGGGGGCGCGCGCGATTCTCTGGGGTCGTTCCCCAAGAAAGCCCGGCCCCGGCCGTTCTGCTTCCCGACCCCGATGCCGCCCGCCGCCGATCCCGAACACGAAGGCTTCGTCCACCAGGCGCTGGTGGACTTCGAACGGCCGCTCGTGGCTTTCGCGGCGCGCCTGCTCGGCGGCGACCTCGACGCGGCCCGCGACGTCGTGCAGGAAACCTTCCTGCGCTTGGTGCGCGTCGAGCGGCGCGCGGTCGAAGGCAACCTCCGGACCTGGCTCTACACGGTCTGCCGCAACCGGGCCCTCGATCTGCGGCGCAAGGACGGACGCATGGATTCCCTCGACGAGACCCGCGCGGCGACCCTCGCGGACGCGGCTCCGGGGCCGGACCAGGGGCTCGAGCTACGCGACGAGTTGCGCGCCGTGCTCGCGGCCCTGGAGGCCCTGCCCGAGAAGCAGCGCGAGGTGCTGCGGCTCAAGTTCCAGCACGGCGTCTCCTACGCGGAGAAACGAAGAGGTCACCGGCCAACCGGGTGGCGAGTCCTACGCCCGCATCGACGAGAATCCCTTCATCCGTACCGCGGACGATCCGCGTTCGACCTTCGCGGTCGACGTCGACACGGCCTCCTACGCCAACGTGCGCCGCATGTTGCGCCAGGGCCAGGTCCCGCCCGTGGACGCGGTGCGCATCGAGGAGCTGGTCAACTACTTCCCCTACGACTACGCGCCGCCTGCGGGCGAGCACCCCTTCGCCGTGCACGTCGAGGTCACCGGCGCCCCCTGGGCCCCGCGCCACCGGCTGGTGCGCATCGGCCTGTCGGCCGCACCGATCGCGATGGGGGAACGCAAACCCGCGAACCTCGTGTTCTTGATCGACGTCTCGGGCTCGATGGACCGGCCGGAGAAGCTGCCGCTGGTGCAGGCATCCCTGCACCTGCTGGTCAACGAGCTCTCCGACGAGGACAGCGTGGCGCTGGTGGTCTATGCGGGCGCCGCGGGCCTCGTGCTGCCGCCGACCCCGGCGCACCACAAGGTGACGATCCTGGATGCGCTGGATCGTCTGCAGGCGGGCGGCTCGACCGCCGGCGGAGCGGGCATCCAGCTCGCCTACCACACGGCGCGCGAGGCCTTCGTCGAGGGCGGCATCAACCGCGTGATCCTGGCCACCGACGGCGACTTCAACGTCGGCCTCCGCAACGAGGCCGACCTGACGCGCCTGATCGAGGAGCAGGCCCGCAGCGGTGTGTTCCTGACCGTGCTCGGCTTCGGCATGGGCAACCTGCAGGACTCCAAGCTCGAGACCCTCGCCAACCGCGGCAACGGGCACTACGCCTACATCGACTCGTTGCTCGAGGCTCGCAAGGTGCTCGTGCACGAGCTCGGCGCGACCCTCGAGACGATCGCCAAGGACGTCAAGATCCAGGTCGAGTTCAACCCCGCCCAGGTCGGCGCCCACCGTCTGATCGGCTACGAGAACCGCTTGCTGGCGCACCGGGACTTCGACGACGACAGCAAGGACGCGGGCGAGATCGGCGCCGGCCACACGGTCACCGCGCTGTACGAGATCGTGCCCTTCGGCGTGCCGCTGGACGGCCTGGTAGCCCCGAGCGCGCCGAGCGGCCTGCGCTACCAGGCACCGGGCACGCCGAATCCGACGGCCTTCAGCGACGAGCTGCTGCACGTCGCCCTGCGCTACAAGCGCCCCGACGGCGAGACGAGCGTGGCTCTCGAGCTGCCGGTGCGGGACGGCGACCCGAACTTCCACGCCGCCTCCACCGAGACGCGCTTCGCCGCCGCCGTGGCCGCCTTCGGCATGCTCCTGCGCGGCTCCCAGCGCGCCGGCGACGCGAGCTTCGAGGCCGTCCTGCGCTGGGCCAGCGAGGCCCTCGGTCCCGATCCGGGCGGCTATCGGGCGGAGTTCCTCGAACTCGTGCGCCTCGCCGCGGGCCTGCCGGTGCGCCTCGAGAGCCTCGGCTACATCGGCTCCGAGAAGCGCTGAGCGCGGGCGGGGAGGAAGACCCCGGCGCCACTCCGGTTCCGGCCGGGGCGCCGATCCTGGGGTAGGTTTGGGGTGCTGAGCGGAGCATAGGACCGTGCGGGTCCCGGAGTCCCCATCCGCGGGTTGCCGGCCGTCGTGGAGCCCCAGGCGGCGGCCGGCACCCGCACCTCCGGCCTGCGGGGGTCGCCACCGGGCCGGGGCGCGGAACGCGTGGGGCGGTTACCCTGCCTCGAGACCCGGCACGGCGCGCGATCGACGATCCGCGGCGCGTCCAGGGTCGCCCCGAGTCCCCAGTCCGGAGCTCCGCCGTGTCAGGATCGAACCGCGCCCGAGCGCTCGCCCTCCTCTGCCTGTGTCTGCCGGCCGCCGCGCAGGGCGATTTCGTCAACTGGGAGTCGCCCCACGTGCACCCCATGGACCGCACGCCGGACGGCACGCGGTTGCTCGTGGTGAACACCCCCGACGCGCGGCTCGAGGTGTTCGACGTCACCGGGGCGGCGCCGATCTGGATCGATTCGGTGCCCGTGGGCCTCGATCCGGTCAGCGTGCGAGCGCGCAGCGACTCCGAGGCCTGGGTGGTCAACCACGTCTCCGACAGCATCAGCGTCGTCGACCTGACGAGCCTGCGCGTGCGGGCCACCCTGCGCACGGCGGACGAACCCTGCGACGTGATCTTCGCCGGCCTGCCCGAGCGCGCCTTCGTCTCCTGCTCGCAGACGAACCGCGTGCTGGTGTTCGACCCGACGAACCTCGCCGCCGCGCCCCTGGTGGTGCCCCTGCTCGGCGAGGACCCGCGCGCTCTCGCCAAGAGCCCCGATGGCTCGAAGGTCTACGCGGCGATCTTCGAGTCGGGCAATCGCTCGACGGTGCTCGGCGGCGGGATCGACGGCGCGACCCTGGCCTTCCCACCCAACGTCGTCAGCGACCCCAGCGGCCCCTACGGCGGCCAGAACCCGCCGCCCAACAGCGGTTCGAGCTTCGTGCCGGCCCTCAACCCGGGCAACCCCGCGCCGCCGCCCATGTCGCTGATCGTGAAGAAGGACGCGCTCGGCCGCTGGATGGACGACAACGGCGGAGATTGGACGAACCTGACGAGCGGCCCGAACGCGTCGCTCTCGGGCCGTCCGGTGGGCTGGGACCTCTACGACCACGACCTGGCGGTGATCGACGCCGCCACGTTGGCGGTGAGCTACGTCCCGGGGCTGATGAACCTGTGCATGGCCCTGGGCGTCAACCCGGCCGATGGGCGCGTGGCGCTGGTCGGCACGGACGCGATCAACGAGGTGCGCTTCGAGCCCAACGTCAACGGCATCTTCGTGCGCGTGAAGTTGGCCCTGGTGGATCCGGGCGGCGCGGCGAGCGTGTCCGATCTCAACCCGCACCTCGACTACAGCGCCCCGAGCGTCGCGCCGGCCCTGCGCCAGCAATCCCTCGGCGATCCGCGCGCCGTGGTGTGGAACGCGGCCGGCACGCGCGCCTACGTGGCGGGCATGGGCTCGGACAACCTGGTCGTGCTCGATGCCGCGGGCGCGCGCGCGGGGCTGGCGCCGACGATTCCCGTGGGGCAGGGGCCGACGGGGCTCGCGCTCGACGAGGCCGCGGGGCGACTCTATGTGCTCAACAAGTTCGAGTCGTCGATCTCGGTGGTCGACCTCGCGAGCGAGTCGGAGCTGGGCCGGGTCGCGTTCCACGACGCCTCGCCCGAGGCGATCCGCGTCGGCCGGCGGCACCTGTACGACACGCACCACTCCTCGGGCACCGGCCACGTCTCCTGCGGCTCGTGCCACATCGATGGGCGCATGGACCGCTTGGGCTGGGACCTGGGGGAGCCGGACGGCGCGATGAAGTCGCTCGCCGGTCAGAACCTGGGCATGAACGCGCCGGGGCTGGGCACGGGCTTCCTCCCCTGGCACCCGATGAAGGGGCCCATGACGACCCAGACCCTGCAGGACATCATCGGCAAGGAGCCGCTGCACTGGCGCGGGGACCGCGCGGGGCTCGAGGAGTTCAACGGCGCCTTCGTCGGCCTGCAGGGGCGCGACAGCCAGCTCTCGCCGGCGGAGATGGCGCAGTTCAAGGCCTTCCTCGCGACCCTGACTTTCCCGCCCAACCCCTACCGCAACCTCGACAACAGCCTGCCCAGCGCCCTCCCCCTCGAGGGTCACTACACGCCGGGCCGCTTCGGTCCCGCGGGCCTGCCCCTGGGCGTGGGCAACGCGGTGCGCGGGCTGCAGCTCTACCGCCCGCCGAACCGGCTCGACGCGGGTGTGTTCGCCTGCGTCACCTGCCACACCCTGCCGATCGGCATCGGCGCCAACTACACGACCGTGGGCACGACCCTCGTGCCCATCCCGCCCGGACCCAACGGCGAGCTGCACCACGCCCTGGTGTCGAACGACGGCGTGACGAACCGCACGATGAAGATCCCGCAGCTTCGCAACCTCTACGACAAGGTCGGCTTCGAGGCGACCCAGGTGATGAACCTGGCGGGGTTCGGCTTCCTGCACGACGGCAGCGTGGACTCGATCGCGCGTTTCGTCGCCGAGCCGGTGTTCAACGTGCAGTCGAACCAGGACATCGCGGACCTGGTGGCGTTCATGCTCGCGTTCTCGGGCTCCGATCTGCCCCAGGGCAGCACGAACGTCTTCGCCCTCGAGCCGCCCGGCACCGCGAGCAAGGACAGCCATGCGGCGGTCGGCCGCCAGACGACGCTCCTCACCGCCGCGGGCGCGCCGCCCGCGCAGCTCCAGCTCATCGCGGACCTCGAGGCCCTGGCCGACTCGACCGAGATCGGGCTCGTGGTGAAGGGGCGCGTCGGCGGGGTCGAGCGCGGATACCACTACCTGGCCTTCGACGTCTACCAATCCGACCGTGCGGCCGAGACGATCAGCGCCGCGGCGCTGCGGGCCCTGGCCGCTCCAGGCGCCGAGCTCTCCTACACGGCCGTGCCCTACGGCACCCAGGTGCGCATCGGCGTCGACCGCGACCGCGACGGCTTCTTCGACCGCGACGAGCGCGACGCGGGCACCGACCCCTCCGACCCCACGAGTTATCCCGGAGGCGGCGTGGCCTATTGCTTCGGGGACGGCAGCGCCGCGGCCTGCCCGTGCGCGAACGAGGACCCCTTCGCCCGCCGCGGCTGCGCCAACTCGAGCGGCTCGGGCGCGCGCCTGTTCGGCTCGGGATCGCCGATCGTGGCCTCGGACACGCTGGTGCTGCACGGCACCGGCCTGTTGCCCGGCCAGCCCGCGTTGCTCTTCCAGGGCAACAACCGCGTGGCGGGGGGCCTGGGCACCGCGTTCGGCGACGGCCTGCGCTGCGCCGGTGGGATGGTGCGGCGCGTGCGGGTGCTCCTCCCCGACGCGCAGGGCGCGGTGAGCTACCCGGCGGCCACGCAGCCCTCGATCGCGAGCCTGACCGGAGTCTCGCCGGGCGAGGTCAAGCGCTTCCAGCTCTGGTACCGCGATCCCGTGGGGAGCGCCTGCGGGAACGGGTTCAACCTGAGCAACGGGCTCGAGATCACGTGGAACTGAGCCCGATCCCCGCGCGGGGAACGCTGCGTCGCGGGCTGACCGGGTGGTAGCGGCCGTGACGCGTCGGTCCGTATGGAGCGTGATCGGGCCCGGGCTCGCGGTGGCGGCCACGGGGGTCGGCGCGGGGGATCTCGCCCTGGGAGCCATCGCGGGCAGCCGCATCGGACTGGGCGTGTTGTGGGCCGTCGTCGTCGGCGCGTCCTTCAAGTGGGTGCTGACCGAGGGGCTGGCGCGTTTCCAACTCGCCACGGGCGAGACCCTGTTGGAGGGCGTGTTGTCCCGCGCGCCGCGCGCGGCGGGCTGGGCCTTCCTGGCGTACCTCGCGTGCTGGAGCTGGTTCGTCGGCTCGGCCCTGATCTCGGCCTGCGGCATCGCGGCCCAGGCCCTCTTCCCGTGGGTCTGCGACGATCCCGAACGCGGCCGAATCCTGCTGGGCGTGCTGCACTCCCTGGCCGGGCTGGCGCTCGTCTGGATCGGCGGCTATCGCGCGATCGAGCGGGTCCTCGCGCTCGCCGTGGGCCTGATGGCGCTGACCGTACTGGTCACGGCGGTCCGGTTGGGCCCCGACCCCGTCTCCGTCCTCGCCGGGCTCGTCCCGCGGCTGCCCGAAGGCGAAGGCGCCCTGGCTTGGACCGTCGCGTTGGTCGGCGGCGTGGGCGGCACGGTCACGATCCTGTGTTACGGCTACTGGATCCGCGAGCACCGGCGCGAAGGCGCCGAGGAGCTGCGCCTCTGTCGCCTGGACCTCGCCGCGGGCTACGCCGTCACGGCGCTCTTCGGCCTGGCGATGGTCGTGATCGGCTCGGGCGTCGAGCTCGAGGGGGGCGGCGTGCGCTTGATCCTGGCCTTGGCCGAACGGCTGGTGGAGCCCTTGGGTGAAGGCGGGCGGATGCTGTTCCTCGCCGGCGCCTTGGCGGCCGTCTTCTCGAGCCTGCTCGGCGTCTGGCAGGCCGTGCCGTACCTGTTCGCCGACACGCTGCGGCTGGTCCGCGCTCGCCGTCCGATCCCGACCTCGGAGCTGCGCGCGGCGACGGCCGCGAACTCGCGCGCCTATCGCGCCTACCTCGTGGCGCTGGCCCTGGTGCCGATGTTGGGCCTCGTGCTGCGCTTCGAACGGGTGCAACTCTACTACGGCCTCGTGGGAGCGAGTTTCCTCCCGCTCCTGGCGCTCGCGCTGCTCCTGCTCAACGGCCGCCGCTCGCTCGTCGGCGCGCTGCGCAATCGTGGGGCGACGACCCTGGCTCTGATCGCGACCCTGGCGTTCTTCGCCGTCGCGGCGATCCTGGGCCTCGGCGAGTAGGAGCACGCCCCACATGTCGGGGCGTGCTCCACGGGCGGGTGGCGGACCTCAGCGCAGCAGCGCGCAGGCCGGGGATGCCGGAAGGCGGGCGTCGTCCACCACGTGCACCTCGGCCCCGTTCATCAGGGCGCGCAGGGCGATCGAGTCGAGCAGCTCCTCGCGGTCGTCCTGGACGACCTCGAGCTTGCCCGGATCGAGCAGGCCGGGCACGTGCGCTCCGCGGCGCATCCAGAGCTTGCGCAGGCGCCCGGCGATGGCGGCGGAGGCGATGCCGGAGAGCTCGTCCAGGATCCGGCCCTGGCCGCGCAGGGCCTCGAGCTCGGCGATCTCGCGCCGGTCGCGCTCGTCCTGGCCGCGGCGCGCGACCTCGAGGGCCCGCGCGTAGAGATCCCTGTCGTCGACCTTGTCGAAGCTGCCGTCCAGCCCCTCGGCCAGGAGGGTCGGGTGCTGGAACGCGCGCCGGAACTCGCCCTGGTGGGTACGGTCGGCGGCCAGCACGATCGGCGGACCGCCGTTGGCGAACTTCTCGAGCGCGCGCACCACGACGCGGTGGAAGCGCTCCTGGTCGACCTGGCGTTCGTCGGCCCGCGCGCCGTGACCGTGGCCGACGACGCCGCGACCGGTCGGTCCGCCGCTGCGTAGGCTGGGACCCTCGCGCTCGACCTCGAAGCCCAGGGCGTCCTCCAGGCTGCCGGGCAGATCCGGGACGTCGACGCGACGCATGCCGTGGGGGTCGGCCTCGTAGAGCGCGACGCGCTTCATCGAGAGCGCGAGCACGCGGAAACGATCGTCGCGGCCGAGCTCGTCGAGCAAGGGTCGCACGCGCAGGGCGCGGCCGACGTGCACGGACGCTTCAGGGGCCGCGCGCAACGAGAAGGCGGCCAGGGCGCCCGGCCGCGCGAGGATCAGGGCGCCGCGCGCGGGGCCTCCGAAGCGGGAGAGGTCCATCTCGACCCGTTCCAGGGAACGCGCGACCTCCGCGCTCGCGTCGGCGTCGAAGTCGCCGCGCTCCAGCTCGTCCTGCGCCTTGGTGAGGGCCTGTCGCAAGCGCGGTGCGTTCTGCGCGGCCTGCGGGGGACTGGGCTCGAGCGGTAGGGCGATCGAGACGCGCGGCATGCCGGGGTCGCGCGCGAGTTCGGTCAGGGCGGCGAGCGAAGGACGGACGAATTCGATCGGGGTCTGGAGCGGACTCACGGAACCTCCTCGGAGCGGTTGGGCCGGCGCGCTGGAGCAGCATCCCGGGTGGAGCCTGCCACGCCCGGCGAGGACCGCCGTTGTACACCTTCGGCGCCACGCCGGGGCTCCGACCCTGGTCGTAGGCGCCTTCGCGGGGGGGCGTAGCGACCCACGACATGCGTGGGCCGCGCATACGCTCGCCTCACGCGCCGGCTACCGCACTTGGCGGATCCGTGCGCGGGCGTCCCGTCCCTAGCATCTGGGCGGCGTTCGAGTCCTTCCGGACCTTGCCGGTCCCCGCTCCTCGCACCTGGGACCAACTCGCTTCGAAACCCGCGCGGACTGGCCGAACGCCGCCGCAAGGACCCAAGTGACCCTGGAGGTCTCCCGATGAACATCACTCCGCTCCGCAAGCGTGAACGCGGCCTCGCTCCCCGCACGATGCAGACCGACTTCGAAGAGCTGATCCAGCGCTTCTTCGGCGAGAACGACTTGCCCGTCAGTCGCCTACCGGAGGTCTTCCAGGGCAAGCGCATGCCGGCCTGCGACGTGGCCGAGAGCGCGAAGGAGTTCACGGTCACCGCCGAGCTTCCGGGCCTGGACGAGAAGGACATCGAGCTCGAGCTGCGCGGCAACAACCTCCTGATCTCCGGCGAGCGCAAGTGGAAGGAGGAGCACAAGGACAAGGAGTACCACCGCGTCGAGACGCAGTACGGCTCGTTCCAACGCTCGATCCCGCTGCCCGAGAACCTGCGGCTCGACCCGGATGCGATCACGGCCAGCTACCAGAAGGGCATGCTGACCGTGAAGATCCCGAAGGTCGAGCCGACGCCCGCGCGCAAGATCCAGGTCAAGGGCAAGGAGTAGCGCGGCGATCCTGGATCCGGCCCGGGGGCCGTTCAGGAAGCGTTCGATCCCGGCGGGGGAGACGGAGTTTCCTCGTCACCCCCGCCGCGCCGTGACCCCCGGCTAGCGAACCGCCGCCGATCGACGTCCGGCCGCCAGCGCCGGCAGATGCTCGAGCATCGTCGACACCCGTTGGTCGACGCGGTGGCGTTCGAGGACCGCGGCGCGGCCGCGCTCGGCGATCGCGCGCGCTTCCGCGGGGTGGGCCAGGTAGTGCGCGGTCTTCGCGCACAGCTCCTCGAGCGTGGCGTAGCTCTCGACCTCGCGGCCGATCTCGAACAGCTCCGCCAACTCGGCCGAGTGCTCGGCCAACACGAAGCCGCCGCAGGCGAGCACGTCGAAGACCCGCATCGTGACGATGTCCTGCTGGTAGATGCGGCCCACGTCGACGTTGATCGCCGCGCCGCAGTAGACGCGGTTGAGCTCGCGACGGTGGCCGGCCGGCCCCATGTAGCGCACGCCGTGGGGCTCGACCGCGCGCCAACCCTCGTCGCCCCAGGCTCGCAGGCCCAGACGGCCCAGGTTGGCCGCATAGGTCAGGCGCTTCTCGGCCGCCGCGATCTCGCCCACCAGCAGCAGGGGATCGTGTTCGACCGAGAGCTCGCGCGCGGCCTCGAGGAAGCCGGGCAGGTACTCGGCGAGCAGCTCGGGCACGCGCCAACGCGAGCCGTCCGCGCGTTGGTCGGCGAGCAGCCGATCGAGGGCCGCTTGATCGGGACCCTCGTGCCGCGCATCACCGGAGCGCCACGCGCGCAGGAGCTCGTGCACCAGGGCGCGGTAGCGCCGCGCCTCGGCGACCATCGAGGAGCCGACCAGCGCGCACGGGGCGGCGTAGCGCGCGCGATCCGCCGGGGAGAGCTCGACGGGGAATCGCTCGGCGGGGTCGGCCGCCAGCGGCAGGTAGTGGGCCTGCGTGAATCCGTTCCGGCGCCAGCCCTCGAGGCTCGCGCGGCGCCAGGTGAAGAGGCCGACGTGGTCGGTGGAGGTGCGCGGCGGGCACGCGTCGTGGGTGCGCGGGTCGATCTCCCAACACAGCAGCGGCAGCTCGCGCGCGCCGCAGAACTCGGCCGCGCCATCGACGTAGTTGACCAGCGCCAGGAACTCGGGTTCGGCCACGCGCACGGCGTGGTCGAGCTCCTCCTCGGCCACGCGTTCGAGCTCGACGCTGAGCAAGGAGAAGCCGCGCTGCTCGAGGGCGCGCCCCAGCGCCTCGACGAACAGGCCGCCTTCCGCCAACAGGGCCCGCGGCCGCGGAGCCCCCGCCTCGTAGAGGCGCCGTTCGCGCGCATAGAGCTCGCCCAGCAGTGGATGGGGGAGCAAGGGCGCCCGCTCCTCGCGCTGCGCCTCGGGCACGAGGTCGGCGCCCAGGCGCAGCACCAGCCGGCCGCTCTCGAGGGCGTCCGCCAGGTCGTGGCGCATCAGGCACAGGCGCACGAGCCAGGGATCGCGGTCCCAGGCCGTGACCCGCGCCCCGGATTCCCGGGCCACCAGGGCCGCCACCCATTCGCCGCTGCCGACGCCGAGCAGGAACACCTCGCCCGCGGGCAGCGGTTCCAGGGGCGGCGGATCGAGAGCCAGCAGGTCCCGGTGCAGGCGCAGATGGGCCTTCCCGTGGGCGTCGAAGAGCACGTGATCCGATTCGACCGGCAATCGCAGCCGCTCCGCGAGGGCCCAGTCGACCGTGGCCAGGGCCCGCAGGTTGCGCTCCAGCCGGGCCTCCGAACAATCCCCAGGCAGCTCCGTGCCGAGCGTGCTGCCTCCCCCTGATTCCGATACGAGCATGATGCCCCTTGTAAGAGTGGAGTTCCAATCTGTCCAGCCGCGGGCCGGGCGCCGTGCGGCCCCAGCACGGACCGGGGAGGGCGCGTCGGACGCATCCGAGCCGCTACGATGGGCAGGCCGCGCGCCCGTGCACGCTTCCCTCCGAGCGAGCCCCGCTCCGACCGTACTCGACACCCACGATGCACCTCGCCCACACCATGATCCGGGTCCGCGACTTGGACGCGAGCTTGGCCTTCTACACCGGATTCCTCGGGCTGCGCGAGGTGCGCCGCCACACGATCGGCGACGAGGCCACCCTGGTCTTCCTCGGCGACGAGCACGGGCACTACCACATCGAGCTGACCCACAACCACGACGGGCGCGAGTACGAGCTGGGCAATCAGTTCGGCCACCTGGCGTTCCACGTCGAGGACCTCGAGCCCGTGGTCGCGCGGATCGAAGGGCGCGGATGGTGGTACCGGCGCAGCAAGCCGGAGGCGCGCTCCCGCTACGTGTTCGTCAAGGACCCCGACGGCTACGACGTCGAGATCCTGGAGCGGCGCGCGACCGCCCCCTGAGCGGCCGAGAAAACATCGAGCAGACTCGGAACGGACCCAGAGCAGACCATCCGGACGGCCCCTCAGAACGTCTTTTGGACGGCCGGCAAGCCGGCCGTACCGAGAGTGCTCGAATTCTTCTCACACTCTGAGTGCCCGGTCGCTGAGCGCGCCGGGGCCCTCCGAGGGATCCACCCCGCGGCCCCGCTTCGCTCCGCGCCGACCCCGACCCGCTGCGCGACCGTCGATGCCGAGCGCGGGCTAACCGGGGATCTCGGCCGGCGCGGGGCGGCCGGCGAGGTATTGGCCCGGCCAGGGTTGGTCGACGAAGCCCTGCTCGTGGGCGGCGTGCAGGGTCAGATAGGGGTCGGCGAGGTGCGGGCGGGCCAGCGCGCACAGGTCGGCGCGGCCGGCGGCGAGCACGGTGTTGGCGTGGTCGATGCCCTGGATCGCGCCGACGGCCATCACGGGCAGTTCGGCCTCGTAGCGGATCTGCTCGGCGAAGGGCACCTGGTACATGCGGCCGTAGACGATCTCGGCCTCGGCCACGTTGCCGCCGCTGGAGACGTCGAGCAGATCGACGCCGAGCTCCTTCATCCAGCGCGCGACGGCGACCGCCTCGTCGGGGGTGAAACCCTCCGCGCCGCGCCAGTCGTAGGCCGTGATGCGCACGGCGAGCGGCTTGTGCGCGGGCCAGGCCGCGCGCACGGCCTCGACGACCTCGAGCGGGAAACGGGCGCGGTTCTCGAGGCTGCCGCCGTACTCGTCGCGACGGCGGTTCGAGAGCGGCGAGAGGAAGGAGGACAGCAGGTAGCCGTGGGCCGCGTGCACCTCGACCAGGTCGAAGCCCGCGCGCTCGGCGCGCTCCGTCGCCCGCACGAAGGCCTCGCGCACGCGGTCCATGTCGGCGCGGTCCATCTCGCGCGGCGCGGGCCAGTGCGGCCGGAAGGGCTCCGCCGAGGGCGCGTAGGTCGTCCAGGCGCCTTGGGTGAGCGGCTCGTCCGCGCCGCTCCAGGGGTGGGAGACCGAGCCCTTGCGGCCGGCGTGGGCGAGCTGGATGCCGATCGCCGCGCCGCTGTGGGCGTGCACGAAGTCGACGATGCGCTTCCAGGCCTGCTCGTGCGCGTCGTTCCACAGCCCCGCGCAGCCGGGCGAGATGCGGCCCTCGGGCTCGACGTTCGTCATCTCGCTGAGGACCAGGCCCGCGCCGCCGATCGCGCGGCTGCCCAGGTGCACGAGGTGCCAGTCGCCGACCAGGCCGGCTTGGGCCGAGTACTGGCACATGGGCGAGACGACGATGCGGTTGGCCAGCTCGAGGCCCCGCAGCCGCAAGGGCGTGAAGGCCGGGGCCGGCGCGCGGCCGTCGGACTGCAGCGGGGCGCCGCTCTCGATGCGGAACCGCTCGGCGGTGCGTGCGACGAGCTCCGGGTCGCGCCGTCGCAGGTTGTCGTAGGTGATGCGCTTGGAGCGCGTCATCAGGTTGAAGGTGAACAGCTCGGGGTGCTGGCCCAGGTAGCGGGCCGAGTTCTCGAACCACTCCAGGCTCGTCTGGGCCGCGCGCTGGAGCTTCAGCACGTCGACGTAGCGCGCCTCCTGGTAGGCCGCCAGGACCTTGGGCACGTCGCGCGTCCCGTGTTCACGGAAGGCGTCGACGAGCGCGATGGCGTCCTCCATCGCGAGCTTGGTCCCCGAGCCGATCGAGAAGTGCGCCGTGTGCACCGCGTCGCCCAGCAGCACGACGTTCCCGTGGTACCAGCGCTCGCAGCGGATGGTGGGGAAGGTGCGCCAGATCGAGCGGTTGGCGAGCAACGGATGGCCGTCCAGATGGGGCGCGAAGAGCTCCTGGCAGAACTCCACGGTGCGCGCTTCGTCGGCGCCCTCGAGGCCGGCGCGGCGCCAGACGTCCTCGTGGCACTCGACGATCCAGGTCGAGAGCCCGGGCTTGAAGGGGTAGGCGTGCACCTGGAACAGGCCGTGCTCGCTCTCCTCGAAGACGAAGGTGAAGGCGCGCAGCGGTTTGGTCGTGCCGAGCCAGCAGAACTTGGCCTTGCGCCAGTCGAAATGCGGGCGGAAGTGGGCCTCGTGGGTGCGTCGCACCTGGCTCTGGATGCCGTCGGCGCCGAGCACCAGGTCGGCCTGGCCCAGCTCGGCGAGGTCGCTGACCTCGCGCTGGAACTCGAGCTCGACGCCCAGCTCGCGCGCGCGCTCCTGCAGCACGAAGAGCAGCTCCTTGCGCTCGAGCCCGCTGAAGCCGTGGCCGGTCGAGACCACGCACGCGCCGCGGTAGTAGGTCTCGATGTCGGTCCAGTGGGCGAAGCGCGCGCGGATCGCGTCGTGGCTCTCGGGGTCGGCGGCCCGGAAGCCCGAGAGGGTCTCCTCCGAGAACACCACGCCCCAGCCGAAGGTGTCGTCGGGCCGGTTGCGCTCGATCACGCGCACGTGGATCGAGGGATCGAGCTTCTTGAGCAGGATCGAGGCGTACAGGCCCGCGGGGCCGGCGCCGATGCAGAGGACGTCCATAGGGCAGAGCTCCTGGTGCGGCGAGGGTACGCAGCACGCCGCGGCGGCACCAGGGAGCCCACGCGCGCCCTCGTCGCTACAATCCTCGCCCCCTGCCCCGCACCCGCACCGCATGCGCCCGTTCCCTTCCCCCCGCGCCGGCCGGGCCCGTTTCGCCTGCCTCCTGGTTCCCCTGTGCGCGCTGTTCGGGCTGCTCGTGCTCGTGCTCCTGATCGGGTACCTGCTCCCCGTGTCGTACCAGGGTTCGCACTCGGCCCTGCTGCTCCATCCGCCCGAGGTCGTGTGGCGCGCCGTGGACGACTTCGCGCGCTACCCGGTGGCCGGCGCCAGCGCGGTCTCGGTCGAGCGCCTGGCGAGCGAGCCCGACGCCCCCGCCTGGCGCGAGGATCTGGGCCAGGTCTCGTTGCACGTGCGCACGACCCGCCGCGTCGAGCCGACGCACCTCGAACGCGAAGTGCGCGGCCGCAACACGCCCCTCGAAGCGCGCTTCCGCCTCGAGTCGCTCGCCGTCCCCGAGGGCACCAAGCTGACCGCGACCCTCGAGGTCGACGTGCGCGGCGCCAGCTTGGGCGTGCCCTTCGCGCGCCTGGTCTTCAGCTTCGGCGGCGCCCGCAGGTGGGCCCAGGACTACGTCGAGTTCCTGGAACACGGCCTCTCGCGGCCCTCCGAGCGCTGACGGCACTCACTCGTGTCCCAGCACGCGGCGTGCTTGGGCGTGCAGGAGCTCGGCGGCGTCGAGCAGGCGGTGGGACTCGGCGGCGAAGTGGCGCGCGGGGAGGATGACGATGCGTTCCTCGCGCACGGCGGCGAGGCGCGCGAGATTCGGGTTCGAGCGCAACAGCGCCAGGGTCGGCCCGGCCTGTTCCTCGCCCTGCACCGGCGCGCGCAACACGAACAGGTCCGGGTCGATGCGCATCAAGCGTTCGTGGTCGAGCTCCACGTTGCCGACCAGGCCGGCCTCGGCCGCCGCGTTGCGCAGGCCCGCCAGACCCAGGAGCAGATCGCCGCTCGTGCCGGTCCCGGCCGTCCAGCCGCCCGTGCCGAAGTCGAGGTAGGTCAGCGCGCGCACTTCGAGCAGGGACCCATCGGCGGCGAGCGCCGCGCGGCGTCGCTCGAGGTCGGTGCGCAGCTCGGCCGCCCGCGGCTCCTCCCCCAACGCCCGGCCCAGGACCTCGAGCACGCCGAGCAAGCCCTCGAAGTCGCGCAGGTCGGGCAGGCGCACGACCGGGATCCCGGCCTGGGCGAGGATGCGCGTCGCTTCGGCCCGTTGGTAGCCGTGGGTCAGCACGAAGTCCGGGCGCAGGGGCAGGAGTTCCTCGCCCTGGAAGTTGCGGAAGGTGGGCAGGCGCTCCCAGTCGGCGGCGGAGAGCTCGACGTTCGTGTAGTCGCGGGCGGTGAAGGGCACGGCCGCCAGGCGCCCGGCTCCGACGAGGTCCACCAGGAAGTCGAGCGCGGCCGCGGTCCCGGGCAACGCGCGCTGGGCGGGGGCGGGGATCGGGACCAACTCGCCGAAGGCCGGCACGATGCGCGGGAAGGCCGGCGCGCCCACGGCTCCGGCGGGGGCTGGGCTCGGCGGATCGCCCGAGCAGGCGGCCAGCAGGCCGAACAGCAAGCCGAGCAGCGGGAGGCGGGCGCGGAGCGGGCGGGGGGGCGACGTCACGGGGTCGCGAGCCTACCCGCTCGCGTCGCCTCCGAGGCCGCCGGGTTTGCGGCGCGGGTGGGCGGGCGCCTACGATCGGGACCCGTTCTGTCCGTCCACGCTTCCACGTTCGAGGTGCCCGGGAAGTCCGGTCCGATGCCGGCGCGGTGCCGCCACTGTAGGTGGATCGTCGTCCCTCCCCCGCGCCGCGGCGTGGGTGGCCACTCGGTGCACGCCCAAGGTGCCCGGGGAAGGCGGGGGGGCGGCCAGGGCGAGGCGCGCGCCTCGCCCGGGTCCACGAGCCAGGAGACCGACCTCGAACCTCCGTCGGAGCCCGCCCTGAGCCCCGCCCCGAGCCCCCGTCCCCGACGCGGGGATGCCGCTCTCCCGTCGCAGGAGCGCGGCCCCCGAGCCCCCGCAGCGCACCTCCGTCGCGCGTCGGCCGAAGGTCTGCCCGCGCGCGCCGCGCAGGAGCGACGGTGAGCGAGGACTTCGGGTTGCCGGCTCCGGGCAGCGGGCGGTTCGCGGCCGTCCTGGGGCTGGCGTTGCTCTGGAACCTCGCCCTGGGCGAGCCGCCGGCGGCGCTCTCGGTGCGCGTCTGGATGGGCCTCGCGGCCCGCGGGCTGCGGCGCTTCGCCCGGGGGTCGGCATCGATCGCGTTGGCCGTGCCGCTGGGCTTCGCCGCCGCGGCCGGGGTCGCCTGCGCCTGGCTCGAGCCCGCGCGGCCCTGGCTCGCCTTCGCCCTGACCACCTGGCTGCTGGCGGGCTCGATCGCGCTGGTGGGCATCGGGCGCGGTTCGCTGGCTGTGCTCGAAGCGCTGCGGACGGGCACCGAGGTCGAGGCTCGCGCGCGCCTGGCCGCCTTCGCCGGACCGCAGGCGCCGCCGCGCGAGCGCGACGGGTTGGTCGGCGCCACCGCCGGCGCGATCGCGCGCCGCACGGGCGAGGAGTTCTGCGCGCCGCTCCTGGCCTACGTCCTGTTCGGCCTGCCGGGCGTGTTGGTGGACGCGGGGCTGCGGGCCGCCCGCGAGGTCGCCCGGCCGCGCTCGCGCGTCGCGGACCTGGCGCCGCGGGAGGCGGAGGACCCCGGGTCGGCGACCTCCGACGCGCCGAACGCGCCGCCCGCCCTCGCCGAGCGCCTCCACGGCTCGTGGTCCTTCGTCCCCGCGCGCCTGGCGACCCTGGCGTTGCTGGCCGCGGCGCGCCTCCTGGGCGAGGACGCGGGCCGCGGCTTGCGCGCGGGCGCCCTGGCCCTGGGGCGGCCCGCGGCGCGCGCCACGGAGCTCCCGGCGGCGGCCCTCGTCGGCGCGCTGGGGCTCGCGCCGTGCGCCGCGGATGGATCCGCGCCCGATCCGCACCTGGCCCGCGCCACCCGGCCGCCGTCCGCGGAGCGCGTGCAGGCCGCCTGGCGCGTGGCCTGCCTCGCGGCGGCCTGCTGGTCGGCGTTGGCGGCCTTCACCCTGTGGAG
>CAYMYN010000003.1:316387-346156 GCA_964394665.1 uncultured Planctomycetaceae bacterium
CCTCGCCGAGCACTGCCGCGCCAACCGTCTCGGTGCGCCGATGAGCCTGCAGGCCGAGCAGCGGCGCGCGCGGCGCGCGGCCTGGATCCTGGGCCTCTCCCTGCTGGGGCTGGCGTTGGCCTCGTTGCTCCAGGGCTCGGGCGGCGGCGTCGGAGCGCGCAGCGTGGCGCGCTTCGCCCTCGCGCCCTTCGGCTGGGCCGAGCCCCTCGACGCGATCGATCGCACCATCGTCGGCCTGCGCCTCTCGCGCACCCTGGTGACGATCGGCGTCGGCGCGGCCCTGGCGCTCTCCGGCGGTCTCCTGCAGGGCGTCTTCCGCAATGCCCTGGCCTCGCCCGCGGTGCTCGGGTTGACCGGCGGCGCGAGCCTGTTCGTGGCCCTCGCGATCCTCTCCCTGGGCGGCGCCGCGCCGAGCTTGATGCTCGCCGGCGCGGCCGGCTCGGCGCCCCTGGTCGTGACCGCCGCGGCGCTCGTGGGCGCGTTCGCGACGGCCCTGCTCGTGACCTCGCTCTCGACCCGCGGCGGGCGCGTCTCGGTCCCGACCCTGCTGCTGGTCGGCGTGGCGGTGAACGCCTTCGTCGCGGGGGCGCTCAACGCCGTGCTGGCCTTCTCGATGCGCGACTTCGCGCTGATGCGCGCGATCCTCTCGTGGAGCTTCGGCACGCTCTCGGACCGCGCCGACTACCACGTGGCGCTGGTCTTCGGCGGGCTGTTCCTGGCCGCGGCGGTGATCCCGTTCGTGGCACGCGAGCTCGACCTCTTCGGCGGCGGCGAGGAGGACGCCCAAGCCCTCGGCGTGCACCCCGGGCGCACCAAGATCCTGGCGCTGCTGGCCGCCTCGTGCGCGGCGGCGGTGGCCGTCGCGGCCGCCGGACAGATCGCGTTCGTGGGCCTGGTCGTGCCGCACCTGGTGCGCCTCACCACTGGGACGAGCCACCGCACGTTGTTGCCTCTGTGCCTGCTCGGCGGACCCGTGCTGCTGCTCGGCATCGACGTCGCGCAGCGCGCGTTGCTGGGGGCCGACGCGCTGCAGCCGGGGGTGATGACCTCGCTCGTCGGCGGGCCCTTCTTCCTGTTCCTGCTGGTGCGCCAACGCAAGGAGCTGCGCGCGTGGTGAGCCTGCTGCGAGCCGAGCGGCTGGTGTTCGAGTACCCCGGGCCGGTGCGCGCCGTGGACGGCGTCGCGCTCGAGCTCGCGGCTGGCGAGCTGGTGGCCGTGCTCGGTCCCAACGGCGCCGGCAAGAGCACGCTGCTGCGATTGCTCGCCGGCCTGCTGCAGCCCCAGCAGGGCGCGGTGTTCCTGGGCGAGGAGGAGCTCGGCGCGCTCGACTTCCGGCGCCGCGCGCGACGCCTGGCCCTCGTGCCGCAGAAGGTCCGCGCCTTGCCCGACGTGACGGTCGAGACCTTCGTCGAGGGCGGGCGATACTGTCACCGCGGCCTGTTCGGCGGTGCCGACGCGCACGATGCGGCGGTCGTGCGGCGCGCGCTCGCCGACTGCGACGTCGAGGGGCTCGGGGAGCGCCTGCTCGACCAGGTCTCGGGCGGCCAGGCCCAGCGCGTGCTCGTCGCCCGCGCGCTGGCCCAGGAGGCCGAGGTGTTGCTCGTCGACGAACCCACCAGCTCCCTCGATCCCGAGCACCAGATCCGCATCTTCGAGTTGCTCGCGCGCCTGACCTGCGAGGGCCGCGGCGTCGTGGTCGTGACCCACGATCTCAACCTCGCCAGCCAGTTCGCCTCGCGCCTGATCGTCCTGTGCGACGGGCGCGCGGCCGCAGCGGGGGACGCGCACGACGTGCTACGCCCCGAGGTCCTGGCGCCGATCTATGGCCCGCACCTGCGCTTCGGCACCTTCCCGGCGCCGGACGGCGTGGGCACGCGCCCCTTCGTCGTGCCCTGGAGCCGCGTCGCCGAGGATCCGCGCCCCTGAGGGGCGGGATCCAGCACCGGTGAGCCCCAGATTCGGGCCCAGCCGACTTGCGCGACCCACGGGAATCGGGTTCCTTGAACCCCTTCTCGTTCCGATTCACCTCGCTCGACGCTCCCCCCGCGAGCCTTACCGAGGTCGCCATGGAGCCCATTCCCGGGCCGGTGGAATTGTCGTCGATCCGCGTCCCGTCCCTGCCGGACGTCGTCGCGCGCTTGCAGAGCATGCTGGCCGATCCCGAGGTGGGGTTGGCCGAGCTGGGCGCGGTCGTGGCCACCGACCCGCCGCTCGCGGCGCGGGTCCTGCGCACCGCCAACAGCGCCGTCTACGGGCTGCGGGAGCCGGTGCAGACCGTGCCGCGGGCGGCCGCGGTGCTCGGCGTCGGTGCCCTGCGCAACCTCGTGTTGCAGGTGTGCCTGATGGATACCTTCGCGCACCTCGCCGACGACGAGGCGTCCGATCTCGAGCGGTTGTGGCGCCATTCGATCGCCGCCGCCCTGGCGGCGCAGCGTTTGGGGATGCGGGCTCGACGGCGATTGGTGGATCCCTACGACGCGTACACCTGCGCGCTGCTGCACGACCTCGGCAAGCTCGTGCTCTTCGAGACCTGTCGCGAGCGCTACATCGCGCTCGTGCAGGAGAGTCGACGCAGCGGCAATGGCCTGTTCGAGCACGAGCGCGAGCGGTTGGGCGTGACGCACACCGAGGTCGGCGGGCTCCTGGCGCGGGCCTGGAACCTGCCGGACGAGGTGGCGCAGGCGATCCGATTGCACCACGCGGGACGGCAGGAGCTGCTGCTCGCGCCGATGGCCGCATTGGTCGCGCTCAGCGATGCATTGGTGCGGGCCGTCGAGGACGGACGGATCGACGGGCTCGGGGCCAGCCTCGCGGGTCAGGCGGCCGCGGTGTTGCTCGACATCGAGGCCGAGGACCTCGACCGGATCGCCGTGGGCATGGCCGAGGCCTGGGACGGGATCGGCGTGTGACGGGCCGGCGCGGCCCTCACGCGCTCAGCAGGCGCTGCGCTTCGGCGAAGGCGCGTTCGAGGAACTCGGCCGTGCGCAGGGCCTGTTCGCGGGCGGTGGGCAGCTCGAGGATCGCGCGCGCCGGCAGCGCGGCGCGCAGGCCGCCCTCCGTCAACCAGCGGCCGCCCGCGGGCAAGGGGCGCGGCTCGGGGCCCTCTGGGGCGGGGTAGGGCTCGACCAGGAAGGCGAGCTCGCCGAGCTGAGCTTCGCAGGTGGCGAGCGCCAGGCGCACCGAGCGCGCGCGCTCGAGCTCGACGCCCTCGTCGAGCACGACCGTCGTCGCCAGCTCGAGGCGCTGGGGCCAGCAGCGCACGGCGCTCGCCCGCGGATCGCGCTCGGCGAAGGCGCGCAGCATGCGGTCGCCGTCGGCGAACCAGCGCGCGAGCTCGTCGAACTCGCCGGGGTGCTCGACGCGGAAGGGCGCGCCGCCCGCGATGGGGTGGTCGGGGGTCCCGTGCTCGGGCACCTGGAGCGGCCGCTCCGGGGGCGCCCCGGTGTAGCCGAGGATGGCGCTCGAGAGCCAGTCCAGCGCCTCGGGGAGGGTCTTGGCCTGCAACTCGCTCTGGGCGACGCTGTTGCCCTCGACGTCCACCAGGTGCAAGGTCAGGTCGCCCACGCGCAGCGCGGCCCGGTACCGGGGGGTGTTGGTGGTGAAGACGCCGGCCAGGAGGCCGCGCTCCGCGATCCACGAGAGGGCCAAGTGGCTGCCGTCGTCGAGGGGCCGCATGCAGGTGTTGCCCACCGAGGCCACCAGCCGCGCGGCCCAGTGCACGACGTCGCGGGCCTCCGTGAGCCGCTCGGCGGCCAGGGCACCCAGGGTCTGCCAGTCGGGGATCGCAGCGTCGAGCAAAGGGTCCTCCTGCCGGGGAATCCGCAGGCTCCTGCCCGCGGGGCGCGACATGCTACCGGAGCGGGCGCGGGGGCGACCACAGCGCAGACCCCGGCCCGCGCGGTTCGGGCGCGACGCACGCCCGCGTCGCGCCGCCCAGGCGCCCCTCGAGGCTCGCGCGCGCCAGCCCGCCGTGCCATGCTCGGCCGCCGCCGATGGCGGTCCAACCCCAGGCGAACCGTGATCCAGACACTGGCTTTCTCCCTGCTCCTCGCCCTCGGCGGCGAATCCCTGCCGGCCCCGAGCGCCGCCCCCGATGCCTCCTCCGTGGACGCCGCCCTGGCCCGGGCCGTCGAGCTGTTGCTCGAGCGCCAGGAGGGTCCGAACGAAGCCGAGTGGCCCTACGAGGGCGTCTACCGCGAGCGCGGCCGGATCCCGATGGGATACCGCGTCGGCGGCACGGCGATCGTCGCCCAGGCGTTGGTGCGCGCGCCGGGCTACGCCGAGGACGCCGCGCGCCACGCGGCCCTGGCGCGGGCGCTCGAGTTCCTCTTCGAGGCGCTCGCTTCCCCGGAGATGGACCCCGACTACGGCGGCGGATACGACGTGCGCGTCTGGGGCCACGCCTATGCGTTGATGCTGCTGCTCGACCTCGAGCGCCTCGAAGCGCTCCCCGCGGACGTCGGGGAGCGCGCGGCCGAGGGACGCGCGCGCTGCCTGGCGGCCCTGGCGGCGACCGAGATCCCCGAACACGGCGGGTGGAGCTACTCCCGCGGTCCCGAGCTCAGCGCGCCCTCGCCGCCCAGCGCCTTCATGACCGCGCCGATCGTGATGGCGCTGATGGACGCCGCCGAGCGCGGGCACGCCGTCGACGCGGGGCTCCTCGAGCGGGCATTGGCGTCGCTCGAGCGCGGCCGCACCAGCGCGGGCGGCGTGACCTATGCCGTCCGGGACGGTCGGCCGCGGGGCACGATCGACGCGGTGCCCGGCTCGATCGGGCGCATGGCCGTGACCGAGGCGGCCCTGCTGCGCGCCGGGCGCTCCGACGCCGCGCGCCTGCGGGGCGCGATCGACGCCTTCTTCGTGCACTGGGAGCACCTCGAGGCGCGCCGCAAGGGCACCGGCACGCACACCGGGCCCTATGGCATCGCGCCCTACTACTTCTACTACGCGCACCGCTACGCGGCCCTCGCCATCGAGCAGCTCCCCGCCGCGGAGCGCGCCGAGTACCGCCGGCGCCTGCTCGAGCGCCTGTTCGTGACGCGCGACGAGGACGGTTCGTGGAACGACCGCGTCTTCCCGCGCTCGGCGAGCTACGGCACGGCGATGGTCGCCCTGGCGCTGCTCGAGGCCGGTCAGCCGGCGCCCCGTCGACGGCGCGGCGGCGACTAGGACTCGGTCGGCGCGCGCAGCTCGCGGGCCAGGTCCGCGTGCCCGCGATCGGCGGCGTGGTCGGCGGCGGTGCGGCCGGCGTCGTCCGCGCGGCGCGGGTCGGCGCCGGCGTCGAGCAGCCGCCGGCACAGGTCCCGGTCCCCGCGCGCCGCGGCGGCCTGCAAGGGGGTGAAGCCCCCGGCCTGGGTCGGATCGGGGGCCGCGCCGCGCTCGAGCAGCAGCTCGATCAGCCCCCGATCGCCGCCCGCCACGGCGCTCGCCAGGGGGGCGACGCCCGAGGGGTGTCCGGCCGCGGGGGCGTTGGGGTCGGCGCCCGCGTCCAGGAGCGCCCGCGCCGCCTCCCGCTGGCCGAAGTAGGCCGCCAGGTGCAGGGGCAGGAAGCCATCCGCCGCGGGGGCGCTGGGGGAGACGCCCGCGGCGAGCAGCTCGCCCAGGCGCGCCACGTCCCCCGCGGCGGCGGCGGTGGGCAGGTCCGGGGCGGGGGTGCGCTCGAGGAGCAGGGCGGCCGCCCCGGGGAGGTGCCGGTAGAGGGCGTGCAGGATCAGGGACACCCCCGCCGCGTCCCGCGCCCCCGCCAGGGCCGGTTCGGCGGCCAGTAGCTCGCGCAGGGTGTCGAGGTCGCCGCGCTCCAGGGCGCGCAGGGCTTCGAACAGGCTTTGCATGGTTCCCGCGCTCCCTTCTCACCCCGGGCGGGGGCGTCTGTTACCCTCTTCGCCGTCATCGCCCCGAGGCGACGACGACGACGAGACTCACCCGAGGTCAGGCCACCGCACAAGGGCCCGTCATGGGCTTGGTCCTGGCACGCGCGACCGAGGTCCCCGCCGTTCACACCCGTGAATCGCAACCGCTGACGCACTCGGCGGGGATCATCGGGCGATGGGCAGGCCGCGCGAACTGGGACCGCTCGTCGATCGTCGCCTCCCCTCCTTCGCCGCGCTACGCGCCCTCCGTGTGAGAGGCGCGCGCGGCGCTCACGTCCCGGCGCGGGGCGTGCTTGACGTGCCGGTCGAGCCACTCGATGGACTCGGCCAGGACGTGCAGGACCGACTCGCGCGCCGAGTAGCCGTGGGACTCGTGGGGCAGGAGCACCATGCGCGCCGTGCCGCCCAGGCCCTGCAGGGCGTGGTAGAGGCGCTGGGTCTGGATCGGGAAGGTGCCCGAGTTGTCGTCGACCTCGCCGTGGATCAAGAGGATCGGCTCGTCGATGCGGTGCGCCTGGAAGAAGGGTGAGACGCGCACGTAGGCCTCGGGCGCTTCCCACAGCTTGCGGCGCTCGCTCTGGAAGCCGAACGGCGTGAGCGAGCGGTTGTAGGCGCCCGAACGCGCGATGCCGGCCCGGAAGAGGTCGCTGTGCGCCAGCAGGTTGGCGGTCATGAAGGCGCCGTAGCTGTGCCCGCCGACCGCCACGCGCTCGGGGTCGACGAGGCCCCGGCCGTCCAGGTACTCGATCGCGGCCCGCGCCGCGGCCACGGTCTGCTCGACGAACGTGTCGTTCATCGTCTCGGGGTCGCCCACGACCGGCATGGCGGCGTTGTCGAGCACCGCATAGCCCTGGGTCAGGAACATCAGCGGCGAGGTGCCCGCCAGGCGCGTGAAGCGGTTGGTCGTCCCGCGCACCTGGCCCGCGACCGAGGCGTCGGAGTACTCGACCGGGTAGGCCCACACGACCAGCGGCAGGCGCGTGCCCGGGACGTGGCCGGGCGGGAGGTAGAGCGTGCCCGAGAGCGGCACGCCGTCCTCGCGTTCGTAGCGCACGAGCTCCTTGTGGATCCCGGTGAGCTGCGGGTGCGGGTCGGGGAAGGCGGTCAGCGCGCGGCTCTCGCCGCTCGCGAGCTCGAGGCGCTGGTAGTTGGGCGGCTCGGTCGGCGACTCGCGCCGCAGCACCAGGGCGCGCGGCTGGTCCCCTTCGATCAGCACCTCGACCGGCGTGGTGTGGGCCTCGGCCGGCGACTCGAACAGGCGCCGCGCGTGCAACGTGTCGAGCTCGAGGTGGTCGAGGAACGGCCGTTCGCCGTCCGGCCCGGCGCCGTCGCCCACCAGCAGCACCCCGCCCGCGACGACGCGGATCGGGCGCGTGCCGTCGGGCCGCGTGATGCGCACGGGCGTGCCCGGATCGCCGTAGCGGTCGTGCATCGAGCGGTCGAAGAGCACCCGCGGCGCGACGCCGGGCTCGTCGAACCGGACGAGGCGCGTCGTGCGCCAGCGACGGTCGCGGTCGAACTCGTCCACCAGCATCCAGCCCGGGCGTTCGAGCGCGCGCAGGCCGCTGAAGCGCTGTTCGGTGCGCAGGAGCTCGCGCGGGGCGGCCGTGAAGGGCGCGGGGAGCTCGAGCAGTCGATCGCGGTGGGGGACCTTCAGCTTGGGGTCGCCGCCGTCGAGGGCCTCGGCCCACACCAGCGTCGCGGGGCGGTCGTCGCGCCAGGCGAGGGCCCGCGGCCCGCGGCTCACGCCGCCGATCGGCACGTCGTCGGCGACGGGCAGCTCGGCCACGGTCGCGAGCAGCTTGCCGGCGCCGTCCCAGACCTCGATCCGGCGCGCGAAGCGGCTCGACGGCACGTCGTAGGACCAGGGACCGACGAGGCGCTCGACGCGCAGGTGGCGGCCGTCGGGGGCGGGGTCGACCTCGGCGTAGAGGCCGGGCGCGCCCAACTCGCGCAGGCGCCCTCCGACCTCGACCACCGCGAGCTGCACCGTGCCGTAGTGCTCGAACAACGCTTCGTCGTGGGGGCTCTGGAGCAGGTTCTGGTAGGTGCGGTTCTCCGCCGTGCGCCCCGCGGTCTCGGACACGATCGGGCCGCCGGGCACCGCCGGCGCGCTGGGCGGAGCTCCCTGGCCGCTGGGCACGAGCCGCACCCACAGGCGCTCCGAGCCCGACCACCAACCGAAGGACGCGCCCAGCACGTCGTTCAGGCGCGGGCCGACCAAGCGCCGGCACTTGCCGTCGCGGGTATCGGCGACCCACAGCTCGACGCCGTCGGCGATGCTGCGCGTGAAGGCGAAATGGGTTCCATCGGGGGACCAACGCGGCGTGCCGAGGCCACCGCCCTCGGGGGTGCGCACGATGCCCCAGCCCTCCTTCGAGATCTGTTGCAGGGCGAAGCCGCGCGCGTAGTTCGTGCGGCGCTGCTCGTAGCGCCGCGGATGGATGCGCGCGCCGGCGAGCGGGACGAAGGGCTCGGCGAGCTCCAGGATCGAAGGCAGGGCGGCGCGGTCGACGTGCAGCGCGAGCTCGCCGGTGGGCGACACGCTGAAGCCGGGCGTGGGCGCCGCGTCGACGATCGCGACCACCTCGGCCGGCGGCAGGCGATAGCCGTCCGACGCGGGAGCGGACTGCGCCGCGGCGGGCTCCGCGCCGGGGGACGATGCCGAACGCACGTCCCCGCGCGAACCGGCGCAGGCGACGAGCAGGGCGAGGGGCAACGAAACGACGAGGGCGCTCGTGCAGCGGAGGCGGGCCATGGGCGGAGTCCTTCGGGCCGTTGGGGAGGAGCGCGGGGCCGGGCCCGCGGGCCCCGATGGTACGTCACACGCCCGCCCGCGGTCAGCGCGGGAGGGCCACGAGCGTGTAATAGGCCCGCTCGGCGATCGGCGCGCGGCCGTCGGCGGCGCGCAGCGGCGCGTGGATCGCGTGCACGTAGCCGGCGCGCAGGCGCGGCACCTCGAGGCGCACGCGGCGGCGGTCCGCGGAGAGCGTCGCGCGCGCGACCTCGAGCTCGAGCTCGTCCGCCGGCGGGCTGCCGTAGTCGGAGGAGTGCCAGTAGGTCCAGGAACGCAGGCCGTAGGTGCGGCGCTCGCGCGCCGTGTCTTCCGCGAGGGGCGCGCTGTACTCGAGCTCGAAGCCACCCGGCACGGCGCGCACCGCGAGCAGGTCGAAGGGCGTGTGCCCGGTCCACACCAGGCGCGCCAGGCCGTCGGGGCGCGGGCCCAGGCTCGGCCAGCCGCGGTCGCTCATGCCGACCAGCAACGAACCGTCCGCGCCCCAGGCGAGGCGCACGACGCCGCTCGGCAGTCCCTGCCGGAAGGGGAAGCACGCGCCCTGCCAGCGGCCGTCGACCTGTTCGAGGAACACGCGCAGCACCGAGGCCTGGAACTGGTCGCCCACGAATACCTGGCCGGCGTAGGGGCCGAAGGTGCCCGCGCCCGTGTCCCACACGAAGCCCGAGGGCGAGCGGCCCATCAGGTCGTAGGGGAACCACACCGCGGGCAGCTCGAAGGTCGGCACGCGCCGCGCGAGCTCGGGGTACAGCACGCGCCGCGGCAACTCCGCGGGGACCGGGAAACGCCACTCCTCGCGCGCGCACGAGAACACGCCCCAAGGATGGCCGTGGAAGCTGCCGGGGGCGAGCAGCGCGAGCTTGCTCGCGCCGCACCACTCGCCCTGGTTGTCGGTGAAGAAGAAGTCGCCCCAGGGCGCGCGCTCGATCCCGGCCGGCGAGCGCAGGCCGGCGGCCATGGGCTCCAGCGTCCCGTCGGGGGAGATGCGCAGGGCGAACCCGCGCCAGTCGACGCGCCCGAAGGGTTCCTCGCCGAAGGGCTTGTTGGTCGTGATCCAGTAGCGGCCCTGATCGTCGCGGCGCGGGCCGAAGTTGTACTCGTGGTAGTTGCCCGAGAGCTCCCACCCGTCGCAGATCGTCTCGAGCTCGTCGACGCGCCCGTCGCCGTCGTGGTCCAGCAGACGCGAGAGCTCGCCGCGTTGCACGGCAACGATCGAGCCGTCCGCATCCACGAGCAGCCCCAACGGCTCCTGCAGCCCCTGGGCGAAGGGCGTGAAGCGCGGCGGACCCTCCCGCTCGCCGTAGGCGTTCTCGACCCGGAACACCTCGCCGCGCCGCGTGGCGACCAGCGGCCGGCCGTCGGCGAGCAGCGCGAGCCCGGAGACCTCGAGCACCAACCCGGCGGGCTGGGCGAGGGGCACGATCGCGTAGGCGCGCTCGGCCTCGGAAGACCCCTGCGCGAACGCCGCGGCGAAGAGCAACGCGATCCCGATCACCATTCGATCCTCGTCTCGACGCGGCCGATCCAGCGCGGCGCGGACGCCGCGTCGGGGGCGCGCTCGAAGGGGACGGGGGTGCGCCGCTCGTCCCCCGCGGAGAACGTGCGCAGGTAGAGCGCGGGTGGCTCGGCGGCCCGGCACTCGACCTCGAAGGCGCGTTTCAGCGTCAAACCCCGCGGGCCGAGCTCCGCGTGCAGGTGTTCCTCGACGACGAGCTCCCCCAACGCGTAGCGCCAGATCGGATGGCGGCGCGCGTCGAAGCGCTGCCCCAGGCGCCGGAATCCGGCCGCGCGGCCGATGGCCGTCGGCCAGGGCGCGTCGGGCGTGGGGAGCACGGCCAGGGCCATGCCCGGCTCGAAGGTGAACGCATCCGGCACGGGCGCACGCTCGAGGGTGCCCGCGCGGCCGTGCCAGGTGCCGCGCGCGTCGAAGAAACGTCCGCGCCAGAGCGCCACGGGCCGCGAGTTCTGCTGATCGAAGGCGTAGTGCAGGCCCTCGGGAGTGCCGACGAGCATCGTGCGCGGACTGGCGCCGGCGAAGAACACGCCGACGAGCAGCGGCTCGTCGCCGACCACCAGCTCGTAGGCGTCCTCCGGCAGGACCAAGCCCTCGGGCAAGGGCGCGCCGCGGCCCAGGGAGAGGTAGGCGCGGATCGAAGCGATCTGCTCCTCGACGTCGCCGCCGTGCACGTCGCCCACCGGGCTGCGCCCGTCGGTCCACAGTTGCGGCATGCGCGAGAGCAGCCCGACGCCGGCGGGGTCGCGCAGGAGGTCCGCGAACCATCCGGGCCGCGTGTGGGCGAAGGCGTCGGCCAGGTCGACCGCCGGCGTCCCGAGGGCTTCGAAACCCGCGAAGGCGTGGCACTGCACGCAGCCCAGGCCGGAGGTGCCGACCAACTTGCGGCCGCTGGCGATGCGCTGCGCGTCGGGCTCGGGCTCGAGGTCGTCGCCGGGGCGCAGGTCGAGCGCGGCGAAGGCGGCGGCGAGGCCGGCGAGGCTGCGTTCCCCGAAACGCGGCATGCGCGCGGCGAGGTAGGGCCGCGCCTTGATGCCCTGGGCGAGCACCTGCTCGAGCCGTTCCGCGCGCAGCTTGCGCCCGACCTGCTCGAGGCTCGGCGGATAGCGCGCCTGATCGCCGAGGTCGAGGGCCTCGTCGAGGGGGATGAAGTAGTCGGCGCGTTCGGGGTGGATCCCGCCCAGGCCGTCGCGTTCGTGGCACTGCAGGCAGCGCAGGCGCTCGAGCCGTTGGGCGACGAGCTCGCGCGGCCCCAGCGGCTCCGCGAGCAGGTCGAGGTGCGCGAGGGTCTGTCCGAGCGACGCGCGTTGCTGGCCGTCGAAGCCGTAGCGCGGCAGGCCGGCGCGGGGCTCGGGCGCGAGGCAACCCGCGGCGCCGGCCGCGTGCAGCGCGGCGAAGGGCGGGGCCGATGGCTCGAAGGTCGGCTCGCCCTCGACGCGGTGGCAGGCGCCGCAGGCGAGGGCCGCGAAGCGCGCCCGACCGGCCTCGACGAGGGCGGCGTCGACGCGCAGTGCGCGGGCCCGGGGCGGCGCGAGCTCGAGGGCCAGGTGCGAGAGGGCGCGAGCCGGCAGGGGTTGGCGCGGAACGCCGGGGCCCTCCCACGAGACGCGCAGCTCCTGGCCGCCCTCGTGCTCGAAGAAGGTGATGCGGATGGGGTGCAGGCCCGCCTCCAGCGTCAGCTCGCCCGCGGCGCTCACCACGGGATGGATGCCGTCGTTGCGCACGACGAGCCGATCGCCGATCCACAGCCGCGAGCCGTCGTCGGAGTCCGTCGTGAAGCGCCAGGTGCCGCGGGCCGGCACCTCGAGCAGGCCCTCGAAGCGCAGGGCGAAGTGATCCGCGCGGTGTTCGGGCAGACGCTCCAGGTCGGGCACCACGCCGCGGCGCATGGGCTCGAGCCCCAGGGCGTCCGTGAACTCGGTCACGCGCGGCGCTTCGAAGTACTCGTAGCGCAGGCCCGGCGTGCGGCGCGCGGGGTCCAGCTCCGCGCTCGCCTGATGGCGCAGGAGGTAGGCCGCGATGGCGTGGGCCTCGTCCGACGCGAGACCGAGCGCGGGCATGAAGCCGTCCGCGCGGATCGACAGGGGGTCGGCGAGGAACGCGGCCAGGGCCGGCACGTTCGTGCGCGCCGTCAGCTCGCCCAGGGGTACCTGGCCGGGCGCGGGGGTGCCGGGGCGCACGTAGGGCGGTTGGTCGTCACTCCGCGCGGGGCCCCGCGGCGCGCTCGGCCGCCAGAGCGGGTCCAGGAGTTCGTCCGCGCCCTCCTGGGGCGCGTGGCAGGCGATGCAGCCCACGGAGTGGTAGAGCTGGCGCCCGCGCTCGAGGGTCCCGATGTCGATCGACGTGGGCCGCCCATCGAAGGGGCCGCCGAGGGAAGCGAGGTACTGCACGAGCTCGTCGGCGGCCCGCTCGCGTTCGTCCTGCGCGAAGCCTGAGAGCAGGTCCGGCATCGGCGTGCCGGGCTGGGTCGCGTGGGGCCGCAGGAGGAAGCGGCGCAGGGCGCGCGGCTCGTAGCGCGCGCCGATCCGCGAGAGGTCCGGGCCCGTGCGCGGCGCGAGGCGCTCGACGAACTCCGGCGCGGCCGCGTGGCAGGCGGTGCAGCTCGCTCCCGCCAGCAGGCGTTCCCCCCGGGCGACGGTCGCGGCCCGGGGTTCCTCGTCCATGGGGCCGCCCGCCGCGCACACGGCCAGCGAGAGCAGCGACCAGGCGAGAAGGGGACGCGCGCGCATGGGGCGGGCGGATCCTATGCGCCGCCGCGCTCCCCGTCAGCCGCGGGAGCGGATTCCGGCGGCCTCTTCGCCGCGCGAAGCCCTACGATCGTCCTCCACCGACCGCCATGAGCCACCTCCACCTCCGAACCTGGATCGTCCCCGGCCTCGCCCTGCTCCTCGCCGCGTGCGGAGCGCCGTCCGCCGTGCGCCCCGCAGCCGAAGCCTCCCCGTCCCTGACCCCCGAACCCGCCGTGCCCACGAACCTGTACGACTTCTCGACGACCCTGCTCTCCGGCGAACCCGCGCGACTCGCGACCCACCGCGGCCAGGTGGCCCTGGTGGTCAACGTCGCCAGCGAGTGCGGTCTGACGCCCCAGTACGCCGCGCTGCAGGCGTTGCACACCGAGCTTGGTCCCCGGGGCTTCACCGTGCTCGGTTTCCCCTGCAACGACTTCGGCGGCCAGGAGCCCGGCACGGCCGAACAGATCCGCGCCTTCTGCGACGCGCGCTTCGGCGTCACGTTCCCGCTCTTCGCCAAGGTGCAGACCAAGCCGGGTCCGGGCCAGTCGCCGCTCTACGCCCATCTGCAGGCCGAGAGCGGCGAGCTGCCCAACTGGAACTTCGGCAAGTACCTCGTCGGCCGCGACGGCCGCGTGCGCGCCTACTTCGGCCCCCGCACCGCCCCCGACGACCCCGCCCTGCGCGCCGCCATCGACGCGGCCCTGGCCGAGACGGTCTGACGCTCCCGGTGCTCAGGAGTAGAGGTGGAAGTACGGGGAGCTGCTGAGCATCGCGAAGAGCATCCACCAGGCGAAGAGGCCCGCCAACACGCCGAACGCGCGCAGGGCGCTGCGCAGGCTCGCCGGGGGCCCCAACCCGTGCCACAGCGCCAGGGCGGAGAGCGGCAAGAGCAGCGCCGCGCTCGAGAGCCAGAGGAGCATGGAGCCCCAAAGGAGGGGGATCGAGATCTCCTCCGCCACCACCCAGAGCTCCGAGAGAAGGATTCCCGGCCAGAGCACGCACCCCGCCCCGCACGTCAGCGCCCCGCCGTCGAGCCAGCGCTGGCGACGCGCGCGACGGATCTCGGCTCCTTCCTCCAGGCTTCCCTCGACCACGTGCCCAGGGTAGCGCGCGAGCCGAGCTCCCGCCCGCGGGCCCTGCCCCGCGCGGCCTGGCGTCGTGCTGCAAGCCGGCGCATACTCGCGCTGGGGTGCGGGGGAAGGATGGCGCGCCCGGCGACGGATGGCGATGAAGCTCGTGTTCACCCTGCTCGTTGCCCTGTTGATCTCGGTCGGGCTGTGGTTCCTGCTCGAGGGTGGGAGCGGGGGCGGACGGGGGATCGCGCGGCTCGCGGAGCGCGGCGAAGGGGTTCCGGGGGTGGACGGGGGTCCGGTCGATCCGACCGCCGAGGGTGCGCTGGAGCGGCTCGAAGCGGCGGCGAAGGTGCGCGAGCTCGACGCAGCCCAGGACGCGCCCGAGGTCGCGCCCACGGCGACGATCACCGCGCGCGCCCAAACCGCCGACGGCCGGCCGGTCGCGAACGCCTGGCTCTGTGTGCGCCATGCTCCCTGGGCGCGGGCCGTGGGCGATGCCTCGGGCGAGTTGAGGCTCGAGGTGCCGGCGGAGGACTTCGAGCGCTTCGTCGCCCAGCAGGACGCGCGCACGATCCAGCCCGAGCTCGGCGCGCCGCGCCACGCGGCGCACATCCGCATGTCGGCGGTGGCCGAGGGGGAGACGCGGCTCGAGCTGGGGGTGGTCGTGCTCGAGCCGGGGGCCGATCTCTTCGGGCGCGTGGTGGACGCGAACGGCCTGGGGGTCGAACGAGCCCGGGTGGTCTTCACCGCGCCCTTGGAGGCCGCCCCGGATGCCGCGGAGCCCGCGCACCAGGGGCCGCCCGAGCTGCGCTTCTCCGGTTGGGCCCCCTCGCGCTACGAGCTCGCGACCAGCGGTCCGGGGGGCGCGTTCCGCTTCGACGGACTGCGCCCGGGGTACGGTTCGGTTTGGGCGCGCGGCGAGACCAGCCTGTGGTCCTGGAGCGAGCCAATCGGCCTGCGCGCGGGCGAGGAGGCGGGCGAGGTGGTGCTCGTGCTGCGCGAGGTGCCCGAGCGCACCCTGCGCGGCCGACTCGTCGATCCCGAGGGACGGGCGGTCGCGGGGCGTCCCGTGCGTTGCTCGGGACCGCAGCCCGATGGGGGCTGGCGTCACGCGCGCAGCGACGGCGAGGGGCGCTTCGCCTTCGCGCTCGAGGAACCCGGCGAGTACGCGCTGCGGGCCGAGACCCTCGTGTGGGAGTGGGAGCCGGCCGAGCTCGAGGGATTGCGACCCGGAACGCACGACGTCGTGCTCGCCTACTCCGCAGCGCGCTGGCTCGAGGTGAGCGTGCACGACCGCGAGGGCCGAGCGTTGCCCCACGGACGGGTGTCCGCCGTCCTGGCCGAGGGTGCCGCGGTCTACGCGCTGTCGCGCTCCACGAGCACTCTGGACGCCGACGGCCGCGGCCGGCTGCGCAGGCCCAGCAACGCGTTTCGCGTGCTCGTCGAAGCACCCGGCTTCCGCAATGCCCTGCTCGGCCCCTTCGAACCCGCGAGGTTTCCCGAGCCGTTGGTGGTGACCCTCGAATCCGTGCCCGCGATCGTGGGGCGCGTGTTCCTCCCGGACGGATCGCCCGCCGCCGGTGCGAGCGTGGCTCTGCGCCGCGGGCCACCCCACGCCCAGGGTCTACCGCGGCTCACCCATCAGGGCTGGATGGGGGACGGCGAGCCCTTCGTGTACGCCGCGCACCCCAAACCCAAGGCTTCGGCGCGCTGCGATGCGCAGGGGCGTTTCCGTTTGCCCCTGCCGGGGATCGACCTGCGTTCCGAGGGCGAGCGCGAGGGCTCCGAGGTCCAGTCGCTGGGATACACCGACTCAGGCGCGACCCCTGCTTCCGCGGCGAACGTCGGGGGCGCGCCGACCTGGTTCGTGCACGTTGCGCTCGAGGGCCACGCCACGCACACCTTCGGGCCGCGGGCCTTCGAGGGCGAGCAGGACTTCGAGCTCGAGCTCGCGCTGCCGCGGGCCGGCACGCTCGTCGGTCGACTCGTGCTGGAAGAGGGCGGCGAACCCCGGGGTTTCCTCGTGCGCGTCGCCGACGGGCTCGCGCAGGTGGCGTCGAGCTCCGTCGCACCCGACGGCAGCTTCCGTTTCGAGCATCTGCACCCCGGCCCTTGGCAGGTGCGCGTCTTCGAGCCGGACGCACGCTTCTATCACCACGCGGGCCTCGCGACCGAGGCGCCCTTCGTGCCCGACGTCGAGGTGCTCGCCGGAGAGACGGTCGACTACGAGCTGCGTTTTCGAGCGCGGCCCCAGGCGCGGCTGTTGGGTCACCTGCTCCTGGACGGCGTAGCGCCCGGACCCTGGCGCGCGGAGGTGCGCATCCGGCGCGCGTCTGCTTCGAGCATCCTGCTGATGAGCTCGACCCTCGACCCCGACGGCCGCTTCGAGGTGACATCGGAGCCGGGCGCGGAGGTCGCCTTCGACCTCCTGCGGCGCCGGGGCGACGCGCCGGTCCTGACCGTCAGCGCCAAGGTCGAGCTGCTCGCCGGAGACAACCCCTGGTCCCTCGACCTCGCGACCGCATCCTTGGAGGGCTTCGTCGAGCCCGCTCGGCCCGAAGCGCCCACCCGGGGTTTCGGCGGCGAGTTCTCCTACGTGTCGCAGCGCGACGGCATCACCCTGCGCGTGCGCTTCCGCCCCGACTCGACCGGCCGCTTCGGTCCCCTGACGGTGCCCGCCGGCGCTGGCACGCTGCGCGGACCGAGCCCCAGCCTGCGCGAGGTCGGTCCGATCCGCGCCGAGCTCGAGCTGCGCCCCGGCGAGCGGCGCACGCTCGACCTGCGCTGAGCCTCGTCCGCACCCGCGAGGGCGCAGGGGCGGGTGGGCGAGGAATCGGGGACGTCGGGCGCGGGTTCGGTCTACCCTGGGGCCTACGAGGGGCGGGCCCCTGGTGGGCCGCGCCCCGATCCGTGCTTCGTCGAATCCTGGAGGGATCGCCATGCTCCGTACCATCCCCTGCTCCGCGGTCTGCGCGCTGCTCGTCTCGGCCCTGCCCGCCGCCGCGCAACTGCCGTCCGTCTTCGTGGTCGCCGGCGACGCTCCGGGGGATTGGTTCGGGTACGCCATCGCGGACCTGGGCGACGTGGACGGCGATGGGGTGAGCGACCTCGCCATCGGCGCGCACCAGAACCAGAACGGCGGCCACTCGGCGGGAGCGGGCTACGTGCGCATCGTCTCGGGCGCGAGCGGGGCGACGATCGACACGCTCCTGGGGGACGGCACGAACTGGATCGACGGGCCGGACGATCACTTCGGCTTCGCGCTGGCCGCCCTCGGCGACATCGACGGGGATGGCGTCCAGGACCTGATCGTGGGTGCCTACAAGGACGACAACGTCGCCATGAACGGCGGCATGGTGCGGATCTTCTCCGGAGCGACGCGCCAACTCCTGCATCAGATCGACGGCGACGACCTGGGGGATCGACTCGGCATCGCCGTCGCGGGCCTGGGGGACGTGAACGGCGACGGCGTGCCCGACTACGCCTACGGGATCTACAAGGACGACGTGCTCGCCTACAACGGCGGCGCGGTGCGCATCCACTCGGGGGCGGACCACGGCCTGATCCACCAGATCGACGGCGACAGCGTCGGCTCGGGCCTGGGCTGGGCGGTGGCGAACGTCGGCGACGTGGATGGCGACGGCGTGGACGACGTCGCGATCGGGGCGCCGGGCGACCTCGACAACAACTCCTATCGCGGCAGCGTCCAAGTGCGCTCGGGGGCGACGGCGCAGCTCCTGCACCGCTTCGAGGGCTCGGCCATCGGCGATTGGTTCGGCTTCAGCGTCGCCGGAGTGGGCGACGTGGACGGCGACGGCGTGCCGGACATCCTCGTCGGCGCGACCCAGTCGGAGTTCACGGGCGTGGCCACGGGCCCGGGCTACGCGCGTCTGTTCTCGGGCGCGGACGGGTCGGTGTTGAGCGAGTTCACCGGTGAGCTGCACGGAGAGCAGCTCGGCTTCAGCGTGGCGGCCGCGGGCGACGTCGACGGCGACGGCCGCGCCGACTTCCTGATCGGCGCGCCGCGGCGCGTCTCGATGGGGCTGAACCCCAGCCACCTGCCGGGGCGGGCGCTGCTGATCTCGGGACGCGACGGGCACGTATTGCACGCCTTCCTCGGCGAGCACCCCAACGACCAGCTCGGCGCCGCGGTGGCGCTCGTGGGCGACCTCGATGGCGACGGCGTGCGCGACTTCGCCTTCGGCGCGCCCCACGACGAGAGCGGCCAGCCCAACCCCGGCTACATGCGGGTCGTGTCGGGCGCCTTCGTGACGCCCGAGCGCCACTGTGACCAGGTGCCCAACTCCGCCGGCAGCGGCGCGGTGCTCCTCCACCAGGGCACCTTCAGCCTCTCGCGCAACGACCTGCGCTTGTCCGTGGAGGGCGCGCCGCCGCACCACTTCGGCCTGTTCTACATCGGCGCGACGGCGATTCAGGTGCCCTTCGGCGACGGCTACCGTTGCGTGGGCGGTGGCGTGAAGCGCGTGGGGGTGGCCTCGACCGGCTCGAGCGGCTCGGCGAGCGTGACGGTCGATCTCTCCATCCTGCCCGGCGGGCTCGTCCCCGGGGACCGACGCTCCTTCCAGTTCTGGTACCGCGACATCCCCGCCGCCCAGACCGGCTTCAACCTTTCGGATTCCCTGCGCGGGACCTTCCGGCCCTAGCGGGCAGCGAAACCTGCACCGCCCACGCCGCCTGGCGCGCTCCGGCTTCCCTTCAGCGCTCGCCGGTGCGCCAGCGGGCGAGGGTCGCCGCCGGGACGCCCAAACGGTGGGCGAGGGGCAGGAGGGTGTGCAGGAGGCTCGTGCGTAGCTTGCCTGCGCTCTGCCAGCGACGGGCCGAGGTGATCGCGTGGGTGCGGGCCAGGCGGACGCGGCCGGTGCGGCGCAGGCGGCGGACGAGCTCGTAGTCCTCGAGGATCGGCAGGGGCGGGAAGGGGCCGTCGCGCTCGAAGCTCTCGCGGCGCAGGAAGAGCGCCTGATCGCCGAAGGGCAGGGAGAGCAGCCGCGAGCGCAGGTTCGCGCCCAGCTCGATCGCGCGCAGCCCCGGCTCGACCCGATCGAGCGCGAAACGGAACGCGCCCAGGGCGACGCGCGGATCGGAGAGCAGGCGCGCGACCTCGTCGAGGTAGCCGTAGGGCAGGCGCGTGTCGGCGTGCAAGAACAGGAGCCAGCGGCCGCGGGCGGCGGCGGCTCCCGCGTTCTGTTGGCTCGCTCGCCCAGGGGCGGCCTGCAGCACCCGGGCGCCCGCGGCCGTGGCCCGCTCCACGGTGCGGTCCAGACTGCCGCCGTCGACCACCAGCACCTCCACCGCGGGCGAGGGCCGGGCCGACGCGACGGCTGCTTCGACGTGCTCCTCCTCGTCCAGGGCGGGGATCACGACCGAGAGCAGCGGCTCCTCGGCGTCGGCGAGCCCGGGCCCGGACCGCGCTCCCGATCCACGCTGCCGCGCCATCAGACGCTCCCATCCCGCGTCGAGGGCTTCGCGCGCGATCGTCCAGAGGATCTTCGTGCCGGCGCCGAACACGCCGCGCACGGTGCCCGAGATCTTCGAGCGGCCGATGCGGCGTCGATAGCGCACGGGGACCTCGTGGACGCGCAGGCCCAGGCGCGCCGCCCGCGCCTGCATCTCGACCGTCCAGCCATACCCCAGGTCGGCCATCGCCACGCGGCGCAGGGCGTCGGGCGCGACGGCCCGGAACGGGCCGAGATCGGTGCAAGGCAGGCCCCAGATCCAACGCAGCAGGCGACTGGAGAGCCCGTTCCCGAAGCGCTGCACGACGGTCAGCGAGCCCGGCTCCGCGCGCCCCAGGACCCGCGAGCCGATCACGAGGTCGGCCTCGCCGCGCAGGATCGGGGCGAGCAACGCGGGCAACTCGTCCGGATGGTCGCTGCGATCGGCGTCCAGGAACACGATCGCGTCCACCTCGCCCAGGGCGGCCAGGCCGCGCAGGCACGCGGCGCCGTAGCCGCGACGCGGCTCCGAGACGACCGACGCGCCGTGCTCCCTCGCGACCTGCGCCGTGCGGTCCCGCGAGCCGTTGTCGGCGACGACGACCTGCACGAGGTGGAAATCCGGGTGCTCCGCGCAGGCCGCGTGCAGCTCGCGCAGGACCTCGCCCAGGGCCTGCTCCTCGTCCAGGGCGGGGATCACCACCGCCACCCGCGGGCGATCGGCGGGAGCGACCCGCCGCTCGGTCGCCGTCCGGGGGGCCTTCAGGGGGGGCGGATCGGTTTCCTGCATGGGCGCGGCCCTCACCGTAGCGCGCCGTCCCCCCTCCGGCATCCAATCCCAGGGGCCGCGAGTTCCTCCCGATCGCGTGGCAGCCGCGCCGCGGTTCCTGCGCCACGGGGGGCGAGGGGGCCGTCGGCCCCGGGAAACCGAGCCACCGGAGAACCGCCATGCGTCGAGTCTTGATCCTGCTGTACGGCAGCGCCGTCTACCTGCTCTTCCTCGTCACCTTCCTCTATGCCATCGGCTTCGTGATGGACATCGGGGTGCCCAAGTCGATCGAAGGCGTCCAGTCCACGGGCCTGGGCACCGCGATCGCGATCAACGCCGCGCTGCTGGGGGTCTTCGGCATCCAGCACAGCATCATGGCGCGCCGGGCGTTCAAGGCGCGCTGGACGCGCATCATCCCCGAGTCGGCGGAGCGCTCCACCTTCGTCTTCCTGACCTGCATCATCCTGGGCGCGATCTTCACCTACTGGCAACCGATCGACGGCACCATCTGGAAGGTCGAGAACGAGCTCGCCGCGACGGCCCTGCACGCGCTCTCGTGGACCGGTTGGGGCATGGTGTTGCTCTCGACCTTCCTGATCGACCACTTCGCGCTCTTCGGGCTGCGCCAGGTGATCACCCAGTTCCGCGGCCGGAAGATGCCGCACGCGCCCTTCCAGGTGCGCTCCCTGTACCGCGTCGTGCGTCACCCGCTGATGCTGGGCTTCTTCGTCGCCTTCTGGTCGACGCCGCACATGAGCGCCTCGCGCCTGCTCTTCGCGGGCATCGTGACGGCCTACGTGTTGGTCGCGATCCAGCTCGAGGAGCGCGACCTCGTCGCCGAACACGGTGATTCCTACCGCTCCTACCGCCGCGACGTGCCGATGATCCTGCCGCGCCCGATCCGCCCCGTGGCGCCCGCCGTGCGCGCGACGGCGCTCGAGCAGGCCTCCTGATCCGGCGCACGTCCCAGCGCCCGTTCGGACGGCCGCGCCCCCCCGGGCGCGGCCGTCGTTCGTTGATCGGGCGCCCCCTTCCCCGCGTCCCCGTTGGCAGGACGGACGCCTTCGCCGCGCCACTCCCAGGGTCACGATCCGCCATGAGTCCCCTGCGTCCAACCCCGACCAACCGCGTCATCGCCCTCTGCCTCGCCGGCGCGGCGCACTTGCTGTGCCTGGCGACCCTCGCCTACGGAGTGGCCTTCGTGGGCGACCTGGGGCTCGCGCGCTCGGTCTCCCGTGGTCCGGCGGGCGAGCCGGCGCTGGCGCTCGCGGTCGACCTGGGCCTGCTCCTGTGGGTGGGCGTGCAGCTCGTCTGGAGCGCGCGACCGGGGTTCCGCCGCGCTTGGTCACGCCGCGTGGCGCGGCCGATGGAGCGCTCGACCCGGGTGCTGCTCGGCCTGGTCCCCGTGTGGGCGCTCTTCGCGCTCTGGCGCCCGCTGCCGACGGCGATCTGGGGCGTGGACGAGCCCGTCGCGCGCCTCGCGCTCTCGACGCTCTCGTGGACGGGCTGGGGCCTCGTGCTGGCCTCGACCTTCCTCGTCGATCACCTCTCGTTGTGCGGTCTGCGCCAGGCGCTCGCCCACGCCCGGGGCGAGTGGTTGCCGCGCACCCTGGTCGCCGGGCGGCCGCTCTTGGCCGGCGCGCGCCATCCGCTCACCCTGGGCCTCTTCCTGGCGACCTGGAGCACGCCCGACATGAGCGCCGGGCGGCTGCTGTTCGCCGCGGGATTGACGGCCTGCGCGCTGATCGCGATCCAACTCGAGGAACACGAGCGCAACCACGCGGCGAATCCCGCTCCCACGCCGCGGCGCGCTCCCGCGCCCCGGGCGGCCGCCCGCAATCAGCCGCCGGAGGAGGGGTGGGGCACCGACGCTCCGAAGCCCCCGCCGGCGGCGAGGTGGTAGCCGAGCTTGTTGAAGCTCGCGGCGCCGAGCGGGCGTTCGAAGGGCGTCGCCAGTCGGCCCTCGGGCGTGAGGCGTGTGCCGAGCACCTGAAGCCCCTTGGCCCGGTACTCGAGCAGGTACTCGACCAGGTCCGCCGTCACGGGCCGGCCCTCCGCTCCCAGGTAGACCAGGCGCGTGACGCCGCGTTCGCGCAGGTAGAGGTGTCCGGGGAGGGCGGATTCCTCGATGTAGTAGCGGTTGTCGAACTCGCCCGGGCGGCCCTCGCGGGTCCCCAGGCGCTGGTTGTCGCACAACCACGCGACGGGCGCGGGTGCGCGGGGTCGGACGCGTTCGACGGCGAGTTGCGAGGCATAGCGCAACAGGGCCGCGAGCGTGCTCTCGTTGGCGAGGAGCGCCTTGGGTCGGGGCCAGTTGTTGAACGTGCACACGAGGTCGCAGCCCTGCAGGGCGAGGGCGGCGCCCAGCGCGGCGCTCTCCGGTCCGGGCAGGTCGACGAACAACAACGTGCGCCCGTCGAGCCACTCCGGCAGTCGCTGGCGCAGCCCGGCCAAGGGCAGCGGATCGAGGGGCAGGGGCCCGACCTGCGCGGGCTCGAGGTAGTCGAGCGCCGCGAAGAGCGTCAAGCAGTGGAAGGGCCACCACGGCCCGTCGGGCGCCGGGCCCCAGACGCGCGCCAACTCGCGGGCGGAGAGGAACTCCTTCCAGCGCAGGCTGCCGAGCGCGTCGGTCGTGCGCGGGTCACCGATCGCGAGCCGCTGGGACGTGCGCAGCCAGGGCAGACGAATCCGGCCGAGGGCCGCGAAGAGCTTCGACAGCGGTGACCACATAGTAGGCCTCGTGGGTCGTGAAGCCGATCTCGTCGGCGCGGGAGTAGTGGCCGGCGAAGCGGCCGTCGATCAGGTACACGCCGAGCACCGGATAGAGCCGGGCGCCGGCGGCGGTCGGGAAGGCGAGGGGCCGGAAGGCGTGCTGCGCGATCCACTCCTCGGGCCGGCGGCAGGCCTCGGCGAGGCAGCGCTCCCAATCGGCGGCCGGGGTGCGATGGCCGATCACGACCGCGTCGCCCATGCGGCCGAACATGCGCTTGAGCACCCAATCCTCGCGCTCGGCCAGCAGGCGCGCCGCGGCCCGGGGCTCCAGGAACTCGGTGTGCGGCGTGTGGCGCCCGAGGAGCTCGCGATCGGCGGCGTCGATCCCCGGCGCCGTGCGCCACCAGGCGAACAGCCCCTTGCTCTGGCGCAGGATGCGGCCGAGCGGATTGACGACCGGGATGCGGGCCAGGGCACGGCGCCACGCCCGTCGATTGGCGAGCGCGGCGTACCACTCGGCGGGGAAGAACCGCAGGATCCAATCCACGGGTCGGCCGGCGAGGCGCGGTCGGCCGAAGGCGCCGCAGGCCAGTTGTTCGGGCGACGCCAGGACCGCCTCGCTGCCGCGCGAGCGCAACAGGTCCGCCAGGAGCAGGACGTGCTGCAGGTCCTCGGCGTAGCCCGTCGCGTACACGAGCCCGACGCGTTTCCCGGGGGGCATCCCGGCGAGGAAACTCGCGGCGAAGTCGCCGGCCAGCTCGCCGCGCGCGAGCAGGGGCGCGAACAGCGCGGGGGCGGCGACCGCTTCGTTGAAGCCGCCCGGCGCGTCCTCGTTGAACTCCGGCAACATCCAGCCCTCGGCCGTGGGCACGAGGTCGTAGCGCGCGAGCTGGAAGGGGCGCTCGACCTCGGCCGCGATCAGCTCGCGCACCGGCGCGGGGATCGCGAGCCGCTCCCAACACTCCGGCGTCGCCTTGGCCCGCGCGGCCACGCGGCCCAGGGCGCCGTCGAGCGCGAGGCAGGTCTCGACGGCGGCGGTGTGTTCGTCCGCGCCCAGCACCAGGGCCTCGGGCAACACCCGCAGGCTGCCCGCGAGGTACGCGTCCCACTTGTGGAAGCGGAAGCGCAGCTCGTCGATCAGGCGCCGGAAACCCGGGCCGTCGATGCCGAGGGGCTCGAAGCGCATCGTCAGCCGCCGGCCACCGGGGTGACGAAGTGGCGCGCGATCAGGGTGTTGAGACCCCAGCAGGTCAGCGCGAGGCCGAGGAAGAGCGCGTGCTGGAGGAGCTCGCGGGCGCTCATCGGGCCGCGGTCCGTCGGGGCGGGGCCCTCGCCGAAGCGCGCGGAGAGCGCCTCGTGGCCGAGCAACATCAGGGCGATCGTGCCCATCGAGAGCAGGCCCTCGGCCCAGCCCCAGAAATCACCCGCGACGCCCTGCAGGATCAGCGCGCCCGTGGACAGGCAGAACACGGCCGCCGTGCGGGCCGCGCTCGGATCGTGCTCGCGCCGCAGCAGTCGGCCCAGGCGTCGGCCGCGCCAGGCATAGAGGGCCGCCGAGGTGACGAGCAAGGCCCAACCCAGGAGGAAGAAGCCGACCGGGATCCACCAGCCGCCCTCGTCCTCGCTGAGCGGATCGGCCTCGCCCCACAGGCACGCGCCGAAGATTGCGCCGGTCGCCGCCGCGAAGGCCGCGCTCACGAGGGCGATCGAAGCGTTGCGGCCCACGAACACGTCGCGGCGCACGCTGAGGCCCAGGATCAGGGGCCCGGCGAGTTGCCCGAAGAACTTCACCGCGGCGTAGGCGAGCACCAGGTAGAAGGCGACGTACACGCCGCGGATGCTCGGGTCGCCGTGGAACTCGATCACGTACAGGGTCCAGACGAGGGTCGCCGCGACGACCGCCCGGTGCAGCCCGATGCCCGGGTTCCTCTGCGTGTAGACCGCGTGCAACCGCGAGGCCGAGAGCGTGACCGCCGAGACGAGCCCGAGGACCAGGCCGAACAACGAGACCATGACTTCGTCTTCGCTCACCGCGCTCTCCTTCGCCCCGTCCGCATCCCAGCCCGAGGGATCCTGGGGCGCGGGAGGCTAGCCCGGGCCAGCAGCCGGGTCCACGCTTGGCGATCCGCGGCGCGCGGTGGCCGTTACGGCCCGGTTACCGGTCGGGGGTTCGCGCCGGTCGTAGCTTGCCTGGACGCGGATGGGCCGCGTGCGAGCCGGCCGGGAGCCGGCGGAGGCAGACGATGGTGAAGGCGAGTGGACGGAGAGTGAGTTGGGCCTGGGCGGCCGGCCTGGTCGGCCTGCTGCAGGCCGGGGCGGCGGCTCAGACCCTGACGGTGGAGGCGCGCGCGCACCTCGATCTGGGGACGGCGACGCACCTGGTCGTCCCCCAGGCTCGGGGCTTCGCGCTTCGGCCCTACGGGGTCCGGGTGCTCGTCGAGCGCGTCGAAGCGCGCGTCGAGATCGTCGGTCGCAGCGCCCGCACGACGCTCGAGATCGCCGTCTCCAACCCCTCGAGCACCGCGGCCGAGGCCGTGCTTCTGTTGCCCGTTCCCCACGGCGCGGCGGTCGACGGCTTCGATTTCGAGGGAGCGGGAGCATCCTCCTCGGCCCGGCTGCTGCCCGCCGACGAGGCCCGCCGCACCTACGACGGCATCGTCGCGCAGCTCCGCGATCCGGCCCTGCTCGAGTTCGCAGGCCACGGGCTGGTGCGCTCGAGCGTGTTCCCGGTGCCGGCCGGCGGAGTGCAGCGGGTGCGCATCGCGTACCACTCGTTGCTGGGCGGCGGAGCCGAGCGCATCGACTACCTGTTGCCGCGCAGCGAGTCGCTCGCCGGCCGCGTGCCCTGGAGCATCTCGGTCGACGTGCGCGGCGAGGGCCCGATCGCGACCGTGTACTCGCCCAGCCACGCCCTCGACGTCGAGCGCCTGGCCCCCGACCACCTGCGCGTCGCCGCGGCGAAGGGGCACGCGCTCCAGCCCGGGCCCTTTCGGTTGGCGCTGATCCCCGAGCGGGGTCCGGTGAGCGCCTCGCTCTACGCCTACCCCGACGCGGCCGCGGGCGGCGGATACCTGTTGCTGGTCGCCGGCCTGCCGGCGCACCTGGCGAGCGCCCGGCCCGAGGTCCGGCGCGAGGTGACGCTGGTGCTCGACCGTTCGGGCAGCATGAACGGCGGGAAGATCGAGCAGGCGCGCGCCGCGGCGCTCGGCGTCATCGAGGCGCTCGAACCCGACGAACGCTTCCAGATCGTCGACTTCGCGGCCGAGGTGGGCGCCTTCGCGCCGACGAGCGTGCCGCGCAGCCCCGAGAACGCGCGCGCCGCCCGCGCCTACCTCGACGACCTGCGTCCACTGGGTGGCACGAACATCGCCGCGGCCCTCGAGCGCGCGCTCCACCCCGAGCCCGCCGCCGGCTACCTGCCGATCGTGCTCTTCCTCACCGACGGATTGCCGACCGTGGGCCTGCGCGGCGAGTCCGAGATCGCGCGCGCCGTCGAGGCCGCCAACGTCCACGCGCGGCGCGTGTTCAGCTTCGGCGTGGGCGCGGACGTGAACGTGCCGCTGCTCGATCGCCTCTCGGACACGACGCGCGCCGTCAGCACCTTCGTCGCCCCGGGCGAGGACGTCGAGGAAGCCGTGGCCAGCGTCTTCCAACGCCTCTACGGACCCCTGCTGACGCGCGTCGAGCTGCTCCAGGGGCGGGCCGCGGATGGGGTCGGGTCGCGGCGCGTGCTCGACCTCGTCCCGCGCAGCTTGCCGGACCTGTACCAGGGAGACTCGCTGGTGGTGCTCGCGCGCTACACCGGCGAGGGCCCGTTGCACCTGGATCTGGGCGGCGAGTTGCTCGGCACGGAGCTGCGCATCCCCCTGCGCTTCGAGCTCGACGCCGAGAGCACGGCCAACGCCTTCGTGCCGCGCCTGTGGGCCACGCGCCAGATTGCCTATCTCGTCGACGAAGTGCGCCAGGCGGGCGCCGATCCGGCCCTGGCCGGCGCCGACCCCTTCAGCGACCCGCGCCTGGCCGAGCTGCGCGAGGAGATCCTGCGCCTCTCGACGGCCTTCGGCGTGCTGACCGAGCACACCGCCTTCCTGGCCCTCGAGGGCAGCCGCCTCGACGACTGGGGCGGGCTCGTGGCCTCCTGCGGCGTGAGCCTCGATCAGCGCGCCATCGGCCAACGTTGGGGCGTCGAGGCCCTCGGCCAGGGCCGCAACTTCAACGCGCAGAAGCTCCAGGCCCAGGTCAACTACGACAACCGCATGTGGGGCCAAGACCTCGAGCAGGTGGCCTTCGGCGGCGTGCAGCAGATCGCCGACCGGACCTTCTACGCGCGCGGTGGCCGCTGGATCGACGCGCGCCTGGTGGCCGGCGGCGAAGGGCTCGAGCCGGACCAGGTCGTGACCCTGGGCGACGCGGCGCACCGGGCGCTGGTCGAGAGCCTGCTGGGCGAGGGGCGCGAGGCCTGCCTCTCGTTGCCGGGCGAGATCCTGTTGCGCCACGGCGGACGCAAGGTGCTCGTGCGCAACGCCGAGCTGGGCGCGGACGGCTCGCCGGAAGGAGCGGCGGGTGCTCCAATGGAGCCGCAGGCGCAGACCCTGCTCGACACGGACTGCTGAAGGCCGCATGGGATCCGCCAAGCCCGTCGTGATGGTGGTCGAGGACGACCCCGGCATCCGCCGGGGTCTCGTCGATTCGTTGCGCTACGGCGGTTACGACGTGGTCGAGTGCGCCGAGGGCACGTCGGCGCGCGAACGCTTGACGCTGGTCGAGCTCGACCTCGTCCTGCTCGACGTCGTGCTCCCCGGCGCGGACGGCTTCGAACTGCTGGCCGAGCTGCGCCGCGCGCGGCCGAGCCTGCCGGTGATCCTCGTCACCGCCCGCGGCGCCGAGGAGGACCGCGTGCGCGGCCTGCGCACGGGCGCCGACGACTACGTGGTCAAGCCCTTCAGCTCGAGCGAGTTGCTCGCGCGGGTCGAGGCGGTGCTGCGCCGCTCCCCGGAGCGCCCCAACGGGGCCCGTTCGATCGCCCTCGACGGGCTGGCGGTCGACCTCGAGCGGCGCGAGGTGCGCGACGGTTCCGGCGGCGTGCGCGAGCTGACCCTGCGCGAGGTCGAGGTGTTGCGTTACCTCGCCGGCGCCCATGGGCGTGCGATCTCGCGCGACGAGCTCCTGCGCCACGTCTGGCACGTCGACCCGCGCAACCTCGAGACCCGCACGGTCGACATGGCGATCGCGCGGCTGCGCGAGAAGCTCGGCGAGCCGGCCCACGCGCCGCGCTTGCTCGTGACCGTGCGGGCCCTGGGGTACAAGCTGGGCGACGGCGTGGAGGTGCGTGCATGAAGCGCGGTCGGCGGGCGCTGTGGTGGGCGTTCGGCGCGGGCGTGCTGGTCGTGCTGGCCGCGCTCACGCGCCTGACGGGGCTGGTGCTCGAGCTCGAGCGCCAGGAGGTCGGCGCGCGGGCGGGCGCCGCCGAGCAGGAACGCGTGCGCCTTGCGCTGTGGCGCATGGACGCCTGGCTCGGTCCGCACCTGGCGCGCGAGGCCGCGCGGCCCTACTTCGAGTACCGCGCCTTCTACCCGCCCGAACGGGCCTACACGCGCTTCTTCGCGCCCGTCGAGCGCGGCGAGGTGCTGGCGGCTTCCCCGCTCTTGGCCTTCGAGTCGGAGTTCATCCGGCTGCACTTCCAGGGCGAATCGGAGGGCCCGTGGACCTCGCCCCAGGTGCCCGAGGGCGAGTCGCTCGAGCGCGCGGGCGTCGAGCTGGTCGACGGCGAGCGCCTCGCGCGGCGCAGCGCGGACCTCGCGACCCTGCGCGGACTACTCGACGGCGCCGCCCTGCGCAGCGGCGTGGCGCGCGCCGAGCAGGACCTGACCGCGCTGCTGGGCGACATGGGCGTCGCCTCGTGCGTGATCCCCGTGCAGGGGCGGGAGCTCGAGGCGGAGATGGTCAAGAACCGCATCGAGTACGGCCAGCGGGCGGTCAGCAACGCCGAGGCCTCGGCGGGCCAGAAGTGGGCCGCGCAGCAGAAGTTGGCGCCCGTCGAGCCCGAGCCCACCCAGGTCTTCCTGGGTCCCTTGGTCGCGTTGTGGTTGGAGGCCGGCGCACGGCCCGAGCTGGTCTTCGTGCGGCGCGTGGACCTCGGCGCGCGCGTGCTGCACCAGGGTTTCCTCGTCGACTGGCCGCGGCTCGAGGGCTTGTTGCTCGAGCAGGTGCGCGATCTGCTGCCCGCGGCCTCCCTGCGCCCGGTGCGTCCGGCCTTGGAGCTCCGACGCGCGGCCGGCGAGCCACCGCCCGCCCGTGGCACCCTCGACGAGCCCCGCCTGGCGTCCCTGCCCGCCCAGCTCGATCCGGGTCCCGCGCCGCCCCTCGTCGCGGCCGCGTCGAGCCCCGTTCGCACCGGGCTGGTGCTGACCTGGGTCGCGGGCCTGGTGGTGTTGTTGGCGGTGGGCTGGGCCCTGCGCGCGGGCCTCGCCCACGCCGACGAACGCAGCCGCTTCGCCTCCGCCGTGACGCACGAGCTGCGCACGCCCCTGACGACCTTCCGCATGTACTCGGAGATGCTCGCCAAGGGCATGGTGCGCGGCGAGGACGAACGGCGCGCGTACCTCGAGACCCTCGAGCGCGAATCCGAGCGGCTCTCGAACCTGGTCGAGAACGTGCTCCCCTTCGCGCGCCTCGAGGAGCGGCGCGGCCGTACCGGCCACATGCTCGAGCACCCGCGCCAAATCCGCTTTGGCGAGGTCCGGAACGCCTGGCTCGATGGCGAAGTCACAGACAAACTGGCCGTCCTCGATGAGTGGAAACGCCCCCGCGGCGGACCATCCCCAGCAACAGGCGGCGAGTGCGGCGAGGACAA
>CAYMYN010000004.1:0-49859 GCA_964394665.1 uncultured Planctomycetaceae bacterium
GAGCTCCTCGGCCAGGGCCGGGACGAGGGACAGCAGGGCCCCGATGGCGAGGACGCGCGCCCAGCCCTCGGCCGCGGCGAGCCAACGCTGGATCTCCTCCAGGGTCACGCTCTCGAGCTCGGGGAAGAGTCCGCGCGCGAGCAACGAACCGGCCAAAGTCGCCGCCGGCATGGCCAACACGAGCAGCACCAACTCCGAAGCGCTGGCGCGCGGTCGCAGCAGGCCCAGCGCGTGGGCGGGGCCGGCGGGGCAGCGGCGCGCGAGCGCGACGGCCCACAACCCGAGGAAAGCCTGGCCGGGCACGATCGCGAGGGCCAGCAGGGCCGGGCTCGCCAGCACCGCGGGGGCCAGGCCGTCCCCCTCGATCGCCGGCTCGCCCAGGAGCGCGCCCAGGAGCGCGAATCCCAGCAGGGAGCCGAGGAGGTGCAGGGCCACCGCCGAGAGAGTGCCCACCAGCCCGACACCGAGGGCCCGCAGGGCGCCGTGGGACTCCGGGTTTCGCATGGCGGGGGATCGGTGCGGGGGATGGATCGGGGAGGCCCGGGCCGGTCGGGCGCCTACACTGCGGTCACGACCCCGGGTCCGCAACGAGCCGGGCCAGGATGCTCCCCCTGGAGCCTGCCCCCAGTGGAACCGGGCGCCGCGGCCGGGCGCCGGGCGGCACATGGGACCCCAGTTCCTGCGGCTCCCGCCGGTGCACGGGGGCACGTTCTTCGCGCCGGGGGCCTGACCGGGGACGCGCTCGAACCCGCACCGGTCGCCGTCGACCTTCGAGCCGCTGCGCGCACCCCGGCCCTGGGTGTGCCCCGGCGCGACCGACAGGGTGCGCGACCCTCGGAGCTCGCCGCGTCCTCGGACGACGCCGCGTCGGCTCGGCTACCATCGCCGGGCCATGTCCCCCGATCTCCTGCGTCCGTTGCTGTGGGGGGCTTGCCTGTGGCCCTGTGTCGGGCTGGTCGCGGCCGCGCTCGTGCGCCTGCGGGCGCGCCGGAGCGTCGGTCCCGCGCTTCAGACGGAGGCCGGGTCTCGCTCCAGGCGCATCGGGCTCGCGCTCGGACACCTGGCCGTCCTCGCGGGGTCGATGTTCGTCGTCGATCCGGCCCTCCGCGGCCCGCTGATCCTGCTGCTCGGTCTCTCGCTCGCTCACGTCACCCTGACGCCGTCGTCTGGCACCCGGGTGTTGGGCCGGACCGGCGTGCGGAGCGGCTGGACGGCGGGGCCCTTCGCCAAGCTCGACGAGTGGCGGCTGACGGGCGAGCACCTGCGCTTCCGCCTGGGGGAGGAGTGGTCGGCGGTCCCCTGCCCGCCGGGCCTGCACGGGGAGGTGCGCGCACGGCTCGAGCGGGAAGCGCCCGGCCGCGAGAGCCGGTTCCGGTCATGAGCGCCGGCGAGGGACCCGTCGCGGGTTCGCCGGACGATCGCGAGCGCTGGGACCGCAGGCACGGGCTGCGGCCGGGAGAGGAGCCCGGCGCGCCGGAGCGCTTCGTGATCGAGGTCCTGGACGGGTGGGAGCGGGGGGCGTGGAGGCCGGCTCGGGCGCCGGGGCGGGCCCTCGACCTCGCCTGCGGGCTGGGGCGTCACGCGCTCGAGGCGGCCCGCAGGGGCTGGCGGGTGAGCGCGTGGGACGTGTCGCCCGTGGCCCTGGGCAGCGTCGCGGCGAGCGGCGCCCGCGCCGGGACGCCGGTCGAGACCCGCGAGGTCGACCTGCGCGCGCCCCTCCCCGGCGACGCCCGGGGGGCCTTCGACCTGGTGCTGTGCGTCAACTACCTCGACCGTGACCTGTGGACGCGGGTCGCGACCCTGCTCGCGCCGGGCGGCTGGTTCGCGCTCGCGACCTTCACCGACGACCACCCCGCCCAGAGACCGGGCGCGCACCATCGGCTGCGGCGCGGGGAACTCGGGCCCGGGCTTCCGGGCTGGGTGACGCTCCGCCACTCGGAGGCGGCGGGCCGCGCCGGGTGGCTCGGGACCCCAGCCGGGCCGCGCGATGGGAGAGCCGCTGGCCACCGGCGGTCGACGGCGGCGGAACGGGGTGGCGGCTCGCGGTCCGCGCGGTCGAGGGCTCCAGGGACCGCGCCCCGCGAGCCCGACCCGAACCCCGGGTCGGGGCCCGGAGCGTGAGCTCGGGGGCAGCCTCCCGGGCGCTCCGATCGCTTCCCATTGTGAGGCACAAGTCGTTCCATGCGGGGGGCTTACGGCCGCGGAACGGCCCGCCGAGCGCGACGTCGTGGGCCCGTCTAGGAGTGCCTTTTCACGTCTCTCGCGCTTGACGGAGAGAGTGGCCCGTGCGAGCATCGCCACTTCCTGGCGCGCCAGCGCGGACGGCCCCCGGTCCCTTCCTCCAGGGACCGGCTCGTCCGGCCGCGCTCGCCAGGGGACGGAGCAAGCGGAGGGGCCGGCGGCTCCCAGCCGCCACGCGCCCCGCATATCGAACGACTACACAACTGGAGGAGGACAACAGGGACATGAAGACCATCTATCGAAACCGCTTCGTTGCCGGGAGCCTCGCGTTCCTCGCGGCGTCGCTGACCGCCGGGATCTCCGGTGCGCAGACGTGCGGCGTCTGCGGGCCGGGCGAGTTCCCCCAGACGGTGACGGTTTCCGGCAGTTTCCCGGCGGCTCCGGGTGCATTCGCCTCGAACGTCGCCCTCAACGAGCCCATCACGCTGCCGCAGTACAACCCGGCGGACCACAACAACGCGGCCTTGGTCGGCGTGAACGTCCGCCTGCGCGGCCGCACTCGTTCGTCCGGCACCGTCAACAACAACAACACGATCGACTTCTGCTCCGGCGAGTGGCGCTCCAACGTCTCCGCCTCGATCAGCTCGGACGCGACCCTCGGCCTGCCCGACACGGGTAGCGGGAACGCCATCGAGCTCCAGGTGCAGCGCGTCGAGACGTTCATCAACCTGGCCCCGCAGGCCCAGATCATCTATCCCGAAGAAGAGCGCACGGCCACGGACACCGAGTGCATCTTCGACGCGGCCACCCTGGTCAACTGGACCGGGGCGGGCAACGTGACGCTGTTCGTCAACGGCTTCGACGCCGGGCAGACCCCCTGCTCGACCCCGCAGTGCTTGAACGTCGGTTGCCAGGTCTTCAACTCCTTCCGACTCGAGGTCGAGGTCACCTACACCTTCTGCGTGACCGACGGCGGCGGCGACGGCGTCTGCCCCTGCAACGGTCCCTCCCCGCACTACCGTCGTCCGGGCAGCCTCCTGCTGTACCCCGAGTTCGACAACCGTGAAGGCAACGTGACCCTGGTCACCGTCACCAACACCAAGTGCGACTTCACCGACGGCGACGTGCGGATCGAGATCCGTTACATCAACCGGGAGAACTGCGGCGAGGACAACTTCACCCGCACCCTGACCGCCTGCGACACGTTCAGCTTCCTCACCAAGGCGCTGAACCCGAACCCGCGCCAGGGCTACCTCTACATCTACGCCAAGGACGCTCAGAACCGACCGATCGTGTGGAACCACCTGATCGGCAGCTTGCTGGTGATCAGCGGCATCGAGACCTTCGACTACTCGATCAACCCGGTCGCGTTCCGCGGCATCGGTAGCCCGGGCGGCAACGAGCAGCCCGACCGTTCGCTGGCGGACCTCGACGGGGACGGGATCCTCGACCTCGACGGTCGCGAGTACGAGCCGGCCCCCGACGTCATCACGATCCCGCGCTTCCTGGGTCAGGACACCACCACCATGGGCGACGGCCCCGGCGGGCTCTACCAGAGCCAGTTGATCCTGATCGCGCTCAGCGGTGGTCAGCAGTTCACCACCACGGTCGACTTCTGCATCTACAACGACAACGAGGAGATGTTCTCCTCGGAGTGGACGTTCTACTGCTGGGACAAGCCCTACCTGACCGACATCAGCTTCATCTTCGGGAACCAGTTCCTGAAGAACAACACGAACCAGAACCCGCTGGAGATCTTCGGAGCCAGCTCGCGCGAGTCCGGTTGGATGGCCATCCAGGGCGCCGTTGCGAGCTCCAGCCAGGAGGACATCGAGGACCCGGCCTTCTACGCCGTGCTCGTGGAACGCGTCGGCAACTACGCGGTCTCCGACCTGCCCTGGGAGTGCGGGTTCCAGTTCAACGGAGCGCTGCTCCCGCGCGACCTGCTGGGTGACGGCGACCCCGTCCCGGTGAACGGCGACAACCAGTGAGCTGAGACGTTCGTTCGGCCGCCTCCCCCGGGAGGCCGGCCGACCGACTCCAGCCCCAATCGAGGCCGGCCCTTCGGGGTCGGCCTCGTGCGTTTTCGGGTCGGGTCGCGACGCGAGTTCCGGACGGGCGCAGCCCCGGGCCCGCATCGCACGTCGAGCGGACGTGCGCGGGGTTCGACCGGCGGCGGGGCGGTGCCCCTTCCGCCAAGGGCACGGGGATCGACGCGTGCGCCGCCTCTCGCCGGCTTCCCGTGTCGAGTCGTCCTTCGGGCGAGCCCCGCGCAGGGGGCCGGCTAGCAGCCCGTGGTGAGAGTCGCGCAGCGAGGTGAAGCGCGCCCCCGTGCAGCAAGGAGAGCGACGGCGGGACGGCGGAGGCGGCCTTCCTGGCCGCTGAGCACGGCACGCCGAGCTAGGGCGCCGCGGCGCGGGGGCGCGCGAAGCCGAAGTAGCGACTCTCACCACGGGCTGCGAGGGAAGGAAGCCCAGGGGCGAGCGGGATTGCGCTCCGAGCGTGCCCCGATGCGCCTACGCGCCGGGGGCCCCGCGCACCGATCCTCCCCCGATCCGCGGACGGGCCGGGCGCGTCCCGAGCAAGGCGCGCAGCGCGCCCGGCGCGCCCCAAGGGGGGCACTCGTAGGGGGGCAGCGCGTGCCCTCGAGCGGCATCCAGGCCCAAGGGGGGCACGGTCCGGCCTCCCAGGACTGCCCGCAGTCACGGCGTCGCGCAGGGGCCCCATGCGGTGCTCCGGGGAGCTGGGGGCGGGAGCGGCCAGGTGAGAGCGCGCCACAGGCCATCTCGGCGAGCGGCATGGCAACGCGGGTCGGGCCGGGAGCCGGGCCTTCACCCTCCACGCGGGCCGGGGCGGCCGTAACGGCCCGGAGTTGGAGCCAGCGTCCGATGCTCAGGCGGGTAGGCCCCTCCGGAACCCCCGCGCGATCGCCGTCCCGCGCGCCTCAGCCGTTCGCCGGGCCGGGCATCCTTCCGGCGCGCTGCCGGCCGGCGCGCCGGCTGGGACTGCCGCGAGCAGGGGCGCCAACGACTCGAGCGGCGCAGCCCAGGGGCTGCGCCGCTCGAGGAGTGGGTCTCGTCGTTGATCTCCGGTGCGGAGGCTGTCCGCCGCGGGCTCCGGCGCTCGAACGTCAGGGCAGGATCGTGACGGTCGCGAAGTCCGCGCCCAATCGGCGCGGCTCGGTGCTGAAGCCCTGCAGGTAGAGGGTCTGGCCGACGGCCATGCCCGGCATCGTGGCCAGGAAGAGATCGGTACCGCTCCAACCGCCGCCCTCGGGGCTGAGGGGTCGCATCCGCAGCCCGTTGCGGCGGATGTAGAGAGTGCCGGCATCGAAGCTCAGGGGCTGGCTCTCGAGAGCGTAGTTCCACAAGACCCGCACGTAGGGGCCCGTGGCGGGCCGGAACGAGACGTGGATGCTCCCCGCCGACAGGCTGGGGATCCCAGTGACTTTCAGGTCGCTGGGGCTCGTCCGGAAGACCTCGATCGCGCCGCCGCTACCCGAGACGTTGGCGTGCACGGACTTGCGGGCCACGCCGAGCCAGGTGCCGTCGGGCGAAAGGTCCAACCCCATCACCGAACCCGGCAGGTCGAAGTGGGCGTAGGGGGTCGGTTCCCCTTTCTTGAACAGCACGATCTCGGGTAGCTGGCCGACGGCGTCACCCCAGTTGCCCATGGCGAAGCGGCTCCCGTCGGCGGAGATCGCCAGACCCGTCATCTTGTTGCTGAGGGTCCCGATCCCGACCAGGACATGGTCGTTGCGCTTGATGCCCGAGGCCGTGTCCCAGGCGAGGACGCGCAGGTCGCGGGCATTCGAGGTCAGGATGAAGCCAGCGACCAGGGTCGAGTCGTCCGCGGAGAGCGCCAGGCGCTGGGGGAAGTACCCGGGCCCATCGATGGCGACCTCGAGGAATTGGGAGTAGGACGTGCCGACCTTCTGCCAGCCCTTGAGGATGTTCTCGCCCGCCACGTAGAAACGCGATCCGTCGCGAGAAACCGCGTGGGCGGGGGTGGTCTGCATGTACGTCATGCGGCTGACGTAGGACTGGGGCTGCGCCACGCTGACGAGGGTCGAGCGGAAGGCGCTGGCGATGTACAGCGTGCCCGAGTCCGCCGAGAGCAGGGTGTGGTTGAACCCACCGAACGTCGGCACGAAGCCCTCGGCCTGAATCGCCCCGGTGTTGCCGTTCAGGCGCACGACGTGGGCGTGGTCCCCCTGCGAGACGTAGAGGGCGGCGATCACCTGGGAGCCGTCCGGGACCACGTGTAGGCCGGCCATCTCGTGGATCCAGAAGTCCCCGGGGAACGCCCAACTCCAGATCTCCTGCGAGTCCGAGCGGTAACCGCGCACGACGGCGACGTGTTTCCCGTTGCCGTTCGGCGACGGGAGCATGTGGAGCAACGCGTGCAGATCGCTCTGTGACGCCGACGCGACGCGGGCGTTGCGTACCGCTCCTGCATGGACGGTCTGCCAGATGTGGCTGGCGGGATTGAGGTCGTAGGCCGAGTGCAGGCGCGTGCGGCCGCCGAAGCTCCCCTCGGTGGTGCTGAAGACCTGGCCCCCGTAGTCCCCGAGCGCCACGACGGACGGCACGGAGGTGGTCGGCTCGGTGTAGACCCAGCGCCGCTCGGCTTCCTGGGCCGACAGGGTGGTGGCGGCGCTGCAGGTGCAGAGCAGACCGAGGAACCAGGCGCGTGCTGAGTCGCTGGAGAAGGTCATGGATCGAGTCCCCGATGTCCTGTGGCCTCCGCTCGCACGCCGCGTGACGGCGTCTGCCCCGGAGTCGCGGCCACGATAGCCTTGGATGGTAGGGACCCCAGGGACCCGATCGGTGACGCTTCGGTCACCCTCGGTTCCCAGGACCGTCCCCGTCCCGATGCAATCGGGTCCGTCGATCGAATGCTGGTCCGATCTTGAGGTCCAACCACGTCCACCGCCCAAGTCACGGGCCTCTCAGATCATGTCACGGATCGGGCCACCCGGGAAGGGCCCTAGGGCCCCTGGGGGCCCGCCAAGAGGCATCCGGACTCCGGTGGGCTTCCGGCGTCGGTTCCGAAGCCGGCCCGCCACCCCTCGGGATCGGGGCGGCGGGCGACCCCGCGGGTCGCTTTGCGGAATCCTAGGTCGGTGCGGAGTCGGCCGACCCCGTCCCGGGGCGGGCCTCAGCCCGCGGCGAGCGGGTCGTTCCCGCCGTCGGGACGGGACCGGCCCTGGATGCCGAGTTCCGCCGCGTGGGGACGCAGGGCCGCGAGGATCAGCTCCACGTGGGGCTCGAGCTCGACGCCCAAGAGCTCCAGGCCCGCGGCCACCTCGTCCCGGTCCACGGTCGCGGCGAAGGAGCGTTGTTTCAGCTTCTTGCGCACGCTCGCGGGCTCGAGGCTGGCGATGCCGTCCGGCCGCACGAGGCAGCAGGCGACCACGAAGCCCGTCAGCTCGTCGCAGGCGAGCAGCGCCCGGTCGAGCGCGCTGCGGTGCGGCACGCCCCAGCGCGTGTAGTGGGCGGAGATGGCGTGGGCGATCTCCTCCTCGCCCTGGGCCCGGACCCACTCGACGACGCGGCGCGGGTGCTCCTCGGGCCAGCGCTCGTAGTCCGCGTCGTGGAGCAGGCCGGCGAGCCCCCAACGCTCCTCGTCCGCGGCCCCGGCGCCGTGGCGGTGGGCCGCCGCGCGCATGGCCAGCTCGACGGCCCGCGCGTGGTTGCGCAGGGACTCGGTCGCGGTCCACTCGCAGAGTTGGTTCCAGGCGGTCGTGCGGTCGAGGGCCACGTCGTCCTCCTTCGTCGCGGGCCGGTCAGAACGGGAACATCAGCGGCGTCAGGATCACCGCCGTGGTCCCCATCAGGACGTTCATGGGCAATCCGATGCGCAGGAAGTCCGTGAAACGATACCCGCCGGGGCCATAGACCATCAGGTTCGTCTGGTAGCCGATCGGCGTGGCGAAGCTGGCCGAGCCGGCCATCATCAAGGCGATCGCGAAGGGCAGGAACGAGACCCCCAGCTCGCCGGCCACGACCTGGGCCAGGGGGAACATCAGCGCCACGGCGGCGTTGTTCGTGATCACCTCGGTCAGGATCGAGGTGATGGCGTAGACCACGGCCAGGGCCAGCCAGGGGTGCTCGGCGGCGGGAGCCAGGAGGCCGTGGGCGATCCAGGCGGAGGTTCCGCTCGTCTCCATGGCCTTGCCCAGGGCCAGGGCGGCGCCGATGACCAGCAGGACCGACCAGTCGATGCTGCGCCGGGCCTCGGCGACTGTGCAGCAGCGCAGGAGCACCATCGCGGTCGCGGTCAAGAGGGCCGCGCTCACCAGCGGCAACCAGCCCGTGCCCATGGTCACGACCAGCCCGAGCAGCAGGGCCAGGGCGAGCGGCGCGCGATCGTGGCGGCGCGGGGTCGAGTCGACCAGCGCGCTGACGAGCAGGAAGTCGCGCGAGTTGCGCTGGCGCTCGTCGAAGTCGGGGTCGGCTTCCACCAGCAGGGTGTCGCCGGGTCGCAGCTCGATGTCCCCGATCTTGCCCCGTAGGCGCTCGCCGTTGCGCGCCACCGCGATCACCGCGCCGTCGTAGCGCGTGCGGAAGCGGCCCAGGCGGATCGAGCGCCCGACCATCGGGCAGGAGGGCGAGACCACGGCCTCGAAGAGTCGTCGGCGGTAGCGCGGCGAGTCGAGCTTGAAGACCTGATCGGTGGCCGGCGCGAGCCCGCGCAGGTTGGAGAGGTCGCGGATCGACTCGACCACGCCCGCGAACAGCAGGCGATCGCCCGCCGCCAAGCCCTGGTCCGGGCCCACCGCGGAGAGGATCTCGCCCCCGCGCTCGATCTCCACCAGGTAGCAGCCCGGCAGGTTGCGCAGGCCGGCCTGCTCGATCGTGCGCCCGGCGAGCGGGCTGCCCGGCGGGACGAGCAGCTCGAGGGTGTACTCGCGGGGATCGGCCAGGGCGCTCGTGGCGGAACCGCGGCTGGGGAGCAACCTCGGTCCGGCGAGGATCAGGAACAGGGCTCCGACCAGCGCGCAGGGCAGACCGACGCGGGTGATGTCGAACAACCCCATGGAGGGCAGGCTGGCCTCGGACTCCATGAGGCCAGCCACGACCAGGTTGGTGCTCGTGCCGATCAGCGTGCAGGAACCCCCGAGGATGGCCGCGTAGGAGAGCGGGATCATCAGCTTGGAGGGCGCGATCCGCAGGCGCTTGGCCCAGTCCGAGACGGCCGGGATCAACATCGCCACCACGGGCGTGTTGTTCAGGAAGGCGCTGGTGCCGATCACCGGGGTGACGATGCGCAGCAGGGCCCCCCGCAGGCTCCGCGGCCGACCGAGGAAGGCCTGGGCCAACCAGTCGACGGCGCCGGTCTCGCGCAGGCCGGCCACGACGACGAACAGCAGGGCGACGACCGCCAGGCCGGGGTTCGCGAACCCGGCCAGGGCGTCCTCGGGCCGGAGCACGCCTACGCGCCAGCCCTCCGCGGCCGGCAGGGGCGCCGCGAGCAGCACGGCCAGCGCACCGACGAGGATCGCGTCCGGCGGGATGCGGGTCAGGGCCAGGGCCGTCAGGGTGCCGGCCAGCACGGCCAGGACCAGGGCGACGTCGGGGGTCATGGGCGGGGGATGCTAACGGGTGATCCGGCGCGCCGCCCCTTGGGTGCGGCCACGGAACGACGCTCCGCCCCCTCGGGCCGCGGACCGAGGGGGCGGAGCGTCGGACGGATCCGCCGCGGGGCGGGCCCGCGTGGAGCCGGCGCCTCAGCGCAGCTGCTCCCAGTACTCGGCCGGCATGTCGTGGGCGATCTTCAAGGCGCCGTTGGCGCCGCCGTACATCGGCTCCTCGACGCGCTGGCAGCGGCCGCTGCCGAGCAGGCGGTGCATCTCGCGCTCGATGGCGGTGTCGAGCCCCTTGATCTGGCTACCTCCACCGGCGAGCAGCACGCGGTTCTTCAGGCGGTCCTGGAACTCGGGATCGAAGCTCGAGACGAGCTGGCCGAGCCCCTCGACGATCGGCGTGACGATCGACTGGCAGGCCTGACGGACGCTCTGGGTCAGGTCGAACTTGGTCGGCTTGCCGTTGACGGGCAGCTCGACCACGGCCGGGATCATCTCGTCCGCGACGCTGCCGTACTTCTCCTTGATCGTGCGCACCATGTGGATGGTGAACTGCGCCTCGGGGAACTGGTCGCGCACGAGCTTGGCCAACGTCTCGTCGATGTGGTCACCGGCGAAGGTGTTGGTGATCTGGTCGGCGTCCTCCGGCATCGTGCCATGCATCCGGCACAGGTCGGTGGTGCCCGCGCCGATGTCGATCACGAGCACGTCGTCCAGCATGTCGAGGCCATAGGCCACGGAGAACGGCTCGGAGCAGAGCATCACGGCGTCGACCGTCTCGCGGGCGGCCTCGATGATCGCCTCGCGGTTGTTGATCGAGGCCTGGGCCGGCGCGCCGATCACCGCGTACAGCAGCTCGTCCTTGCGGGGCTTGGCGCGGCGGATGATCTCGCGGATCAGGTCCTTGGCGGCGCGCAGGTGGCCCTCGTAGTCGTCGGCGTCCTCGCTGCACTTCAGCACGCCGTGCGCCAGCGGGCGGTAGAACTTGAGCGCCAGGCGGTTGGCCACGGCCTCGTCGCCGAAGAGCACGTCCTTCTTGAGCAGCTTGCGGCTGACGACGTCCTTGGGATAGCCGACGTAGGAAGCGACCGTCTCGCGCTGGCCGTTGCTGGCCGTCACGGACGTACGCGAGGTGCCCAGGTCGATGCCCAGGTACAGGACGCCCTTCTCGGTCTTGAGGTCGGGCGAGTTCTTGCTGGTGTTGCGCGCCTCGTTCTCGAAGGCGGTCTGCGTGCTGGTGTCGGTCATGGTCAGTTGCTCTCCCGGAGCCGGGTTCCCGAGCGGGTGGGTGACTGGGATTGGTGATTCGATTCCATCCGGACGGAACCTCTCCGGCCGGCTCATCCTGCTGTAGCGGCCACGCGCTGCTTCTGCAGCACGAGGTTGGCCTGGAAGATCCCGGCCAGCATCTCCTTCTTGACTTCGGCGCTCGAGTCGTCCGCGCTCAAGCCCTGCACGGTGCGATAGATCGAGGCCACGCCGGCGTCGACGTTCTTCATGGCCGCGATCCGCTTGAGCTCCTCCTCGGTGAGCTCGAGCGATTGCGTCAGCTTGGCGATGCGCAGCTCGTAGCGGCGCAGCTCCTCGCTGTGCTCGGAGGTCTTCTCGTCCACGGCCCGCTGGCGTTCGCGCTGGAGGCTCTCCAGCACCATGCCGGTCAGGCGGCGCTGGAGCTGGCGCATCGGCGCCGGCGCGTTGGCGCCGCCCAGGGCCTGGTAGATGATCTCCGAGAGCTCCTGGTCCTGGACGAGGCCCTTGTCGAAGGTCTCGCGCACCAGGGTCTCGCGCGACTGGCGGAACTCGACGTGTTTCTTGCCGAGCTCCTCGAGCAAGGCCTCCAGTTCGCGCCGCGCGGCCTCGCGCTCGGCGACGATCTTGCGCTTGGAGGCTTCGACCTCCTTCAGGAAGTGCGCCTTGGGCAGGCCGCGCACCTTCTTCGAGCGCGCCTTGAGCATCACCATCAGGGCGCCGCGCGTCGAGCGCGCGACCTCGCCCGCGATGTCGGTGCCGACGCTGGGCAGGTGCTTCGCCAAGGCTCGGCGCACGGCCTGCTCGACCGAGGCCGCCAGCGCTTCCCCGCCCACGAGGTTCATCCGGCGCGCCTGGTCGCCGAGCAGGTCGGGGTCGGCCGAGCCCGCCGGCCGGGCCGGTCCCTGGGTCGCGGGATCCCCCGCGGTCGTGTCGTCCGCGCCACCGCGGGCCGCGGCCGGTTGCGTCCCGCGCGCGGCCGGGTCCGACCCGTCCTCCGCCTCGGCGCGTCCCAACAGGGTCGGGCCGGGCTCAGGGCGCAGCGCGGAGGGTTCCTCCTCGACCGAGGCCCCCGCTCCACCCGGAGGGATGTCCTGCGTGCGTTTCCTGAACTGGAACATGGAGGGGGGAGGGCGGCGGGCGTCGGCGGCCCCACACGCGTCGAGGCCCTGGCGCGGCTGCGCTCGGGCTCACCGTGGGGGGTCGGAGCGCGCCTGCCGGGCGGCAGAGCGGTATCGGATCGCCCCAGGACGCGCCTGAAGAGAACCGCCACACCCTCCCGCCGGGGGGGAGGGCGCGTCGGGCGCGCGCTCCGGCGGGCTATCATCCGCCGCGATGGTGAACTGGATGGACGTGCGTGGGCCGGGCGGGGACGGAGCGGCCCGAACGGAGGTCGAAGGGGCCGCCGCGGGGGCTCGGGCGGCCCTGCAGCGGGCGCTCGAGAGCCTCAACGAGCCCCAGGTGCGGGCGGTCCTGCACGGGTCCGGGCCGCTCCTGATCCTGGCCGGCCCGGGCTCCGGCAAGACGCGGGTCGTCACGACCCGTCTGGCGCACCTCGTGCTGGAACGCGGCGTGGCCCCCGAGGCGCTCCTCGCCATCACGTTCACCAACCGAGCGGCGCGCGAGATGCGCGAGCGGGTCGAAGGGCTCGTCGGACCCAGTCGCGCTTGGATAAGCACCTTCCATGCCGCTTGCGCGCGCATCCTGCGCAGCGAGATCGAGGTCCTCGGCGGCTACACGCGCGACTTCTCGATCTTCGACACCTCCGACCGCAACCAGTTGCTCAAGCGCTTGATCCGCGACGCGGGGTACGACGCGACGCGCTTCAAACCCTCGGCGGTGGGGTCCTGGATCAGCGCCTGGAAGAACGGACGGGCGGGTTTCGAGCTCGACGACGAGACCGGCGGCCTCGAGGAGGAGGTCGTGCGCAGCGTCCGGCGCGCCTACGAGGCGGCGCTGGCGGCCAGCAACGCCCTCGACTTCGACGACCTGCTGTTGAAGGTCCTGGAGCTCTTCGAGCGCCACCCCGGCGTGCGCGACGCCTACGCCTACCGCTTCCGGCACGTGATGGTGGACGAGTACCAGGACACCAACCGCGTCCAGTATCGCCTCGTCCGCCACCTGGCCTCGGCCCACGGCAACCTGGCCGTGGTCGGCGACCCCGACCAATCGATCTACACCTGGCGCGGGGCGGACCTGCGCAACATCCTCGACTTCGAGCAGGACTTCGGTCAGGCCGAGGTCGTGCGCCTGGAGCAGAACTACCGCTCGAGCGCCACCATCCTGCGCGCGGCGGATGCGGTGATCCGTCACAACGCGGCGCGCAAGGCCAAGGACCTGTGGACCGAGCGCGAGCCGGGGGAGCCGGTGTGCGTGCTCGAGTGCGACGACGAGGAGGACGAGGCCCAACGCATCGCCGACGCGATCCCGGCCCTGGTCGAGGGCGGCATCCCGCTGGGCGAGATCGCGGTCTTCTACCGCGCGAACTTCCTGCAGCGGGCTCTCGAGAGCCGGCTGCGGCTGGCCGGCGTGCCCTACCAGGTCGTCGGGGGCGTCGAGTTCTATCAGCGTCGGGAGATCAAGGATCTGGTCGCCTACCTGCGGCTGCTCGTCAATCCAGCCGACGAGGTCGCCTTCCGGCGCGTCGCCAACGTTCCCCGGCGGGGCGTGGGGGAGAAGAGCGTGGAGCAGATGCTCTCGTGGGCCGCGGACCGGCGCGTGTCCGTGCGCGACGCGCTGCGCTCGCCCGAGGCCCTGGCCGGCGTGCGCGGGCGTGGGCGCAAGGCGCTGGAAGAGTTCTCCGCGCAGCTCGACACGCTCGGCGAGCTGGCAGGCGCCCCGGCGGCCGTCGCGCTCTCGGCGGTGGTGGAGGCGATCGACTACTCGACCTGGCTGGCCCAGCAGGACGACGACCAGACGGTCGATCGTGAGGCCAACGTGGACGAGTTGCTGGCCCACGCCGAGCAGTACGACCTCCAGCAGCCCCAGGGAGGCCTGCGCGGCTTCCTCGAGGACGTCGCGTTGGTCAGCGAGGTGGACGACCTCGAGCAGGGCGACGAACGCGTGACCCTGATGACCCTGCACGCCGCCAAGGGTCTCGAGTTCCGGGCCGTGTTCATCGCCGGTTGCGAAGAGGAACTCCTGCCACACTTCCGCGCCCTCGCCGAGGGCGACTCCGAGCAGGGCCTCGAGGAGGAGCGGCGCCTGTTCTACGTCGGCATGACCCGCGCCCGCGAGCGCCTGTTCCTCAGCCACGCGGCGCACCGCATGCACTTCGGCCAGGGTTCGAGCCGCGTGCCTTCGCGCTTCCTGGAGGAGCTGCCGGAGGACGCCGTGCAAGGCTACGAGCAGCCCGGCGCCGAGCCGGACCTGGGGGCCTTCGAGGCCGCGCCCAAGAGCACCTACGCCGCGCTGCGCGTCGGCGACCGCGTGCGCCACGGCGAGTTCGGCAACGGGACGGTCGAGACGCTGCAGGGCTCGGGGATCAACGCCCGCGCCAGCGTGCACTTCCCACGCCTGGGCACCAAGACGTTGCTGCTCGAGTACGCGCGCCTCGAGGTGCTGCGTTGAGCGCGGCACCGCAGGACCTACGCCGACGGCTCGCGGACCTGGTGGAGGAGGCGCGCGTCGCCGATCGTCTGGACGAGCTGTGCGCGGCGTTCGACGAGCTCACGCGCATTCCGGCGGCGGCCCAGGAGGACGGTGCCGGGGAACTCCCGGGTCGCTTCGGGCTGGTGGGGGAGAGTCCTCCCATGCAAGCGCTGTACGCGCTCCTCGAGCGCGTCGCGCCGACGCACGTCCCGGTGCTCGTGCAGGGCGAGACGGGCAGCGGCAAGGAGCTCGTCGCACGCGCGCTGCACGAGCACTCGCGGCGCCGCAGGAAGCCCTTCTTCGCCGTCAACTGCGCTGCGGTGCCCGCGCAGCTCCTCGAGAGCGAGCTGTTCGGACACACCCGCGGCTCCTTCACGGGGGCCAGCGCCGATCGAGTGGGGCACTTCGAGGCGGCCGACGGCGGCACCGTCTTCCTGGACGAGATCGGCGACATGCCCCTCGAGATGCAGTCGAAGCTCCTGCGAGTGCTGCAGGAAGGCGAGGTGCGGCCGGTGGGCTCGAACAAGGTCCGACACGTCGACGTGCGCGTCGTGGCCGCGACGCACCGCGACCTGCCGCGCATGTGCAAGGAACGCACCTTCCGCGAGGACCTCTACTTCCGGCTCAACGTCGTCACCCTGCACCTGCCACCGCTGCGGGAGCGCCCCGGCGACGTCCCGCACCTCGTGCGCCACTTCCTGCGGCGCATCGCGGCCGAGGTGGGGCGGCCCCTCGAGCTCGCTCCCGAGGCCCTCGCGGCCCTGGTCGCTTGGAGCTGGCCGGGAAACGTGCGCGAACTCGAGAACGAGCTGCGCCGGGCCGCGGTCCTGGCCCGTGGTCGGATCGAGCGCGCCGACCTGTCCCCCCGCCTGCTGGGCGGGGTATGAGCGGCCTCCGGGGTGCCGCGCCACGGGTCCTTCCCGTATCCTCTCCCCCGCGCGGCGGACCGCCCGCCCCTGGCCGCGGTTCCCCTCGCCGGCCGACCCAAGAGCGCATGTTGCCCCGTTCCCGCCGATCTCCCTTGTCCCGCTTCCTCGCCGTCCTGCTGCTGATCTCGTCCTTAGGTTGCGGCGGGGACGGCGACCTCGAGCGCGCGCGCCAACACCTGGACTACCATCGTCTCGAGGCGGCCGAGGCGCTGCTCGTCGATCGGCCGGGCGCGGCGGCCGAGCGACTGCGGATGCGGCTCTCGGACCTGCGCGAGACCCGCGCGCGGCGACTCGAGGAACTCGACGGGCTGGCCCAGGCCGAACCCTCCGACGAGCTGCGCCGCGTCCTGCGCGAGGCTGCGCGGAGCGAGCCCGACCCCGACGTGCGCGACGCGGCCGGACGCCTGCTCTCGGGTCTCGCCGACCGCATCGCCCAGGCGCGTCACGCGGACCTCGCCCAGGCGATCCGGCCCAGGTCCGTGCCGTTGGACGATCCCGAACCCGATCCCGAGCCGGTCGCCCTCGCCCCGGGCCGGCGTCGGTCCCTCCCGGGGGTCGCGCCCGAGGACGGGCCCGAGCCCGACCAACCGGCGGCGCCCTCGCAGGAGACTTCGCCGCGCCCGGGGATCGAATCGTCCCGCGTGGCGCGCTCGGAGGTACCGGCCGAGGGGCCGTCCCCGCCGCGCACCGCGTTGGCGATCGACCCTTCGCCCGCGGCCGCGCTGGAGCTCGAGCGGGCCGGGCAACTCGCCGAGGCGCGCGCGACCTGGATCGAACTCGCCTTCGCCGCCGAGCCCGGACCCCTGCGCAGCGACCGGGTGGCGCGCGCGCGTTCGCTCGAGCGCCGCCTGGCGTTGCGCGCCGAGCTCGCCGCCGCCATCGCCCAGGACCCCGAGCGCTTCGCGCCGGAGGGCGTCGACGGCGCCGACGAGCAGGGCCTCGAGGTGGCCGGGGCGCGTCGCGACTGGGGCGCGCTCGAGGGGGCCCTGCTCCAACGCCTGGCGAACCGCGCCACGCTCTCCCAGGACGCCCGCGTGGGGCTCCTGCTCGAGCGCTTGGCGCGCGGACGTTCGGCGGACTCGAACGCCGCGCTGGCCGAACTCTCCCGGGCGCTCGAGCGCGGGGAGCTCGAGCCGGCCGAGGCCTTCGCGATCCTGGCCGACTTCCGGGGCGAGGCCCTCCCCGAGGGGGGGTACGTCTTCGAGAAGGGCGCCTGGATCACCCGGGCCGAGCACGAGGCGGCGGTGCTGCGCGGGCGCATCGCGGAGCTCACCACGCGCATGCAGCGGGCCCAGGGCCCGGCCCGGGACACGTTGGTGGCGGAGCTCCTGGCGCTGGGGAGCGCGGCGCGTGAGCCCCTGCGATCGGCCCTCGAGGCGCGCCTGGCCCAGGCGGTGGCGACGCTGGCGAAGGGCAACACCCTGGGGGCGTTGGAGCGGTTGGCGGAGCGCCGGCGGGAGCTCGACCGCCGCCGGCTCGACGCCCTGACCCTGATCTTCGACGAGGACGCGTACTTCTACCCCTTCACCGGCCCCGACATCGCGCCCGGCAAGAGCGCCAGCGACTACTGGCCCGTCCAGCGCCGCGTGGACGAGCTCGTGGCCCTCGTGCAGGAGGTCTGGAACGTCCCGGGCCCGGTGCGCCTACCGGCCGCCTTCCGCGACGCCCTCGGCCAACTCGCCTGGGTCCTCGAGGTCGCCCGTGACCTCGAGTTCGTGGTCCCGACGCCGAGCTCGTTGCCGAGCTGGATCGGAGGCCTGCCCGGCCTGGACGAGGTCGACCTCTCGACCTTCGCCTGGGACGCTACCGAGCGCGAGCGGCTCGCCTACGACCGCGCCGTCCTGGCCTACAACGAGCGCCAGTGGGCGAGCTGGAGCCGGCGCGACGAGGACCGCGCGCCACGCGGGGAAGAACGCCTCCAGGTCTCGGTCACCAACGCCTACCGGCGCATGTTGGGCCGGCGCGCCTTGGCCTGGAACCCGGACGTGCAGCTCGCCGCGCGCTGGCACTCGGTGTACATGGCCGACACGGGCGACTTCGGCCACACCCAGCCGGACCCCGAGCGGCGCACGCCCTTCGACCGCATGCGCCTGGCGGGCTACGATCAGGGGGCGAGCGAGAACTGCCACATGGGGAGCGGCTCCGCGGAGGGCGCTCACCAGGGTTGGCGACGTTCGAGCGGACACCACAGGAACCTCCTGATGGCGAGCCACCGCGAGATGGCCAGCGCCCTCGCCAGCGTGTACTGGACCCAAAACTTCGGCAGCGGCACGAAGTTCCTCACCGAGTTGGACGGATGGCACGACTGATCCTGGAAGAGGGCGACGCGCGCCGCGCGTTCAAGGTCGGCGAGGGCCGGCTGACCATCGGCAGCGGAGCGAACTGCTCCCTGCGCCTGGTGTCGGAGGGCGTGGCCGAGGTCCACGCCGAGCTCGAGGTCAGCGGCGGGTTCGCCTACCTGCGCCCACGGCCGGGGGTGATGCCGCCCCTGATGCACGGCCAACCGGTGACCCATCAGGTGCCGCTGGCCCACGACGCGCGGTTCGAGATCGGCGCGGCGCGCTTCCACTACCTCGCCGAAGAACAGGCCGCCGCATCCGCGGGCGCGCCCCGCGCGCAGCCCCCGGCCCCGAAGCCGGCCGCCGCCCCACGTCCGGCGCCGTCGCGCTCCGCTGCGCCCCAGCGTGCCGCCGCTTCGGCCCAGCGTCCCGTTGCATCGGCCCAGGCCGCCGCTTCGGCCGCGGGTGTGCAGCGCAATCGGCCCCGGGCGCAGGTCAAGCGCGGCATCCCGACCTGGTTGATGCTGGTCCTGATCGGCGGCGCGCTGATCCTCACGTTCTTCGCCCTGCGCGCCCTGGTCGGGCAGACGGGCAAGTCGACGGTCGTGCCCGAGGCGACCCTGGCGCGGGCCCGCGAGCGCTTCGAGCAACGCGAGTTCGACGCCGCGCGGGCGGCGCTGGCCCTCATCCCCCGCGAACAGGTCTCCGCGGCCCTGCGCAAGCAGATCGAGACCCTCGAGTCGGAGATGGACGCGATCGACCGCGACCTCGTCCTCGACCGCGAGCACCGCCGCGAGGCCGAGGACTACCGGACGACGCAGCTCGAGGGCTTCATGAAGGCCCGCCTGGTCGGCGACAACCCGCCCCGCGAACGGGTGCGCGTGTTCCTCAAGCGCCTGCGCGAGTTTCGCCAACGCTGGCCGCAGTTCCCCGACATGGACTGGATCGACCGGCACGAGCGCCTCTACTCGCGCCTGGTCGACCTGAACGACCCGCCGACCTTCAAGGACGTCGCCTACGAGGTCGAGACGCTGACCTGGGCCAAGCCCCGGGACTACCGCCAGGCGGCCGGCATCGTGCGCGCGTTCGCCGAGCGCGCCTCCGGAGCCGACCGCGAGCAGGCCATCGAGCTGCTCGACCAACTGGCCGCGGCCGAGAAGGAGTTCTTCGACGATCAGATGCAGCAGGCGAAGTACCACTGGCAGCGCAAGGAGAGCGGCAAGGCGGTGGGCGTGCTGATCTCGCTCGTCCTGGGCCTCGACGTGCCCGAGCACGTCGATCAAGCCGCGCGCGAGCTGGTCGGGTTGCCGGGCATCGAGGACTTCCTGCGCAGCTACCGGCGCACCAGCTCGAAGTACCCCGAGCTCATCCTGAACCCCCGCGTGCGCGAGGTGGCGCAACGCGCGGGGCTGCTGTAGGGAACTAGGATTCCTCGGTCAGGGCTCCTGCGGCCCGCGGAGCGCGCCGCGGCGGGGCGTCGGGGTGGGTGCGCCAACGCGGTTGGTGCCAGGCCCACTGCTCGGGCGCGGCCCGGATCCAGCGCTCGTACAGGGCGTTGAGCCGCGCGGTCAGCTCGAGCGTCGCTTCGCGGCGGTCGAGGCCGCGGTCGAGCTCGAGGGGCTCGTCGAAGCTGAGCCGATACCGTGCGCCGTCGATCGCGACGCAGCGCGCGGGCAGCAGCGGCAGGCCTGCCGCGCGGGCCAGGGCGGCCGGCGCGGTCGCGGTCCAGGCCGGGCGGCCGAAGAAGGGCACGAAGGCACCCGCCAGGCGGCGTACCTCGAGGTCCGCGAGCAATCCCAGCGTGCCGCCCTGCGCGAGCACCTCGAGCAGCCGGCGCGCGGGGCTCGTCTGGGCCAGGGAGCGCAGCCCGTAGGCCGCGCGCATCCTCACCAGCCACTGCGCCGAGGGATCGCGGGGCCGTTCGCGGCCGACCACCGCGCCGTCGTAGCCCAGCCGCCGCAGGCGCGCCGCGAGCAACTCCCAGTTCCCGAGGTGCGCCGTGACCACCAGCGCGCCGCGTCCGCGCGCCAGGTGCGCGGCGAGCAGGTCGCACGAGGGATCGAGCTCGACCGCGTCCTCGATCCAGCGCCCGCGCTCGGCGCGTGGGCCGATGGGGGGCGCGCCGCGGGCCAGGCGCAGCCACTCCGCGAGTTGGCGCGCCGCGAAGCGCCGCACGTCCCGGGCGAGGTGCGTGCGCGCGTGGGGATCGAGCTCCGTCCCGAGCGCCAGCTCGAGGTTCGCGCGGGTGAGCTCGGCGTGCCGTCCGCGCGCGGCGCACAGCGCCAGGCCCTCGAGACCCGCGCGCAGGAGCGGGTGGGGGACCAGGCTCCCCGCCGCGACCAGCCCATCCAGGGCCGCCGCGCGCAGGCGCCGGCGCAGGGGCGCGGCGGCCGCGCGGGCGGGATCGACACGCGCCGCGCTCATCGACCGCGCAGCTCCGCCGACCAGGCGTCGCGTTCGGGGCGCGCTCCCCGCAGCGCGCGCCGTGCGCCGCACACGAAGAGCGCCCGCTCCCGTTCGCTGGGGTCATCGGAACCGACCAGCCGGGACGCGTCGACCGGGCCGAAGGCGTCGTCCCGCCGCTCGCGCGGCACGAACTCGGGGGCGAGGAGCAGCCGCTGCCGCGGGCCGATCCAGATGTCGCGCGCGCCCAGCGCGCCCGGGTCGTGGCCGCGTTCGCGTAGGCTCCCGAGCAACTCCCCCAGGGCGAACGCGAGCCGTCGCCGCTCGTGGGGCGCGAGGCGCGCGGCGCGCCCGGGGAGCGGGGCGAATCCCTCCAGATCGTCCAGCTCGACGGCCCATCCCCGCTGGGGCGCGACCCGCGCGGGTGGGGGGACCGCGAGGCCGTGCTCGAAGAGCCGCCCCAGGACCATCCAGTGCCGGCGCCGGGCCGCGGGCGCCAAGGACTCGAGGGCGGGCGTGCCCGGCCCCGCGTGGGTCCGAGTCCGGCGCACCAACCAGCGCTCGCCGTCGACCGACACGGCGCGCAGCACGCCGCTCGCGCGGGTCCAACGCCGCGCGTTCGCCCGCAGGGCGCGCGCCCGATCGCGGCGGCCGGCGCGCTCGAGTTCCACCACCGCGCCGGGCCGGGCGAGCACGGCGCTCGCGAGCGAAGCCGGGACCGCGCGCCGCCAGGCGACGAGGGCGCGGGCGCGCAGGCCGCCCGTGCAGCGCTCGCGCAGGAAGCCGCAGGCGCGCTCCAGGTCGGCCCCGGCGGCGCGCGCCCCCGCCGGCCCCAGCCGAATCCCGGCCGGGTCGACGATCCAGGGCTCGCCCGCGTCGTCGAGCAGCACGTTGCCCGCGTGCAGGTCCCGCTGGCGCACGCCGCGCGCGTGGGCGAGGCCGAGCAGCCGCCCCAGTCGCCGCGCGACGCGCCGCGGCTCGTTGGGCCAGGGCGAGCGCCCCGCGAGCACGTCCTCGAGGGGACGGGCCCCTTGGATCCAACTCGAACCGATCTGCCAGCGACGTTGGACGCGCTGGGGAACGAGCGCCGTGGGCACCGGTAGCCCGCGGAGCGCGAGCTCGCGCAGCATCCGGTACTCCCGCCTGGCGCGCCGCCCGTCCAGGAGGCGCGCCAGGTAGCCGCGGGAGTGGAAACGCTTGACGGCCCGCGGGGTGGGCTCGGCCTCGAACCACACGCTGCGGTTGGGTCCCTCCTTGAGCGGCTGCGGCACGGCGCCATGCTAGCCCGGACCTGCGCTCTGGCGTTGGGGCGCGGCGCGGGCTCCCGGGGTGGTCCGCGCGTAGAATCGGCGCCCCGTGCGGCTCCAGCGCTACGTCCTCGCCCAGCTCCTCGCCTCCTTCGCCATCGCGGCGGCGGGCATGCTCTTCGTCGCCCTGCCCGGGCTCGCGGTGGGGGCGGTGCACAAGCTACCGGGGGTCGGGACGGCGGTCCTTCTGCGCTACCTGCCCCTCGCCACGGGGGTCTTCGTGCCCTACGTCGTGCCGGTCTCGTTCCTGCTCGCGGTCGTCTCGACCTACGGCCGCCTGGCCGCGGACCGCGAGTGGGTGGCGATCCTGATGGCGGGCGTGCACCCCCTGCGGATGCTGCTCGCCCCGACGCTGCTGGGCTTGGTCGTCGGCGCCGGGACCTACCACATGAACGCGGAGGTCCTGCCGCGCATGAAGTTCGAGCAGAAGACCTTCCAGGTGCGCGCGGTGCGCGACTCGCTGCGCAACCTGAACCCCGGTCGGACCGAACTCAACTTCGGCGACTTCTACCTGGCCGCGGGCTACCGCCAGGGGATGACCTTCCACGACGTGTTCATGGAGATCCCGCCCTTGGACGGCCAACCGCCGCGCACCGTCCTGGCGGAGTCCGTGCAGTTCCGCTTCACCGACGAGCACATGATCGTGCACGTCAAGGACGGCGTGCACGTGCACGAGCGCATCCGAGCACGGGCCACGCCGACGATCCTGATCCCCTTCGAGCGCTTGGTGGACGAGCCGGGCCGCAGCGTGGGCCAGCGCTACCTGACCTCGGAGCAGATCCGCGAGCGCCTGGGCCTGCCGGACCTCGAGCCCCGGGAGCACAGGAAGCTGCTCTACGAGTGGCACTGGCGACTGGCCATCGGGGCGACCTGCCTGGCGTTCATCCTGCTCGGAGTGCCGACCGGGATCCTGATGCGCCAGGGCACCCGCATGGGCGCACTCGCGGTCGCCGTCGGGTACGCCATCGCCTACTGGTTGCTCTCGCTGCGCCTGGGCAAGGAGCTGGGCACGGCGGGGGTCGTGGCCCCCTGGATCGGGGCCTGGGGTCCGGTGATCGTGAGCGCCTCGGCCGGCGCGGCCCTGTGCTGGAAGGCCTTCCGACGATGAGCCGCCGTCGCATCTCCCTCGGCGGGCGCCTGGACCGCTACGTCGCCGCGATCTTCGCCGTCTCCTACGCGACGGCGCTGCTGGTCGTGATCGGGCTCTACTTCATCATGGACCTGGCCACGAACCTCGACGATTTCCTCGAGCCGTGGGTGGGCGGTCACTCCGCGCCGGCGTCGGTGATGGTGCAGTACTACCTGCTCAACCTGCCCTATCTCTTCCTGCAGTCGGCACCCTTCGTGACCTTGACCGCCGGCCTGTTCACGGTCTCCCGGCTGCTCAAGCACAGCGAGGTGGGCGCCGCCCTCGCGGCGGGCATCAGCGCGCGGCGCATGCTCGCGCCCATCTTCGTCGGCGGGGCGCTCTCCGCCGGGCTCATGTTCGCCCTGCGCGAGGTCCTGCCGAACACGGTGGCGCCCAAGCGGGACGCGTACCTGCACATGTTGTCCCATCGTCGACCCGAGGTCGTCCACCGCAACCTATGGGTGCGTGACCTCGGCGGCAGCGTGGTGCGGCTGGGTGAGTTCCGGCCACGCTCGGGTGAAGTGATGGGCTTCGAGGCAACCCTGCGAAAGGGCTCGACCTACGTCACGATCCAGGCCCCGCGCATGGTCTACGAGCGGCGCGGCGGCGAGCTCGCATGGTGGCTCGAGGAAGGCCTGCGCGAGGAGGTCGGCGAGCAGCAGCGCAGCGAGCGGGTCACGCGTCTGGAGGGCTTCGAGTTGACCCCCGAGCTGGCCCTCACCTACCAGCGCATGCGCAGCAACCCCCTCGAGCTCTCGTTCCGCGAGTCGCTGCTGCTCGCATCGCGTGATCCCGACAACGTCGTCTACCAGACCCTGCTCCAGTACCACCTGACCTTTCCGCTGGCGAGCCTGGTGCTGCTGCTGGTCGGCCTGCCCCTGTTGCTGCGGCCCGAACGCGCGCGGGGAGCCGAGGGCATCGTCTCGGGTCTGATGCTGTGCGTCTTCTACTTCGCGGCCGACTTCGTGTGCCGCAACCTGGGGCTGCAAGGCTCGCTCGACCCGCTCCTGGCGAGTTGGATCCCGGTGCTGTTCTTCGGCAGCCTGGGGATCGTGCTCTTCGACGCGGTCCGGACCTGAGGGAGGGATGGGCCGCGGGCCGGGGTCGCGTGGACCGGGCAGGGCAGGCCGGGGGGCGTGGAACGCCGGACCGGAACGCCCTACCCTCTTCGGGCCCGGGAAGATCGGCGCGCAGTGGACGTCCCTCGGCGCCCACACCCGCCCCAGGGCCCGCTCCCGCCGCCGCCCGCAACAACCGAAGCCGCCCATGCCGCGCCGCGCCCTCCCGCTGGTCCTGCTCCTGTCCCTCGCCTGCGCCTCGACCCGCGAGGAGCGTGGAGGGGTCGATCGCATCGACGAACTCGTGGCGCGCCAGCGGTACGAGGAGGCGGTGCGCGCGGCGGACGAACTGCGCGAGCGCCGCCCGGAGGATCCCGAGGTCGCCGAGGCCCACCGGCGGGCCTCCGTCGCGTACCTGCTCGAGCGCGCTCGGCGCGCCACCTTCGGCGACGACCCGGAGCAGGCCCTCGACTGGGTCGGACAGGCGGCGGAGATCGGTCCCGACTTCCCGGCGGTCGAGGTCTGGATCGCCAAGACCAACCGCACGTTGGCCCGGCGTTGGCTGGAGCGGGGGCTCGACCTGCATGCCCAAGGCAACCTGGACGGGGCGACCCTGGCCTACCAGCGCGCGCTGCTCTACGACCCGAACTCGATGCCCGTGGCCCGCAGCCTGGCCCAGGCCAGCCTGCAGCTCGACTATCGCGCGGAGCTGGGCCAGGACTACTACCACGAGGGCGTGAACTCCCTGGCGGCCTTTTGGCTCGAGCGCGCGCGTTCGCGCTTCTCCTACGCGGGGAAGTACCTCGAGGACGAGCGCCCCCGGACCCGCGGCAAGGAGGTCGATCGTCTGCTCGCCGAGCAACGTCTGGCTGTCGCCCGCGAGTTGGAACGCAAGGAACTCTACTCCGCCGCGGCCACCGAGTACCGTTTGGGCCTGCGGCTCGACCCGCAGCTCGAGGGTGCCCGCGAGGGACTCGAGCGGGCCCGGCGCGAGGCGGCCTGGAAGGTGCGCCTGCTCGAGTCGGAGATGGACATGCGCCGGGGCGAGTACGAGCGCGCCCTGGAGCGCCTGGATCAGGGTGGAGAGCGCACCGAGCTGCAGGCCGAGCGGGTCGCCGCCCTCGGCGCCCGCATCGAGGAGGCTCGCCTCGACCAGATCTACCAGCGCGCGCGCGACCTCGAGCGCGACTTCCGCTACGAGGAGGCGATCGCGGGCTACGACGCCCTGCTGACCCAGGTCGACTTCCACCGCGACGCGCGCACGCGCCGCGACACGCTCGCGGGCTACGTGCGCGAGGCCGCGCGCCTGTGGGAGCTCGCGCTCGCCGCCGCGGACGACCCCGACCAGCAGCGCATGCTGCTGCTCCAGATCGAGGTCTTCTGGCCCGAGTATCGCGACCTGCGCGAACGCCTCGCGGCGCTCGGGCGCCGGGACGAACCTTGAGGGAGCGCTCGCGCGCCCAGATCAGCTCGAGTGCGCTTCGGTCGGCGCGCGACGGCCGCGGGCCAGCAGCACCAGGACGAGGCCGAGCGCCGAGCCCTCGATCCAGGGGTGGAGCGAGACGCGCGTGAACTCGCCGCGCCACACGATCAAGGCCCAGTAGAGGTAGGGGAGCCACGAGCCGAGGGCCAGCGTCCAGCCCAGGCGCCGGACTCGCGCGGCCGGGTCGGGCTCCGGTTCGGGGGTGAAGGCGCGCTCGCCCCGTCGCGCGGACTCCTCGTCGATGCGGTCGAGTTCCGCCGCCGCCTTGTCGAGCAGGCGCTGATTCTCGAGCAGCGCGCGCATCTCCGCGCCCAGGGCGTGGAGATTGAAGATCACCGCCCCGATGCCGACCAGCCAGTGCACGACCGGGCTCAGGCCGAAGCCGTGGGCGCCGTAGCCCAGCACGGCGGCCGTGACGACGCTGAAGGCCGCCAGGATCGCCAACGGATAGGCCGACTTGCGCGCGAAGAAGGCATTGAGCTCGGTCAGGAACTCCGGACCCAGGTCGCGCGAGCGCATCGCCTCGCGCAGCACGCGCCCGGTCACGATCATGAACAGGATCAGGATCGTGTGCGTGCCGATGGCGAGGATGGCGCCGAAGAGTCCGATCGTGAGGTGCGCGGGCCAGCCCAGCGCGCCGCTCAGGACGGTCGCCAGCAGCGCGGGCACGAGCAGCCCGGTCGCCACGGCGAAGTAGTGGGTCATGCGCATGGGTCGTGCCCCGCGGTCGCAGCGGTCGGCCGCGCGGGGCGAAGAGTGTAAGCGAACCCGTGCAGCGCTGGCCGCGCTGGAGATCAGGGGCCGCTGCGACCCTCCGCCGCCGCGCCGCGCAGGGCGCCGAGCACGGCGGCGGGCTCGATGTCCGTCATGCAGACCGGCCCCCGGGGGTGCGCGCAGCGGCGCGCCAGGCACGGTGCGCACGCGGGGGGCTCGGCCGCCAGCAGGACGGAGTGCGGCGAGCCCCTCCCGGGCAGCGGCCAGGGACCCGTGCGCCGCGGGTCCTGCGGACCGGCGAGGAGCAGCACCGGCAGACCGCAGGCCGCGGCCAAGTGCATGGGACCGGAGTCGCAGGCCACGAGCCGTGCCCCGCGGGCGGCCCCGGCGGTGAAGAGCGCGGCCAGGGCGCGCAGGCCGCGCTGGCCGACCCAATGCGCGGCCCGCTCTCCCTCCAGGGCGTGCTCGACCCGTCGACCGAGGTCGGCCTCCGCTGGACCGGAGAGCACCAGCAGGGAGGATCCCGAGCGCGCCAAGGCGCGGGCGAGCTCGATCCAGCCCTCCGCCGGCCAGGAACGCACGTCCCCGGGAGTCGGGAGGGCCAGGAACAGCGGACGCGGCGCGTCCCCCAGAAGCGCCTCGAGCGACCGTGCTCCCTGCGCGAGCTCCAACTCCGATAGACCTGGATCGCGGCGTGGGATTGTGGCGGGGGCGATGTGGCTCGCCAGGTGCTCCATGCGTGCCATCGCGTGCTGGGGCGCGGCTCCGGCGAGCGGAGGGGCGAACTCCGTCAGGACGTGGGCCGCGAAGGGCTCGCGCCAGTCGCGGCGCGCCAGGCCCAAACGTCGCGGCGCGCCGCTCGCCAGGGTCACCAGGGCGCTCTTGGCGTTGCCCTGGGCATCGACGGCCAACTCGGCGCCGAAGGCCCCCAGCTCGGCCGCGAGCCGCGGCCAGGCCGCCGCGCCCCCCCGGCGCTGGAAGGTCACCACGCGGCCGAGGCGGGGAAGGCCAGCGAGCAGGCCCGCGAACTCGGGCTGCACGGCCCAGGCCAACTCGGCGCGTGGGTAGCGCGCCGCGAGGGCGTGGAAGACCGGAAGGGCATGTACCACGTCCCCGAGGTGCGAGAGGCGCACGAGCAGGATCCGGCGGGGCTCGTCCACGATGGGGTGCCGCGCGGACCAGCCACGCGGCCCGCTACGATACCGCACCCATGATCCGGCGACTCTCCACGCGTTGGGTGTTGGCCGTGTTGGCGGCGGTGGTCGTGCCCTTCCTCGGGTTCGCCTGGTACGTCGACAGCGCCCTGGCCCACCGTCTGTCGTGGGACGTCGTGCGCTACTACCTGCTCAACCTGGCGGCGGACATCGCCGAACGCGTCGACGCGACGTTGGCCGAGCGTAGCCTCGACATCGAGCTGTGGGCCGAGGACCCGATCGTCGAGTGGAGCGTGGCCGACTACGGGGGCGAGGAGGTGCAGTTCCTCTCGCTGCTGCGCGCGCGCTTCGATACCTACGTCGACAAGGGGACGGACTTCGAGCTCCTCGTCGCCGTCGATGCCCAGGGCCGGCACGTCGCGTCGAGCGGCGTGGACTCGGCCGGCCGACGTCTGCCGCCGGACCTCGAGCAGCGCCTCGCCGGTTGGGACTACGCGCAGGAGCCCTGGTTCCCGCTGGTGCTCGCCGGTCAGGCCGCGCAGGTCGACGTGCACTGCCCGGCTCTGATCGTGGGCCCCGACCTGCCGCCCGAGCCACGGGCACGAGACTGTTACCTGGCCTTCGCGGCGCCGGTCCACAGCCAGATCGAGCCCCAACGCGTGGTCGGGGCCGTCGTGGGCTTCCTCCCCTGGAGCTACGTCGAGCGGGCCGTCCTTGGGGCCCAGCGCCGCGGCTACTTCCAAGGGCTGATCGGCGCGGACCTGTACTCCTCGTCCTACGCCTGGCTCTGGGGCGCGGACGGGAACACGATCCTGGCCCACCCCCGACCGGAGCTCTTCTGGACGCAGGTCGACGGACCGCCCGTGAACCTGCCGCAGCTCACGGCGGCCGCGAACTCGGGCGAGTGGGGCATGTTCCCCGAGTACGAGTTCGGCGGCGAGCGCAAGAACGCTGCCTTTCGGCGCACACGTCCACCCGAGGAGGGCGGCTTCCACTGGGTCGTCGGCATCGGGATCGACAACCAGGACATCTACGCGACCGTCAACGAGCTGCGCGCGCTCCTGATCCAGGCCACCCTGGTCGTGTTGCTGGTCGTGCTGCTGTGGACGATCGTGATCGCACGCCGGACCACGCGGCCGATCCTCGATCTACAGGCACAGACCCAGCGCGTGGCGGCGGGCGACCTCTCGGCCCGCGTCGACGTGCGCACGCAGGACGAGCTCGGCGAACTCGCGCGCGACTTCAACCACATGACGGGCGAGCTCGAGCGCAGCCGCGAGCAACTCGTGCGCGCCGAGAAGGAGGCTGCTTGGCGTGAGATGGCGCGCCAGGTGGCGCACGAGATCAAGAACCCCCTGACGCCGATCAAGCTCTCGATCGACCTCCTGCGACGCGCCCGGGATGAAAACAGCCCCCAGTTCGAGGCGATCCTCGAGCGCACCCTGGACGTGGTCGGCCGGCAGGTCGAGAACATGCGCCAGATCGCCAGCGACTTCTACGCCTTCGCTGGCGCGCACCGTCTCGCGCCAGAGCCCATCGACCCGGCAACCCTCGTGGCCGAGGTGCGGGAGCTCGTGGCCGCCTGGGCCGAGGAACTCGGCGTCGAGGTGCGCGCCGTGGGAGCGGCGCCGATCCTCGTCGTCGACCCGGGCGAGCTGCGACGCGTGCTGATCAACCTGGTCACGAACGCGCTCGAGGCCAGTTCCCCGGGAGGACAGGTCGAGATCGCCCTCGGGGTCGAGGGACAGGGCTCCGCGGCGCGCGTGACGATCGAGGTGCGCGACGACGGCGCGGGCCTCGACCCCGCCGCGCGCGAGCGGCTGTTCGAGCCCCACTTCACCACCAAGTCCCACGGTACCGGACTCGGGCTCGCGGTCTGCAAGCGCGTCGTCGAGCAGATGGGAGGGACGATCGAGCTCGTCGCGCGCTCCGGCGGCGGGACCGTGGCGCGGGTCGCGCTGCCCCAGGAGCCCGCGGCGTGACGAATCCGGTCTTCCTCACAGGGGCCACCGGCTTCCTCGGGCGCTGCCTGGTCGGAGCGTTCCGGCGCGCGGGCCGTCCCGTGCACGCCCTCGTGCGGCGCGAGGCGGATCGCGTCGCGCTCGGCCGCGAGGGGATCGCGACGCACCTGGGTGACCTGGTGGACGGACCGAGCGTGCTCGCGGCCCTCGAAGCAGCCGCCATGGCGCATCCCGACCGAGCCCTGGACCTGGTGCACTCGGGCGCCGTCATCAGCTACCGCAGCGACGACACCGAGTTGCAACGGCGCGTCAACGTCGAGGGCACCTGGAACGTGCTCGACGCCGCCTACAAGGTCGGCCTGCGGCGCATCGTGCACGTCGGGTCGGTCGTCGCCGTGGGCTGCCGTTCGGGGCCCGATCTCGTGCGCGAGGACCAACGCTGGAACGCAGCCGCGCTCGCGGTGGACTACGCCACGACCAAGCGCGCCGCCGAGGACCTGGCGCTGCTCGCCGCGCGCGAGCAGGACGTCACGATCGTCGACCCGGGGGCGATCTTCGGGCCGGGTCCAGAACGTTCCAACACGGTGTTCCTGCTGCGCGAGATCGCGCGCGGGCGCCGCCTGTGGCTCTCGCCGCCGGGCGGGATGGCCGTGCTCGGCGTGGAGGACTGCGCCGAGGGCGTGCGCCTGGCCCTGGAGCGCGGCCGCCGCGGCGAGCGCTACCTCTTGGTCGAGTCGAACGTCGGCGGGCGCGAGCTGCTGGCGCGCATCGCCCACCTGTGCGGGGCGCCGGCGCCGGGACCGCGCGCGCCGCGCGCCCTCTGGTGGGCCTTGACCCAGGGGGCCCGACGGATCGAGGCCCGCGACCCCGAGGGGCGCGTGTCGCCCCAGGCCTTGCGGATGGCGGGCGCCGACTGGCGCGCGGACGGCTCGAAGGCCCGCTCGGAGCTGGGCTGGCAGCCGCGCCCCTTCGACGAGGTGCTGCGGTCCACCCTGCAAGGCCTCGGGCTGCCGGTCAGGGAGTGAGCGCGTCCCACGCGCCTGGTACCGTCGCCGCGGATCGGCGATGCTACGCGGTCCTCCGAGCACGTTTGGATCCCCGCACGCCCCCATGGCCGCCCCCACCGCCGACCCCGAACTCGAGCGCGAGACCCGCGCCCGGCGCACGTTCGCGATCATCTCGCACCCCGACGCGGGCAAGACGACCCTGACCGAGAAGCTGCTGCTGTACTCGGGGATGATCCGCACCGCGGGCATGGTCAAGGGCCGCAAGGGCAAGCTGGCCACCTCCGACTGGATGGGGATGGAGCAGGAGCGGGGGATCTCGATCACGTCCTCGGCGATGCAGTTCCCCTACAAGGGGACGATCATCAACGTGCTCGACACGCCCGGGCACCAGGACTTCAGCGAGGACACCTATCGCACCCTGACGGCGGCCGATTCTGCGATCATGGTCATCGATGCGGGGCGCGGCGTGCAGGAACAGACGCGCAAGCTGTTCGCCGTCTGCCGCCTGCGGCGCATCCCGGTCCTGACGTTCATCAACAAGATGGACATGCCGGGTCGCGATCCGCTGGACCTGATGAGCGAGGTGGAAGAGGTGCTCGGCATCCACGCCAGTGCGCTCAACTGGCCCATCGGCGCGGGGCGCGACTTCGCGGGCGTGATCGAACCCGCGACGCGCCGTGTCTTGATGTTCAAGAAGACGGCGGCCGCGGGCTCGCAGCGGGCCGAGATCGAGGCCCTCGCGCTCGACGACCCCCGGCTGGCGGAGCGCATCGAGCCGCGCCTGCTCGAGAAGGCGCGACACGACCTCGAGCTGCTGGAGGTGGCCGGCAATCCCTTCACGCGCGAGGCATTCGTGCAGGGCGAGGTGACGCCCACCTTCTTCGGTTCGGCCCTGACCAACTTCGGCGTCGAGCCCTTCTTCGACGCCTTCGCCGCGATGGCGCCCTGCCCAGGACCGCGCCCGGTGGACCTCGAGGGCGACGGCGAAGCCCTGCTCGACCCGATCACCTCGCCCTTCAGCGCCTACGTGTTCAAGATCCAGGCCAACATGGATCGACGCCACCGCGACTGCCTGGCCTTCGTGCGCGTCTGCTCGGGGCGCTTCGAGCGCGACCTCGTCGTGTACCACCAGCGACTGGGGCGCGAGATCCGCCTCTCGCGCCCGCACACCCTGGTGGCCCGCGAGCGCAACACCCTCGACGTGGCCTATCCCGGCGACATCGTGGGGTTGATCAACCGCGACACTTTCCGCATCGGCGACACGATCTCGGTCAAGGGCGGGTTCGAGCACAAGCCCCTGCCTCTCTTCCAGCCGGAGGTCTTCGCACGCATCGCGCCCAAGGACCAGTCCAAGCGCAAGGGCTTCGACAAGGGTCTCGAGCAGCTCATCAGCGAGGGAACGGTGCAGCCTCTCGTGCCCCAGCGCGGCGGCGGCAGCGAGCCCCTGATCGGCGCCGTCGGACGCCTGCAGTTCGACGTGCTCCAGCACCGGCTGCGCGACGAGTACGGCGTCGAGTCGGTGCTGACGCCCCTGCCCTACGAGTGCAGCGCATGGGTCCAGGGGGATCTCGCGCGCTTCGAGCCGCCGACGACGGCCCTGCTCGTCGCGGACTCACGCGGCCGAACCGTGGTGTTGTTCCAGACCGAGTGGGACAAACGCGCCGCCGCGCGCCGTCACCCCGAGCATCAGTTGCTCGATTGGGCCTGATCGAGGAGGTCTCGCGTCATGCTGCTCGTCGCCCTCTGCCTGCAGGCATCGTTGCTGGCCCGGCCGCTCCTCCTCTCCGAGGAGCCCCCCGAGCTGCGCTCGGCGCGACACATCCTGATCCCCTTCGACGGGGTCGAGTCCGGATCCCTGGACGGGGAGGACGCGAAGCGTCGCTCGCGGGAAGCGGCGATCGAGCTGGCCATGCAGCTCGCGCGGCGCTTGGAGGACGGCGAGGACTTCGCCGACCTCGCGCAGCGCTACTCGCAGGTCCCGAAGGCCGGGCAAGGGGCGCTGCTCGGGACCTTTCCGCGCGGGTTGCTCGAAGGCCCGCTCGAGCGCTTCCTGTTCGAGGCCGCGGTTGGGGAGACGAGCGCGCCCATCTTGGGTCGCGGCGCCGTGCACCTGCTCCAGCGGGTGGAGACCTTCGCCGGCGTGCGCCACATCCTGTGCACGGGCGAGGACGGGCGGGAGCGGGCGCAGACGCTGCTCGCGGAACTGGCGGCGGGCGCCGACTTCGCCGAACTCGCGCGCGCACACAGCCAGGATCCGCTCAGCGCTCCCCGCGGCGGAGCGCTGGGGATCTACGAGCGCGGCCCGCGGGACCGTCTGCTCAAGGCAGCGGCCTTCGAAGCGCGCTTGGGCGAGGTCCTCGGCCCGCTGCGCACTCCCCTGGGGTGGCATCTGGTGCAGCGCGTCGATCCCGCGACCCTCGATCCATCCCTGCGCGAGACGACCCTCGTGCGCGCGCAGGGCATCCTGGTCTCCTACAGCGGCGCCGTCGCGGCTCCCCCAGGCTTGCACCGCCTGCAGGAAGAGGCCGAACGGTTCGCGCTCGCCATCCACCGTGACCTCGCCGCGGGCCAGTCCTTCGAGGAAGCCGCGCGGGCGTTCAACGACGACCCGGGGGGCAAGGAGCGCGCCGGCGACCTGGGCTGGATCCACCGACGGCATCCGGACCTGCCCGTTTTCATGGATCGCCTCTTCGGGCTCGCCCCGGGCGAACTCCTGGGCGAACCCATCCAGACCGTGGCGGGATACGTGATCCTGCGCCGCGCGCGCTGACGCTCGAGCGCCGGGGGATCAGTCGTCGGCGAGCTCGAAGGGCGGCGCGTAGCCCCAGGCCGAGGGGCGCGGCCCCAGGTGGGCGGCGAGCCGCAGGCGGAGTTCGGGCGTGAGCTCGGACCGCGACCGCACGTCGCCTTCGTCCAGCAACTCCTCGAACCCGCGCGCGCCGGTGAGCAGGGCCGGGGCCTGGGAGACATCCAGCGCCAGGTGCGCGCCGCTCTCACGACCCGTCGTGACGCGCGGGCCGTCGGCCCCGAGCTCCAGGGTCCAACTCGCTTCGCCGACCCCCAGGGAAAGGGCGGGGCGCGGGAGTCCGGCGAGCGCCGGCGCCCAGGCGCTGGAGATCGCCCTGAGCGCCGCCGGCCAGTCGAGCACCGCGAGCATGCCCGCGCCGCCGAGGTTGCTGCGCTCCAGGAGCGCGCCGCGCCGGAACAGGGCCCGCGCGAGCGGGTGCGGATCGGGGAGCCGGGCGAACAGGGTCAGGCGCCCGTGTTCGAGGCACAACCGCCGCAGCATCGCGAGTACGGCCTCGATCCCTCGCTCGTCGCGCACGCCGCACTCGAGCAGCTCGAGCTCCTCGCGTACCCGGAACCGCAGGTAGGCGAGGGGGCGAGCGTCGCCGGGGTGCACGAGCGTGTGCGCGCGCGGCGCCATGGACTCCCAGTCGAGCGCGTCGGCGGTGCGCACCTCCGAGCAGGAGACGCCGCGATAGGAGTGGCCGTGGAGCTCGGGCAGGTGGGGAAGATCCTCGCCGACGAGGCCACGCCAGGGGGCGCCCTCGACCCTGGGTGGGAGGATCTCCGCTGGCACCCGCAGCGCCCACAGGTCGAAGGCCGGGGCGAAGCCGTGGCGGGTGAAGAACTCCGGCGCGCCCAGGGCGAGCGCGCCGAGCAATCCGCGCCGCGCGGCAGTCGCGAGCGCCGCGCGCAGGAGTTCGCCACCGACCCCCGAGCCGCGCGCTTCCGGCTCCACGCCGAGCGGTCCGACGACCGCCAACGGGAGGGGCGCTCCGCGCACTTGGATCCGGCGCGGGAGCAGGAGCGCGCACCCCTCCACTCGCCCGCTGCGCTCGGCCACCAGGGCCAGCTCGGGGTCGAACTCCGGGTGCGAGCGGGCGAGCTCGCGCACCAGACGCGACTCGCGCCCGGGGCGGTGGAAAGCGGCCTCCAGGACCCGCTCGGCCGCGGGGTCACCGGTTCGTTCCAGGGGGCGTAGCGCGATGGGCATAGGGGGCCGAAGTCTACCCCGCCGCATCCACCGGCCCCGCGCGCGGGCAGCGCCCGCTCGTGGGGGATCCGGGCCCTACCTGGAGCGCGGCGGCTGCAGACGCATCCTGGGCGGCGTGCCCGGGGGCTCCTTGCGCCCGCGCCGAGTCCCTGGCTGGCTCCCGTTGCGGCTCAGCGGCCCTCGCCGTCGAAGCCCCAGGTACCACGGATGTAGGCCTTGCGGACTCCGATGATGTCGAGCAGCCAGTCGCCCCATCCGAGATAGGGCCGCACGCGCGCTTCCTGGACCTCCATGTTGGGCAGATTGGCGTCGGCGGCGTTCTCTCGAGCGATGTTGAGCGCGCTCTTGGGGATGTCGATCGAGAGCAGGGTGAAGGCGAGGCCCGAGGACTCGAACGTGCCGGAGGTCTCGCTCGTGCGCTCGAAGGTCACGCTGGCACAGGAGGCCGCGAGGCAGAGGAGGGCGGCTCCGATGGAGCGCGAGGGGGTGACTCCGGGCGAGCGGGCCATGACCGCAACCTAGCAGTCCGCGGGAACCCCCGCCAGCGCGCAGTGACCGGGAGTTCGCGCGCACGTTCCGACGTGCCACCCCCGTCCACAGGCGAGCGCGAGCGGTCCCGTGGAAGTGGGGTCCGACCGCCGCGGGGGCGTCGATCCTGCGGTATCCTCCCCGGCGTGCCCGCGCCGATCGCCGCCTCTCCGGATCCCCGCGCCCTCGTGCCTTCCCTGCTCGGCGGCTTCACCGAACGATTCGGCGCCGGCGCCGCTCCGCGCGTGTTCTTCGCCCCCGGGCGCGTCAACCTCATGGGCGCGCACCTCGACTACAACGGAGGGCCGGTCCTGCCGACCGCCGTCGACCGGGGGACGCTGATCGCCGCTGCGCCGCGCCCCGGGCGGCGCGTGCGCCTCGCCTGCCTCCGCGAGGGTCTGGATCTCGAGGTCGATCTCGAGCGCCTGCCCGAGATGCGGGCGGGTGCGTGGAGCGACTACCCCCTGGGCGTCCTACGCGAAGTGCTCGAACTCGCGCGCCAGCGCGGTTGCCTCGAACGGACGGGCGGGCTCGACCTGTACTTCGGCGGCAATCTGCCCGTCGGGGCGGGGCTCTCTTCCTCGGCCTCGATCTGCGTGGGCACCGCCGTGGCCCTCGATCGAACCTGGGGCCTCGATCTGGCCCCCATGGATCGGGTGCACGCGGCGCTACGGGCCGAGCGCGGATTCGTCGGCGTGCAATGCGGCATCATGGACCCCTACGCCGTGGGATTGGCGCGGCCCGAGCACCTGCTGTGGCTCGACTGCAAGGACGCCACCTACGAGCACCTGCCCCTGGATCCGACGGCCTTCTCCATCGCAGTGGCCGACAGCGGCGTGCGCCGCGAGCTCGCCGCCGGCGAGTTCAACCGGCGGGTCGCGGAGTGCAACCGTGCGTTCTCCCACCTCGCCCCCCACGCGCCCGGTGCGCTCTGTCTCCGGGACGTTCCGTGGGCGGTCTTCGAGGAGCGTCGCGTCGAGTTGGAGCCGGTGCTGGCGCGTCGCGCCGAACATGTGCTGCGCGAGGTCGAACGCACGATCGCCGCCCGCTCGGCCCTACTCGGCGGGGACGTCGCGGCCTTCGGTCGGTTGGTCCAGGCCGCCCACGTCTCGTTGCGCGATCTCTACGAGGTCTCCTGTCGTGAACTCGACCAGATCGTCGCGGACGCCCACGGATGCGCGGGGGTGCTCGGCGCGCGCCTGACCGGCGCTGGATTCGGCGGCTGCGCCGTGATCCTCGTGCGCAAGGGCGCCGAGGGAGAACTCGCTGAGCGCCTCACACGCGGGTTCCGCGCCGCATTCGGCCGCGAGGTTCCCCTGTGGTTCTTCCGCGGCGACGAAGGCCCGCGCGAACTCGAGGGCTGACAGCCCTCTCCGGGCGCTCTTCCCCGAACGCAGGAGGACGCCCCGGGCAGCGAGGCACGGGGCGTCCGGTGCGAGCGAGGGTTCCCTCCTCGAGGGACTTCAGCGGACCTCGGCCGGAAGCGCGCGGCGCGCCGCACCGAGGATCCGATCGCCGACGGGCGTGGCCGCGACCTGGTCGCTGAAGGGCGACTCGAGCAACTCGACGGCTTTCGCGGGGGCCGCGCTGAAGAGGTAGTTGGCCGCGAGCAGCAGGCGAGCGTCGTCGTCGAGGAAGTGGTCCTCGAGGTAGGCTTCGAGCTGCGCGAGGTGGCGCTCGAAGTCGCTCGGGTCGCCGTAGTAGCGACGCTTGTCGACGACGTCCGCCAGATCGGGCTCGAGATCGAGACCGCGGCGCAGGGCGAACGCCCCGTAGTGGTAGTCGCCGGTCGCGAACAAGGCGTCGGAGAGCACCAGATAGAGCACGCCGTCGCGCGGCTCGAACTCGATCGCCTTCGCGTAGAAACGCACGGCATCGCCATAGCGACCCTCGACGAAAGCGCGATCGCCCAGGGCCAGGTACTCGAGCGCCGCGCGGTGCAGCGCGCCAGAGGTCGGGGCTTGGCCGAAGGACTGTCCGCCCTCGGGCTGGGTGGCCGGCGGCGTGGCGATGGGTTCGGCCTGCGGCTGGGGTTCCGTGTCGTACGTCTCCTGCGCCACGCCCGAACTCCCGTAGGAGTGCTCGTCCACGATCGTCGTGTAGTGGTACGTGACGATGGGGGCGGTGTACCAGTACGACCAGGGGACATAGGTCACGTAACGCGGCCGGTAGTACCAGGGGTACCACCAGGAGGCGTAGCTGTGGGAGGGCCAGTAACCCCAGGAGCCCCAGCCGAACCCGAAGAACCAGCTGTAGGAGCCGCTACTCCACCAACCGCAGTAGGTCGGGTACCAGTGGTGCCAGAACCAATAGTGGCCGTGCGGGTGGTTGAAGTGGCCGTCCTTCCAACCCTCCTTCCAGCCGTCCTTCCACCCGTCGTGGTATCCGTCGTGGTATCCGTCGTCGTACCCGCCACCGAGGTCGCCGCCGAGCGCGGAAGTCACCGCGCCGCCGGTGAAGCTCCCCAATGCCGTGCGGACGCCGACGTCGACGGCCACGGCAGCCCCAAGTCCTGCGGCCTGGGCGCGGGCGCGCAGATCGGCGTCGTTGCCGAGGGACTCCTGGTGGCGCTTGCGGAGATCGGCGACCTCCCGCGCGGAGGTCGGTGCGTCGGCGCCGCGCTGGGGGCGCGTGTCCGTGCGAGCGCGGCCGCGATCCAGGGTGGGCTGCTCGCTCGTCGGCCTGCGTTGGGCCACCTCGCTCGGTCCACGGCCCTGCGAGCCGATGCGTTCGAGGGCCGCGCGGCGGGCATCCTCCAGGCTGCGACGGCGCGTGTTGGCCGGGCCGTTCTCCACCCGGGTGGGGACGGCATCGGCGCGCGCGGCGTTGCGCTCGAGCGACCCATCGCGACGGGATGTCGGCGTGGTGTCGCGGCGAGTCGTCGTGGACGTGCGAGGGTCCTGGACCTCGCGCGGGGCACGGTAGCGTTCCGCGAGGTCGCGCTCGGCCAGGGTGCGTTCGCTGCCCGGGCGGGTCGGGACGAATCGGCCTCCCGTGTCCGCTGGCAGCTCGAGGGCTCGGCGCCTCACGCTCGAGGGCGCTTCGACGGACCCGACGAGCCGGGGGACTTCGGTGCGTTGGACGGGTCGCGCCGCGTCCCGCAGGTCGATCACGCGCGGCTGGGAGCCGAGGCGATCGGAACCCGTTCCGCCGCGGTAGTCCCGGACGAGGGTGCCGTCCGGGTCGGTGATCGTGCTCGACGTCAGCCCGCCTCGGTACGGAGGCGTGGCGCGCTCGGTGGACCCAGGCAGGCTGCGCTCGGGCGAGGCCCCGACGGAGCGCCCTTCGACGGTGCGCGGCTGGCTGGATTCCGGCGTGTAGCCACGCGACGGGCTCCAGCGAGTCGTCGGAGTCGCGTCCGCCGGGCGCGCCGGAGACGGCTGACCGTAGCTCCCCCCCGTGCTCGGTGTGACCGGGCGCACGGGAGCCGGGGTCGGCACAACCCGCGGCTGGCTAGGAGTGGGCACCATCCGCGGCTGGCTGGGAGCCGGGGAAGGGGTCGCGGGACGACTCTGGGGCGTGCTCGGCCGGGCCTGCGGGATGCTCGGGCGCGATTGGGGAACACTCGCCGGCCGGGACTGGGGCGCCGGCGTGCTGGCGGGCCGGCTGGGGGCCGGGGAAGGTCGGGACTGGGCGGCGCTCCGGCTGGGCGTGGAGCTCGGGCCCGTGCGGTTCGAACCGGAGGGTGTCCCGCTCTGGGGGCGCTGCACGAGCGCCGCGACGACGTCGGTTCGGGAATCCTGGGCCTCGGTCAGCGGGTCCCCCTGCGCCACGCTGCCGGAAGCGATCAGGGTGCCGAGGAGCAGGGACAGGGTGGGGAGGATCGTGTCGCGCATGGTGGGACCTCGGTGGCGTCGCGCGGGAGCGCGAGGGACCCCTAGGGCAAGGGCTGTGCCGGACAGGGTCTCCGCGATCGGCCCGCCGGGGGGTCCTGTAGGCCCCACCGGGCGTCCGCGGGCCGACCAGCGGGCCGATTCCGGATCGGGCTGCCGCCCGTGTCCACCGGGGAGGACGCGCACCGACTCTCCCCAGGGGGACAGAGCTGGGGGTCAGGGAGCCAGGGGCAGGAGCACTTGGGCCCGCGGGCCCTCGGCGCCTGGCGGCCGCAGGCGGGCGCGGGCTGGCCAGGCGGCCGTCACGCCCTCGGGTGATGCCCGACCGAGCTCGCGCAGGAGCTCCGAGTCGATCTCGAGCGGATCGTCCACGAGCAGGGCGAGCGCGCTCCCGGCCGGTTCGGTGCGGTACCCCACGGGGAGTTCGGCCGGCGCGTCGCCGGCCAGGACCAGGAACAGCGCGACTGGAGCTCCGCGCGGGTCCAGCTCGACGCGCAGGGATGCGTCCAACGTGAGGGGCTCCAGTTCCTCCGCCTCGGCCGCGAGCAAGCTCGTGAAGCGTCGCTCCGCCGTCGGCCAATCGCAGCCCTCGGGGAGTTCGACCCGCCGCAGCCGCTGGCGCGAGACCTCGACGAGCTGCGGCGGTCGCGTCCCGCTCGCCGGTGGGGGGGGCCGCATGTCGTGGGGCTGGAAGAAGGCGTCCACGTGGCGCACGTCGAGCTCGACCTCGGTCAGCTCCTCGCGCCAGACCGGCTGTCCCCGGACCTGGAAGTCGAACCGTGCGGGCCAGCTCCGGCCCTCGAACCGGGCCCACTCGATCCCCGCGAACCGCTCGTGGACCGTCCCCAGCGAGTCCCGGACCTCGATCGAGGTCGGGCCCGCGCCCCCCGCGTCCAGGTGCGCGACCAGGACCCGTCCCCCCGCGAGCTCGGCGCGCCGTTGGTCGCTCCCGCCGATCCACGTCGCCCCGTGGGGCCAGAGCATCAGGGCCTGACGGAGTTCGAGCGCGCCGAGCAGCCCCGCCGCTTCCTCGCCCGCCAACTGGCGCGAGCGAGCTTGGTCGGGCTCGAGCACCCACGCCGAGGCCCCGAAGCGGTAGGCGATGCGCCGTCCTCCAGGCCGCCCGGCGAGGGGCTCGAGCCGCCAGCGCGCGCGGTCCGGAAAGGCGAACGTCACGACGAGCTGGTGAGGGGCGGGCGCTGGCGACCCCTCGGGGACGTGGAAGTGGACGACCGAGCGTGCCTGGAGGGCGAGCAGTCCCCCGACTCGGGAGCGCGCTCCGGGGGGGGCCCCATCCGGGCCCCGATCCGGTTCCCCCTGCGGTGCGACCACGGCGAGCCCCGCGAGGATCCAAGCCCACCCGGGGGCGACGCGACCCCGACGGCGGGGGGCCGCTCCGGCGGCGAGGGGGACACACGACCGCATCCGGTCAAGCTAACCCCGATCGTCCTCCCTCGCCCCCTCGGGACACGGTTCGGCTCAGGGCAGGCGGGCCGACCACTCCTTCCAGCGGCCGACGTCGAGGGCGTAGTTGTGCCCTGACAGGGCGACCAGGTCCGGGAGGATGCGTTGGCGAAGGTCCCGGTTGCCATCGTCCATGGCCTGCGTGAGGGCGCGCGCCGCGGCCCCCTTGTGCTCCGGGTCGTACTTGCCCAGGCCGGCGATCGCCCGGCTCGCGGCGGCCGACACGAGCGGGAAGGCGTCGTACAGCAGGGCCGAGATCTGGGGGATCGCCTCGACGTCGCCCAGGTGACCGAGGAGCAGGGCCGCCTGGGCGCGGACCATCGGCTCGGTGTCGCTCAGGGCCATCCGTCCGCTGCGCCGCATGCAGGGCTGGTCCACTCCGACCTCGGCCAGGCTGCGGAGGCAGTACGCCGCCGACCAGCGCAGCTTCGAGTCGGGTGCCTCCGCGAGCAGGTCGCAGATCGGGCCGGTCGGCGTGTCGGGGCTCTGCAACAGGGTCAGACCGAGGAGGGCGTTGTTGCGCACGCGATCGTCCCGGTCGTGCAGCGCGGCGAGCAAGGGAGCCAGGACGTCCGGGGCGCGGGTGAACCCGAGCGCGGCGGCGGCCACGGTCCGGTTCTGGGGCGGCCCGGTCTCGAGCTCGTGCACGAGCTCGTCCTTGCGGCGCAGGGTCTGCTCGCGGAGCCAGGTCCCGAGCAGGTCCCGCTTGCGGGCGTCCTGGGCCGAGGTCTCGCTCCAGGTCATCCGGGTCCACTCGCTGATCGAGTTGGAGAGGTCCGCCAGGAACTTCCCCACGCTCGTGTCGGGCAGCGGTGTGTTGCCGATCGGGGTCGCGGGTTGCGCGCCGGCGAGGTCCTGCTCCTGGGACGTGGAGGCGCACGCGCCGAGGCCGAGCAGCGCCACGGAGAATAGGAACGGGGCGGGAATCCTGGGGCGGGTCATGGACGGGGTGGACGCGGGGTGAGAGGCCTTCTTCCCAGGCGGCCGCGCGGCCGCCCGAAGGTGGGGGACCCAAGGTACCGCTGGCGCGGACCCCGGTCCCGGGCGGATCCCGCCGGTCCGTCGTAGGCTGGGGGTAGACCCCACCCATGGAGATCCTGGCGCACATGGCCCGCGAGGGCTTCGAGCAGGTCGCGGCGATCCACGATCGCCGCTCGGGCTTGCGCGGCTACCTCGCCCTACACGACGGACGGCTCGGGCCGGCCTTCGGAGGTGTCCGCAGGTCGGCCTACCGCAACGAGCGGGGCGCCCTCTCCGACTGCCTGCACCTGGCGCTCGCGATGGCCCACAAGTGCGCCCTGGCCGGTCTGCCCGCGGGGGGTGGCAAGGTCGTGCTGCTCGAGCGGCCCGGCGTCGATTGGGAGCGCGCCTACGAACACGTGGGCGAGTTGGTCGAGGGCCTCGGTGGGCGTTTCCGGACCGGGCCGGACGTGGGGACCTCGGCGCGGGAGTTGGCTTGGATCGCCCGTCGCACACGGCACGTGACCCGCCCGGACGAAGCCGGTCCCGGAGAGCTGGCCGAGGCGACCGCCGAAGGGGTGTTCCGGGGCATCGGGGCCGCGCTGGTCCACCTGGACGGCGAGGAGGACTGGGAGCGCCGCCGGGTCGTCGTGCAGGGTCTGGGCGAGGTCGGCCGGCGCCTGGCGTCGCGCTTGATGGGGGCCGGCGCGACGGTGCTCGCCTCCGAGATCGTGCCCGAGCGCGCGCAGCAGGTCTGCGCGGAGTTGGGCCTCGAGTCGATCCCGCCCTCGCGCGAGTACGGCCTCGCCTGCGATGTCCTCGCTCCCTGCGCACTGGGAGGGATCGTCCACGACCTGACCTTGGCGCGGCTGAGCTGCCGGGTCCTGGCCGGGGGAGCGAACAACGTCTTGGCGCGGCCCCAGGCGGGGGACTTGCTCCACCGGCGTGGCGTCTTGTACGTGCCGGACGTGCTCGTCAGCTCCGGGGCGCTGCTCCGCGGCGCGCTCTTCACGCTGGAGGGACGGCGCGTGCCGATCTTCGAGATCGGGGACCGCATCGGCACCGCCACGGCGCGGCTCCTCGCCGAGGCCGCCGCGCAGGATCGCTCCCCCGCCCGCTACGCCATCGAGGAGGCCGAGCGCCGCATTCGGCAACGCCGCGGCGCGTGACCACCGGATGGGTCGCCCACCCGACGCGGGGTGGGTCTCCGGGAGCGGATCTGGCCGCCATCCTGGATCCGGAGCGCCCGCGGGGCTACGACTGCGCTCCGTGCGTGCGCCCCGGCGACTGTCCTGGATCCCGTTCTTCCTGACCCTCCTCCCGGCCGCGGGCCAGGGGGCGGTCGACGACCCCACCGCGGCCTCGGCCCCCGGACTCGCACGCGTGGCGACCGGGGCCCTGCGCATCGAGCGTGGGGCGCAGCACCTGCCGCTCCTGGTGCCGCCGTCGGAGAAGCTCTCCTTCCGGGTCGAGGTCTCGGTCGGGCCCATCCGCCGGGCGAACGTGGGCCGCTTCGAGCTCTCCTCGGGGGTCGAGCCCTATCGCGCCGGCCTTCCCGTGCCCGGTCGGACACCCGCGGACGAGGGGCGCGTGGGGTGGCTGCGCAGCACCGCCAAGGGCGGCTACCTGGGGTATCACGTCGAGCACGAGTACCTGGTCCGACACCTGCCCGTGGACTGGCCGCGTTCGATCTTCCGCGACACGCAGTCGGGGTCCGAGAATCGACGCCGAGAGCTGAAGCTCGGCGAGCGCGACGGGCAACTCGAGAGCATCTTCCGCTCCGACCGACACTGCAGTGGGTGCGATCGGCGCGAGCACGTCGTCGCCGGCGCGTTCCCCTGGCAAGGGGAGAAACACTGCGAGCGCTGCAAGCGCGCGGAACACCGCGTGTGGCGCGATCCAGAGACCCGCGCGCTCCCCGAGGGCACCGTCGACATGCTGAGCGCGGTCTACCTCGCGCGCTCCCTGATCCTCGCCGGCGAGGAGCGCGTGAGCTTCCCCCTGGTGGACAAGACGCGCGTCTGGGACGTCCTCCTGGAGCGCGGACGGCGGGCCGTGATCGAGACGCGCGCCGGTTCCTTCGACGCCTACCAGGTCGTGCTCTCGACCACCCTGCCCGAAGGCGAGGAGCCCTCCGACAGCGAGTTCGAGGGCCTGTTCGGCATCCGTGGCAGCATCGAGATCTGGGTCCATGCGTCGACCGGGGTCCCGGTCCGCATCGCCGGCGTGGTTCCCGTCGGACCGCTCAAGCTCGACGCGGCGATCCTGCTCAGCGACTACCAGGGAACGCCGCCCGCCTTCGCGCCGACGGGGCGTTGAGGTCCTGCGGCCGCGTGCGCCCGAGGGGCCTCAGCGGCGCGCCTCGACCACGCGAGTCCCACCGCCCGCCGTCCCGGCGACCAGCACGCTGCCGGGGGCTTCGTGCTCCAGCCGAACGTAGGCCAACGCCAGCGAGCCCCCCCCGGGCTTCCCCACGCTCGAGGCCACGCGTCCGACTTCCCGCCGCGGCGGGTCCCCGGGCTCGAAGAGCTCTTCGCCGACGGTCAGGGACGCGTCCGACTCGAGCACCGCGAGCCGGCGCTGGAGCCCGCCGTAGGTGTCGATCTTCGCCACGACCTCCTGCCCCACGTAGCAGCCCTTGGAGAGGCTGAAGGCGGCTTCGAGGCGCGCTTCCTGCGGATAGTGCCGATCGTCCAGGTCGAAGCCGTGGAGGGCTTCCCCGGCGGCGATGCGCGCCAGCTCGCGCGCGTGACGGCCGCAGGGACGCGCGCCCGCGCCGGCCAACGCGCGCCACAGTCGCGCCGCTCCCTCCGGTCCCGCGTCGAGCAGGAAGCCCGGCGCCCCGAAGCGCGGGCGATTCAGGACCAGCAGCCTCGCGCCCTCGACCTCGGCGCGCAGGGCGCGGCCCATGGGGGGCTGCTCGAGGTGCGGGAAGGCGCGTGTGAGGAACTCCCCGGCCCGCGGCCCCAGCAGCGCCAGCGGCGCGTGCTCCGCGCTGCGATCGGTGAGCTCGAGGTCCTCGGCGATGTGGTACGCCTCCAGCGCCGCGGCCAGGGCCGCGCCGACCCCTGGAGCGCACAGCGCGAGGAACTCGCCCTCCCCGAACCGCAGCAACTCGAACGAGGCGCGCACCTTGCCCTTCGCCGAGAGCAGGAGGTTCGGCCGCGCATCGCCCGGACCGAGCGCGCGCACGTCGCCCGCGAGCACCCTCTGCAGGAAGTCCGCGGCGTCGGGGCCGGTGATCCGCACGCAGCCCCCGTCGGTCGCGTCGAGCAGGGCGGCGCCCTGGCGTAGGGCCTCGAGCTCGGCGGCTGGGTCGCCGAAGTCCGCCCGGGAGCCGTGCAGGAGGACGGGGGCCGACGCGGTGTTCTGCGCGCCGACGAGGTCGGACAGGATGGAGTGGTGCACGGGATCCGTGGCGCTCGTCGGGCGAGCGGGCTCAGGGTGGAGATGGAGGTGGCTAGCGCTCCGCGTGCGGCGGAGCGCCGCAGGGGAGCTCGGGGCGGGCTCCTGCGCCAGCACCCGAGGATGCCGGGGAGGTCACCGCGTCGATCCGCCAGCTTGACTCCCGAGCGGCCTCGCCGCACCCTTTGCGCCGTCCTCATCCGGATCGCGGCCCGCGCGGCCGCCGTCCCTCGAGTTCGATCCCCCGTCCGACCCGAGCCGACGCCCCGTGGGCGGTCGCGTTCGGAGGTCCGGCCCGTCCCTGTCCGGACTCCCTCCCCGCGAGGACCACGGATGACCCATCGCACCCCTCGACGACTCGGGGCGGCCCTCGGCGGGCTGGCCCTCGCCTGCCTCGTGACGGCCTGTGAGTTCGAGCCCAAGGCTCGACCCAGCTCCCATACCCTCGCGCCCCAGACGCTCGACGCGTTGGCCGACCAGCCCGACGTCGCGGCGCAGCTCGCCGGGGCGCTGGAGATGCTCTTCGGCACCCCGGGCCTCCCGCGCTACATGGTCACCGCGGCCTGGGCGCGCTCGGACTTCGACGCCAACCATCCCGACTTCCCCGCGGACGACGGGGGTTCGGGGGACATCGACGAGGCCCAGTGGGAGGCCATCGTCACCGGGAACGAGCGCCGCTTCCGCGCCCAGCTCGAGGCCATCCGCGCCGGCCGCTTCGACGCCGTGCCGCCCGTGCGGGACCTGCCCGCGCTCGACGCCGCCTACCGGGAGGAGTTGGCCGCGCGCAAGGCCTCGGACGACGACGCGAGCTTCGCCGAGCTCGCCGCCTCGATCTACACCGACTACTACCCCTCGCTGCGTGAGTCCGCCGAGCTCTACCGCCAGCAGTGCCTGCACTGCCACGGCGTGAGCGGTGGGGGGGACGGGCCGACCGCGCCCTACCTCGAGCCGCGGCCGCGGGACTACCGCAATGGCACGTTCAAGTGGACGGCGGTGAAGGACAAGGCCCGGCCGCGGCGCCAGGACCTCTACGACGTCCTCGACCAGGGTGTCTACATGACGGCCATGCCCTCGTTCCGGCGCTTCTCGCCGGCCGAGCTGCACGGCCTGGTCGACTACGTGAAGCTGCTCGCCAAGCGCGGTGAGGTCGAGCGCCTCCTGCGCCTGACCCTCGAGGACGGCGACCCGCTCACGCCCGAACTCGTCGTCCAGAACTACCAGTCGGTCTTCGACCGTTGGGCGCAGGCGGACGAGAAGCTGATCGCCTTCGAGGGCGAGATCCCGGCGGCCACCCCCGAGCGCATCGAGCAGGGGCGCGCGATCTACATGGACGCGGCCAAGGGCAACTGCTTCTCCTGCCACGGGGCCAACGGGGTGGGCGACGGCGTCGCGGCCAAGGAGCTCTCCGCCGAGTCCGGCAAGCAGGAGTGGGTGCTCAACGAGTGGGGGTTGCCCGCCATCCCGCGCAACCTGACCCAGGGCATCTTCCGCGGTGGGCATCGGCCGATCGACGTCTACCGCCGCGTGTACGCCGGCATCAACGGCACGCCCATGCCGGCCTCCGCCGGGGTGCTGACCCCGGACGAGATCTGGTCGGTCGTGCACTACGTGCGTTCGCTCTCCGAGAGCCGCGAAGGCGAGGGCCTGCGGCCCTGGCGCGATGCCTCGGCCGCCGGACACGCCACGCACGCACCCCACGCCGAAGAGACCGGCGCCCTCGAGCCGCCGCGCGCCTCGGCCGGCCATTGATCCCACCGCGCCCGCGGCGCACCGGGCCCCGCCGGGACCCGCTGCGCCGCGGGTGCCTCGCACCCGCGCGCCCATCCGCCAGGAACCCCCGCACCGACCATGCGCCTGATCACGACCCTGCTCCTGGTCCTGGTCCCGATCCTCGGGGTCTACACCTTCTGGACCGCAGACGCCCACGGCTGGTGGCTGCCCAAGAACGTGTCGACCTTCGGGGGCGACATCGACTTCCTCTTCTACCTCATCCTGTGGATGGTGGCCTTCTTCTTCGTGCTGACCGAAGGCCTGCTCGTCTACTGCGTGTTCTGGTACTCGCGGAAGCGCCCGGACAAGGCCACCTTCACCCACGGGAACCACAAGCTCGAGCTGGTCTGGACCTTCATCCCGGCGGTGCTGCTGCTCGTGATCGCGTTCACCCAGATGGGCACCTGGGCGAACATGAAGTTCAAGCGCAACTTCCCGGACCAGCCGCCCATCGCGCACGTGTGGGCCAGCCAGTTCGATTGGCGCTTCCAGTACGCCGGACCGGACGGCGAGTTCGGCACCGTGGACGACTTGCAGAACCCCTTCGATTTCGTCGTCCCCGTGAACGAGCCGGTGGTCTTCCACCTGCACTCGCGCGACGTGCTGCACAGCTTCTCGGTGCCCGAGTTCCGGCTCAAGCAGGACGCGGTGCCCGGCATGGTGATCCCGGTCTGGTTCGAAGCCACCGAGATCGGTGAGTACGACCTGGTCTGCATGGAGCTGTGCGGGTGGGGTCACTACAAGATGGCGGGCCGCGTGCGCGTGGTGTCCCGCGCGGACTACGACGCCTGGATCGAGACCAAGACGCGAGAGATGTTCAGCAACGGCATGGAGGAGAAATCGTGAGCGTCCCTCCCCCCGGAACCGCCGCCGCGGACCACGGTCACATGCACGGGCACAGCGACCTCGCGCCCGGCCTGGGCGCGCCCGGCACGACCCGCGAGCACCACGATCACCACGAGATCGGGTTCGTGCGCAAGTACATCTTCTCGACCGACCACAAGGTCATCGGGCTGCAGTTCTTCTTCACCGGGTTGCTGCTGTTCGGCCTGGGCGGCCTGCTCGCCATGGCCATCCGCTGGCAGCTCGCCTGGCCGTGGACCGAGATGCCCATCGTGGGGCGCCTCCTGTTCCCCGAGACCGGCGCGGTGATCTCCCCCGAGTTCTACACCATGCTCTTCACGATGCATGGGACGGTGATGATCTTCTTCGTGATCATCCCCATGCTCACGGGGGCGTTCGGAAACTACCTGATCCCGCTCATGATCGGGGCCCCGGACATGGCCTTCCCGAAGCTGAACATGATCAGCTACTGGGCCATGGTCCCGGGCCTGGTGATCCTGCTGGCGGCCTTCTTCACCCCGGGCGGCGGCCCGGCCGCGGGCTGGACCGCCTACCCGCCGCTCTCGACGATCGCGAGCGCCGCTCCGGGCAGCATGCAGGGCCAGACCCTGTGGCTGATCGCCCTGACCTGGTCGGGCCTCTCGTCGATGACGGGAGCGGTCAACTACGTCACGACCATCGTCAAGATGCGCGCACCTGGCATGACCATGATGCGCATGCCCCTGACGATCTGGAGCCTGTTCATCGCGGCGCTCCTGCAGCTCTTCGCGCTGCCGGTCCTGACCGCGGCCAGCATCCTGCAACTGCTCGATCGGGTGATCCACACCGGGTTCTTCACGCCGACGAACCTGCTCATCAACCAGATCACGCCCGAGACCGCGGAGGTGGCGGCCGCCGCCGGTGGCCAGCCCCTCTTGTGGCAGCACCTGTTCTGGTTCTACAGCCACCCGGCCGTGTACATCATGGTCGTGCCGGCGATGGGCATCGCCTCGGACATCATCTCCGTGCACGCCCGCAAGCCGATCTTCGGCTACAAGCCCATGGTCTACTCCATGGCGGCCATCGCGGGCCTGGGCTTCATCGTGTGGGGCCACCACATGTTCGCCTCGGGGATGAACCCGGCCCTGGGCATGACCTTCATGGTCAGCACGATCATGATCGCGCTGCCCTCGGCCATCAAGGTCTTCAACTGGCTGGGCACGGTGTGGGGGGCCCGCATCCGACTGACGACGGCCATGTTGAACGCACTGGCCTTCGTGTCGCTGTTCATCATCGGCGGCCTGTCCGGGATCTGGATGGCCTCGACCCCCGTCGACATCTACATCCACGACACCTACATCGTGGTGGCGCACTTCCACTACGTCGTGTTCGGCGGCTCGATCTTCGCCATCTTCGGCGGCATCTATCACTGGTTCCCGAAGATGTTCGGGCGGATGCTGAACGAGACGCTCGGCAAGATCCACTTCATCGGGACCTTCGTCTTCACCAACTGCGTCTTCTACATGATGCACCAGCTCGGGATCGCCGGGCTGATGCGGCGCACGGCCGATCCGTACGCCTACGAGGTCTACGCGCACCTGCAGCCGCTGAACCAGTTCATCTCGATCAGCGCTTTCTTCCTGATGGGTTGGCAGGTGTTCTTCGTCGCCAACCTGATCTGGTCCATCGGCTGGGGCAAACGCGTCGGGCGCAACCCCTGGCAGGCGACGACCCTCGAGTGGGACGCTCCCTCGCCGCCCGGCCACGGCAACTTCGACCACGCCCTGGCGGTGCATCGCGGGCCCTACGAGTACGCCAGCCCCGAGGTCGCCGAGGACTTCCTGCCCCAGACCCGCGTCGTGGGCGAGCCCTGGCCCAAGCGCCCCGCGGCCGCCGTCGGCCACGGTCACCACCACTGAGGTCGGGGACGGACGTCCCGCCCGAGCGCACCCGTGCAAGCTTCGAACTCCAACGCGTCCAGCCGCTGGCCGCACCGTCTCGCCCTGGCGACGGTGGCGGCCGCGGTGCCGTTGATCGGGTTCGGCGGGCAGGTGACGACCCTCGAAGCGGGGCTCGCGATCGACGGCTGGTGGGTGCTCGAGCCCGGCCGCGGGGACCACTTCCTGTGGTTCTATCCGCTCGACAAGTGGTTCCGGGACCTGGGCACCTTCACCGAGCACACGCACCGCCTGTTCGGGACCCTGGTGGGCCTGCTCTCGATCGCAACCTTGCTGGCGAGCGTGCGCTGTGGCGCGAGCCGCGCGGCGCGCTGGTTGGCCCTGACGGGGCTCGTCGCGGTCTCCTTGCAGGGCACGATCGGCGGCCTGCGGGTGCTCGAGCGTTCGGACGACCTGGCCTTCCTGCACGGCGTGCTCGGACAGGGCGTGTTCGCGTTGCTGGCCGCGGTCGCGGTCGTGACGGCGCCGCGTTGGGCTTCCCAGCGGGCCGCGGCCTGCAAGCTCGGACCCGGTCTCCGGCGCGTCGGGCCCGTGGCGCTCGCGACGCTCTACCTCACCATCGGCCTGGGTGCCTGGCTGCGCCATCAGCAGGGCTTCCTGCCCCTGGTCGCGCACATCGCCGCCGTGTTCGTGAGCGGGGCCGCGCTGGTGCTGTTGGGCCGGCGCCTCCTGGCGGCCGCCGCGGCCCAGGGGAACGGGCCCGACCGCTCGATGCTGCGCGTCAGCGGCCGCCGGCTGCTGGTGCTCCTCGGGTTGCAGGTGCTGCTGGGCGTGTCGGCCTTCGCGGTCGTGTTCCTGGTGCGGAGCGAGCCCGGCACGAACTTGCACCACACCCTGTTCCCGACCCTGCACGTGTTGGTGGGCGCGCTGCTCCTCGCCCAGACCACCGCCGCGGTGCTCTGGAGTCGGCGCGTCCTGCCGGGAGTGGACGCGGCGACCCGCGCGGCGGGCGCCCCGGCGCTGGGGGTGCATCCGTGAGCGGACTGCGCGCCACGCTGGCCCTGCCGAGCCTGCGCGAGCAGGTCTTGACGCGCGTCCTCGACTGGGTCGAGCTCACGCGCCTCCGGCTGGCGGTGCTGATGGCCTT
>CAYMYN010000004.1:49869-61560 GCA_964394665.1 uncultured Planctomycetaceae bacterium
GATGGCCTTCAGCGCCTTCGTCGGCGGCCTCCTGGCCCGCGGGCCGGGGGTGGACCTCGCCGGCGTGCTCGAGGCGACGCTGTACGTGACCCTGTCCGCCGCGGCGGCGAGCGTCTTGAACCAGGTGCTCGAGCGCGAGGTCGACGGGCGCATGGAGCGCACCCGGCGCCGACCGCTGCCCGCGGGGCGCGTGGGGCTGACCGAAGCGACCCTGGGCGGCGGCGCATTGGCGCTGGTGGCCGTGGTGGGCCTGGCGGTGCGCTTCAACCTGCTCTCGGCGCTCCTGATCGCGCTCTCGATCCTGGTCTACGTCGGCGTCTACACGCCCCTCAAGCGCGCCAGCACGCTCAACACCGTGGTCGGCGCGTTGCCCGGGGCCGCGCCCCCGCTGGTGTGTTTCGCGGCCCTGGCGGGTGACGTGCACGGCTGGGGCGTGGCCCTGTTCGCGCTGATCTTCGCCTGGCAGTTCCCGCACTTCATGGCCATCGCCTGGCTGTACCGCGAGGACTACAACCGCGCCGGCATGCGCATGCTCGCCGCCCTGCCCGGCTGCGAGGGTGTGGCGGGCCGTCAGGCCCTGGGCTACGCGCTGTTCCTCCTGCCCATCTCGCTCCTGCCCGCGATCTGGGGCCTGGCCGGCCCCGTGTACGTCGCAGGCTCCTTGCTCCTGGGCCTGGGCTACGCGGGGTTCGCCCTGCGGTTCGCCGTGCGGCGCTCCCGCTCCACCGCCCGCGGCCTGCTCCTGGCGTCCCTGGTGCACCTGCCGCTGCAGCTCTCGGTGATCCTCTTCGATCCCGTCGTCCAACTCTCGCTCCGTCCCTGATCGATCGGCCCCCGCCCGCCATGACCGACCTCTCCTACGATCCCCAGGTCGACGCCCCCGCGCCGCACCACGCGATCTACGACTACGACAGCGGCCCGCCGGTCCACCGCGGCAAGTTCGCCGTGTGGCTGTTCCTGGCGACGGAGGTGATGTTCTTCACCGGCCTGATCGGGACGTACATCGTGCTGCGCATGGGCACGGCGGAGTGGCCCGACCCGACGGACCGCCTCGCGGTGGACCTCACGGCCTTCAACACCTTCGTGCTGATCTTCAGCTCGTACCTGATGGTGCGGGCCCTGCAGGCGATCCAGAAGGGCGACCAGAAGGGCCTCGTCAAGTGGCTCGGCCTCACGATCCTGGGCGGAACCTTCTTCCTGGGCGTGCAGGTCTACGAATACGTGATCCAGTTCCAGGCCGGGAAGGTGCCGAACGCCGACATCTTCTGGTCGACCTTCTACGCCATGACGGGCTTCCACGGCCTGCACGTGCTGGTCGGCATCATCTGGCTCGTCTGCATCTGGATCGCCGCCGTGCGCGGGCGCTACACCCAGAAGAGCCACATGCCGGTCGAACTGGTCGGGCTCTACTGGCACTTCGTGGACCTCGTGTGGGTCCTCCTGTTCACGATCGTCTACCTGATGTAGGGAGGCCCCGCGCCATGGCACACGACCAAGACCACGGCTTCAGCGCCAACAAGATCCTCCTCGGGCTGTGCATCCTGACCGCCGTCGAGGTGGGCTGGAGCTTCCTGCCCTTCGCCCGCTGGGCGGTGTGGGGCGGCCTGCTCGTCTTCGCCCTCTGGAAGGGCTTCCTGATCTTCACCTACTTCATGCACATGAAGTTCGAGGGCTGGATCGTGAAGGGCTTCCTGCTGCCCACGATCCCGCTCATGGCCATCGTGGTCTTCGCGGTGATGCCGGACGTGTCCTTCAACCACAGCACCAAGTACCCGATCGGCAGCATGGTCGATGGGCGGACCGGCGAGGTGGTGCAGAAGATGGACCCGCCGCGGCCGATGACGCCCGAGGCCGCGGGCGCGACGTCCCCGGATCCGGGCCGCTGATGGGGACCCTGCGCCTGGCGCTGGTGGGGCTCGCCGTCGCCCTCGCGGCGGCTTGCTCACCGGCGCCGCGTTCGTCCGGTGTGGGCGGCCTCGATCTGGCGCCGGGCGACCCGACGGTGCTGGGGGAGCTGCCGCCCTTCGAACTCGTCGAGCGCGACGGCCGGCGCGTGACCCGCGAGGACCTGCTCGGCAAGCCGAGCCTGTTCGCTTTCTTTTTTACCCGTTGCTCCGGTCCCTGCCCCGCCCTGACGGGGCAGATGCGTCGGGCGCAGGAGGAACTCACCGGCACCGACGCGCGCCTGATCTCGGTCTCGGTCGATCCCGGCCATGACACGCCCGAGGTGCTCAGCGCCTACGCGCGGAGCTTCACCGCCGACCCCGCGCGCTGGTGGTTCCTGACCGGCGAGGAGCCGGCGATCTACCACCTGATGCGCGCGGGCTTCGCCCTGGCGGTCGAGCGCGGCGACCTGCCGGACGAGGACGACGTGATGGGCATGCAGGTGACCCACGCGACGCGCCTGGTGGCGCTCGACGGGGCGGGGCGCATCCGCGGCTACTACGACGGCGAGAGCGACGCGGGCCGCGCCGCGGCCGTGGCGCGCGTGCGGGCGCTGGCCGGTGGGCCGCTGCGCTCGATCTCGCCCCTGCCCAAGCTCAACGCGATCCTCAACGCCACGGCCGCCGGGTTGCTCGTCCTAGGGCTCATCGCCGTCCTGCGGGGCAAGAAGCACCTGCACGGGAAGCTGATGGGCGCGGCCTTCGCCGTGAGCTGCGTCTTCCTCGCCAGCTATCTCTACTACCACCTGGTCGTCATCCCCGCCCAGGGCGGGCCGATCGCGTATCGGGGGCAGGGCGGCCTGCGCACCCTCTACCTCGTGATCCTCGCCACCCACGTCGTGTTGGCGATCGTGAACCTGCCCCTGGTCCTGCGGGTCCTGTACCTCGCCCGACGCGGGCGTTGGGAGGCCCACCGGCGCCTGGGCTGGATCACCTGGCCGATCTGGATGTACGTCTCGGTCACCGGGGTCGTCGTCTACCTGATGCTCTACCCCTGGAACCCGCCGCCGGCGTAGCATGGAGCGCGTGGACGGGCGTCGGAGCGGGCGAGGGGCAGGGATCGCGGCCATCGCGGGGCGCTGGGCGTCCGTGGGGCTCGCGCTGTGGCTGCTCGCGCCTTCGGGCTTCACATGAGAGAGCTGCAAGGTGGCGGTCGCCTCCGACGCATCCGGGTTCGGGGTGGGCATGAACAAGTCCATCCTGTTCATGCTCTCGATGGTCTTCCTGATCCCGGCGGCCTTCGCGCTGCTCGTGTGGAACAGCTACCGCGCCCAACGGGCGGCGGGCGGAGACCGCTTCGTCGCCGAGGGCAAGCTGCGCTGGGAGGATCCGTCCCCGTGAACCAAGCCCTGCTCGTCCATCGCGCGACGCGGGTGCGCTACGGCTGGGCGGCGACGCCCGCGGGGCGCTTGCTCGTGGCGACGAGCGAGCGCGGCCTGTGCGCGATCGAGCTGGGCGCCATCGGCGACGAGCAGCTCTCGCTCGCGCGCCTGGCCGACTTCGCGCGCCGTCGCCTCGTGGGCCCCGAGCTCCGCGCGGACGCCGGCGCGGTGCGCGAGGCGTGCCTGCAGCTCGAGGAGTACTTCGCAGGCCAGCGCCGGCGCTTCGAGCTGCCGCTCGACCTCGTCGGTTCGCCCTTCGCGAAGTCGGTCTGGCGCGAACTCCAGGGCGTGCCCTTCGGCGAGACCGTGAGCTACGGCGAACTCGCCCGGCGCCTCGGGAACCCGGGCGCGAGCCGTGCCGTGGGGCGCGCGAACGGCGCCAATCCCGTTCCGATCGTCGTGCCCTGCCATCGCGTCCTGGCCGCCGGCGGCCGACTGGGAGGCTTCAGCGCGGGCTTGCCGATGAAGCGCCGCTTGCTCGCGCTCGAGGGCGTGTTGCTGGACCTCGAGGACGGGGCTTCCGCGTAACCGCGCGCGGTCCCGGGCGGTCGGAGCGGCGTGATGAGCGCCAATCCCCGTGGCCCTGCACCCGCGCCCGGTAGCCCCTGGGCCCTCGCCTGCCTGGGCCTCGGGGCGCTGCTGGCGCTGCTGCCGGCCGCGTTCGGTCCGGGGGCCGGGGCGGCGCGTTCACCGACCGAGCGGGGCGGGCCGGTCGCGCTGTGGGCCGCCGACCGGGACGCGCAGCTCGTGGTGCAGCTCGACCGCGACCTCTTCGTGGTGGGGGAGCGGCGCTTGCCCCATCCGGTCCGGGTCGCGCCGACCGCGGGCGGCGGCGCGTGGGTCGCCTGCGCGCTCGAGGGTCGGCCGCGCGGGGCCCACCGACTCGTGCTCCTCGATCGGACCTTGCGCGAGCTCGCGCGGGTCGAGCTCGGGGCCGTGCTCGACCTCTCCGCGGGGCCGGGCGAGGAGGTCTTCGTGTTGGAGGCGCCCCGGCGCGTCTCCGAACGGGTGCTGCGCATCGCGGCCGACGGGTCCTTGCGCACCCTGTTCGAGCTCCCCGGGGCGCGCCGACTGGCGGCGGGGGAGGGCTGGATCGCCGCGGCGGACGGCGAGGGCCGCCTGGAGTGCCTGGGGCCGGACGGCGAGCGGACGGCCGTCGAGCTCCCGGGCCCGCTCGGTCCCCTGGTCGCGGTCCCCGGGGGCTGGTGGCTCGTGTTCCAGGAGAGTCGTTCGCTCGTGCGCCTCACCCACGGGGGAAGCCCCCTCGCGGTGGCTCGGCTCGCGGCCCAGCATCCGCGCCTCGCGGGCTGTCCCGACGGCGGCCTGTGGTTGTCGGGCGGGCCTCCAGCGAGTCTCGAGCGGCGCGGCGCGGACGGGGCGCCGAAGGGGCGCTCGGCGGGGCTCGACCCGGCCCTCCTGCGGGGCCCGTTGCTGGGCCTCGGACCCGAGCGCGTGCTCTTCGCGGGGCCGGGGGCGTTGGTGCTGCTCGACGGCGCGGGGCGCGCGCGACTCGGGCAGGGCGGCTTCGTGGGGCTCGCCGACGTGGCGGCGGCGCGCGGGGCCGGGTCAGGGGTGCCGCGCGGTCCCGGGGGCCCTGGGCCCGAGGGGTAGCTGGCCCGGATACAGGCACGCGAGGGCGACCAGGGTCTTGGCGTCGGAGGTCGCGCCGGCGGCGAGCTCGCCCGGCCACAGGCGCACCACGTCGAGCTCCTCGTCGACGTCGTGCGCGCGCCGCACCCCCGCGACCGGCGCCAGCTCCTCGGCCAGGAACAGGTGGATGCGTTCGGAGCAGAAGCCCGGCGAGGGCACGAACGTCCGCAGGAAGCTCCAACGGCCGGCGACGAGCCCGGTCTCCTCCTCGAGCTCGCGGCGGGCCGTGTCGAGCGCATCCTCGCCCGGCTCGAGCCGTCCCGCGGGGAGCTCCAGCGTCCATTCGCCCACCGCGTGGCGGTACTGCCGCACGAGCACGAGCCGCCCGTCGCCCTCGCGGGCGGCGATCGCGACCGCGCCCCGGTGCTCGACGAGGTCCACCTCCTGCACCAGGCCCGAGGGCAGGCGCACCCGCTCGTAGAGCAGGCGGAAGATGCGGCCGTCGTGGAGCAGCCGCGACTCCTCGACGGTGACGCTCGGGGGCCTGCGAGGGGGGTCGGCCATGTCACGCTCCGCCATGGGGCCACCGCGCGGGAGAGAGGGGCTCGTGTCGCGCGCGCCGGAGGTTCACTCGAGGCGCCGAGCGCGGGGATTGCGGGCGGGGTTCTCGGGCGGCGTGTTCACCGCGCGGTCGAGCCCGGCGAGGAAGGCGGTGGTCGAGTTGGCGATGTCCGCGCGGCCATTCTCGGCCGCGAGCTTCGAGAAATCGCGCAGGCTGCGTTGGATCTTGGGGAAGGCCTTGAAGACGACCGAGTCCGGTCGCTGCGTGCGTTCGACGCGCTCCTGCAGGTCGGCGATCTTGCGCTGCAAGTCCTCGATCTGTTCGTCCTCGGTGCGCCGGTTGTAACTACGTTTGGTCATGTCTCGCGATGGGCGGGTCTGGGGGGGAGGGCGGAATCGGCTCGGAGATCTCCGGCGGATGGGGAACGGGCGGACGCACCGGGAATGACGGGGACGAGCGGGATTCGCCGCGCTCCGGTGGGGGGATCCCTGCGGGGCTCCCGCGGCGGCTCGAATCGAACTCCAGGTGGCGTCCGGGCGACTCGCCGTGCGCGGGCCGGACTCGATCGCGCCGTGCGCCCGAATGTCGTGCGCCCACGGGCCGAAGTCAACGCCCGGGCCGCGAACTCGATGGACAGCGGGGCCCGTTCGCCGCCCGCCCGGGCGTCGGCGTACGCCCCCAGACCCCGCCCGAGGGGCCGCGGCTCGCCCCTGGGGAGCGCCCGTGCTAAGCTGCCCGGCTCAGCAGGCGGGACGCCGCCGCGCCGGTCGGACCCCCCCGCCCCCCCTGTTTCGGCCGCGGAGCGCGTCGCGCTCCCCCCGGACCCCTCCCGAGCCCACCGCCGTGCACGATCACATCGAGCGCATTCTGTTCTCCGAGGCCGAGATCGTGGCGGGGATCGATCGGGTCGCCCAGGCCGTCACCCGGGACCACCGCGGGCGGGAGTTCACGGTCGTGTCGGTGCTCAAGGGCTCCTGCGTCTTCGCCTCGGACCTGATCCGGCGCATTCCGATCCCGCTCAAGCTGGCCTTCGTGGCGGCCTCCAGCTACGGCGATGGGACCGAGTCGGGCGAACTCGAGCTGAACTTCTTCCCCTCCGGGGACGAGATCGAAGGCCGCGAGCTGCTGCTGGTCGACGACATCCTGGACACCGGGCGCACCCTCGCGCGCCTGCGGGGCGAGCTCCTGGCCCGCGGCGCCTCCGCCGTGCGCACCTGCGTCTTCCTCGACAAGCCCGCCCGGCGGGCGGTCGACTTCCGCGCGGACTACAGCGCCTTCGAAGTGGAGGACCTGTTCGTGGTCGGCTATGGCCTCGACTTCGCCGGCCGCTACCGCAACTTGCCGTACGTCGGTGCCCTGCGCCCGGAGCTCTACGCCTCGGCCACGGCCGCCCGCCCGGGCGAGGGTCTGGCGCTCCCCTAGGGAACAGGAGCCCGCCGGGCGCGGCGCGCGCCGCCGACGGGCGGTGGGCGCGGGCCCAGGGAGAACGGTCATGGGCTATCACATCCTCGTCCCCGACGAACGCACGGGCATCGAGCTCGACGAGTTCCTCTCGCTCACGTTCCCGCTGCTGAACAAGGGCTTCCTGCGCCAGAAGGTGCGCGACGGGCGCGTGCTCGTCGACGGCAGTCCGGCCAAGCCCTCCCAACGCCTGCGTCACGACCAGGTGCTCTCGATCGAGTTCGAGGAGGACGAGGACTACCCCGACGCCCCCGAGGCGCCGCGCGTGCAACTGCCGGTGCTGTACGAGGACGGGGAGACGCTCGTGGTCGACAAGCCGCCGGGCATCGCCGTCGAGCCCGAGCGCTGGGAGCGCGGCAAGGCCTGCGTCGCCGGCGCGTTGCTCGAGCTGGCCCTGGGGCGCAGCGGCATCGAGCCGCTCGGCCCCACCGAACCCACCCCCGGCCTCGACTTCCGGCCGCGGCTCGTGCACCGCATCGACAAGGACACCAGCGGCGTGCTGCTCGTGGCCAAGACGATCGAAGCCGAGCGCCGCCTGCGCGAAGCCTTCGAGGAGGGCCGCATCGAGAAGCGTTACCTGGCGCTGGTCGAGGGACGCCATCCGCTCGAGCCCGGGGAGAGCGAGGTGATCGACCTGCCGATCGCCCCCGACCTGCGCCGCTCGGGCAAGATGCGCATCCACGACTCGGGCAAGGAGTCGCGCACCCGCATCGCCGTGGCCGAACGCTTCGAGGGCTACACCCTGATGGAGTGCGAGCCGCTCACGGGGCGCACCCATCAGATCCGCGTGCACCTCGCGGCCTGCGGCTTCCCGCTGGTCGTGGACCCGCTGTACGGGCGGCAGGACGCCATGCTGCTCTCGAGCTTCAAGCGCGGGTACCGGCCCAAGCGCGGGCACCTCGAGAGGCCCCTGATCGGGCGTTTGACCTTGCATGCGTCGCGCATCGGCTTCCCGACGGAGGGCGGCGAGCAGCGCCTGGTGGAAGCTCCGCTCCCCAAGGACTTCGAGCAGACGCTCAAGCAGCTACGACGTTGGAGGCCCGCGCGCCGATGAGATGGAAACAAGAGGTCGGCGACTTCCGCGTGCGCGAGCTGCTCGCCGAGGGCTACCTGCGTCCGCGCGGCCCGGTGCGCGTGTACCAGGTCACCAAGCGTAAGCTCACGAGCCTGGAGGCCGCCGCCATCCTGGCCGAGCTCGCCGGCGTGCCCGCGGCCGAGGTGCAGATGGCGGGGCTCAAGGACCGCCAGGGCGTCACGGTCCAGTTCATGTCGATCCGCGGCGGGAAGCCCGTCGAAGCGGACGACGAACGACTCGCGATCGCGCTCGCGGGTTTCGCCGACGAGCCGCTGCGCTCCGAGCACAGCCTCGGCAATGCCTTCCGCATCCGCCTGCGCGCGGTGCAACCCGAGGAGCTGGCCACCCTGCGCGCGGGCCTCACCGAGGTGCGCCGCCACGGGCTCGTCAACTACTTCGACGAGCAACGCTTCGGCAACCTGACCCACGGGCAGGGCTGGATCGCCAAGGGCCTGATCCGCGGTCGCACCGAGGCGGCGCTGCGGCGTCTGCTCACGGCGCGCTCGGACCACGACGATCCGCGCGAGGCGGCCTTCAAGGACGCCGTGGAGCGCGACTGGGGCGACTGGGCGACCTGCCGCGACCATGCGGGCCGGCGCGGCAAGCACCACTCGCTCTTCGAGCACCTGCGCGACAACCCGCAGGACTTCGCGGGCGCCTTCCAGCACGTCTCCGCGCGTCTGCGGCTGATCCACCTGTACGCCTTCCAGTCGCACCTGTGGAACCGCGCGGTCGCCTCGTACATGGCCGAGCTCATCGGGCTCGGCGAGCTGGGCCTGGCCGACGGCATCGAGGGGCCGCTCGTGTTCCACGTCGGCGAGGTCTCGGTCGACCTGCGCGAGGCGAGCTTCCGCCTGCCGGGCACGGGCCTCGAGGACGTCGACGTGCCCGAGCAGCGCCGCCATCTCGAGGAGGCCCTGGCCCAACACCGGCTGGTCGCCGACGACCTGCGCATCGACGTGCCGGGATTCCAGTTCAAGGGCGAGGACCGCGCCCTCGTCGTGCGCCCGCGCAACCTCGACATGCACGCCGAGCGCGTCGGGGGCGCGGTCCCGCGCTGGACGGTCGAGCTCTCCTTCGAGCTGCCGCGCGGCTCCTACGCGACCCTGTTCCTGCGTCGACTCAGCGCGCGCCGTGCGCGCGGACCGCTCGATCCCTGGGATCCGCGCTTCGTGCAGCCCGGGCTGGGGCCGCACGCGCGGGTCCAGGCCTCGCGTGAACGCTGGGTCGAGGTCGATCCCCGCCCCCGGCGCAGCCACGAAGCCGACCGCCCGCGGCGCGCCCCGGGTCCCGACCGCGGTCGCCGGCCCGCCCGCTGATCCTCTCCGCACAGTCCCCCGCACCGTCCCCCTGATCCATGAGCGTCGCACACACCGTCGGAGTCCTGGGCGGCTCCGGCCTGTACGAGATCGAAGGCCTGTCCGATGTCCGCGAGGTCGAGCTCGCCACGCCCTTCGGCGCGCCCAGCGACGCCTTCGTGACCGGCGTGCTCGACGGCGTGAAGATGGTCTTCCTGCCGCGTCACGGGCGCGGGCACCGCATCTCGCCCAGCGAGATCAACTTCCGCGCGAACATCTGGGGCATGAAGCGCCTGGGCGTCAGCCGCATCATCTCCGTCTCGGCGGTGGGCTCGATGCGCGAGGACATCGCGCCCGGTCACTTCGTGCTGATCGACCAGTTCATCGATCGCACGCGCCACCGGCCCGACACCTTCTTCGGCGAGGGCATCGTGGCCCACGTGGCCCTGGCCGACCCGATCTGCGAGCCCCTGCGGCGCATCCTGCTCGAGCGCGCCCAGGCCCTGGGCATCCCGGCCCACGACGGCGGGACGTACCTCAACATGGAGGGGCCGCAGTTCTCGACGCGCGCCGAGTCGAGGCTCTATCGCCAGTGGGGCGTCGACGTGATCGGCATGACGAACCTGCAGGAGGCGAAGCTCGCGCTCGAGGCCGAGATCGCCTACGCGACGATCGCCATGTCGACCGACTACGACTGCTGGCACTCGGAGCACGACGACGTCAGCGTCGAGTCGGTGCTGGCGGTGATGCGCTCCAACGTCGAGCGCGCCAAGGCGTTGATCGCGGCTGCGGCGGCCCAGGTGTCGCGCCTGGCCGAGGTCCCCGCGGACCACGCCCTGCGCGGCGCGATCATGACCGACCCGGCGCGTATCCCGGCCGCGGCCCGCGAACGCTTGGGGCTGCTCGTGGATCGGTATCTGCCCGCCTGATCGATCGATCTGCGAGCGAGCCGCTGGCCTCCGGGAGTCCCCGGGGGCGGGCATCGCGCCCAGTGGGGGAGTCCCCAAACGCGCCGAATCCCGATCCGCGGGCACTCCGGGCGGAGGGCGCTCCGCGGCGGCGCCGATTTCGGCCCTGGTGCGCGGACGGGCCTCGGAGATACTGGGGTTCCCCCGGGGCCGGGTCCCCGGTCCCGCCGCGCGGGCGCGCTCCGCTCCCGCCGCGAACCTCCGCCGAAGAACGATCGATGAGCGTTGCCCACCCCGTGCTGGGGGCCGCCGCGGCCCTGCTGGTCCTGGCCGCCTGTCGGAGCGGGGTGACGCCGCCCCCGGGCGCGGAGCTCGCGGACACGGCCCATCCAAGCCTCGACGCGGCGAGCATCCAGCACAAGGGACCGGGGGTGACGCTCGCGCGCAGCGGGCCCGGGCGCTTCGTGGGTCCGCTGCTCGAGAGCTTCGACGCCGCCCGCGCGCTGCGCACGGTCGAGGCCCTCGACGCGCTGCACCGCACGCCGGGCAGTCCGGACTTCGAGCGCGGCCTCGACCACCTGTTCGTCGAGCTGCAGAGCGCGGGCTTCGGGACGATCGAGGGCCTCGAGCTCGAGTGGATCGAGACCCCGCTCCCGGGCCCCTCCTGGACCGGACTGGGCGCGCGCATCGCGCTGGTGGACGGCGGGGGACAGGAGCGCGTGCTGCACGAGTTCCAGCGCTCCTCCGACCGCGATCGCGCGATCCTGCCGGTCGGCGCGCCGAGCGCCGACGTGGAGGGGCCGTTGTGCTTCGAGCTGGACGAGATCCACCTGGGCGACGTCTTCGTGTCCGAGTCGCGCCTGCGCCGCGACCTGGTCTCGCGCGCGCAGGCGCGGGGCGCGATCGCGGTGGTGTGCGGGGGGCTGGAGCCCTTCAACGTCGACCCGACGGGCGCCGAGCGCCACCTCGACGCGGTGCAACTGCGCAACGCCCCCGCGGGATTCGGCCTCCCGGTGGCCCAGGTCTCGCCCCGCTCCCTCGAGCTCCTGCGCACGGCCCACGCCGCCGGCGGCGCGCGTCTGCGGCTCTCCGCCCGGAGCGAGGTCGGTCCGCCGCGGGCGCGCACCCTGGTGGCGCGTATCCGCGGCGCGGAGCGCGCGGACGAAGCCGTGCTGTGTGTCTCCCAGGGCGGCGGGCCGGGGGCGATCAACAACGCCAGCGGCGCCGCGGGCCTGGCGGAGGGTGCCGCGGCGATCGCGCGGCTGCTCGGCGCGGAGCGCCTGCCGCGCCCGGCGCGGACGCTGGTGTTCGTCTTCGGGCCGGAGATGGAGGGCTCGCGCGCCTGGCTCGCGCGGGAGTCGCTGCGCGCGGTGGCGGGGATCAACCTGACGATGATCGGCAGCTCGCCCGCGAAGACCGGAGCGATCGCCCTGCTCGAGCGCCACCCCGACCCCGGTGCGCGCTGGACGTTG
>CAYMYN010000004.1:61570-77951 GCA_964394665.1 uncultured Planctomycetaceae bacterium
CGGACGAACACACCTCCTGGGGGTTCCGCCGACCCGACGCCTCCTGGCTCGTGCCCAACGGACTGTCGATCGTGGCGCGCTGCGCGTTGGCCGACGTCGCGCTGCACGTCGGCGGCTGGAGCACGGGCGAGAACCCCTACGAGGGCGGCAGCGACCACGAGGTGCTGCTCGGCGCGGGGATCCCGACGGTGCTCTTCTGGCACTTCACGGACTTCACCTTCTACACCAGCCTCGACCGGCTGGAGATGGTCGACGGGGTCGAGCTCAAGCGCACCGCCGTCGCGGGCCTGGCGACCGCCTGGGCCCTCGCCGATCCGCGTCCGACCGACCTCGCGCGCTACCTCTCGACCCTGGACGCCGAACGCCGCGTGCGCCTGACCGCGGCCCGGGAGGCCGAGCGCCCGCGGCTGGAGGGACTGTGGACGCAGTGGTTCGACGGCGCGCGCATGTGGCTGCGGGCCCACTGCCTGGGGCTCGAGTTGCCGCCCCCGGTGGCGCTGGCGGACCTCGAGCGCGAGGGGTGAGGAGCGCCCGCGGGGCCCCTGCGCTACGCTGCGCCCCGCGCCATGAAGACCCAGCTCCTGCTCCCCGCGCTGTGCGCCCTGCTGTGCACCCCCGCTTCGTCCGTCCGCGCGGTGGCGATCCAGGACGGGGCCGACGTCTCCCCGGCCGCGGCGATCCCCGGCCACCGGGGTCCCGCGGTGGCGCCGGGCCCGGGCGGCCCGGCGCGCTTCGTGGAGGCCCTGCTCGGGCGCTTCGACGCGCGGCGCGCCCTGGCCGATGCGGCGCACTTCGACCGCCACTACCGTGCGCCCGGCAACGACGGCTACGAGGCGGCGCTCGAGCACCTGCTCGCCGAGCTGGGGGCCGCGGGTTTCGAGCGCGCCGGCAGCGAGGGTGCGGGCGAGCTCGAGCTCGAGGTGATCGAGTCCGAGCTGCGCGGCCGCGCCTGGACCCCGCTCTCCGCCCGGCTCGAGTTCGTCGAGCCCGACGGGCGGCGCGAGGCCTTGCTGTCCTTCGACACCCCCGAGGGTCGCGACCGGGTGATGTTGCCGGTCCATGCACCCACGGCTGACGTGCGCGGGCCCGTGGTGCTCGAGTCGGAAGCGCTCGTCCCGGGGGCCGTGCTCGTGACCGAACGGGCGCTCGACCCCGCGCTGCTGCGGCGCGCGGCGCGCGCGGGAGCGGTCGCGGTGCTCTCGGCCTCGTTGTCCGAGCTCGTGCGCGATCCCAACGGCGGCGAACGCCATCTGGACGCGATCTCCTTCCGCAGCGTCCCCGCGGGCACCGAGCTGGCCGTGGCGCAGATCTCGCCCCGGGTCCACGGGCGCATCGCCGAGCGCGTGGCGGCCGGGGAGAGCTTCGAGCTCGCCTACCAGGCCCGCGTTCGCTTCGACGAGCGACCGCTGCGCACCGTGGTCGCCACCTGGAAGGGGGCCCGCGAGCCCGGGCGCGCGGTCGTGATCGCGGCCCACCTCCAGGAGCCGGGGGCGGGGGACAACGCCAGCGGCGCGGCGGGCATGCTCGAGGCCGCGCGCGTCCTGGGTCGACACGTGCGCGAGGGATCCCTCGCGCGCCCGGCGCGCAGCCTGGCCTTCGTGTGGGGCGACGAGATGCGCCAGTCGAGCCTGTGGCTGCGCCACTCGGGCCGCACGGCGCTGGCCGCCATCTCGGCCGACATGCTCGGTCAATCCGAGGAAGCCACGGGCGCGATCTGCCTGCTCGAGCGCAGCAAGGACCCGGGCGCGATCTGGACCCTGCCGCCGGACGAACACACGCCCTGGGGCAAGGGCCGGGTCGAGCCCGATCAGCTCACGCCCGACGGCCTGGCGCTCATCGTGCGCACGGCGCTCTCCGACGTGGCGCGCGCCGTCGGCGGCTGGCGTACCGCCGAACATCCCTGGGAGGGCGGCAGCGACCACGACGTGTTCCTCGCCCGCGGCGTGCCGGCGGTGCTCGTGTGGCACTTCACGGACTTCACCTACCACACCGGGCTCGATCGGCTCGAGATGCTCGACCCGCTCGAGCTCCAACGCTCCTCCGTGGCCCTGGTCGCGGCCGCGTTGGCGGTGGCCGACGCGGGCCCGGCGGACCTCGGGCGCTACCGCGCGAGCCTGGCCCTCGAGCGCGAGCTGCGCTTGGCGGCGGCGCAGGCGGCCGAGCTGCCCGAGGCAGCCCAGGCCTGGACGCGTTGGTTCGAGGGCGCCGAGCGATGGCTCGTCGAGCTGTGCCGCGTGCCCGGAGCGGCGACCACGGACGGGAGCGGGGCACGCAAGCCGGAGGATCCACGATGAGCGACGAACGCGGGACGGGGCTCGAGGGGCGCGGGGTGGATCGCCGGACGGTGCTCGGCGCGGGTCTGGCCGCCGGCGCGTGGGCGGCGGGGGCGGCGGGCGCCCAAGCCGCGCCGGCGGCGGCGCCCTGGGTCCGGCGCCGACGCGCCCGCAGCGCGCCGCGGCCGGTGATGGTCGGTAGCGAGAACGCGTTGGCCGGCATGCGCGAGCACTACCCCGCGTTGCTCGAGGGCGCGCACCCCCTCGACGCCGCCCTGGGCGTCGTGGCGCTGGCCGAGGCCGATCCGGCGGACCACACGGTGGGCCTGGGCGGGCTGCCCAACGAGGACGGCGTCGTGCAACTCGACGCGGCCTGCATGGACGGCGAGACGCACAACGCCGGCGCGGTGGCCTGCCTCGAGAACATCCTGCACCCCGCGGCGGTCGCGCGCCTCGTCATGGAGCGCACCGACCACTGCCTGCTCGTCGGCCGCGGCGCCTATGCCTTCGCCCGCCAGCACGGCCACCCGCACACCGAATTGCTCACCGAGGAGGCGCGCCGGCTGTGGTTGCGCTGGCGCGAGACGATGAGCGAGCGCGACGCGCGCCTACCCCCGCCGGGCGAGGCGGGCGACCGTCGCCAGGGGCGCGCGGGCGAAGCGCCCCTCGACGCGAAGCTGGCGCGCCTGCTCGAGCCCGACGGGCGCGTGACGGGCACCATCCACTGCTCGGCGCTCTCGGGCGCGGGCCAGATCGCCTGCACGACGACGACCTCGGGCCTCTCGTGGAAGATCCCCGGACGCGTGGGGGATTCGCCCCTGATCGGTGCGGGGCTCTACTGCGACGCCGAGGCCGGCAGCGCGGGCTCCACCGGCCGCGGCGAAGCGACGATCCTCGCCTGCGGCAGCCACACCGCGGTGGAGCTCCTGCGCCAGGGCGCGACGCCCCTCGAAGCGGGGCTCGAGGTGTTGCGCCGGGTGGTGCGCAACACGCGCCGCCAAGCGCGCTGGCAGCCGCGGCTCGTCGACGCGGAGGGCTTTCCGACCTTCTCCCTGCGCTTCTACGTGCTCGGCCTCGACGGCACGCTGGCCGGAGTCGCGTTGAAGGGCGAGGGCCACTTCGCCGCCGCGGACCCCGACGGGGGCCCGCGCCACGTGCCGATCGTGAGCCTCTACGGGCGCTGAGGTTCCGCTTCGGCGCGGCCGCGCATCGAAGCGTAGAACTCGGCGCGGTCGACGATCCCGTCGCCGTCGAGGTCCAGGGTCGCGAGCACGGTGCCGCGGCGCACCTGCATCCGCACGGGCCGCTGGAGGCGGTCGAGGTCCGCGTCGGACAGCCGGCCGTCGCGGTCGAGGTCCAACCGCTCGAAGGCGGGCACGGGCCCGGCGATGCGCGGGGGGAGCCGCACCAGGCTGCGGTCGTCGTCGCGCTCCTTCACGTGGCCGAAGAGCTCGAGCACCGAGCCCGCCGGCCGCGTGGGCCACAGGCCCGGGGTGGGCTCGGCCTCGGCCGAGGCCAGCAGTCGTTCGCCCTCGGAGCCGGGGCGCGGCACGGGCGGCGGGAAGGCGCCGATGCGTTCGACGGTGCGCCGGTAGGCGGCCTCGAACTCCGCCAGGTCGAGCAGGCCGTCGCCGTCGAGGTCGAGTTGCTCGAAGCGCAGCTTGTCGAAGCGCAGGCTCTCCTGGGCCTCGCGCCAACTGATCCAGCCGTCGCCGTCGTGATCCGCGACGCGGAAGTAGAGCTCGGCGCGCCCCTCGTCCCCGGCGGGGGCCTTTCCAGCGCGGCCCGCGTCGCGCTGCGCGCCGCGCCCGGCCCCGGGACCCTGCCCGCGATCGCCGCCGCGTTGCGGAGCGGCGACCAGGGCCAGCAGCGGCAGGACGGCGAGGAGGAGCGCGGCACGCATGCGGAGCCTCGGCAGCGGTCAGGCCCGGCGCACGAGCGCGAGCAGGACGTCGGCGACGCGCTCGACCTCGTCGTCGCGCAGGAAGGGGTGCACGGGCAGGCACAGCACCTCGCGCGCGAGGGCCTCGGCGTGCGGCAACGAGCCGGGGGCGTAACCCCAGTCGCGGGCCGCGGGCTGCAGGTGGACCGGCCGGGGATAGTGCACCGCGGCGAAGATGCCCTGGGCGCGCAGGCCCTCGAGCGCCGCGTCGCGCGAGGCGCCCGCACCGATCCGCACCGCGTACTGGTGGTAGGCGTGGCCGCCGCTCGTGTCGCGCACGGGGCGCACCCGTTCCTCCCCGGCGAAGGCCGCGTCGTAGCGCGCGGCGAGGGCGCGGCGGCGCGCGTTCCAGCCCTCGAGGTGGGGCAGCTTCGCGGCGAGCAGGGCCGCCTGCAGGGCCGCCAGGCGGCTGTTGGTGCCGACCTCGTCGTGCTCGTACTTCACGCGGCTGCCGTGGTCGCGCAGGGAGCGCATACGTTTGGCCCAGGCCTCGTCGCGGGTGAGGATCAGGCCCGCGTCGCCGGCGGCCCCCAGGTTCTTGGTGGGGTAGAAGGAGAAGGCCGCGGCGTCGCCGACCTCGCCCGCCCGCAGGCCGTCCCGTTCGGCCCCGTGGGCCTGGGCCGCGTCCTCGATCAGCGCGATGCCGCGCCGGTCGGCCAGGGCGCGGAAGCCGCGCAGGTCGACGAGCTGGCCGTAGAGGTGCACCGGCAGCAGCGCGACGGTGCGTTCGTCGATGGCCGCCTCCGCCGCGGCGGGCTCGATCAGGGCCGTCTCGGGGTCGACGTCGACCAGCCGCACCGTCGCTCCCGTCCAGGCCACGGCGCCGGCGCTGGCGAAGAAGGTGAACGGGCTCGTGACGACGTTGGTGCCCGGCCCCGCGCAGCAGGCCCGCAGGGGCAACACGAGCGCGTCGGTGCCCGAGGCCACCCCGACGCCGAAGGCCGCGTGTTGCGAGCGCGCGAAGGCCTGCTCGAAGGCCTCCACGTCCGGCCCGAGCACGTAGCGCCCGCTGCGCAGGACGCGCAGGACCTCCTGCTCGAGCACCGGACCGACCGCGGCCAGCTCGGCGGCGAGGTCGACGGGTTGGATCGGACGGTGTTGCGTGCCGGTGTTCATGTCATCGCGCCCGTAGACGGGTCACTTGCCGAAGGTCTGGAAGCCGCCGCTCTTGTAGCGGTTCCAGTAGCTGTCCAGATCGCGGCGCACCTTCCCGGAGAGCAGCACCACGCCCAGGATGTTCGGCAAGGCCATGCCCAGGATCATCAGGTCGCCGAAGTCGAGCACGTTGATCGCGCTCAGGATCGAGCCCAGGAAGGTGAACACGAGGAAGATCACCTTGTAGGCGAGCGAGTACTTCTCGCCCAGCAGCCAGGTCCAGCAGCGCTCGCCGTAGTACGACCACGAGATCATCGTGGAGAAGGCGAAGAGCGCCACCGCGATCGAGAGCACGTAGGGGAACCAGGAGATGACTTCACCCATCGCCCTGCTGGTCAGGGCCGCACCCTGTTTGGCGGCGATCAGATCCGAGTAGGCGGGGTTCTCGTACGCGCCGGTGATGACGATCACCAGGGCGGTCATGGTGCAGACCACGACGGTGTCGATGAACGGCTCGAGCAGCGCCACGATGCCCTCGCGCACCGGGTAGTCGGTCTTGGCGGCGGAGTGGGCGATGGCCGCCGAGCCGATGCCGGCCTCGTTGGAGAAGGCAGCCCGCTGGAAACCGACCACCAGCACCCCGATGAAGCCCCCGTAGAGCGCCTCGGAGTCGAAGGCGCCGGAGAGGATCGAGCCGAGGGCCGCGGGCAGGTGGTCCAGGTGCGCGCCGAGGATGAACAGGCAGGCGAGGATGTAGAGGCCGCACATGCTGGGCACGATGGCCGCCGCGACGTGCGCGATGCGCTGGATGCCGCCGATGATCACGATCCCTACCAGGATGGTCATCACCGCGCCGTAGACCCAGCCGTACTCGACGAGGTCGGGGACGGTCAGGGCCACGGCGTCCAGGGACTGGCGCACCTGGAAGCTGTTGCCCCCGGCGAGCGAACCCCCGATGCACATGATCGCGAAGAGCACGGCCAGCACCTTTCCGAGGGGCGCGAGCTTGAGCTCGGCCAAGCCCTTCGACAGGTAGTACATGGCGCCGCCCATGACGTGCCCGTCGGGGCGCACCTCGCGGTACTTCTGGCCCAGGGTGCACTCGACGAACTTCGAGCTCATGCCCAAGAGGCCGGCCAGGATCATCCAGAAGGTCGCGCCGGGGCCGCCGATCATCATCGCGATGGCGACGCCCGCGATGTTGCCCAGGCCCACGGTGGCCGACAGCGCCGCGCTGAGGGCTTGGAAGTGGGAGACCTCCCCCGCGCCCTGGGAGGCTGGATCGCTGAAGCGCCCGCGCACCACGTCCAGGGCGTGCCGGAAGCCCCGCACGCTGATGAAACCCATTCGGAGCGTGAAGTAGATCGCTCCCAACACCAGCCAGAGCACCGTGAAGGGCATCGTGGTGTCCGTGCCCGGCATGGGGATGGGATAGAAGATGATCCGGCCGACCTTGGCGTTGGCCTTGGCCATCGCCCCGTCGACCTTGGCCTCCAGCCGGCGCCAGGTGCTCTGCGGCGCCGGTTCGACCTCGGCCTCGATGGGGGCCGGCAGCGCCTGGGCGCCCGTCGCGTCCGTTTGCGCGGGGGCCGCCGGGAGGGCTGCGCGGGCGTCCCCGACGCACAGGAAGAGCCCCACCAGGAGCGCGAGCAGCGGGAGCGCGGGGCGGACGGCGGTCGGCATGCGGTGGGCTCCTTCGGGGACGGTGCGGAACGGGCGAGCGGCGAGATCGTGCCAATGGGCATCGGGGCATGCAAACCACGGGCTCGCGGCCCGCGGGGTCGCCGAGGGTCGGGCGCGGTCCGCCGCACCCCCGGGCGCACCGTCGGCTACCCTGGCCGCGACCCCGCCCACCGCGAGCCCACGGTTCCCATGCGACGCCTGCCCCACGCTGCCCTCGGCCTCCTGCTCACCCTGCCCCTCGCCGCCGCCCAGGAAGAGGGCCCCTCGCCCGCCCAGCGCGAGCTCGAACGCACCTCCCTGCGCATCGCGGGCCAGCTCGAGAAGCTGCGCGCGCGGAGCTTCGAGCGGCCGTTCACGGTGCGCGTCTCGACCGCCGAGGAGTTCCTCGCCTACGCCCTCGCGCGCACCGAGGCGCTGATGCCGCCCGAGGAGCTCGCCGCCGCCGAGTCGCTGCAGAAGATGCTGGGGCTCCTGGCTCCCGACCTCGATCTGATGGGCGTCACGCTGGCCCTGCTCGAGGAGCAGGTGGGCGGCTTCTACGACCCCGGCAAGGACGCGTTCTACCTGATGGAGGGCTTCGAGGGCGGCGTGGCCGAGCTGATCCTGGCCCACGAGCTCACCCACGCCCTCGACGACCAGCTCTTCGACCTCGACCAGGGCCTGGCGCACCGCGCGGGCGCCGGCGACGCCGCCTCGGCCTACCACGCCGTCGTCGAGGGCAGCGGCATGGTGATGATGACGCGCTGGATGATGGCCCATCCGCCGCGCCTCACGCCCGAGGCGCTCGCGGCCGGCATGCCGACGCCCGAGTCCCTGGGGGATGCGCCGACCGCGATCTGGAAGCCGCTGCTGTTCGCCTACATGCAGGGCCAGAACTTCCTCGAGCAGGGCCGGCGCATGCTGCGCCGCAAGGACCGCTCGATCGACATGAACGCGGTGCTCGACCAGGCCTTCCTTGCGCCGCCGCGTTCGACCGAACAGGTGCTGCATCCCGAGAAGTATTGGGACTCCGAGAAGCTCGACGAGCCGCGCGAGGTGCGCCACGACCTGGGTGCGCTGCCCGAGGCCTGGCGCGTGCTCACCTCGGACACCCTGGGCGAGCTCCAGCTCGCGCTCGTCACCGAGGAGCCCGCGCGCGTCGACTTCTCGAACCAGATGGCGCTGCTCGGGATCCGCTACACCAACCGCTACGCGGAGGGCTGGGACGGCGATCAGGCCGTCCTGCTCGCCCGCGAGGACGGCGCCCGACTCCTCAGTTGGGCCCTGGTGTTCGACACGCCGGCCGATGCGGCCGAGCTCGCCGAGCGCCTGGGCGAGATCCACGAACGCATTGCGGCCGGGCTGGGGACCCTGGCGGGCGAGGGTGCGCCCTGCGGGCTCGAGTTTCGGATCGACCCGGGGCGCGCGGACCTCGTGCGCGTGGTGGCCTTCACGGGACTGGAGGCCGGCGCGGCCCTGGAGCTCGCCCGATCCCTGCCGATCACCGTCGGAGCGGATCCGCTCGCCGGTCCCCACGACGCGCCGCGCTGAAACCCGCGGGAGTCCTCAGCCGAAGCGCTCGCCCACGCGGCGGCGCTGACCCGGGAGGCCGCCGGCGATGCGGCCGCTGAACAGGAACGTGCCCTCGACGCGCCAACCGGGCCGGGGGCGGGGTAGGCCCTCGGCGTCGAGGGCCCAGGGGCTGACGAAGAGCGTGAGGGGTCGGCCAGGCGCGTCGACCTCGAGCACGTCGACCTGGCGGCCGGTGAGGCGGTTCGCGAGGTGGCGCACCGACTGCACGCGGGCCGACACGAACGAGCAGCCGCCCGGATCCTCGCTGCCGCCGAGCGGTTCGATGAACGCGCCCCGCGGCGCCTCGAGGATCTCCGCGTCCCGCAGGCCCTCGTTCGGGCCGACGTAGTCGACCGCCAGCGCGAACCCGGCGCTGGTGATCGCGAGCACGTGGCCCTCGGGCAAACGCGGCGGCAGGCGGCGCGCGTCCGTGAGCCAGGTCGCCAGGCGGTACGAGCCGGGCGCGCGGCTGCTCTCCGGATCGCCCTCCAGGGGCGGGTCCGCCCAGCCGTGCAGCAGGGCGTCGAAGCGCGAGTCCTCGACCGCGCCGATCGAGAGCACCGCCACGCGCAGGCGGTGGGGGACCTGGTAGTAGGGCAGTAGCGTCGAGAACTCCTGGCCCTCCTCGCGGTCGAGGCGCAGCTCGAGGCCGGGGGCCAGCTCCAGGCGCAGGTGCTCGCCCCCCGGTCCCCGCAGGGCGACCGGCTCGCCCTCGGCGCGCACCCGCGCGCAGAGGGCGTCGAGGTCGGGGTCCGGCGGGAAGCCGATGCACTCGAGCAGGAAATCCACCGTCGGGCCTCGGGCGGAGTGTGGCCCCCGCCCGCGGGCCGGGCAAGTCGCCGCGCGCGCGCCGTCGGCGCCCCGGCGCGCAGCCCGGGCCCTGGGCCCGCCACGGGGCGGGCCGGTTTCGTAGGATCCGCGCCCCGCCCGGGCCGCCGAGCCCGCGGCGGCTCCCACGCCGACCCCGCCGATGCGCCCCGAACCCCTCCGCCGATTCCCGGCCCTGCTGCCGCTCCTCCTGGCCCTCCTGCTGCCGGCTCTGCCGGCCTGCCGGACCGAAGCGGCGGTGCACCCGGCGCGGGCGCGGGCCGAGGTCCAGGCGAGCCGCCGGGAGCCCGTCGACGCCGAGCACTACGCCCTGGAGATCGAGCTCGACCCCGACCGCGAGACCCTCGTGGCCACGTGCACCGTGCGACTGTGGGCGCTGGAGGACGGCCTGCGGTCGGTGGGCCTCGACTTCGAGGGCCTGGTGGTGGACGGGGTGCGCGACGGCGCGGGCCGACCCCTCGACCACGCCCATCGCGCCGGGCGCCTCACGGTGCAGCTCACCCGGGCCCTGCGCCGGGGCGACTTCGTCGAGCTCGCGATCCGCTACTCCGGCCGCCCGCAGAAGGGCCTGTACTTCGCCGGCCACCGCGCCGGCCGCGCGACGCAGGTCTTCACCCAGGGCGAGTGCGAGGACGCCCGCTGGTGGTTCCCCTGCATCGACCAACCCGCGGACCGCGCCACGAGCGAGGTTCGCGTGACCATGCCCGCCCACTGGACCTCCGTGGCGGCCGGGGAGCGCATCGACCAACGCGTCGAGGGCGCGCGCCGCACCGAGCACTGGCGCATGAGCTTCCCGCACCCGCCCTACCTCGTGACGCTGGTTGCGGGGGAGTTCGCCCTGCGCGAGCGCGACCACGGCGGCCTGCCCCTGATGTTCCTGGTCGAGCCGGGCTTCGAGCCGTGGCTGGAGACGGCCTTCGCCGAGACGGAGGCCGCCCTCGACTTCCTGGCCGAGTTCAGCGGCCAGCGCTATCCGTACCCCAAGTACGCCCAGGCCTGCGTCGAGAACTTCCCCTTCGGCGGCATGGAGAACATCTCGGCCAGCACCCTGACCCGCAAGACGCTGCGCGACGAGCGCGGCCGGCGCGACGGGGACTCGACGGGTCTGGTGGTGCACGAGGCCGCGCACCAGTGGTTTGGCAACCTGCTCACGTGCCGCGACTGGTCCCACGTCTGGCTCAACGAGGGTTTTGCGACCTACGCCACCCTGCTCTACTTCGAGCGCACCCGCGGCGCGGACGCGTTCCGCATCGCCGTGCGCGACGCCCAGGAGAGCTACGTGGCGAGCGACCGCGGCGAGACCCGCCGGGCGATGGTGCACGACGTCTACCGCGACCCGCTGGACCTCTTCTTCAGCGGCCACGCCTACGCCGGCGGCGCCGCGCGGCTGCACCTGTTGCGCAACGTGCTGGGCGAGCGCGACTTCCTGCGCGGCGTGCGCCTGTTCGTCGCCGATCACATCGGTCGCGGGGTCGTCACCGACGACCTGCGCCTGGCCCTCGAGGAGGCCTCCGGGCGCGACCTGCGACGTTTCTTCGAGCAGTGGTTCCATTCCCCGGGGTTCCCCGTCTTCCAGGTCGAGACCAGCTACGACCGGCGCGCGCGCGAGGTCGTCGTGAGCGTCGAGCAGCTCCAGGATCCGGGCGGCGGCACGCCGGCCGCCTTCGAGGTGCCGGTCGACGTCGAGGTACGCACCGCCACCGGAGCGCGCGTCGAACGCTTCGAGCTGCGCCAGCGGCGCCAGGTGCTGCGCGTCCCGTCCGACGAGCCGCCGCGTTGGGTGCGCTTCGACGCCGCGGAGGCGATTCCCAAGGAGCTGCGCCAGACGCGCTCCACGGAGGAGTGGTCGGCCCTGGCCGCCGAGTGCGAGCATCCGGCCGCGCGCCGCGACGCGTTCCAAGCCCTGGGCGAGGCCCTCGCGTCCGCCGACGATGCGCGCGCGGAGTCCCTGCGGACGACGATCGCCGCCGGCCTCGCCAGCGACCCCGTGGCCGCCGTGCGCGTCGCCGCGGCGGTTGCGTTGGGGCGCCGGGCCGATGCCCCGGGCCGCGGGCCCCTGCTGGCCGCCGCCACGGCCGACCCCGAGGCGTCGGTGCGCATCGCGGCCCTGCGCGCCCTCGAGGCCTTCGTGCCCGACGCGGAGCTCGCGACGGCCGCGGAAGCCGCCTTCGAGCAGGGTTTCTCGTGGAACACGATGGCGGCCGCGGCGGGCCTGCGGGCCAAGGCGCGCCCGCAGGACGCCTTCGAATGGCTGCGGGCCCGCCTGGGGCTGGCCTCGCCCCACGATGCGTTGCGCGCCGAGTTGCTCGCGCACCTGGCGCGGCTGGAGGATCCGCGCGTGCCGATCGAGCTCCTGCGCTGGACGCGCGACCTGGGCGCCGGCGTGCAAGCGCGGGCCGCGGCGGTGCGTGGGCTCGGGCGTCACGTGCGCAGCGATCCGGAGGTGCGCACGGTCCTGGTGGAGCTCCTGACGTCGCGCGCCTTCCGTTTGCGGGCCGCGGCCCTGGACGGGCTGGCCGAGGGACCGACCCCCGAGGTGTTGCGGGCCCTCGAGGCGCACTACGCACGCTCCCTGTTCCCGCCCGAGAAGCGGCGCATCGAACGAGTCTTCCAAGCCCTGACGCCGTGAGCGGCCGAGGAGGGCAGCGACGTGCGGCCCCCCAGGGACCTGCTGCCTGGTCGCCAGGCGCGGCCGTCGCGCGGAGCGTGGGAGTTCCGCCCACACCCTGAGCCCCTGCCGCGCACGACGCCCGACCACCCCCGCGCGTGACCGACGCCGATCCGAAGCTGCTGGCCGAGATGCGCCTGGCCCTCCTGGGCGAGTACGGCGCCGAGGCTGCCTACCGATCGCTCGGGCGGCGCGTGACCGACCGGGAGCTGCGCGACCTGCTCGGCCGCCTGGTCGAGGAGGAGCGCGCGCAGGCGGAGCGGCTCGCGGCCCTGATGCGCGCCCTGGGGGGCAAGCCGCCGCGCGGGAGCCTGCGCCGCCGGCTCGCCGCGCGGGCGCTGGTCGGCGCCACGCGCGTCACCGGCCCCCGCTTCGCCCTGCGGGTGTGTCGCGAGGCCGAGGAGACCGCCGCGCGCTGGTACCGCGAATACGCCAACCACCTGGCCCGGACGGGCAACCTCGCGGCGGCGCGCGAGTGCGAGGAGCTGCGGGCGGTCAAGGAACGCCACGCGCGGTTGCTCGGTCCGTTCGTGGCCGCCATGGGCGATGGGTGAACGCCGCCCGGCGCGCGGCATCCGCGGCCGAGCGTTCACCGGCCCCCCGCGTCGAGGGACGCGAGTTCGTCGCAGTCGTCCTCGACGGCGAGCAACCGCTCGACCCGTTCCCGCTCGTCGATCGTGGCCTGATGGGCGCGCACGAGGAAACGCACGAACTCGCCCTCGTCGACGAAGGCGCCGCTGGCCAGGGCGCGCTCGACGATCGCGGCCAGGCCCGAGGGCAGGGAGACGTGCAGGGTGCGGGGTAGGGCGTTGGTCATCGGCGCGGGTCCGAGCTGGGTCCTGGTGGTGCACGGGATGGAGCGGGAACGGGTACCGGCCCCTGCCGAACCGGTCCGACCCCACGACCGCAGCGGGGAGCGCCGGTTGCAGGTCGGCCCCGCGGATCCGTCGCTCGGTCGGCCCCCGCCCGCCGTACCCTGCGCGCATGGCATGGATCCGACTCGTGTCCGAGGACGAAGCGCGCGGGCCGCTCGCCCGCAGCTACGAGGCCGCGCGCCGGCGCGCCGGGCGCGTCTACCGCATCGTGGCGGCGATGAGCCTCGCGCCGCGGGTGCTGAATGCCTCGATGGCGCTCTACGTCGAGCTGATGCGCGGCCCCGGAGCTCTCCCACGCGCCCAGCGCGAGCTGCTGGCCGTCGTCACCAGCCGCGCCAACCTGTGCCACTACTGAACGCAGGCGCACCTCTGGGATCTCCGTGCCGAGCTCCCGCACCTCGCTGAAGCCGACCGCGCGCGCCTGCTGGAGGCGCTGGCCGAGGATTGGCGCCGGGCCGAGCTGACGGCCCTCGAGCGCGCCCTCGCCGCCTACGCCGAGAAGCTCACCCGCACGCCGGCCGCGATGAACGCCGCCGACCTCGAGGAACTCCGCCGCCACGGCCTGGGCGACGTCGCGATCCACGAAGCCATCCAGATCGTCGCGTACTTCAACTACATCAACCGCGTGGCCGACGCGATCCACATCGACCTCGAGCCCGAGATGGATCCCTACCCCGGGGAGTAGGCCGGCTCGTCGCGCTCCGTCCCGCCCTCACTCCTCGCGCAGGGTCACGAAGCGGCCGACGGGGCCCGTGTGCCGGGTGGTCGCGCCGGAGGGCCAGCGCACCTCGATCTGCGCTTCGCCCTCCGTCGGGCCCAGGCCGAAGTGCAGCTCGGGGGCGTTGCCGCCGAGGTAGCCCGTGCCGGCGGCGAGCACCTGCAGGAACTCGCGCCCGCCGGCCCGCACCGTGACCCGCGCCCCGATGGCGTGGGTGTTCGCGCCCCGGCCGCGCAGGCGCACGCCGAGCCAATCGCCCCTGCGCGGCGCCTGGCTCGCGAGCAGGCGCAGGCGGCCGTTGTTGGCGGTCACGAGCAGGTCCAGGGCGCCGTCCTGGTCGTAGTCGCAGGCGAGGGCCGCGCGCGAGGCGAGGGGGACACGCACGTCGGGTCCGGCGATCCGCGAGAGATCCTCGAAGCGACCCGTGCCGTCGCCCCGGAACAGGTGATCGGGTTGGCCGACGCAGATGCCCGTGCCCTGGTAGTCGGGGCTGGTGTAGCCGTTGGCGACGAACAGGTCGAGGTGGCCGTCGAGGTCCAGGTCGAAGAACACGCAGCCCCAGCCGGTGACGCCCACGCTCGGCGGCCCGAGCCCCGCGCGCACGACGCCGTCGCGGAAGGTCGCGACGCGGTGGCGGCCCTCGCGGTGCACCACCAGGTTGTTGAGGTACAGGGCGTTCGCCTCGAGCTCCCAGTTCGTGAGGAACAGGTCCTCGTCGCCGTCGCCGTCCACGTCGCCCAGGGCCACGCCCATGCCGCCCCGGGGATCGTCCATGCCGGTCTGGAACGAGACGTCGCGAAAGGTCCCGTCGCCCTCGTTGCGCCACAGCACGTTGGGCGAGACGTCGTTGGCGACGTAGAGGTCGAGGTCCCCGTCGAGGTCGAAGTCCCAGAAGACGGGCTGCATGCCGCGACCTTGCTCGTCGAGGAGGCCCAGCTCGGCGGTCGCGTCCTCGAAGGTGAAGGCCGGATCGACGGCGTCGGCCGAGCGATTGCGCAGGAAGACGTTGCGCTGGCCGGGGAAGGCGAAGGGCAGCATCTCGACCGGGTCCTCGCGGCGCAGGCCGGCGAGTTCCTCGGCGGGCGGCATCTTCGCCAGGTCGAAGTCGAGGTAACTGGTGACGTACAGATCGAGGTCGCCGTCGCCGTCGAAGTCGGCCGCCGCGACGCCCGCGCTCCACAGGTCTCCACCCACGCCCCAGGCCTCCGACACGTCGACGAAGGTCCCGTCCCCGCGGTTCTCGTAGAGCACGTCCGGGCCGTAGTTGGCGACGAACAGGTCGAGGTCGCCGTCGCCGTCGACGTCGAGGAACAACGCGGCCATGCCGGCGCCGGCGTGGTCGGTCCCCGAAGCGCGCGAGACGTCGGCGAAGGTGCCCTCGCCGAGGTTCTTCAGCAGGCGGTTGCGCGGCGGCGCGCTGCCCTCGCGCCCCGCGCCCTGCACGAGGTAGAGATCGACCCATCCGTCGCCGTCGAAGTCGCCGAAGGCCGCGCCGGGACCCATGGTGGGGCGGATGTCGAGCTGTTCGTCCGGGCCCTCGAAATGCACGTCGACGACGCCGGCCAGCGCGGCGCGGTCGACCAGCAGCGGCGCCGACGCGCGCGGGGCGTCCAGCCGAGCGGGCGCGGTCGCCGGCGCGGCGCCCATCGCGCGCCAACGCACCTCGAGCAGGAGGGTCTGGGTGCCCTCCACGCCCTCGAGTGCGGGATCGGGGAAGAGGAGCTCGAGGGCCGCCCCGGCGGGCAGGCCGATGCCCGGGCCGCCCTCCGCGAGCGCCGCGGGATCGGGGCGCTCGGCGCGCGCGTCCCCGAGGCGCACTTCGGGCCGCGCCGGACCCTGCTCCCGCCACGGGCGCGCCTCGAGGCCCTCGAGGGCGTGCAGGCGCGCGCCGCCCGGCGCCAACGGGCGCCAGGCGGAGTCGGCGGGGCGCTCGACCCGCGCCAGGAAGGCCTGGTCGAGCGCGGCTCCGACCAGCGTTCCCTCGACGCGCGCCGAGCCCGTCAGCCGCAGCGCGGCACGGTGTCTCGCCGGGAGTTCCCGGGCCGGTGCGTCGCGCAGCTCGAGCCGACCCGCGCCGGCGCCCTCGGGGAGCTCGGCGCCGATCAGGATCCAGTCGAGGCCCGTGCGTTCCTCGGGCGCCTCGAGCACGACCCGCGCGGGATCCAGGGCGTTCCCGTCCTGGCGCGCGAGCCAGGGCAAGGCGTCGCGCGCCTCGCCCGCGCCCGGCGCCTGGGCGGTGGCGCGGGAGGGCAGGGTCGGGGGGCCGACGAGCGCCGCTGCGCCGTCCAGGAACAATACCTGCTGATCGGCGGCGTGGTCGAGGACCCGCGCGTGCACCCGCTCGACGTGCAGCGGGGCGCCGTCGGGCGCGACGAGCAGCACGGCCGTGCCGTCGCGTCCCCGGGCGAGCCGCACGACCCGTTCGGAGCGCGAGACCAGCGGCAGCAGCGCTCCACCTTCGGGTCGGAGCTCGGCGGCGAAGGCCCAGCCGACCTCGGTGCGCGCGTGGACGGCGAGCGCGCCGCCCGGCTCCGTCGCGCGCGGCGCGGGCTCCGCGGGGCCGCGGCGCGCGGCGGCCAGGGGCCAGGAGATCAGGGCGGCGAGCAGGAGTACGAGGGCGATCTGGGCGGTGCGGCGCATCGGTGAGGGGTGCGGGGGCCGCCGCGCATCCTAGGGTCCGTGTCCGGTTGCGCCGCAGGCAGTCCGCTGGAACGCACGCCACCCCGCCCGGGTGGACCCGGGCGGGGT
>CAYMYN010000004.1:77961-101812 GCA_964394665.1 uncultured Planctomycetaceae bacterium
CGCCCAGGGGGGCGGCCCCAGACGCTCGCTCCTCGCCGACGGGTTCAGGTGAACTTCAGGTCGCGGATGTCGTCGATGCCGAAGTCGACGCTGACTTCCTGGTCGATGTTGATCAGGCGTCCCGTGCCCTTGAACGGGTTGAAGATCAAGGCGCCGACGACGATGCGGCCGTCCTTGAAGTGCATGGTGACCTTGTCGGCTGTGCGCGCGTTGAGAAGCATGTCGTAGATCTTCTCGGGCACGAGCTGACGGCTCTTGCGGGTGGTGGTCATGGGACGGAGTGGGGACCGGGTTACGGTGTCGGGACGGTAGCGAGGGAGTGGGGGAGGAGCTCGTCGAGGTGGTCGAGGAGCAAGGCGGACCAGGTCTCGTAGTTCGCGCCCTCCGCGCGCAGCGCGCGGAGCTGCGCCGGGGAGACCGGTCGCCCGTCGAGTTGTTCGGTCTCGCGGATCGCGACCGTCCCGTCGACGGTCACGATCTGGACGACCCCGACGTGCACGGCACCGACGGGGTTGCTGTCGTCGTTCAGGAGGCCGACGGTCGCGATCGAGTAGGCGCCCTGGATGGCGAGCTCCTCGTGCAGCTCGCGTTCGGTCGCGGCGGCCAGCGGGTGGCGGCCGGTCCCGTGGGGTTCGGCGCGCGGGTCACGGCGGCGGCTCCAGGTCGCCGCGTCCGCGTCGCAGGGTTCGACGTGGCCCCCGATCCCGATCGAGAGCTTCTGGTGCAGGCGCGCCTCGGAGCCGGCGCCCAGGCGGCGGGTCAGGAGCACCCCCTCGGCGGTGACGACGAGCGCGTAGGGGATCACCTGCTTGAGGGTGGGCGTGCGCTCGGCGTGGTCGCGCTCGACGAAGAACCCACGCTCCTGGACCAGGCGCTCGAAGGCCCGCGCCGCGTCCGTGGAATCGCCCCGCGGCCCGGACCCGAAGGCCTGGAATCCGTGCGGAGCGCACTCGGGGAAGAGCGCCTCCCGGGGAACGACGAGGACGAACTCCATGGGAGAGGTGGGCACCAGGGGAGAGGTGGGTCGGTCGGGGGCGGGCGCCGCGCGCCCGCGGAACGGCCGCGGGGGCCGTCCGGGGGGAGGTGAGGGCCGCTCGGGGAACGGCCGATCGGTGCCAGAAAGGGAGAAGATGGTACCCCCAGGGCCCGCGGGGAGCAAGATGCTGAGGGCGTGCCGGCCGGAGCCTACTAGATCTTGTGGTTCGAAGCCAAGCGAGCGGAGGGCTCGGAACCAAGATCGGGAAAGGGCGCGGTGAAGGGGTTCGGAAGGCGGGGATCGAGGGAACCCGGACTACCCAGCTACCTACGCCTCGGGGACGGAGCGCGCGGGTCAGGTGCACGCAAAGTGCGCTCGAAGCGTGCTCGGAATCGCGCTCCGGGGAGGGCCGCTCCCCCGCGTCGGAGCGGGGAGGTGGCGTGAGAGGCCCTGTAAGCCGGGTTCTGTCCCCGCGCCGGAGCGCGGGGGGCGGCCATTTCTCTGGGACCGACCTCGCGGCCGGCCTCGAACGACCTACCCGGAAGGCGGGGGCGCGGGTCGTCGCCGCTTGCCTTCCCTATTTGGTCTTTCTCCGGGTGGGGTTTGCCCTGCCGGGACCGTCACCGGGCCCGCGGTGCGCTCTTACCGCACCGTTTCACCCTTACCGCCGCGCCCGGGGGCACGGAGGCGGTTTGTTTTCTGTGGCACTTTCCCTGGCCTCGCGGCCGGTTGCCGTTAGCAACCACCCTGACCCGTGGAGCCCGGACTTTCCTCCGGTCGCGACCCGCAGGGGCCGCGGCCAGCGGCCGCCCAGACCTCTCACGCCGCGCCCAGGATAGACCGACGCAGCGCTCGGCGTGAGCACGGGGTCTAGTCCTTCGCCGCGTCGAGGGCGAAGTGGCGCGCCGCAGCGGGTTAGGATGCGCGGCCACCCCTTCGGAAGGACCCATGCCGCGTCGTTCGAGCCTCCTCGCCCTGTTCCTGCTCGCGAGTCTGCCCTGCGCCCTGGCCCTGCAGGGCAGCGGCGCCGTCCAGGAGGCCATCAGCGCCTTCGTCCGGGCCGCGGCCCTGCGCGAGAGCGCTCCGCGCCAGGCGGCCCTCGAGACCCTGGTCGGCACGGGCCACTTTGCCGCGGTGGCGCCCCTCACGGACGAGTTCGCGGCCACCTCCACGCGCCTGCGGGAGGCCCGCGACGCGACCTTCCGCCTGCGCCAGACGCTCGAGCACCGACGCTCGGTGCTGGCCACCCTGGAGCTGCGCGCCCAGCGGGACACCGGCCTCGAGCGTGCCCTGGAGCGCGAGCGCGAGTCCGTGACGAAGATCGAGCAGGACCTCGCCAAGCAGGAGTCCGCCTCCCGCGACCACGAGGCCTGGTACCGCGCCCTGGGCGAGGCCGCGCCGCGGCTCTTCGGCGCCCTCTCCGCCGCCGACCTGCGCAAGGCCCAGGGGGCGCTCTGGACCCAGGCTGGTTCGGCTTCGGACCTCCAGGCGCGCCTGGGGGCGATCGATCTCTTGGGCTGGGTCGGTGGCGCCGGCACGGCGGCCGAGGCGGCCAAGCTGATCGAGGCCGTCTCCAAGGAGCGCGCGCTCCTGCGGCGCGACTACGTGAAGGAGCGCAAGGCGCTCAAGGAGCTCGAGGCGCGCCTGCAAAAGGAACAGGAACAACTCCAGGGCCGGCTCAGCCAGGCGAGCCACGACCAGTACGAGCGCGCCCGCGGCGTCTCGGCGCGCATCCAGCGCTCGCTGACCCTCACCGCCTACCTGCTCGACGCCGCCGCGCAGGCCGGGGGCCGGGCCCTGGCGCGCGAGGAGGGCAAGGATCTCGAGCGTTCGCTCGCGGCGCTGCTGCGCGCCCAGCGCGGCGCCAAGGAAGGCGCGCGCCTGCGCCTCTTGGACCTGCTCGGCCGCGCGGACTCCGATCGCGTGCGCGCGGCGCTGCGCGAGATGCTCGCCGCCGAGAAGGACCCCGCGGCCCAGGCCGAGCTCTTCGGCGCCCTGGTCGCCGGCGGGGACCGCGAGATCGTGTCCGACCTGATCGGCCGCTGGCTCGTCGACGGCAACTGGCACGTGCGCAGCCGCGCCGCGGCCAGCTTGGCCCAGGCGCGCTCGAAGGAGGCGATCCCGGCCCTGATCGAGCGCCTGGCGCAGGAGAAGGGCCGCGTGCGGACCGACGTCGAGGACGCCCTGCGCTCGCTCACCGGGCGCAAGTTCCACGGCAACGTCGAGCTCTGGCGCCGTTGGTGGAACGAACACGGCGAGGGCTTCGAAGTGCCCGAGCTGGCGTCCCTCGACAGCACCGAGAGCGAGGACGCGCGCGAGCGACTCGGCACGGAGTTCTTCGGCATCCGCACCGAGAGCGACCGCGTGCTCTTCGTGCTCGACCTCTCCGGCTCGATGAAGTGGTCGATGGTGCCGCGCAACAACCCGGCCGACGAGCCGGGGCGCGATCCCGACCTACCCCGCGAGGGCGAGATCTCGCGCCTCCAGGCGGCGCAACGCGAGCTGACCCGCGCCCTGGGCGGCATCCCCGACGGCGGCGTCTTCAACCTCGTGCTGTACGCCAGCGACGTGTGGACCTGGCAGGACCGCCTGGCGACGATGCGCAACGACACGCGCGCCGCGGCGGTGAAGTTCGTCGAGGGCCTCGACGCCCTGGGCGGCACCAACATCCACGGCGCGCTGGAGCTGGCCCTCGACCTCGCAGGCGCCAAGGCCGGCGACACCTGGGACGCGCCCGTGATCGACACGCTCTTCCTGCTCTCCGACGGTCGAGCCACGGTGGGCGTCACGATCGAACCCGACGAGATCCTGGCCTACGTCCGCGAGCGCAACCGCAGCGCGGGGATCGTCATCCACTGCATCGGGTTGTCCGGCGCCCAGGACGCCTATCTGCTGCGCAACCTCGCCGAGCAGAACGGCGGCAAGTACGTCTCGCATTGATCCTCACCGCTCGCCGCCGCGCGCCATGGACCAACAGGAAGCCTTCGCCACCTATCTCGAGCTGCGCGAGTCGACCCCGGACGGGGAGCAGGCCGCGGGTCTCAGCCACAGCGCGGCGGGCCTCGTCCTGCTGCACGTGCTCGAGCTCGCGGCCCACGGCGAGCCGCGCGGCGCGGTCACGATCGTGCACGACGCCGGTGGCCACGGCGGTCGCTACGGCGAGCTCGCCGCCGCCCTGGCCTCGGCGGGCTGGGCGGTCGCGCTGCCCGACCTGCGCGGCCACGGCAAGAGCGAGGGCGTGCGCGGCCACTCCGCCGGCCTGCGCGAGGTGCTGCGCGACCTCGAGGCCGTCGCCGATCACCTCGCGTACCGCATGCCCGAGGCGCGCAAGGTGCTCGTCGGAGTGGGCCTGGGCGCCCTCCAATCCCTGGCCTACGCCCTGGCCTTCCCGGGCGCCCTGTCGGGGCTGGTGCTCGCGGGCCCGCTGCTCGCCCCGCGCTTCCAGCCGCCCCAGCCGAAGAAGGGACTGGGGCGCCTGTTCTCCAAGCTCGGGCCCCAGAGCCCGGGCTCGATCGGCTGGCGCGCGTCGGACCTCAGCGACGACCCGGCGCGGGCCGCCGAGCTGGCCGCCGATCCGTTGGCCCACGACGTCCTCACCCTGCGCGCCTTCCAGGAGGCCGAGCGCGCCGCGCGCGAGTCCTGGCCGCGCCTGGCCGAGCTCGAGTTCCCGATCCTGGTGCTGCACGGCGCGGACGATCCGCTCGTCGAGGGCGCCGGCGTGCGCGCCCTGCGCGCCCCGAACCTGCGGCTCGAGACGCTTCCCGGCCAACGCCACGATCCCTTCCAGGGCACCGGCCGCGACCGAGCGCGGGGACTGCTGCTGGGTTTCCTCGACGGGGTCCTGGGCGCGGGCGGACCGGGCTAGCCCTGAGCCGGCGGTTCGGGCGGGGCGCGGCGCGGCTCGCCGCTGGCGAGCCAGTCGCGCAGGATCACCAGCGCGCTCCAGGAGTCGCGCAGGGCGCGGTGCTCGCGGCGCGGGATGCCGGCCTAGCGCAGGAGCTCCTCGGCGGCCTTGGTCGAGAGGTGTTAGTCGTGGACCCACGGCGAGAGGTGGGGGAGGCGCTGGGCGAGGCTGCGGCAGAAGGCCCGCACCTCGCGCGTGCGCGGCGCCTCGGCGCCCCCCGCGCCCGTGGGCCAACCGACGACCAGCAGCGCCACGTCCCACTCGGCGCACAGGCGCGCCACGTGGTCGAGCAGCGCGGGCGAGTCGCCCGGACCGCGCCAGGTCTCGAGCGGGCGCACGGCGATGCGCAGGGGATCGGCCAGGGCGAAGCCCGACTTGCGCGTGCCGTGGTCGATGCACAGCACCGCCCCGGGCCGCGCGGTCAGAGCCACTCGGGGGCCTCGGCCGCCAGGCGCTCGACGATCGCGCGCACGTCCTGGGCCCGCTCGCGGGGGCACACGAGCGTCGCGCCGCCGGCGTGCACGACGATCAGGTCGCGCACGCCGATCAGCGCCGTCAGGTGACCCGGCTCGGCGTAGACCACGCACTCCCGGGCGTCGACGCCGAGGAGTCGGCCGCCGCCCACGGCGCAGTGGCCGGCGGGGTCGGCGCCGTGCACCTCGGGGATGCTGCTCCAGGAGCCGACGTCGCTCCAGGTGTAGTCGATCGGCAGGGTTCGCACGGCGTCGGAGCGCTCGAGGATCGCGACGTCGACCGGCAGCGCGGGGATCGCGGCGTAGGCCGCGGCCAGCTCCGCTTCGCCGCGCGCGGCGCGCAGGGGGCCGAGGATCGCCGGCGCCAGGCGCTCGAACGCATCCAGGATGGCCGCCACGCTCCAGACGAAGATGCCGGCGTTCCACAGGAAGCGTCCGGCGGCCAGGAACTCGAGCGCCCGCGCCGCGTCGGGCTTCTCGACGAAACGCAGCACGCGCTGCACCTCCATGCCCTCGAGGATTTCGAGCACCTCGCCGCACTCGATGTAGCCGTAGCCCGTGGCCGGATGGGTGGGGCGCACGCCGTAGGTCACGAGCACCGGCTCGCGGGTCGCCAGGGCCGCGCCGGCGGCGAGGCTGCGGCGGAACCGTTCGGCGGGCGCGACCACGTGGTCGGCGGGCAACACGGCCATCACGGCGCGCGGGTCCACGCGCTCGAGCTCCAGCGCCGCCCAGGCCACCGCCGCGGCGGTGTTGCGGGCCGCCGGCTCGGCCAGGACGCGCGCGCCGGGGAGCATCCGGCGCACCTCGCCCGCCTGCTCGGCCGCCGTCACCACCCACACGCGCCCCTCGGGCACCAGCCCCTCGATGCGCCGACGGGTCGCCACCAGCAGGGGCTCGTCCCCGGCCACGGCCAAGAACTGCTTGGGCCGCGCGCGGCGGCTGGCGGGCCAGAAGCGGGTGCCGGATCCGCCGGCCAGGATCACGGCATGCAGCGCGGGGTCGGTCATGGCGGGGGGCAGTCTAGAAGCGTTCGGGGAGCGGGGAGAAGCCGGGCAGGGGCAAGCGCCGCCGGCCCTTGCCGACGGGGCGGAAGAGGCGCTCGAACTCGCCCCGCAGGACGACCTCGGGGCGCTCGAGGTCGCCGCGCACGGCGACCACGAGCAGCGTGTTCTGCAGCAGGTACACCAGGCGCCGCAGGGTGGGGAGCTTGTCCACCAGGCTGTAGCGCACCTCGAGGTCGCTCGAGAGCGCGCCGTCGAGGTCCACGTGGCCCGAGCCGACGAGCTTCACGATCGGGCTCTTGGCCTCGAGCGACGAGAGGTGGAGCCGGCCGTCCAGCAAGCGGAAGCGACCGCTGAGCTGGTCGAAGAGCAGCGTGCGGTCGAAGCCCAGGCGCAGGAACAGCTCGCGGAACACCGGGATCGACCACAGGCGCGTGCGGCGCAGCTCGAGCGCGCCCTCGCCGCGCAGCTCGAGCAGGTTCTCGAGCGAGCCCGAGAGGCGCACGCGCGCGTCGAGGTCGCCGCGGTCGGCCATGTTGGCCGGGAACACGCCGCGCAGCACGCGCGCCACGTCGACGCCCGAGAGCTCGACGGCCAACTGGAAGGGGAAGGGCGGGCGCAGCTCGAGGGCCAGGGCCGGACCCGGCCGCGTCGCCGAGTCGCGGCCCAGGGTGCGCAGCCAACCGCGCTCGAAGGTCCCGCTGAGCTCCTCGACCACCAGACGCGTGTCCACCAGCGACACCAGCAGGTTCGCGGGCCCCAGCTCGAGCCCGGCCGCGCGTCCGTAGAGGTCGAAGAGGCGCCCGAAGGCGCGCACGCCGCCGTCCTCGACCACCAGGCGCTCGATGCGCGCTCCGGCGGAGCGGATCGAGAGCGGCAGGCCCAGGGTGGCGGTCACGTCCGAGAGCAGCAGTGTGCCCTCGAACTCGGCCGAGGGCCGCTCGGAGTCCAGGTTCCAGAGCCGCAGGCGGCCGGCCTCGACGTCGATCTGACCGCGCCCCTCGAGGTCCTCGAGGAGCGCGTTCACCGTCGTGGGGTCGAAGAACAGCGCGAGGTGCTCCGCGTCGAGGGTCAGCCCGCGCGCGACCAGGCCCGTCTCGAGCTCGGGGCCCGCGCCGTCCCCACGACCCGGGCGCAGCACGGCGCCCTGGAACTCGAGCTCGGTGCGCGCCAGGCGCCCGCGCAGGCGTTCGGCGCGCAGCAGCTCGCCCTCGAGCACGAGGGCGCCGCGCAGCTCCTCGAGCCCCAGCCCTCCCGCGCGGCCGAGGGAGGCGCTGCGCAGGAGCGCGCGCAGCCGCGGAGCGGATGCCGCGCCCTCCGCGCTCCCGGTCGCGGACGCCGCGGCGTCGAGCTCCAGGGAGAGGTCCACCCAACCCTCGAACGCGAAGCCGGCGGGCGGGCCCTCCGGCGCGGGCGAGAACCCGGTCAGGCCCAGGGCCTCGCCGAGCTCCAGCCCGGCGACGACGAGGGATCCACGGTCCGGGGAGAGCTCGGTCGGCGTCCCGCGCCAGGCGACGCGCGCGCCGCCCGGCAGGCGACCGGCGAGGCCCGGGACCCGCACGCGCGCCAGGGGAGCCTCCGGCGGGCGCTCCTCGAGTTCGACCAGCGCCCGCCCGGCGACTCCGAGCGTCGTCGTGGGAGCGCGCGGCGGCGCGAGCGCGAGGTCCACGGCCGAGACTTCGAGGCGCGTCGCCAGCGGGCCGTCCTCGAGGCCCTGCACGCGTTCGAGATCGAGGTCGAGCGCGCCGCTGGGGCGCAGCTCCTCCAGCGCGAGCGCCACGGCGGGCACGAGCTCGCCCAGGAGCCGCGCTTCGCGGCCCGCGCCCTCGAACCCCCGCGCCTGGACGCCGAGCACGTCCAGGAGTCGGCGTTCGGGGCCGCCGCGCGGCGCCCAGCGCCGCGTGCGCCCGCGGATCGCGACGCGCGCGGTGTCCTCGCCGCGTCCCTCGAGGTCGAAGGCGACCCCCAGGCCACCGCGCCCATCGGTGCGCACGCGCACGCGCCCCGAGAGCTCCCGAACCGGCACCGGCAGCTCGGCGAAGCGCGCGCCCACCTGCTCGACGTCCACGACCAGGTCGAGCGCGGGGGCCGCCATGTCCGCGCGTTGCGCCAGGCGCAGCGCGACCGCGGCGTGGCCGCCCGCGGGCTCGTACTGCTCCCAGATCCCGGCCAACGAGGGGTCGTCGCCCAGTCCCTCGACGCCGCGTCGCAGCGCGGCGTCGATCGCGACGCGCGGCGTGCTGATCACGAGGTCCATCTCGGGCCGGCCGTAGCCGGGCGCGAAGGGCGGCGTGTCGCGTGCCGGCGACCAGCCCTGGTACAGCACGCGCGCGGCGCCGCTGCCGTGCAGCGCGGAGCCCTCGACGACCAACAGGTCGGGCCGGACGAGCCGCCCCGCGTGCGCGAAGACCACCCGACCGCGGCGCGCTTCGCTAGGCAGGGGGAAGGCGGGCTCGGGGCGGCCGCCGCGGCTGGGCCAGCCCTGGTAGCTGAGCCGCGTCCCGGGCGCGACCTGGGCGTCGAGCACGAACTCGAGGCCGCGTTCCCAGGGCGCGCCCTCGGGGACGTCGTCCCGCAGGCGCAGGCCGACGCGCACGTCCGCCGCGGCTTGCTCGGGCGCCAACGCGGCGGCGATCTCGAGCAGCTCGCGCCGCTCCCCCGAGAGCTCGATCAAGGCCGCGTCGAAGGCTGCCGCGGGCGCGCGGGCCCAGGCCTCGAGCAACGCCCCGGGGCGCGCGGCGCGGCCGAACAGGGCGCCGGCGACGAGGTCGAGCTCACGCCAGCGACAGGCACCGTGGGCCGTGCCGCGCCACGCCCGCGGCTCCCACGGATCCTGGCCGAGCTCGGGCTCGTAGCGCGCGCCGAGCTCGAGCTCGAGCCCGCGGATCGGGTCGGGGCTCGTGGGCACGCGCAGGCTGCCCCCGGCGAGCGAGAGGCGCAGCTCGCCGCTCGAACGCCGCGGTCCGAGGTCGAGCCGGCCGCTCCCCGACAACCGCAGGCGGCCGCGGGGCTCGAACGCACGCAGGTCCGCGAACACCCCGCCGGCGGGCAGCAGCTCGGGTCCCAGCACGAGGTCGTTGGCGCTCGCGCGCAGGTCGAAGGAACCCGGCTGCGTCTCGGTGCCGGAGAGGTACACCGTCCCATTGCCCACCCCCGCCGGAGGGGCGGGGGCGCGCAGCACGCCCTCGAGGGCCAGGGCGCCGTGCGCATCCCGGCCCAGGCGCGCGTCGACGCGGCCCAGGACCAACTCCTCGCCCAGCGCCTCGACCGCGATCCCGAGGTCCCGCACGGTGACCTCGAATCGGCGCGGCGCGGTCGGAGCTCCCGCCCCCCCTTCCCCCGGTTCGTCGAGCAGCGCCCGCACGCCGCGATGGAGGCGCGGGTTCAGGAACACCTCTCCGCTCGACACGTGCACGCCGCGCACCCGCACGCCGTCGAAGGCCAGGCGCAGGTCGAGCTCGGCGCGCTCGAGGGCGATCCAGGTGCGGGGGGCGTCGAGCCCGTCCTCGGTGAGGCGCACGTCGCGGAACGTCAACGACGGCCGCAACCAGTCGATGTCGAGGCCGCCCAGGTGCAGCTCGCCGCCCAGGGACGCGAGCCGCGCGCCCGCGAGCTCGGCCACGGCCCGCCGCGCGAGCCCGCCGTGCTCCAGGACCTGCGCCAGGGCACAGGCGAGCAGCGCGCACCAGCCCAGGAAGCGGGCGACGCGCAGCGCGGCGCGCAGGAGGGCGCGGGTCACGGGGTCGTGCCTCCCGCCGCGCGGACCGCGCGCCGTCGGCCGCCAGGACGGGGGAGCGGGGCGTCCACCAGGGCCTCAACCGCCGACGGGGAGCCGCGGCTCGGCGGATTGGGGACCGGCGCCCCGCACGGCCTCCCGCGGCGCGGCGGGCTCGGGCAGGCCGGGCTGGCTGGGGACCTCGAGCGACTCGCCGCCGCGGTGCACGCGCTCCACGCGATCGCCGATCGAGCAGGTCACCTCGTAGGGGATCGTCTCCGCCCAGGCGGCGAACTCCTCGATGCCGATGCGCGCGCCGCCGTCGCGCCCGAGGAACGTCACCGGGTCGCCCACGCGCACGTCGGGCACGTGGCCGACGTCCACGGTGGTGTAGTCCATCGAGATGCGGCCCACGATCGGCGCGCGTCGGCCGCGGACGAGCACCTCGCCGCGGTTCGAGAGCCGCCAGGGGATGCCGTCGTGGTAGCCGACCGGGATCGTCGCCAGGCGCGTCGCGCGCGGCGCCCGCCAGGTCGAGGCGTACCCCACCGGCGTGCCCGGGGCGAGGTCCTTCAGGAACACGACCTGGCTGCGCAGGCTCATCACCGGTTCGAGCTCCGCGCTGCCGGGCAGGTCGCCGGGCAGCACGCCGTAGGCCGCGATGCCCGGGCGCACCGTGTCGTAGCGCGGCTGGGCGTCGGTGAAGATCGCGGCCGAGTTCGCGGCGTGGATCCAGCCCCGCACCAGGTTCTTCGCGCGCGCCTGCTCCAGCACGGCCTCGAAGAGCTCGAGCTGCGCCGCCGTCGAGGGCGAGCGCCATCCGTCGGGCGCGCTGATGTGGGTCATCACGCCGGCCAGCTCGAGGTGGCTGGCGCGCTCGACGGCCTCGAACAGGTCGAGCGCGCGGGAGGGCAGGACGCCTAGTCGGCCCATGCCGGTGTCGACGTTGAGGTGCACCCGCGCGCGCAGGCCGAGCTCCTGGGCGAGCTCCTGCAGGCGCTTGGCGCGGTCGAGGGAGTGCAGGCCCACCTCCACGCGGCCCCGCAGCACGGCCACGGCCTCGTCGTCGACGATCGTGCCCAGGATCAGGATCGGCACGCGCAGACCCGCGCGACGCAGCTCGAGCGCTTCGGCCGAGGTGCCCACGCCCAGGGCGCCGATGCCGCAGCGCACCGCGTGGTGGGCGATCGGAACCGCGCCGTGTCCGTAGGCGTCGGCCTTGACGACCAGCATCACGCGCACGCCCGCGCCGGCCCGGCGGCGGATCAGCGCCAGGTTGCGCGTCAGCGCGTCGAGGTCGATCTCCGCCCAGACCCGGTAGCTCTCCACGCGTCGCAGGCTAGCGCCCGCGAAGGGTTGGTCCAACGCCGTCGCGCGTGGGCGTTCAGCGCTTGCGTTCGCGGGCGGCGAAGGGGCGCAGGTAGAGCGGACGCACGGCGGCGGGGTCCTGGGGGCCCCCCCGCGCGAGGCGCAGGCGTCCCAGTTCCAGGAGCGCGGCGGCGCCCGGGATCGCGAGCGCGTCGAGCCGGGCGCGGGCCGCGGCGTCGAGTCGGGCCGCGTCGGCGACCGTCCCGTCCCCGAAGATCGGGCCCGTGGAGGGCAGGACCAGCCCCTCCGGGCGCACCACGCGCGGGCCATCGAGGGTGAGCACGTCGTCCGGCGTGCGTTCGTAGAGCGCGAAGTAGAGCTCGCCCTGACGCGCATCGAGCAGCAGCGCGCCCCGTTCCCCCGGCAAGAGCCGCTCGAAGGCCAGGGCTTCCCCGGACGGGACGCCCAGGAGCGCGGCCCCGGTGCCGCGCGCGAGCCCCAACGCGCTGGCGATCCCCACCCGCAGGCCGGTGTAGCTGCCCGGGCCCGTGCCGACGACGAGCGCCTCGAGCGCGCCGGGGCGCAGGGCGAGCTCGCGGAACAACGCGTCCAGGGTCGGCACGAGGTCGCTGGCGTGGGGGCGCTCGCCGCGCAGCTCGCGCGCGTGGATCAGGCCCTCCGCGGTGCGCACGGCGAGGGAGGGTCGGCGCGTCGAGGTCTCGAAGGCGACGCACGGCGGGCCGCCGCGGGCGGGGCTCAACGCGCCTCCGCGGGACGGCCGAGCTGCGCCTCGATCAGCGCCGCCAGGGAGGCCGCCAGGGCGCGGATGCGCGCGGCGTCCGGGCCCTCGACCATCACCCGCGCCAGGGGCTCGGTGCCCGAGTAGCGCAACAACACGCGCCCGTCCTCGCCCAGCTCGCGCTCGCAGGCCGCGACGGCTTCGCTCAGGCGCGGGAGCTCCGCCAGGGGGCGTTTCTCGCCCACGCGCACGTTGACCAACACCTGCGGGAAGGCCTGGAAGGGCGCGGCGAGCTCCGACAGCGGCCGCCCGCTGGCGCGCAGGACGCGCAGCACCCGCAGCGCGCTGTAGGTCCCGTCGCCCACGAAGTGGTTGTCCGCGCCGAAGACGATGTGCCCGGACTGCTCGCCGCCCAGGGGCAGGCGCTCCGCGCGCAGGGCCTCGACGACGCGCCGATCGCCGACGCCGACCGTCACGATGCCCACGCCGACCTCGCGCAGGGCGCGGTAGAGGCCGCGGTTGCTCATCACGGTCGCGACGATCCGCGGGTCGGCCCACGCGCCGCGCGCGGCGGCGTCGCGCGCGATCACGGTCAGGATGCCGTCGCCGTCGACGAGCTCGCCGCGCTCGTCGACCAGGATGCAGCGGTCGCCGTCGCCGTCGAGGGCGATCCCGAGGTCGGCGCCGCGCTCGCGCACGGCGCGCCGCAGGGCCTCGGGGTGCGTCGAACCGCAGCCGGCGTTGATGTTGGAGCCGTCGGGCGCCGCGAAGAGCGCCTCGACCTGGGCGCCGAGCGCCTCGAGGCAGCGCGGCGCGACGCGGCTGGCGCCGCCATGGGCGCAGTCGAGCGCCACGCGCAGGCCGGAGAGGTCGAGCCCGCGGCCCGCGCCCTCCAGCAGGTGGGCGAGGTAGCGCCGCTCGAGCTCGGGGTCCGGGATCGGGAGCGGGCCGTCGGTCAGCGGCTCGGGGTGCGCGCGCAGCTCGGCCTCGATGCGGTCCTCGAGCTCGTCGGAGAGTTTCTCGCCGAGGTCGGAGAAGACCTTGATGCCGTTGTCGGCGGCCTCGTTGTGCGAGGCGCTGATCATCACGCCCAGGGCGCAGTCCGACTCGCGCGTCAGGCCGGCCAGGCCCGGGGTCGTGAGCAGGCCCGCGCTGCGCGCCTCGAAGCCCTCGGCGCCCAGGCCGCGCGCGAGGGCGGCTTCGATTCCGGGGCCCGAGCGGCGCCCGTCGCTGGCGAGCAGCGCGCGGCGCGCGAGCCCCCGCGAGGCCGCGCCCGCGCCCACGACACGTGCCAATGCGCGTCCGAGGGCCGAGACCGGGCCCTCGGCGAGCCAACCCTCGCCCGCCCGCCCGCGGATGCCGTCCGTTCCGAAGATGCGCTCGTGGGTCACGGGTTCCTCACCGGTCGGGGTCGCCGGGGGCGGGCGCGGGCGTCTCGCCCGGCGGGGGTTGGACGCGGTCCAGACGGATCTCGCGGTAGGTCTCGTCCGCCAGCTCGATGCGCAGGTCGGCCTCGGGCCCGAGCTCGCGGGCCAGGTCGCGCGCCAGGCGCGCCCTCCAGTCCCGCGGCAGGAAGTACTGCAGCGGCGCGCTCGAGAGCTCGGCCGCCGGGTCGAGGTGCGACACGTCGACGAACAGCACCAACTCGTCCTGCACGAACTGGCGGATCGTGCGCGAGAGCTGGTTGTAGAGCGGCGAGCCCGGCTGCGCGTCGGCCGGGAACACGCCCGCCGTGCGGATGCGGAAGGGGACCTTCTGGTGGGTGACCGGCAGGGTCCAGCGGTGGGCGTCGCTGCGCGTGACGTCGAGGTCGACGATCGGCACCTCGAGCTCGATCTGCTCGAGCTCGCGCTCCACCGGCGCGATGCGCAGGTCGACCGTCACGCGCCCCCCGTCGGGCAGGTAGAGCCCGCGCTTGCGCAGGGTCTCGTCGAGGTTCAGCGCGACGGTCAGCAGCGGGCCGCGTTCGCCGGCCGGGATGCGCAGCGGCGCCAGGCGGAAGGGCAGCTCCTCGCCGTCGAGGGCGGCGATGGCGGTCTCGGGGCCCACGACCTCGACCGTCGCCGGGCGGAAGTCGACCTCGTCCAGGCGCGCCTGGTAGTGGCCGTCGAGGGCGCTCGAGTCGACCGGGAGGTGCTCGGGGCGCAGCACGATCTCGCGGCGGGTGTGGCGCTGCAGCTCGAGGCGCGGCGCGGGGTCCTCGCCCCAGCGGAAGCTGACCGTCGGACCGATGCGCGCGTCGCCGGCGCGCCAGCGCACCTCGGCGAGGGACAACTCGACGACCCCGCTGCGGGCGCGCTCCGCCGGCAGATCGAGCACGCCGCTGAGCTGGTACTGGATGCGCTCGATCTCGCGCCGCGGGCCGGAGAGCTCGACCCACACCCGATCCCCGCTGCGCGGTTGGACCAGGTGCAGGGTCTCGTCCGGCAGCCGGATGGCGAGCAGCCCGCGTTCGCCCTGGGTGCGCCGGGCCTCCTCGCCGCCCATGACCTGCAGGCTGACCCGTTGGGTCGTGGCGATCTCGGTGCTGGCGAGGAAGATCGACAGCGCCGCCAGCGCGATGGCCGCGCCCTTGCGCGGCAGGTCCTCGAGCAGGAGCGTACGCGCGGCGCCCAGGGCGCGCCCCAGGGGCGAGGCGCGTTCCTCCTCGGCGGCCCCCGCCTCCTGGCCGTTGCGGCCCCCCAGGCGCCGGCGCAGGGCGGCCTCCAGGCGTTCGGGGCGCACGTCGCGCTCGATCGAGCCGCGCTGGCAGATCGAGATCGCGCCCGTCTCCTCGGAGACGACCAGCGCCACCGCGTCGGTCTCCTCGCTGACCCCCAGGGCGGCCCGGTGCCGGGTGCCGATCGAGCCCGAGAGGTCGACCCGCTCGGTCAGCGGGAACAGGCAGGCCGCGGCGGCCAGGCGATCGCCGACGATAACCGCGGCGCCGTCGTGCAGCGCGCCGCCGGGGTGGAAGAGGCTCTCGATCAGGAGCCGGTTCACCTGGCTGTCGAGCTTGACGGCGTGCTGGGTGTAGGCGTCGAGGCCCATGTCGCGCTGGAAGGCGATCAGGGCCCCGTGCCGGCGGGCCGCCATGGCCGTGGCGGCCTGGGCCACTTCGCTCAGGGCCTCGTTGCGGCGCGTGCGCAGGAAACGGCCGAAGCGGTTCTGCTCGCCGAGCTGGGCCATCGCGCGGCGCAGCTCGGGCTGGAACACGATCGCCAGCACGATCGCCAGGTAGGGGGTGATCTTCTGGAAGATGTGGCTGAGCTCGTCGAGCTGCGCCACCTCGGCCAGGCCCCACAGGCCGAACACGCCGAAGAGCAGGGTCAGCGTCAGCCCGCGCAGGAGGCCTCCCCCCCGCGTGGTGCGCAGGAAACGCAGGAACACGTAGATCCCCAGGGCGAGGATCGCGACCTGCACCGACCAGGAGACGATGGGGCTCACGGCGCTTCCCCCGGGGCGCGGTGGGGGAGCGGTTCCCGCGCCAGGAGCTCTGCGAGTCGGATCGCTTGGAGCATCACGCGCACGTCGTGGACGCGCAACACGCTCGCCCCGGCGAGCACGCACGCGGTCAGGGCGGCGGCGGTTCCTCCGATCCGATCTGCGGGCCGATCCGGCGCCACGGGCCGTCCCGGCTCCGGATCCCCCTGGCGCTCGGCCTGGGCGATGAAGGTCTTGCGCGAGACCCCCAGGAGCAGGGGCGAACCGAGGGAGCGCAACTCCACGAGCCGCCGCAGCAGCTCGAGGTTGTGCTCGAGGCGCTTCCCGAAGCCGATGCCCGGGTCGAGCAGGATCTTAGGGGCCTCGACCCCGGCCTGCAAACAGGCGACCCGGCGCTCGCGCAGGAAATCCGCCACCTCGCGCAGCGGGTCGTCGTAGCGCGGATCGGCCTGCATGTCGGCCGGCGTGCCCCGCCGGTGCATGAGCACCACGTGCGCCCCGGACTCGCGGGCGACCTCGAACAGCAGCGGATCGTCGCGCCCCGCGCTGGTGTCGTTGATCCAGCTCGCGCCGGCGGCGCAGGCCCGGCGGGCCACCTCGGCCTTCGTCGTGTCGATCGAGAGCGGGACCGAGGTGGCGCGCGCGAGCCCCTCGACCACCGGCAAGACGCGCTCGAGCTCGACCTCGAGGGGCACGGGCAGGCTGCCCGGGCGGGTCGACTCCCCGCCGATGTCGAGCACCTCGGCTCCCGCCGCGACCAGGGCCAGGCCATGCTCGACCGCCCGACCCGCATCGAGGTGCAACCCGCCGTCGGAGAAGCTGTCGGGGGTCACGTTCACGATCCCCATCACCCGCGGGCGCTCGGGGGGCGCCGCGGCCCGGCGCCAGGCGGCGAGCAGCAGGGCCGCGTCGGAGTGCCGGGCCGCGAGTTCGGACAGCACCTCCAGCGGCAGCTCGACGCGCGCTTCGCCCGCGGCGTCGGGGCCCTCGCGGCGCACGTCGGGGCGATCCGCGAGGGCGCTGGACAGCCCCGGGGAGAGCGCGGCCGCGCGGAAGGCGACCCGCGCCCAGCCCCCGGTCGCGCTGCGCAGGCCCGGACCACGCGGCGCCGCGCGGGGCGCGAGGATCAGCTCCCGCGCCGCGTCCGAGGGGATCCGCTGCGAACTCGTCGGGGGGCGCAGGAAAGGACCTCCGCTCGCCTCAGGCGGGGGAGAGTCCGGGCTCGCCGCCCAACTCGCCCGGGAGCGCCGTGCCGCGCGTGCCCTTCTCCTGACGTTTGCTCGGACCCTCGACGCGCGGGCGCGGACTCTCCGGCAACGGCTCGGGTCGCAGGTCCTCGATCGAGGCACCGCGCAGGATGCGGCCGATCTCCTCGCCGGTGATGGTCTCGTACTTGAGCAGGGCGCTGGTGAGGATCTCGACCTGCTCGCGGCTGCCCTCGACCAGGCGCTGGGCGCGCTCGTAGGCGTCGGAGAGCAGTTGCTTCACCTCTTCGTCGATCTCGCGCGCGGTGACCTCCGAATGCCACTTGCCCGAGAGCAACTCGGTGCCGAGGAAGTCGCTGCCCTGGCGCTCGGCGTAGTTCACCGGGCCGATGCGGTCGCTCATGCCGAGCTCGGTGACCATCGCGCGCGCGAGCTCGGTCGCGCGGCGGATGTCGTCCGAGGCGCCGGCCGAGATGTCGCCGCAGAAGAGCGCCTCGGAGACCCGACCGCCGAAGAGCACGGCGAGCTGGCCGACCAGACGCTTGCGCTGCATGTGGTAGCTCTCCTTCTCGGGGAGCACCATGGTCGAGCCCAGGGCCCGGCCGCGGGGCACGATCGTGACCTTGTGCGGCGGGTCGGTCTCGGGGATCTGGATCGCCACCACGGCGTGACCGGCCTCGTGGTAGGCCGTGATCCTGCGATCCTCCTCCTCGAACTTGCGCGACTTCTTCTGGCGGCCGTAGCGCACCTTGTCACGCGCCTCCTCGAGGTGCTCCATGCGGATCACCTCGCTCTTCTGCAGGGCGGCCATGATGGCGGCCTCGTTGACCGTCGCCGCGAGGTCCGCGCCGGAGTAACCGGGCGTCGAGCGGGCCAGGGTCTGCACGTCGACGCTGTCGTCGTGCTTCACCTTCTTGAGGTGCACGGAGAGGATCTCGGCCCGGCCCTGCACGTCCGGCAGGTCGATCGTGACCTCGCGGTCGAAGCGGCCGGGGCGCAGCAGCGCGGGGTCGAGCACGTCGGGGCGGTTCGTGGCCGCCAGCACGATGATGCCCTCGTCCGTGCCGAAGCCGTCCATCTCGACCAGGATGGCGTTCAAGGTCTGCTCGCGCTCGTCGTGGCCGCCGCCCATGCCGCTCCCGCGCCGTCGACCGACCGCGTCGATCTCGTCGAGGAAGATGATGCAGGGGCTGTTCTCGCGTGCCTGCTTGAAGAGGTCGCGCACGCGGCTGGCGCCGACGCCCACGAACATCTCGACGAAGTCCGAGCCCGAGATCGAGTAGAAGGGCACCTCGGCCTCGCCGGCGATGGCCTTGGCGAGCAGGGTCTTGCCGCAGCCGGGCGGGCCCACGAGCAGGATGCCGCGCGGGATGCGCCCGCCGATGCGCGTGAAGCGCCCAGGGTTCTTCAGGAACTCGACCACCTCGCGCACCTCGTCCTTGGCCTCGTCGGCGCCGGCGACGTCGGAGAAGGTCGTGTTGGTGTGGCTCTCCTTGTTGTAGAGCTGGGCGCGCGAACGGCCGAAGCTCATCACGCCGCCGGCCGCGCCCTGGTTGCGCATCTGGCGCATGAAGAACAGGAACACGAACAGGATCAGCAGCCAGGGGCCGAAGACGAGCAGCACGCTCGAGAGCATGTTGCTGGTGTCTTCCCAATTGCTGCCCTTGTTCTCGCTGACGTCCAGGGCGCGGAACTCGGTGCGGGCGCCGGCCTCGGAGAGGGCGCCCAGGAGGCGCGGCAGGTCGCCGAGCTCGCGCTGGTCGACGCGCAGCCAGAGCGTGCCCGAACGCTCGAGCAGCGGGAAGCCGCCCAACGCGCCGCCGCTGGCGGCGGCGAAGCCCTGTTCGGAGAGCGCCGCGACCCGCACCAGGAGGTGGTCCTCGCGTTCGGTGCTGGTGATCTTGGGCGCCTCGGGGGTCTCGCCCGGGGTGACCTTCTCGCGGTAGGTCGTGACCACGCGCGCGAGCTGCGGCTCGTAGGCCCCGCTCGAGACGCCGCGCAGCAGGGCCTCGGCCTGGATCGGCTGGTAGGTGCGGACGGCCTTGAGCTCCTGCAGGTCCGCCTCGCGCTCCCGCAGGCCCGCGAAGCGCACGCTGAAGCGCTCGCCGCTCTTGAGCTGCCCCTCGACGAGGTTCTGGCCGCGGAACCCCTGGCTGTCGACGTTCCCCAGGTAGAGCTCGGCCAGGTACTGGTCCTGGGTCAGCTCCCGGGGCCGCCGCATCTCCCGGCTGCTGACGTAGGCGAGGATCGCCACGAGGACCGTCAGGAAGAGCAGGAAGGAGCCGAAGGAGCGGTTCTTCTTCTGCTTGTCGGGGGAGGTGAGCTTGGGATCGGACATCGGGTTCCTATCGGTCGCCGGTCCACTCCGTCGCGAGCGAGGCACCGGCGGGGGTCATTAGAGCAAGTGGCGCAGGGGCCCGCCCGGCGGTGCCGGGTGAAACGTCCGCGGGGCGCGGCTTCCTAACCCAGCACGTGAGGAGGCACCAGCCGCACCCTGCGCTGGGGATACGCGCGGCGCGTGGCCGCGGCGCACGGCGCGCGGACGGGTCAGAACGCGCCCGGCGTCGGCGGGCCCAGGGGACCGGCTCGGGGGCCGTCGGGTCCGCTGCCCGCGGACCAGGCCTGGAACAAGTCGAGCACCACGCGATCGGCGAGGTGGCGCAGGGTGCGGGCGCGCGCGTTCTCCTCGCCGCCCGGCTCGGGGATCAGGTACCCCACCGCGGTCGTGGCGCGGGCCGCCGCGGTCAGGCGCTCGCCGCTGCGGGCGTCGACGAGCCAGGCCTCGACCTGGATCTGCACGCCGCTCTCGAGCAGGCGGTTGTCGGGGTCGCGGATGCCGCCCCGGCGGCGGTAGTCGACGAGCCGGCCGGTGACCCAGACGTCGGCCTCGCGCGGATCGGCGAGGGGCGCGCGCACCAGGTCGCGCACGGCGGCCGAGAGCTCGACGGCGAACTCGCGCTCGAGGTCGCGCTCGGGCGTGTCGTTGTGGAAGTAGACCACGCCGATCGAGTCGATCCCCGGCGGGGGCACGAGCGAGCGCGAGTAGCCGCAGCCCGGCCCGATCCAGGCCGCCAGCAGGCCCAGGGCGCACAGCGCGACCCGCCGAGCGCTCACGGTTGGAAGACCTCCGGCCCGGCGGGCTCGGTCGCGTCGAAGTCCACGGGGAGTTGGTCCTCCGAGTCCGCGGGCAAGGAAGCGAGCAGGCGCTCGGCCCGCGCCAGGCGCTCCCCGTCGCCCGCCTCCCCGGCCAGGTCCCGTGCGCGCTGGGCGTGGTAGCGGGTGCCGAACGCGTTGCCCACGCGGTCGTAGAAGGCGGCGATCGAGAGGTCGCTCTCGGCCAGCCGGCGCAGGGCGTCGTCGAGGTCGGCGACGACCGTGGGCCGGAGCTCGTGGTCGCGGTAGCGCGCCAGCCACTCGGCGAGCTCGCGCCGCGCCTCGAGCAAGGCCGTGCGATCGTACTCGGGGCTCTCGATGCGCATCAGGCGCAGGTGGGGGATGCGCGCCTCGCTGTAGGAGCGCAGCGAGCTGCCGGGGTGGTTGAGGATCAAGTCCTCGTGGGCCGCGATGGCCAGGCCCAGGCGCCGGTCCTCCTCGTACATCTCCGCGAGCCGGGCATAGGCGAGATCGCCGCGCGGCTCGGAAGGGTACTCGATCGTCAGGTAGTTGAGCGCGGCATACGCGTCGTCGCGCGAACGCCAGAAGATGAGGAACCTGCGGTCCTCGCGCGAGAGCGCCAGGCCCGACTCGACCAGCAGCGCGCCGGCCTGGGCCCGCTCGTGGTGCATGGGGAAGGACGCGTCGAGGGCGCGCAGGGTCTCGTAGACCTGGACGTGTTTCCCGAGTTCCTGGTACCGGCGCGCCGCGGCGACGCCCGCGGCCACGGCCACGTGCCGCGGGAGCTGGATGCGGGTGAAGAGCTCGAGCTCCTTGGGATCGGCGGCCGTGCGCTCGAGCTCCTCGATGCGCGCCTCGGCGGCGCGCTCGAGCAAGGACTGCACCTCGTTGCGCGTCTCGACCGGCAGGCCCTTGAGCTCGCCCGCGCGCACCATCCACTCCAGGGCCACGGCGGTGCGTCCCAGGGCCAGCTCCTCGCGCGCGCGCTCGAGGGCCAGCGGGACCTCCTCGGCCGTCAGGCTGCGGGGCACCTCGCCGGAGCGCGGCAGTTCGGGGCCGCGGCAGCCGACGGCGAGCAGCAGGGCGCAGGCGAGGATCGGGGTTCTCATCGCGGTGGGGGAGCGGGTTTCCCGCGCGGGCTCGGTGCGCGGGAGGCGGCGGTGCGCGGGGCGTTGCGGTCGGGGCTCTGGAGGAAGGCGCGTTGGGTGCGCGGGGCGGCCTCGAGGTGGTAGCAGAGGAACCTCCCGAGCAGGTCGCGCAGGCGCAGGAGCAGGGCGGGCGGGACGCCGGTCGGTTCGCGGCCCGTGACCTCGTCCGCGGCCAGTCGGGCGGCGGTGTCGAGCACGTCCAGGGGCAGGGTACCGACCCGGCGGCCGGAGGCGCGCGCCTGGGCCGCGCAGGGCGGGCAGAGCCGACCCCCGGCTCCCGCCGAGAAGGCCGCGCGCGCCTCCCCGGAGCGCGGCGGCGGGGCGGGTCCGCCGCAGGCGGCGCAGTCGACCAAGGCCGGGCTCAGGCCGTGGTCGTGCAGGAAGCCGAGCTCGAACGCGACCAGGGCCAGGTCGGGCGCCAGCCGCCCGTGTAGGAGCCGCTCGAGGCCCGCCTCGGTGCGCGCGAACAGCGCCGGCTCCCCGACCCCGGCCTGGGACGAGAGCTCGCACAGCTCGAGCATCGACAGGCCGGCCCGATAGGCCGGGAGGTCGCGCGCGAGCGCCGAGCGACGCACGGCGAGGCTCCCCGCGCGCAGCTCCCCCAGGCCCGAGGCGCGCGGCGGGGTCCACTCGAGCTCGAGGGTGTCGAACAGGTCCAGCAGGGCGTAGTAGCGCGACCCGGGGCGATAGGCTCCGCGGGCGAGCAGGGCCACGCGGCCGTGCTCGGGCGAGAGCGCGTGCACGACCAGCGAGGACTCCGAGAAGGGGATGCGCCGCAGCAGGAGGGCGCGTCCGCGCACGAGCGCTCGTCCGCCCTTGGAGCCCGTCGCCGGGCTCAAGCCGGCCCCACCGGCTGGACCACGCGCACGCGGATCACGCGGCGGTCGCTGGCCTCCACGACTTCGTACTCCACGCTCTCGTGCACGAAGGCCTCGCCGACCTTGGGGAAGTGGCCGAGCTGGGCCAACACGAAGCCGGCCAGGGTCTCGTAGTCCTCCTCCTCGGGGATCGAGACCTCGAGCTCCTCGTTGACCTCGCTGACGTGCAGGCTGGCGTCGACCTCGGCCACGCCGGGCTCGAGCGTGCGGATCGGCTCGTCCTCGTCCTCGTCGACCACGTCGATCTCGCCCACGATCTCGGCCAGGACGTCCGTGATCGTGACCAGGCCCGCCGTGCCGCCGTACTCGTCGAGCACGATCGCGACCTTGCGGCGTTCGCGGCGGAACTCGGCCAGGAGTTCGGAGATCGGTTTGGTCTCGGGCACGAAGTAGGCCGGCCGCAGGTGCTGGCGCAGGTCGGCGGTCGGGAGGCCCCCGGCCACGATCACGCGCAGCATCTCGCGCGCGGAGATCGTGCCGAGGATGTTGTCGAGGTTGCCCTCGTAGACCGGCACGCGGCTGTGGCCGAGGTCGGAGGCCAGGCGCATCGCGCCCTCGAAGCCGGCCGAGAGCTCGACGCCGTCGATCTCCGTGCGGGGCGTCATGATGGCCGCGACGTCCACGTCGCGGAATTCCATCAAGTTCTCGATCAGCTCGCGCTCCGCCTCGTCGAGGTCGCGCTCGCGGCCCGAGTCCTCGATCACGTTGCGCAGCCCTTCGACGATCTGGCGCGCGGTCGGGTCCTCGGGCGGGAGTCCGGCGATGCGCAGCAGGCCGCGGCGGATGGCCTCCAGGGCCAACACCAACGGGCGCAGCGGCCACTGCAGGAAGTAGAAGGTCGGTAGGGCGACCAGCAGCAGCGCGTCCCCGTGTCGCCGGGCGAGCACGAGCGGCAGGCTCTCGGTCAGGACGAGCAGGGTCGGCACCGCCAGGGCCACCGCCAACGCCAGGTCGCCCCAGGAGATCGACGCGCTGGCGGTCAGGAGCTCGAGCAGCAGGCCCAGGAACACCAGGTCCGCGGCGATCCCGAGCAGGCCCGCGGCGGCGACCAGTGGCTCGGACTGGGCCAGCAGCGCGGCCACGCGCTCGCGCCGCCGGTGGTTGCCTCCGAGCGCGAGCAGCCGGGCCGTGTTGGAGTGCTGCAGGGCCTTGCGCAGCGTGGCCAGGGCCATCGAGACCGCGAGGGTCACCCCCAAGGCCAGGAGGTGGGTCGCGGGTTCGGGGGCGAGCAGGAACGCTAGGGGTGGCGGCACGGACGGTGGGATCGCCGTCGCGGATTCGATGGGCAAGGCTGGGGCTCCAGGGGGGCGGGGCGGGGTCCGGGCGGAGGGCGGGGCCGAGTCCGTTCCGCGGGGAGGGCGCGTCCGGCGCGCGCGGAATCCTACCGTATCCGCGGGCCCGCCCGCTGCCGCCGGGCGCGCCGGCCGGCGGGCCCTGGGGGACAGCTCGTTACTCGATCGGAACAACGCGGCCCCGGGGTCGATCGCGGACGGGGCCCCTGGGGAGGCCGGGAAGGGGATCGCCCGCGGACCGCGCCCGTCTGGCACGGGGGGTGCCTAGGCGGCGCCCGTGCAGAGCCTCGACCCCGCCCCGCCCCTCTCCCCGGCCGCGTCGCGCCGGGTTCCCCCGCCCACCACGGACCTCCCGCCCGCGACGCGGCGCCTGCTCGAGGCACGGGGGGTCGATCCCCGGGCGGGGGCGGACGAGGCGCCGGACGAGCACCGTCGGCGGCTCGAGACCGCGCTGATGGCGGGCTTTCGCGATGCCCCGGGGGAAGAGTCCTTCGAGGCCTTGTACCGCTTCACCGAGCCGGTCATCCGGCGCTGGGTGCAGGCGATGCACTACCCGAACCCACTGCACTACGACGCGAAGTGGGCGGCCGAGAGCCGCTTCGGTGGCCTCGTCGCGCCGCAGTCGTTCACGGTCGCCACCGACACCAGCCACGGCTGCTCACCGGCGCAGGT
>CAYMYN010000004.1:101822-199813 GCA_964394665.1 uncultured Planctomycetaceae bacterium
ACCCTGGGGGATCGCGGGCGCCGGGCGGATCCACACGAGTTCGTCCAGGACGCCTTCGTCAACATCTACCGCTACGCCGGTAGCTTCCGCGACGAACACCCGGGGTCGTTCCGCTCCTGGGCCCAGGCGATCTCACGCAACGTCGTGCGCCGCGCCTTCCTCCGGCCGCGCGGAACCTCGCTGGAGGACCTGCCCCGTGGGCTCGACGAGCCCGCGGACCAGCGCGTGGGGCCGCTGGAACAACTCAGCGGCAAGGAGCAGGGCGGCCGCATGGCGCGCGCGCTCGTGATCCTCCTGGCGCACTACTCGGCCGCCTACGCGCAGCTCTCACCGCGCGACCGATTGGCCCTGCACCTGGTCGAGATCGAAGGCCTCAGCTACGGCGAGGCCGGGACGCGCCTGCGGGTCGGCATGTCGAACATGAAGATGATCATGTTCAGGGCGCGGCGGCGCGTGCGCGGGCACATGAACCGCGCGATGGGCATCGAAGAGGCCCGCGCCGAGGAGCGGGCGGCCGGCTGAGGGGCGCGCCGCGAGCCGCGCGCCCGTTCAGATCTGCGCGGCGGGGGCCACGCGCTGCAGGCGCTCGAGCTTGCGCTGGCGCGTGGCGTCGTCTTTCGCGCGGGCGATCTGATCCTTGAGCTTGCGCACCTTGAGCAGGCGGCGGCGGCGGGCGCGCTTGGCGCGCAGGTGGCTGCTGAGATTGTGGGCCATGGTCGTGTGTGGGTCGCTACGGGGTGGGGCCGGCGGGCGCGGGTCGCGGCGCCACCCCGTCCTTCGGGGGCGCAGAGCATACGCGCCCGCGGCCGGCGGGGAAGGGGTCGGCGGAGTCGATCCGAGGCTCGGCGGCGCTACCCTCGGGGGATGGACGGAGCGGAGCGTGGGGGCGGAGCGGGGCGGGGGCGCGCGGACCTGCTGGTGCGCGGCGCGGCGCGCCTGGTGACCCCCGAGGGCACCCGTCCCCGCGGCGGAGCCGACCTGGGCCGGGTCCGGGAGGTCCCGTTCCCGGCGGTCGCGATCCAGGGCGGACGCATCGTGGCCGTCGGGCCCCAGGACGAGGTCCTGGGCGCCTGGGAGGGCGCGCGGGAACTCGTGCTCGAGGGCGGCCTGCTCGTGCCCGGCTTCGTCGACGCCCACACCCACCCCGTGTTCGCCGGCACGCGCGAGGCGGAGTTCGAGCAACGCACGGCGGGGCGCACGTACCTCGAGATCGCGGCCGCGGGGGGCGGGATCCTCTCGAGCGTGCGCGGCGTGCGCGAGGCCTCGGCGGAGGAGCTGCTCGCGCGGTTGCTGGTGCGGCTCGACCGTTTCCTCGAGCTGGGGACGACGACCGTCGAAGCCAAGACCGGTTACGGCCTCTCGATGGCGGACGAACTCAAGTGCCTCGAGGTCCTGGCCGAGGCCGGGCGCAGGCACGCGGTCGAGATCGTGCCGACGTTCCTCGGCGCCCACGACGTGCCGCCCGAGTACCGCGGTCGCCGCGCGGACTACGTCGAGCTGCTCCTGCGGGAGATGTTGCCGCGCGTGGCCGCGAGCGGCCTCGCCGAGTACTTCGACGTCTTCACCGAGGCTCACACCTTCGATCTCGCGGACTCGCGGCGGCTGCTGGTGCGCGCGCGGGAGCTGGGCCTGGGCCTGCGCCTGCACGTCGATCAGCTCACCCCCTTGGGAGGGGCGGAGCTCGCCGCCGAGTTCGGCGCAGCGAGCGCCGACCACCTCGAGCACGTCAGCGAGCGCGGGATCGAGGCCCTGGCGGCGGCGGGCGTGATCCCCGTGCTCTGCCCGCTCGTGCCGCTCTACCTGCGCGAGACCGCCGAGGCACCCGCGCGGCGCATGATCGCCGCCGGGCTCGCGCCGGCGCTGGCGAGCGACTTCAACCCGGGGAGCTGCTACTCGCAGAGCCTCTTCGAGGTGTTGACCTTCGCCGCCCTGCGCTACGGCATGGGCGCCCGCGAGGCGCTCACCGCGGCGACCTTGAACGCGGCCTGTTCGCTGGGGCGGGGGGCGAGTTCGGGGACCCTCGAGGTGGGCAAGCAGGCCGACCTCCTGGCCCTCGACTTGCCCAACGTCGAGCACCTCGCCTACGAGTTCGGGCGCAACCCGGTGACCGCCGTGATCAAGCGCGGCGAGCTGGTCTGCCGGCGCGCCGCGCCCTGCTCCGGCGCGCGCGTCCCCGCCGGACGACCGATCGGGTAGAGTCCGGCCCCGTCCGTCGCTCCGCCCCCGAGCCCCGCCATGCTCCGCGCCGCCGCCGCATCCCTTCTCGCCCTGTGCGCGACGGTCGCGCTCGGCGCGGCGGCGCCGGACGACGATCCTCCCCGGGTGCCGGACGCGGGGGAGCGCGCGCGCGCCCTGCAGCGGGAGCGCAGCCTCGCCCTGCTCGAACTCTGGCCGGGGGCCGATCCCGCGCGCAGGGACCTCGCCCTCGCCGCCCTGCGTCCCGACCCCGCGCGCCGCCTGGCCCCCGGGGCATGGCCGACCTTCGAGGCCCTGGCCGATGCGCAGCGCGTGTTGCTCGGCGGACCCGGCCCGGCCGAGTCTGGCTGGTGGGAGCAGCGCCTGGCCGACTCCCTCGGGCTCACGGTCCAGCCAGGTGCGTTCGAGGCCCGCCCCGCCGGCCCCACGACCCCGCTGACCGTGCTCGTCACGCCGCTGTTCGACACGCCCGTCCCCGACGCCGTCGACGTGCGTCTGGTGTGGGTCTCGCCGCAGGGCGAGGAACGGGTCGCGCGCACCGAGCCGGTCGAGCCCGCGCCGTTGCGCCGGGGCTTCGAGATGTACGTGCACGCGCCGCCCTCGGCGCCCGGCGAGTGGGTCCTGATCCCGCAGGTGCTGCGCGAGGGCGCGAGCCTGCGGGGTTCTCCGGTGGCCGTCGACGCGGTGGCCGATCTCGCCCGCCGCCAGCGCGAGCTCGTCGGGCGCTGGCCGGCGGAGCACGCCGCCCGGGCGCGGGTCGGGGATGCCCGCGGCCTGCTCGAAGGCGGCCTACGGCTCCCCGCGCTCTCGACCGAGGATCTGCTGCGCCTGGCCGAGGGCGAGCCGGACGGTCCGCCGGTCGGCGGGCTCGTCCCCGCCCGCCCGCACTTCGTCGCGGGACGGCTCGAGGCCTGGCGCCTGGGCTCGCCCGGGGCGCGCACCGGCGTGGTGCTCGTCGCATCGAGCCGCGAGCGCCCCGAGGAGCTCCTGGCCGGCACGCTCGGCGAGCATTGGCGCGTCGCCGCCGATGCCGCGGGCTTCGAGCTCTTCGCCACCGCCCTGGCCCTCGTCCCGCCGACGGGGGCGCGCTCCGCGCTCCAGCTCGCCGCCGAGCTGCGCGGCGCGCGCGGTTGGGAGCGCTGCGCGCTGGTCGCCCTGGGCGAGTCGGCCCTGCAGAGCGCCGCGGCCCTGGGCGGCGCGGAGGGGGCGAGCTTCGACCTCCTGGTGCTCGTGCGGGACGCCCCGGGGGCCGCGCGCGCCGATCGGCGCCTGGACCTCTCGGTGCTCTCCCTGGAGCCGCTGGCGGAGGGGGCGGGCAGCACGGACCTGCGTCCGGAGGGCTTCCCTTGGCTGCGCGTGACGCGCCGCGAGCCGCGCTTCCTGGTCGAGCTCGAATTGCCCGCGCTCGTCGCCGGCGCGCTGACCCGCGGATTGCGGGTGGAATCGGGACCCGGGGTCGACGCCCCGCGCTGAATCCGGGCGGGTTCCGGACTCGCTCCGGGGAGGGTCGTCGGGGGCGATCCCGGGACCCGGGGGCGCCCAGGACCCGAATCCGCCTTCGGTCCCCGGGGCCCCCGGGTCGAGATCGGGAAGATGCCCACCCCTCCCCCCACGGGCCCCTGCTCCCCGCCGCCGATCCACGTCGGCGGCCGGAGGTCGCGATGAGCCTCCCCGCGCGGGACGGCGCCAGCGGACGCTCGGCGCTCCTGCAGCGCCGGCTCGGCGGCACGCTCGCGCTGCCGTCGATGCCGAGCATCCTGGTGCGCCTGCGCGAGATCTCGGGCGACCCCGAAGCCGGTGTGCGGGACGTGGCGGCGCTCATCGGCCAGGATCCGCCCCTGTGCGCGCGCACCCTGCGCATCGTCAACAGCGCCCACGTCGGCCTGCGCACCCCGGTCAGCTCGATCGAGCACGCCGCGGCCGTGCTCGGCATGGACGCGCTGCGCAACCTCTTGCTCCAGGCCCAGCTCTCGAACCTGTTCGAGCAACTCGGCGAGGGCATCCGCAAGGACGTCGCCGCGCTCTGGAAGCACTCGATCCTCGTCGGTCGCATCGCCCACCAGCTCTCCCAGCGCGCGCGCGGCGAGATGGACGCGAACGAACTCGAGCTCGCCGGATTGCTGCACGACATCGGCAAGTTCGTCCTGCTCGAGCTCGAGCGGGAGACCTACCTGGGCCTGGTGCGGCGGGCCGCGGCCGAGCAGAAGAGCGTGCTCGAGCTCGAACGCGAGACCTTCGGGTTCGATCACTCCGACGTCGGCGCCCTGCTCGCGGCGCGTTGGAACCTGCCGGGGACGGTCGAGCGCTGCATCGCGCTGCACCACTCCATGGACGACCTGCGGGGACTGCGCCAGCCGGGCGTGGCGGCGCTGATCTTCGCCGATCGACTGGCGCGCGCCGTCGAGCGCCGTCCGAGCCAACCGCCGCGCGACCTCCTGGCCTTCCTCCCGGCGCGCATCGCGGCGCTGCTGCGCTTCGAGCCGGGCGAGGTCCCGCGGATGGCTGACTACGCGGTCCAGACCCTGGGCCGGATCCGACTCTGACAGGCCAAGGGACAATCGAGCGGACCCGGAGCGGACCATCCGGACGGCCCCTCACCCGTCGACGAGGCTGCGCCCCTCGCGGTAGGCCCCGAGCCGATCCTCGAGCTCCGCGGCGAGCACGGCGTCCCCACCCTCATGTGCCCGCTCCAGCGCCCGCTCGGCGGTCGCGACGGCGCGTGGGAAGCGTCCCGCCGCGGCGAGCGCGGCCGCCAGGACGTCCAGAGCGTGGGGATCGTCGTCGGCCTCGCGCGCGAGGGCTTCGGCCAGCTCGACGGCGCGGGCCGGGTCGCGCAGCGCCGGATCGGGCGCGGTCGCGAGGGTCCAGGCCAGGTAGCTGCGCACGACCGGCCCGCCGCCGGTGGCGACCACGGCCCGCTCGAGCGCCGCGCGCAGCTCGGCGTGCCGGCCCTGGGCGGCCAGGATCCCGGCGTAGTTCATCCACAGCGCTTCCTCGGACCCGCCGGTGGTGAGGATCCGCTCGTACTGCTCGCGCGCCGCGTCGAGCTCGCCCTGGGCGAGCAGGATGCGCGCCAGCGCCACGCGCGCCCGCCGCGAGGCCGGGTCGAGGTCGAGCACCAAACGGTAGTGCTCCGCCGCGCGCACCGCGTCGTCCGCGAGTTCGTGGGCGCGCCCCAGGTAGAAGAAGGTCGGCTCGAAGCGCGGATCCAGCGCGACCGCCCGCTCGAGCTCGGCGATGCCGTCCTCGATGCGACCGATCTCGACGTAGGCCATGCCGAGCAGAGCGCGGAAGCCGACCGCGTCCGGGAACTCGCCCACGACGTACTCGAGCGGCTCGCGCATGCGCTCGTAGTCGCCCAGGTGCCCGAACGCGATCGCCTCGTGGAAGCGCGCGAGCACGTGCGGGTGATCGAGCGGGTCCACCGCGGAGGAGTCGGCGCGGCCGGACTCGGCCACCATCGACTGCGTGTAGCCCAACCCGGCGAGCCGGTCGGAGAGGTCCTCGCCGCCGCGCAGGGCGGCCGGCGCATGGCGCGCCATCGAGGCGCGCAGCGTCTCCAGGGCCCGGCGTAGCGCGGCCACGCGCTCGGGATCCCGCGCGGCGAGGTTCGTGGCCTCGCCTGGATCGCTCTCGAGGTCGAACAGGCGCGGAGTCGGCGCCTCGATCAGCTTGTAGCGCCCGTGGACGACCGCGTGCAGCGGGGCCCAACCGAAGTTGAGGGCGCTGTACTCGCTCTCCGCGTAGGCGGGTTTCCCGACCAGGTTGCGGCCCTCGAGGAGGGGCACGAGGCTGCGTCCGCTGGCCTGCGCGGGGATCTCCCATCCGCACAGCTCGAGCAACGTCGGCAACACGTCGACCTGCTCGACGACCGCGTCGACCAGCGTGCCGGGCGCGACGCGGCCGGGCGCGACCAGCAGGAACGGAACGCGCTGCGTGCCCTCGAACACGTAGGCGCCGTGGGTGCCCTCGCCGTGCTCGCCCAGGCCTTCCCCGTGGTCGGCGATGGCGAGCACCAACGTGCGCTCGTGCAACCGTTCGGACTCGAGCCAGCCCAGCAGCCGGCCGATGACCGAGTCCATGTAGGCGATCTCCCCGTCGTAGGGGTCCGCGTGACGACCGCGGAAGGGCGCGGGCGGGTCGTACTCGGCGTGTGGATCGTAGAGGTGCACGAAACAGAAGAACGGCTCGTCCTTCACGCCCCGCAGCCAACCCAGGGCCGAGTCGACGACCTCGCCGCCGCGCCGCTGCAGGGGTTGGTCGCCGAGGGCCGAGCCGCCCAGGTCGTCGTCGTACAGCTCGAAGCCGCGCGCCAGGCCGAAGGTCGAGTTGAGCGCGAGCGCGGCGATGAACGCGCCGGTGCGGTACCCGCGCCCGCGATAGAGCTCCGCCAAGGTCACCAGATCCGGTCCCAGCGCGGCGCGACCGTTGTCGTGGATTCCGTGTTCGGGCGGATAGGTGCCGGTGAACAGGCTGGCGTGCGTGGGCAGGGTCAGCGGCGCGTGCGCGTAGGCGCGCGTAAAGCGGGCTCCACGGCGAGCGAGCGAGTCCAGGTTGGGGGTCGCGGCGTCTGCGTACCCGTAACAACCCAGGCGGTCGGCGCGGGTCGTGTCGAGGGTGATGAAGAGCACGTTCCAGGGCCGCGCGCCCGCGTCCCCGGCGGGAGTCCGCGCAGGGTCCGGGGTCGGGTCGTCGCCGCGCGAACAGGCGCACAGCGCGAGGACGAGCAGGATCGACAGGGCGCGCATGGGGCCAATGTACGGCCTGCCGCGTTGCACGGCACCGGCCCGGGATCGACAATGGCCGGCCCGCGTAGGAACCAGATCCCATGGGCGACCAACCGCACCTCATCGAACCCCGCACCCTGCGCGGCTTTCGCGACTACCTGCCCGAGACCATGCTGCCGCGCGAGCGGCTGATGGAGCTCGCCCGGGGTGTCTACCGCTCGTACGGCTTCGCGCCCATCGACACGCCGGCCCTGGAGTACGAGGAGATCCTGCTCGGCAAGGGCGGCGCGGAGAGCGACAAGCAGATGTACGCCTTCGAGGATCAGGGCGGCCGGCGGGTGGCCCTGCGCTTCGACCTGACCGTGCCGCTGGCGCGTTTCGCGGCCCAGCACGCGGGGACGCTCGGGATGCCCTTCAAGCGCTACCACATCGGACCGGTGTGGCGCGGCGAGAACACCCAGAAGGGGCGTTATCGCGAGTTCGTGCAGTGCGACTTCGACACCATCGGCACCGAGAGCGTGGCCGCGGACGTCGAGGCGGCGCTGGTGATCCACGACCTGCTCGACGCATCCGGCGCGGGCGAGTTCACGATCCACGTCAACGACCGGCGCGTGCTGACCGGGGTGCTCGAGCGCCAGGGGCTCGAGGGCCCCAGCGCGCCGATCCTGCGCGCGCTCGACAAGCTGGCCAAGATCGGCCCGGCGGGGGTGAAGCAGGAGCTCTGCGGGCAGGTCGGCCTCGCGGACGCGCAGGCGGACGCGTTGCTGAGCCTGTGCACCCTGCGCGGGACGCCGGACGCGGTGCTCGGCGCGCTCGAGGCGCTGGTGGGGGAGAACGAGCGCGGTCGCGTCGGCCTCGCCGCGCTGCACTCGATCGCGCGGACCTGGGAAGCGCTGGCGCTCCCGTCGACCCGTCTGGTCCTGGACGCCTCGATCGCGCGGGGGCTCGACTACTACACCGGCCCGGTGTTCGAGACCCTGCTCGCCGAGCTGCCCGGGATCGGGAGCGTGTGCTCGGGCGGACGCTACGACGACCTCGCCTCGCTCTACACCAAGCAACGCTTGCCCGGGATCGGGGCCTCGTTGGGGGTCGACCGCTTGTTGGCCGCGCTCGAGGAGCTCGGCCGCATCGAGAGACGCGCGGCGGCGGCGCCCGTGTTCCTGCCCTGGTTCGGTGCCGAGCGCCTCGCGGACCTGCAGCTCCTGGCCCGCGGCCTGCGCCAGGCCGGAATCGGCGTCGAGCTCTATCCCGAGCCCAAAAAGCTCGGGGCGCAGCTCAAGTACGCCGACCGCAAGGGCTTCCGCGTGGCCCTGATCGTGGGGGACGAGGAGTGGGAGCGCGGCGAGGCGCAGCTCAAGGACCTCGCGGGCGGCGAGACCCGCACGGTGCCCCAGGCGCGGCTCGTGGACGAGATCCGCGGGCTCCTGGCCGGCCTCGGCAAGCCCTGAGCAGCGCCGGCGCCCCGGTCCGGGTCAGGCCCCCCGGCGCTCGGCTTCAAGCTGCGTCGCGGAACGGGACGAAAGGCAGGGCGGTCCGTCCCCCGATCCCCGGCCCCACGGAGGGTCCCATGAACCCCAACGACCCCCTCTCGACCAACCTCGGCGAGCGCCGCCGCTCCAAGCGCTTCCAGGTCCAGGGCAAGATCGCCCTCACGCTCGAGACCACGGCCCTCGAGGGCAGCGCGGAGAACCTCTCGCGCACCGGCGTGCTCTTCTACACCGACCAGCCCATGCGCGTCGTGGTCGAGCTCGAGGAGGAGGGCGTCGTGCGGCGCCGGAGCGGCACCCTGGTGCGCTGCGAGCGCATCCAGGGCGACCGCCGCGGTTGGGCCGTCGAGTTCGACGTCTGAATCCCGCGTCCGCGGGGGAGCGTCAGGGCAAGGCGCCGAGGAACCAGCCCGGGGCCAGGCCGAGCAGCAGCACCATCGCCGCGCAGATCGAGAGCCCGACGCTGGCCGAGAGGCGGTTCGTGAGCGGCGGCGCCTGGCCCTCGGGCTCGGGCTGCATGAACATCGCGATCACGACCCGCAGGTAGTACGCGAGCGCGACGACCGAGAGCAGGACGCCCACGGCGGCGACGGCGTACAGCTCGGCCTGCAGGGCGAGGGCGAACACGAACCACTTGCCCAGGAAGCCCCCCGTGGCCGGGATGCCTCCCAGCGAGAGCATGAACAGGGCCATGGCCCCCGCGATGGCGGGCCGGCGGTGCGCGAGGCCGCGCAGGGATTCGAGGCGCGTGAAGCGCTCGCCGTCCGCCTCCAGCAACGCGATCAGGCCGAACGCGCCGCCGACGGTGAACACGTAGGCCGCCATGTAGTAGAGCGCGGCCCGCAGGGCTCCTTGCTCGAGCTCCGCGACGCGCGCCGGGTCGCCGGCGAGCAGGCCGACGACGACCAGCAGCAGCGTGCCGGCGTGGGCCACGCCCGAGAAGGCGAGCAGGCGCTTGAGGTCGGTCTGCACGAGCGCGCCGAGATTGCCGACGGCCATCGTGACCAGGGCCACCACCGCCACCGCGCCGGCCGCCGAACGCGGCAGCGCGCCGCTCGCGTTGAGCAGGAAGGCGAAAGCGGCCGCCTTCGTGCCCGTCGCCATGAGCGTCGTGACTGGCGTCGGACTGCCCTGGTAGACGTCGGGAGCCCACAGGTGGAAGGGGAAGGCGCTGATCTTGAACAACAGGCTCGCCACCACCAGGCCCAGGCCGAGCAGCGCGAGGGCCGGGGGCTCGGAGATCTCCTGCAGGGCCGCGAGGGACAGCGTCCCCGTCCCGGCGTAGACGAGCGCCGCGCCGTAGAGGAACACGCCCGCCATGAAGGCGCCCAGGAGGAAGTACTTGAGGCCCGCCTCGACCGACTCGGCGCGCGCGCGTCGGAAGCTCGCCAGCGCGTAGAGCGGGACGGAGAGCAGCTCCAGTCCGATGAAGAACGTCAAGAGGTCCTGCGCCCCGGCGACGATCGTCATGCCGATCACCGAACACAACATCAGGATGTCGTGCTCGGGCACGAAGGCCCGCTCCTCGCGGTAGTAGCGCGCGCCGAAGAGCTGGGCGAGCACGATGCTGACGAGGAAGAGCAGGCCCCAGGCCGCGCTGATCCGATCGACGAGGTAGGAGCCGTCGAGCACCAACCCGGGCGCCTCGTCGCCCAGCAGGACGGCGAGTTGGAAGCCGAAGGCGGCCGCGAGGCCGCCGTAGAACGCCACCGGTCGCAGCGCGCGGAGGGGCGGCACGACGTCCAGCAGCAACGCCAGCAGGGCGCCCGAGGCGAGCGCGATCAGGGGCGCGAGCGCGAACCAGGTGTTCGCGTCGAAGGCCAGGGCGGGGAGATCGTGGCTCATCGGCGGAGCTCGGGGGCCGGGGCCGGGGACGGGGCGCGACCGACGGTCTCGGCGCGGACGGCCTGGACGCGATCGACGAGCGCGTCGAGCGTGCCGCGGGTGCGGTCGAGGAAGGCGCCGGGTGCGACGCCGATCCAGACCACCAGGGCCACGATCGGCAGCATCAGGCCGACCTCGCGCGCGTCGAGGTCGCGCAGCACGCGGTTCTCCTCGTGGGTGACCGGGCCGTAGAGCATGCGGCGCGTGGCCGAGAGCAGGTACACCGCGCCGAGCACCACGCCGCTGACGCCCACCGCGGCCAGCCAGGGCGAGCTCTGGAAGGTGCCCAGCAGGATCAGGTACTCGCCCACGAAGCCGTTGAGCCCCGGCAGGCCGACGCTCGAGAGGACCGCCAGGGTGAAGAACAGCGCGAAGAGCGGCATGACGCCCGCAAGGCCGCCGAACTGGTCCAGGGCGCGCGTGTGGCGGCGCTCGTAGATCATCCCGACGAGCAAGAAGAGCAGGCCGGTCGAGAGGCCGTGGTTGACCATCTGCAGCACGCTGCCCGCCATGCCGGCGTGGGTCAGGGCGAAGGTGCCGAGCACGACGAAACCTAGGTGGCTGACCGAGGAACAGGCGATCAGGCGCTTGACGTCGGTCTGGGCCATGGCGAGCAGGGCGCCATAGACGATGCCCGCCGCTCCCAGGGCCATGAACCAGGGGGCGGCCTCGAGCGCCGCCGCGGGGAACATCGCCACGCCGAAGCGGATCAGCCCGTAGGTGCCCATCTTGAGCAACACGCCGGCCAGGATCACCGAGCCCGCGGTGGGCGCCTCGGTGTGCGCGTCGGGGAGCCAGGTGTGGAAGGGCAGCACCGGCACCTTGATCGCGAAGGCCAGGGCGAAACCCGCGAAGAGCCAGCCCTGCGTGGCGAGGGGCAGGCCCGCGCCGAGCTCCGTCAGCGCCGGGATGCTCGCGGTCTGGAAGCGGTAGATCAGCGCGATCACCGCCAGCAGCATCAGGAGCGAGCCGCCGAAGGTGTACAGGAAGAACTTGAGCGTCGCGTACAGGCGCCGCTCGCCGCCCCAGATGCCGACCAGGAAGTAGAGCGGGATCAGGCTCGCCTCCCAGAAGACGTAGAACAGCACCAGGTCGAGCGAGAGGAACACGCCCAACATGCCCGTCTCCATGACGAGCAACCAGACGAAGAACTCCTTGACCCGGTGCGTCACCGCCTTCGTCGTGGAGAGCACCACGAGCGGCATCAGCACCGCCGTCAGCGCGACCAGCAGGATCGAGAGCCCGTCGACGCCCAGCGCGAAGCGCACGGCCGCCGTGCCCGAGCCGGTCGGCAGCTCGAACCAGGGCCGCTCGAGCACGTGCTGGGCCGCGGCGAACGAGCCGTCGAAGCCGGCGAAGAGCACCGCCCCGAGCACCGCCGTCGCGCCCGTCACGAGCAGCGCCAACGCGCGCACGACCTTCTCGGCCGAACCCGGCACGGCCAGCAGCGCCAACGCCCCGAGCAGGGGCAGGAAGAGCAACACGGCGAGCATCAGCGCAGGCCTCCCCAGATCCACACCAGACCGAGCACGGCCGCGCCGGCGCCCATCCAGAGCGCGTAACTCGCCACGCTGCGGTCACCCAGGCCGCGCAGCCGGCGCCCCAGGTCCTGGGCGGCGGCGCCAGCGCCGTTGACCAGGCCGTCGATGGCGAACTGGTCGACGACCACCGCGATCAGGAAGGCCCCCAGGCGCAGGGGCTCGACGACGGCGCGCCGGTAGAAGGTGTCGAGGCCCCAGGCATCCGCGAGGCGCGCCGCGAGCGCCGGTCGGCGCTGGGCGAACTCCTCGTCGCGCTGCGCTCCGGCGGTGTAGGCGTGGAAGCCGCGGTGCGCGAAGAGGAGGGCCACCGCGGCGCCCAGGACCAACAGGCCGAGCTCGAGCCAGGCCGGCAGGTGGTGCTCGCCGTGCTGGGCGAGCAGCAGCGCGTCGCCCGCGCGCGTCACCGGCTCGAGCCAGCCGGCGAGCAGGTTCGGTAGGCCCAGGACCTTGGGCAGGCCGAGCACGCCGCCCAACACCGAGAGCACGGCCAGCACGATCAGCGGTCCGGTCATCACGGCCGGCGACTCGTGGGGGTGCACGTGCGCCGCGTCGAAGCGTTCGCGCCCGAAGAAGGTCAGGGCGACCATGCGCCAGGTGTAGAAGGCCGTCACCGCGGCCGTCCCCAGGCCCAGGGCCCACAGTGCGTAGTAGGCGCCGCCGCTGGCGAAGACCGCCTCTAGGATGCCGTCCTTCGAGAAGTAGCCCGACAGCAGGGGCAGGCCCGAGAGGGCCGCCGCGCCGGCCAGGAAGGTGACGAAGGTGCGCGGCATGTGACGGCGCAGGCCGCCCATGCGGGTCATGTCCTGCTCCTCGTGCATGCCGTGGATCACGCTGCCGGCGCCGAGGAACAGCAGGGCCTTGAAGAAGGCGTGGGTCACCAGGTGGAAGACCGCCGCCGCCCAGGCGCCCGCGGCCAGGCCCAGGAACATGAAGCCGAGCTGGCTGACGGTCGAGTAGGCGAGCACCTTCTTGATGTCGCGCTGACAGAGCGCGGTGGTGCCGGCCACGAAGGCCGTCAGGGCGGCCACCACGCCGATCGCGAGCAGCACCCCGGGCACGGCCGCGTAGAGCGGGTTGAGGCGCACGACGAGGTACACCCCGGCCGTGACCATCGTCGCGGCGTGGATCAGGGCCGAGACCGGCGTCGGACCGGCCATCGCGTCGGGCAACCAGACGAAGAGCGGGAGCTGGGCCGACTTGCCGCAGGCGCCGCCGAAGAGCAGCAACGCGGCCGCGGCCAGCTCGCCCCCGCGCCCGGCTTCGAGCAGGCCCGGGATGCCGGCGTTGATCGTGGCCGCGTCGAGCGTGCCCGCCAAGCGCAGCAGCAGGAAGGTCCCCAACAGGAACAACGCGTCGCCGATGCGGTTGACGACGAAGGCCTTCTGCGCCGCCTCGGCCGGCCAGCCCTTCTGGTACCAGAAGCCGATTAGGAGGTAGGAGCACAGGCCCACGCCCTCCCAGCCGATGAAGAGCCCGAGCAGGTTCGAGCTCAGGACCAGCAGCAGCATCGCGCACACGAACAGGTTCAGGTACGCGAAGAACTTGGCGTAGCCCGGGTCGCCCTTCATGTAGCCGGCGGCGTACACGTGGATCAGCAGGCCGACGCCGGTGATCACGAGGGTCATGGTGCTGGAGAGCGGGTCGAGCACCATCGCGACGTGGAACGAGAGACCCTCGAGGTCGATCCAGCGCCAGGGCGCGCTCACGAGGCTGCGCGCGTCCGGGTCGAGCCCCAGCAACTGGACGAAGCCCAGCAGCGACAGCGCGAAGGCGGCGCCGATCGCCGCCGAGGCCGTCCAGGGCGCGAGTCCCGCGAGGCCGGGGGCGTCCGGGCGTCCGCGGCGGGCGGAGAGGGTCTGGAAGTGGAGCAGTCCGCACACCGCGCTGCCGAGCAGCGGGAGCAGCAGGATCCACCACAGGAAGTTCGTGCTCTCCAAGGGCTCAGTCTCCGAGCTCGCGCAGGGCCTCGAGCGAGGCGGTCTGTTTGCGGCGGAAGAGGGCGATCACCAGCGCCAGGCCGACGGCCGCCTCGACGGCCGCGACCAGGATCACGAACAGCGCGAAGACCGGGCCGTCGAGGGCGACGTGCCCGGCGCTCGAGTGCACTCGGCTGCCGGCGAGGAAGGTCAGGTTGGCGGCGTTGAGCAGGAGCTCGATCGACATCAGCACCACGATCACGTTGCGGCGCAGGAAGAAACCCGCCGTGCCGACCGCGAACAGCAGAGCCGCCAACACCAAGAGGTGTTCGTTCGGGACCTGGCTCATCGCGTCAGCTCCTCGCCGCCCAGGCGCCGTTGGCGCTTGGCCAGCACGAGCACGGCCACGGTGGCGGCCAGGAGCAGGAATCCCGCGGCCTCGAAGGCCAGCAGGTAGCGCCCGAACACCAGGGATGCGAGGCCCAGGGTCGAGTCGATGCCCTCGGCCTCCAGGGCCGGATCGGGTCGGCCCAGGGCCCCGCCCGAGTAGATGGCGGCCACGCTCAGGGCCAACAGGCCGGCGCACACCGCGAGCGCCAGCGGCAATCGCCTCTGGCGCAGCGCACCGGGGTCGAGGATGTCCGTGGCCCCGGGTCCAGCGAGGTCGAGCAGCATGATGACGAACAGGAACAGCACCATGATGGCGCCGGCGTAGACCAGGACCTGGATCGCCGCCATGAGCTGGAAGCCCGCCATCAGGTAGATCACCGCCAGGCAGACGAAGCAGCCCAGCAACGAGACGACGCTGGTCATCGGGCTGCGGGCGAGCACGACCCCCAGCGCCGCGGCCAGGGCGCCCAGGGCTAGCGCGTAGAAGAGGAGGATGTCCACCGGTCGTTGATCCTGTTGACGTAGTCGATGCGCGGCTGCAGGGCCGAGACGGGGCGCTTGAGCTTGTCGATGTCGTAGACCAGGGCGCGGCGGGAGTAGTCCGCCAGCTCGAGCTCGTTGCTCATGAAGATCGCGTCCTTGGGGCAGGCTTCCTCGCAGAAGCCGCACAGGATGCAGCGCAACATGTCGATCTCGAAGCGCTCGGGCTCGCGCTCGATGAAGCGCTCGGTCTCCTGGCCGTCGATGGTGATGGCGTAGGCCGGGCAGGCCGCCTCGCACAGGCCGCAGGAGACGCAGCGGATGGTGCCGTCGTCGTTGACCGCCAGGCGCGGCTGGCCGCGGGTGACCTCGGTGGTCGGCAGCGGCTCCTCGGGGTACTGGCGCGTGACGGGCTTGGCGAAGAACTTGCGGAAGGTGATGGAGAGCCCGCGGAGCACCTCCGGCAGATACAGGCGCTCCCGCAGGCTCAGCTCTTTGCGTTCGACGACGACCATGGTTCGATCCTTCTCAGAGCGCGAGCCAGAGGCCCGTCACGACCAGGTTCACCAGTGCCAGCGGCAGGAGGACCTTCCAGCCCAGGTCCATGAGCTGGTCGAAGCGCAGGCGCGGCAGGGTCCAGCGCACCCAGATGAACAGGAACAGGAAGAAGGCCGCCTTGGCCAGGAAGGCCGCCAGGCCCACGAACCAGGGCGCGCCGGCCCAGAAGGGCACCGAGGAACCGCCCAGGAAGAGCGTCACCGTCAGGCAGGCCATGACGATCATGGCGCAGTACTCGCCCAGGAAGAACAGGGCGAACTTCATCGACGAGTACTCGGTGTGGAAGCCGCCCACGAGCTCCGGCTCGCTCTCGGCGAAGTCGAAGGGGTGGCGGTTGGTCTCGGCGAAGGTGCAGATGACGAAGATCAGGAAGGCCAGGGGTTGCTTCCAGAGGTTCCACTCGAGGACGCTCGCCTGGCCGTCGGCGATCGAGCGCAGGTTGAGCGAGCCCTCGAGCAGCACCACCGCCAGCACCGAGAGGATCAACGAGAGCTCGTAGCTGACCATCTGCGCCGATCCGCGCAGGCCGCCCAGGAGCGAGTACTTCGAGTTGCTCGCCCAGCCGCCCAGGATCACGCCGTAGATGCCGAGCCCGGACAGGGCCAGCACGTACAGCAGCCCGATCTCGAGGTCGGTGATCGAGAACAACACCGCCTGCCCCTCCACCACGGCCACCTGGCCGGCGAAGGGGATCACGGCCACCGCCAGCATCGCGGGCAAGGCGGCCATCAAGGGCGCCAGCCGGAAGATCCAGCGATTCGCGCCGGCCGGCATGACCTCTTCCTTGAAGACGAACTTGATCAGGTCGGCGATCGGCTGGAGCAGGCCGGCGGGGCCCACGCGGTTGGGCCCGTGTCGGTACTGCATCCAGGCCGAGACCTTGCGCTCGGCGAGGGTCATCACCGCGGCGCCGCCCAGGAGGCCACCGAAGATGGCGACCACCTTCACGACCGTGACGAGGAAGAGGCTCATCGCGCGGGCGCTCCGGGGAGCGGGGCGGTGGCGGGTACGAGGCGCGCGAGGAGGTCGCCTACCAGCGCGAGGGTGCTGCGCACGCCGGGCGGCGCGGAGCGCGCGGCGGCGATCGGCCGCCGCACGCCATCGACGTTGATCCACGTCCCGGCGCGTTCGACCCACAGGGGCACGCCGATCGCGACGGCCACCGCGCGCGCGGCGCAGGGCGTCGCGTCGAGCAGCACCAGACGCGTGCTCGTCAGGGCCGCCAGGCGTTCGGCGCCGAGTAGGTCGCCGATGCGCTCGCCGACGAGCAGCGCCGCCTCGGACGCGCCGAGCAGCTCGGCCAGCGCGTCGGGCGAGGCCGGCTCGAAGCCGAGCTCGGCGAGCCCCCGCCGGTTGGGGCAAGGATCGCCGGTGTGCAGCAGGTCGTCCGCCTCGCCGTTCGGCTCGGGCGCGACGAACAGCGCCCGGCCGCCCAGGGTCCGCGCCAGCTCGAGCAAGCGCCGGCCCTCCTCGAGGGTGACGAAGGGCGAGGCCACGACGGGCGCGCCCGCGTGGGTCGTGAGCAGGTCGCGGGCCGCGTCCAGGGCCGCGGAGGGCTCGCACGCCTCGAGGCCTTGGTATCCGCGCACGAAGCCGCCGGTCAGGCGCTCGCTCGGGTTCACCGGCCCGAAGGCGAAGCGACCGATGTCGCACATCCAGTAGCCGTTGACGGCCGGGTCGTGGCGCGGGCGGAAGCGCTTGACCTCGCCCCCGCGCAACACTTCGACGCTGATCGCGCAGCCGCGCGAGCACTCCGGGCAGGTCGATGCGAACTTCTTGAGGTTCCAGACGCGCGCCTCGAAGCGGAAGGGCTTGAGGGTCAGGGCGCCGACCGGGCACAGGTCGGCGATGTTGCCCTGGTACTTGCCGCTGAGCGGCCGGTCCTGGAACGTCGAGATCACCGAGCGCGCACCGAGCTCGGAGACCGTGAGCTGGGGCTTCTTCGGGACCTCCTCGAAGAACCGCACGCAGCGCGAGCACAGGATGCAGCGCTCCTCGTCGAGCACGATCGTGTCGCCCAGGCTCTTGCGCTTCTCGAGCTTGCGCCGCGGCTCCAAGGAGCGGCCGTGCGACTGGCCCTCGTCGTAGGTGTAGTCCTGCAGATCGCACTCGCCGGCCTTGTCGCAGATGGGGCAGTCGAGCGGGTGGTTCTTGAGCAGGAACTCGAGGCACTCGCGGCGCGTCTCGTGGGCCTTGGGCGACTCGGTGTCGACGATCATGCCCTCGACGACCGGCGTGCGACAGGCGACGACGACGCGCGCGGGCAGGTCGCCCTGCTTGACCTCCACCTGGCAGATGCGGCACGAGCCCACCGGGCTGAGGCCCGGGTGGTAGCAGTAGTGCGGGACCTCGATGTCGGCCCCGTGGCAAGCGGCGATGAGGGGTCGGGTCGGGTCGGCCTCGACCTCGCGCCCGTTGACGACGATCTTCGTCACGCGTGCACCTCCTGGTGCGTCTTCGGGGCGGCGGTGCCGGGGGAGCCGAGCGGGCAGCGGCCCAGTCGCACGTGTTCCTCGAGCTCGGCGCGGAAGTGCTTCACGACCGCCAAGGTCGGGATCGCGGCCGCGTCGGCCAGGGCGCAGATGGTCTTGGCCGGCGCCATGCCGCGCGCCAGGCTCGCCAGCGTGTCGATGTCCTCCATGCGCCCCTGGCCGTGCTCGAGGCGCCGGAAGATCTGGCTCAGCCACTGCGTGCCCTCGCGGCACTGGCTGCACTGGCCGCAGCTCTCGTGGTCGTAGAAGCGGGCGATCACCTGTGATGCGCGCACGACGCAGGCCGTTTCGTCGAGCATCACCATGGCGCCCGTGCCCAGCATCGAGCCGATGCCGCGGATCGAGTCGTGATCCATGGGCGTGTCGATCAGCGACGCCGGCACGAGGCCGGTGGAGGAGCCGCCGGGGAACCAGGCGCGCAGCGCGCGGCCCTTCCAGACCCCGCCCGCGTACTCCTCGAGCACGCGCTGGGCGCTGATGCCGAGCGGCACCTCGTACACGCCGGGGCGCTCCACGTGGCCCGAGATGCCGACCAGGATGTTGCCCGTGCTCTTCTCCGTACCCAGGCCCCGATACCACTCGGCGCCGCGGGTCAGGATGAAGGGCACGTTGAACAGGGTCTCGACGTTGTTGACCGTCGTCGGATTGCCCCACAGGCCCGCACCAGCCGGGAAGGGGGGTTTGGGGCGCGGGTGCCCGCGCTTGCCCTCGAGGCTCTCCATGAGCCCGGTCTCTTCCCCGCAGATGTAGGCGCCGGCGCCCTTGTGCATGTGGATCTGGCACGAGAAGTCGCTGCCCAGGATGCGTTCCCCGACGAGGTTCGCCGCGCGGGCCTCCTCGATGGCGGCGGCCACGCGCCGATAGGACTCGCGGTACTCGCCGCGCACGTAGACGTAGGCCGTCGGCACGCGCATCGCGTAGCAGGCGAGCAGGATGCCCTCCACCAGCCCGTGGGGATCGCGTTCCATCAGCACGCGGTCCTTGCAGGTGCCCGGCTCGGACTCGTCGGCGTTCACCGCCAAGTAGCGGGGGCGCGGGTCCTTGGCCGGGTCGGGCATGAAGCTCCACTTGAGCCCGGTCGGGAAACCGGCGCCTCCGCGTCCGCGCAGGCCCGAGGCCTTGACGGTCTCGATCACCTGGGCCGGGCTCGACTCGCGCAGCGCCAGCGCGAGGGCCTCGTAGCCGCCGTTCCTGCGGTACACGTCCAGGGTGTGCGAATCCGCCAGCGAGCAGCGGTCGAGCAGGTAGGTCGGGTGCGCGCTCACTCGAGGCCTCCCAGGATGCGGGCGACCTTGTCGCGGTCGAGGTTCTCGTGGTAGACGCCGTCGAGGTCGAACATGGGGGCCGCGGTGCAGGCGCCCTGGCACTCGAGGCGGTGCACGCTGAAGCGCCCGTCGGGCGAAGTGCCGCCGGGGCGCGCGCCGGTGAGCTCGCAGACCTGGGCGATGACGTCCTCGGCGCCGCGCAGGTCGCAGGCGATGTTGTGGCACACGCCGATGACGTGTCGACCGACGGGGCGCAGGCGGAACATCGGGTAGAAGGAGGCCACGCCGAAGACCTCGACCGGCTCGAGGCCGAAGAACTCGGCCAGGTCCTCGAGCACCTCGGGCGAGAGCCAGCCGCCGTTCTCCTCCTGGCAGCGGTGCAAGGCCGGGATGAGCGCGGCCTGGCGCTCGGGGTAGTGGGTGACGAGCTCCTCGAACTCGCTGCGCAGGGCTTGGGTGAGGGCCATCAGCGATCCACCTCGCCCATCACGAAGTCCATGCTGCCGATGATCGCGATCAGGTCGGAGAACAGGCGGCCCTTGGAGGCCAGGGGCAACATCTGGATGTTCATCAGGCCCGGGGCGCGGATGTGGCAGCGAACCGGGTCGCTGGTGCCGTCGGAGACGACGTAGAAACCCAGCTCGCCCTTGCTCGACTCGACCGCGTGGTAGGCCTCGCCCTTGGGCAGGCTCATGTCGGTCACGATCTTGAACTGGTGGATCAGCTCCTCCATCGAGCCGCGCACCTCGTCCCGCGGCGGCAGGACGTAGTGCCGGTCGCGCGTGAGGAAGTCGCCGCCGCGGGTCCGTTCCAGGCGCTCGAGGGCCTGCAGGCAGATGCGCACCGACTGGCGCATCTCCTCCATGCGCACGAGGTAGCGGTCGTAGGCGTCGCCGGTCGAGCCGATCGGCACGTCGAAGGTGTAGTCCTGGTAGCCGCTGTAGGGCATGTCGCGGCGCAGGTCGAAGTCGACGCCGCTGCCGCGCAGCGAGGGTCCGGTCAGGGACCAGGCCAGGGCTTGTTCGGCGCTGATCACGCCCACGCCGCGGTTGCGGTCGTGCCAGATGCGGTTGCGCGTCAGCAGCGCGTCCCACTCGGCGAGGTGGGTGGGGAACTCCTCCAGGAACGTGCGGAAGTTGCGCTCGTCCTGCTCCGTCAGGTCGGCGTACACGCCGCCGATCCTGACGTAGGTGTTGTTCATCCGGTGGCCGGTGTAGTCGTCGAGCAGTTGGTAGATCTTCTCGCGCTGGCTGAACGTGTGGAAGAAGATCGTCACGGCTCCCAGGTCGATGCCGTTGGTGCCGAGCCAGATCAGGTGCGCCATGACGCGCCCCAGCTCCATCATCAGCACGCGGATCACCTGGCCGCGTTCGGGCACCTCGAGCCCGGCCAGCTTCTCGAGGGCCAGGGCGTAGGCGATGTTGTTGGTCAACGGCTGGACGTAGTCGAGCCGGTCGGTGTGGGGGAAGAACTTGCGCCAACCCAGGGTCTCGCAGGCCTTCTCCTTGCCGCGGTGCAGGTAGCCGACGACCGGGTCGACGTGGTGGATCGTCTCGCCGTCGAGGGTCACCTTGAGGCGCAACACGCCGTGCGTGGCGGGGTGCTGCGGGCCCATGTTGACCTGCATCAACTCGCCGTGCAGCGGGTCGTCGCGGTCGACCTGACCGGGCGTGTACTCGTAGAGGTGCGTGCTCGTCATGGTGCGGAACCCCTAGGAGCCGGCCTGCGGCGCGCGGCGCGCGCGGTCCCACTCGCGGTACAGGCGATCGGGCTCGATGCCCTGGTGCGGGAAGTCCTTGCGCAGCGGGTGGTGGTCGTAGGCCTCGGGCATCATCAGCCGGCGCGGGTCGGGGTGACCCTCGAAGCGGATGCCGAGCAGGTCCCAACACTCGCGTTCGGAGAAAGCCGTGCCCGGCCAGAGGTGCGTGATCGTCGGCACCCAGGCGTCGTCGCCGGAAACCCGGCACTGCACGCGCACGCGGTCGCGGTGGCGCACCGAGAGGAACTGCCACACGACGCGGAACCGCGGCTCGGCGGGGTAGTGGTCGACCGCGGTGACGAGGGTGTTGGACTCGAAGCCGCAGCGCTCGCGCAGGGCTTGCATCAGGGGACCTACGACGTCGCGTTCGATCTCCAGGGTGGGCAGGCCGTCCTTGGCCTCGAGCTCGCGGAAGGCGAGGCCCGCCAGGCCTTCGCGCAGGCGATCGAGGGTGCTCATCGCCCTTCCTCCGGCCGCTCCTCGGGCTCGAGCACCACGCCGGCGCGGTGCGTCTCGACGAACTGGTTGGGCTGGTAGCGGAACGTGCCGTGGCCCTCGGTGAAGCCCTCGGTCACCGGCTGCTCGAGGATCTTGCGCACCGGCTGCTCGCGCATGATCTTCTTCTGCAGCTTGAGCAACGCGTCGATGACCGCGTCCGGGCGCGGCGGGCAGCCCGGCACGTACACGTCGACCGGCAGGATCATGTCGACGCCCTGCACGACCGGATAGGCGTCGTACATGCCGCCCGAGCTCGAGCACACGCCCATCGCGATGACCCACTTGGGCTCGGGCATCTGGTCGTAGATCGTGCGCGCGGCCTCGGCCATCTTCCAGGTCAGCGTGCCGGCGACGATCAGCACGTCGCACTGGCGCGGCGAGAAGCGCGCGGCCTCGGCGCCGAAGCGCGCCAGGTCGAACTTGGGGCCGAGCATGGCCATCAGCTCGATGCCGCAGCAGGAGAGCCCCAGCGGCATCGGCCAGAGGCTGTTCTTGCGACCCCAGTTGACGATCGCGTCGAGACGGGTGGCGAAGTACCCATCGCCGGACGGGGCGGCGTCGAGCGCTCTCAGCGATCCCATTCCAGACCTCCCTTGCGCCACTCGTAGACGAGCGTGAGGGCCAGCACGAAGATGAACACGAACACGGCTCCGAAGACCGGCAGGGCCACGCCCGCTTCGGCGAAGGCACGCGCGGAGCCCGCCCACAGCACGAGGAACAACGCTTCGACGTCGAAGACGATGAACAGCACCGCGACCAGGTAGAAGTGGATCGAGAGGCGCACGCGCGCGCTGCCGATCGGATCCATGCCGCACTCGTAGGGCGAGCCCTTCTCGACGTTGCGGTGGCGCCGTCCGAGGACGTCGGAGATCACCATGTTCCCGACCGCGAAGGCCAGGACGGCGGCGAGCAGGACGAGAATGGGGGCGTAGGCGCTGAGCATGGCGCGGGCGGGCGGAGCGCGGGCCGCCGGGGGGAGTCGGGGCGCGGGCCCGTGCGCGAGCGGGGCCGCGGAAGGGGCGGACCGGGGGCGCGAACGGTCCGCCGAGGCGGGGCCGGCGCACGGGGCTGGGACGGGCGCCGGGGCGAGGGTGTCGAGGAGCGTGGGCCGCGGCGCGGCCGGGGAGCCGCGTCGAAGGGCGACCAGGATAGCGGCCCGGCCCACCCCGAGGTAGTCCGACGGCCTCCCCGCCTCCGATCCCCCGATCCCGCCCGTGCGCCGCGCCTCGGGCGCAGGGAAGGGCCGCGGGCTCAGGGCCGGCGGACGGCGAGCCGCAGGTCGAGGAACGGGGTCGGGGCGTCGAGTCCCGGGGAGTGGTGCACGGCGCGCACGCGCAGGGCGGGGCCCAGGGCCTCGAGCTCGACCTCGCGCTCGGCGTCGACCGCCAGGAAGGTCGCCTTGCCGATCTCGAACTCGGCGCGGGCGAGGGGGGCGTCGGCGGCGTCCAGGACCTCGACCTCGAAGGTCAGACGCCGGTCCTCGAGCCCGGGCACGCGGTGGCCGCAGCGATTGACGAGCCGCAAAACGCTGCGCCCATCGCGCTCGAACGCCGACAGGTCGAAGGCCTGGGCCAGGAACGCCGGGTCGCGGGTCGATTGCAGCTCGTGGCTACGCCCGGGGCGCACGGGCGAGCGCTCCCCGCTCGTCGGGTCGATCGCGACCGAACGTTCGACGGGCCGCATGTGGCAAGCGACGCAGCTCTTGCCCTTCTGGTGTTGCTCGGTGCGCTGGAAGTCCCGGCCCAGCCCGATCACCGGGCCGATGGTGGTCGAGTGGCACGAGAGGCACAGCTCGCTCTCCCCCTCGGGCAGGAAGCTCACGCCCTGCACCGAGCGGTGGGCCTCGGTCGGGATGCCCCAGGGGCCGAGGATCTCGCCCTCGGGCCCCAGGTGGCAGACCACGCAGTCGATCCCGCGCTGGCGGACCTCCTCGCGCACCTCGGGGCGCAGGCCGACGCCCGTTCCGTGCACGGGCTGGGGCGCGTGGCAGGCGTAGCAGCCCTCGGGCCGTCGCAGGCCCACGAGGGAGGCCTGGTAGAGCGGATCGATCCAGGCCAGGGCGTGCAGCGTGGTCGACCACTCCTCCGCGATCTCGGGGTGGCAGGCGGCGCAGTCGAGCTCGCGCCAGGCTTCGTTGCGCGCGGGCAGCGGGCCGGGCGCGGGGCGCACGGGGCCCAGGTGCCAGAGCTCGCCGGCGATCTCGACCGCGTCCGTCCCGGGGGGCGCCGCGGGTTCCTGGGCCGCGAAGGCCAGGCACACGATGGCCGAGGCCGCGAGCAGGGCCGCCGGGATCGAACGGGGCATGGTGGAGCGCGCGCGCCCGGCGGGGCGCCTGCGGGCGGGGCTACTTGTCGAAGACGTTGGTCTCGCTGGGGGAGATGCGCTCCTCGACGCGCTCGACGGTCAGGTCGAGCTTCGCGAAGTCCAGGCCGGCGACGGGGTTCTCGAGCGTCGGGGCGGCCTTGGGTCGGGCCTCTGCGGCCTGCCGCTCGGGGGCGGTCTTCTCGCGTTTGGGTTCCACTGCGCGCTCCTCCTGGGGCCGACGGTCCACCCAGGTTCCGCGAAGGGGGCGGGCGCCGTCAACCCTGGCCCGGGTGCTTCGCGACGGGGTTTCCCGCCCGGGGGGAGCCCGCTACCGTCGCCCGCGTGGCGGCCTTGCTCCCGGGGGACGTGGTCGGCGCCTGGGCCGGCCTGATCCTGCCCTTCGGGCGCGGGGGCGAGGTCGATGGGGGCGCCCTGGCCGTGCAGCTCGAGCGCCTCGTCGCGGCCGGGGTGGCGGGCTTCTTCGCCGCCGACGACACGGGCGACCTGGCGGCCCTGGACGCGGCCCAGGCACGGTCGGTCCACGAACGCCTGGCCGAGCTCGGCGCCGAGGTCGGCCTGCCGGTGGTGCTCGACGCCCGGGCCGAGGGGCTCGAGCGGGCCGTCGGACGCATGGCGGCGGGCGCCGAGCTCGATCCCGCGGCCTGGCTGGTGTGTGCGCCGCCGGCGGAGAACCCGCGCGACCTCGCCGACCTCGAAGCCCTGGCGCGGGCCGCCGCCCCGGCCTCCCTGATCCTCGACGAGCCGCGCTCGGGCGCCTTCGAGGGCGCGGCGCTCGCGCGCTGGGCAGCGGCGGTGCCCCAGTTCGTGGGCGCGCGGATCCGGCCCCGGGACGGGGATCGCTGGAGCGAGCTCCGGGCGCTCGCCGAGGAACTGGCGCTGTTCGCCGCGGGCCGCGAGTGGGCGGCCGCCGCGCGTTGGGGCGCGCGCAGCTCGGGCTCGGAGCTGGTGGCCCTCTCGCCCGAGCTCGCCGTCGCCACGGCCGAGCTGCTCGAGCGCGACGTGCAGCGCGCCCTACGCCGCGAGCGCCGCTTCCAGCACCTGCTCGAGGCCCATGCCCTGCCGCTCCTGCGGCGCGCCTCGCTGCCGCCCGAAGCCCTCGGCCGCGTCCTCTCCCTGGCCGGCGGCTGGTGCCCGGGCCTGGCGCGCGACGCACAGGGCCACGACCTCGGCGCGGCGACCGGCCTGCGCGAGCTGCGCGCGGCGGCGCGCGCCGTGGCCTGGGACTGATCGCGCTCAGGCTCGCAGGTCGCGCGCGCGGAGCGAGCGCCGCACGGGCGCCGCGGCGCGCAGCAGTCCGGCGCGGGCCAGGGCGGTCGCGAAGCGCTCGAGGTTGGCTTTGGCCGCGTCGGCGCCGGGCAGGGTCGCGTCGAGCGCTTCGATCAGATCGCCCAGGGTGCCGGCGGCGCGCAGGGCCTCGAGGGCGCGGCGGCCGTCGGGGCGCAGCTCGCAGAACTCGGCCGTCTCGCCGTCGTAGGCGAGCACCGCCGGCGCGCGCTCGAGGGGCGCGATGCGCTCCTGCGCCGCGCGTTCGGCCCCCGCGACGTAGCGCCCGGTCAGAAAGTCGGGCCGCACGGCGCGCGCCAGGGGCGAGGCCAGGGCGGACAGGACTTCGTTGTAGCGGAAGGGCAGGTCGACGAGCGCCAGGTCGTCGCCGACGCGCAGCCCCGGATCGGGGCCGAGGGTCGTGCGCCGATGGGTGCGCTCGGCGCAGCGCGCGGCGAACTCGTCCGGCGTCGTGCCCTGCGCGAGGTGCAGGAAGTAGTGGCTCTTCTGCTGGAAGAAGAACAGGTTGTCGCCGGAGAAGAGCGGCAGGAACTCGGCGAAGCCGGCCATCATCTCGCAGAACATCTCGGCCGCCTCCTCCTGGGTCATCCCCTGCTGCGCCTCGTAGTCGTGGTAGAGCTGGAGGTCGGCCTCGGGGTCCTCGAGGATGCGGATGCCGAAGGGCTCGGGGTTGCGGTAGATCTCGGCCACCTCGTCGATGTGGAAGGTCTGCAGGGAGACCTCGCGCACGACGTCGGAGTGTCGGCGCAGGAAGTCGAGGGTGGCGCGCGCTTCGGCGCGCGTCTCGGTCGGGAAACCGACCATGGCGTAGAAGGTGACGCTGATGCCGGCCTCGGTGCAGTTGCGCGCGACCTCGATCGTGCGCTCGAGGCTCTGACCCTTCTTCATCAGCTTGAGCAAACGCGGCGTCGCGGTCTCGAAGCCGAAGAGCAGCTTGCGGCAACCCGACTCGTACAGCGTGCGCGCGCCTTCGGGCGTGTAGGCCTTGGGCTCGACGCGCGCGTCGGCCCACCAGCGGATGTCCGCGCCGCGGCGGATCAGCTCCTCGGGCAGGTCGCGGATCATGCCGGGCGGCATGCAGTCGGTGATGAAGTTGACGTTGCGCGTGTTGTAGCGCTCCTTCAACGTCAGCACCGCGTCGACGATCGTTTCGGCGCGGCGCGTGCGATAGCCCGGGCCGATGACCGTCGGCAGGGTGCAGAAGGTGCACTCGCCGTAGTAACAGCCGCGGTTGACGTCGAAGGGCAGGACGATCTGCGGCGTGAAGTAGAGCTCGAAGGGCAGGCCGTCGAAGTCCGGCACCGGCGCGCGGTCGAGGGCGATCGGGTGGGCCGGGGCGTTCGTAACCGGCCGGGGCTCGGCCGCGGAGCGGTCGAACCAGGTCAGGGAGCCGACACCGGACAGTCCCTCGCCCGCCGCGAGCGCCTGGCACAGCGCGAGCAAGGGCGCCTCGCCCTCGTGGAAGATCAGCGAGTCGAGGCACTCGGCGATGCCCGGGGCGCGCATCAGCTTCGCGCCGATGTAGGCCAGGAATCCGCCGCCGGCGGTGACGTGGCACTCGGGCAGGGCGCGCTTGACCATGCGGCCCAGGGTCAGGGCCGGGATGAGCTGGCTGCCGTAGATCACGCTCAGCCCGAGCACGCGCGGCCGGCGGGCGATCAAGCGCGGGAGCAGGGTCGCGCGGAAGTGCTCGACGAAGGGGTTCTGATCGGCGTCCAGGGTGGCCGCGAGCAGCTCCGCCGAGCGGTCGTTCGCGTAGGCCATCGTGAAGTTGTGCGGAGTCAAGCGGCTGGGGAACCAGGCCGCCGACGCCAGGCGCAGGCCGTGGTACAGCGTGCGCATGGCCGGCAGGTAGCGCTCGGGATCGAAGAACCCGTCCCCGCGGGCGACGCGCTTGGCGTCCTCGACGCGCTCGATCAGGGCCGCTGCGGACACCGCCGTCTCGGCGGCGGCGCGGAAGCCCTCGAGCTCGCCGAACGGCAGGGAGTCGGCGCGCAGGTAGCGCTCCAGGGGCAGGCGGCGGGCCGCGCGCGCGGCGGCCTCCTCGAGGTAGGGCCGCGAGAGGAACCGGTCGTAGGCCTCGATCGAGGCGTCGATGAGCTCGACGTCCGCGAAGCCGTGCGCGCCGAGGTAGGCCTTGAGGCACGGCAGCGCGAGGTAGGGCTGGGTGAAGTGCCCCTGCGGCGGGAAGAGCAGGGTGACGGGGAACGGGGCGGTCTGGATCATGTCGTCGCACCCGGGGACGGGGGTGGGGTGGGCCTGGGGCCCGCGCCGGCGGAGGGTAGCGGCCCGGCCGGGGCCGCGCGTTCGAAGGTGATGAGATCCGCGTCGGCGAGCCGGCGCAGGGCGCCCGGAAACCCGGGGAGCTGCTCCTCGAGCTCGACGAGCGTCCGCCCGCGGTAGGCCGGTAGGGCGAGGAGCCCGAGGACGCGCACCACATCGGGAGCGACGCGGGCGCTGTGGACCCCCGTCTCGCTCGCGCGCAGGGCGAGCCACACCGGCCCGCCGAAGGCCGGGTCGTCCGCCGCCGGCGCCTCGCCGCTCGCCAGCAACCGCTCCACGGCCGCCGGCGCGTCGCGTTCGAGCTCCACGAGTTCCACGGCCAGGCGCGGCGTGGCCCTGGGATCGTCGCTCGCGCACGCCGCGCCCGGATCGAGCGGACCCCTGGCCGCGGCGCGCACCCGGGCCTGCTCCCAACCGAGGGCCGCGCGCACCAGCGCGTTCCCCGCGGCCAGCGCGAAGCCCTCGAAGCTGCGCCCCCCGCTGCGCCAGGCGCGGTAGGTCGCGAGGGCGTGGGGCGCCCCCAGGGCGCGGCCGAGCAGGGCGAAGGTCTTGGGGAAACGCATCAGCACCGGCGGCAACTCGACGGCGATCTCGGAGAGGTCGCGCAGGTACGCCTCGTCCCCGGGCAGGAGCGCCCAGGTCGTGAAGAGGTCGGGGTGCGCGGCGATCAGCTCGCGTTCGGGGCCGGTCAGGCCGGCGCCCAGGGCCATGTCGGGCGGGATGCCCTCGATCGGCCGCGCGTCCGCGCCGAACTCCTCGCCCAGGGCGCACCCCGGTTGGGGGTTCACCAGGTGCAGGGAGAGGTTCACGCCGGCGCGCAGGCTGGCCGCCGCGCACAGCTCGAGGGACGCGGCGAGGGCTGGTTCGTCCTCGCCCGGCAGGCCCAGGATCAGGGACAGGATCGGCGTGATGCCGTGCCGCGCGCAGCGCTCGACCGCGCCGAGCACGTCCAGCGCGGGATCCATCCGCTTGTCGCAGCGCTCGCGCACCCGTGGATCGGCGGATTCGATGCCGAGCAGCACGCGATAGCAGCCCGCGCGTCCCATCGCCGCGAGCAGCTCGCCGTCGAGGTGGTCGACCCGTGCGCGGCACTCCCAGGGCACGCGCACGCCGCGCGCGACCATCCGCTCGCAGAACGCCAGCGCGTGCTTGCGGTCGGCGCCGAACAGGTCGTGGCACAGGTAGGCGTTGCGCGCGCCGGGCAGGGTCCGCAGGGCGGCGACTTCGTCCACCAGGCGCTCGACGGGCAGGGTGCGCGAGCGCCGGCCCCAGAAACGGCCGATGGTGCAGAAGCTGCAGTCGTAGACGCAGCCCCGGCCGCTGTCGATCGGAGTCAGGCCCTCCCGCTCGCCGGTCAGCGCCTTGTAGGCCGTGAGCGGCGGCAACAGGTCCCAGGCGCAGTCGGCGAGCAGCCCCAGGTCGGGGAGGGGGGCGCGGTCCGGCTCGCGCCGCGCCTTCCCCCCGCGGTCGCGCCAGGTGAGGCCGGGGACGCCCGCGAGGCCGCGGCCCTCGGCCAGGCGGCCAAGGAGCTCGGGCAGGGTGAGTTCGCCCTCGCCGCGCACGACCACGTCGACCGCGGGGAAACGCTCCACGAGGGCCCGATCGAGGCCGGTGGTGCCCGGTCCGCCCAGGAGGATCACGGAGTCCGCGCGTCGCGCGCGGAGGCGCTCGGCGATGGCCAGGGCCGCGGGCAGAGTCGCGCCCATCGTGGAGAAACCCACGACGTCCGCGGCCTCTCGCGCCAGCAGCTCGGCGGCCGCGTCGGCGAGCGCGTCGCCCGCGGGCAACTCGCCCGCGGCCAGGCGGTACGCCAGGTCCTCGAGGGCCACGTCGACGCCGCGGCGGCGCAGCTCGCCCCCCAGGCGCAGGAGCCCCGGGGGCGGCATCGAGTACCCGAAGGTGTCCCGATGGGGGGCGTAGGCGAGGAGCACGCGCACGGGGTCGGGTGGGGCGGGGTTCGTCGCGCGCGGCGTGGGGCGGCCGTGGGAGGGCGGCGGCCGGTTCGTCGGGAGTCTTCGGCCCGCATCGCTATCCGCGGCGCGGGCCCCTAGGCTACCGCGCCTGTCGTCCCGCGCACCCCGCTTCCGCCACTGCTCCCATGCCGCTTCTTCCCCGCTCCGCTCGCACCCGCCTGGCCCTGCTCGCGCCCCCGATCCTCCTGCTCGCCGCCTGCAGCGGGAGCGGGGGCGAGGACTCGAGCATCGTCTTCACCGTGCGCACCACCCAGGTCGCCGTGGCCTCGACCACGCCGCTGGTCGTGGGGGGCGCCTGGATCGCCTTCCTCGCCGACGAGGCGGCCAGCGGCAACGTCGACTTCAACGGCGACGGCGACTTCGTCGACCAGATCGCCTACGTGGTGAACGCCACCACGCGGGTCGAGACGAACCTGGAGGTCGCCGCGCGCGAGTTGGCCTGGCTCGGCGACACGCTCTTCCTGGCGGTCGACGAGGCCTTCGACGGCCGCGACTGGGGCGGCGCGCCGGGGACCACCGAGCCCGTGCTGCTGCGCTGGAGCGCGGGCGGGGGCGGCCTGCAGTTCGTCGACGTGCTCTCCCCGTCCTCGCCCAAGGCCTTCGCGGTGGTCGGCGACCTGCTGTTCTACGCCTCCGGCGACACCCCGGCCGGCGCCCAGGACACCAGCCTGCGCGTCGTCGAGCGCGCGGACCCGGGCGATCCCCACGGGATCCTGAGCGACGACCTCGTGGGTGCCTTGCGCCCGCGCATCCTGGGTGAGCAGGCCGGGATCCTGTTCCTGGCGCTCAACGAGCCGGCGGAGGGGCGCGACCTCAATGGGGACGCGGACTCGCTCGATGCCGCGGTGTTGGCCCTGCTCGACGGCACGGGGACCCTCGTGGGCCCGGGCTACAGCCGCGACGTGCTGAACACGGGGCTGGCGCTCGCCAACGCGAACGCGCCCCTGCGCGCGCGCTCGATCACCGGGGGCGGCCGCGCGGTCGGATTCCTCGTCAACGAAGCGGCCCAGGGCAACGCGAACCTGAACCTGTTCGACGGCAACACCCTGCCGTCCTCGTGGTATCCGCCGCACTGCCCCGTCCAGGGGGACACCGACACGCTGGACGACGTGTTGCACTACCTGTCGTTCGAGGCCTGGCAGCAGAACCCGGGGGGCAATCCTCCGGTGAACACCGGCATCTGCGGCGCGGCCCGCATCGTCATGACCGCCGATGCGGTGGGCACGCTCAGCCCGGAGAGCGCGGAGGGCACCTGTGCGCTCAACGGCGACGGGGACCAGGCCGACACGATCTTCCGCTGGATCCGCTTCGGCCAGCCGCCGGTGACGGACGTCGGGTTGCTGCTCGCGGTCGACACGTCCCTGGCCGGGCCCGCGGCGGCCGTGGCCGAGCTCTCGGGGCGCTTCGTGATCCAGGTCGACGAAGCGGCCGACGACCGCGATCGGGACGGCCAGCCGGGCGTCGATCGCAAGCTCGTGGGTTGGATCTCGCCCACCGCGACCACCCTCGCCTTCACCTTCGACCACGACCCGAGCCCCAACGTGCAGCGCTTCGCGACCGCGACCTGGTTGGGCGAGACTCCGAGCCGCGCGCGCCTGGGCCTGGCCTTCGCCGAGAGCTCGAACAACGAGTTCCTGAACCAGGACCAGGACAAGCTCGACAGCGTGCCGACCTTCGCGCGCATCGACACCTCCGCCGGGACGCGGCTGGTGTTCCCCGGCGTGGCCTATGCCGTGCAGCAGCAGAACGCCGGGATCGACGTGATCCGCGGCTGGGGCTTCTACCGCATCAGCGAGGCCGAGGACGACCGCGACTGGAACGCCGACGGCGACAAGCTCGACCACGTGCTCGTCGCGACGAACCTCAGCACGGGGCAGACCGTGTACCTCGGTCCCTTGAACACCCTCGCGCGGCGAGCGGCGGAGGGTCAGGCGGACGGGAACGGCGACGCGGCGGCGTTCCTCGTGTCCGAGGCGATCGCGGGCGACCTGAACGCCGACGGCGACTCCCTGGACTTCGTCGTGCGCTACGTCCGGTTCTGATCCCAGCGCCGGAAGGGGCGCCCCGGCCGTCAGGCCGCCGGCCCGGGGAAGAGCTCGGCGAGGCGGCTGCGCGCGGCCCCGTCGAGCTCCAACTCGAGCGCGGCGAGGTTCTGCGCGAGTTGTTCGGGCCGCGTGGCGCCGGTGATCACGCTGGAGATCCCGGGCTGCTCCAGCAGCCAGGCCAGGGCCAGGTTCGAGGGCTCGAGGCCCCGTTCGCGGGCCAGGGCGGAGAAGGACCGCAGACGCGTGAGGACCCCCTCCTCGAGGTAGGGCTCCAGCCAGCGGGTGGTGGCGCCCCGGCTGCCCGCGGGCACGCCCCGGTCGTACTTGCCGGTCAGCATGCCCCCGGCGAGGGGGCTCCAGACGACCAGGCCCATGCCCAGCTCGCGCGCCGCCGGCAGGACCTCGGCCTCGATGCCGCGCTCGAGCAGGCTGTACTGGGGTTGTTCGACGCTGGGGGGGACGAAGCCGTTCGCCTGGCACAGCTCGGTCACGGCGCGCAGGTTGGCCGCGCTCCACACGCTGGTCCCCCAGTAGAGGATTTTGCCCTGGCGCACCAGGTCGTCCATCGCCCGCGCCGTCTCGCCCAGGGGGGTCTCGGGGTCCTCGCGGTGGCAGAAGTACAGGTCGAGGTAGTCCGTGCCGAGGTTGCGCAGGCTGCGCTCGACGCTCTCGCGGATGTGTTTGCGCGACAGCCCGCGGTCGTTGGGGTCGTCGCTCATCGGCCAGAAGAGCTTGCTCGAGAGCACCAGCTTCGAGCGCTCGTACTCGGGCAGGATGCGCCCGACGGTGCGTTCCGCTCCGCCGCGGGCATAGGCGTCGGCGAGGTCGATGAAGTTGACCCCGCGTTCCACCGCGGTCGCCAGGATGCGGCGCGTGGTGGGCTCGTCGACCGTCCCGCCGAAGGTGATCCAGCCCCCCAGGGAGATGGCGCCGACCTTCAGGCCCGAAGTTCCGACCCGGCGATACTGCATCGCCCCAGCATAGGCCCGCGGGGGCCAGGGCGCTCGGGCGCTGCGACGGTCAGTACTGGCGTACGACGCCGATCACGACGCCCCGGATCTCGAGTTCGGGGACGTGGATCGGCTCGAGGGCGGCGTTGGCCGGTTGGAGGCGGAAGCCACCGGACTCGCGGTAGAGGCGCTTGAGGGTCGTCTCTTCCCCGGGCAGCACGGCGACGACCGTCTCACCGTCCCGCGCGTGGTCGCGGCGTTCGACGAGCACGATGTCCCCGTCGCGGATCGCATCCTCGATCATCGAGTCCCCGCGCACCCGCAGGGCGTACACGTCGCGATCGGCGGGCAGGAGCGAGCCGAGGTCCAACTCCTCGGTGTCCTCGATGGCTTCGATCGGCCGGCCGGCGGCGATGCGGCCCAGCACCGAGACCGTGGGGGACTCGCGGGGTCGTTCGGGCAGGACCGGCTGGAGGGTGCGGCTCGCGCCGCGTTCCCCGCGGGTGATCACGCCCTTGCGCTCCAGCTCCTGGACGTGGCCGAAGATGGTCACCTTGTTCACGCCGAAGTGCGCGGCGATCTCCTCCAGAGTGGGGCTGATCGAGTGTTCGTCGAGGTAGGACTGGAGGAACAGCAGGATGTCCCGCTGGCGTCGGGTGAGGGGTGCGGGATTCACGGCGGCTGGGTTTCGGGCCAGGGGCTCGACTGGGGAGGGTCGGGGAGCGGGTGACTTCGAGGGCGTCGTGGCCGGCGATGACTCGCGGCGTGGTCGGGGCTTGGAGGGCGGCCCGCCATCCTGCGGGAGTGGGCCCTCTATCGCGAGCGTGGGGGAGGCCGTCCCCCGGACGGACCGCGGCGCGGGCTCGGTCAGTCAGACGAAGAAGGACAGGGCGAAGAGGATCGCGAAGAAGAACACCGAAGGGACCTCGGACCGGGAATCGCGGAAGAGACGGTACATGGGAGGGCTCCTGGTTCTGGGGGGCGAGTCGCCCTCCCCCGGCCGGCGGGGGCGGTCCGGGCCGGGAAGGGCCGGTCGGGGAGGACCGGGCCGGGCCGGAGGAGGGCTTGGGGTCTCGTGGAGTGCTGCGGCCGGTCGGCGTGGGGGGCCACGGCGGCGCGGCTAACAGGAGGCTAATTCTATCGGCGCGGGATCCCCGAACAAGCCCCGAACTCCGACTCCCGGGCCTGGCTTCCCCCGAATGGGAGCGGCGAGCCCCCCGGACGCCCGGGTGGGTCCCGGGGCCGGGGTCAGGCGGGCGTCGGCGGGGCCCCGGGCGGGTAGACTCCGCGGTCCGTCGCGCGGTGACGCGGGACGCCGCGTCCCCGTCCGCCCCGAGCCCACCTTGACGAAGAGCCCCGCTGCCTTGCCCGACTCCCTCCCGCGGGCTGGCGCGCCCCGCCCGGGCCCCGGAACGGCCTGCGACGCGCCCCCCGACCCCGCGCCGCGAAGCGCTGTGCGCGGCTCCCCCGGCGCCCGCTCCTCGCGCGCCGCCGGCGGCGATCGAAGCCCCGGGTCCTCCGCGGTCCTGGCCCAGGAGGAACTGGGTCTCGCCTGCCGGCCCCTGGCGGTCGATCCGCGCAGCGTCCCCTCCTACCGCTTCGATCTCGTCGTGGTCGGTTCGGGTGTAGCGGGCGCGAGCGCCGCGCTGGCGGCCGCCGAGCAGGGGCTGCAGGTCGCCGTGCTGGCCAAGGCCGACCTCTCCGAGACCAACACGCGCTATGCCCAGGGCGGGCTCGCGGCGGTCCTCTCGCCGCAGGACAGCTTCCAGTCGCACGTCGCCGACACGCTCCAGGCCGGCATGGGCTTGTGCGAGCCGGACATGGTCGACTTCGTCGTGCGCGGCGGTCCGGCGGCCGTGGAGAGGCTCCTCGCGGCGGGCGCGCGCTTCGACGTCGGGCGCGGCGGCGGGATCGAGCTCTCGCGCGAGGGCGGCCACTCCCACCCGCGGGTCGCGCACGCGAACGGCGACGCCACCGGCCTCGAGATCCAGCGCTGCCTCAGCGCGGCCCTGTCCGGCCACGAGCGCATCACGGTCTTCCCACACACCTTCGCGGTCGAGCTCTCGGCGCGGCCCGGCGCGCTCGTCGACGGCGTGCTCGCCCAGACCGCGCGCGGGGATCTCGTGGCCTTCGAAGCGCCCGACGTGGTGCTCGCCACCGGCGGCTCCGGGCACGTCTACCGCGAGACCACCAACCCGATCCAAGCCACGGGCGACGGGGTGGCGCTGGCCTTCCGGGCCGGCGCCCGGGTGCGCGATCTCGAGTTCTACCAGTTCCACCCGACCTGCCTGTACATCGCCGGAGCGGCGCGCGTCCTGATCAGCGAGATCGTGCGCGGCGCGGGCGGCGTGCTGCGCGATCGGCACGGCGTGCGCTTCATGCCGGCCCTGCACCCGGCGGCGGAGCTCGCGCCGCGCGACGTCGTCTCGCGCTGCGTCTTCCAGCGCATGGTCGAGACGAACGACACGAACGTCTACCTCGACCTCTCCGGCATCGCGGGCGACCCGCACGCCCTGTTCCCCGGCATCAGCCGCATCTGCCGCGCGTTCCGCATCGACATCGCCCGCGACGCGATCCCGGTGCGGCCAGGGGCCCACTACCAGGTGGGCGGCGTGGCGGTCGACGCCGAGGGCCGCACCAACGTCGCGGGCCTGTGGGCGGTCGGCGAGTGCGCGAGCTCGGGCCTGCACGGCGCCAATCGCCTGGGGTCGAACTCGTTGCTCGAGGGGCTGGTGCTCGGCGAGCGCGCCGGTCACGCCGTGGTCGAGCAGAGCTCCCGGCGCGGGGGCGGCGGGGCCGCGGAACGAGCCGCCTGGCGTGCGCCCGCCTCCGGCGCTGAGCGCGGCGCGACGCAGGCCGAGGCGTCCCTGAACCTCGAGGACCTGACCTACTCGCTGAAGTCGATGATGTGGCGCCACATGGGCGTCCTGCGCGCCGGCGAGGGCCTCGAGGAGATGCGCGGCAAGTTGGCCTTCTGGTCGCGGGTCGTGCAGGACCTCGCGCCCGGCGAACCCCGAGCCTGGGAGCTGCTCGACATGCTCCTCGTCGCGCGCCTGGCGGCGCTCGCGGCCCACGCGCGCGAGGAGAGCCGCGGGGTCCACGCCCGCACCGACCACCCCGGCGTCCGCGCGGAGTGGGCCGTGCACTCGGTGCTCGAACCGCGCATCGAGGGCGCCCGACTCGTGGAGGTCCTCCTCACAGCCCAAGCCGTGCGCTCGGCCGCCCTCAGCCCGCGATGACCCGTGAACCGAAGGCTACGAGCGCCCGCCGCGAGCGGGTGCTCCTGTGCGGCGTCCTGCTCGGGGACCAACGCCCCGAGCACGGCGGCGTGTTGTCCGAGCTGCGCGGCCTGGTCGAGGCCGCCGGCGGCGAGGTCGTGGGGGAGGGGATCGTGCAGCGCGCCTCGCGACCCAGCGCGGCGACCCTGATGGGCAAGGGCAAGGTGGACGAGGTGCGGGCCGAGGTCACCCGTCTGTCCCCCGACGCGGTCGTGGTCGACAACGACCTCTCGCCGGCCCAGGGCCGCAACCTCGAGAAGGCCTGGGGCGTGCGCGTGATCGACCGCTCCGAGCTGATCCTCGACATCTTCGCGCGCCGCGCCCAGACGCGGCAGGCGCGCCTGCAGGTCGAGCTGGCGCAGAACGAGTACGTCTTTCCGCGCCTGCGCCGCATGTGGACCCACCTCGAGCGCACCGAGGGCGCGATCGGCACCCGCGGACCGGGCGAGACCCAGCTCGAGACCGACAAGCGCCTGCTGCGCAAGCGCATCCGCGACCTCAAGCGCGAGTTGGCGCTGATCGAGGAGCGCAAGCTGCGCGAGGTGAAGACGCGCGCCGAGAACTTCACCGTGGGCCTGGTCGGCTACACCAACGCCGGCAAGTCGACCCTGCTCAACCGCCTGACGGGCTCGGACGAGCTCGTCGCGGACATGCTCTTCGCCACGCTCGACACGCGCACGCGCCGCTGGGCGCTCTCCGACGGGCGCACCGTGCTCCTGTCGGACACGGTCGGGTTCCTGCGCAGGCTGCCGCACCACCTGGTGGCATCCTTCCACGCGACCCTCGAGGAGACGATCCACGCCGACCTCCTGCTGCACGTCGTCGATGCCAGCCACCCCGATGCCGCGGAGCACATGTTGGCCGTGGAGGAGGTGCTCGCCGGCCTCTCGGTGCAGCCGCCCGAGTCGCTGCTCGTCTTCAACAAGATCGACCGCGTGCCCGACACGATCGAGCTGGTGTGGCTGCGCGGCGAGCGCGAGCAGGACGTCGTGCACCTCTCGGCGGTGAGCGGCGAGGGGCTCGCGCGGCTCGACGAACTCGTGCGCCGCAAGCTCGACGCGCGCTCGGTCCTGGCGGACCTCTTCGTGTCGGTGCGGGACGGTGCCGTCGCCGCCGCCGCCCGGCGCTCGGGGGCGTTGATCGAGGAGGAGTACCAGGAGCCCGAGACCCTGCGGCTGCGGCTGCGCATCGACGAGGGTGCGCTCGGCAACCTCCAACGCCAGGCTGGGCATCGCCTGCGGGTCGAGGTCCGGGAGCCCGCCGCGGAGCCGCGCACGAGCGCGGTGCGCGAGGCCGCCAGCGCTCCCACGGAGCCCGAACGCGCCCTGGGCTCGGACGCCGAGGAACTCGCCTAGCAGCTCGCCTGGCCCAGGGTCAGGGCGTCTCGCCCAGGATCCAGGCGCGGGCCGGGAGCTCGATGCGCTGGCCGGCGCGCAACTGGTCCGGGCTCTTCAGGCCGTTCCACTCAGCCACGCGCTGCACCACCGAGGGGCGCGCCGTGCCGTAGAACTCCTGGCACAGGACGGAGAGCACCTTGCCGGGCCGCACCTCGACCTCGAACACGGGCTCCCAGGGGGCCGGCGCGTAGTCCACGGCGGGGGGCGTCGCCGCGGGCGCAGTGACGCGGTCGTCCGCGGGCGGCGAGGGGAGCGGCGGCGGCGGGCCGAAGGGCACGTCGAAGGCGGGCCGCCCGGAGGGGCGCCCGACGATCAGGCGCGTCCTTCGAGGCTCGGAGTCCGCCGCGGGCGCACGACCCAGGAGTTGGTCGCGGTGCGCGCGCGCCGCCCGGGTCCAACGCTCCTGCCATAGGCCGGCGGCGGCCATCGCGCCGACGAGCAGGAGCAGCAAGAGGACGAAGCGCATGGTCGTGGCCTCGGGGACGGGGCCGCCCCGATCCCCGACGCAAGAGCCTGGGGCCTTTCCCCCCCCGCTGCAAGCGGCGGTGGGGGAAGCCCTGCGGCGACCCGGTCCGGATCAGCTCCCGGCCGCGCCCGAGCGCGAGAGGGCAGGCTTCTCGGAACGTTCCTCGGCGTCACGCGCGAAGGCGGCCCGGCGCTCGAACCAGATGAAGATCGGACCGGCCATGTAGATCGTGGAGTAGGTGCCGACGATGATCCCGATGGTGAGAGCGAACGAGAAGCCCTCGAGGATGCTGCCGCTCCCGTAGTTGAACAGGAACAGGATCAGCACGGCCGCCAGCGTCGTACCCGAGGTGAGGATCGTGCGCGACAGGGTCTGGTTGATCGAGGTGTCGACGATCTCCGTCAGGCTGCCCTTCATGCGCGGCAGGTTTTCGCGGATGCGGTCGAAGATGATGATCGTGTCGTTCAGCGAGTAGCCGATGATCGTCAAGAAGGCGGCCACCATCGCCAGGCTGATCTCCGCCTCGACGAAGCCGGTCCAGTTGGCCACGGCCACCGCGCCCAGGGTGAAGATCACGTCGTGCACGAGCGCGGCGACGGCGGCGTACCCGTAGCTGTACTCCGCGAAACGCACGCGGATGTAGAGCACGACCACGAACAGGCTGAAGAGGATCGCGAGCAGCGCCTTGTCGCGCAGCTCGCCGACGACCTGTGCCCCGACGACCGAGCTGCCCGGGATGGGTTTCGAGAGCGTCATCGCGATCCCGGCGGCGTCCTCGCGACTCTCCAGCTCGCCGCTCAGCGCCAGCGTCAGGGAGCTGGCGCGCGCGTCGGGGCGCGCCCGTCCCTCGAACTCGTACACGCCGGGCCGGCCGGCGACGGAGCGCACCGTGGGCTCGTCGAGACCGATCTGCACCAGGGCCGCGACCACGTCGTCGAGCGGGTGCTCCGCCTCGAAGTAGATTCGGCCACTCGCGCGTTGCTCGGAGAGCGTCAGCTCGACCGGGCCGCGCTGGAGCACGCTCGCCAGGGCGCGGGCGAGTTGGGTCTCGGCCGTGGCGGTGGCGGTGTCGTCGACATCCTGCTTGCCCGCGACGTCCCCTTCGCCCTTGGCCGTGATGCGGAAGGCCCGGTAGCCCGTCTCGCGCGCGCCGGAGGCCAGCAGCGGCTGCACGGTAGCGTCGGCCAGGGCGCCGGTCGTGCCCTCGCGCAGGAGGCCCCGGATGGTCTCGGGGGTCTGGGGTTCCTCGGTGCGCACGCTGACCGTGCTGCCACCCATGAAGTCGATGCTGAGCTGCTCCTTGTCGGGCCGCGAGAAGAAGAACGCGAGGCAGCCGACGAGCACGATCGCGGAGGCCGTCAGGGCGGGCTTGGCGTAGCGCTGGAAGGGGATGTTCGTGTTCCCCATGAAGCGCAACATCCCGAACTCCTTGGTGTTGCGCGAGACGTGCAAGTGCACCAGGAGCCGCGTCACCACGAGCGCCGAGAACATCGTGGTCACGATGCCCACGCCCAAGGTCGTCGCGAAACCGCGCACCGGACCCGTGCCGACGTTGTAGAGGATCAGGGCCGTGAGCAGGGTCGTCACGTTGGAGTCGACGATGGCCGAGAGGGCGTTGTCGAAGCCGCTCTTGGCGGCTTGGACGAGCTTGAGGCCGCGCCGGCGCTCCTCGCGCATGCGCTCGTAGATCAGGATGTTGGCGTCCACCGCCATGCCGACGGTGAGGATGATGCCCGCCACGCCTGGCAGGGTCAGGGTGGCCTTCAGGAAGGCCATCGCGCCCATCAGCAGCAGCAGGTTGCAGAGCAGGCTGAGGGCCGCGTAGAGGCCCAGGCGGCGGTAGAAGAAGATCATGAAGGCCACGACCAGGGCCAAGCCCAGGCCGGCCGAGATCGCCCCGCGGCGCACGTACTCGTGACCCAGGGTCGCGCCGACTTGCTCCTTGTGGTCCAGCACGGGCTTGATGCGCAGGGAGCCCGAGCGCAGCACGCGGATCATCGCGTTGACCTCGTCGACGGTGTAACCGCCCACGCCGCCGGTGATCACCGAGGAGCCGGTCAAGGCCGCCTGCAGGGTGGGGGCGACGACGATCTCGCCGTTCAGCACGATCGCCATGCGCCGGCCGATGTGGGCCCCGGTGAACTCCCCGAACCGCGGCCGCTTCGCGCCCTTCATCTCGAAGCCGACCGCGGGCAGGCCGTACTCGTCGCTGGCCATCCTCACCTGCGCCAGGTCGCTGCCCGTGAAGCGCCAGTCGTCGCGCTCGGGCCGCAGCACGGGGAGCAAGCGGTCCTGTTCCGGCGTGGGAGCCTGGCCGCGCTCGACCTTCTCGGGGAACCAGAACAGGTTCTCCAGGCGCGCGCCGCCCTCGGCCGGGGTCAGGGCGTTGAACTGATCGGTCGTGCGCCCCGTTTGCGCGACGAGCCAATCGACGACCCGCTGCCGCTCGGACACCAGGTCCGTGCCGGCCGTCTGGAAGTCGTCCATGTCGGCCACGATGTAGAAGGCCATCGTGCCCGGGTTCTCGATGATCTGCTCGATCGGGTCGGTCGCGATGAGCTCGATCGGCGCGCCCGCGGGGTGCTCCTGCTGGGTCGTCTGCTGGCGCGCGCGCCGCAGGTCCTCGAAGGTGCGGCCCTCGCGCGATCCGTACTCGACCTTCTCGCCGCGGGCCCCGCCGATCTCGACCAGGCCGCCGCTCTCGGGGAAGCGCGCCAGCTCCTCGTCGGGGATCGACTCGGCGACCGTGAACGCCAGCACGCCCGAGGGCAGACCCATCTCGCCCAACAGCGCCGAGGCCTGCGTCTTGCCCGCCCCCACGGCGGAGGGCAGCTCGATCACGATCCGGTCCTCGCCCTCGGGCCGGATCGACGCCTCGAGCACGCCCTGGGGGTCGATGCGCTCGCGGATGATGCTCGCGAACTCCGAGAGCAACTGGTAGGGGTTCTGCGCCTCGGCGGCGTCGATCATCCCGCTGCGCACGGCGGCGTCGAAGTCGAAGCGGTACACCAGGCGCGTGCCGCCCGAGAGGTCGAGTCCCATCCGGAAGGGTTTCTCCGGCAGGACGAGGCAGAGGACCGCGATGGAGAGGAGGGCGGCGACCCAGAAGACCTTCCGTCTGACGTTCTCGACCATGGGCTTGGGGCTCGGGCTCTGGAGATGGGGGTCGGGGCGACCCGGGAGGCGCGGGGCTGGGGCGATCGGTGCGGGAGAAAGCGAGGAGGGCTGGCATCCGCACCCGCGGCGCCAGCCCCGTCGTGTCGATGGTGGGAGGGGTCCCATGGGGTGGGCGGTCCGACGGTGGACCCTGGGGCGACCGGGGAACCGCGTGCGGCCCCCGCGCCCGCGCCGTCACTCGGCGGAGGCCTGGTCGGCGTTCTGCTCGTCGATCCGGCGGCGGCGTTCGCGCTCGACCTCGCGCTCGCGGCGCACCTTCTCGCCGACGAGCTCCTTCACGCGCGTCTTCTTGCCGACGCGGTCGCGCAGGTAGTAGAGCTTCGCGCGCCGCACGTTGCCGCGGCGGGCGATCTGGACGTCCTGCACGCGCGGGCTGTGCAGCGGGAAGACGCGCTCGACGCCCTCGCCGGCCACGATGCGGCGCACGGTGAAGGTCTTGCGCACTCCGCGTCCGCGCAGGGCGATGATCGTCCCGGTGAAGACCTGGATGCGCTCCTTGTCGCCCTCACGGATCAGGTAGTGCACGTCGACGGTGTCACCGACGTGCAGCACGGGGAGGGTCTGTTTGCCGTGCTCCGCTTCCAGCTTCTCGATCAACATCTCGCTCGTCCGGGGCCCGGTGGGCTCGTCTTGCAGGCTCTGGACGGACCGCCGGGCGCGCCATGCGTCCGGCGAGGCGTCCTCGTCGGTAGGGGAAGAGCGACCGCTCGGTCGCTCGTCTGTCTCGGTCGGCGGCTCGGCCGACCGTGTTCGGTGGGGTGGTGCTGGTCCCTGCTCAGGGCGGATCGGCGGGGTGGGCGCCGTGCTCCGCTCCGCTCCCCGTGCCTCCGCGCGCGCCAGGCCCGAGGTCCGGCCGCAGCGCGCGCGTGCGCTCGAGGGCGCGCGCGTGGCGCCAGCGCTCGATCTCGCGGTGGTCCCCGCGCAAGAGCACGTCGGGCACGGCGAGGCCGCGGTACTCCCGGGGGCGCGTGTAGTGCGGGTGGTCGAGCAGCCCGGCGGCGCCGAAGGAGTCCTGCAGGGCCGAGCGCTCGTCACCCAGGACGCCGGGCACGAGGCGCACGCTGGCTTCGACGATCGCCAGGGCGGCGAGCTCGCCGCCGGCCAGCACGAAGTCGCCCAGGGAGACGCGCTCGAACTCGAGCAGCTCGAAGATGCGCTCGTCGAAGCCCTCGTAGCGACCGCACAGGAGCAGCACGCGCTCCTCGCGGGCGAGCCCCTCGGCCATGGCTTGACGGAAGGGTGCGCCGGTGGGGCACAGGGCCAGCTTGCGGAACGGGCCGTGGCGTCGCTCGAGCCACTCGACGCACTCGACGATCGGCTCGGGGCGCAGGACCATGCCCGGGCCGCCGCCGAAGGGGCGCTCGTCCACCGTGCGGTGGCGATCGCGCGCGAAGTCGCGGAAGTCGACCAGGAGGACCCGCACCCGCCCGTCGGCGCGGGCGATCCCCAGGATGCCGCTGCGGCAGTAAGGCTCGAGGGCCTCGGGGAACAGGGTCAGGATGGCAAAGAACGGCACTCGGTCCGGGGGAGAAAAGGCCCAGCAGGGTAGACGCGGGGTGGGCGAGCGGTCAAGGATCGAGGCCCCGCGGAGCCCCACCCACGGGCCGCCCCCCCGGACGGTCCGGGCGCGCCGCGGCGCCCCGTCCCCCTCCGCCCCGGAGCCACCCCCCGTGTTCACCGGTCTGGTCGAAGCCCCCAGCACCCTCCTCCGGATCGACCCCCAGGGGGCCGGCCGCCGCTTCACCGTCGCCGCGCCGGGCCCGGACTGGGGCGTGGCGCAGGGCGAGAGCGTCGCGGTGTCCGGCTGCTGCCTGACCGTGGCCGGCCTGCGCGACCGCGACGGCGCCGCGCTCCCGAGTGGCACCCCGGGCGCCGACATGCTCTTCGACCTCTCCCCCGAGACCCTGGGGCGCACGTGGTTCGGCGCCGCCCGGGCGGGGGAGCGGGTCAACCTCGAGCGCGCCCTGCGCCTGGGGGATCGCCTCGGCGGGCACCTCGTCTCGGGCCACGTCGACGCCGTCGGGCGCGTGGTGGGGGTCGCGGAGGACGGCGCCGGTGGACGCCGCATCGAGTTCGAGGTGCCGGCGGGCCTCGAGCGCTACCTGATCGAGAAGGGCTCGATCACGATCGACGGCGTGAGCCTGACCGTGGTCGAGCCGCGCGGGCGGCGCTTCTGGGTCGCCGCGATCCCGCTGACCCTGGCCCTCACCACGCTGGGCGAGGCCGAGGTCGGCCGGCCGGTGCACCTCGAGGCCGACCTCGTCGGCAAGTGGATCGAGAAGCTCCTGCCGGGGAGCGCCTGACGATCCGCGATCAGAACGCGCCGAACAGCACGCTGGTCATGGTCGAGATGGGCGCCGCCTCGCGGTACTCCTCCAGGCTGCGCGTCAGCAGGCCGATCGCCTTGGCGATCTCGCCGTAGAGGTCGTCCTCCATGAACAGCCGTCCCAGGGTGCCCTGGCCGCTGCGGACCTGGGAGAGCACCGCGGCCAGGTCGGAGCTGATGTTCTTGAGGTCGACGTAGACCGCGTCGTCGCTGAGCAGACGCCCGAGGGTGCCCTCGCCGCTACTGAGCCGCGTCAGGACCTCCTCGGCCCGGCGCGCGATGCCGTCCTCGCGCACCAGCGCCCCGAGGGTGCCCTCGCCGTTGCGGATGCCGTCGAGGATCTCGCGCACGCGCTTGACCGCCGTGGAGGCGTCGTCCGCCAACTCGCGGTCGTTGAGGACGCGGCCCACGAGGCCCTCGGTGCCGCGCGCGGCGGCGAGCACCTCGCGCGCCTCGCCGGCCAAGGCCGAGAGCGAGTCGCCGATTTCCCTGAGCTGGGCGTAGAGCGTCTCCTCCACCAGCAGCTTGCCCAGGGTGCCCGTGCCGGCGACCAGCCCGTCGCTGATGCGCGCGATGTTGCGCGCGCTCGCCGAGGCGCCCTCGAGGGTCGCCGCCAGGTCGTCGCGCAGCTTCTCGTCGACGAGCAACCCACCGACCACGCCGCGTCCGGCGCGGGCCCCGGCGACGAGCTCGCGCAGGTCCTCCAACATCTGGCCGACGTTGTCCTGGTTGTCGCGCACGAACTCGCCCAGGGCGTCGAGCGGGCTGCCCGCCACGGACCCGGGCAGCGGACCGGACACGTCGAGCAGGGGACCGGAGGGTTCCCCGGGGTCGATCATCACCTGACGGCCGCCGAGCACGGTCGCGTCCTCGATCCGGATCGCGGCCCCCGCGTGCAGATCGACGGGTTGGTCGAGGCGCAGCTCGATCTCGACCCGGTTCGCCGGCGCGGCCTGCGGCCGGTACTCGATGCGCTCGATGCGGCCCCATCGCACGCCGGCCACGAGCACCGCGTCGCCGACCCGCAGGCCGCGCGCGTTCTCGAAGTGCACGATCAGGTGCTGACGGTCCCTGAACAGCGAGAAGTCGCGCAGGAACACCGTGTAGTACCCCAGCAGGGCGACGACGGTGACGACGAACACGCCCAGGGCGAAGTGTTTGCGACCGGTCATGGGGTTCCAGCTCGGGCGGGTTTGCCGAGGAAGCGGACGATGCGCGGGATGTCGCTGGAGAAGAACTCGTCCGGCGGCAACTGGACCAGGGCGCGGCCTTCCTCGAGGAAGAGCACCTCGTCGGCCACGCGCTGGATGCACTCGATGCGGTGCTCGACGACGAGCGAGGTCACGCCCAGGCGCTCCTGCAGCTCGACCATCAGCTCGTTGATCGAGCCGGCGATCTCGGGATCGAGGCCGGCGTTGGGCTCGTCGTAGAGGATCAGCTCGGGGTCGGTGATCAGCGCGCGCGCGATGCCGACGCGTTTCTTCATCCCGCCCGAGATCTGGGAGATCATCTTGTCCCAGGAATCGGGGATGCTCACCAGCTCCAGCTTGGCCTGGGCGCGCTCGCGGATCTCGACCTCGGGCAGGTCGAAGTTCTCGCGCAGTGGCAGGGCCACGTTCTCGCCGACCGTGAGCCAGTTGATCAGGGCGCCTTCCTGGAACACGTACCCCATGCGACGGCGCAGGGCGCCCAGCTCCTTGCGCGAGGCGGCGGCCACGTCCTGGCCGTGGACCAGGACCCGTCCGCGGTCCGGCCGGATCAACCCCACGGCGTGCTTGAGCGCGACCGACTTGCCCGTGCCCGAGGGCCCCATGATCGCCAGGGTCCGCCCCTTCGCCACCTCGAAGGAGAGGCCGCGCAGGACCTGCAGCGACCCGAAGGCCTTGTGCACGTCCTCGAAGCGGACGACTGCCTGTTCGCTGTCCATCGGCCTCAGTTGCGGTACATGAACCAGGTCATGAAGTAGTTGGCGACGATGATCGTGATGATCGAGTCGCGCACCGCGCGCCGTGTCGCCAGGCCCACGCCCAGCGCTCCCCCGCGTGCCCCCAGGCCCTCCGCGCAGGCGATCGAGGCCATGATCAGCCCGAACACCGTCGATTTCAGGAGCCCCGCGTAGATGTCCTTGGGCAGGCCGAACAGGCCAGGTGCCTTGAGGGCCTCGATCGCGGTGTCGAAGTAGACCTGGTAGCTCACGTTGAGCTGGGCCTTGGCGACGAAGCCACCCCCGACGATGCCGATGGCGTCGCACACGACGGTCAGGAGCGGCGCCATGGTCGCCAACGCGATCACGCGGGGGAGCACGAGCAGCTTGACGCGGTCGATCGACATGACCTCGAGCGCGTCGAGCTCGTCGCTGACCGACATGGTGCCGATCTCGGCCGCGACCGCGCTGCCCACGGCCGCCGCCAGGATGACGGCCGTGATGAAGGGCCCCATCTCGCGCGCCATGCTGACCGCGACGATCACGCCGATCTGGTCCTGCTGGCCGAACTCGGCCAGCTCGATGCCCGTCTGGAGCGACACGATCATGCCCACGAAGAGGCCCACCAGCAGCACCACGTGCAGCACGTCGAGGGCCGAGGCGACCATGTGGTCGGCGATCAGCCGCCGCCGACGCGGCGCGTCGCCCAGGCGCAACGCCACCTGCAGCAGGAGATCCAGCCGGAAGCCCAGGTCGCGGCAGAACGCGCGGAAGATCCCGAGCAGGTTCATCGCGGGGCGGAGGGCGGCACGGGGGACGTCGGAGAGGACGGGGTGGGGGAACTCGCGGCCTCGGAGCCGGGCAGCGAGGAGGGCAGGCGCTCGAGCGGCCAGCCCGGGCCCGGCAGCGCCGGGGCCAGCAACCGTAGCGAACCGGCCGTGCTTCTCCAGCGCAGCAGGCCGAAGAGCAGCGAGCGATCGGTGACCGCCCGGCCCGCCTGGCTGTAGCGGCGACTCGACCACAGGCCGGTGACGTAGTGGCGGGCCTCGTCCGCGTCCCGCTCGCGCCGCCACAGGCCCAGCCAACTGCGCTCGCGCACGACCTGCGGCTCCCACTCGCGGCTGTAGGCCTCCCAGAGCCAGGCGTAGTGCCGATCGAAGGTCGGCAGGTTCCACAGGGGATCGAGGCTCACGAGCGCCATGCGACCGCCGCCGCCGTGCTCGTAGCGACGGTACAGCGGCCAGAGCTTGCGCCACCGGACCGGGTCGGGGTCGGCCTCGGGATCGGAGTCGTAGCGCTCCGACCACTGCCAGAAGGGCACGAGGTTGTAGGCCCGGACCCGCCCGCGCGGGAACTCGTCCTTGCGCCGCACGAAGAGCGGCCAGCCGTAGTAGCGCTGATCGAGGCCGTCGCCGCGGTAGTGGCCGAAGAAGGGCCAGAAGCGGGTCCGGTACGGCCCAGCGCCGCTACCCGGTCGCGAGACGCGCACCAGGGGCCAAGGCCCGTCCCAGGCCCAGAAGCCGCTGTGCTCGTCGTGGGCATAACCGAAGAACGGCCACAACAGGGTGTGGGAGCGGTAGCTCCCCTGGGCGGTGTGACCGTAGAGCGGGAACACCATCCAGTCGCGGCGCTGCAGTTCCTCGCGGGCCTTGAGGTTGCTGCGCTGGTGCTGGAAGATCGGCCAGAGCGCGTAGCGCCGGTCGTAGGATCCCGCGCGCCAGGAGCGGCCGACCAGCGGCCACACGCGCCAGGCGCCCGAGTGTTCGTCCCGCCCGTAGGCGAACACCGGCCACAGGACGTGGTAGGTCGCGCGACCCTGGCGTACCGAGCGAGCGTAGAGCGGGAACAGCACCCACTCCAGGCGCTCGAAGGTCAGGTTGCCCTCGACGATGCCGGCCACCGGGAACCAGGCGCGCACGCGGCGACCATCGGGGAATCCGGCGAAGTAGAGGCCGAGCAACGAGAGGAAGGACCAGCGCTCGCCCTCTTCGTCCTCCACGCGCGAGTAACGCGCCAGGGGCAGGATCTGCCACAGCAGGCTCCGCGGCTCGCGGCGGATCGTCCCCAGGGGATAGAGGAAGTCCGTGGAGGCGCGCTCTTCCGGCCGGCGGTCGTGGATGAACAGCGGCCGCACGCCCCAGGCCGTGTAGGGCCGGTCGGGCTGGGCGTGCTCGACGATCACGATCCCGCCCAGGGCCTCCGTGCGGTCCCCGCCCCCGGCGCGCGACACGCGCGTGAAGAGGGGCGCGACGTGGCGGTCGCTCTCGAAGCTGGCGCAGCTCGTCAGCGCGGAGGCGAGCAGGGCCAGCGGAAGGAGCGAAGCCCATCGGGGACGGCGGCGCTGCGCGGCGGGCATGGAATGGGGGGGATTGTCGGGGCTCGTTCGGGCGATGCAAGTCGAGCCCGGAGAGCTCCTCGGGCCGGGGAGGGCGTGCTGGGTCGGCTCGGCGCGGGCTGCTAGGCTCTTCGCCGGCGCCCGCCAGCGCCCCCGACGACGAGTCCCGACGAGCGATGACCACCTACCTCTCCGGCGTCCAGCCCAGCGGGCTCCTGCACCTGGGCAACTACTTCGGCGCCATGCGCCGCCACATCGAGCTCCAGGCGCTCGCGGGCGAGCACTACTACTTCATCGCCGACTACCACGCGCTGACGAGCAGCCGCGACCCCGAGCAACTGCGCACCTGGGTGCGCGAGGTGGCGGTGGCCTACCTGGCCGTGGGGCTGGATCCCGCGCGGGCCGTCTTCTGGCGCCAGAGCGACGTGCCCGAGGTGCTCGAGATCGCCTGGTTGCTGGCCTGCGTGACCGGCGTGGGGCTGCTCGAGCGCGCGGTCTCGTACAAGGACAAGCTCGCCCGCGGGCTGAAGCCCAACGTGGGCCTGTTCACCTATCCCGTGTTGATGTCGGCCGACATCCTGGCCTTCGACTCCGACCGCGTGCCGGTGGGCCAGGACCAGCTCCAACACGTCGAGATGGCCCAGGACATGGCGCAGGCCTTCAACCACGCCTTCGGCCGGGAGGTCTTCCGGCGCCCCGAGGCGAACCTGCCCGAGGACACGCGCTGGGCCAAGATCCCGGGGCTCGACGGCCAGAAGATGAGCAAGAGCTATGGCAACCACGTCTGGATCTTCGAGAGCGGCAAGGCGCTCAAGAAGGCCGTCGGGCGCATCGTGACCGACAGCCGCGCGGCCGAGGAGCCCAAGGACCCGGCCGAGCTCCTGCCCTTCCGCTTCCTCGAGCTCTTCCTCGATCCGCAGGAGCTCTCCGACTGGGAGCGACGTTGCCGCGCGGGCGGCCCGGGCGCCCCGGGTTACGGCCACCTCAAGGCGCGCATCATCGAGGCCATCGAGGAGCACTTCGCCCCCGCCCGCGCCCGCCGCGAGGAGCTGCTGCGCGATCCGGGCGAGGTCGAGCGCATCCTGGCCCGCGGCGCCGAGCGGGCCGCCGAACGCGCCCGCGCCGTCCGCGACCGCGCGCTGGCGGCCTGCGGCCTGCGCTGAGTGAGTACCGATGAGGGGGTACCGCCGAGCGCCCCGCTGTCCCTGGTTCCGCCCGATCGAGGGGCGTACCCTCGCCCGCATGGCCATGGAACGAATCGCCCCCGCGCTCCTCGCCCTCGCGCTGCTCGCGGCCTGCGTCTCGTCCCCGGAGGCGGATCCGCGCGCCTCCGCCGACGGCACGCCGCCGCCGCCCCAGATCCAACCCTGGACGGACGCCTTCCTGGACGACGGCCTGCTGGTCGCGTCCGAGGTGCGCATCGAGGGCCCGCCGGGACTGATCGCGCACTTCGTGGGCCGGGTCGAGGAGGGCATCGCCACCGAGGTCAAGACCCTGCCCGAAGGCTTGCGCCAGACCTACACCGTGGAGCCCGGCGCGTCGATCGAGGTGCGCGCGCAGCTCGATCGGCTGCAGATCGTCGCCGAGCGGCGCATCGTCGTCCTCGAGCGCCCCGGGCCCGTCGACGTCATCGTGGAGGCGCGCGGCGACGTGTACCACCGCGACGGCCAGGGGCGGGAGCGGCGCGCCGCGAACCTGCGCCTGGTCGGACCGACCCCGCGCTGAGGATCGCCGTGGAGCGCGAGCGGGGCGACGCGGGTTCGGGGCTCGGCGCGGGCGGCGGAGCCGGCGCCGCGCGGGGGACTCGGGCGCGGGGCGCGCGCTGGAGCCCTGTGCTCGCGACCTGGCTGCTGGCCGCGGCGTGCTCCGCTCCGACCGTGAATCCGCGGGCGATCGGGCGCGGCGCGCCGGCCGACGCGCTCGCGCCGGCGGCGCTGGCGCTCCTCGAACGCGGGTTGGCCTCGCTCGCCGAGGGCCGCATGGAGGACGCCCTGGAGTTGCTGCGCGCCCTGGCGCTCGATCATCCGCAGCATGTCCCGGTCGGCATCTGGCTGCAGGAGGCGCGCCTCTCCCAGGCGCGCTCGACGCCCGCCGCGGGCTTCGAGGGCAACCCCGACGAGCCGCTGCGACGGGCCTATCGCGAGCGGGCCGACGCCGAGCCCAGCGTGCTCGCGCTGCTGCTCGCCGCGCGGGTCGAGGACGATCCGGTGGCATCCCTGCTGCTGCTCGACCGCGCCCTGGAGCTGGACCCCGCGTCGGCCTGGGCGCACTACGGTCGCGCCCACGTGCTCGCCCGGCGCGGAGACCTGGACGAGGCCGGGCGCGCCCTCGACGCCGCCCTGGCCCGCGAGCCGGCGCACCTGCCGGCGCGCCGGCTCGCGGCCTGGTTGGCGGCGCGGACGGGGCGCTCGGACGAGGCCGTGGGAGCGCTCGAGTCGTGGATCGCCGACTGTGGCGCGGACCTGCTGCTCGTGCCGGCTCGTCGCGACGAGGCGCGCCTGGACCTGGCGCTGTTGTTGCTGCACGCGGGCCGCACGGAGCGGGCCAGCCAGGTGTTGGGCGCGCTCGAGGGCACGGCCGCCGAGCCCTTCCGCCGCCTGTGCGCGCAGGCCGTGGCCCTCGAAGCGCGCGGGCGGTACGTCGATGCCCTGGCGGCCGCCCGGGCCGCCTCGACCGCCTCCCCGCGGGCGGTCCTGCCCCTCGTGCAGCAGGCGCTGATCCTCGAGCGGCGCCTGGGGGACGCGCGCCTGGCGCGGGAGGCCTGGGGGCGGGTGCTCGAGCTCTCGGAGGACTCCGAGGACCTCGGCCTCCTGCTCCAACGCTGGCGCGCCCAGGTGCACCTCGAGCGCCTGGAGCGCACCTTGGACGGGCTCCCAGCCGAGAGTCCGGCGGGCGTGAGCCGATCCTGAGGAGCGAGCCGGGATGCGCGCGGTGTTGCAACGTGTCCTACGCGCCGCCGTGCGGGTCGAGGATCGCACGGTCGGCTCGATCGGGCCCGGGTTGCTGGTCCTGCTGTGCGCGCTGCGGGGCGACGGGCCGGACCACGCGCGGCGCCTGGCCCGGCGGGTCGCGGCTTGGCGCTGCTTCGCCGACGGGGAGGGTCGCATGAACCGGGCGCTCGCGGAGGTCGGCGGGGCGGTGTTGGTGGTGAGCCAGTTCACCCTGGCCGCGGACGGGACCAAGGGCCGGCGCCCCTCGTTCGATCGCGCCGCCCCGCCCGAGGTCGCCGAGCCCCTGTGCGCGGAGTTCGCCCGCGAGCTGCGGGCCCTGGGGCTGGAGGTCGCCGAGGGGCGTTTCGGGGCCGCGATGGAGGTGGAGCTGGTCAACGCCGGCCCGGTGACCTTCGTCCTCGACGAGCCGCCTCCGAAGTCGGCCGACGGGCGCTGAAACCGACCCAACTCCTTGGGGCAGCGTCGTTTGCGTCCACGGCCCCGGGCCGCGCCTGGGGCCAGGCGCCGCGCGCTCACCCCAAGCGCTTGCCGGGCAAGGGCTTGCGGCGTTCGACGGGCTCCGGGGGCGACGCTGGCCCGCGCCTGGCGGGCGCCGCTCCCCGGGCCCCGCCGTCGACGCAAGCTCTTGCTTGACGCGGGGATACCGCGCTCGGACAATCCCGGCCGAGGGCTCCCGAGCGGGTCCCGCGGCCTGGACCCGCCCCCCAGCGCGGAGGCCGCCCCGGCGCCCGCGCCGGGGGGGTCGGAACGGCGCCCCTCGGCCCAGCGCCCCGGGCGCCGGGCCCGGCCGACTCGCCCGGTCCCGGCCCGTCACCGCGGCCCCGCCCTTCGAGCCCTGACGAGCCCCTCCCGAGCCCTGTCGGTCCCCATGAGCCAGCCCCGAGGCCCCGAGACCATCACCAAGAAGGAACTGGTCAATCGCATCGCGGACCAGACGGGCCAGACCAAGGTGGTGGTGAAGGAGATCGTCCAGCGCTTCCTGGACGAGATCCTCGACGAGCTCTCGGTCGGCAACCGCCTGGAGTTCCGCGAGTTCGGCGTGTTCGAGGTGCGCCGCCGCGCCGCGCGCCGGGCGCAGAACCCGCGCACCCTCGAGAAGGTGCACGTCCCTTCCAAGCGGGTGGTGAAGTTCAAGGTCGGCCGCGCCATGCGCGAGCGCGTGTGCGACGGACCCGACCGCGAGGAGGAGGAACGGGCGCGCCGCGCCCACGAGGCGCAGTCCCGCCGGGCCGAGCCCGGGAACGAGGGCCCCGGCGGGGGCCCCAACTCCCCGTTCTGATCCGGGGCTCAGCCGCGCTCGGCGGCGACGCTGCGCGCGGGGGCGGAGGCCTTGGCCGCGGCCAGGCCGCGGGCGCAGTCCTCGAGCAGGTCGTCGACGTGTTCGATGCCGACCGAGAGGCGCACCAAGCCGTCCGCCAGGCCCGCGGCGCGGCGCTCGGCGGCCGGGATCGCGGCGTGGGTCATCGAGGTCGGCACCTCGACCAACGACTCCACGCCACCCAGGGACTCCGCCAGGGTGAACACGCGCGTCGAGCTGGCGAAGGCGTTCGCGGCGGCCACGCCGCCGGCGAGCTCGAAGGAGACCATGCCCCCGAAGCCGCCCATCTGTTGGCGGGCCAGCGCGTGTTGCGGGTGCGAGGCGAGGCCCGGGTAGATCACGCGCTCGACGCCGGGTTGGGCCTCGAGCCAGCCCGCGACGCGCAGCGCGTTCTGGCAATGGCGGTCCATGCGCACCGCCAGGGTCTTGATCCCGCGCAGCACGAGGAAGGCGTCCATGGGCCCGAGCTGGCCGCCGACCGCGTTCTGGAAGAACGCCAGCTCCTCGCGCAGCCGCGGGTCGTTGCCGACCAGCGCGCCGGCGACGACGTCGGAGTGGCCGCCCAGGTACTTGGTCATCGAGTGCAGGACGAGGTCCGCGCCCAGCTCCAGGGGCCGCTGCAGGTAGGGCGTGGCGAAGGTGTTGTCGACGATGACCAGCGCTCCGCGGGCGTGGGCGAGCTCCGCCAGGGCGCGGATGTCGCACAGGCGCAGCAGGGGGTTGGTGGGCGTCTCGAGGTAGACGTAGCGCGTGCGCTCGCCGATCGCGGCGGCCACGCGCCCCGGATCGGTGGCGTCGACGAGGTCGAAGCGGATGCCGTAGCGCTCGAACACCTGGCGGAAGATGCGGTGCGTGCCGCCATAGAGGTCGTTCGTCGCGACGACATGGTCCCCGGGCACGAGCCGGTCGAGCAGGGCGTTGGTGGCCGCCAGACCCGAGCCGAAACACAGTCCCCAACGCGCGCCCTCGAGGGACGCGATGTTCCACTCCAGCGCGGTGCGGGTGGGGTTCTTGGTGCGCGAGTACTCGTACCCATCGCGCGGCACGGCGGGCGCGTCCTGCTGGAAGGTCGAGGAGAAGTAGACCGGCGTCATCACGGCGCCGTTGCGCGGGTCGGAGACCTGGCCGGCATGGATGGCGCGCGTCTCGAAGCGCCCGTGGTCGTTGGGGATCTCGTGCATGTCGTCCCAGAGCTTACGGTCCGCGGGGGGCGGGGACAGGGCGCGGGCCCGCGGGAACTCGGCGCGGGCGGGTGGGGCGACGCCGCGCTCCGGGCGGGTATGCTCCGCCGGCCATGGGTCCCGCTGCGTTCCGCGGGCGCGCGGCCGTCCCCGCGGCGGGGGCGCTGTGCGCCCTGCTCGGCCTCCTCTGGGGGGCGACCCTCGCCCCGGCCCAGGCCTGGGGTTGGGACGAGACCATGCACGCGCAGCTCCCCGCCGTGCGGCTCCTGCTCCACGCGGGCCGCGGGGAGGGGCGGGCCTTCTTCGAGGTGCTGCACGGCTGCGCCCAGTACCCCTTCGGCTGGCCCCTGGCGCTGGCGGCGGGGCAGGGCGTGTTCGGCATCGGCGAGCGTGTGGCGCGGCTCCTGGGCGTCGCGGCCTGGGCCGCGACCCTGTGGGTGCTGTTCCTGTGCGGGCGCGAGCTCGGCCGCCTGCAGCGCGGACCGGTCGGCGCGCCGGCGCGCGGCGAGTCGCCCCTGCCCTGGCTCGCGCTCGGCGCGGCCGCGCTCTCGCCCCTGCCCCTTTCCTACGCGGGCACGCTGTTCCTCGAGGTGCCCTTCGTGTGCGCGGCGAGCGTGGCCCTGTGGACGGCCCTGCGACGCCTGGCGCCGGAGGCGGGGCCAGCGCGCGACCTCGCGGCGGGCGCGGCCCTGCTGGGGGCCTGCTTCGTCAAGTGGAACTACGGCCTGTTGCTCGCCGCCGGGCTCGGGTTCTCGGCGCTGGTCGAGACGCTCCTCGCGGCGCGCCGCGGCGAGGGCCGGCGTGCGGCGATCCGCCTGGGGATCTGGCTCCTCGTTCCGCTCCTGGGCGCCCTGTGGTGGTTCGCGCTCCCCCTTCCCCTGGGGGCCGAGGTCGCCGAGCGCCACCGCGCCGCGCTGTTCGGTTTCCTGGGCGGCAACCTCGGGCAGCCCGCGACGCCCTACGCCTGGCGCGCGCTGCACGCGATCGGCTGGTTCGCGCCCTCCGCGCGCTTCCTGGCGCTGCTGCTCGTGGGAGTCCTGCTGACCCTCGGGCTGGGCGGAGCGCGCGAGCTCCGCCGTCCGGGCGCGCGGACGTTGTGGGTCGCCCTGCTGGCCCTGGCCGTGCCGATCCTCGCGCACCCCTTCCACCTCGATCGGTTCCTGATCCCGATCGGGCCGCCGCTGTGGCTGCTGGCGGCCCTGGGCGGCGCGCGGGTCCTGCCCGTGGCGCCGGTTCGCCGCGCCGGGGTCCTGGGCGCCCTGCTCGCCCTCGCCTGGTTCCGACCGACCTTCGAGACGCGCCTGCTGGCCGAAGCGACCGTCGTCGCCGAGCGCCCGCCCGAAGCCCGCGCGGAGCTGCGCGCCCACGTCGCGCGCGAGTTCGAGCGTTGGGCGCGCCTGGGGCCGGGCCGTCCGACCCCCAGTCCGGGGCTCCCGGTGGAGGCCCACCGGGCGCTCGCCGAGCTCGTGGCGCGGGCCGTCGGCGACGCACCGCGCGTGGGCTGGATCGGCATCTCCTCGGAGTTCTCGCCGGCGGCGCTGCACCTCGAGCTGCTCGCCCGCGGCGGCTCGCCCGAGCGCTTCCTCGACGCCTGGGAGCGCCCGCTCTACGTCACCTTCGAGGCCACGGATCCCGACTGGGATGGCCCGCGCCTGGCACGTTGGGCGGGGGACTTCGACGTCGTCCTGATGAGCGACCCGCCCGACCTGCGCGGCCGCCGCGCGCGCGAGTTCATGCGCCGCTATCAGGAGCAGCTCGTCCAGGAGCTGGGCTGGACCATCGAGCGCATCGGCGTCCTGAGCCTCGAGCAGCCCCTGTCCGCCCCGCGCGAAGTGACGCTCTACGCCGCGCGTCCCCGGCCATGAAGGCGCGCCCGGGAGCCGCGAGCGGTTGGGCCGAGGGCCAATCGGGGGGCCTGTTCCCCGAGGCCCTGCCGCGCTCCGAGTTCGCCGCGGGCGTGCTCGAGCTCGAGGGCGTGCTCGCCCTGTGCGAGCGCTACGTCTCGACCTCGCTCGGGCGGCGCGCGCTGCGCGAGCTCGGCCCCCTGCCCGAAGAGCAGGCCCGCGAGGCGCTGGCGCGCGCGCGCGAGCTCGAGCTCCTCGAGCGCGGCGGCGGCCTGCCGGGCCTCGGGGGCGTGACCGATCCCCTGGCCTTGCTCGAGGCGGCCGCCCGCGATCCGCTCGCCGAAGAGCAGCTCGCGACCTTGGTGCTGTTCCTGGAGGCGTTGGAGCGCCTGCGGGAGGAGCTCGCCTGGCGGGTGGCCGACCTGCCCGCCCTGGCGCGGCTGGCGGCGGCCCAGCCCGACCTCGGCTCCCTGCGCCATTCCCTTCTGCGGGTCGTCGACGAACGCGGCCGCGTGCGCGACGACGCCTCGGCGCTGCTGGCGCGCCTGCGGGGCGACCTGCGCGACCTCGAGCGGCGCATCGCGCACGTGCTCGAGGTGCTCGCCCAGCGGCCGGACCTGCGTGGCGTGCTGGCCGACTCGCGCGTGCACCTGCGCGGCGGCCGGGCCTGCCTGGCGGTCAAGGCCAAGCAGTCCGGGCGCGTGCCCGGATTGCTGCACGACCGCTCCCAGACCGAACAGACGGTCTACATCGAGCCGCAGGCCGCGGTGGCGCTCTCCAACCGCGCCGCCGAGCTGCGCCTCGAGGAACGGCGCGAGCTCTCGCGCGTGTTGGGCGAAGCGACGCGCGCCGTCCTGGGCAGGCGGGCCGAGCTCGAGCTCGCCGCCCGCGCCCTCGCGCGCCTCGAGCTGGGCCTGATCGCGCGGCGGTTCTGCGCCGAGTTCGGCGCGCGCGTGCCGGCCCTGATCGGTGAGCCGGGGGCGGCCCGCGGCCTGCGCCTGCGCCAGGCGCGCCACCCCTTGTTGGTGGCCGAGCTGGCCGCCGGGCGGCTCGAGGAGGTCGTGCCGATCGACCTGCACCTGGGGCTCGACTTCGATCTGCTGATCCTCACCGGTCCCAACACGGGCGGGAAGACGCTGGCGCTCAAGACCGCGGGGTTGTGCGCGTTGCTCCTGCGCTGCGGTCTGCCCGTGCCCTGCGCCGAGGGCAGCACGGTGCCGTTCTACGACGCGGTCGTGGCCGACATCGGCGACGAGCAGGAGATCAGCCAGAGCCTCTCGACCTTCTCCTCGCACCTGGTGCGCATCCGCGCCGGGCTCGATCGCGCCGGACCGCGCACCCTGGTCTTGCTCGACGAGCTCGGCGGCGGAACGGACCCCGAGGAGGGCGCGGCCCTGGGCGAGGCGATCCTCGAGGAGTTCCTGCGCCGCGGAGCCCACACCCTCGTGAGCACCCACCTGGGGCGCCTCAAGGAGTTCGCCTTCCGCAACGCGCGCGTCGAGAACGGCTGCACCGAGTTCGACCTCGTCACCCTCGCGCCGCGCTATCGCGTGATCGTCGGCGTGCCGGGCGAGTCGGCGGCGCTGGTCATCGCGCGCCGCCTGGGCCTCGACCCGTCCCTGGTGGCGCGCGCCGAGCAGCGGCTCGAGCGCCGCGAACAGGAGGTCCAGGAGCTCCTGGCCGAGGTGCGCTCGGCGCGCATCGAGACCGAACGGGTCCGCGAGCGGGCCGAGGAGCGCCTGCGCGAGGCCGAGGACAGCGCGCGCCGCGCCGAGGTCCAGGCGCTCGAGATCGAGCGCCGCGGGGAGCGGCTCGAGGCCGAGGCCCAGCGTGACCTCGAGGAGCGGGTGCGCGAGGCGCGCGCGGCCCTCGAACGCGCCCAACGCCTGGCGCAGCAGGTCCCGGCCGGACCCCGGGCCGAGCTCGAGGCGGCCCTGGGCGCCCTGGCCGACGCGATCGGCGGAGCGACGCTCACCCAGCGGCGCCAGGCCTTCCTGGACGGGCTGCGCAAGGGACAACTCGTGTACCTGCCGCGCTATCGCCAGCGCGTGCAGGTGCACCGCGTGGACCCCGAGCGCCGCGAGGTGACCGTCAAGCTGGGCTCGCTCAAGATCGCGGTCTCCTTCGAGGAGGTGACCCCCTACGAGTCCCTCTGAGCGGCCTGCGCCGGCGGGGGATCGGGTCGCAACCGCGTGGATCGGAGCGCGCCGAGCGCTAGGCTGCCCGCGATGGCGGACCTGGTCCTGGTCGACAACGACGAACGCATCGTCGAGCTCGTGGCCTGGTTCCTGCGCCGGGCCCGGCACACCGTGCGCACGGCGGCGAGCTACGCGCAGGTGCGCGGGCTGCTCGCCGAGCGCGCGCCGGATCTGATGCTCGCCGACCTCGAGCTCGGGGAGGAGCGCGGCGACGAGGAGCTCCCGCGCCTGGCCCGGGAGGGGCTCCTGCCGCCGACGCTGGTCGTCTCGGGCTACCTCGACCGCGAGCTCGAGGCCCACCTGCGCAGCGTGCCGGGCGTGCGGGGCACGCTCGCCAAGCCCTTCGACCTGCCGGGCCTCGAGCGGTCCATCGAGCAGTGCCTGTCCCAGGGCGGGCCGGCCGACCCCGCGCCGGCTCCCCTGGAGGGCGGCTGGGTCGAGATCGGGCCCGCGGAGGCCGACCCGGACGCGGGGACGGCGAGCACCTGGGGCGCGGGCGAGGGCGGCGGTTGGGTGCGGCTCGATGGGGGGGACGCGTGACGCGCCTCGCCTGGACCACGGCCGGGGAGTCCCACGGGCCGGCCCTGGTGGGCGTGCTCGAGGGGTTGCCCGCGGGCCTCGAGCTCGACCTCGCGCGGGTCGACGCCGAGCTCGCCCGGCGCCAGGGCGGCTACGGCCGCGGCGGCCGTATGAAGATCGAGCGCGATCGCGTGCAACTGCTCTCCGGCACCCGCGCCGGGCGCACCCTGGGCTCCCCGATCGCATTCCTCGTGCCCAACCGCGACGCCGTCATCGAGTCCCTACCCGTGCCCGGCAACCCGCGCCCCGGGCACGCGGACCTGGCGGGTTGCCAGAAGTACGGTCACCGCGATCCGCGGGCCGTGCTCGAGCGGGCCAGCGCGCGCGAGACCGCGGCCCGCGTGGCGGCGGCGGCGATCGCGCGCCAACTGCTCGAGCACCTGGGGATCGAGGTCTTCGCCCACGTGCTCTCGGTGGGGGCGGTCGCGGCCCGCGCCGATGCCTGGGAGGCCGCCGGGGAGTCCCGGGTGGAGCTCCGCGCGCGCAGCGACTTCTTCTGTCTCGATCCCGCCGTCGAGGATGCGCTGCGCGCCGAGGTCGACGCGGCCCGCGAGGCCCGCGACAGCTTGGGGGGCCAGTTCGAGGTGCGGGCGCTCGGCCTGCCCCCGGGGCTCGGCGGCTACGCGAGCGGGCCGCAGCGCCTCACGGCCCGCATCGGCGCGGCGGTGCTCTCGATCCCGGCCATCAAGGGCGTCGAGTTCGGCCTGGGCTTCGAGAGCGCGCGCCACAGGGGGTCGGAGGTGCACGACGCGATCGAGCTCGCCCCGGAGCCCCAGCCCTGGGGGCGTTTCCGCCGGGCCAGCAACCGCGCCGGAGGCCTGGAGGGCGGCATGAGCACGGGCGAGCCCCTGGTGCTGCGCGCGGCGATGAAGCCGATCCCCTCGCTCCGCGCGGGGCTGCCCAGCGTCGACTTCCAGTCCGGCGCGGCGGTCCAGGCCACGTACCAACGCTCGGACGTGACCTCCGTGCCCGCGGCCTCGGTGGTGGGGGAGGCCATGGTGGCGCTCGAGCTGACGGCGGCCGTGCTCGACAAGTTCGGCGGGGACTCGCTCTCCCAGCTCGAGGCCGCGTGGGAGGCCTACCGCGTCCAGCTCCGCGAGGTCTGACGCGGCCGGGGTCCGGGACCGGCCGGGGTCAGCTCCCCCGGGGAGTGGGCGATCCGTTCCAGTTTCCTGCCCGGACGCTTGACCGCGGGGAGGCGAACCCTACGATCTCGCCCTCCACTCGTCGGGCAGCGCCCGAGGCGTGCATCCGCACGTCGCCGCGCCGCGACCCGACGGGTTCGTTCGGTGACCCGCCCACCCGGGCCGGGCCAGCGTAGCTCAACTGGCAGAGCACCTGATTTGTAATCAGGAGGTTGTGGGTTCGACTCCCACCGCTGGCTCCACGCCGCGGTGGGGCGGGCGCACGGCCAGGCCTGCCGGACTCCAACCCCGCCCGGCGGGTGCGGCCCACCCGGGCCGCGGTGCTCCCTCTCAACTGGATCGATACACGGGATGGAACGGGAGCGGATCCTCCCCGACCCGCGCGACGCGCGGCGGACGCGGCGGCCGCGCCGGTACCGGGCATCCGTGCAAGAGTCGTCGGGCGGCGCCGCCCCCGATCGCCCAGGCGGTCGGGCGCGCGGCTCGCGCGCGCGTTCGTCGGTCCCAGGACCCGCGGCGCGCAGCGCGTTTCGCCGCTCGCCTCCCGTCCGGGTAGGGGCTCGGTCCACACGGACCGGATCCCTCCGCTGCCCACACCCAAGGGGAGATTCCCGAGCGGCCAAAGGGGGCAGACTGTAAATCTGCTGGCTCTGCCTTCACAGGTTCGAATCCTGTTCTCCCCACCACCTCCCAGCGCGCGCGACCGTCTTCGGACGGCGTCGTTCGAGAGGTGCTCCGGCGCTGTCGACTCGCGATCCGCGCCCTGGACCGCCGCGCGCGCGAGCGCGCGCTCGAGTGCGCCGCGCCGGTCGCCGACCGCCACGGCGGGCGAGCCTCCGCGGGCGTAGTTCAATGGTAGAACGTCAGCCTTCCAAGCTGAACGCGTGGGTTCGATTCCCATCGCCCGCTCCAGGCTCGACCGCTGCCGCGGATCGCGGCGCAGGCCTCTCCCTCCTCCCCGCGCGAGCGTCGCGCCCGCCGTGGCCGCGACGCGCCGGGACCCTCCCGTGTCGAGCCGTACGGGGCGCGCCCTACGCGACGCCCAGCGGGACCTCGGCGCTGCTGTAGCTCAGTTGGTAGAGCACTTCCTTGGTAAGGAAGAGGTCATGGGTTCAAGTCCCATCAGCAGCTCCATCCCCGTGATCGGCCGAACACCCCGCCGCACCGCTCCCACCCTGGGGCCGCGGCGGGGCTCTCCACTGCGCGGCGCCCGCGAGGGCCCGCGCTCCGACCGTCGTCGCCGGAACGCTCCGGCGTGGGCGGTCCTCCCTGACGAAACCTGGATCGACCCGGACCTCACCCGTCCCGCGCCCCGGCCACGCCGGCGACGCGACGGCGGGTGCTCCTCGCGGCCCGCTGCCCACCCCGGGAGCGGACCGCAGCCCAACGACGCAACGCAGACCACGAAATCATGGCCAAGGAAGTCTTTCAGAGGACGAAGCCGCACGTCAACGTGGGCACGATCGGTCACGTCGACCACGGCAAGACCACGCTGACGTCCGTCATCTGCCGTTACCAGTCCCTCAAGGGGCTGGCCAAGGCGCGCGCCTTCAACGAGATCGACAAGGCGCCCGAGGAGCGCGAGCGCGGCATCACCATCTCGACCGCGCACGTCGAGTACGAGTCGGACAAGCGCCACTACGCCCACGTGGACTGCCCGGGCCACGCCGACTACGTCAAGAACATGATCACCGGCGCGGCCCAGATGGACGGCGCCATCCTGGTGGTCTCCGCGGCCGACGGCCCGATGCCCCAGACGCGCGAGCACATCCTCCTGGCCCGCCAGGTGAACGTGCCCGCGATCGTCGTCTTCATGAACAAGATCGACCAGGTCGACGATCCGGAGCTCCTGGACCTCGTCGACATGGAGATCCGCGAGCTGCTCAACAAGTACGGCTTCCCGGGCGACGACACTCCGATCGTGCGCGGCTCGGCCCTCAAGTGCCAGGAGGCCCTGGACGCGGGCAAGCCCACGAACGACCCGGTGTTCAACTGCATCAACGAGCTGATGGACGCCGTCGACTCGTTCGTGCCCGAGCCCGAGCGCGACGTCGACAAGCCCTTCCTGATGCCCGTCGAGGACGTCTTCTCGATCAAGGGTCGCGGCACGGTCGGCACGGGCCGGATCGAGCGCGGCATCGTGAAGATGGGTGAGTCCCTCGAGATCGTCGGCATGCGCGACGAGATCGGCAAGACCACCTGCACGGGCGTCGAGATGTTCCAGAAGATCCTCGACGAGGGTCAGGCGGGCGACAACGTCGGCCTGCTGCTGCGCGGCGTCGACAAGAAGGACCTGGTTCGCGGCATGGTGCTCGCCAAGCCGGGCAGCATCACCCCGCACCGTAAGTTCGAGGCCGAGGTGTACGTCCTCTCGAAGGAAGAGGGCGGCCGCCACACCCCGTTCTTCTCGGGCTACCGCCCGCAGTTCTACTTCCGCACGACGGACGTGACCGGCACGGCCAACCTGATGGGCGGCGCCGAGATGTGCATGCCGGGCGACAACATCCGCGTGTCCGTCGAGCTGATCACCCCGATCGCCATGGACGAGCAACTGCGCTTCGCCATCCGCGAGGGTGGACGGACCGTCGGCGCCGGCGTCGTGACCAAGATCCTCGACTGATCCCTCCACGGTCGCACCCGGGGGCGGGAGCCATCCCGCCCCCGGGTCCGTGGACCGACGGCCGCGAACGCAGAGCCTTCTGCCAGCAGCTCTAGGAGCCCGCCATGAAGATCAAGGAGCGCTACGTTTTCCTGGAGTGCACGGTGTGCCGGAACCGGAACTACACCACGCACAAGCGGCTGAAGGCTGCCTACAAGCTCGAGAAGAAGAAGTACTGCCGCTTCTGCAAGCTGCACACCTCCCACCGGGAGAAGAAGCTCTAGCCGCGACGCGGACGCGTCGGCGTGCAGCGGCCCCCGCCGGGTCGACGCCCGCCGACGGCGCCCGCCGCGACTGGTCTCGGTGACCCCACCCCGTTCCGCCGCAAGAGCAGGTTGACCCATGGCCTACAAGAAAGACCAAGGACGAATGGCGAGGATGGCGGCCTTCTGGTCGCTCGCCGTCCTGGCGCTCTATGGCTGCGTGCAACTGCACGGTGAGCTGAGCTCGCGCTTCACGAGCATGGCCCAGCCGTTCTTCGGCATTCGCATCCCGATCCTGGGCCTGGACCTGTCGCCGGCCCTCCTGATCGCGCTGGTGCTGGGAGTGGGGGCGTTGCTCCTGCTGCACCGCTACCTGGAGCGGCCGCAGAACGCCGATCTGCTGATCCAGACCGAGTCGGAGATGCGCAAGGTGACCTGGCCCACGCTCCAGGACGCCATCAACTCCTCGATCGTCGTGCTGGTGACCGTGCTGTTCCTGATGGCCTTCCTGGCGGGCAGCGACTTCTTCCTCGGCGAGTGGGCCAACCTGGTCCTCCTGGGCCCGGGGGGTGGATCGTGAGCTTGCGCTGGTACTTCGTGCGCTGCCAATCGGGTCGCGAGGACTCGATCGCGCGCAACGCGATGACCCGTCTGCGGATCGCCGGTCTGCAGGACGTCGTGCCCCAGATCGTCGTGCCCTTCGAGCGCGTGACCGACCTCAAGGGGGGCAAGAAACGCACCATCAACAAGAAGCTCTACCCGGGCTACCTGATGGTGCAGGCCGACGTCGACGACCCCGAGGATCCCCAGACCCAACGCTTGCGCGGGACGCTGCGCGAGGTGGACGGGCTGCGCGAGTTCCTCGGTAGCCGCGGCGAGGCGACGGCCCTCACCGAGGCCGAGGTGACGGGCATCCTCGCCCGCATGTCCGACTCGGAGAGCCGCCCCCAGGTCGACATCGGCCTGCAGAAGGGCGACCTCGTGAAGATCAAGTCCGGCGCCTTCGACGGTTTCGACGGAACGGTCGACGAGGTGAACGCGGAGAAAGGGACCGTTCGGGTCGTGGTGACCATCTTCGGTCGGCCGACCCCTGTCGAGCTGGAGTACTGGGAAGTGGAGGCCGTCTGACGTGGCCAAAGAACTGACCGCCAAGATCAAATTGCAGTGCAAGGCCGGACAGGCCACCCCTGCTCCCCCCGTCGGCCCGGCCTTGGGCGCGCACGGCGTGAACATCGCCGCGTTCGTCAAGGAGTTCAACGACCGCACCCGCGAGCAGATGGGCCTCGTGATCCCGGTCGAGATCTCGGTCTACAAGGACCGCTCGTTCGACTTCATCCTCAAGTCGCCCCCGGCGGCCGTGCTCCTGATCAAGGCCGCCGGCCTGGAGAAGGGGGCGGGCCTGGTGGGGGCACAGGTGGTCGGGAACGTGACCCGCGAGCAGGTCGAGCAGATCGCGAAGACCAAGATGAGCGACCTCAACGCCCGCAGCTTGGAGCAGGCCTGCCGCATCATCGCGGGGACCGCTCGCTCGATGGGCATCACGGTCGACGGCAAGATCGGAAACGTCGGCTGAATCGAGGACCGAACATGGCAAAGCGCAGCAAGCGATACGATCGGGCCGCAGCGCTCGTGGATCGGGCCAAGGTCTACGAGCCCCAGGAAGCCCTGGACCTGCTCAAGACCCTGCCCGCCCCGAAGTTCGACGAGGCCGTCGAGGTCGTCGTGCGACTGGGCATCGACCCACGCAAGTCCGACCAACTCGTCCGCGGCGCGGTCTCCTTGCCGAACGGCTTGGGCAAGAGCGTCAAGGTGGTCGTCTTCGCAGAGGGCGAGAAGGCCGATGCGGCCCGGGCCGCGGGCGCCGACGAGGTCGGCTCCGAGGACCTGGCAAAGCGCATCGGCGACGGCTGGCTCGACTTCGACATCGTGATCGCCAGTCCGGACATGATGAAGCACGTCGGCAAGCTGGGTAAGGTCCTCGGACCGCAGGGCAAGATGCCCAGCCCCAAGTCGGGCACCGTGACGGCCGACGTCGCGACCGCCGTGCAGGAGTTCAAGGCCGGCAAGGTCGAGTTCCGCACGGACGCGGGCGGCAACGTGCACGCCCCGGTCGGCAAGCGCTCGTTCTCGACCGAGGCGCTGAGCGAGAACCTCAAGACCTTCCTCGACCACGTCTCGGGCATGCGTCCGCCGACCGTCAAGGGCACCTTCGTGCGGCGCGTGTCGTTGTCCACCTCGATGAGTCCCGGACTCTGGATCTCCTACGGGAGCTGAGCCATGCCGAACCTGGTCACAGAACTCGTCTCCCGCACGCTCGAGCAGGACCTCGGGACCTCCGAGGGCCTGATCGTCTTCGGCTGCGCCGGCATGACGGTCAAGGAGAGCGAGTCCCTGCGCGGCCAAATGGCCGAGCGCGGCATCCGCGTGCGCGTGGTGCGCAACAAGCTCGCCCGCCGGGTCCTCGCCCAGCACGGCCACGAGTTCCCCGCGGAGTCCCTGGTGGGCAACGTGGCGATCGCCATGGGCTCGGCCGAGTCCGCCATCCTGGCCGCGAAGATCCTGACCTCGCCCGAGGTCAAGAAGGTCGGCAAGGTCAAGGTCCAGGCGGGCCTCATGGAGGGCCGCGTCCTGGGACCGCGGGACGCCGAGCTGCTGGCGGACGTCCCGGACCAGGACACGTTGCGGGCCCAGCTCCTGGGCTGCATCAGTGGCCCCGCCCGCGGTCTGGCGGTCTCCCTCTCCGGTCTGCCCTCCGGGCTGGCCCGCGTCCTCCAAGCCCACTTCGAGGAACCCGAGTCCGCCGCAAGCTGAGTCCCGACGATCCCGTCCCCCGTATTCCTGGCGCGGACCTCCCGCGCCGGCCTCCCGATCCAACCCACCCCACCCCGACAAGCTCTCGATTCGCGTCGCCCGCTGACGACGCCGTCGGCCGAGCGAACCCCGAGAGTCGGTCCGAGCGACCGAACCTTCCGCAGGAGAGACCCCGATGTCCGAAGCGACGATGACGCCCGAGCTCGACGGCGAGCTCAAGACCCTGGCCGAACAACTGGATCGCCTGACCCTTCTGCAGGCCTCGAAGCTGGTCAAGTACCTCGAGGGCCACTGGGGCGTCAGCGCCGCGGCGCCCGTCGCCGTGGCGGCCGCCGGTGGAGGGGGAGCCGCTGCTCCCGCCGCCGAGGAGAAGACCTCCTTCGACGTGGTCCTCAAGTCCGCGGGCGACAAGAAGATCCAGGTCATCAAGGAAGTGCGCGCCATCACCGGCCTGGGCCTCAAGGAGGCCAAGGACCTGGTCGAGGGAGCGCCCAAGGCCGTCAAGGAAGGCCTCTCCAAGGCCGACGCCGAGGCCCTGAAGGCCCAACTCGAGGGCGCGGGCGGCCAGGTGGAGATCGTCTGATCTCCAACCCGGTCCGATCCCTGCCCGTGGGGGACCACACCCCCCTGGTGCGGGTGGCGCCTGCGGTGCCGCCCGCGCCGGGGGATTGGTGTTCGCGCCGAACGCCGGCGGGGCGTATGCTGCACCGCTAGCGTCGGCCCCCTTCCGCCTTCCCGGGCCCGGCTCCGCGCGAGTCTCCGCTCCGCCCCGAGCCGGGGTCGACCCCCCAAGCCCGCGGTGCAGCCGCTCGGGCTCCAGCGCTCGCCGGACGCATCCGGCGCCTCCGCACGCCCCAGGATGCCCCTGCACGACCGGAACTCGGCCGCACCCCATCCGTCCCGCGCCGGGGTCGGGGCCCAGCCTAGCTCGCCCGACCCCTCTCTCCGCCCCCCCGCGCCCGAGGGGGCCCCGCTCCCCACTCCGCGGATCCCATCGATCCGCCGCCCCGCGGTCTCTCCGTCCGCCCCGATTCGAGGTGAGTCGCTCCCATGACGAGTGAAGCCAGCGCTCCCATCCGCAAGTTCGGCCGCCACCCCTCGATCGTCGACCTCCCCAACCTGGTGGAGATCCAGACCAAGGCCTGGGAGGAGTTCCTGGCCGCGGAGGTGCCCCAGGCGAGCCGCGAGGCCGAGGGTCTCCAGGCGCTCCTCGGCGAGGTCTTCCCGATCTACTCGTACGACAAGACGATGTGCCTCGAGTACGTCGGCTACGAGCTCGGGCGCCCGCGCTACACGATCGACGAGTGCCGCAAGCTGCGCCTCAGCTACGGGTACCCGTTCAAGGTGCGCCTGCGCCTGATCAAGCCCGAGCCGATCGAAGAGGAGGTCTACCTGGGCGAGCTCCCGATCATGATCGGGGGCGGTGAGTTCATCATCAACGGGGCCGAGCGCGTCGTCGTCAGCCAGCTCCACCGCTCGCCGGGGGTCGACTTCTCCTACGACCAGGCCAGCACCGCGGACACGCGCCGCCTGCACTCGTGCTGGATCATCCCCGAGCGGGGGTCGTGGATCGAGCTCAACGTCACCAAGAAGGACACGCTCCAGGTCCGCATCGACCAGTCGGGCAAGTTCTCGGCGATCACGTTGCTGCGCGCGCTCGACGAGAAGCTCAGCACCGACCGCGAGATCCTGCGCCAGTTCTACCCGACCAAGGCCGTCAAGAAGACCAAGTCGAAGTCGGAGAACGCCTTCGCCAAGCAGATCACGGACAAGATCGCGGTGGGGGACATCGTCGTCCTCAAGACCGGCGAGATCATGGTGCCCTCGGGCGAGCTGATCTCGGAGGCGCAGGCGCTCGAGATCGCCTCAAGCGACTTGGCCGAGGTCGAGATCATCGACGCCGAGATGGAGGAGCTGGACCTCCTGATCATCAACTCGCTGCGCGAGGACGGAACCAAGAGCCACGAGGACGCGCTGCTCAAGATCTACGGGCGCCTGCGCCCGGGCAACCCGGTGCAGCTCGAGAAGGCCCGCGAGCTCTTCCACGAGAAGTTCTTCGACCCCCAGCGCTACCGCCTCGGACGCGTGGGGCGCTTCCGCCTCAACCGCAAGTTCGGCCAACTGATCGACGAGAACATCCAGGTCCTCGAGCCCGAGGACATCATCAACTCGATCAAGTACCTGATCGACTTGCGCAACGGCAAAGGCGAGATCGACGACATCGACAACCTGGGTAACCGGCGCGTGCGGACCATCGCGGAGCTCGCCGCCGAGGAGTTCCGCAAGGGTCTGCTCAAGTTGCGCCGCACCGCGCAGGAGCGGATGAACCTCGAGAACCCCGAGACGGTCTCGCCGCGCACGCTGATCAACTCGAAGACCTTCTCGAGCGCGGTCGAGTACTTCTTTGGCCGCAGCGAGCTGAGCCAGGTCGTCGACCAGGCCAACCCCCTCAGCCAGCTCACGCACGAGCGTCGCCTGTCGGCCCTCGGGCCGGGCGGCCTCAACCGCAAGCGCGCCGGCTTCGACGTGCGCGACGTGCACCTCTCGCACTACGGCCGTCTGTGCCCGATCGAGACCCCCGAGGGTTCGAACATCGGCCTGATCTCCTCGCTTGCGCTGCACAGCCGCCTGGACGAGTACGGCTTCCTGACGACGCCGTACCGTCGCGTGCGCAACGGCAAGCTGACGGACGAGATCGTGTACATGCGCGCCGACGAGGAGCATCAGTACGTGATGTCGCCGGCGGACCTGCCCATCGACGAGAAGGGGTTCATCACCTCGGAGCGCGTGCTGGCGCGCAAGGACACCGAGAACGTCGAGGTGGCTCCCAGCGAGGTCGAGTTCGTCGACGTCGCTCCCAACCAGATCGTCGGCGTGTCCGCATCGCTGATCCCGTTCCTCGAGCACGACGACGCCAACCGCGCGTTGATGGGCTCGAACATGCAGCGCCAGGCCGTGCCGCTCCTGATCCCCGAGCCCCCGGTGGTCGGCACGGGCATGGAGCGCGTCGTGGCCCAGAACTCCAACATGCCGGTCTTCGCCAAGAAGCCCGGCACGATCGAGTACGTCGACGCGACCACGATCGTGGTGGACGACGACGTCTACGACCTGACCAAGTTCCGCGGGCTCAACGACCGCACCACCCAGAATCACCGTCCGGTGGTCGTCGAGGGGCAGCGGGTCGAGAAGGGCCAACTGCTCGCCGACGGCGCCTCGACCCGGGATGGCGAACTCGCGCTCGGCAAGAACCTGCTGGTCGCCTTCATGACCTGGGACGGGTTCAACTTCGAGGACGCGATCCTGGTCTCCGAGCGCCTGGTGCGGGACGACGTCTTCACCTCGATCCACATCGAGGAGTACGAGGTCGAGATCCGCGAGACCAAGCTCGGCAAGGAGGAGTTCACGCGCGACATCCCCAACGTCGGCGAGAAGGCCCTGGGCAACCTCGACGACAGCGGCATCGTGCGCATCGGCAACTTCGTCGAGGCCGGGGACATCCTGGTCGGCAAGGTCGCGCCCAAGTCCAAGAGCGAGCTGACCCCCGAGGAGAAGCTGCTGCACGCGATCTTCGGCAAGGCCGGCGTGGACGTGAAGAACGCCTCGCTCACCATGCCCCCTGGAACGCGCGGCGTCGTGATCGACGCGCAGAAGTTCTCGCGTCGCGTCAACCTGACCGACGCCGAGCGGGCCAAGGCCCTGACGGTGATCCGCGACGCGGAGAAGGACTTCCTGCGCGCGCTCAAGGACTACACGCAGGCCATGCTGAAGGAGGTCCGGGCCGCCCTGGGCGCGGACGTGATCGACGACCTGACCGGCCGCACGGCCGAGATCAGCGACACCTCGACCTACGACGAGCTGCGGCGCATCCGCCTCCTGTGCCTGGCCGCCGCCGAGGAGTGCGCGGACGCGGCCAAGCGCCAGGCGGCGCTCGCCAAGGTCAACGAGTACCAGAACAAGATCGACGACAAGGAGAGCGAGAAGAACAAGGTCGTCAACCGCCTCAGCCGCGGCGACGAGCTGCCCACGGGCGTGCTCGAGATGGTCAAGGTCTACATCGCCACCAAGCGCAACCTCAAGGTCGGCGACAAGATGGCCGGTCGCCACGGCAACAAGGGCGTGATCTCCAAGATCTGCCCCATCGAGGACATGCCGTACATGGAGGACGGCACCCCGGTGGACATCGTCCTCAACCCGCTGGGCGTGCCGAGCCGCATGAACGTGGGGCAGATCCTCGAGACCCACCTGGGCCTCGCGGCCAGCCGCCTCGGCGTGCGCTGCCACACCCCGGCCTTCGACGGCGCGTCCGAGCCCGAGATCGAGGACCTGCTCGCCGAGGCGGGCCTTCCGCGCAGCGGGAAGTTCTCGCTCTACGACGGCCGCACCGGCCAGGCGTTCGAGCAGCGCGTCACGGTGGGCGTCATGTACATGCTCAAACTGCACCACCTGGTCGACGAAAAGGTGCACGCGCGGGCGACCGGTCCCTACTCGCTGATCACCCAGCAGCCGCTAGGGGGCAAGGCGCGCTTCGGCGGCCAGCGCTTCGGCGAGATGGAGGTCTGGGCGCTCGAGGCCTACGGGGCCGCGGCGATCCTCCAGGAGCAGCTCACCGTCAAGTCGGACGACGTCGACGGCCGCACCAAGATCTACGAGTCGATGGTGAAAGGCCTCAACATCCTCGAGCCCGGCACGCCCGTGTCGTTCGAGGTGCTCACGAACGAGATCAAGGGTCTGGGGCTCAACATGCAGCTCCACAAGAAGGCTACCCTCTAGGAGAGCGGACATGGCGGAAGCCCTCTATACACGCGTCAACGATTACGGCAGCGTCACGATCAGCCTGGCGTCCCCGGAGGACATCCGCTCCTGGTCCTTCGGCGAGGTCAAGAAGCCCGAGACGATCAACTACCGGACCTATCGTCCGGAGCGCGACGGCCTGTTCTGCGAGCGCATCTTCGGTCCCGAGCGGGACTGGGAGTGCGCCTGCGGCAAATACAAGGGCATCAAGCACAAGGGCATCGTGTGCGACAAGTGCGGCGTGATGGTCACGCACAGCCGCGTGCGTCGCAAACGGATGGGCCACATCAACCTGGCCGCGCCGGTGGCGCACATCTGGTTCTTCAAGGCGATGCCCAGTCGCCTGGGGAACCTGCTGGGGATGAAGGTCGCGAACCTCGAGCGGGTGATCTACTTCCAGGACTACCTGGTGATCGACCCCGGCGACACGCCCTTGGAGGAGAAGCAGCTCCTGACCGAGGAGGAGTTCCGCTCCTCGCGGGTCAAGTACGGCTCGGAGTTCGAGGCCGACATGGGCGCCGAAGCGGTCCGCAAGCTGCTGCGGCGCCTGGACCTGCCGCACCTCGCCGAGGAGCTGCGTGAGGAGTTGCTCTCGACGCGCTCGAAGCAGCGCCAGAAGGAGATCATCAAGCGCCTGCGCACGGTCGAGTTGCTGCGCGACTCGGGCAACAACCCCGAGTGGATGGTGCTCGACGTCGTCCCGGTCATCCCGCCGGACCTGCGTCCCCTGGTGCTGCTCGACTCGGGCAACTTCGCAACCAGCGACCTGAACGACCTCTACCGGCGGCTCATCAACCGCAACAACCGCCTCAAGAAGCTGCTCGACCTCAACGCCCCCGAGGTCATCATCCGCAACGAGAAGCGGATGCTGCAGCAGTCGGTCGACGCGCTGTTCGACAACGGTCGCTGCCGCCGCCCCGTGCTCGGCTCCTCGAACCGGCCGCTCAAGTCCCTGACGGACATGATCAAGGGCAAGCAGGGGCGCTTCCGCGAGAACCTGCTGGGCAAGCGCGTGGACTACTCCGCCCGCTCGGTGATCGTCGTCGGGCCCGAGCTGCGCCTGCACCAGTGCGGCATGCCCAAGTCGATCGCGCTGGAGCTGTTCCAGCCCTTCATCATCCGGCGGCTCAAGGAGCTGGGCCTGGCCGACACGATCAAGTCGGCCAAGCGCATGCTCGAGCGCCGCGAGGAGGAGGTCTGGGACATCCTCGAGGAGGTCACCCGTGACCACCCCGTGCTCCTGAACCGCGCGCCCACGCTGCACCGCATGGGCATCCAGGCCTTCGAGCCGGTGCTGATCGAGGGCAACGCGATCCGCCTGCACCCGCTGGTCTGCGGCGGCTTCAACGCCGACTTCGACGGCGACCAGATGGCCGTGCACCTGCCGCTCTCCTACGAGGCGCAGATCGAGGCCTCGACCCTGATGCTGGCGAGCAACAACATCTTCTCGCCCGCCCACGGGACGCCCGTGATCTCGCCCTCGCAGGACATGGTGCTGGGCATCTACTACCTGACGAAGAACCCGCAGGGAACGCTGGCCGAAGCGGCCAAGACCTTTGCCTCCCTCGGCGAGCTGTTCCTGGCCTACGGGCACGGTGAGACCCAGACCCACCGCTCCGTGCGCGTCCGCATGGACGCCGGCCGGCTCGTCAAGCAGAGCCGCAACACCCCGCCGATCCAGGTCGACGCCGACGGCAAGATCGAGGAGGGCGGCAAGCGCGTCTTCCTGCGCACCACGATCGGCCGCGCGATCTTCAACGACATCCTTCCCCTGGGGATGCCGTTCTACAACTACGAGCTCAACAAGGGCGCGATCAACGACCTGATCTCCGACTGCCACCGTCTGCTCGGACGCGACGCGACCCTGACCCTGCTCGACCGCCTCAAGGACCTGGGCTTCAAGGCCTCGACGCGCGCGGGCCTCTCCTTCGGGAAGGACGACATCCGCATCCCGGAGACCAAGCCGCGCATCCTGGCCGACTCCCAGAAGGAGATCGACAAGGTCCAGAAGGCCTACCAGAAGGGCGTCATCACCGAGGGCGAGCGCTACCTCAAGATCGTCGACCTGTGGACCCACGCGCGCGAGCGAGTGGGGGAGGACCTGATGCAGGTCATCCAGAGCGATTTCGACGACGCCACCGGGTACGTCAACCCGATCTACTGCATGGTCGCGTCGGGCGCCCGGGGCTCGATCGACCAGGTCCGCCAGCTCGGCGGCATGCGCGGTCTGATGGCCAAGCCCTCGGGCAAGATCATCGAGACCCCGATCAAGGCCAACTTCCGCGAGGGCTTGCGGGTGCTGGAGTACTTCTCCTCGACCCACGGCGCGCGCAAGGGTCTGGCCGACACGGCGCTCAAGACGGCCGACGCCGGCTACCTGACCCGCAAGCTGACCGACGTCGCGCAGAACGTCGTGATCACGACCGAGGACTGCCACACGCCCAACGGCGTGGTGAAGTCCGTCGTCTACAAGGGCGACAAGATCGCGGTGCCGATCTCGAAGGCGATCCGTGGCCGCGTCGCGCGCGACACGATCATGGACGTCATCAACGACGAGATCATCGTGCGCGAGAACGAGGTCTTCACCGACGAGATCTGCGAGCGCATCGAGGCCCTGGGCTACGAGAAGATCCGCGTGCGCAGCCCGCTGGCCTGTGAGGCCGCGCTGGGCATCTGCGCCCGCTGCTACGGCATGGATCTCTCGCGCGGCACGATCGCCGAGCGGGGCCTGGCCGTGGGCATCATCGCGGCGCAGTCCATCGGCGAGCCCGGCACGCAGCTCACGATGCGGACCTTCCACATCGGCGGCACCGCCAGCCGTTCGGTCGAGGAGTCCGAGCGCAAGGTCAAGCGCGATGGCCTGATCCAGTACGGCCCGAACCTGAAGGTCGTCGAGAGCGAGAAGGGCGAGCGCGTGACCTTGAGCCGCAACGGCGAGGCCCTGCTCGTCGACGATCGGGGCCGTGAGATCGACCGCTATGCGATCCCCGTCGGTGCCGTGCTGCAGTTCGCGGACGGCGCCAAGATCAAGGCTGGGCAGATCCTCTGCCTGTGGGACCCGCACAACAGCCCGATCATCGCCGAGGCCGGCGGTCGCGTGCGCTACGAGGACCTGGTCGAGGGCAAGACCCTCAAGGTCGAACGCGACGCCCGACGCGGCACGGTCCGGCGTCAGGTCGCCGAACACAAGGGCGACCTGCACCCGCAGATCGTGCTCGAGGACAAGAAGGGTGACCCGATCGCCGTCTACCCCATCCCCGAGCGCGCCTACCTCGAGGTCGAGGACGGCAAGATGGTCGGCGCGGGCTCGGTGATCGCCAAGACCTCGCGCGAGGCGGCTGGCACCCAGGACATCACGGGCGGCCTGCCGCGCGTGACGGAGCTCTTCGAAGCGCGCCGTCCCAAGGACCCGGCGGTGATCTCGGAGATCGACGGCACGATCGAGCTGGGCGACAAGAAACGTGGCAAGCGCACGATCGTCGTCCGGGCCACGGGATCCGCCGGAGAGGTGATCCAGGAGCAGGAACACGCCGTGCCCCAGGGCAAGCACCTGCGCGTCCACAAGGGCGACGAGGTTCACGCCGGCGAGGCCCTGGTCGACGGTCCGCTCGACCCGCACGACATCCTCCGCATCCGCGGTGACGAAGAGGTGCTCCGCTATCTCCTCGTCGAGATCCAGACGGTCTATCGTTCGCAGGGCGTGCCCATCGACGACAAGCACGTCGAGATCATCCTGTCGCAGATGACGCGCAAGGTGCAGATCAACGAGCCCGGCGACTCGGAGTTCCTGCCCGGCGCGGTCGTCGACAAGTTCCGCTTCCGCCGCGAGAACGAGCGTCTGCGCAAGGAGAAGAAGAAGCCTGCCACCGGTCAGACGCTGTTGCTCGGCATCACGAAGGCCTCGCTGTCGTCCGACTCGTTCATCTCGGCGGCGAGCTTCCAGGAGACGACGAAGGTGCTCACCGAGGCGGCGCTCGCCGGCCGTCGCGATCACCTGGTCGGCCTCAAGGAGAACGTGATCCTGGGCCACATGGTCCCCACGGGCACGGGCTTCCGCGACCACTACCGGACCCGCGTGAAGAAGAACATCGACTTCGGGGAGATCGGCGCGGGCGCCGGCTTCTCTCCGGCGGCGATGGGCTCGGAGATGGACGCCCTCCTCACCGGCAGCCTGGTCGAGGGCGAGGAAGACCTCGCCACGGCCCTGGCTCCGACGGGCTCGGAGGCCCGCGCGGCCGGGCTCGAGCCCCGCGGCGCCGCTGAGGCTCCGGTCGGCGGCGGCTTCGACGCCTCCGACGACGACGACCTGGACGACCTGTGATGCGGCGGGCCGGCTGAGCACCCCCCGATTTCCGTGGGGGGTGCTCCCGCCGACCTTCGAGCTCTGGACACGGCCCCCGCTCGCCCCCCGGCGCTCCCCTTGACGGGGGGAGGCCCGGCCCTACAATCCTCGCCCCACTCCCAGCCGGCACCTTCTCGGCGACCTTCGTCGCGACGGGCCCGCGCTCCCGAACCATGCCCACGATCAACCAGCTCGTCCGCAAGGGACGCAAGAAGGTCGTCAACCGGTCCAAGTCGCCGGTTCTCGACGCCTGCCCGCAGAAGCGGGGTGTCTGCCTGCAGGTGAAGACGCAGACGCCGAAGAAGCCCAACTCGGCCTTGCGCAAGGTCGCCCGGGTGCGCCTCTCGAACGGGAAGGAGATCACGGCCTACATCCCGGGCGAGGGACACAACCTGCAGGAGCACTCGGTGGTGCTGATCCGGGGCGGCCGTGTGCGCGACCTCCCCGGTGTGCGTTATCACATCGTGCGCGGCACCCTCGACGCCTCGGGCGTGGACGACCGCAAGAAGAGCCGCTCGAAGTACGGCTCCAAGCGCTCGAAGAAGAAGTAACCCGGGCCGACCCACGCCCAGGTCCGTACCGCGACCCCGCTCAGCCAGAATCCGATGCCGCGCAACTACAAGTCCACCGCCGTCCTGCTCCAGGGCGACCCGAAGTTCGGGTCCATGCTGGCCACGAAGATCATCAACAAGCTGATGCGGGACGGCAAGCGGAGCACGGCCCAGGCGATCTTCTACGAGGCCCTCGACCGCGCCCAGAAGAAGACCGGCGCCGAGGACCAGGAAGAGATCTTCAACAAGGCGATCGACAACGTGCGCCCCGCGGTCGAGGTGCGCTCCAAGCGCGTCGGCGGCGCCAACTACCAGGTCCCGCGCGAGGTCAAGCGCTCGCGCCAGCAGAGCCTGGCCATCCGCTGGATCGTCGACAACTCCCGCAAGAAGAAGGGCAAGCCGATGGCCCTGCGGCTCGCCGACGAGCTGAGCGACGCCTACAACGGGACGGGCACCTCGGTGCAGTGGAAGGAGCAGGTGCACAAGATGGCCGAGGCCAACAAGGCCTACGCCCACTACGCCTGATCCGCCCGCGTCCCCGAGCCCCGGTCGTCACCGGACTGCGCGCCCCGGCGAGCCCAAGGGTTCGGCGGGGCGTCGCGCGTTCCCGGCCGAGCACGCCGGACCCCGGAGCGCCTCCCGCCCTGGAGCGGCGGCCGCCCCGCGCCGCGGGCCAGGTGCACGAACGCTCAAGCTGATGGACACCCCCGAGCTGGACGTCTGGATCCTGCGCGATCCCAAGGAGTCGACGCGCAAGTGTTCGCTCACCCCCCTGCGCGGGTTCCCGGGGGTGCGCTTCGTCACGTACCAGCCGGGCTTGGAGCTTCCCTGCGCGGGCCGGCTCCTGCTGCACCCCGAGGGGGAGGAGTTCGGGGCCGACGACCGGGGCGCGCCGCTGCTGCTCGTCGACTGCTCCTGGCGCCGCCTGGACACGTTGCTGGCGGCCGTCGCGGGAGCGCCCGCGCGCAGGCGGCTGCCGCCCCTGCGGACCGCCTACCCGCGCCGCAGCCGCACCTTCCCCGATCCCGCGGCCGGACTGGCCTCGATCGAGGCGCTCTATGGCGCGCTGGCTCTCGTCGGTCGGCCGCGGCCGGACCTGCTCGCGGGGTACCGATGGGCGGCCGAGTTCCTCGCGCTCAACCCGGGCCTGAGAGCCCAATAGGGGCTCGAGCCCTGGGCCGCAGCGCTTCCCCTGGCGCGGCGTGCCGGGGACGGCCGCCGCGCCTGGTGCGAGCGAGCTTCACGTACCGCGGGGCTCGGCCCAGGCCCGTACACTGGCCCCGATGTCGCTCGAGGGCATCCGCAACTTCGGGATCGCGGCGCACATCGACGCCGGCAAGACGACGGTGTCGGAGCGCATGCTCTACTTCACCGGCGTCGAGCACCGCGTCGGCCAGGTCGACGAGGGCACGGCGGTCATGGACTGGATGAGCGAGGAGCGCGAGCGCGGCATCACCATCATGGCCGCGGCCACGACCTTGCCCTGGCGCGGCTGCGCGCTGAACCTGATCGACACCCCCGGCCACGTCGACTTCACGGTCGAGGTCGAGCGCTCGATGCGCGTGTTGGACGGCGCGATCCTGGTCCTCGACGGGGTCGCCGGGGTCCAGGCGCAGTCCGAGACCGTCTGGCGGCAGGTGGTCCGCCACCGAGTCCCGGCGCTGGCTTTCGTCAACAAGCTCGACCGCCCCGGGGCCGACTTCCTGGCGGCGGCGGAGAGTCTGCGCGAGCGCCTCGACGCCCCGGGCATCCCGATCCAGCTCCCGGTCTTCGAGGACGGTGCCCTGGTGCGCATCGTCGACCTGGTGCGCGCCGTGGTGTGGGACTTCACCGGCGCCAAGGAGGGCCTCGCGCCCTCGGATCAGCCCATCCCGGACTGCGTGCGGGACGAGGTCGGCGTGCTGCGCGCCGAGCTGATCGAGCACCTGGCCGAGGAGGACGACGTCCTGTTGCAGGCCGTGCTCGAGGAACGCGAGCCCGATCCGCAGCGCATCGTCGCCGCGCTGCGAGCGCGGGTCATCGCGCGCACGCTCGTGCCGGTGCTGTGCGGAGCCGCCCTGCGCGACGTCGGCATCCAACCGCTGCTCGACGCGGTCGTCGACTACCTGCCCTCGCCCCTGGACGTCCCGCCGGTCGCCGGCCGCCACCCGCAGAGCGGCGAGCGCGTGGAGCGTCGAGCGGACCCCGCGCAGCCCTTCGCGGCCCTGGCGTTCAAGCTGCACGTCGACTCCCACGGGGATCTCACCATCGTGCGCGTGTACTCGGGGACGATCGAGCCGGGTCAAGTCGTGCTGAACCCGCGCGTGCCGCACAAGGAACGCGTGCAGCGCATCCTGCGCATGCACGCCGACGCGAGCCAACCGGTCGAGCGCGCCGGCGCCGGGGACATCGTCGCCCTGACGGGCCTCAAGCACACTTCGACGGGGGACACGCTCTGCGACCCCGACGCACCCGTGGTCCTGGAGCGACTGGAGTTTCCCGAGCCGGTCATCACGCAGATCGTGGAGCCCCTCAACGCGAGCGAACGGGAGCGTTTGCGCGAGGCGCTGCTGCGCCTGCAGCACGAGGACCCGAGCTTCCGCGTGCGCGAGGACGAGGACACCGGCCAGTGGTGGATCTCCGGCATGGGGGAGCTGCACCTCGAGGTGATGCTGCATCGCTTGACGCGCGAGGCGAAGCTCACGCCGCACGTCGGGAAGCCGCGGGTCGCCTACCGCGAGTCCGTCGTGCGCGGGGCCCGGGGCCAGGGCCGGTTCGAGCGCCAGATGGGGGGCAAGGAGGTCTTCGCGGAGGTCGTGTTGGAGCTGGCGCCGGACGAGGAACGTCCCCGACTCGACGTGGAGTGGGGGCCGGAGGTGACCCTGGCGGAGCCCCTGCGCCAGGTGCTCGCGGAGGCCCTGCGGCTCGAGGCGGGGAGCGGCCCACGCTTCGGTTTCCCCCTGACGGGCGCCCGCATGCGGGTCCTGGCCGCGATCTCGAGGGAGGGGCGCGAGGATCCGGCCGGGTACATCCAGGCCGCCGTGGGGGCCCTGCGCCAGGCGCTCCAGGCCGCGGAAGTCGTGTTGCTGGAGCCGCTGATGAGCTTCCAGGTCGACGTCCCGGCCGAGTTCGCCAGCGGCGTGATCGCCGACCTCAACGCGCGCCAGGCGGAGCTCTCCGAGGTCCGCTCGGAGGGAACTTCACGCCACCTGGCCGGTAGCGTCCCCCTGTCGGCCATGTTCGGATACTCGACCGCCGTGCGCTCCCTATCCCAGGGGCGAGCCGGCTACAGCCTCATCCCGGCCGGCTTCCGGCGCGTGCAGGAGGCGGAGCTCGCCGCCCGCGGTCTGGTCTGGTCCTGACCCGGCGGGGACCGGCGAGCCCGAGCAGGGGCCGGGGGGAGCCGCCGCTCCGTGCGAGGTTCCCGGAACTCGGGCAGTTGACGCCCTACCCGGCCACTGATATCTTGCTCGGCCCTCACACGGGGAACCGCCTCCGCGGGGCCCCACGGGGTGTCGTGCTCGGACGACCCGGTCGATCCGCGGGTCATCTCTCCCTCGCCCAGGCGGGGAGCGGTGCGCCGCCGGTTTCGGGGATGCCCGCTCCCGACGGACCGAGCCAGAGCGACCCGCAAGAGCGACCAGCCAGAAGATGAAGGACAGGATCCAGATCCGCATGGAGGCCTACGACCACGAGGCGCTCGATCAGTCGTGCGCCGACATCGTGGAGACCGCCAAGAGGACCGGCGCGCGCGTGAACGGGCCCATCCCGCTCCCCACGCGCATCGAGAAGTTCACCGTCCTGCGCTCCCCCTTCATCGACAAGAAGTCGCGCGAGCAGTTCGAGATCCGTACCCACAAGCGCCTGATCTTCATCTCGGAGCCCACCGGGCAGACGGTCGACGCGCTGAGCAGCCTGAACATGCCCGCGGGCGTGGACATCCGCATCAAGGCCTGAGGCCTCGAGCGCGCCGCGACCCCGCGGCGCGTCGGATCGCAGCCTTCAGCGGGCTGCCCAAGCCCAGAATCTCTCTCATCCCCGTCGCGTACCGGCCTCCGAGGTCCTCCGCCGCCCCGCGCGGCGGGCGGGCAGGGGCCGCTCGCGCGTCCCTCGCGGGGCAGCCTCGGTCCGTCTCGGATCCCGCGCTCGCTCCGCGCTCTCCAGCTCCCTTCACGACCGACTTCCTACTCTGGCCGCGTGGCCCGGCGTCGAGTTCGCCCCTGGCGTGCTCGCGGGTCGAACCGGCTCAGGACCTCCCGTTCGCAGGCATCATGACGCTGATCCTAGGACGCAAGATGGGCATGACCCAGCTGTTCGCAGGGGACGGCACGCTCACCGGCGTGACCGTCGTCGAAGCGGGCCCCTGTGTCGTGACCCAGGTGCGAACCCGCGACAACGACGGGTACGACGCGCTCCAGCTCGGCTTCGAGGACGTGCGCGACAAGCTCGTCAAGAAGCCCCAGCGCGGTCACTACAAGAAGGCCGGCACGGCCCCCAAGCGTTTCCTCCGCGAGGAACGACTGGAAGCGCCGGCCGAGCTCCAGGTGGGCGACGTCGTGAAGGCCGAGGTCTTCTCCGTCGGTGACCTCGTCGATGTCATCGGCACCACCAAGGGCCGCGGCTTCGCCGGCACGATCAAGCGCCACGGCTTCCACCGGGGCTCGGAGACCCACGGCTGCATGAACGTGCGCCAGCCCGGCTCGATCGGCGCATCGGCCTACCCCTCGAGGGTGTTCAAGGGCAAGCGCATGGGTGGCCACATGGGCGACCGGCGTCAGACGACCAAGAACCTCGAGGTCCTGGCCGTCGACGTTGAGCGCAATCTGCTCTTCATCAAGGGCTCCGTCCCTGGTCCCACCAACGGCTTCGTCCAGGTGCGCACCGCGCGCACCGGCGTCAAGAAGGGCTGATCGCGATGCAGGTCAAGAGCTACAAGGCGGGCAGCGTCGGCCAGGTCCAGGTCGACGAGAAGCCCTTCGGCGACAAGATCCTCTACCGCACCCTCAAGGACGCGGTCCAGAGCTACCAGGCGAACCAGCGACAGGGCACGGTCAACACCCGCGGCCGCTCGGAGGTCTCGGGGAGCAACAAGAAGCCCTGGAAGCAGAAGCACACCGGCCGCGCGCGGGCCGGCGACCGCAAGTCGCCCATCTGGCGCGGCGGCGGAACGGTCTTCGGTCCCAAGCCCAAGGACTGGTCCTACCACATGCCGGCGAAGGCCCGTCGCGTCGCCCTGCGCAGCGCGCTGGCCGGCAAGCTGCGCGACGACGAGGTGGTCGTGGCCGACCTGGGTTCCTTCCCGGGGCCCTCGGCCAAGGCCGCGCGCAAGATCCTCTCGGACCTGGGCTCGCCGCGTCGCGCCCTGGTCGTGCTCGCCCAGCACGACGACAACGTCTGGAAGTCGTTCCGGAACTTCCCCGGCGTCCAAGTGCGGACCGCCATCGACCTGTGCGCCTTCGACGTCGTCGCCGGCGGCCTGGTGATCACCGAGAAACCCGCCCTGGAGGCCCTCGCCCAACGGGTCGGCCTCACCGCCGCGGCTGAAGGAGGAGCGCAGCGATGACTTCCCTCGACCGACTCTATCGGGTCGTGCGCAAGCCCCACGTGACCGAGAAGGCCACGGACGACACGGTGCGGCGCAACGCCTACCACTTCGAGGTGCCTGCCGGCGCCAACAAGGTCGAGATCCGCACCGCGGTCGAGCGCCTCTTCGAGGTCAAGGTCCGTGCGGTGAACACCCTGCGTGTGAAGGGCAAGTGGCGCCGCCGCGGATGGAGCGCGGGGCGGTCCCCGGAGTGGAAGAAGGCGATGGTGACCCTCGAGGAGGGTCAGACCATCGACGTCATCTGAGGTCACACGATGCCGATCAAGGTCTACAAGCCCACGTCTCCGGGCCGCCGCGGCGGCAGCGTGCTCGACTACTCGGTGCTCACCGCCAAGGCGCCCGAGAAGAGCCTGCTCGAACCCCTCAAGCGCACCGGTGGTCGTAACCACCACGGGCGCATCACCTCGCGCCGTCGCGGGGGAGGCAACAAGCGCAAGTACCGGATCATCGACTTCAAGCGCGACAAGCACGGCGTCCCCGCCCGCGTCGCCGCGCTGGAGTACGACCCGAACCGTTCGGCCCACATCGCCCTGCTGCACTTCGCGGACGGCGAGAAGCGCTACATCCTCGCCCCCCTGGGGGTGCGCGAGGGCCAGACCCTCGAGGCCGGCGCCGCGGCCGAGCCCCTGCCGGGCAACGCGCTCCCGCTGTCCAGCATCCCGCTGGGCCTCGAGATCCACAACATCGAGCTCCAGCCCGGCAAGGGCGGTCAGATCTGTCGCTCGGCCGGGAGCTCGGCCCAGCTCCAGGCCCGCGAAGGCGACTACGCCGTCATCCTGATGCCGTCGGGCGAGCTGCGCCGCGTGCACGTACGCTGCATGGCCACGATCGGTCGCGTCGGGAACACCGACCACCAGAACGTGAAGCTGGGCAAGGCCGGGCGCAACCGGCACCTCGGTCGTCGCCCGAAGGTGCGCGGCACGGCGATGAACCCCCACGACCACCCCATGGGTGGGGGCGAAGGGCGCACCGCCGGTGGCCGTCACCCCTGCTCGCCGACCGGCGTGTTGTCCAAGGGCGGGCGCACGCGACGCCGCAGCAACCCCACCAACAAGTTCATCATCCGGCGGCGCAAGTCCCGGTAACCAGGAGCTGCTGACATGTCGCGCAGCCTGAAGAAAGGCCCCTACATCGACCCCAAGCTGGCCATCAAGGTGGCCCGCCAGAACGAGGCCGGGGACAAGTCCCCGATCAAGACCTGGGCCCGTGCCTGCACGATCCCCCCGGACTTCCTCGGGCACACCTTCCTCGTGCACGACGGCCGCAAGCACCAGAAGGTCTTCGTCACCGAGGACATGGTCGGTCACAAGCTCGGCGAGTTCTCGCCCACTCGGCAGTTCCGCGGCCACACCAACAAGAAGGAAGCCACCAAGGCGCGGAAGTGATGGAGTCCTCCAAGCAGTTCGTCGCGCGGCATCGTTTTGCCCGCATCACGGCCCGCAAGGCGCGTCTGGTCGCGGACATGATCCGCGGCCGCTCGGCCAACGAGGCCCTGCAGACCCTGGAGTTCTCGCCCCGCCGGGGCGCGGCCTTCTACCTGAACGTGCTGCGCTCGGCGATCGCGAACGCCAGCCAGGACGAGAGCGTGAACCCCAACCGCCTGGTGGTCAGCGACTGCCGCGCGGACGACGGCCCGCTGCTCAACAACCGGATGCGCTGGCGTCCGGGTCCCCAGGGGCGCGCGATGCCCTTCTCCAAACGGACCAGCCACCTGACCGTGGGCGTCCAAGAGCTGCCTGAGGAAGGCGCGTAGGAACGGCCAGAACATGGGACAGAAGATCCATCCGATCGGATTCCGCATCGGCACCATCGAGCCCTGGCGCTCGCGTTGGTACGCCGGGAAGAAGGACTTCCCGCGCCTGATCGTCCAGGACCGCAAGATCCGTGACCACATCGCCAAGGAGTTCAGCTCCGCCGGCGTCCCGCGGGTCGAGATCGAGCGCAGCGGCGAGGCCGTCAACGTCATCATCTACACGGCCCGCCCCGGCGTGCTCGTCGGGCGCAAGGGCGTGCGCGTCGAGCAGCTCAAGAAGGACCTCGAGGACATGGCGGGCCTGACGGTCCACCTGACCCTGCACGAGATCAAGCGCCCCGAGCTCGAGGCGAAGCTCGTCGCGGAGGTGATCGCCGAGGCCCTCGAGAAGCGCATGGCCTTCCGCCGCGCCATCAAGCGCGCCATCCAGACCACGATCCAGGCCGGCGCCAAGGGCGTGAAGGTCGAGGTCAGTGGGCGCCTGGGCGGCTCGGACATGGCGCGCACGACCAAGGAGCGCGAGGGACGCGTGCCGCTCTCCACGCTCCAGGCACACGTCGACTTCGGTCTGGCCCTGGCCCGCACGACCTACGGGATCATCGGCGTCAAGGTCTGGATCTACAAAGGCGACATCGAGCGCGGCAAGAAGATCGACTTCCGTCAGACCCTGAGCATGACCCGCGGCGAGCGTCCCCAAGGGCGCTTCGAGCGCGGCCCCGGTCGCCCGGGCGATCGCGGTCCCGGTAGGGGCGGCGAACGTGGCGGCGGCGGCGGCGGCGGTCGCTCCGGCGGCGGTGGTGGTGGGGGCGGCCGCGGCCGCGGGGGGGCTCGCTGATGGCCCTCATGCCCAAGCGCTCGAAGCACCGCAAGGTGTTCCGGGGCCGCATGCGCGGCGTCGCCACGCGCGGCAACCGGGTCTCCTTCGGTGACTTCGGCCTGATGTCCCTCGACTACGGCTGGCTCAGCGGCCGTCACATCGAGGCCGGCCGGGTCGCGGCGAACCGCGCCACCGGCGGCGCGGCCAAGATCTGGATCCGGATCTTCCCCCACAAGCCCATCTCGGCCAAGCCGGCCGAGACCCGCATGGGCAAGGGCAAGGGCGACGTCGACTTCTGGGCGGCCGAGGTCAAGCCCGGAACCATCCTCTACGAACTCGGTGGGATCCCCGAGGAGAAGGCCAAGCTGGCCTTCAAGCGGGTCGCCCACAAGATGCCCATCAAGGTGAAGCTGGTCCGGCGCCTGCCGTCGACCTGAGCGCGCCGCTTCCACGCACGGGGCTGAACCGATGAAGGCCGAAGAAATCCGAAGCAAGACCGAGTCCGAGCTCGACTACGAGCGCGCGAAGCTGGAGAAGGAGCTGTTCGAACTGCGCTTCAAGGCGGGTTCGGAGAGCCTGGCCAGCCCCGCCCGCATCCGCGAGGCGCGGCGCTCGATCGCGCGCATCAAGACCATCCAGCACGAGCGGGCCCTGGGCGTCCGCGGACAGGAGCCTCGTAACCGATGAGCGCCACCGACACGAACCGACCCGCGGCGAGCGGGACCCAGACCGCGCAGGACCGCAACCGCCGGCGCGTACTCTGGGGAGTCGTCGTCAGCGACCGGATGGACAAGACCATCACGGTGCGCGTCGAACGACGCATGCGTCACCCCAAGTACGCCAAGTTCATCCGCAAGCACAAGAAGTACCACGCCCACGACGAGCAGGGCGAGGCGCGCGTGGGCGACACGGTGGAGATCGTCGAGACCCGTCCGCTGTCGAAGATCAAGCGCTTCCGCCTGCAGCGGGTGATGGAGCGCGCGAAGATCTCGCAGGCCGAGGGAGGTGAGCTATGATCCAGATGCAGACCTACCTCGACGTCGCCGACAACACCGGCGCCAAGCAGGTCCAGTGCATCAAGGTCCTGGGCGGCACCCATCGGCGATACGCCGGCCTGGGTGACATCATCGTGGCCTCGGTCAAGAAGGCCATGCCCGGTTCCGAGGTCAAGCCCGGCACCGTGGTGAAGGGTGTCATCGTCCGCGTCCGCAAGAGCACCCGCCGGAAGGACGGGAGCTACGTGCGCTTCGACCAGAACGCCCTCGTGCTGGTCGACCAGGAGGGCAACCCCAAGGGTACGCGCATCTTCGGAGCCGTCGCCCGCGAGCTGCGGGAGCGCAACTTCATGAAGATCATCTCGTTGGCGCAGGAGGTGGTGTGATGCACGTGCGCAAGGGCGACCGCGTGATCGTGATCACCGGCAACGACAAGGGCACGGTGGGCGAGGTGACCCAGACCCTCCGCAAGGAAGGTCGGGTCGTGGTGCAGGGCGTGAACCTGCGCTGGAAACACCGCAAGCCGAGCCAGCAGAACCCCAAGGGCGAGCGTGTCCAGATCGAGTGCCCGATCCACGCCAGCAACGTGATGCTGTACGACGCCGCGACGGGCAAAGGGACGCGCAAGCGGCCCGCAGAGGTGAGCTGAGCGATGTCCCCCCGATTGCGAGAGAAGTACAAGGCTGAAGTCGTCCCGGTGCTCAAGCAGCGCTTCGGGATCGAGAACGATCTGGCCGTCCCGCGGCTGGAGAAGATCGTCGTCAACATGGGCGTCAAGGGCGCGGTGGAGAACAAGTCCCGCCTGGACGCCGCCCTGCGCGACATGGCCACGATCACCGGGCAGCGGCCCACGATCCGCAAGGCGAAGAAGTCCATCGCGGGCTTCAAGCTGCGCGAGGGCATGCCGATCGCCTGCGCCGTCACCCTGCGCAGCGCCCGGATGTGGGAGTTCGCCGACCGCCTGATCAGCCTGGTCCTGCCCCGGATCCGCGACTTCCGCGGCGTGAAGAACAAGCTCGACGGGCGGGGCAACTACACCCTGGGCCTCGGCGAGCAGATCCTCTTCCCTGAGATCGACTTCGACAAGGTCGAGTTCACCCAGGGCATGGACGTGACCTTCGTGACGTCCGCCGGCGACGACGAGCGGGGCTTCGCGCTGCTCAAGGGGCTGGGGATGCCCTTCCAGGAACGCGCCGAGGGCAAGAACTAGGACCCGTCATGGCCAAGACCTCAATGATCGTGCGGGCGAACCGACCGCCCAAGTTCAAGACCCGGGGCTACCGCCGCTGCAACCTCTGCGGGCGAGCGCGCGCCGTGTATCGCAAGTTCGGGATCTGCCGCATCTGCATGCGCGACATGGCCCACCGGGGCGAGATCCCCGGCATGCGCAAGTCCTCGTGGTAGGGAGTAGAAGACCATCATGTTGACCGATCCCGTCGCTGACCTCCTGACGCGTATCCGGAACGCCAACTCGATCGGACGCAAGTCCGTCGACATCCCGGCGTCCAAGCTGAAGGTCCACATCGTCCAGGTGCTGAAGGACGAGGGTTTCATCGCGGGCTACGAGGTTCTCGAGGGAGAGCCCCGCAGCACCCTGCGCGTCCGCCTGCGCTACGGCCCCGACGGCGAGCAGGTCATCCGCTCGATCCAGCGCGTGAGCAAGCCGGGTCGCCGCATCTACCGCCGCGCGGACGACATCAAGCCCGCGCTGCGCGGGATGGGCATGTTCGTGATGTCGACCCCCCGGGGCGTGCTCTCCGACCGCCAGGCGCGGGAGGCCCACGTCGGCGGCGAGATCCTCTGCGAGGTGTACTGAGCCATGTCCCGCATCGGAAGACAACCCGTCGCCATCCCCGCCGGCGTGACCTTGACCGCCCGCGAGCGTCAGGTCCAGGTCAAGGGACCCAAGGGCGAGCTGTCCATGCACCTGCGCCCCGAAATCGACCTCACCGTCGAGGGCCAGGAAGTGTCGGTGCAGCCCAACGGGCGCGGCGGTGCCCGCCAAGCTCGGGCGTACCACGGCCTGACCCGGGCGCTGCTCGCCAACATGGTCGAGGGCGTCAGCAAGGGCTTCGAGAAGAAGCTCGAGATCCAGGGTGTCGGTTGGAACGCCCAGGCCCAGGGCGGCACCAAGCTCCAGCTCAACATCGGCTTCTGCCACCCCGTCCAGATCGCCATGCCCCAGGGCGTGAGCGTCGAGACCCCCAACAACACCACCGTCATCCTGCGCGGCCCCGACAAGCAGGTGGTGGGCCAGATCGCGGCCGTCATCCGCAAGGTGCGCCCGCCGGAACCGTACAAGGGCAAGGGCATCCGCTACGCCGGCGAGTTCGTGCGGCGCAAGTCCGGGAAGTCCTTCGGGAGCTGACCATGAAGCAGATCTTGCTGAAGAACAAGCGCCGGTTCCGCCGTCGCAACAGCTTGCGCCTCCGCCTGCGGCGGGAGAGCACGGCCCCCCGTCTGTCCATCCAGCGCTCCCTGAAGCACTTCTACGGACAGATCATCGACGATGGCCAGGGGCACACCCTGGTGCACGTCTCGAGCACGACCCGCGCGCTCCGCGACGAGCTCGCGGGCAAGCCCAAGACCGAACAGGCCCGAGTGCTGGGGGCGGAGCTCGCCCGCCGCGCCAAGGAGAAGGGCGTTCAGCGCGTCGTGTTCGACCGCGGCCACTCCAAGTACCACGGCCGCGTCAAGGCGTTCGCCGACGCCGCGCGCGAGGGCGGCCTCCAGTTCTAGCGTTCCGCTGCTCCCGCCCGCGTCCAACGAGATTCGATTGCCGATGAAGATCAAGAACCAGAGCCTGGACTCCCTCGAGGTCGAGGAGATCGCAGACGACCTGACCGAGACCCTGGTCAAGGTGAACCGCTCCGCCGCCGTGGTGAAGGGCGGCCGGCGTTTCTCGTTCTCCGCTCTCTCCGTGGTGGGCAACCGCGGCGGGGTCGTCGGCTACGGCTTCGGGAAGGCCCGCCAGGTCCCCGGCGCCATCGAGAAGGCTGCCAAGGACGGGCGCAAGCACCTGCAGCGCGTACCGATCGTCGACGAGGGCACCATCCCGCACGAGGTCACGGGGCGCTTCTGCAGCTCCGAGATCCGCATGCTGCCCGCCTCGGCGGGTACCGGCATCATCGCCTGCTCCTCGGTGCGAGCCGTGTGCGAGATGGCGGGGATCCGCAACATCCTCACCAAGTCCTACGGGTCCAACAACCCGGTCAACCTGGTCAAGGCGACCCTCGACGCCCTGGCCCAACTGCGTACGCGTGAACAGGTCCGCGAACTGCGCGGCGTCGAAGTCTGAGCGGAAGGAACGCCATGGATCTCCAGACCGTCAATCAGAAAGGGCAGAAGCACGAGCGGCCCTTCCGCGTGGGCCGCGGCCCGGGAAGCGGCAACGGCAAGACCTCGGGCCGTGGCCACAAGGGCCTCGGCGCCCGCTCGGGCTCGAGCCGCCGTCCCGGCTACGAGGGCGGTCAGATGCCGATCTACCGTCGCGTGCCCAAGCGTGGCTTCACCAACGCCCGGTTCCGCACCGACTACACGATCGTCAACGTCGAGCTGCTCTCGGCCTTCGAGTCGGGGGCGGTCGTCGACCTGGACGCGATCATCGGCAAGGGTCTGTCGAGCAAGCAGACCGACCTCCTGAAGGTGCTCGGCAATGGGGACCTGGGGGTCGCGCTGACCGTGCGCGCCCACAAGTTCAGCAAGTCGGCCCTGGAGAAGATCCGTGGCGCGGGCGGGAAGGCCGTCCTCATCGACGCCCGAGGCGTCGAGGTCGACGGAGGAGCGCAGGCCTAGTGGATCGCTCGATCCTCCAGCTCTTCCGCATCCCGGAAACGCGCAAGCGCATCGTCACGACGCTGCTGCTCTTGCTGGCGTACCGGGTCGGCTTCCAGGTCCCGATCCCGGGCCTGAGCCCGGATTTCCTGCGGAGCACGGCCGACCAGGGCACCCTGTTCGGTCTGATGAGCGCTTTCAGCGGCGGTGCCCTGGGCCAGACGACGATCTTCGCCCTGGGCATCATGCCCTACATCTCGGCCTCGATCATCTTCTCCATGCTCACCAAGGTCTCGCCGACCCTCGAGGCGGTGGCCAAGGAAGGAGCTTCTGGGCAGAAGAAGATCAACCAGTGGACGCGCCTGTGCGTCGTCCCGATCGCCATCGTGCAGGGCCTGTTCATCTACACCGGGGTGTTCCTGCAGAACCCGGAGATGGTCAGCTTCTCGATGCAGGGCTCGCCCATCCTGCTCGGCTTGGTGGTCGTCGCCTCCCTGCTCGCCGGGGCCCTGGTCGTGATGTGGATCGGCGAGCTCATCACCGAGCACGGGGTCGGCAACGGTGCCTCGCTGATCATCATGGCCGGCATCATCGCCACGATGCCGATGGCCTTCCAGCGCCTGGCCGGGACCGAGGAGTTCTGGCAGACCCTGCTCTACATGACCGCCATCTGGTTGGTCGTCGTGTTCTGCGTGGTGTTCATCCACAAGGGCGCGCGCCGGATCCCGATCCAGTATGCGCGCCTCACCCGCGGCCCGCGGGTCTACGGCGGCCAGCGTCACTTCCTGCCGCTCAAGGTGAACATGGCCGGCGTCATGCCGATCATCTTCGCTTCGGTCCTGTTCGTGATCCCGGCCCTGCTGTTCAAGGTCGTCGGGCTGACCTACCTCGAGCAGGTCTTCCAGACCCCGACCGGGTTCGTCCACGTCTCGATCTACGTGGTGCTGGTGTTCGCCTTCTGCTTCTTCTGGAACCGCCTGATGTTCCGGCCCGAGGAGATCGCGAACAACCTGCGCGAGCACGGCTCCTTCATCCCCGGCATCCGCCCGGGCGCGAAGACGGCGGAGTACCTCGACAGCGTGCTGCGCCGCCTGACGCTCGCCGGCGCGGCGTTCCTCGCCCTGGTTGCGGTGGTTCCCGCGTTCGTGACGCAGGGGACGGCCATGACCATGGACATGCAGTACTTCCTCGGTGGCACCTCGGTGCTGATCGTCGTGGGCGTGGCTCTCGAGCTCGTCGACAAGCTCAACGCCCAGCTCGTGATGCGCAACTACGAGGGCTTCATGAAGTCGAGCGGCCCGGGCTGGACTCGCAAGGACGCCCAGTGGGGTCAGACGGCCAAGCAGAAGGAGAAGACCACCTGATGCCGAGTGCCGTGATCCTCCTCGGCCCCCCCGGAGCGGGCAAGGGCACCCAGTCCAGCCGCCTCTCCCGCGCGCTGGGACTGCCCCATGTCTCGACCGGGGACCTCTTCCGTGAGAACCTCTCCAAGGGCACGCCCCTGGGCCAGAAGGCCCGGGGCTTCATGGAAGTGGGTCAGCTGGTCCCGGACGACCTGGTCCTCGAGATGTTGTTCTCGCGGGTCGCGGCGCCGGACTGCCAGGAGGGTTACTTGTTGGATGGTTTCCCGCGTACCCGGCCGCAGGCCGAGGCCTTCGCCCGACGCCTGCCGGCGAACTGGGACATGAGGGTGCTCCTGCTGCAGGTCGCCGACGAAGTGCTCATCGAGCGCGCCACCGGGCGTCTCGTGTGCCAACGCTGCGGAAACGTCCACCACCAGACCTTCTCGCCTCCCAAGCAGACGGGCGTCTGCGACGCGTGTGGCGGGGGACTCGAGCGGCGCGAGGACGACCGCGAGCCGGTCGTGCGCGAACGGCTCGAGGTCTACCGGCGCCAGACCGAGCCGTTGGTCGAGTACTACACCGAACAGGGTCTGCTCGCCGCCGTCGACGGCACCCGCGAACCCGATCGGGTCTTCCAAGGCCTGGTCGGCTTGCTGGAGGGCAAGGCCTGATGGCCAAGGAAGAGCCGATCACCGTCGAGGCCACCGTGACGGAGTCCCTGCCGAACGCCCGCTTCCGTGCCAAGCTGGAGTCGGGGCACGAGATCCTGGCCCACGTGAGCGGCAAGATGCGAATGCACTACATCCGGATCCTTCCGGGAGACAAGATCACCGTCGAGATGTCGCCCTACGACCTCACCAAGGGGCGCATCGTCTCGCGCGGCGATCGCAGACGGAGACAACAACGATGAAGGTTCGGAGCAGCGTGCGCCGCATGTGCGGTGCTTGCAAGATGGTCAGAAGGCGGGGAGTGCTGCGCGTGATCTGCAGCGCGGACCCGCGTCACAAGCAACGGCAGGGGAAGTGATCCGGCCGACCGCCCAACGAGAAGCTGCCTGAACCTGGAGAGGGTGGAGTCCACCCTGCTCGGCTCGGCCGATCCCACACAGCCACGGAGACCACAGGATGCCCCGCGTAGTCGGAGTCGATATCCCCAACAACAAGCGCCTCGACATCGCGTTGACCTACATCTACGGAGTGGGCGACACGATCTCGCAGAAGGTGTGCGCGGACCTTCGCCTGGACCCCGCCATGAAGGCTCGGGACCTGTCCGAGGAGCAGATCCAGAACCTCTCGGTCCACCTGGAGCGCGTGTACGTCGTCGAGGGGCAGCTCCGACGCCAGATCGCCTCCGCGATCGGGCGCCTGCGCGAGATCGCTTGCTACCGCGGTCTGCGACACCGCCGCGGCCTCCCGGTCCGGGGGCAGAAGACCCGCACGAACGCCCGGACCCGCAAGGGACCGAAGAAGACCGTGGCCGGGAAGAAGTCGGTCAAGGGCATGAAGTAGTCCCGCGCGCGGCAGCACCTCGCCGCCGCCAAGACCACCATCGAACATGGGCAAGTCCACCAAGCGCAAGGCGCGCAAGAACGTCTCCCGAGGGATCGCGCACGTCCGCGCGACCTTCAACAACACCCTGGTGACCATCACCGACTCCACGGGCGCCACGATCTCGTGGGGCTCGGCGGGGACGATGGGCTTCAAGGGCACCCGCAAGAGCACTCCCTTCGCCGCCCAACGGGCCTCCGACTCCGCCGCCAACGCGGCGATGCGTCACGGTCTGCGGGAGGTCGAGGTGCGCGTCAAGGGTGCGGGCTCCGGCCGTGAGTCGGCGGTGCGCGCCCTGTCCAACGCGGGTCTCCGCATCCTGTCCATCGAGGACGTCACGCCCCTTCCGCACAACGGCTGCCGCGCGAAGAAACGCCGGCGCGTCTGATCTCCAGAGGAACGAAGGAAATCCATGGCCCGCTATACCGGTAACAAGTGCAAGCTCTGCCGCCGAGAAGGCATGAAGCTGTTCCTCAAGGGTCAGCGCTGCTTCACGGACAAGTGCGCGATCGCGCGTCGGGACTATCCGCCCGGGGTGCACGCCCAGAAGCGGACGAAGGTCACCGAGTACGGCGTCCGTCTGCGTGAGAAGCAGAAGCTCAAGCGCATCTACGGCGTCCTGGAAGGGAAGTTCAAGCTGTACTTCAAGGAGGCCGAGCGCCTCAAGGGCAACACCGGCGAGAACCTGATGATGCTCCTCGAGCGTCGTCTGGACAACGTGGTGCTCGCCTGCGGCTTCGCGCTGTCGCGCAACCATGCGCGTCAGCTCATCAGCCACGGGCACTTCTGCGTGAACGGCCGCCGGGTGGACGTCCCGTCCATCCAGGTGCGCCCCGGCGACACCATCGAGCCGGGCAAGAAGGAGAAGACTCGGAAACTCGTCTCCGAGTCGGTCGAGGTCAACAAGTCGCAGCCGGTGCCCTCGTGGATCGAGGTCGACCGCGACGCGATGAAGGCCCGCGTCGTCGGCATCCCGCGTCGCGAGGACGTCCCGCACCCGATCCAGGAACAACTCATCGTCGAGCTCAGCTCGCGCTAGTGGAGGTGTTGCGATGAGGATTCGTTGGCGCAATTTCGAGCTGCCTAGCAAGGTCACGCCCGACTCGGAGTCCCTGACCCCGGAGTACGGACGCTTCGTGATCGAACCCTTCGAACGCGGGTTCGGTCACACCATCGGGAACGGCCTGCGCCGGGTGCTGTTGTCCTCGATCGAGGGGACGGCGGTGACCTCGGTGAAGATCGCCGGAGCCTCGCACGAGTTCGACTCCCTCGAGGGGGTCTACGAGGACGTCACGGACGTCATCCTCAACCTCAAGAAGCTGCGCATCCAGTACGACGGCGACGAGCCGATCGTCTGCCGCATCCACAAGGAGGGCAAGGGTGAGGTCACCGGCGCCGACGTGCAGTGTGGCGGCGGGGCCCAGATCGCGAACAAGGACCTGCGCGTCGCGCTCCTGACGATGGACCGCGAGTTCGAGGTCGAGATGACCGTCCGCCGCGGCAGGGGCTACGTCCCCAGCGAGGAGAACCGGGACGAGCACCAGGAGCTGGGGGTCATCCCGATCGACTCGATCTACTCGCCCGTCCACCGGGTGCGCTACTCGGTCGAAGCCACGCGGGTCGGCAAGTTCACGAACTACGACCGCCTCGTCCTGGAGATCTGGACCGACGGCACGATCACGCCGGAGTTGGCGCTCACCGAGGCGGCCAAGATCTACCGCAAGCACCTCAACCCCTTCGTGCTCTTCGACACGAGCCGGGACCAGGCGCCCGTGCCGGAGGATCCGACGGCGTCGGACTTCCAGCAGGACAAGCGCGACTACTCGGAGTTGAGCAAGATGCTGGACGCCCCGCTGTCCGAGCTCGAGCTCTCCGTGCGCGCCCGCAACTGCCTGGACAGCGCCAACCTCAAGTCCCTGCGCGACCTGGTGCAGCTCTCCGAGAACGAGGTCATGAACCTCAAGAACCTGGGCCGGACTAGCCTGACCGAGATCAAGAACAAACTGGCCGAGCGCGGGCTCGGGCTGGGCATGTCGGTCTGAGAGCTCGCCAGCGGGGGACTCCGGTTCCTCGCTGCGATCGCTCAGGCACTGCAAGGATGGAGCCATGCGACACAGAGTTGCCGGAAAGAAGCTGGGAAGGACCGCCGCGCACCGGCGCGCCATGCACAAGAACATGGCGACTTCCCTGATCGAGCACGAGCGGATCATCACCACCCTGCCGAAGGCCAAGTCCCTGCGGCCCTACGTGGAGAAGTTGGTCACGCTCTCGAAGGAGTCGACGGTCCACCGGCGGCGTCAGGCCTTCGCGGTCCTGCGCAGCAAGGACGCGGTGAACAAGCTGTTCGACACGCTCGGACCGCGCTTCAAGGCGCGCCCGGGTGGGTACACGCGGATCCTGAAGCTCTCCAAGCCGCGCCTCGGCGATGCGGGCGAGCGCGCGGTGATCGAGTTCGTGGAGCGCAGCGAGGCCACCGGCCACGACCACGCCCACGACCACGAGGGGCACGACCACGCCCACGGCCACAAGCACTGATCCGGGAACGGGCTCCGTCGCCGGGGCCCGCTCCTCTCGAGCGAGATTCCAGCGAGCCCCCCGTCCTTCCTCCGCGCCCCACCGGCTCGGGATGGACGGGGGGCTCGATTTCGTCCGCGGCTCGCTCGCCATGGGGGAGGCGCGGGCCCTCCCTCGCCCGCGACTCAGACCCGCACCAGGCGCACGCGTCCTTTTCCGAGCACCCGGTCCACATCCCGAGCGAAGCCCTCGCTGATCGAGATCCTCCAGTCGTTCCCCGCCCGCACGCGCCGGCTGCAGCCGTCCGTCCCCGTGACCTGGAGGAACAGCGGCGCCTTGCCCTGGTGGGCGGCGAGGATCCCCTGCAGCGCGTCGATCAGCCCGCGGTCCTCCGGACCCAGTTGCACGACGCAGGCGCCGTCGAAGCGGGCCAGGGCGGCCTCCAAGGAGAGCAGCTCGTCGAGCAGCATGGCCGGTTCGTCGTTGCCGGCCTCGAGCTTGCCGCGGCATACCACGATCGCGCCATCCTCCATCAGATGCCGGACCTCGTCGTAGGTGCGGGGGAAACAGGTGACGGGCAAGCTGCCGTGCAGGTCCTCGAGGCGGAAGCGCGCCATCTTGCGACCGGCCATGCGCCCGGACTTCACGAGGGTCTCGCTGAGTCCAAGGATCATGCCCGCGATCTGGACCTCGCTGCTTCCCGCGAGTTGCCCGCAGGACCCGGTGTTGCAGGAGGAGAGCAAGCTCATCAGACCTGCGCGCTCCTCGAGTGGGTGTCCCGAGAGGTAGAAGCCGAGCACCTCGAACTCCGCGCGCAGGCGCTCCTCCTGCGACCAGGCTGGCGCGGAAAGGGAGATCCCTGGGGCCGGGGAGCCCACGGGTCCGGCGGGCGCCGCGGCGAACAGGTCCCCTTGGCCGGAGCGGCGATCGCGCGCGGCCCGCGCGCCATCGACCATGGCACCCTCGAGGGAACCCATCAGGCAACCACGATCGACGTCGGAGAAGTCGAAGGCGCCCGCCTTGATCAGCGCCTCGAGCGTCTGCTTGCCGACCTCGCCCGGATCGGCCTCGCCGAGGAGCGCGTGCAGCGTCGCCCGCCCGTCCGCCGCGGTCAGGGTGTCCCGCGCGGCGAGCAGTAGATCGACGCCCTTGCGCCCGGTCCCCTTCACCGCGCCGAAGCCATAGCGGATGCCCTCCGGCTCGGGCTCGAACTCCCAGCCCGAACGGGTCATGTCCGGCCCCAGGATCTCGATGCCCGCGCGGCGTGCGTCGTCCAGCAGCACCTTGACCTTGTCGGAATCGCCCATCTCGCAGGAGAGGTTCGCCGCCAGGAACTCCTTGCGGTGGTGCGCCTTGAGGTACGCCGTGTGGTAGCTGATGAGCGCGTAGGCGGTGGAGTGCGACTTGTTGAACCCGTAGCCGCCGAACTTGACGATGTTGGCCCAAACCTCCTGGGCCACGGCCTCGGCGCAGCCCTTCGCGGCCGCGCCGGCCAGGAAGGTCGCCGAGAACTTCTGCATGATCTCGGGCTTCTTCTTGCCCATCGCCTTGCGCAGGTTGTCGGCTTCGGCCATCGAGAAGCCGCCGAGCTCACCGGAGATGAGCATCACCTGTTCCTGGTAGACGATGCACCCGTAGGTGTCCTCCAGGATCGGCGCCAGACTCGGGTGGGGGTACTGGATCTCCTCCTCGCCGTGCTTGCGGCGAACGAACATGTCGACCATCCCCGATTCGAGGGGGCCGGGCCGGTAGAGGGCCAGGATGGCGATCAGGTCGCCGAAGCAATCGGGCTTGATGCGAGCGACCAACTTGCGCATGCCCTCCGATTCGAGCTGGAACACGCCCTGGGTGTCGCCCGCGATGAGCAGCTTCCAGACCTCGGGGTCGTCCAGCGGGAGGGCGTCCAGGTCCGGCGGCGTTCCACCCGCGCGCGCGACGTTGGCCAGCGTCTTGGCGATGATGGTCAGGGTCCGCAGGCCCAGGTAGTCCATCTTGAGCAGCCCGAGTTCCTCGAGCTGCGGGGCGGGCCACTGGGTGGTGATGTCGTCGCCGTTCTTGGCCAGCGGGACGAGCTCGACGATGGGGCGGTCGGCGATCACGACGCCGGCGGCGTGCGTCGAGATGTGGCGCGCCAGGCCCTCGAGCGGGACCGAGAGGTCGAACAGGCGGCGCAGGTCCTCGCTCTCGTCCCGCAGGGTCCGCAGGTCGGCATCGCCCTCCAGTGCCTTCTGCAGCGGCGGAGCGCCGGGGCCCTGGGGGATCTTCTTGGCCAGCCTGTCGACCTCCTTGAGCGGAATGTCGAGCACGCGCCCCACGTCGCGTACGACGGTGCGCGAGGCCATGGTCCCGAAGGTCACGATCTGCGCGACGTTCTCGTTGCCGTAGCGCTCGCGGGTGTACTGCAGGACGCGCTCGCGGCCGTCCTTGCAGAAGTCGATGTCGATGTCGGGCATCGACACGCGCGAGGGGTTCAGGAACCGTTCGAACAGCAGCCCGTAGCGCAGGGGATCGACGAGCGTGATGTCGAGCAGGTAGGCCACGATCGAGCCGGCGGCCGAGCCGCGCCCGGGGCCGACCGGGATGCCCTGCTCGCGCGACCAACGGATCAGGTCCCACACGATCAGGAAGTAGGACACGAACCCGAGCTCGCGGATGATGCGCTTCTCGTACTCGACCCGCTCGCGCGCGCGCGACAGATCGGCGCCGTACTTGCGCCGCAGACCCTCCTCGAGCAGCCGGTCGAAGATCTCGTCCGAGGTCTCGCCCGTGTCGGGCGTGAAGACGGGCAGGTGGTACTTGCCGAACTCGATCTCGAGCTCGGTCTGCTCGCTGACGTCCAGCGTCGCCCGCAGGGCCGCGGGAAGATCGCGGAACATGTCCGCCATCTCCGCCCGGGACTTGAAGTACAGGGTGTCCGTATCGAAGCGGAATCGTTTCTCGTCGGTCCGCTTGGCGCCGGTGTTGATGCACAGCAGCACGTCCTGCGCCTCGCAGTCCTCCTGACGCAGGTAGTGGATGTCGTTGGTCGCGACCAGGGGGATGCCCAGGCGGCCGTGCATCCCGACCAAGGCCTCGTTGACCCGCGCCTGCAGCTCGATTCCGTTGCGCTGGAGCTCGAGCCAGAAGTGTTCGGGCCCGAAGATGTCGCGCAGCTCCATGGCCAGGGCCTCGCCCTCGGCCTGTTTGCCTTCCCGCACGAGTTGGCTGAGCTCGCCGGCCAGGCACCCCGAGAGGCAGTTCAGGCCCTCGGCGTGGCGGGCGAGCAACTCGCGGTCGATGCGCGGTCGGAAGTGGTAGCCCTCGAGGTAGGCCGCCGAGGCGAGCCGGATCAGGTTGCGGTAGCCGACCTCGTTGCGCGCCAGCAGGGTCAGGTGGTTGTAGCCGTTGCCCTTGGCCTTGCTGTGGGGCTCGTGGCGCGAGCGGCGCGCGATGTAGACCTCGCAGCCGAGGATGGGCCGGATCCCGCGCGCCGTGGCGGTCTTGTACAGCTCGATCGCCCCGAAGAGGTTGCCGTGATCGGTCAGGGCCAGGGCCGGTTGACCATCCGCCAGGCAGGCGTCGACCAGGTTCGAGATGCGGTTGGCGCCGTCGAGGAGGCTGTACTCCGAGTGGACGTGCAGGTGGACGAAGTCCGGTGCGGCCATCGGTGGTCGGGCGAGGAGCTGGGGCCCGGCGCCGGACGGGCGGCGCGCGGCGGGCCGAAGGTGGGAAAGGGCGTCGAGAGCGCGGTGTGTGCCGCGGCGTGCACTCTACCGCGCAGCGCGGCCGTTCAGGCGAGCGCGTCCGCACCGAGCAGGTGCAGGAGCAGGGCCTTCTGCGAGTGGAGGCGGTTCTCGGCCTGCTGGTAGAGCAGGCTGCGCGGCCCATCGAGGACCTCGTCGGTGACTTCGAGGTTGCGCCGCACGGGCATGGCATGCATCACCCGGGCCTGGTCGCCGACCGCGAGCAACTCCTCGTCGACGCGCCACGATCCGGTGCGCGCGCGCCGGCTGGCCGCCAGCGTGGGGTTCCCGTAGTGCTCGAGGGAGTGCCACGAGCGCGCGTACACGATCTGGGCCCCGCGCACGGCATCGCGCGGCTCGAGCCCGGTCTGGAGCGAGCGCCCGCGCTCACCCGCCAGCGCGCGCGCCTGGTCCAGCACGCCCTCGTCCAGCTCGTACCCGGCGGGGTGGGCGATGGAGACGTCCATCCCCGCGCGCAGGGTCGCCAGCAACAACGAGTGCACGACCGACGAGCTCTGCGGGGTAGGGGAGTGCGTCCAGCAGATCGCCAGGCGCTTGCCGGGCAGCGCGCCGAGGGCCTCGCGCAGGGTGAGCAGGTCGGCCAACGCCTGCAGCGGGTGCCACAGGGCGCTCTCCATGTTGATCACGGGCACGTCGGCGTGGGTGGCCCAGGCCTGGATGTTCTCGTCGCGCCGATCCACGTCCCAGGAGCGGCCCGCCAGCGGGGGGCGGATCGCGAGCACGTCGAGGTAGCGCGAGAGCACGGCCGCGGCGTCGCGGATGTGCTCGGGGGCCGGGCCGTCCATCAGCGCGCCGTCGCGCGCCTCGAGCTCCCAGAAGTCCGAGGCCGCGTTGAGATCGACGGCGTGGGCCCCGAGTTGGTGCACGGCGGCCTCGAACGAGGTCCGGGTGCGCAGCGAGCCGCGGAAGAAGAGCAGCCCCGCGGTGCGGCCCTCGAGCTCCCGCGAGTGCCGGCGCTCGCGCTTGAGCCGAGCGCTGGTCGCGAGCACGCGCTCCAGCTCTTCGTCGGAGAGATCGTGCAGGCGGACCAGGTGGCGGATCGGGGCGCGCGCGGTCATGGGCCCAGGCTACTGCGTGGGGGCGCGGAGTAAAGGCGCCGAGCCCGCCCCGTCCCCGCGCTGCGTCGCCCCCGCGAGCGGACCCTGGCCCGCACCGAACGGCCGAGGGTCCGGGGTCGGCGGGCCGGCGCGCCGGGGCAGCGCTTGACTTGGTTCCGGGCCACGGCTACAACCCTCGCCCTCCGCACCCCTAGCTCAACTGGATAGAGCACCTGACTACGGATCAGGAGGTTACAGGTTCGAATCCTGTGGGGTGTACCAGCACAACCCTCGGGGCTTCGCCGCGCGTCGGCGAAGGCTCGGGGGACTCCCCGCCGGAGGGGAGGTCGGCTCGGGAGCGGCGTCGGCAGCGACCCGGAGTGCCCCGCGGGGGCGTTCCGAGGGGACCTGACCGCGCGCGGCGATCCGCCCGGCCCGAGCGTCCCGCGGCGCCCACCCACCGGCCCCGTTCTGTGAGCAATCCGGATCCCCCCCAAGGGCCTCTGTTGGACGAGCGCTACATGCGCCTCGCCCTCGAACAGGCCCGCGCTGCCCGGGACCTCGACGAGGTTCCCGTGGGGGCGGTGGTGGTGCTCGAGGGGCGCGTCGTCGCCTCCGCGCACAACCTCACCCGCTCCCTCAAGGACCCCACGGCGCACGCCGAGCTGCTGGCCGTCTCGAAGGCTTCGCGCGACCTGGGCCTGATGCGCCTGGTGGGCGCGACGGTCTATACCACGGTCGAGCCGTGCTTCATGTGCGCCGGGGCCCTCTCGCACGCCCGCGTGGCGCGCGTGGTCTTCGGCGTGCGCGACCCCAAGTTCGGCGGCTGCGTCTCGATCGGCCGGGTGCTGCACGAGGAGCGCCTGAACCACCGCGGCGTCGAGCTGGTCGAGGGCGTGCTGGCGGAGCCCGCGCGCGAGCTGCTGGTCGCCTTCTTCCAGGAGAAGCGGCGCGAGGCCCGCGAAGGCCCGCGGCCTTGAGCGGCCGCGCGGTGCACGGGGGGGGATCGCCAGCGCGGGGCTCGCCTCGGGTTCGGTCGAGCTCCCCGCGGAGCGCCGAGCGCGGACGCGTCCGCGCGCGAGCTCGATCCACGGCTTCGGAGAGGTGCCAGAGCGGCTGAATGGACTGGTTTCGAAAACCAGCGTGCGCTAACGCGCACCGGGGGTTCAAATCCCTCCCTCTCCGCCATCCACCGGGACCGGCGGCCGGAAGGCCAGCCCGCGGTTCCGTGCGCCCCGGGGGCATGCTCCCCGGTCGCGTCCCGTTCCCTATCAGGAGAGGTGTCCGAGCGGCTGAAGGAGCACGCTTGGAAAGCGTGTAAGTCGGAAACGGCTTCGAGGGTTCGAATCCCTCCC
>CAYMYN010000004.1:199823-233277 GCA_964394665.1 uncultured Planctomycetaceae bacterium
CGCCACCCCCAACCCGACGGGAGGTTCCGACCTCCAGCGGCCGCGCGCGCGCGCCCGGCGTTGGGTCCGGTCCCATGCGGTGGGTCACTTCCGAACCGGGTCAGGCCGGGAACGGAGCAGCCCTAAGGACGTCGGTCCACGCGTGTGGTGCCCGGGCCCACCGTCGGGCCCGCCGCGCCGGCCTCGGCGTCCGGGTTCCAGCCGACTCCTGCGCGCCGCGTGCCGTCCGCTTCGGCGCGCGGATGGGCAGCTCGGTCGCCCGGGCGGGGCTGCTAGACTCGCGCGCGATGTCGTACCTCGTCCTGGCCCGCAAGTACCGTCCGCGCACCTTCGAGGAGGTCGCCGGGCAGGACGTGCTGACGCGCACCCTGCGCGGCGCGATCGAGGCCGGGCGCGTCGGCCACGCCTATCTCTTCTGTGGCCCGCGCGGGACGGGCAAGACGACCACCGCCCGCATCCTGGCCAAGGCGCTGATCTGCGAGCGCGGGCCGACCGCCGACCCCTGCGGGGAGTGCGAGCGCTGCCTCTCCCTGGACGCGGGCTCCGAGGCGGACGTGGTCGAGATCGACGCGGCCTCGCACACCAGCGTCGAGAACGTGCGCGAGCTGCGCGACCAGGTCGCGTACAGCCCGATGCGCGCGCGCTTCAAGGTGTACATCATCGACGAGGTGCACATGCTCTCCAGGAGCGCCTTCAACGCGCTCCTGAAGACGCTCGAGGAGCCACCGGCGTACGCCAAGTTCCTGTTCGCGACCACCGAGCCGCACAAGGTGCCCGACACGATCCTGTCGCGCTGCCAGGTGCTGAAGCTCTCGCCCCTGCCCGAAGCCACCATCGCCGCGCGCCTGGAGGAGATCTTCGGTCTCGAGCACGTGCAGGCCGAGGCCGGCGTCGCGCAGGGGATCGCGCGCCGCGCCCGCGGCGGCATGCGCGATGCGCTCTCGATGGCCGACCAGCTCCTGGCGCTGGTGGGGGACCGGCCGCGCGTCGCCGACCTCGCGCGTCTCTCGGGCGCGGGCGTGCTCGAGGACCTCGAGCAGACGGTCGACCGCATCCTGGCCGGCGACCGCGCCGGTGTCCTGCGCTCCCTGCCGGCGCAGGAGGGCGAGGAGGGCGAGTACCTCGACGCGCTGCTGCAGTACCTGCGCGACGCGCTCCTGGTGGCCCACTGTGGCATCGACGCCCCGCACCTCGAGCAGCCCCCCGTCGCGCGGCCGGGCATGGTCGAGCGCGCGCGCGCGTTGGGCGACGCGCGCCTGGCGCTGATGCTCGAGGAGTTGCTGCACGCCCGCGAGCGCATGCGCCTCATGCCGCAGCACGCGCGCACGGCCCTCGAGGTCGCGCTGCTGGCGCTCTGCGGCGAAGAAGCGAGCCTGCCCCTCGAGGACCTCGTGCGTCGACTCGAGGCCCTCGAGGCGCGCCTCGCCTCGGGCGCCCCGCCCCAGGCCCAGGCGCCGGCCAGACCGACGCCCGCGCCGGCGCCCGTCCCGGACCGGGCCCAACGCCCGAGCTCGACGATCGAGCCCGCCCCGCGCCGCGCCGCGGCCAACCCGCGCGCCGCCCGCTCCAGTGCCGCCGAAGCCTGGACGCAGTTCCTCGCCGACCTCGCGCAGCGCGCGCCCTCGCTCGCGGACGTCGTGTCGCGGCGCGGTCAGCTCTACGAGCTCGCCCCGGGAAGGGCCGTGGTGCGCCTGGCCAATCTGAACGAGGGCGAAGCGGCCCTGGTGCAGGACGGTCGCAACCAGAAGGTGTGCGCGAAGGCATTCAGCGAGATCCTCGGTCAGCCGACCGAAGTGCGGCTCGAAGACGCCGCCACGATCAAGCCGGGACGCATGGACGAGTTCACGCAGGAGGTCTCCGATCGCTTCGGGGGCCGCATCGAGGATCAACGATGAGCGGACTGGGCGACATGGGGAACCTGCTCAAGCAGGCCCAGCGCATGCAGCAGGAACTCGACCGCGTGCAAGCCGAACTGGCCGCGGCGCGCGTCGAGGGATCGGCCGGGGGTGGCGCGGTGCGCGTCACGGTGAGCGGGGACGGTCAGGTGCTGAAGGTCGACCTCTCCGCGCAGACGATCGGCGCCGGCGACAAGGAGTTGCTCGAGGACCTGCTCCTGGCCGCCCTGCGGGACGGCCTGGGACGTTCGCAGGATCTGCGCAAGGAGCGCATGGGGCGCGTCACCGGCGGCCTGAATCTCCCCGGCCTCTTCTGAGGGCCACGGCGTGGCCTACCCCGAACCGCTGGAGGCGCTGATCGAAGCCTTCGAGCGCTTCCCCGGCATCGGCCGGCGCAGCGCCGAGCGGCTCGCGTTCCACGTCCTGCGTGACCCCGAGGCGCGACGCCTGGCGGCGGCCATCGAACGGGCCGCGGCCGAGACCCGGCGCTGCTCGCGCTGCGGCAACGTGGCCCGCCGCGACCCGTGCGAGATCTGCGCCGATCCGGCGCGCGCGGGCGGCGCCCTGTGCGTGGTCGAGGAGCCGGCGCACGTCGAGGCCATCGAGCGCGCCGGCTGCCACGCCGGCCGCTACCACGTGTTGATGGGCGCGCTCAATCCGGCGGAGGGCACCGAGGAGGGCCACCTCGGCGTGGCCGCGCTCGTGCGGCGCGTGCGCGGCGAGGGCGTGGGGGAGGTGATCCTGGCGACCGACCCCGACGCGGAGGGCGAGGCGACCGCGACCCTGGTCCTGGAGGCCCTCGAACGGGGGCTCGACCCCATGCCGCTCGTGACGCGCCTGGCCCGCGGGGTGCCCTCGGGCAGCGCCCTCGAGCACCTGCACCGCGGGGTCCTCGAGGACGCCTTCGAAGGCCGCCGGGCGGTCGGACGGCGCCGGGGCGGCCCGTCCCGCTGACGGAGCCCGCTGGCCCGCACCGGGCTCGCGCGGCCGACGAACCTCAACCCCTCGGCCCCCGGCCGCCGATGGCAACCCCGCGAGCAGCGGGATGGCCGAACGGGGCATGCGACAGGGGCTGGAGTGGCGGACGCAGCAGGAGCTGCGCCTCGAGGCGCGCATGCTCCAGTCGACGACGATCCTGCAGCTCCCGGCGCACGAGCTCGGCGCCTGGTTGCTCGAGGCCTCCGCGGGCAACGAAGCGTTGCTCGTCGAGCCGCCGAGCGGGGCCGAGCTCGAGGCGCCCCACGTCCGTCGGGGGGCCTCGGCCCGCGAGGCGAGCGCGCGCCACGACGAGATGCTCCAGAACCACCCCGACGCGGGGCCCAGCCTGGCGGAGCTGCTCGAGGAACAGCTCACTTGGAGGAGCCTCGGACCGCTGGGCGAGCGCTGGGCGCGACTCGTGGTGCGCGCCCTGGACGCGAACGGCTGGCTCTCGAGCAGCGACGGGGAGCTGTTGGCGTTGGCCGAGCGCGAGGGGCTCGAGCCGGACCTCGGTGAGCTCGCGCGGGCGATCTCGCTCGTGCAAGGGCTCGAGCCGCGCGGCGTCGGCGGGCGTGGACCGCTCGAGTGCCTGTTGCTGCAGCTCGACCCCGCCGAGTCCGACTACGGCCTGCTCTGCCGCCTGCTCGAGGAGTTCCTGGACGAGCTGGCCCACAACCGCGGTCCGCGGGTCGCGCGCCAACTGGGCATCGGCGTCGGGGAACTCGAGCGGCTGATCGCGCGCCTGGGCGAGCTCGATCCGCGGCCGGCGGCGGGGCTGGGCGTGCCCGATCCGCCGCCCCTCGTGCCCGACGTGGTCGTCGGGCGGGACGATGCCGGCGAGTGGACCGTTTCGGCCTGCGGGGTGGCCCTGCCCGACGTGCGCCTCGACGCGCAGGTCGAACGCTGGGCGCGCGACCCCGGCCAGGATCGGGCGGTCCGGGAGCACCTCGCACGGCGCGTCGATCAAGCCCAGGCGATCGTCGAGGCCCTCCGCCAGCGGCGCGAGACCCTGCTCGCGGTCGCCAGCGCCGCCCTGCGTCACCAACGCGAGTACCTCGAGCGGGGGCCCGGCCATCTGCGGCCCCTGCGCATGGGGGCGGTGGCGGACGAGCTCGGACTGCACAAGAGCACGGTCAGCCGCGCCGCGGCGGGCAAGTGCGTGCAGACGCCCCACGGCATCCTGCCCCTGCGCGAGCTGTTCCAGGCTCCGGCCGGTGAGGAGTCGAACGGCGCCCGCGACGGGGTGCGCGAGGCCCTGCGCGGGCTCTTCGCGGCCGAGGACCCGCGCCATCCGCTCTCCGACGACGAGGCGGTCCTGGCCCTCGGGCGCCAGGGGCTGCGGGTCGCCCGCCGAACCGTGGCCAAGTACCGTGTCGAGCTCGGGATCCAGAGCTCGTATCGGCGCCGACGCCACGCCGGCTGACCCGCCTGCTGACGGGTCCGGCGCCCGGGGCGTACCCTGCGCGGGATGCGGAACGTGCGCCTGCAGGTCGCCTACGATGGTTCGCGCTTCTTCGGCTGGCAGCGCCAGGACGGCTTCCCGACCGTCCAGGAGGCGCTCGAGGAGGCCGTGCTGGCCGCGACCGGCGAGCGCGTGACCGTCCACGGCGCGAGTCGCACCGACACCGGCGTGCACGCCCTGGGTCAGGTCGCGAGCTTCCACGTCGACACGCGCCTGGACGACGAGCGCCTGCACCACGCACTCAACGCCAACCTGCCGCCCGCGGCGCGTGTCCGACGTCTCGAGACCTGCCGCGACGACTTCCATCCGCGCTTCGAGGCGCGCAGCAAGCGCTACCTCTACGTCACCTTCACGACGCGCTTCCGGCCGCCGTTCGCGCACGAGTACGCGCACTGGACGCCCTACGCCCTCGATCGGGAGGCCATGCGCCGCGCCGCGCGAGCGATGGTCGGCGAGCACGACTTCCGCGCCTTCTCGAGCAGCGGCTCGCGGCGGCGCTCGAGCGTGCGTCGCCTGCTCGACGTGCGGCTCGTCCTGCGCCGCGAACGCGTGGCGTTCGTCTTCCACGGCCGGGGCTTCCTGTACAACATGGCCCGCATCCTCGCCGGCACGTTGTTGGACGTCGGGCGCGGGCGGCTGGAGGAATCCTGCGTGCCCCGCGCCCTGGCGGAGGGAGATCGGCGCTGGGTCGGGCCGACGGCCCCGGCCGCCGGGCTCTACCTCCTGGCCGTGCGCTACGCGGAGCCGGTGTTCCCAGGCCCCGCTCGGAGCGCGCGCGGAGGGCCGGGGGTCTTCCGGGCTTGACGGGCGTTCATGGGCACCGCGGACAGGGGCGGTCGGCGGAGACGGGGCGCGGGGGCCCGAGGATCCGGGCCCGGGCGTGTGCTACGCTCTGCCGCCCAAGGCGCGGCCCACCGGCTACCCCCCTTCCCGTCGGTGCGTCCCGCCCCTTTCCGGCAAGGCGATGACGTTCTGGAAACTGTTCAAGGCAAGTAGCTGCAGCAACGACCTCGAGGCGCGGAGCAAGCCCGAGGCCCTGCGGGAGATCGTCGACAACCTGGTGCGGGCCAAGGCCCTGGACCCGGACCTGGCGCAGGCGGCCCTGACCGCCCTGCACGCCCGCGAGGAGGTCGCCTCGACCGGCGTCGGCATGAACGTGGCCATCCCCCACGTCAAGCTCGAGGGGCTGGATCGGGTCGCTTGCAGCCTGTCGGTGCACCGTGAGGGCCTGGAGTGGGCGGCGGTGGACGGCGCGCTGGTGCAGGTCGTGTTCACCGTGCTCCGGCCGGCGAGGGCGGGCGATCACCACGACCCGGGCCGGCACCTCGAGATGATGACCTGGATCGCCAAGCTGGGCCGCGATCATGACTTCCGCAGCTTCGCGCTGCAGGCCAAGACGCGCACCGACCTGGTCGAGCTCCTCAAGGAGAAGTCGGCCGTTCGATGACCGGCGGGCACGCGGGGGGTGAGGTCCTGGAGGCCCGCGGCAGCGCGGTGATCCCCAATCCGGAGGGCATGCACGCCCGCCCGTGCCACGCGCTCGTCAGCCTCGCGCGCCAGCACGCGAGCGAGCTGCGGGTCGCCTACCAGGGGCGCGAGGTGAGCGGCCACAGCATCCTCGAGCTGATGACCCTGGCCGCCGCCGCCGGGGCCGAGCTGACGTTCACGGCCCGCGGCCCGGACGCTCCCGCCCTGGTGGAGCGTCTGCTGGCCTTCGTGCGTTCGGGCTTCACCTCGCCCTCCTGAGGCTGCCGCGGCGCCGGCCGGGCGGGGTCTCGGCTCCCACGCGCCCCGCGCCCGCGCCGTCCCACCCGCGCCTGGGGCGGGTTTTCGGGCGGCCCCTAAACCCCCGGCCTGGATCCGTCCGAAGGGGGGCCAGAACGGCTCGGGATCCCTCGGCCCCCCCCAAACCGGGTGGGGCGCCCGGGCCGTCGGACCCCTCACAGGGGGAGGACGGGTGGCGTTGTTGCGGAAGTCCAAGAGCCTGGTCGGACTGGACCTGGGCAGTTCCGTCGTGAAGGCGGTCGAGATCACCCTCGAGGGGCCGGAACCCGTCGTGACGGGCTTTGCGCGGGCCGAGATCCCGCCCGGCGGCAGTCAGGCCGAGGCGGTCGAGGCCCTCTGGCGGGACGGGAAGTTCCGCACCAAGCGCGTGGTGACCTCGGTCGCCGGCCAGTCCGTGGTGGTGCGCTACATCCCGATGCCCAAGATGTCGGAGAACGAGCTGCGCCAGGCGATTCGCTTCGAGTCGGACAAGTACCTGCCCTTCGACCTGGACGAGGTCAGCCTCGACTTCCAGGTGCTCGAGCAGGGCGGTCAGAACTCGCAGGGTGACGGCGGCAAGCCCGAGGGCAACATGATGGTGCTCCTCGCGGCCTGCAAGCGCGAGGCGATCGAGAAACGCCTGACCGCGATCGTCGGCCAGGGGCTCCTGCCCGTGGCGGTCGACGTCGACCTCTTCGCGCTGGCCAACGCCTGGGAACTGTGCGACCTGCCGCGCACCGCGGAGGACTCGGGCGACGTGACCGCGCTGGCGCTGGTCGACATCGGCGCCGTGCGCACCTCGATCAACGTGTTGTGCAACGGCGAGACCTGCTTCAGCCGCGAGATCAACATCGGCGGGTCGGACATGACCCAGGCCGTGGCCCGGCGCCTGGGCGTCGAGCCCTTCGAGGCGGAGGCGATCAAGCGCGCCAGCGACAGCCACGAGCCCGAGGTCAACAGCGCCATCGCGCCGGTCCTCGAGGACCTCGTCAGCGAGATCTCGCTCTCCCTGGACTACGTCGAGCACCACTCCGGCGTGCGCGTCGACGAGATCCTGCTCTCGGGGGGCGGCACGCTGGCGCCCGGTGCGGCGAGTTACATCGAGCAGGCCACGGCGCGCCGCGCGCGCACCTGGAACCCGCTCGAAGGCATGCGCGTCGACGCCTCCCGCGTCGACGTGGAGGAACTGGAGGCCTGGGCGCCGACGCTCGCCGTCGCCGTCGGCCTGGCATCGCGCGTCAGGAATGCGTCATGATTCGGATCAACCTGCTCCCCGAGGAGTACCGTCGCAAGGCGCGCACTCCGCTGAAGTTGATGGTGGGGGTCTCGCTGGCCGTCGCCGTCAACACTTCGCTCCTGGCCTACTGGGCCTGGACGGCCTTCGGCGTGGCCGCCGGCATCGATAGCGAGCGCGGCGTGCTGCAGCTCGAGATCGAGGGCCTCGAACCCCAGGTGGCCTACTACCGCTCGCTCGAGAGCGAGAGCCGTACGCACAAGACGCGCGAGGAGACCCTCGCCGGGATCACCTCGAGCCGCATCTCCTGGACCGAGAAGCTCGATCAGCTCATCGACGTCGTGAACCGCGGCGGAGACGGCCAGTCGCACCTGATCTGGCTCTCGGACCTGACTGTGGCCCAGGAGGCCCCGACCGGGCGTCCCCGCCAGGGCGCGCGGGCCCACGCCGGCACCGTGCGCGGCGCCGGCTTCTCCGGTTCGCGCGAGTTCGCCCAGGTGGCGAACTTCCTCGAGGACCTGGAGCGCTCGCCCTTCATCCGCGACTTCTTCCCGCCCGCGCCGCCCGAAGGCTCCGAGTCGATGCGCGACGAGACCCTCGATCCCAGCACCGTCTGGTCCTTCCCCTTGGCCCTCGAGCTCAAGCTGCCGGAGGATCGCCGATGAACCTCAAACGTTGGTGGTTGGGCATCGCGGGCGGCGGCAGCCTGCTGGCCGCGGGCCTGGGAACCCTGATCTACTTCGAGCACCAGGACATCGAGGCGTCCCGCGAGGAGGTCGCGCAGACGCGCACGAAGATCGACGCGCACCGCAAGCTCATCCAGGGCACCGCCAGCCTCGAGCGCGAGGTGATCGTCCTGCGGGAGATGTCCGAGGTCATCAAGGGCATCCTCCCGGACAACGAGGACATCTACAACCTCAGCCGGACGTTCCAGCACTTCTCGGACGAGGCGGGGACGCGCATCCGGGGCGTGCGGCAGGCCCAGGCCCGTGGGCGGGCCGCCAAACAACAGTCGGCCTTCGAGGAGGTGGCGTACACCCTCACCGTGGAGGCCGACGCCTACCAGTTCCTCGACTTCCTGGACCGCCTCGAGAGCCACGAGCGCTTCATGCGTGTCCCGAAGTTCAAGATCGCCTCGGCGCCGCGCGACCAAGTCGAGAAGGACGGCTACGCCTCGCACAAGATCTCGCTCGACGTCGAGACCTTCGTCTACGACTCCGCGTCTCAGTCCAAGCCCGTGGCCATCGAGGGCTACGAGCGCAAGCGCGACCTCCTGGCGGGGGAGATCAACCGTCGCCGCCAAGCGCTGAGCGTGCACAAGCACCAGTACCGCGGCGCCCGTGGACGGCGTGATCCCTGGGTCGACCCGCGCGTTCCGGTCTCCGAGGACGGGGGCAGCGGCCTCTCCGTCCAGGAGCAGATGGACCTGGTCCAGGAGCTGGCCGGTCGCACGCAAGCCATGCTGCAGAGCTGGGAAGGCATGCGGGAAGCCCAGAACGTGATCGAGGAGATGATCGCGCGGGCCAGCCTCGAGGAGTCCCTGGGGGGCATCGAGGAGGACGTGCGCCGGCTGCAGACCGACGGGGCGATCCGCTACGTGCCTTCGCAGCGCCGCCTGCAACTCGAGGTCGTCGACGTCGTCGATCGCGTGCGCGGCGAGCTGATCGCGGCCGAGGGCGGCCGCGGACCCTCGCTCGAGAAGCTGCAGCAGGTCCTGGAGGCGATGACCAACCACTTCCGGCGCGAGGAGTTCGGCCTGATGTTGGAGGCCTACCGTCTGGTCGACGCGCAGCTCGACTACGTCTCCAGCGATCCGGCCCGCAGGCCGATGATCGCGGAGCTGCGCCGGCTGGCGCGCATCGCCACCGCGGTGCGGGACTTCGAACAGATCGACATCAAGGTCTCCGGGATCGCGATCCAGGACGGGGCCTCCTCGGTGGCCCTGATCAATGGCCGCGCGCTCTCGCCCGGCGATCTGCTCGGGAACGAGCTGCTCGTGCACGAGATCACCCGTGACGAGATCCAGTTCGTGTTCCGCGGGATCATCCTGGGCCATCGATTCTGAGGCTCCCAGCAACCGATAACCACCGGGCCCGGTCGAGCGTGGCCGTCGGCGTCGTTCGACGCCGCGAACCGCGCGCCGGGCTCAGGGCACGAGGCACGAGGCACGAGAGGAACGGGTCGGAAACCCCCACATGAAGAGGCTAGTCGGGATGAAGAAGGGATGTTGGATCGGGCTCTCGATGCTCGGGCTACTGCTGCCCTGCGCCCAGGCGCAGGTCCCCAGCCGTGAGGCCCGCGTCACGCTGAACGTCGCCGAGCGCGAGCTGGAGGCAGTCGTCGACTTCCTGCGCGAACGCTCGGGCGCGAACATCGTGGTCATGGACCCCGACAAGAAGGGCCTGGCGGCCGAGAAGGTCAGCCTGCAGCTCAGCGCGGTCCACTGGCGCGTCGCGCTCGACCTCGCCGCCGAGAAGGTCGGCGCCACGGTCGAGGAGCGTGCGGACGGCATCCTGATGGTCCTCGTTCCTCCGCCGGTGAGCTACATCGCCAAGGACGAGGACATCTCCCGGGTGATCGACTTCATCGCCATGCAGAGCGGCGCCAACATCGTCGTCGGCGAGGACGTGCGCGGCACGATCTCGGTGCGACTGAACGGCGTGCCGTGGCGCGAAGCGCTCGACGTGGTGGCCAAGACCCGCGGGTTCGTGGTGGTCGAGGAGCGCGGGGGCGTCCTGCGCGTGGTCGACCCGCTGCGCCTGCAGGACCAACTGGTGACCTCCAGCTACCAGCTCCGGTACCTCCGCCCGCGCGGTCAGATCGTCCCGCGCATCCAGTCGGAGTTCATCCAGGGCCAGCTCACGCCTCCGACGGGCAAGATCAGCGATCACTTCACGGTGCTCCAGGCCCTGCAGAAGGCCCTCTCGAACGCCGGGCAGCTCGACTACGTCGAGACCCAGAACGTGGTCATCGTGCGCGACACGCAACAGGTGCACGAGGAGATCCGCGGCATCCTGGCGCGCCTGGACATCGAGCCCGCTCAGGTCTTCGTGGACGTCAAGTTCGTCAGCACCGGCAACACCGACCTGCTCGACCTGGGCGTCGACTACGGCGACTCGGGCCCGACCATCTCGATGAGCGGTGGCCAGATCCCGATCACCTTCCCCTTCGACCAGGGCTCGGGCGGTTGGGACGACTGGATCATCGCCAGCCCGAACGGCGAGGGACCCTTCGTCGATCCGCTGCTCAACGGCGGCGCCACCTTCGTGCCGGATACGATCTTCGGAGCGCTGTCCTTCACCCAGGTGCAGGCGACCCTGCGCATGCTCGAACGGGACATCACCACGCAGGTGTTCCAGGCGCCCAAGATCATCGCCCTCGATGGGTACCCGGCGACGATCTTCGTCGGGGAGACGATCCGTTACGCCGAGGCGAAGTCCGAGCAGGGGCAGGCGGGCGGCCTGCAGTTGTCCTTGGAGGAGGCCGAAGGCTCGCCGATCGAGATCGGCTTCCAGCTCCTGATCAAGCCGCACGTCATTCCGGGTGCGGGCAAGGTCATCATGGACGTCATTCCCAAGGAGACCAGCCTCTCGGGCACCGGCACGAGCTCGGTGGCTCCCCCGGGCTTCGACGTGTTCACCATCGGCGCCGCCGGTCTCGAGGGCTCGATCGCGCTCCCGCGCACGCGCTCCTCGACGATCGTCACCACGATGATGCTCGAGAACGGCCAGACCGCCGTCATCGGAGGCCTGACCACGGAGACCGACACCAAGGTCATGTCGCGCGTCCCCGGCCTCTCGCGCATCCCGCTGCTGGGCGAGCTCTTCAAGCACCGCACCAAGAGCCGGGATCGCCGCAGTCTGCTGGTGTTCATCACGCCGACGATCGTGCACGGCAGTCAGGACACCGAACTGCTCCTGCAGCAGGAGCTCCGCCGGCGCCGGATGCGCATCGCCGACGAGATCGACAACCTCGTGGGCGGTGGCTGGCACGACACCCAGAAGGTGGACTGAGCCCGCGCGCCTGACCCCGGCACGCGCCGGGATCGTCGGACCCGTGGAGGCCCCGAGCGGCCCCCACGGGTCCGACCCGTAGCGGGACGGGGCGGGGCCGGACCCCACCCGGGCCAAGTGCTCGCCCGGGGGAAGCTGGGGGCGGGGAGGGGATTTCGATCTCCAGGATCGACTCCCGCGGACCGATCGGCGAGAGTGGGGCCACGCGGAGGCGCCGTCCCCGGCCAGGGATCCTGCGATGGACCCCGGTCCCGGGCGGACGATTCCCCCGCACCGATCCGATCCTGCGGCTCCGGGCCGCGGCGGGCCGGTGCCGACGCCGCCGCAGGCACCCGGGTCCTTCCCTCGGCAGTTCGCCGGGCGTGGGCCCTCCGATCCTTCCACGAACAGGGCGGCCCGCCGGGCCGCCTGGGCCCGGTCCACCCGTGCCCCGACCCTCCGATCTCCCGGTCCAGAACCCGACCGGGGGAGCGCCCGCGCGCCGGCCCGACGGGGCCGCGCCCGCTGCGCCTCCACAGGGCCGCCCCGACCCCACCCCGTGGGTCGTGCCGGGGCGAGCCGCCCCGTGTGGGGAGCGCGCGACGCGGGGTCGTCTCCCGTTCCCTCGGCGCACAGGCGCCGAACCGGGGGATGCCACCCGCGGCGTGGGGCTGCTCCCCCTGCTCCTCCCGCGACCCGAACCCTGCCACCAGCGGGGTTCGCGCGCCGCGCGGCGGGGCGGCTCGGACCCAACCCGATCCTTCTCTCACGATGACGATCCGATCCAACCCCGGGAACTCCGACTTCCCGGGGCCCGGGGCTCGCCCCGAACTCGACCACGCCCGCGCTCCCCTCGGCCACGGGCCTTCGTTCTCACCTTCCCAACCCAGCCCCGGCCAACTCCTGGGGTCCGCCAAGCCGCCCTCGGAGGCGCCGCACGGGAGCCTGCTCCCGGCGCCCGCGGTCGGCGCGGGTGGAGCCCAGGCTGGATCCACGTCCGATGCGGAGGGCCCCGGGGACTCCGCCCCCAAGCGCCGTTCCCGGCGCGGATCCCGGGGCGGTCGCCGTCGCCGCGCGGGCGCCGACGGAGCACCGGCCGAACCCACGCAAGAGGGTGCCCGCGCCGAGGCGCTGGTCGTCGAGGAGGTGTCCGCGGCCCCGGTGGCGCGGGCGGTCGCCGGCGAGGACCTCGCTCAGGGCGCGAAGGGCGCGACCCAACCCGCGCGCCGCAAACGCCAACGACGGCCCCGGCGCGGCGCGGAGGGCGAGACCCCGGCCCCCGAGGGCGACGGGGAGCGGGGCGCAGCCCGGGCGCGTCCCCCGGCCCAGCCGGATCCTGGCCAGGCCGACGAGGGGGCCGAGGACGGCGCGGGCGCCAAGCGCCGGCGACGGGGGAACCGCGGCGGGCGCAAACGCAAGAAGGGCGCGGAGCCCGCGCGCTTCGCGACGCAACCGGTCGGGCCGGTCGCCGTCGACGGGATCCCCGGCGAGGAGGACGATCTGCCCGAGTTGCTCGAGCTCCCCGAGGGGACCGAACTGCTCGCGGCACCCGCCGCGCCCAGCCAGAGCAAGAAGAAGCGCAAACGCAAGCGCAAGTCCGGGCGCGCGGAGAGCCGCGACGCGGCCGCGGGGGACGGGGACGACGACGAGGTCGTCGAGGTCGTGCCCAGCGCGCGCAAGCGCCGCTCCGAGCCGGTCAAGATCCTCGTCAATGCCTCCGACCGCGAGGAGACCCGCGTCGCCGTCGTGCGCAACGAGACGATCGTCGACTTCCAGATGACGGTCGCCAGCGATCGCTCGCACGTCAACGACATCTACCGCGGGCGGGTCGTCAACCTCGAGACCTCGATCGGGGCGGCCTTCGTCGACTTCGGGCGTGGCCGCAATGGTTTCCTCCACACCTCGGACGTCCTGCCGGCCTACGGAGAGAAGGGTTGGAGCCTCGACAACCTCATGTCGGCCCAGGTCGACCCCGAGGAGTGGGACGCCTTCTCGAGCCAGCCGGAGCTCGGCGAGGAGTTGCTCGAGGCCGACAAGGACGAGGACGAAGGGAAGGCCAAGAAGGGCGCGAAGCCTGCGCCGCGCAAGCGCGCGGCGCGTTTCACCGCGCGCCAGCGCCTCCCGATCACCGACCTGCTGCGCAACGGCGACCCGGTCGTGGTCCAAGTGACCAAGGACGCCATCGGCGACAAGGGACCGACGCTCACCACGTTCCTCTCGATCACGGGGCACTACCTGGTGCTGATGCCCTTCATGTCGCGCATGGGCGTCAGCCGCAAGATCGAGGGCTTGGCCGAGCGCAAGCGCCTGCGCCGCATCCTCGACACGCTCGAGACCCCCGAGGGCATGGGCGTGATCGTGCGCACCGCCGGTGAGAAGAAGACCAAGCCCGAGCTGCAGCGGGACCTCGACGAGCTGCTCGATGCTTGGAAGACCTTCGGCAAGCGCCTCAAGTCGGGCCACGGGCCGATGCTCCTGTACCAGGAGCCCAACGTGTCCATTCGCACGGTCCGCGACTGCTTCGGCCCCGAGGTCGAGGAGGTCGTGGTGGACGATCCCGAGGTCTTCCGCTCGTTGCGCGACTGGGCCGAGCGCGTGATGCCCGATCAGGCCGACCGCATCCGCCTGCACGAGGGGGACCGCCCGATCTTCAACAGCTTCGGCGTCGAAGCGGACTTCGAGCGCATCTTCTCGCGGCGCATCGAGCTCCCCGCGGGGGGCTCGATCGTGTTCGACCAGGCCGAGGCGCTCGTCGCGATCGACGTGAACTCCGGCCGCACGCGCTCGGACGGGCACGACTTCGAGGACATCGCCCTGAAGACCAACCTCGAGGCGGTGCCCGAGATCGCGCGTCAGATCCGCCTGCGGGACCTGGGCGGCATCATCGTGATCGACTTCATCGACATGATGAAGCGCGCCAACGTCCGCGAGGTCGAGCGCGCCTTCCGCGAGGCCCTCGCGTCGGACCGCGCGCGCAGCAAGATGGGCCGCATCTCGCAGTTCGGCCTGCTCGAGATGACCCGCCAGCGCCTGGGTCCGGGCACCAGCAAGAAGCTGTTCACGGCCTGCGCCCGCTGCCGGGGTACGGGCCGGGTGCGCACCGTGCGCTCGCGGGCGACGACCGTCCTGCGGCGCCTGGGCTCGGCGCTCACCAACAAGGGCTTCAGCCAGGTCGAGGTGCGCGCACATCCCGAGACCATCGAGCATCTCGAGCGCTTCCACTTCGACGACCTGCGGGCGCTCGAGGATCGCACGCAGCGCAAGGTGGTGCTGACGCCGGCGGTCGACCAGCTCGAGGACAGCGTCCTGCGCTACCTGCGGGTCGATGGGCGCGAGGTGCGCCCCGGCGGGCGTCGCAAGCGCTGACCCCCCCGCCGAGCCCGATCGGCCCCGCCGCGGGGCCGGCCCCCCGGGCCGGCCCCGAGGACCGTCTCCCCCGGCGGCCCGGGGGCTTCCCTCCGGCCCCGGGCCCTGGTACAAGGTTCCGCCCCGATTCCGCCCGGACCCCTCCGGGCGGCCCCTCTCCCAGCGCGAGGAACTCCGCCGTGTACGCCGTCATCCGCGATCGCTCCCGTCAGACCACCGTGCGCTCCGGCGACGTGGTCGAACTCGACCTCTCCAGCTCGCACTCCGCCGGGGACAGCCTCACCTTCGACGAGGTCCTGCTGGTCGGCGACGAGGGCACCGTGCGCGTGGGCAAGCCCACGGTCGCCGGGGCCCGCGTGACCGCCGAGGTCCTGGGAGAGACGAAGGGCGACAAGCTGATCGCCTTCCGCTTCCACCGCCGCAAGAACGTGCGCGTCAAGCGCGGCCATCGCCAGCGCTACACCCGCGTGCGCATCACGAACATCGAGGCCTGATCCCGACCCGGAGCACCCGCCATGGCACACAAGAAGGGACAGGGTTCGACGCGCAACGGCCGTGACTCGAACCCGCAATTCCGGGGCGTGAAGCGCTTCGGTGGTCAGCAGGTATCCGCCGGCACGATCCTCGTCCGCCAGTGCGGCACGCGGTACAAGCCCGGCAAGAACGTCGGCTGCGGCAAGGACTACACCCTGTTCGCGCTGACCGAAGGCGTGGTGCGCTTCCAGGAAGGGCGGCGCGTCCACATCGACCCCCTGGCTTCCTGAGTCGGACCCCCGGCCGCTCCGAGGCCGGGCGAGCGTCGACCTCGCGTCCCGCGCGATGTCCTGGGCACGGGCGCCAGGGTCGGCCGTCGCGCAGCGCGTGGAAGTGCTCCTCGCGCGCGCTGATGCGCTAGGCACGGCCCGCCCCGGGCGCCGGATGGGGACGCGGTCGGCCGGGCCGATCCAGCGCCCGCGGTCGCCCTGCCCGCGGAAACCTGTCGCATCGGCTCCGCCGACGCGCCTGCGCGGGGCGAGCCGAGGCCCTCCCGGGGCACTGCGTCATGTTTCGCGACGAGACCGAGATCGAGGTCCAGGCCGGCGACGGGGGAGACGGGGTCGTCTCCTTTCGGCGCGAGAAGTACGTGCCCCGCGGGGGACCGGACGGGGGTGACGGCGGTCGCGGGGGCAGCGTGATCCTCGAAGCCTCGCGCGGGGTGACCTCATTGCTAGCCATCGGTCGTTCGCCTCGCTACGCGGCGCCGGGCGGTCAGCGCGGGGGCGGGGCGGACTGCACGGGCCGCGGTGGGGAGGACCTCGTGCTCCAGGTACCCGTGGGCACGCTGGTCCTCGACGCCGCGCACGGCAATCGACTCGCGGATCTGTCCCACGAAGGCGATCGGCTGGTGGTGGCCCAGGGTGGCCGCGGCGGCCAGGGCAACGCGCGCTTCGCGAACTCGGTGCGCCAGGTGCCGCGCATCGCGACGCGTGGCACGCCCGGCGAGCGCCGACGCCTGCGCCTCGAGCTGAAGCTCTTCGCGGACGCGGGCTTGGTCGGCCTGCCGAACGCGGGCAAGAGCACGTTCCTCTCGGCGGTGACCGCCGCTCGGCCGAAGATCGCGGACTACCCGTTCACGACCCTCGAACCCCAGGTCGGCATCGCGCTCCTGGGGGACACCGAGACCCTGGTGCTGGCGGACCTCCCGGGGTTGATCGAGGGGGCCGCCCTGGGCCACGGCCTGGGCCATCGATTCCTGCGCCACGTGGAGCGCTGCCGCGTGCTGTTGCACCTGGTGGACTGCTCCGGGGCATCCCTGAGCGATCCCTACGAGGCCTGGCGGGCGATCGGGGAGGAGCTCGAGACCTACTCGCCGAACCTTGCCGCCAAGCCGCGCCTCTTGGTCGCGACGAAGGTCGAGGGACCGGAGGGCGAAGCGGCGGCGGACGAGCTGGAGCGCCGGACGGGCTTGCCGGTCTGGCGCATCTCCGCGGTGAAGCGTGCCGGGCTGGCCGCGCTCCTGCGGGCCGCGCTCGCCATCGTGCGCGCCGCGCCGGCGGCCCCCTGACCGGGGGCAGCGGCCCCCACGGGGCGGACCCCCGCGCCCGGACCCCCGCGGGGCCGTTCCTCAAGGCACCCGGCGCCCGGCGTCGATCCCTGTTCGGGACGGTTCCCCGGAAGGTCCGGGGTCGATCCCGAGGATCCGCCCTTGGACACCCCGCTCGATCGGGGCGCGCCGCGCCCTCTGCCCCACCCCGACCGTTCCTCCGTGGGCGGCCCGAATCCCCGTAGCGTCCCCGGACCCCGCCCCCTCGGCGCGGTGCCGCTCCGACCCAACCCCGCGGGCGAGCCGGGCGCCGGGCCAGCGCGCGGCCCCGCCGGTCCGCCGCCGGGTCCGCCCGAGGCGCAGCTCGAGCGGAGCGCCCCGGTTCCCGCGGCCGACCGCGCCCAGGTGATGCCCTCGGGTTCGGAAGGTCGTCCCAACGTCCATCCCTTGCCGCCGCCCAAGCCGCGCGGGGACCTGGCGCTGGATCCCCTGACCACGACCACCACCTCGCCGCGCCACATGCTCGAGGCCTGGCTGGCGGGCATGGTGAAGAGCGGGGCCAGCGACCTGATCCTGCGCGCGGGCGGCCGGCCCTCGCAGCGCGTCGACGGTCGCATCCACTTCCTCCCGGGGCGGGTCCCCGGGCCCGGGCCGTTGCTCGAGGTGCTCGAAGGCATCGTCGGCAGCCGGCGCATGGACCAGTGGCGCGAGAACGGATCGTGCGACTGCGCGTTGCACCTCGATGGACTCGGGCGCTTCCGCCTGAATGCCTACAAGCAGATGGGTGAGCCGGCGGTCGTGTTGCGCCGCATCAACGAACACGCGCCCTCGCTGGAGGAGCTGAACCTGCCCTCCCCCGAGTTGAAGGAGATCGCGCTGCGCAAGCGGGGACTGATGCTGGTGACCGGCATCGCGGGCTCGGGCAAGTCCACCACGCTCGCGGGCATGATCCAGTACGTGAACCAGACCGCCGAGCGCCACATCGTGACGCTGGAGGACCCCGTCGAGCTCCTCTTCCAGGAGAAGCTGTGCGTCATCAGCCAACGCGAGGTCGGCACGGACTGCTCGTCGTTCAAGGACGGCTTGCGCCACGCCCTGCGCCAGAGCCCGGACATCATCCTGATCGGCGAGATGCGGGACGCCGAGACCGTCATCGCGGCCCTCGACGCGACCGAGACGGGCCACATGGTCATGTCGACCCTGCACACGATCAACTCGCCGCAGACGGTCGAGAGGATCCTGGGCTTCTTCCCGGCCGAGCAGCATCGGCAGGTGCGCTCGCGCCTGGCCGACAACCTCGCCGGCGTCCTCAGCCAGCGCCTCGTCCCGCGGACCGGAGAGGAGGGCCTGGTGCCCGCCTTCGAGCTCCTGGTCTCGACGCCCCACGTGCGCGAGTTGCTCGCCGACGGCAAGACCGCCGAGTTGGGCAAGGTCATCGAGCAGAGCGCGGAGAAGGGCCTGATCTCGTTCAACCAGTGCCTCAAGCACCTGGTGCTCGAGCGCAAGGTCGAGCTGCAGGACGCCCTGGCGGCGAGCGATCGGCCCGACGAGCTCGTGATGGCGCTGCGCGGCATCACGGGCAGCGCCGGTCGCCCGACCCGCAATGCGGCGCCCGAGCCCGGGCGTGATCCCGCTCCGGGGCAGCGCCCTCCGGTCGGCTCGAGGCCCCCCGCGGGCCCGCGAACCCCGCCGCCGGGCGGCCTGCGCCTGGCCGGCGGGAACGAGCCCCGGGAATAGCCTCGGCCCCCGGGCGTCGAGGGCCAAGCGTGCGGCGCGTCGGTCACCCACCGAGCGCCGCCGCCGTTGCAGCGCCCCTCCGCAGGGCACTAGGATGCCCGCGCGGAAGCCGCCCCGGGTCGGTCCACGGGCCGATCGGCGGCCGGGCTCGCCCCGCCGGCCGTCTACCCCGAGCGATGATGAACGTCTCCCAGATCAAGGCTCTGACCTGGCTCACGGCCGCCGGCCTGGGCGGCGCGTTGGGCTGGATGATCTTCGACCGGCTGCCCCAGTTCCGGGCGCGACTCGATCCCGAGAACGCCCCCGTGTGGGCCGACCAGGAACGGGCCACCCGCATCCTCCACGGGGTGAACGTGCCCGAGGAGGCCCCGCTCGACCTCGTGCCCCAGGCCCGGATCCAGCGCAACTTCCTCGACCTCAACTGGACCGGGCGTGCCGTGCAGGCCCCGGCGCCGGTGGTGGTGGAGGAGCGGCCGCCGGAGAAACCGCCCGCCGTTCCGGTGAGCGACCTCGTGCGGGTCCTCCTCATCCGCGAGGAGCCAGCCACCCCCGAGCGCAGCCGGGTGAGCCTGATCTACAAGTCGGCCTCGGGTGTTCGGGCCGGAGCCGGGGCGCGACCGGCCGGCGGCGCGCCGACCCCGGCGGGCGGGCGCGGGGGCCGCGGAGCCCAGCCGGCCGCGCCGTCCCCGATCGGCGAGGGGAGCGGCGTGGACGCCCTGCGCACCTACCGGACGGGCGACCGCCTGGAGTCGCCGCTCGACTTCGTGCGCATCGAGAGCATCCGCGCCGTCGAAGGCGTGACCTTCGCCTTCGACGACGAGACCCGCGCCCACGAGACCCTCTCCCTGCGCGACTCCGGGATGGTGGCGGGGCTGATCGCCGCGGGTTCGCCGGAGACCGTCCTGCGCCCCGCGCCGAGCGGCTCGATCCCGATGGGGGACCGGCGTGCGGCCTTCAGCGAGAACACGACCCGCGTCGGCGAGAACATGTATCGCGTGGGCTTCGAGGACATCGAGCACATCGGGCAGAACTACCCCTCGATCATCTCGAGCGAGATCTCGCACCGCCGTTACGTGGACCCGCGGACGAAGCAACCGGGCATCCTACTGACCCGCGTGCAGCCCGGTGGGGTCGCGGCTCGGCACGGGCTCAAGGAGGGGGACGTGATCAAGAGCATCAACGGCTCGCCCGTGGGCAGTCCCCAGGAAGCGGTCACCTACGTCAAGAACAACGCCGAGTCGACGACGACCTGGCACGTGGTGATCGAGAACATGGGCCAGGAGCGCACGGTCGTCTACGAATCGCCCTGACAGGCCGAGAAGCATCGAGCGACGGCCCCATCGACACCCCTTGCACGGCCGTCGACGGCGGTCGTTCCGCGGAGCGCGAGGGTCCGACTCCCACTCCGAGGGCCCCTGGGACGACCGGAATCCACACCTTGGTTTCCATCCTCACCGCGGACCTCGGCAACAGCGCGCTCAAGCTGCTCGTCTGGCAGTGGGGGGGGAGCCTCGCTCCGGCGCGGCCGATCCTGCGGCGCGCCGTGCGCGAGGGCGAGGACCTCGAGAGCGCGCTCGCGGGCCTGGGCGGACTCGCCGCCGCGGCCTTCTCGACCGTCGCCGGTGAGGAACGCAGCCGCGCGGTGCTGAGCGCCCTGCGCAAGGCCCTCGACGGGGGCGGCCCCTTGATCCTCGAGCCCGGGGTCGAGAACCGCTGCCTCCACCCCGAGACCACCGGCCTCGATCGACTCTTCGCGGCCCGCGGGGCTTTCGAGTGGGGTCTCTCCTGCGCCCTGGTGGTGGACGCGGGCAGCGCGTTGACCGTGGACGCCTATCGCCGTGAAGGCCCGCGCCCGGTCTTCCTCGGGGGTGCCATCGCGCCCGGCCCCGAGCTACTGGCCCAGGCCTTGGCTTCGGGCACGGCGCGCCTTCCTCGGGTCGACCCGAGGCCCGCCGTGCCGGCGCTCGGGCGCGATACCGAGGGTGCCCTGCTGGCCGGCATCGCGGTCGGCTTCCGGGGAGCCGCGCACGAGTTGGTCGAGGCGATCGCCCGGGAAGCGGGGTTCGGGGGCGCCCCGGTCCTGCTGGCCGGCGGCGCGGCGGGGTATCTGGACGACCCGACCGCGTTCCCGGGCCGCGAGCTGCGCCGCGATCCGGACCTGGTGCACCGCGGCCTCTTGGGCGCTGCCCTCGCGGAGCTCCGACGGTGAGGCTCGAGGTGCACGAGCTCACGCCCCGCGGCATCGGGGCCGTCTCGGTGCTCCTCGTGCGCGGATCCGGCGCCCTGGACGCCGTCGGGCGCCTGTGCGTCCGAGCCAGGCCCCGCGTGGGTGCCGCGGTGCGGGTCGAGCTGGCCGACGCAGCGGGGCCCCTGGACGAAGCCCTGGCCGTCGCGCTCGATGCGCGACGGGTCGAGCTGCACCTGCACGGCAGTCGTCCGATCGTTCGGCGCGTGCGCGAGGCCCTGGGGGCGGCGGACGTGGGCGCGACCGGCCCGCCCGGGTTCGAAGGGGACGCGGCCGAGCTGGAGGCGCGCGCCTGGCGCGCGCTGGCCGCGGCCCCCTGCGAGGCCGCCGCGCGGGTGCTCCTCGATCAGGCGCAGGGCGCCCTGCGGCGGGAGCTCGAGGCCTGGTTGGCCGCCAGCGACGGGGCCCTCGTGGACGGCGTGCGGCGCCTGGGCCGTCTGGGGTTCGCGCTGCGGCCGCTGTTCGAGCCCGTGCGCGTCGTCCTGGCCGGGCCCGTCAACGCCGGCAAGTCGACCCTCTTCAACGCCCTGGTGGGCAGTGAACGCGCCATCGTCAGCTCCCAGCCGGGCACCACCCGCGATCGCGTGCGCGCCGCGGCGCGGCTCGGGCCGTACGCGGTCGAACTCGTCGACACGGCGGGGGAGCGCGACGTGGGAGGCGTGGAGGGTGCCGCGGGGCTCGAAGCCCGGGGCCAGGAACTCGCCCGCGGCGAACGCGGCTCGGCCGAACTGGTGGTGTGGCTCGAGCCGGCCGACGCGAGCCCCCCGTCGCCGGCCCCCGAGTCGCCCGGCGAGCGGCGCGTCGTGGCGCGGAGTCGGGTCGATCTCGCGCCGCGGCCCGGGACCGGGGGGTTCGCCGCGGGGCCGGATCCCGAAGGCGCGCGACGGCACATGGAGGCGCTCTTCCGCGGGGCCCTCGAGCTGCCGGCGGAGCCGTGGATCCCCGGGCGAGCGGTGCCCTTCGACGCCGAGCTCCGCGCCGCGCTCGACCCGCGCTCGCGGCCCAACGCGCCGGAGCTGCGGGCGGTGATCCGCGGCCTGCTCGGCGTCCCCCGACCGGGGTGAGCGCCCTCGATCCACCGGGGCGGCGGGGCGGAGCATTGAAGGCCGCGCCCGGGAGGGATACGCTCCGCTCCCGGCCGCGAGCCGCACGGGTCCCTGGGTGGGAACCCGCGGCGCGACGCTCGAGCGGAATGGGCGACCGGAACCTGATCTCGATCGACGACCTCTCCCTGGCGGAGATCGAACGCCTTTTCGCCAAGGCCCGCGAGATCGGGGAAGACCTGCACGCCTGGTCGGCGATCTGCCCGGGCACGATCCTCGCCACCCTCTTCTACGAGGCCTCCACGCGCACGCGGCTCTCCTTCGAGTCCGCCATGCTGCGCCTGGGCGGAGGGGTCGTCACGGCCGCCGACATGGGCGTGTCGAGCGCATCCAAGGGCGAGTCGCTCGCCGACACGGTGCGGGTCGTCAGCTCGAGCTACGCCGACATCCTCGTGTTGCGCCACTCGAGCGAAGGCGCCGCGCGGCTCGCGGCCCAGGTCTCGAGCGTGCCAGTCATCAACGGCGGCGATGGCAGCCACGAGCATCCGACCCAGACCCTGTGCGACCTCTACAGCCTGTGGATCGAACGCGGTCGCATCCAAGGGCTCGACGTCGTGTTGGCGGGGGACCTGCGCTACAGCCGCACGATCCACTCGTTCGTGTACGCGTTGGCGCGGTTCGGCGCCAACATCATCAGCGTTCCGCAGCCGGGGTTCGAGCTGCCCGAATACGTCGTCAAGCGCCTGCGCGAGGAGTTCGGCGTCGAGCCGGTGCGCGCCAACGCGCAGGCCCTCGGGCAACTCGCGGCCGAGTGCGACGTGCTCTATCTCACGCCCCACAAGCCGCACCAACTGAGCCTGTTCACCGACGCGCGCGGGTGGGACGTGAACCGCGTCGACGCGGTGTACATGACGCGGCCGCAGACCGAGCGTTACCCGGCGGGCTCCGAGATGACCCGCTCCTATCCGCAGCTGGGCAAGAACACCATGGCCCACGATTCGCTGCGCGACGCTTTGGTCATGCACCCGCTGCCGCGCCGGGACGAGATCAGCTCGGACATCGACGCCGATCCGCGCAGCATCTACTTCAAGCAGGCGGCGCGCGGGGTTCCGATTCGGATGGCCCTGCTCGCCGCGTTGCTGGGTCGCTTGGACGTCCTCGATCCCGAACCTCCGGTGGCCCTCGCGCTGCACCCGATCGCGTTGGGCCCCAGCCCGTGCCCCAATCGCCAGTGCGTGACCGCGACCGAGCAGCGCCATGTCGTGCCGCTCTTCAAGCTCGCCGCGCGCTACCCCTGGCGCGTGTACTGCGGCTTCTGCTCGCACGAGATCCCCTTCGAGTGGGTGGGGTGCTCGACGACCCGCGTCTACCATCGCGCCGACTCGCCGACGGCCCGTCGCCTGCGCGAAGACCACCTCGTCTTCCTCCGGGACGAGGAGCATGCCCGCACCCTTGGGTTCCACCCCGCGGGGCGCACCTCGGCGACGCCCTCCATCCAGCCGGACTGAGAGACCGAGGAAGAGCCGAGCCTGCGGCCTCTCAGAGTGTGAGTGGTCTTCGAGCACCCTCGGTACGGCCGGCTCGCCGGCCGTCCTCACCCGCGGGGACGGGGCGCCGGTTCCCCTGGGCGGAGCGGGGCTTCCCTCCCTCGGCACCGTGGACGCCCGGTGGCTGCTCGCTGGATCGCCAGGCGGGCCCGGTCGGGTGTGCGCTTACGCTCGGTCGCCGCCGGTCCGGCCTGCGACGTCGCACGGACGGGGGCCCCGCGCTCCCCGACGGGTGTCGCTCGAAGCTCCTAAGTCCATTCCAGAACGTAGTTTACCTCTCCAGGCCGAGCCTCGCGGGCACGGCACGGGGTTTGTTCCGGTAGGGGTCGGTGTCTCCGCCAGGGGACTCCGACCGCTCCTTCCGCAGGTGGCCGACGGGTCCACTCTCCTCCCTCCCTCTCGGGCCCGCTCGGGGCCCCCGGACGGGTCCCTGGACGGGTCCCTGGACGGGGGGGCGAAGGCGAGGACCCTCCCGCGGGCTGGAAACGAATCCCGATCGCGGGGATGATGGTTCCTCGCATCCGTCCACCTTCCCGCCCCGAAGCGCGTCCTGGCCGAGGCCCCACCCCGTGGGGAGGGCCCGGCGGACCCCGGGTGGGCAGGCCCCAGTTCTCTCCCTGCGACGACCGTCAGACCCCGCGGAACCCCAGCCGACCCCGGCGCGGACCCTACCCCCCGTCCGGCCGCAGGCACGCACTTCTCCGTCCGCAGCGCTCCCCGATGAAGCACAACACCAACCTCACGCACCCGACCTCGCCGACGCCGCAGTCCCCGCGCAGGGGCAGCACGCTCCGGGGAGCCGCAAGGACCCGGGCCTGGATGGGCGGACTGGGTCTCGCGCTCCTCGCTCTGGCGGGTTGCGGTTCGGACGCGGCGATCACCGGGTCCAGCGCGCCCCTCGGTTCGCTGTACACGCAGGGGGGCCTGCCGACCTCGGGCTTCCTGGTCGAGGAGAACAAGGCCGGTCAGGCCTCGACGCTGCGCCTGCTGGGCGTCTCGTGGGGGAGGCTCGTCGAGGTGCAGGACGAGAACGGCGTCCTCCGCCATCGGGACTTCGTGATCGGAGAGAACATCCGCACGGACAACGTCGACTACGTGATCTCCTCCAACCCGATCACGGATCAGACGACCCTGCGCATCCTGCACCCCTTCGGGAGCGCCGCGTACGTGCAGGCGCTGAAGCGGGCCGAGCAGAACCTCACCCCGATCCAGTCGAAGAGCCTGAGCCTCAGCGAGCTCCCGCCCTTCACGGTCGTCCCGCGCAACTCCGCGCTCGTGCTGCGCTTCGACGACATCCTCGACCCGCACTACGTGAACGGCTCCTGGCGGGACAACAAGAACCAACTCCTGGTCTCGGCGACGTCGGGGCAGCTCAAGTCGAACGTCGTGCGCGTGTTCACCGGCAACCCGGTCGTGCAGCCCTACGAGGCCCGGGTCCTGGTGGACCCCAACCACGGTGACGTGTACGACCTGGGCAGCGGCCTGGCCTTCTACTCGACGCGCGTGATCATCGACCTGACGGTCTCGGAGACCGAGGCGGGCGCCTCGGATCCGCCCCTGGGGATCAACCCCCTGGGCCTGCCTGCCAGCGTCACGACCCTCCAGGCGAACGCCGCGTTCCGCATTCCGACGCGCGTCGCGCCGCAGGTCGGCCAGTCGATCATCCTGACCAACCCGAACAACAAGCCCCTGGCCTTCAGCGGAAACGGGGCCAACGATGGCGCCTCGCCCACGAGCGACATCGTGCGCGCGTATCGCTCGGGCAACGGGAACGACGTCAACAACGGCTTCCTGTTCGACGACGTGGCCCCGGTCCTGATCGGGAGCCTGACGGTCGCGCTCGAGGACGACGACCCGGGCGACTCGGTCCCCGGCATCACGAACCTCGGCGGAGGTCAGTTCCTCGTCCGGCAGCTGCGTTTCGACCCGGCCCTGTGCTCGTCGCAGCTCAAGCTCGGGCAGGACGTCCTGGACCAGGGCGGCACGCGCGCGATCGTGATCGACGCCCAGCAGGATGGCGCGCTCGTCCGGAACGTCTTGCTGCAAGTCGTCGCTCCCATCGGAGGCAACGTGCTCCTGGGCGGTGCCCAGCTCCAGACCGCCTTCGACCCCGACTTCGACCAACCGGCCTGCTTCGTGCGCTTCTCGCCGAACCCGGTCACCCCGCCGGCGCTGGGCGTGTCCAAGGCGGCCCAGATCTTCCTGCGCTTCAGCGAGCCGATGGACCCCGCCCGCATCGGTGCCTTCGACTCCTTCACCCTGACGCGCCGGCCGCTGGTCAGCCCGGCGATGACGAACTTCGACTACGTGGTCGGGCGCGTGCAGCCCTCCTCCGACCTGCGCGAGTTCTCCTACGTCCCGGTGCTGCCCCTGGATCGCAGCAAGGGGACGCCCGCCGGGACCTACCACCTGAGCTTGGCCGGAGGCCCGTCGGGGCCGACGGACCTCGCGGGCAACCCGCTCGATCTCTCGGGCTTCGCGGTCGAGTTCTCGCTCGACACCACCGAGTCGCTGAGCGTCAACGCCGGCGTGGTGCTGCGCTTCAACACCCCGAACGAGATCATCTTCAACACGCAGGACGAGTCCGACGGCTGGGGCGAGTACCGCCAAGGCCAGGTGCTGTTCGACGCGGCGAACAGCCGCATCGTGCCGCGCCCCGTGAACCGTTTCTCTGCGGCGGCGGACCGCACCAAGCCGGTGCCGAGCGTGATGACGCCCTTCCCGCAGGGCGTGCAGACGCCGCTCTCGCGCCTGGGAAGCAAGCTCCAGACCCTGTGGCGCTACGTGGACGTCGGCTTCTCCCTCACGGACGAGACCAACATCAACCTCGACGTCGAGGGCCTGGCTTGGGCTCCGATCGGCGGTGCGGTCGTGTCCGACTCGTACGACGAGTTCAGCATCCGCCTGGCCCACTCCCTGTGGCTGCCGGACGAGATCCCCGACCCGATGACCCTGTTCCCGGTCTTCCCCCTCTCGGGCTTGGTCAAGACCTTCGCGGGCAACTACGCGGACCCGATCAACGATCCCGGGACGATCGTGCATCCGCAGGAGCGCGGCTACACCGTCTCGCCCTCGAACATGATCACGGCCGAGTCGGGGACCCTGATGCAGCCCTTCCCGATGAACCGCGGGGTCCCGGTCGCGCAGTGGAAGACCTACACCTGGCGCGACACTTCGCTCCTCGCGAAGGGCGGTGCCCAGGGGCCGGGCGCGGTGCTCGCGATCGAGAACTTCATCGTCTTCGGTAACCCCAACCCGCCCCTGACCGGCGTTCCCTACCCCCCAGGGACGACCGGGAACCCGGGCGTGCCCACCGTGGGTCTCCCGTTGCTGATGGAGTTCCGCTGCTACCCCGACAGCAGCGCGCTGGGCTTGAACGCGTTCGACATCTCCCTGGCGGTCAACTCCTGCATCCGCCCGAACTTCCGGGCCTTCTCCACGGGCGGGATCTCCGCCGGCCAGGAGACGATCCGCAACCCCGACACCCAGGACCAGGCACTGGGCGGCTTCAACCCCGCCACGGGCGCCGCGACGCCGGGCATCGACAACTCGTTCTACATCGGCCAGATGGACCTGGTGACGCGCATCAGTCGCCTGCACTCGATCTGGTTCGACACGGGGCTCGTCAACCCCAAGTACGCCACCCCCGTGATCGAGCCCCGGGCGAACGAGCAGCCGTTGGGCACCGAGGTCGTCCTGGCCTTCCGCGGCGCGACGACCGTCAGCACCGGGGGTGCGAACAACCTCAACAACATCCGCACCAACCCGGCCAACCTGGACATCTACGGCAACCACCCGACCAATGGCAGCGCGGGGATCCCGACGTTCCTGAACGGGAACTCGACCTGGAGCAACAGCATGTCGGGGATCGACACGGCGCCGTTCTTCCAGTTCCGCGTGACCTTCATCTCGAACATCGAGACGAACCTCTCGCCGTCACTGTCCTCCCTCGGCTTCGCATACTTCCAGTGACCGTCCAGGCCCCTCCCCGAACGCGAGCATCGACCATGAGCACCGCCCGGAAGACCACGCGAGTCCAAGCCGTACTGGGTTCCGCCCTGCTAGCCTTCGGCCTCGGCGCCTGCAGCGGAGGGGGCGGATCGGGGGCGAGCTCGTCCAGCGCCCAGTTCGTCCTCCAGGACATCGGAGTCTCGAGCGGGCAGATCTGGCAGATCAACCGCCCGATCGCCTTCACGTTCACCCAGCCGGTCGACTTCTCGACGGTGAACATGAACACGATCAACGTGGCCCAGATCAACGGCGCCCCGGCGATCGGCAGCTTCCTCCTCGACGCCCAGGATCCGCGCAAGGTGTTCTTCTTGCCGACCTGCCCCACCGAGGCGGATCTCTCCGATGCCGGCCTCAAGCCGGGTGGGGTGCCCTACCGCATCCTGGTCGCCGGTTCGGACTCGAGCCCGGTGACGGTGCGTTCGACCAGCGGCAGCCCGCTCGTGGCCGGGCAGACGCTGGTCTTCCAGACCCCGACCTCGACGATCCTGACCCAGTTGTTCCTGGATCCGGTCACGGGTCCGCCCAGCATCCTGACGCGCCAGGAGCCGGGTCAGGTCGGGACTCGCCTCGTGATCGGGGGCGATACGGCCAATCCGGTCTACTTCGTGCGCAACGAGTTCGGCGTGGGTCTGCTCGAGAACGGGATGGAGGTTCCCCTGAACCTCTACAGCCGCCCGGAGACCCAAGTCGCGATCTACCTGGAGTTCAACCAGCCGATCAACCCGAGCGCGGAGAACGTCAGCCCGACTCGCCTGCGGCTGCAGTACGACTCGGATCCCGACCCCTCGGTCCAAGTTTGGACGCCGGTCGCGACGCAGGTGGATCTCGTGGCCAACTGCACCGCGAGCGGCTCCACCGTGCGGATCACTCCGGTTGGCGTGCTGCCCCAGGATCGCGACCTACGGGTCTTCGTCAGCGCCGAGTTCGAGGACCTGGTCGGTGACCGGAACATCCTCCCCCTGGTCGACTTCGCGCGCATGACCAGCGACTACTTCCAGGATGGGCTGGGCTTCCCGATCGACTTCACGGACGAGATCCGGGAGACCTTCCTGGTCGGCGGGGAACAGCCTGGTTCGATCCAGGACTCCGGCGTGGTGTTCGACGGCCCCCCGGCCAACTGGGCCAGCGGGTCGCTCTCGGCCGCGTTCGGCTTCAGCGGTTCGGGTGGCCCGGGCGGGAACTTCGACTTCCACATCCCGCCGAACACGGACTTCATCTTCGACACCGCGGCGACTCTGGTCACGGGGGGCCCCGGAGGCCTGCCCGTCGCCCAGCAGTTGGTGATCGGCGGCCGCCTCGACGTGCGCAACCTGTTCATCCCGTCGACCTCGACCCTCCGGATCCAGGGGACGAATCCGGCCCTGATCCTGGCCTCGGGCACGGTGACGATCCAGGGCTCGATCTCCGTCAACGGCAACCCGGGGCGCTCGGTGTTCACCGTGAACACGCCCACCCTCCCCGAGGGCGGTGCGAGCGGCCAGGCGGGCGGCGGCCGCGGGGGCACGGGCAGCTACATCACCACCGGTCCCACCCCGCGCGGTGGCGCGGGGAACGGCGCCTTCAACGTCGAAGGCCAGGGCGGCGAAGGGGGTGAGTCGGGCTATGGCACCAATGCCGGCACCAACGGCGCGAACCGCAAGGTGGCCGGCGGTGGTGGTGGGGTGTTCGGGCACAACCAGATCCTCACCGGCGACTGCCCGGACCAGGGCTTCATCGGACTCGACGCCGAGGACGGATTCCCGGGCGCGCTCACGGTGTTCTCCGCGCTGCGCGCCGCGCCCATGCCCTGGGGCGGTCGATTCGGTCCCAAGCCCTTCCTGAACCCGATCGACAACGCGGCGGATCGCCTCGACGACTTCTATGGCGTGAAGATCGCCGATGTCGGCACCCAGAACGCGCGCCTCGTGGTCGGCGAGCTTCCCAAGCCCTGGGCCGGCGCCGGGGGCGGGGCGGGTGGCGACGCCATCATCTCGGACACCTACCCTCCGCCGACCTTCCAGTTCAACCAGCACAACAAGGGCGCTGGGGCGGGCGGTGGCGGCGGATCGCTGCACATCCAGGCGCTCGGCTCGATCGTCTTCGGGCCCTCGGGCCGGATCGTGGCCCGCGGCGGCGCGGGTGGTCGCGGCGAGTCGGTGAACTGGTCGTGGTCGGTGGGCGGTGGTTCGGGTGGGGGATCCGGTGGACACATCATCCTCCAGACGGCCAACCTGCTGGACCTCAGCGCTCTCACCCCCGGGGTACCCGCCATCACCGCGCGTGGGGGCCAGGGCGGTGCGGGCCCCAACAACCAGGGAGGGGCCTGGGAGAACGGCGAGACCCTCGCCTCCCAGGACTCCATCCACAACGGGGACCAGAGCGGCACCAACCAGGACAACCCGTTCTCCCTCAACGGTTGCCCCACGACCCAGCCCTTCGTCCGAACGGCGGGTGGTGACGGTGGACCGGGGATCATCCAGTTCCACGTCTCGAGCTTGAGCAACATCCGGTACCCCAACAACCAGGTGAACAACCTGGGTGGGCTCTGCAAGCCGGCGCCGCACGGCTACACCTGGAACGGGACCACCGGCTCCTGGAAGGACCACCTCCTGCCGGAGTTCGGGTCGATCTCCCGCGCGCAGTCCAAGTGGGTCCCGCTCGGCGAGGTCACCGTGTCCCCCGGCACCGTCGTTCCGGACAACATCGACTTCTTCTTCCAGGGCACGAACGCGCTCAGCGGCGAGATCGAGACCACGGGTCAGCACGTCACGCCCCTGGCTCCGATCCTGGCTCCCGCTGGGACGATCGAGGACGCCGGCTTGCCGAATCTGGAGGACGGGGACCCGCGGACGATGCGTGTCTCGGGGGCCGACCTGGCGCCCGGTGACGCGTTCTACCGTCAGAACGCGAACCTCATGATCGGGTTCGGGCTCGACGTGGACGAGGGCGGCGGCAACGTCTCGAGCTACTTGATCGAGGCCGTTTCCTACGATTCCTTCGCGGACGTCTTCGCCTTCACCGTCGGCGCGGACCTCCCGACCGCGGGCACGGTCCTGGTGCGACCCAAGTTCTTCCAGGTCTTCACGGCCAACGAAGCCTCGCTGCTCCCGAGCACGGCCAAGGTCCAGATCCAGTTCCAGGCTGCCCCGGCGAGCGCGACGGGCCAGCCGAACGAGTCGGCCGTGTTCCCCGGCGCAGGCCAGTGGGCCAACGACATCTCGGTGCTCACGAACGCGCCCGCCGGGGTGAACTCGAGCTTCCGCTTCCTGCGGTTCCGGGTCTCCTTCGACATCGGCTCGAACCTGAGCTTCGACACGCCGCGCCCGTCCCTGGACTTCCTGCGGATCCCGTTCCGCTTCTGATCGCGGAGCGTTCATCGCTCCCTACCAGGTGGGCGGCCCCCTCGGGGGCCGCCCACCTGCGTTGGGCGGAGCCTGCTCGCGGAGCTCCCGGGAGGAGCGTGGGAAACGCGGGCGCGAAGCCGTCCAATGCGGCGGATGGAGCTCCGATCGGCAGACCCCCGCGCCCCGTGGCGCGGGTTGCGCTGGGCGTTGGCCCTCGTCCCCCTGGCGTGCTCCCGACCCGCGCCGCCGGCCGGGTGGATCGAACTCGAGCAGGTCAGGCCCCGCCTCAAGGTCGGGGTCTTCCTGAACGAGCCGCTCACGCTGCACTTCTCGGGCGCCGTGGACCAGGCCTCCATCACGCGCGAGAGCGTCCTCGTCCGCGACGCCGAGCGGGGATCCCTCGCGCGCGGTCGACTCGAGGTCCAGGACGGGACCGTCCGCTTCCTGCCCGACCTCCCGATGTCGCCGGGGTTGGCCGATGCCGGGTTCCAGCCGGGATCGCGGTACGACGTGGAGGTGCGTGGGTTCCCGGCCTTGGACGGCGTGCGGGCCGTCGACGGCCGTCCGCTGGTGGCCACCTACCGCTGGTCCTTCGAGACCGCCTCGCAGGGGCAGGAGGGGACGCGCGTGCAACTCTTCGACGATCGCACGCCGCTGTGGGGGGCGCCACTTCGGCCACGCAGCCCGACGGTGCAGGTCGACCGCGCGCTGATCCTCGAGTGCGAGGAGCCCCTCGATCCGCGAACCCTGGCGGCGGCGGGGTTCCGCTTGCGCCCCGAGGGTACCGGCAATTGGATCCCCCTCGACGCGCGGTTGATCGCGAACGTCGACGAGGGCGAGCGCCCGTCCGTCGGCCGCACCCAGCTCGAGCTGCACCCACGCACGCCCCTCGCGCCCCGCTCCTACATCCTGACCCAGGAACGCGGCGGCCTGCGGGACTTCGGCGGCAACCCCGTGCTGTTGCACGGGGAACGGGGCCCCGAGCTGCGCATCGAGGTCATCCCAGCCGGTCCGTCGGCGCTGCACGTCGAGAGTTTCCTCGGGACCGAGGGGCGCTCGCCCGTCGCGGTTCCCGGAGCCGATGGCACGGCCCGCTGGTCCGGGGACGGCCTCGTCCGGGTGCGCATGCCCCTCGCCGCGGGGGACGGGCGAGCGGGGCGAGTCGAACTCGTCGGCGAGTGGGCGGAGCGCGATCTCCACGCCATCTCCCTCGAGGTGCCAGCCGGGCGACTCGCGACCCTCGGGGGAGCGGGACCCGTGATCCTGCGCGCGCAGGGGTCCCTGGTCGTCGATGGCCGGCTGAGCCGGGCGGGCTCGGGGCCGTCCGCCCTGGGCGAGCTCGCCGCCGCCCCAGGGGAGACGCTCACCGGCTGGCTCGGGCGCTTGCAGGACCTGGAGGCCGCCTGGACGGTCCTGATCGCGGGCGGAGACCTCGTCATCCGGGGCGAGCTCGACGTCGAGGGCCCGCTGCTGCTCGTCGCCGGCGGCCTGATCCGAGCCCCCTCGAGCGGACGGGTGCGCTCGGGCGTCGGGCACGTACGTCTGCTGGGGGACGGGGGAGGACCGGGCCTGCCGAGCACGGCGGGGCGCATCGCCCTCGTGCTGGACGAGGTGCGCTCCAATCCCCTCCGCGAGCCCCTGCTCTTCGCCGTGTTGTCGGGGCCGATCCCCGCGGCCGGTGGCGTCACGCGCTGGCTCGACTCGCGTGTGACGGCCGAGCAGCGCGACGGGCGACTCGAAGTGCTGTTCGTCCCCGATCACGCCCCGCTCGAGGAGCCGGTCGAAGCTTGGGGTGCGCACGCGCACGTCGCCGCCCTCACCGACACGCCGCGCCTGCGCATCCTCGTCCGGCTCGAGGTGGGCCCGCCCCCCGAGCGAGATTCGCGGGCTGCGGACGGCGAAGCTGCACCCTGGAATCCACCCGTGGTGGACGATGTGATCCTCTCCTTCGAGCGCGCGCCGAGTCGCTGATGACCGATCCCTTCACCCAGATCCCGATCCCGATCCTGTGCGGGGTGTTCGGTCTGTTCGTCGGCTCGTTCCTGAACGTCGTCGTCTACCGCTACCCGCTCGCGGACCAGACGGTCTCCAAGCCCAGGCGCTCGCGGTGCCCCAAGTGTGCCCACGAGCTCGCCTGGTACGAGAACGTGCCCGTCCTGTCCTGGTCCGTGCAGCTCGGTAGGTGCCGCTCCTGCGGCTGGCGCATCCCGTTCCGCTACCCGCTGGTCGAACTCCTGACCGCCGCCCTGTGGGTGCACGCGGGTTGGTGGACTCCGGAGGGCGAGTACGGGTTGCTCCTCATCCGGCTGCTGGTCGTGTCGGCCCTGGTCGTAGCGACCTTCGTCGACCTCGACACGTTCGAGATCCCGGACTCGGTCTCGATCGGTGGGATGGTGGCGGCACCCATCCTGAGCCTCCTGGTCCCCGAGCTCCACGCCGACTCCAACGTCGTGCGTTGGATGAGCCCGGGGGCGGAGCACGTCGGCCGCATCGAAGCCCTCAGCGCCTGCCTCGCGGGCATGCTCGTCGGGGGCGGGACGCTATACCTGGTCGGGGCGCTCGGGACGCGGGCCTTCGGCCGGGAGGCGATGGGGTTCGGCGACGTCAAGCTCATGGCGGCCGGCGGGGGCTTCGTCGGGGCGGGCGGAGTGCTCGCCGCGTTGCTGATCGGCTCGCTCCTGGGGGCCATCGCGGGGCTCGCCAACCTCGTGCGGTTCTACCTGTTGATCCGCGGCCGCGATCGGGCGCGCCGGCGCAGGCGCGGCGCCGGGCGGGCCCTGGTCACGGCGCGCGCCGTCGCGAGCTACATCCCCTTCGGTCCCTACCTCGCCGTC